>NZ_PIQO01000014.1 GCF_002844575.1 Heyndrickxia camelliae
TTGACGTTTCGTTCTGTTCAGTTTTCAAAGATCAACGCAACTATCTTTCAGAAGCGACTTAAACATCTTATCATTTTGCCTGATAATTTGTCAACTCTTTTTTTAAAAAGAATTTTCTTAAGTTTAACTTTTGATAACATTGAACTCTATCGGACGAATAATAATATAACATGATTCGCATATCATTGCAATATAAATTTTAATAAATTTATTAAGTCTTTTCTTATGAAACATACTTTGTCCCATATATAAATATATTAACAAAAAGCATTCATAAATGAAAGGTGTAATTTAATATGGTTGGAAATTTTGCACTTGTTTTATCCATGATCATGACATTTTTTCTTTTTTATTATGTAGTTATGGAAATGAAGCGAGAAAAATCGCCTGTTCTTTCACTCCATATTTTATTAGTAGTAGTTATGGCATTTGTTTTCTCCGGTTTAGCTTATATATTTATTTAATGGTTAACTTTTCTTTTTGGGGATTTACCGTCTAAGACAAAAAATACTACACTTACTATAATGATAATCCCTCCAATTACTTGTGTTATGACAATCTTTTCATTAAATATATAGTAAGCTAATATCGCGGCTCCAATAGGTTCGAAAAGTATTGCCATTGAAATGGTGGCTGTACTAATCCATTTTATACACCAATTAAAAATTGTATGCCCCAATAAGGTCGGAAAAATAGCTAATAGAATAAAGTAAATCCAGTCTTGAGTATGTAGATGGTAAAAAGGCTCCTTTTTCATTAAAATGTATAGAAATAGTACTATAGAACTAATCGCATAAACGATAAACGTATATGTCATTAGCGAAAGCCTTTTTCGGATATTTTGACCAATCAACAAATAGCCCGTAACAAGTGCGCATGCTGCAAGTGCAATAAAATCACCTAGCAGAGCCTTTCCATTTATCGCAAAATCTCCCCAACTAATAATAAAACTTCCTATTACAGCAATAACCCCGCTAAGAATAGCCTTGGCAGAGAAAGACTCCTTAAAAATCAGGAAAGCACCAATAAATGCAAAAAGCGGCTGCAAAGTAACCAGGACGGTTGAGCTTGCGACAGATGTAAGATTTAATGATTCAAACCACAAGATAAAATGAAATGCTAAAAAAATCCCTGCAATAATGGACTTGACCCAATCTCCCAACGTAATAGCCCTTACTTCCCTTACGTTTTTCACCAAAAAAAACGGCAGCATCATTACTACAGTAAAAAATAAACGGTAGAATGCTATTACACCAGAATCAGCAGATGATAATTTTACTAGAATTGCAGATGTGGAAACAGCAATTACCCCTACTATCAATGCAAAGTACGGATTTACTTTCGGAGTTTTCATACAATTCTCCTTCTATCTATTACAATATTGTATATGAAATGACATACATCATTGTAACCCTTTTCTATATAATTACCAACCAATAATTTTACTTCCTTTATTCAAACAATTCTAGAATTGAAAAGAAAACCACTTGAGTTGACGACTAGCCTTGTAATTTCGATTGTAGTTCTCTTACAATCATTCCCATTTAAATCTACCTATACATTTCCTGATTATCATGATATCCCGATAAGTATGGATCCGCTACGACTAGCTGCACAAATTGTTTTAGATAGAATCAGAGATTTATAAGAGAAAGGTAATTTAAATAAAGTAAATGGCCTTGGTTGGATATCAAATATCGGTTTCGGAAATCTATAATGAAATATCAGACATGAATGAAGTTTTGAGTACAGATATCGGTGGTTGCAAGATTATATGTAAAAAAAAAGCGAAGCCGCACAAAACATAGGCTTCGCTTTTTTAGCTATTTAGAATTTTTGATTTTAAACATTGCTATAGTAATTAATGTAAAGGCTATGAAGGCCAGCAGCGGTATTGTAATGAAACCAAGCCAGTTTATATACTGTCCGGAACAAGGAACTCCGCTGGAACAAACCTGAACTTCTTTCATGAACGGTACTTTTTGTATACTGTAGTGGTATATAGATACTATCATTCCAATTATGGATAAAGGAAGGACATATTTATATATTTTATTATCATGATGAAAAACTGCAACTCCTAATATAATTACCAAAGGATACATTAGAATTCGTTGGTACCAACACAGCGTACAGGGAATAAACTTCATTATCTCGCTGAAGTACAAGCTTCCTAACATTGCAACTATAGCTGTCACCCACGCGAAACCAAGAGCTTTATTCATTTTATTTCCCCTTTGTTGCATCATTTATCATGTTCATAAGATCCTCGTATGTTTTCCCTGTAAATTGTTTACCGTTAATAAAAAACGTTGGAGTAGAATTTACTTTGAGTTTGTCCACATAGGATTTATCTTTAGCTAACGCATCTTTATAACGTTTTTCCGCAAGAGCCTTTTCTACCTTTTGTACGTCTTTATCACTAACAATTTCTTTTAAAGTATCTTGTAAAAAAGAATCTGTATATAAGTCGATACGCTCATATTTTTCATCTTCCGGCTGCTTTTTATATAGCAAATCGTGGAATTTCCAAAAAGCATCATTTCCTAGCTCGCCGTATACTGCCTCTGAAAACAATGCAGCTCGTTTAGAATCCGTATTAATAAATGGATAATTCATAAAGTAGAACTTTACTTTTCCTGAATCAACCAGACTTTTTATCGTTGCAGGATATACATTTTCTGTAAAATTCTTGCACACAGGGCATTTATAATCGCCAAATTCCACAATTTTAACTGGGGCACTGCTGCTACCTAAATATGGCTGATTTTTATAGTCAAAATCAAAGTCTGTACTATTTTTACCCGATAGCTTACTTAATAAGACCAATCCAACAATACAAATCACCACAAGTCCTACTACCCAATAAAAGAAGGTTCTCGATGAATTGTTTGCCTTTTTTAAATTACTCATTTGTTTTGCCATTATTTCACCTCAATAATCCATTTCTATTTCAGGTTGCCTTTTATAGAATTATAAAACTTAACAATTAAACTCTTCTAACAAATCATACTATACTTCTATGACAATTGTATAATTCCCTTTGTATTTTCGTAAAATTGCCATATCCTTCAATCCGATTAGTAACTTTATGTAAGTAACTGTATAATAATAAGTGAATTGAGTCAAGTAATAACATAATTAAATGGGACCACTCATTGTGATCCCATTCCAAGTGCTATTTATCCAGTTTTACAGAAATAGCCGGTGAAGAATATACTTTCAAACATCCTTCTAAATCGGATTCTTTTAAAAATCCTAAATGAATAGCAGATTTAATTTTTTCCTCATCTGGCCGTTTTACTATTTGTATTAAATCATGTAATTTTAAATCTTCCAATCTTTGAACTGTCTGCGTTTCATCATACTTTTCTGTTTTTCGAATAAGCCTTTGTAATTTATAGTCCCCGATTTTAACTTGTCCTTTTGTATTGAGCCCTACCTGTTGATCAAAAAAATGATGGAAAGCCTTTTTATATTCTTCCATTTTACTTTCAATTTCTTTTTTTTGTTGGCTCCATTCAAAATATTGCGTTACCATTTCTTCTGTAACAAGATCCACCTGTTTTCTCATGCCTTTTCCCCCATATTTACTAGATAGTTCATCATATGGTAATAAAGCAATAAATATGACAAGGGGAATTGTTATTGGTCCACCTGCAGAACCCTTAATGCGAGATGATTTAAATATTTATGTTGGAAACATTCCTTGTCAAAGCTTAATGGTTGGGCAATCCTATTATTGCTTATTTAGCTTAATCTATAAGAGATCATTGGTAAATTTACCAAGCGAAGTCAATTGTGATGGCAACATCCATTCAATGGTAACTGCGCATTACGGAACCTTATTCAGCGAAGATACTAGTTCTCACCAATCACACAAAAAAACGACATTCCCTCGAAAATACGAGAAATAATGTCGTTTAGAATATCGATGGAGCATAGGGGGATCGAACCCCTGACCTCTTGCATGCCATGCAAGCACTCTCCCAGCTGAGCTAATGCCCCTTCACTATATTTAAAATTATAGTAGCTTTTGCAAAAACTTCAAGTGTATTTTTTCAAAATAGTTATACACTAAATCAAATGAGGAAATAATGGAAATTTGAGGAGCTGATAAAATGCTTCAGAACGTATATTTCCGCATTCTTCGCTGGCCAATTATTATAAAACTGCTGCTGCTTATTTTCGGATTAATTATTTCATTCGGTATTGCCATACATTATGTAGAGCCTAAACAGTTTCCAACGATTTTTACCGGGATATGGTGGGCAGTAATTACTACTGCCACGGTTGGATATGGGGATGTATACCCCATAACCGTTAAGGGGAGAATTTTAGGCATTTTCCTTGTCCTAACCGGGGCAGGAGTGGTTTCAGCATATTTCGCCTCTATTGCAGCTTCTACAATTCGGATTCAAAATGCGGCGGTGAAAGGAACAAAAATGTTTACAGGACGAAATCATATTATTGTAGTCGGATGGAATGGACGTTCTAAAAATGTCATTGACCAATGGCTGGATCTAGATAAGAATCAGGCTATTGTGCTAATAGATGATACACTAGATCGAAATCCATACCCTACTCATCAGGTACATTTTGTAAAAGGGAAAGCATCAGTCGATGAAACCCTTTATAGAGCGGGGTTAAAAAGTGCAAAGTATATATTAATAACGGCAGATCAAAATGAAAATGAATCACATGCAGATATGGGATCTATTTTGATACTACTCGCTGTAAAGGGGTTCCATCCTGATATCTATTGTGTAGTAGAAATTTTAATGAATGAAAATGTAATTAATGCAAAGCGCGCTGGTGCTGACGAAGTGATACAAACGAATGCGCAATCGAGTTATATTATGATAAATTCATTATTATCCCATGGTATGTCAGATACCATTTTAATGATGCTAGATCATATAAAAGGCAATCATCTAAAGTATATTCCGATGACAGAGAGATGGAATGGGAAATATTTCGAGGAAATCAGCACATATCTAAAAGAAGAAAGAAAGTTACTAATTGGGCTAAAAAGAGGGGATCAAACCATCATTAACCCCCCAAGCCATTTTCAAATCCTTACTTCTGATCAATTACTTGTTATAGCAAATTAAATTTTATAGTAAAATTTGCTCTAATTCTCGAACAAGTTCTTTTCCAAAGTCTACATATTTTTTAGGGATATCTGCATCCTCGTCCTTCGGTTCGGCAAATTGATCGAAGGATGCAGATACATTTCCTATCCCTGCAAAATCATCCAGATCATTTTGGTATACATGCGTTAAGATAAAAGGTGTTCCCAACTCCACTATCGTTCCATCGGTATCCAGTGCACCCTCTATAGAACTAAAAGGCAATCGTAAAAAGTGATACCCATCATCATCAGCCATTTTAAAATCAAAAAATCCATGATCATAATCCCATCCACCGCCAATCGAATAGCCGATTGGTTTTAGCATCTGTTCTAATTTATATAATTCAAAATGTTCCCCTTCAATTTGTGATGGAATTTTATACATAAAGAAGCCACTCCTTTGTTTTTTATAGTTTTCCAAAGGAGTGGCTTAATATTCTTTATTTAGAGTAACTTGATTAACTCTACTTTAATCTCTTTTCTAACTCTTTTTTCTTCTCTTCGAAACCTGGTTTGCCGAGTAAAGCAAACATATTTACCTTATATGCCTCCACTCCAGGCTGGTCGAATGGATTAACGCCTAATAAATACCCGCTAATCGCACAAGCTTTTTCAAAGAAATATACTAAATATCCAAATGTGTATTCATCCATTTGAGGGATTTCTACCACTAAGTTTGGAACTCCGCCATCTGTATGAGCTAAAAGAGTGCCTTCAAATGCTTTATTATTTACAAAGTCTACTGTTTGCCCTGCAAGATAATTTAGTCCGTCAAGATTATTCTGTTCTTTGTCAATCTTAAGTTCATGACGTGGTTTAGATACCTTAATCACTGTTTCAAATAAATCACGACGTCCCTCTTGAATATACTGACCTAATGAATGAAGATCAGTTGAGAAATTAGCAGAAGATGGGAAGATACCTTTTTGATCTTTACCTTCACTTTCTCCAAAGAGTTGTTTCCACCACTCAGAGAAATATTGTAATCCTGGCTCATAGTTAATGAGCATTTCAATTGTTTTTCCTTTATTGTAAAGGATATTCCTTACTGCAGCGTATTGATATGCAAGATTATTTTCAAGCCCCTCCGCTCCAAAATCATTTCTTGCTTGTGCTGCTCCTTTCATCATGTCTTCTATGTTAGCACCACTTACTGCAATAGGAAGTAAACCGACTGCCGTTAATACAGAGTATCTGCCACCAACATCATCTGGAATCACAAAGGATTCATATCCTTCTTCATTCGCTAGTGTTTTTAACGCTCCCCTAGCCTTGTCTGTGGTTGCATAAATACGTTTTCTGGCTTCTTCTTCTCCATATTTTTCTTGCAGTAATTTTTTGAAAATCCTAAATGCAATAGCTGGCTCTGTAGTAGTTCCTGATTTAGAAATCACATTGATAGAGAAGTTTTTATCCTGTAAAAGGTCCATGACGTCTGTCATGTAGGTAGAACTAATATTGTTTCCTAAAAAGATAATTTGCGGTGTCTTCCGTTTTTCTTTTGAAAGAACATTATAGAAGCTGTGATTAAGCATTTCTATCGCTGCTCTTGCGCCTAAATAAGAACCGCCAATCCCAATAACAAGCAATACATCCGAGTCATTCTGAATTTTCTCAGCAGCCTTTTGAATACGGTTAAATTCCTCTTTGTCATAGTTTACCGGTAAGTCAATCCATCCCAAAAAGTCATTACCTGCTCCTGATTTATCATGCAAAGTACGATGAGCTGTCTTTACTGCATCTTTCAGATATGTAATTTCATGTTCTCCAAAAAAAGTTAATGCCTTTGAATAATCAAAACGAATATGCGACATATTCTATTCCTCCTTTTGAGCTCTTACTGTTTCACTTTATCGAAAGAAAGTCTATTTTTCAAGAATGGTACATCAAATAATCTTACTTAACCCCATCATTAGTATGAATAATTTTTTAGAAAGTAATGCAATCTATAAACGAATCATCATAAAAAGGAGGAAAAAAGGATGAGTGCCATTCAAAGAATCGCATTAGTATTTACCATTATTGGCGCTATTAACTGGGGTCTCATCGGATTTTTTCAATTTGATTTAGTAGCAGCAATATTTGGGCATGCAAGTGCATTAACAAGAATTATATATGGAATTGTTGGAATCGCTGGTCTTATCAACCTTGGATTACTATTTAAACCTAATCCAGAACTTGAACGCTCAGAGGCGAGGACAACTCGTTAACAAAAGAAAAGCAACTCTCATTGAACGAGAGTTGCTTTTCTTATTAGACCCAACCTCTAAATTTAGAGGCTTCTGCAGCATTGCGCAATCCAACCATATAGGCTGCTAATCGCATATTAACATGGCGTGTTTCTGCAGTTTTATATACATTGTTAAAAGATGCTACCAGTTTGGTTCGAAGCTTATCATTTACTTCCTCTTCAGACCAATAGTATCCTTGATTATTTTGCACCCATTCAAAATAAGAAACAGTTACACCGCCAGCACTCGCAAGAACATCTGGTACTAATAATACACCGTTATCATTTAAGATTTTGGTTGCTTCCATCGTGGTAGGACCATTTGCGGCCTCTACGATGATGGACGCTTTAATATTATGTGCATTATCTGCAGTAATTTGATTGGAGATAGCAGCGGGAACAAGAATATCACATTCCAGCTCTAAAAGCTCTTTATTTGTTATCTTATTTTCAAATAGTGTTGTTACTGTACCAAAGCTATCACGACGATCGAGCAAATAATCGATATCTAAACCGTCAGGATCATGTAAAGCACCATAAGCATCAGAAATCCCTATTACTTTTGCTCCGTAATCATGGAGGAATTTTGCCAAGTAGCTTCCTGCATTTCCGAACCCTTGAATTACAACCCTGGCCCCATTCAAATTGATTCCTTTCTTTTTAGCAGCTTCTTCAATACAAATGGTTACACCTTGAGCAGTTGCCTTTTCACGTCCTTCTGATCCGCCTAAAACTATAGGTTTCCCAGTAATGAAACCAGGTGAGTCATTTTCACGTAAACGGCTGTATTCATCCATCATCCATGCCATTATTTGTGAGTTAGTATAGACATCTGGTGCAGGTATATCTTTTGTAGGACCAACAATTTGACTGATTGCGCGCACATACCCGCGGCTAAGACGTTCAATTTCATTCATGGACATGGTTCTTGGATCACACACAATTCCACCTTTTCCCCCGCCATACGGTAGACCTACAATCCCGCATTTCAAAGTCATCCACATGGATAGAGCCTTCACTTCATCCTCATTCACTTCGGGATGAAAGCGCACTCCCCCTTTTGTAGGTCCAACAGCATCATTATGCTGAGAGCGGTAGCCTTGGAAAACTTTTACCGTACCATCGTCCATCCGTATAGGAATTCTTACAGTCAAAACTCGTAATGGTTCTTTTAAAAGCTCATACATTTCATCATTAAAACCTAATTTTTCTAGTGCCTCTTTTATAATATCCTGCGTTGACGTAAATAAATTTAGATTCTCTTCCATCGATTTCGCCTCTTTATTGTAAATAATCGTGTGACGCTTGAATTGTACCATTAAGATAATACTTTTTTAATCCGTTCAATTGCCCAATCTAAATCTTCCTTAGAAATTACTAGCGGAGGGGCAAAACGGATTACATTTTCATGAGTTTCTTTACATAGTAACCCTTCTGCCTTAAGTAACTCACAATACTTTCGAGCTGGTTCATCTAGAACGACTCCAATAAATAACCCTTTGCCACGAACCTCTTTAATCATTGGATTCTCAATTTCTTTTAGACTTTGCATAAAATACTCTCCAAGCTCACGAGAACGTTCTGCAAGTTCCTCATCCAGTAAAACGTCCAAGGCTGCTATAGAAACTGCACATGCAAGCGGATTTCCACCAAATGTAGAGCCGTGAGAACCCGGATTGAATACTCCTAAAATGTCTTTATTAGCTACTACACATGAAATAGGAAAAACACCGCCTCCTAAGGCTTTCCCTAATATATACACATCCGGAGTAACTTCTTCCCAATCACAAGCAAATAGTTTTCCAGTGCGGCATAAACCTGATTGAATCTCATCCGCAATAAACAATACATTATTTTCTTTACATAACTCATATGCAGCTTTTAGAAAGCCCTCCGGTGGAATAACAATACCAGCTTCCCCTTGAATTGGTTCCATTAAGAATGCAGCTGTATTTGGAGTAATCGCTTTTTTCAATGCTTCAATATCTCCATAAGGAATCAATTTGATGCCTGGCAGCATTGGTCCAAAGCCTCTCTTATATTCCTCATCAGAAGATAGCGAAACCGCTGTCATGGTACGACCATGAAAATTACCTTCACATCCAATGATTTCAGCCTGATCAGGAGCCACTCCCTTTACATCGTACGCCCATCTGCGTGCCGCTTTTACAGCCGTTTCCACCGCTTCAGCTCCTGTATTCATAGGCAATACCATATCCTTGTTTGTTAGTTTAGATACTTTTTCATACCAAGGCCCAAGCTGATCACTGTGAAACGCACGGGAGGTTAAGGTTACGCGATCGGCTTGTTTTTTTAATGCAGCAATAATCTTTGGATGGCGATGTCCTTGATTAACTGCAGAATATGCACTTAACATATCCATATACCTATTACCCTCTGGGTCCTTGACCCAAACACCTTCTGCCTCCGAAATAACGACTGGCAGCGGATGATAATTATGTGCACCATAGTTTTCAGTTTGTTCGATTAGTTGTTGTGATTTTGTTAATGTCTCCAATTTCTTATCCCCCTATCGTTATATAACAAAGCCTTCTCCTAAATAGATAGACTCCTATTTAAAGTTTACTAGATACTTTGCGTATGAAGGTCCTTCTAGTTTTCCATCACCAAATGGCTTAGTATTTTATTATATGCAGCTTGGTCCACAACAGGACCTTTAAAGATTTTATCACTTACTGAGTTGCCTACTCTTTGTAATGGAATAATTAGACCGCCTCCTTAAATGACATATATTTACTTCAAAACATGACATTAGTGCAAAAAAAATTTGCATTTAGAAAACCCTTACAATATAATAATGCAAAAATAGATTGCATATTTCAAGTGCTTTTTCGAAAATTTTTAAGGGGGGTGATTTCTAATGGATAACGAAACCTTATTAACTGTTTATAAAATGGTTCTTGACTTTTTGGATGTAGGGATTCACGCTGTTGATCAGGATGGCAGGACAGTCATTTATAACAAGAAAATGATGGAAATTGAAGGAATGGACATTGAGGATGTATTGGACAAGAACATTTTGGATGTTTTTCAATTTTTTCAAGATGAAGGAAGTACTTTAATACAAGTATTAAAGACAGGAGAACCTATTCTTAACAGTAAACAAAAATATTTTAATAATCGTGGATTAGAGATTAATACTGTCCATAGTACCTATCCATTAAAAAAGGAGAGTAAAATAATCGGGGCTGTTGAAATTGTTCAAGATGTGACAAAGCTCGAAAGAATTCTTGGCAGTAAGCTGGTAAGGAATGAATTTGCTTCCTATACATTTGAACAATTAGAGACCAACAAATGGTATCCGGAAGAAGTGATTCAGATAGCAAAACAAGCCTCTGCCATGTCCTCTCCTTTGTTTATCATTGGTGAACATGGAACATATAAAAATATTATTACTCAAAGCATCCATTATCATAGTGAAGTACAAGGGAATTTTTATTATCAAGATTGTGCTGAACTTTCCGGATCTTACTTAGAAAATATATTATTTGGGGAAAAGGATCAGGAAGGAATTCTCGAAATGGCAAACGGTGGTTCTCTCTTATTAGAAGAAGTACACTATTTGCCATTAGAAATTCAATCAAGGTTATTACATACATTAAGGAACAATAAAGTAAGACGAAATGGGGAGGCAAGTGAAAGATCTTTTCACGTCCGAATCATGGGGAGTATAAGTGATGATCCCATTGAAACAATTACAGAGGGAAAATTACTAAAGGATCTATACTATTATTTGAGTCAATCTTCTATCGTCCTTCCACCATTAAGAAATAGAAAACAGGATATTCCCGAAATGGTAAATGCATTTATTCATAAATTTAATGAAAGATTCAAGATGAATGTTACCAATATTTCCGAAAAAGCGCTTAAAGAGCTCGTTGAATATGATTGGCCAGGAAATATCAAAGAATTGGAACATATCATAGAAGAAACTATGAAATTAATGAAGAACGAAGAAATAATGGAGTATCATCACCTGCCTGCCAATTTCAATCATAGAATTGCAGAGGAAAATGAGTTCTTATTTCAAAGGGATAAGGAAATAAAACCTCTTGAGGAATATTTGCAGGAAGCAGAAACTTACTATATTCAAAAAGCTTTACAATTTCACGATTACAATATTACGAAAACAGCTAACGCTCTGCAAATGAGCAGACAAAATTTGCAATATCGAATAAGAAAACATGGTATCGTAAAAAAATAAATCCAGGCATATGCCTGGATTATTTTTTAATTAAATCTTCCCGTTCTGATTGTGAAATCCACTCTTGTAATTTTTCCTTTAATGTATTGAAGCCTTCAGTCGGTTCCTCTGTTTTTACACTTGCTTGACGGCGACGTGGTTTAGAAGTTGCTTGTGTAGCTTTTGGTGCTTCTTCTGTCGCACGGATGGACAAGCTAATTTTTCCGTTCTCTTCATCAACAGAAAGGACCTTTACTTTTACTTCATCTCCAATGCTTAAAACATCATGAATATCTTTTACAAAACCGTGCTTAATCTCGGAAATATGAACTAAACCTTGAGTATTATCATCTAATGCAATAAATGCACCATATGGTTGAATTCCCGCTACTTTTCCCGTTATAACTGATCCAATTTCATAATTTGTTGTCATGGAACCACTCCTATTTTTATTAGTGTTTTTCTCGTGTATATACGCAATAAAAAATTATATCATAACAGTTAATATCACGCAAAAATAAGCCCATGTAAAGAATAACCATCTTGTATTTTGCAGAATCATCATTCTATGTTTAACAACAAATTGGAACAAAATTTTCAAGATTCCCCATAAATGACTATTATCTTATTGTGGTACAATAGCAATAATAGGAATGGATAAGGAGGAATAACATTGGCTTCATTTGCAGAAAATCTAAAATTTTACCGTGAACAAAGAAATTTATCACAAGAAGAATTGGCCTTAAAAGCAAGATTAGGTACGGCTGTGATTGAAAAATATGAATCTGGTGAGCAAATTCCAAATACAGAGACTATCTTCAAACTTTCGACCATTTTAGATGTTCCAGCATCGTCCCTTTCAGATGAAAATCAAAAATAATTAGATTTTGGAATTATTTTTTTCATTGCCTAGTTTATTATTATTTATTTTTGGCTATCCTTATACCACAAGGCTTTCTGTTAGTGGAGGCTCACTTTTGAGCTGAAGCTACACTAGTATTCCCCCTTTTTATTTTTATTTTTTGACGAGACAATTTTGCCTCGTCCTTTTTTATGCCCTTCTGTTTAGTCAATTTAAGGCGGAAATTCATATGAATACACCGTCCCTGTAGATACCCTACCACCTTCTACCATCTTTACAGCATCTATCGGACTCAATTATTAAATGATGATACGTAAATTTCTTCGATTTTCTGTCTCCAATATTTAGACAAATACTTTTCTCATAATTGGTACTAACATGGACATAATGAAAATGAAAAAATATCCTTTGTAAGGGGAATAGAATCGTGAAGCAATTGTTTAAATTAAGCTCCTCTTGGTTTCCTATCTGGTTAATATCATTATTGATGCTTGTCATGGTATGCGTGTATCTGCCAATCTTCAAAGGCGCAAAGCAAAATATGTCTGATGTTCCCCTCATTATTGTAAATGAAGATAAGGGAAAAGTTGGCGATGCTATATTATTAAATCTTATTGAGAAACAAAATGGAAATTCCTTTAAATGGGTTGTCGATAAAAGCAGACAGCAAGCATTGACGGATTTAAAAAATAACAAAGCATACGGCGCATTGATCATTCCTTCTAACTATTCAAAAGGTCTGGGCAATGTACACGACACACTAATAACAGGTATTACAAATGGGAAACCTGCTAAATTAGAAATTTTCTTGAACGAAGGGATTGGGCAAACTGCATCCATGATTGCGAGTAATACCCTTCAAACCGTCGCTTTATCTGCTTCTAATGGAATTAGCAGTCAACTAAAAAAAGAGCTTGCACAAAGAGGAATAAGAGTAGTACCGGAAAATGCTTCCCTACTAGACAAACCAGTAGTGGTTACTTCCAAGAATGTACTGGGTCTGCCGGTTAATCTTAATAAAGGAATGACACCGTTCGTTATGGCCTTAATCTCATCCATCACCGGGATGTTGGGAGCAAATATGATCCATGGATATCTTTTGCGGGGAAATGGCACGCTGAAGAAAAGGGGATCTGCGTTAAGTGAGTCTGAAGTTCTTCAATCAGAAATCATTTTTGGTATAATTTTAACCTTTTGTGTTTCCATTGTAATCCAGCTTGGCGTATTTGGGCTTTTCGCGAGCGCACATTCTTCAAGCATTTTGATGATATTTTTATTCACTTTTTTTAGTATCACCACAATGTTTCTACTATTCAAAACTATTGCAGTTTTTTTAGGTGGATGGGGAATGTTAGTAATGTTCCCGTTGAATTTTATGGGAATATTTTCAAGCGGAGGCGCATTTCCTTTATCGACATTACCAATCGTTCATCGACTGTTCAGTTTTATTTTACCTACAAGATATATTGTAGACGGTATAAGGGCATTACTTTATTATGACGGAAGATTACAAGCAGGACTTGGAAATGCTTTATATGCACTATCCATCTATTTTATATTGACTTTGGCGATTCTTATCGCATTTATCAATTTGACGAAAGTATCGAAAGAAACGGTTGTAGATGAAAGCGGCAAGAAAATAGAAGTAGAAGTGACCAATGAAATTCCTCATCAATCATCTGACCATAAAGCAGAGGCGCAACATGCTAAAAGAGGAAAAGATGAGATGTTTCGTCAAGCTTTAAGTAATTTAGCAAAAGGAAATCCAGAAGAGGCTCGTCTTTTCAAGAAAGAACAACTCGAAATGAAAGATGAAGAGTTCCGAAATGCATTAAAATCGTTACATAAGAAAAATAAATGAAACAAGTGGATGTGAATAATAGAAAAAATTTGTATCAACGTCCTGTTAATGGTATGCATACTCATTAAAGTAATGGAGAGATAGTAAATGAAAGTATATATTGTATATGATAGCGAAGGCGGTCATACAGAAGCTTTAGCAAAAGCGATTGGCCGTGGAGCAGAAGATACCGGCAAAGCAACCGTATATGTGAAACATGTCGATGAAGCTGATGTCCATACACTTCCGGAAATGGATGCGATTATTTGGGGATGCCCAGGCCATTTCGGAAGTGTTAGTTCGGGATTAAAAAAGTGGATCGATAAGCTTGGTTATCTATGGGCACGAGGAAAACTCGTAGATAAAGTTGGCGCTGTTTTTTGTACAATAGCCACCACACATGGGGGATTAGAAGCAACATTACTAAACCTTATTACTCCAATGCTACATCAGGGCATGATTATAGTAGGATTACCAGGAAATATACCAGAAAACGCTCTTTACGGTTCCTATTATGGCGTTGGAATATCTTGCCCCATTGAAAGCTCCTCCCTATTAAATGAGCAGGATCAGGCACTCGGAAGAGCATTAGGAGAACGCGTTGTTCAAGTAACAACTCAGCTCAAAAAGTAGAAAGAATGGCTTCATTGGCCATTTTCCACTTACATGTCGTGCCATTTATGATAATCGTATCTTTTCTTGTGCTTTTAGTGTGAGGTATCCTAGTTAGCATATTGATTAAAAATAGAGACCAACATCTATTGTTGGCCCACTGAAATTCATTCATTTTCCATGTTCTTCCTAATTTGTTCTTCCATTTGATGTGCTTTTGATAATTGTTTTTTATTTACCTTTAAAATAATAATAAACGTAATTACAGCAAGAATCATGAAAATAGATAAGGAAATTACTGCTGGAATATATTCTCTTTTATCTTCTGGAAAATATAAGAACAGATTAAATACCATTGCATGTAAAGGGTTAAACATATGCGAACTCCCTTTCAATTAAATATCAATTATCCTAACATAAATTATATCAACTTCTTAAGATGAAAACCAATATCGGAAAGATGAAAACTTTTTTACAAAAAGTAAGACTGCCACAAGGGCAGCCTTTTATCTTATTTTAAAACCGTAATTTTTTCAATAACAACATCGTCTTCCGGTTTATCACGCATATTTGTTT
The DNA here is from genome assembly GCF_002844575.1 of Heyndrickxia camelliae. Classification (GTDB taxonomy): domain Bacteria; phylum Bacillota; class Bacilli; order Bacillales; family Bacillaceae_C; genus Margalitia; species Margalitia camelliae. The sequence continues at coordinate 15,459 of NZ_PIQO01000014.1, forward strand.
TTACTTCTGCAATCTTATCTACTACATCCATTCCTTCTACAACTTGGCCAAATACAGTATGACGGAAATCAAGCCAAGGTGTACCGCCTTTTTCCATGTATTCATTTACAATTTGCTCTGGATAACCTGCTTGTTCTAATTGTGCTTTCATACTTGGATCGATTTGTTTGCTTTGTACGATAAAAAATTGACTTCCATTTGTATTTGGACCTGCATTTGCCATTGACAATGCTCCACGGAAATTGAAAAGCTGCGGAGAAAACTCATCTTCAAATGTAGCGCCATAAATACTTTGTCCGCCTGTTCCATTTCCAGATGGATCCCCACCTTGGATCATAAAGCCATTAATGACACGATGGAAGATAATGCCTTCATAATAGCCATTTTCACTATGGGTTACAAAGTTTTCCACTGTTTTTGGAGCAAATTCAGGAAATAATTTAATTTTAATACTCCCCATATTGGTTTTCATTTCAACAAGTTTTTCATTTTCAAGTACTTCCTTTGTTAATTGAGGATATGTATTTTGTTCTGTCATTTTCCAATTCTCCTTTTTATGTATGTCATTCCTTCTTCCCTACTTTACTAGAATTTTTTCCATTAGCCAAGTTTCCATACCATTGTCTTTGCTTTTTATAACATTTCCTTTCATAATGGATATAGGTCACTGAAAGAAGCGGAGGTAGATTTATCATGCAAACTGGAGAAATTGTAACTTTTTTTAATAAAACAGGGAAATATGTTGGTGAAATCACAGCATGTCATCCAGATCGCTATCTAGTAAAAACATTGGCAGTATTAAAACATCCAATGCAAGGTGATTTACATCATCCAAAAGAAACAGATGTCGCTTTTTTTCATGAAAGAAAAGCATTGGCTTATAGAGAACAAACGAATATTCCATTAAAAATGGTAAAACCTTTTGATGGAGAGGTTCCGGATTATACAGAATCCTTGCGAGATGCATTTAATAAGCTCTATAGTGAATTAAAATCGTCCGATACTCCTTTTAATCAAAGAAGTATTGAATGCTTAGATAACATTCTAAAAGAATATGAATCAATGTATTCCTTATAAGGTTAATTAAATGCATGGATAATAATAATGACAACAATCATTCATTCGAAAAATTGTTGTCATTTTAGTTTACTTTTTCTTCGGAACAACAGCCATTGTACATCTCGATAGACAAATTAAATTTCCTTCTTCATCCTTAATATGAATTTGCCATACCTGTGTGCTTTTCCCTTTATGTACAACCTCAGCAGTTGCACTAACTACCCCATCCCGCTTTGAACGGATGTGATTGGCATTAATCTCTAGACCAAAACAAATTTCGTTTTCTAAATCTATTGAATTTGCTGCCCCTAAGCTTGCGACTGTTTCCGCTAACGCAACGGATGCCCCACCATGGAGGTATCCGAATGGCTGCCGTGTATGTTCATTAACCGGCATGGTCGCAACAACTTTCCCATCCGAAACCTCCTTTATTTCTATGCCAAGTGCTTCCATCAATGTATTTTTTATCTCCATGGTATTCACTCCTCTATCGTTTATTTTTATGTATACCTTTAAAGAATTCAAGGAACCAGCTATAAAATCCTTTTCATATTTTGCGATTTTATACATATTCTTTTAAAGATGATTAAGATCAGGGAAGGGATGAAAGGATGAATAGATATCCGTTTCATTATTATCATGCATATCCCCCAATTCCAAATTACGTTTTTCCCCATCGTCAATTCCTTCCAGTAAATCCAAAAATGTTTATGGACTCTGCCAGAAAAATGGATCCAATTTTAAGAGATGCTCAAATATTAATGAAGCGTATTTCAAATTCTGACGCATTTGCTAAAAAAATAATGATTGCAGCCCAACATTCAAATGTAACGGAAGTCAACAGGATAATTTCTTTCTCAAACCGGTATAAAAAGTAAATCTAATATTCGCTTTAATCCAAGCGGATTCATCGTTACTCTTTCAAGAAAAGATGATCCTACCGATTGCTGTGATGTTGAATTAAGGATAAGGTGGATGTAGACATCGATCAACATGATTATCATGATTGAGTACATAAAAAAGCAAGTATCAAACAGAGTTCCCCTCTGTCTAACACTTGCTTTCTTTTTAATAATATGGGCCGTATCCAACATATGGTGGATATGGGTATCCACCATAAAATGGAGGACGTGGTCTCAATAACGCACTTCCGAGTAAGCCTCCTACAAAACCACCAAGAAGCGGTGCACCGAAGAAAAATGGGAATTGTCTATGCTGATATGCAGTAGGAGCATGATGATAATAATTCAATTAAGGTTACCTCCTTCTTTCTCCTATACCATTACTATATGCATTTGCACATTAATTGGACTGGGCACAAGCCCGGTGGTCATTTATCAGCCTTTGTCCCCTTTTTCCTATTTCTAAAAAAGGAAACCACAAGTAAAAATAGCGGCAAAATTACTTGCATAGGCAAATGTAAATAAAGTGGGACAAAATTTAAGCCTTCTTTAATATGCTCGGGGTAACTTGTTGCAATCATCATGGAAACTAAAATTAAAATTATTCCTAATGGAAAAGCTAATTTCTTATGCTCTTTTACTTTTAATAAATCAGATATCCCCACGACAGAGGCATAAAAATAAATACTTATCTTAAAAAAGCACCCCATAATTAATGCCAACATAAAAAACACATCTAATCTTTCCAAAAATTCAGCAACCTTTATTAGTTGAATGGTAGATAAAAGCGGAAACGGCGAACGTTTATTAACATCTACCCCTAATACTGCAACATTTATTACAGTGGTAAGAGCTAGGTTTATACCACTTAAGGAAATCGCGTATAACCCAATTTTTCTCCCTTTTTTAAAATGATTAAGATAGGGGAGAATCATAGAAAAGACAATTACTTCTCCAAAGGGAACATACATCGTTTGTTTCAACGTAACTTTAATAATTGGCTCAATCCCATTTGCAAACATCGGCTTAAGATTATTAATATCAATTAATCCTGCAAACAAAATAAGAAAAAAGCCAACTATTGCAAGAAGGTAAAGAAAGATAAAAAATAATTCTCCTGTTCGCGCCATTACCTCAATACCCTTGCTAACACCATATACAATAGTTAAGACCATTATTGCATTAATAATAATTAAAGGGGTTTCACTGTACGCAAAGGTTAACAGTAATTCCCCAAAATCCCTTAATACCCTTGCGGCCAAATACATAAAATATATGACATATAAATAACCAATAATACTTCCTAAAAAAGGACCAGCAATATTTTTCGTATATTGAGTCAAGATTTTATTTGGATAGTAGGAAGATAATTGATAATATACTAAAAATAATATCAGTCCCAGAGCAAGACCAAGCAGAATTGTCATCCATGCATCCTGATTTGCATCGATTCCCAGGGTTATAACAATCGAACTTCCTGTTTCGAATAAAAGTATTAATACAAATAATTGATATAAAGTAAGCTTTGCATTTTCCAATATAACACACAGCCTTTAATTGTTATCCATATTGGGCAAAAATGGTTTATTTCGTAATTCCGAACGGCGAATATATACCTTTGCTTTCACTTTTATTTGTAGATTTTTAAAACCCGCATCATTCCAATTCTTTTTCATGTCATTCCACATCCGTGGATATTTACGATAAAACATTTCTCCAAAGCCAAATACATCACAGCGGTCTTTTTGTGCTCTTTTTATCCCTTGCAGGACTTTTTCTTCAATAGCTGTTTCTAATTGCTGGTTTAGCTTATTTAGAACTAATGGGTCGGTAAGGTCTATAGGTAAATCTGCTTGAGCAATAATCCCTTCACTTTGAATATTTACAGTTATAGATGGTTTTCCATTTTGTAAGGAAGGTTTTGAATCCGTATGTTGATTTTGAATAGAATATACAATTGCATTTTCCTTACCCTTCCAAGGTATTTGAACGGAAGTAGATCTTGTTTTATTTTGAATAAATCCAACCGTTTTTGCATTATCTCCTGTGACCCAATCTACTAATTTCCCATTTTTAATATATCCCAGTCCATTTGCTCCTAAATAAGCTGAAGGCTCTGTGGAGCTTAGGTTTGTCATAGTGCCACCTATATTTTTATCTCCATAAATAGAAAAACCATTAATCACTGGCTCGCGTCCTGGGGAAACAAAGCCTGTAATAACGTCATTGACATTAACATCAATGTTTTCTCCAATTGTCTTTTCTGTAAAAAGAATTGTTTTAATGATTTTATTTGCAGGTATTTTATCAATGGGTGTTAATAATTTTAACAAATCTTCGGCTGTTCCATTTCTTGCAATCACTATACTTGTCGTAATTCTGAATTCCTTGTCCCTTTCTAATGCATCAAAAAGATCAAGCATCCCTTCCTTAGCCAACTCTTCTCCGATAACAACCAAATTGGTATGTGCAAAATATAATCTTCTTGATACCCGCTTTGATCCCAATTTGGCCAAGGAAACCAAATCTTTTCCTTTTGTTTTATATACCGCAACAGGCAGTCCTTGGCCACCCGATTGTGCCGATCCAGCTACGTTTCCCGGATTTACAATTTGGAAACTCGCGATGTAATCACCATCTTCTGCTTTATCCAGTCCTACCGCAATAATAAAAGCAATATCCGTTAATTCCTTTTTACCCCAGCAACCGGAAATCAATACTGTCGAAATAATACAAATGATTAATAATGGATATTTAGTCTTCATTTTTTTCACCTTTATTTATTTCTGGAGGGTATTGGGCCCTTCCAACTCGGTTCATATTCTTTTGACTAATTAATCTAGGTCTCTCTTTCATTAGCCAAATTGGAGCACGAATGACGGTATCTAATAAATTTTTTCTGATTAAAGGAGCAACTGGAGACATATATGGGACTCCAAATGAACGGAGACTGCATAAATGAATAGCCATCCATATTAACCCAATCATTACCCCATAAAAACCCAATACTGCTGCCAACAGCATTATGATAAAACGAATCAGACGGGCGGAAATAGCAATGGCAAAAGATGGAGTAGCAAAACTTGCAATAGCAGTAATCGAAACAACAATAACCATTGCCGGCGACACTAGCCCTGCTTGAACAGCTGCCTGTCCAATTACGAGCGCTCCTACAATCGATACTGCTTGCCCAATCGGTCTTGGTAAACGAAGGCCAGCCTCTCTTAAAATTTCAAAGGTAACTTCCATAATAATAGCTTCAATGATGGCGGGAAATGGTACCGCCTCCCGTTGGGCTGTTATGGTGATTACCAAAAGGGTTGGAATCATTTCCTGATGAAACGTTGTAACCGCTACATATGTGGCAGGTCCAATTAAAGAAATAAAAAAAACGATAACCCTCAAAAAGCGAATCGCAGTAGAAATATCGGAACGGGAATAATAATCTTCAGCTGCTTGAAAAAACTGGATAAATAACGCTGGTGCAACCATTACAAATGGAGTACCGTCTACAAAAATAGCAACTCTTCCTTCCAATATATTGGCCGCTATAACATCTGGCCTTTCGGAATGATAAATCGTTGGGAATATTGTAAATGTTTTATCCTCTATAAACTGTTCTATATAGCCCGACTCCAGTATGCTATCAATATCAATTTTCTTTAAGCGATTTCGAACTTCTGAGACAACAGCTTCATCTGCAATACCGTGAATATACATAATATTTACATCTGTTTTTGTTACCTTTCCAATTTTCATTGATTCTAACCATAAATTTGGATTTTTAATTCTTCTTCTTACTAATGCAGTATTAGTGCGAATAGATTCTGTAAAGCCATCTCTTGGTCCCCTTACAGTAAGCTCGGTGCTTGGCTCTTGTACTTGTCGTATTTCCCCCCCTCTGGTGCTCGCGCTTAATGCGGTGTCAAATCCATCAATCAATATAATGGCTTCTCCAGATAAAAGATGATGAAATAATTCATCCAGTTGACGAACTGTTTTAATGTCTCCAACTGTAATGATTTTTTCTTGGATTATTTGTAAAAGATTCGCTTTTGAATATTCATTCATAACACTTTTTTCATGAATTAGGGATTCCATTAATGATTCGCTTATAATATCTGTATTTACCAGTCCGTCTAAATAAACGATAGCTCCCTGTCTATGTATAGCCTCAATCATTAATCTGCGAATTATAATATCAGAACTATTTCCTGTAATGTTTCTAAGGATTTTTAAGTTACTTTCTAAATTGGTTACAAGAATGTGTTGTGGAATATCATTTGACTGTCCACTTTTTTCCCGATTTGCGCTGTTTATCCGCTTTTTTCTATTCATCTTCCAAAAAGAAGGCAATGTCATTCCCCATTTACTATTTCATTTACTCTTTAAAATTGTTTGTTATAAAGCGGTCAATTATACAAAATATAGTAAGAGAAAATGACAACGTATTCGTATATGATTCTTCTCCTCGGCAAGGATAAAAACAAATAGCACTCATCTCGAATGAAAGGGGAGAAAAGCATGAAAATAATACTTTCCATGATAGTGATGCTTATTTTCCCAGTTATGATTACAGTCGTGCTAGATAGATTGTTAGGCTATTCTTTACATAGTGCATTACTTAACCCTGTTCATTCTTTTTTTGTAATGGAACCGGTTGAAAAGCTGTTACTTTTATTGCTATTTCTTATTTTAGTTTTTTCTATGATCCTTGATTTTCGTAAAAAGCGAAAACAAAAAGGATAATCTAACTCTTCTCAAAAAAAAAGGAAGCCAATGATATCATCAGCTTCCTTTAAAAAATTATATTGTTTCAAAGCGTTCCACTAGCAAGGCTAAAGTACGCACCATCACACCGGTTGCTCCAGATGGTCCTAAATCATGGTCCTGTTTCGTTGTAGCGGTTCCGGCAATATCTAGATGTACCCATGGAGTATCCTCCGCGAATTCACCGACAAAACCACCGCCCATAATCGCATGTCCTTCACTGCCAGGTGAATTATTTAAGTCGGCGATTTTACTGTTTCGTATCCGTTTTTTATCATTCTCTGTATAAGGAAGCAGCCAAATAAATTCTCCTGCTTCAAAAGAGGCTTCTAATACTTGCTCATAGAATGCTTCATTATTGGTCATAGCACCTGTTTTATCTAATCCAAGTGCTGTAATGACACCTCCGGTTAAAGTAGCGACATCTACTAAATAGTTCGCACCATGATGCTTGGCATAAGTAACAGCATCTGCCAACACCAAACGGCCTTCAGCATCTGTATTTAACACTTCAATCGTCTTACCATTCATGGAAGTAATAACATCATCTGGCTTAAAAGCCGAACCACTAATCATATTATCTGTCGATGGAATAACCGCTACGACATTTTGCTCAGGTCTTAACTCGCCAATTACTTCCATAGCCCCTAATACAGCTGCTGCACCGCCCATATCCGTTTTCATTCCAACGATTCCTGCCTTTGTTTTCAAGGAATAACCACCAGTATCAAAAGTTATACCTTTTCCAACAAGACCAATAACATCTTTCCATTCTTCTTTACCTTGATATTTTAATACAATCATTTTTGGCGGTTCTACCGATCCTTTATTGACCGCTAAAAGTGCACCCATCCCGAGCCTTTCCATATCTTCTTTTTCGAGTATTTCTACTTCAAATTCGTATCTGTTCGCAAGCTCCACAGCATAATTTGCTAAATCCGTAGCAGTTAACATATTTCCAGGCAGATTAACTAAGGATCTGGCCGAATTGGTAGCTTTTCCATAAGCAAAACCAACTGTTGCTGCAGCTTCTAATTCACCAGATTCTGCCTCACTATATATACTGATTTTCTCGATACTCTTTTCAGGCGCATTGGACTTTTGCTTATAGCCATCAAATTTATATGTAGCTAAAATAAAAGCCTCACTTAATGCATGGGCAACATCTTCATGCGAAAAATTTCCCGTCACAAATGTGTCCAATGCTACCCCAACATTCTTAACTCCTAATTTATTTACCTCTTTAAATGTCTTCCCAAATACTTGCTTTAATTCTTCAAAGCTCAATTTTTTCTCTTTTCCCAGTCCAGCAAAAAAGATTCGTTTTGCGGCAATTTTTCCAAATGTATGTACTTTTGACACAGCCTTTAGCTTAGCAGAAATATCTCCTGATTTCACAAGCTCTGTTAATTGATGATCAAATGCTGTATCTAAAAATTCCAACTTCCCAGAAAACTTTTCTGGTTGATCTTTCAAGCCTACAATAATAGCTTCCTGTTCATTTTCAAAAGGATTATTTTTATTTTCAAATTGAAACATCCTAAATCACCTCCATACTATTATAAAGGAATAAAGAGGTATTTTCGAATAAAAGTGAACTTTTGTCAGAATTTAAAGAATGATAAAATGATAATATTCTATTTCTTAATCGAGGTGTATGATGAGGGTTATCTCTATTTGTCCAAGTAACACTGAACTTTTAGCCTATTTAGACTCCCTATACTTGCTTGTGGGAATTGATGATTTTTCTGATTGGCCAGAAACCATCCAATCATTGCCGAAATTGGGACCAGATTTATCGATTAGAATGGATGATCTAGAAGCACTCAAGCCCGATCTGGTTTTAGCTTCATTAAGCGTACCTGGGATGGAAAAGAATGTGGAGGAATTAAAAAATCGAAACATTCCCCATATTGTTTTAAATCCGCAAAGTCTGCACGACATAGCCGATGATTTAGTTAAAGTCGGTGCAGCAATTGGGCAGTCTGAGAGAGGAAAGATTGCATCTGGACAATTTCTTCAAGAACTTGAAAAGTACGGAAAAATATCTTCTGCGATTCCTCAACCCTATACACTTTATTGGGAATGGTGGCCGAAACCAGTTTTTACACCTGGCAGAATAAATTGGCTAACAGAGGTCAGTCAATTTGCCGGCGGTCAAAATGTATATGCTGATATTCATTTGGCAAGTGTTCAAACAGACTGGCAGGATGTATTCAAAAGAGATCCAGATTATATATGTCTTGCCTGGGTTGGTATTCAGCAAGCAAAGGTAAATCCTAATTTAGTAAAAAAAAGGCCACATTGGGAAACGATGCGAGCAGTACAAAATAATCATATTCTTGTGCTTGAAGAATCCCTATATTGCCGACCCTCTCCCCGGCTACTTACAGGAATTAACCGATTAGGAAAACTCCTTCATCCTAAATATTACGCTGATATTCAGCATGATTCATTCAGAAGATAAAAATAACACAGGTAAGGACTATCCCTTACCTGCCTTCCATCCTAAATATAATTTTCACTGCGAATCATAGACGATACAATCAGCCATTATTCTTTTTTCATTTTTACATATTGCTGTCTAAATACTTGCATTTTTTTATTATCATTTAATGCTGTCAGTTCCTTTTCTGTCAGCTTGCCGTCTCCTTTTTGAACAACATATACTTCTAGAGTCTTTTTACCCCATTGTTGATAAACATCATCTACTGTTTCATAATATAAATCCAACCTATTTCCTTGTATAGCTCCACCCTTATCTGCTACCACTCCATAACCATATCCAGGGATAAACAGTATGGTCCCAATCGGAAATACATTAAGATCTGCAGCAATGGTTGAATACAAGTCCCTTTTAACCTTTACGCCCGAATAAGTAATACCATACTCAGGGTCATTCGCGTATTTCCCTGTCGATTCCACTCCAGCTGTGTAACCTGTTGCTGTAACCGTTACTTTTGGATATTCCGACCAATTAAAAGCATCCTCTAATTTTGGTGGATTTCCCTTAACAGATGCACTCGATGAAATTTGCGTTTTTATAGTGTCAATATGATTTAACGATTTTAATGAAATATCTAAAGATTTATAACTATTATTATGATAAGTCCTGTTGTCCGCTTGGTTGTTATTTTGAGCAGCTTGTCCATTAGAGATGTCCTCTGTTTCTAGATCTGCTGTTGCTGCCTTCGCTTTAATGCCAGAAAGTGTTTGAAAGGTTGTCACTACTGCTAGACAAAAAAGTACACTCATTAATACTCGTTTTACTGTTTTATTCATTTTCATGTTTTCTTCACTCCTCCCAAATCTATTACTTTCCCAATCTCATTTAAAATATTCATCGGAAGTGAAAAAAACATAAAATTCTAATGAATTTAAATAATCTGTTTAATTTTTATAAATAAAAAAGCCATTACAAAGGTAAAGGCTTAAAACATTCGATATCCTTTTTTTCGCAATGTTTTCATTGTAATACCTGCAACAATTGCACCAATAAATCCACATATTAATATAATAATATCGGATGGATGCAGAGATGTTAATTTAACACCTAGCTTATGAAAGGCATTACTCGTATCGGTAAAATAATCAATAAAACGAACATCATCAATAATTAATAAGGCAATAATCGGGTAGATAAAGGACATTAACCATGTCATTCGCAATAGCATATTTAAAATAAAGCCAATTCCAAAAAATAATACGAAAAACAATAGCATGGAAATAATCAAAACCGGAATCGTCATTGGCATCTATAACACCTCCTACACTAGCAATGCACACTAAAATAAAGTGTACTAAATAGATGTATTGTGAGTCAATGAAGAAGATTTGAACAATTTATCAGAAATGCGGAAGTTCATTGAACTCAATCTACGACTGAGTCATATTTGAATGGTAATTTCACTGAGACTTAAATAAAAAGAGTACCACCTTCATGGTACTCTCCAAAAACTTGTATAGATGCTAATTTTTTTTGCCCGTTCCACTGCAGCACGGGCATGTTTCAGACCCGCCTAACAATAACTGAAAGTATCCTTTTCCTGAACAGTAAGTACAATTATCAGTATCTGGAGCCGATGTTTTCCTCTTCATTGTATATCCACTCCTTTTTAAATTTTCTGATAATATATCATCTTTTTACCTAAACAGTAAACACTTAATTTCTGTAATGTAAGCGAATACAAGTACTGTTTTTTCACTCATACACATCCAATCTCTAATTTTCTAAATATTTTAAAAACAAAAAAAGAAGCCGGTAGGTTCCACCGACTTTAGCTAATTAAAATAATTTAAATTTACCTTTTTTTAATACAAGTGAGGTGCCCCCTACCATAAATAACGCACGGTTATCGACAACTTTTTTCATAATAGAAGCACTAGATCCTTTTATTTTCTTACCGAAAACAACACCAATTGCATCATCCTCACCGAGAGAACATACCGTACCCTTATCATCAAAAACAAATGATTCTAAATTATCTTGACCATGTACAAGCTTCACAAGGTTTTTGGCACATACTTCTCCTTGCTGCATAGCGATTTGCGCAGTAGGCGGATATGGGCGATTACTTTCTTGATTGATAATAAGGGAGCAATCACCAATAACAAAAACATTATCTTTATCCGGTATGCGTAAATCATGGTTAACTTTTACACGTCCACGCATATTCTCAATCCCTGATTTCTCAATAATGCAATTGCCTCGAACACCGGCAGACCAAATTACAGTTCCACATTTTATTTCCTGCAGTTGATCTTCCCCTTTTTTACATATTAGGACGCTGTCCTCCTTCACTTGTTGAACAATGGTTCCTGGATAAAACTCAACGCCTTTGCTCTCTAGAAGAGATGTCGCATAATTTACTAAATCACGATCAAATTGTGGCAATACCATCGGAGATGCATCCACACAGACTAACCGAACTTTTGAACGTTCCACATCATATTCCTTACAAAGTTCTGGTATTCGGTTGGTAAGTTCACCTAAAAATTCAATTCCTGTAAATCCAGCACCAGCTACAACGATGGTTAATCTGTCATCGTTTTTTTCATTTTCATTGTGATATGTTGCGAATTGATATTCAATATGTTCTCGAATTTGACGGGCAGCATTTACATTTGTAATAGCATAAGCATATTTTTCAAGTCCTTGAATACCGAAAGTTTCAGAATCTGAACCCAACGCGATGACTAGATAGTCATAATCGATTTCTCCATTATCTAAAATAACTTGCTGTTTATCAAATTTAATTTCTTCCACCGTAGCCTTAACAAATTGCACCTTATTGCGCTGAATTACTTTATTTATATTATAGCGAACACGATCGTGATGTAGAGTTCCTGCAGATGCTTCGTGTAACCAGGTTGTTTCATAATGATACTCATTTTTATTTACAAGAATAATTTCAGCCTCATTGCCTCCAATTAGTTTTTGGAGACGAGTGACGGTCATTAATCCGCCATATCCTGCACCTAGAACAACGATTTTGGGCTTTCTCACTTGTATCACTTCCACCTTTTTATTTATTTAGTGATGATAATAAGTTTTTCCATCCATATATAAGCAATTTACAATTCAGTTTGTGAATTTTTTCACTAATCCGCACATATCCATTATAATAGGCAAATAAAATGTCACAAAAAATTAACATAATTCCCTATTTAATGATATGTCTTTTACCCTTGTTTTTCAATATCTATTTAGGAATAGGGAAACTTGGGAAAATTCTAAAAACATCGTCCGAAAATTCATGTTATCTTAGATTTCGTGGTACTGGACGGGATGTGATATGATAAATAGGAATAAATGTATTATTGGAGGGGTTCTTTTGAGAGAGGATCAAAAAGTTTATGATATAACCATTATCGGAGGAGGCCCAACAGGATTGTTTACAGCCTTTTATGGTGGTATGCGCCAAACAAGCGTTAAGATAATAGAAAGCTTACCACAACTAGGCGGACAACTTTCAACCCTCTATCCTGAAAAATATATTTATGATGTTGCAGGTTTTCCTAAAGTGAAAGCCCAAGATCTAGTCGAAAATTTAAAAGAGCAGATTGCGATGTTTTCTCCTACTATTTGTCTCGATCAAGCCGTTAACGAGTTGGAAAAATTAGATGATGGAACTTTTAAACTTATAACGGACAAAGAAATCCATTATTCCAAAACAGTTATTATAACTGCTGGCGTAGGTGCCTTTCAGCCTCGACGTCTCGAATTGGATAATGCCATGCAATATGAGGGGAAAAATCTTCATTATTTTGTTAATGATATGAATCAATTTGCTGGCAAAAAAGTCGCTATCCTTGGTGGAGGAGATTCTGCAGTTGATTGGGCCTTAATGTTAGAACCGATTGCGGAGAAGGTAACACTTATCCATCGCAGAGATAAATTCCGCGCACATGAACATAGCGTGGCAACGCTTCAGGCTTCGAAAGTAGAAATTAAAACTCCTTTCGTTCCAGTTGAATTAATTGGAGATGAAAAAGAAGCAAAACAATTAGTACTAGAAGAAGTAAAAGGGGATAGAAAAGAAGTCGTTGATTTTGACGATTTGATTGTTAATTACGGATTTATTTCCTCCCTTGGTCCGATTAAAAATTGGGGCTTAGAAATCGAGAAAAACTCAATCGTTGTAAATTCAAAATTAGAGACAAATATACCTGGAATTTACGCTGCAGGTGATGTTTGTACATTTGAAGGAAAAATCAAACTAATTGCTACAGGTTTTGGTGAGGCTCCCACAGCCGTAAGCAATGCGAAGGCATTCATCGATCCAAAATCTCGTTTGCAGCCAATGCACAGTACATCACTATTTACGTAATTAAGTATTAAAATTAAGAAAAGCTCCAGCCCTTGCTAATAGGCGCTGGAGCTAGACAGAAAACTATATTACAATATAAGCTACTCTATAAAAATTTTATATTTTCTTATTTTGAAAGTAAAACGCTGCTGATTATGCAAATCAACAGCGTTTTTTATTAACAAGATTCCGGAGTACCAGCGTTAGTAGCCGTCTTAAAAGATGAACCGCAGCCACAGGTAACCAGTGCGTTAGGATTGTCGATTGTAAATCCTCCGCCCATTAACGAATTTTTGTAGTCAATCTTCGTGCCTTTTAATAGAGGAGCGCTTTCTGAATCAACTAAGATGGATATACCATATTGTTCGTCCTCGTGGTCTCCTTCTTTTTTCTCATGATCAAATCCCATCCCATAAGAAAGACCGCTGCAGCCTCCGCCATTAATAGAAATTCGCAAAAATGCTCCTTCTTCCTCATTATGTTTCATCATATCTTTTACTTGATCTGCAGCCGATTGAGATAAAGTGATAATTTCGCTCAATTTGTAGCACCTCCATTTTTCATTCAAACGTATATTTATCATCATATAATATGCTCATTTGATGTAACTTTCCTTTATTATATACCCTTTAAAAACTTCCCTCAACTATCTGGACTTGGGTTAAAGCAAGTTAGATTAATATTCCATTTTTCCGTTTTACCTTTATAATAAGTATATAGACATACTTCTAATGTCACAGAAATCTATTTAGGGTGCTGATTATAATGGACCATTTATCACCTTTTTATGAAAAGCATATTGAATGTCTTTTATGCAAGAATGAATTCACCTCTTTAAAAATACGCTCTAGCTTTGTGAAAGTCGAATCCTATGATAAGGATTTCTGCCCTAACTATAAGGCAAAGGAAATAAGTCCTGTATTATACAATATTTATGTTTGCCCGCATTGTGGATTTTCTTTTTCCGATGAATTTTCGAAATATATTATTCCGGTTATTAAGGCAGAACTGATTGAAAAGGTAACAAAGCATTGGAAGCCTCAAGATTTCGGACAAAAACGCTCCATTCAACAAGCAATCAATGCATATAAGCTTGCCTCCTATTGTGCGGTAATTAAAAAAGAGAAGAAGGTTACATTGGCTGGTTTATTTCTAAGAATTGCATGGCTTTATCGCATGAAAGGAGAAGAGGAAGAACAACGTTTTCTCCAAATGGCTGTTCAAGAATATATCAATTCCTATCACAATGATGATTTCAGAAGTTCACAGATGACAGAATTAAAAATGCTATATTTGATTGCAGAGTTATTACGAAGAACTGGAGCATACAAAGAAGCGGTCTTTTACTTCTCGAAGGTTATTGAGAAGCAAGCATCCGTTTCCGAAAGAACCATTATAGAAATGGCTCGAGATCAATGGAATGAATTGCGTAAAGTCATGAATTAAAAAAAACGAAAGGGGCTTGCCCATCGGTGTACGGATAAGTGTAAATTCACCTTCGTTGTCTTGGACTGAGATAAAGATTTATATAATAAAGTATTTTTACCTTCTTTTCAAAGTAAAAAGGAACAGATTTCTGTTCCTTTTTAATACATTGGATTTTCTTCCAAATATTTATAAATATTTTCCACTAGTTCTTCAGCAGTATCACCTTTCACATACTCACCGTTCACTAATGCAAACATAGCTTCTCCACATATATCACAAAAATCTAGACAGCTGTACTCTACAATATCCAGATTTGGGTCTTCTTCCAATATTTCTAAAGCTTTATATGAACCACTTGCTAAGTTGCTTGCACAAAACTCAATTATTGGGTTCAAGATAATCACCTCTCTACCAATCATTATCCTACTTCATTTCCGGTTTAACGTCAATGAAACCGTATTAGGATAATAACCCTACAAAAAAGAGGATCCCCTATTAGAGTCCTCAAAATTCTAGTTTTATTCTGCTTGACTATACCCATATTTTTCTAATTCTTTGTAAATATCCTTTAGCCTTGGATTTCCTTCTCCAACAATATTCCCTTCTAATGTCACTACAGGATAGAACATATCCTCTTCAATCACTCTTTCCGCGAACTGTGAAAGCTCTTCTTCATTCGGAGGATTAAAGATATCTACATGTATAATATCAAAAGGTTGATTCGGATATTTTCTAGATATTGCCGCATGCAGCCATTCAAAGGTTTCTTGCGATGACGGTAAATTTACACAGCTTGCACATAATTGCTCCGCACCATAAACCACGATTTTTACTTGTTTTTTCACTTTTTTTCTCCCCTTCTTTTTTATTTTACACAAGATTTTAGGAAAAGGAAGAAGAAATCATTTTAAAACATGCGAATTCGATAATAGATTTTTTTACTTGAACTTATTATAATAAGATTATGGAAAGGAGTCGATTTCAAATGTCTCAAGAAACTATTTTTGACCAAGTTCAAGAAGTATTAGATAAATTGCGTCCATTTTTATTACGTGATGGCGGTGACTGTGAATTAGTTGATGTGGAGGATGGCATTGTAAAACTCCGCTTACTTGGCGCATGCGGAACATGTCCAAGCTCCACCATTACGTTAAAAGCCGGTATTGAACGTGCTCTTTTTGAAGAAGTTCCTGGTGTAGTGGAAGTAGAGCAAGTATTCTAATAGTAATGCGAGAGCAAGCGCTGGAGCTGATAAAAAAAGCGATTCCTTTTGGGATCGCTTTTTTATGTAGAGATATTAAACCAATTAATTTCAGGAATATTCCATATACTTGGATCTCTACCCATTAGACGATAAAAAGTTCCTAAGAAGCTTTCATATTCTGTAGAATCCCTTTTATATTTATGAAGGCGTTCTTCCAATTGTTTATGCTGCTTTTCAGAGTTTGTTAAGTAATATTGTTCAACGCATTCAAAATAATGCAGTGGAAATAAAAGCCTTGCAAATATTAATCGCCATGAAAAATTTGATAATGGTGTAACACTTTGGTAATCCTCTAAGAAAGTTTGCACATCCGGTAAAAATGATTTGCTTTTTTTAAAGTACTGATGGCGTATCCATTCAGCAATGTCTCTGCTGGCGTGGTCAAATACCCAATCAAATGGATTTCTAATCCACATTCGGTTTCCCCACACTTCATTATTAAACCGTTCATGACAAACGGTACCCGCGTCGATATCAAACGTTTCCTCGTCTAATTCGGTATCCACCAGATACTGAATGGCGTTTTCACACATTCCCATATAATATGGAAAGGTCTCGACAAACATATGATCAAACTCATTATTCGGATTTTCTTGCACGACCTGATACCATACCTTTTCCAATTGTTCCAGTCTCTTCTCCCAATATATTTTCCATTGACCAATGCTGCTCGTATGTTGAATTTGCACCTCTATTGAACGCCCACGTCGATGAAACTTTGCCAATTTTCTTCCCAAATTTCTTTTGGAAGGTACTCTCGTATATGCATTTAATAATAGAACATAATCTTCCTCTTGATGTGTAATGAGAAATTTCTGATCCTTCGAAGCGCAAAATGTCGAGACATTTCGATCTCCTTGACGGGAAAGATGTTCTGCCATTAAATATAATTCCACAAGGACATCTTCCTTCATGTGGGTTACAGGGACCAGAGTATATAATTTTCCTTCTTTTAGATATCTAAAATATTTCCCATCTAGGAAAGAAGTTTCCGGCTCAATCTGAAAATATTGCTTTAATATCTCAACCGACACTCTAACACCCCTTTCAAGGAATAATAATATCAGAAGAATATTGCATATAACCGTATTCAATCATATATATGAAGTAATTCCTTTAATTATCACGTTGTATATTACAAGGAATAGAATGATAAATTTTTCTTTTCACCTTGTAAATGAACCATTTTAGGGAAGAATGAGGAATATAAAAAAGAGAAAAAGGTGAACAATATGGACAATAATCAAGCAATGAGTGTATCCGAAACAACAGCAAGACTTTGGCTTAAAAAACGAGGAGTTGAGATTGAAGATATTGCGGAGCTTGTTTTGTTTTTACAGCAAAAATATCACCCTAATTTAAAGATAGAGGAATGTATAGAAAATGTAGATCGTGTAATTTCAAAGCGCGAGGTACAAAATGCAATCTTGACTGGTATTCAGTTAGATATGTTAGCAGAAAGAGGACTTTTAGATGAACCGTTGCAGTCCATCATTGCAGTAGACGAGAGCCTTTATGGAGTGGATGAAATTCTCGCCTTTTCTATTGTCAATGTGTATGGCTCTATCGGCTTTACGAATTATGGCTATATTGATAAGTTAAAACCAGGAATACTAAAGAAATTAAATGACCATTCAGGTGGGGATTGCCATACCTTTTTAGATGACATTGTTGGAGCGATTGCTGCCGCAGCTTCCAGTCGGTTAGCACATCGCGCTGAAAATGATTAAGGGCGTGTGTAAATACACGCCCTGTTTTTTATAAAATCCATTCGGATAAAGAATTTAATGAATACGTAGGTTGAATTTCTTTTTCTTTTAGTTGTTCCTTTGTTGTTACACCCGTATGCACTAATAATGTATCCATCCCGCTGCGTATTCCAGCCAGAATATCCG
This sequence comes from Heyndrickxia camelliae, assembly GCF_002844575.1. Classification (GTDB taxonomy): domain Bacteria; phylum Bacillota; class Bacilli; order Bacillales; family Bacillaceae_C; genus Margalitia; species Margalitia camelliae. The sequence continues at coordinate 33,586 of NZ_PIQO01000014.1, forward strand.
TATCATAAAAATCCCCGACCATTAGCGTTTCTTCTTTGTTGGTTCCTAAAAAGGCCAACGCTTGCTCCATGATAATAGGTTCTGGCTTACCAATGAAGATAGGGTTTGTTTGGGTGGACACTGTAATGACTGATGTTATTGATCCATTACCAGGTAAAAAACCTCTTTCTGTTGGAAGTGCAATATCGGCATTTGTAGAGATGAAAGTAGCCCCACTTCTTACCGCAAGACAAGCAAGTGCTAATTTTTCATAATTAATTTCACGATCAATTCCAACAACCACGAAGTCTGGCTGTTCATCCTTAAAATGAAATCCTTTCTTCTGTAAAGCATCCCGTATTCCCTCTTCTCCTATCACATAAACAGAGCCCTGCGGTTTTAAATGATACATGTATTGGGCAGTTGCCATGGAAGTTGTAAACACTTGAGTTGGAGTTGCAGGAATTTCAAAATCATTAAGTTTTTTTGCAACCTGTTCTGGTGTTCTGGAAGAATTATTGGTTACAAATAAATAGGGAATTCCTTTTTTATTTAATCGTTGAATAAAATCAGCTGCGGCTTCAATTTTTTCCGTTCCCCGATACATCGTTCCATCTAAGTCAATTAAATATCCTTGATATTCTTTCATTATGCTATCTCCTTTATCAGTACAAATAAACGTGCATTCTCACGGTTTTTTTGTTTCTGTATTTTATATAATTGCCATTTACAATAAGAAAAACGCTTTCTTTATGAAAGCGCTTGTTTAGCTTTTAAAGGCCGAAACAGGGCCTAACTCATTTGTTAAGTAATCTCTTACTCGTTTTGGAAATTCATTTAAAGAAGGTGTACAGTCCTTCAATGTTTCAAGCAATTCGCTATGATTAACATTTAAATATTGCTGTACAAGTACTTTTCTATATAGAATAATCTTTAATAAACTTTTAGACATTTCATCCGTTATTACTTTTTCATCCGTTAAAATATCGACAATATCCTCATAACTTCCTGGATCGCGCATAATAAATCCATCTATGATTGCATTCCCTACATCCAGAATAGATTCAATAAGCATATGTGCTATTCGTTCCAATGCAATTTCTGCTAATTGATCTTCCCAATTATTATTGGATTGAAGTATTGTTAATTTGTTCTCAAAGTATTGCAATGTTTCCTCTATTTTATCTCGGTCTACAAAATACATTTACATACACCCTTCCGTTTTCCACTTCATCCATATTATATTTTAACACAATAATAATAGGATATCTTGCCTCGTATTATTTAAGTTTGAATACCTCATAATAAACCCATAAGAAAAGTCTCCAGATTGCGGAGACTATTTTCAAACTCTCTGTGCAACAAAATACGCACAGCCAAAGTTGCAATATTCATACAAGTATTCTGTTAGTACACTTATTTTAGTATCAAAAGTCGCTTTCGGATTATCGTCTGCAAAAAAGCCCTTAAGTCTCAACTGGCCGTAACCCCAATCCCCTACTATATAATCGTATTTAGTTAAAATATCACTGTAGCGGGTGCGAAACGCCTCTTCATTAAAGCCATCGCGAAAATCTTTTATTATTTCATAACAAAAATTATTAATACATATCAATATGGGTCACCTCATCCTTTTGCTTTAGCCATTTTCAATATTTACCAAAAAAATTCCGATCCTTATACCATTAGAATCGAATATAAATATCTCACTATATAATTAAATTATAACTAATTCCCCATCAATTACTAAGAGAAAAATAAAAAAACGTGCACACCATATTCATTAAGGGGGTGCTACTTATGGACAAAAAATTGATCACTGCAACCATGCTTAGCTTAGCGCTGCTTGCCGCTTGCAGTAGTAATAATAATAATGGAAAAAATGTTGCAGAAAATCCTGCAGTGTATAAAAAATCGGGAAACACGGTTAATAAATACGAACGTGTGGATATGAACAATAAAGGTCTCGAAAAAACGAGTGCAGATAAACAAAATGAATTTGGATATGTCCGTCATGTTAAAAGTCCAGTTCCCGGCCAAAATATTAAATATCAAGACATTTATACGATTAATCGGGAAAAAGTGGCTGATACCATTAGTAAGATTGCGGTAACCAACCCAAAAGTACATGATGCAGCAACACTGGTAACAGATGAAGAAGTTCTAATTTCCTATAGAACAGACGCCAAATCTAAAGAGGACAGAAATAACGTGGCAGATCAAGTGAAGAAAACTGCCTTCTCAGTAGTACCTCGTTGGTATCATGTTTATGTTACAGATAACCCAACACTAAAGCAATATGTTGAGAATATTTCCTATATGAAATCCAGTGATGCTAATAAGGAGAGGGTTATTAGACAAACTATAAAAATGATGTTAGATAGTTCCCCACAGGGCCATAAAATGAGTACTGGAGAAAATGAAAACGGAGAAACAAAAGATATAAATAATGGTAATATGGAAAACAAAGATGATCTCCATGAACAGCATGATAATGGAAACCTGTAATCTTTAACTGCGTCTTATGTAGACGCAGTTTTTTCATGATATTTAACATTATTATTATGCCCTTCCATTATTTGATATAAATGAAAAATAGCCTCCGACACAAACTATGTTTAGGATTTGAAACAAGGAGGCAAAACCGTTGCGCATTTTTATAAGTTTTCTTATATTTTTCTTGTTATTTGCTTCTCCAGATACCACCTTTGGAAAAGAAGTATCCGAAGAAGAAGCATACCAAAAAAGAATGGATCTTTATAAACGAGTAGAGCTAACTACACAAATTCCTTGGTATTACATCGCAGCTGTTGATCATTATGAAAGAAGCATCAGATATGCAAGAAAGGATATTCCAAAACCTAGCGGTGTTACCGGTATATATATCAAACCAGTTCAATGGGCAGGTTGGTTAAATCCTAATCAAACAGACCCATCCCCACTTTCTGTTGAACTTTTTAATGGATTTGGAGTGGACGGCAATGGTGATGGGAAAGCAAATTTGAACGATGATGAAGATATTATTTATACCTTTGCTAACCATATTTTGAAATATGGAGTAGATGAGGATCATTTTCGAATTGCCTTATGGGATTATTATAAAAGAGATAAAGCAGTAGGCTTAATTATGGAGAAAGCAAAATTATATAGACATTTTGGAAAGTTAGATTTAAATGACAAATCTTTTCCAATTCCACTCCGTTTTAATTACAGTTATCGTGATACATGGGGCGACCGTCGCGGCTGGGGCGGAAGGCGTATCCATGAAGGAACAGATATTTTCGCCGGATATGGCGTTCCAGTTCGATCTACCTGTTACGGAATTGTCGAAATGAAGGGTTGGAATAAGTTTGGCGGATGGAGAGTTGGAATTCGCGATATAAATAATACGTATCATTATTTTGCGCATTTAAATGGGTATGCAAAGGATTTACATGTTGGACAAATAGTGGAGCCAGGAACGCTGATAGGAAGTGTAGGTAGCACTGGTTATGGACCACCTGGTACTTCCGGTAAATTCCCGCCGCATCTCCATTACGGAATGTATAAAGATAACGGGTATGGTGAATGGTCATTTGATCCTTATCCACTTTTAAGACAATGGGAAAGGTCAGATAGGAGAAAGAAGTAAGGCTAAGACAAAATACAATTCGCATCATTTAGTTATCAAAATGTAAATAAATGGACATAAGTAACGCGCAGTAAACCATTTACTGTGCGTTTTCTCTAGTTTTATTTTTAGGGATTTTATGTAAAAAACTCCATGTTTACAAGGGTTATTTTCATATTCCTCAATAAAAAAAACGGACTCCAAATTATATGCATTGAAGTCCAATTTTATAGTGTTATTGTTTTGTACCTCTGAACCAAATCAGCTAAGCTTTATTATTTTTGTGGCGGTAATTGTATGGTTGGAGTGGATGATCCGCCATTATAATATTGCGGTGGATCCCAAGGGATAACTCCATTGAAGAGAGGAATTTTTTGCTTATATGGACTCTCCTTTGTATCAAATGGAATAATAGTTTGTACGTTGACGGTAAATTGAATATAGACATCCGCCGAAATGTGATTAATACCTACCTGCTTATAATGAGAAACTAAATCTGCTTGCACATCCCCAATTACTTGGAGCTTAATAGGAATCTTGGGACCTAGGTTTCCTAATAAAGCATTATCTGTTGCACGTCCGATTGGAATCGAATATACGAGTCCCTCTGAATCATGAGTAATTCCATATTTTGAAAATGCCTCTGTAATCCCTTCTTCATGCCCATTAAGTACAGATTGGATAATATCCTGAGCTTTTGCCTCGACTTTATTACTAATTGCGGGATTAGTAATAAAATAATTATTTTCCTTATTTGTAACCACAATATTATCAGGGTCTATTTCATCCTGTATTTGCCTTTTTGCATAGTTTACTGCTTCTTCTGCAATTTTTCGATTTTGACTTTCTGCATATTTTATCAAGGTTGGTGCAAGGCCTTTATTCACAATCCAAATACCTAAAACAGTGGATAATATAAAAAATACAAATGTCAAAAGTAAGACATATCGTAACGGCAAAGGACCTCCTCGCCGGGGTTTACGAGCTCGAAATTTAGCCAAAAAAATCCCCCCTTACAAGCTATGTGTATGCTTGTTTGGGGGATAAAATTATTAATGTTTTATATCATTTTTAAAAGTGCATCTTTACCAATCATTCCAACTTGTATTCCAAGATTTTCAGCTTCCCATGTGATGGACTCGAGTGGAGCATTTAATAATTCTTCTATCGTTTTCACTCCAACCGCTCTTCCAGCAACAATTTTACGATCCTTAAGGCGATTATTTAAAAGTGATACATCTAATGCGCCACACATAATATACCCTTTATCATTAGAAACGGTTAGAAGTGTTGTTTTAGGAAGTTTTACAGATGTTGCGATAAATGTATGACCACCAATTTCTACTGGTGTTATCGTAACCAAATTATTCGCGCTCCTTTACTGAAAAAATCTTATAAGTTAACCATATTAACATCTGTATGTAAAGGACAATAATTGGTTGCATGGCTATCTTATATTTCTCCAAACTCCTTTTGTAATTTCCACGTCATTACATCACGGATAAATTCCGGCATAAAGTACTGTTTCTTTGCATTCAAAAGAATAGGAAACAAATGTCCAAAAGTATACATATCCACGGTTCCTAATTTATATATTTGCCCCTCTTCCAAAGGTTGATTGTTTATATAAAAAACATCATTATCCAAATGGATATTGTGATAGACAAAATTCCCGAGAACTTTTCCTCTAAAACCTAATCCCTTTAACTCGAATGGCGGCCACTTAGGGTCTAAAGTCTGATGCAAAATCTCTTTTAATTCTGTACCGGATAGTTCAATTAGACAAGGATTTATCGGATGTGGAAGAATAGAATGAATATCATATCTTGTTACGGTGCCTTTATTTAAATCTCCAAGAAGAAGGCCTGCATTAATAAGAGCACAATCCGAATGGCACCATTCATTGATTGCTTCGCATAACATTTTTGGTAATGGAGATGGCTCAAACCATTGGGTATGCAGATCTTCAGGGATATCAACAAGAAATGTCTCTAATATTTTTTTCCCTTTTTCATGTAATAAGGATACTTCAAACAGCTCATCAGCGGGTGATGGCAAATATTTAGTTTCAAATAACCTTGCTTTCTTAGTTAATATTTTTTTTCTTTCTGTATCCAGTTCCAAGGTTACCGCTCCAACATAATTTCCATGCTTGCCTGCTGCTGCTAACAATGTTTGGGCAATAACCTTCCCTTTAGGAAGTACATGATGTGTATGACCTCCTAATATAACGTCTATTTCCGGATGAAGAATCGCAATCTTTTCATCATCGTGAATGCCTAAGTGGGATAAAACAATTATAATGTCTGCTTCTTGTTTTAGAGATTGTAATTCCTTTGCCAACTCTGGAATTGGTTCTGTTAATTGCCAGCCAAGTATTTCATATAATTTTCTAAAATAAGCAGTTACAGCGACAACCCCGATTTTTATTCCGTTTTTCGTATTATATATTTTCGAAGGAATTGCCCATTCCGGTCTTTTTCCCGACCGGTCAAATAAATTAGCAATAAGCACATCAAATGCCGCATCCTCATAGAGTGTATCTAATTCATCATGCGCTAAAGTAATCCCTTCATTATTGCCAATGGTTACAGCTGTATAATCCAATTCGTTCAATAGCCTGACATTTCCTTTTCCAAGCGTACCTTCCGTATACGGATGCCAGCGGTCTGCATGATCCCCGATATCGAACAGAAAAAAATTCTCATCTGCTTTATACCCATAAAGCTTTCTTTCCTTATTTAGGAAAGAACTTATTTTCGGCCAGTTTTCAAAATGACTATGAATATCATTTGTATGATAAATATGGACTTGTTCAATCATTTACATACTCCTTAAAACAAATCTAATTGACGAGGCGCCAATAATCCTTCGTATTCCACACCTAACAGCTCCATAAATTGCTTCGCATTATCTGCCGCATCTCCGCCGGAATTATTGTTAAAAATAATATAAACATCCTTAGATTGCTCCGTTAAAACCAGAACTTTTTCCTTCCAATCCATCAATTCTTCTTGATTATAACGGTATAAATAGCGAACTTCACGCCAGTCCCCCTGCTTCGGTCTTTTCCATCCGTACACATTTCTTCCATGAAAACGTACAAGTGTTTTATCAGGTTGGCTGGCAGTTAATATAGTGGGGATAGAACCATTACCTGCCTGAGGTTCATCACAAATACTATGGATCCATCCTTCTTCTTTCATAAAGTGAAGGGTGCCATCTTTATATTGCGGAGTAAACCATGATTGATGGCGAAATTCGAGAGCTAAAGGGATTTCACCCATCAATTGTTTACAATATCGCAAATAATTTACATTTGCTTTTGTACATTCGAACCACGGCGGGAATTGGAATAGCACCATAGCCAGCTTTTTAGACTTTTGATACGGAATGAGCGATTGTATAAACGCTTGAAACATTTCCTCTTTTGTCTGATAAGGTATGGAGCCTCTTTCGTGCCCAGTCATGCCTTGATAGGCTTTTACGATAAATTGAAAGGTGCTTGTTGTATCCTCTACCCATTTCATCGCATTCTTTTCTGGTTGGATGGCATAAAAAGAGGCATCGACCTCAACTATAGGAAAATGACCGGCGTATTCTCTTAATTTGTTTTTTGGGGCTACACCATTCTTATAGAGAGATTCATGATCGCCCCAACCAGCAAGACCAATGTATATCATAAAATCACCTGCAATTCTTAGAAACCATTTTATCATATTAAAGGATAAAAAAACTCGCCGGAGCTATTGTTTAAGCGAGTTTGCCTTTCTATTAATCAATAGAACCTTGCATTTCGAATTTAATTATTTACATACTACTTAACATTTACTAATTGGAGAAAAGCTATATAAAGAATCAACATGCATTATAGATTCCTCGTAATCGATAGTTTTCTTTAAATCAATATTTGTATGTATATCTAAAGAAATATAGTTAGTATTATCAATATCTTTTTTTAATTCCATTGTTCGAAAATAAAAAACTTATTACATCATAAAATATCGATTTAATAATACACCTTTATGAAATGCCATTATCCCATAAAAAATTATTTTAAACCTATACAATCCGCTCAAGTGAAAACAATATTTATCCTACGGTGTGAAGGGAAAATCATGCTGTCCATCTTCCTTAAATCAGAGCTAAATTAAAAAATACGTATCCGAGCGACTTGGACACACAAGTGTTAAAGTCACTGCAGATACGTATTTGCCTATTACTGAAAAGATTGAAAACGGCTTTAGATCTATATTCTCGTTATATCAAATGGTGAGCAAGCCACCAATATACGCTTTAAAAATCGCATATATCAAGGTTTAGCCAATGCTACCTTCCATTTCGAATTTGATTAATTTTGCTCGAAATGGCACGAACTGATTAACAATAAACCCGGTCAAACCTTTGATATAAAGCCATTCCTTCAAATGGGTTAAAATGGTTTATAATTTCAACTTGGCATGGACTTGGCACGGTGATGGCACGAAAATTCACTTAGTAACCATATATTGAAAGGACTAGGAGTACTTTTCATTTACTCATAAAACGTTTGGTTCATAGGGAGTTTTTCATGTTAATCTGCCAATAGCAGCAGCTACTTAAAAGTGGCTGTTTTTTCTTTTATATCTCTTCCCCTATTTGAAACCTACTCTCAAAGAGAATACCCCTGTCATATTTGAAGGATCACCTTCTAAGATACCTACATCATAAATGCATTAATCAATCCCCTAAGTAAGACTATTTATCACCATTTTGATACTTATTAACAACAAAATGATACTTATTATCGGTCGTCATTTAATAGGAATCATATGATAATAAATTCATGGATAATAACATTTTTACCCAATAGCAGGATAACACCAAATAACTAAGGAAGGAAAATTGTTTGTATATCTCTAGAAAAAATTATCCGAACATTACGAAATTATCAACCGATTTATAGGAGGAGTAAAAATGTCTGTGACAAATAATGAACAGTCTATTCTAAAACTTGCAAATAACCTAGTTAATAACATTTCTGAAAGTGAACTAAGCATATATGACGAAATAACAGTCGGAGACCCTAACTATTGGATTCCGTCAAGAGAATTAGAATTATTGTTGAATGAAAAACTTTGCGGCATAGACCTTGGATCCTATCCGAATAGAACCCGTTCTAAAATTGTTAAGCAATTAGTTTGTAAGGCTATTGGTTATCCTTGTCCTAGTTCATTTAAAAAAACTAAGCCTAGGTTCCCCGGACAGAATTTTGATGTCGCTACTCAGAAGTCAAATAACTTTCAACCTGTAAATGAAAGTATTTCACCATCTCGACGTTATGTTCTCATTCGTCCTTCAAAAGATAATATAATTCAAAAAGTAAGAGTAGTACCTGGTACGATGCTGGCTGCATTAGATACTACTGGCAAATTAACAGTGAAACATCAAGCAACTTTGCATATTAATCAAAATACAGCAACTGAATTGGTTTCACAAGAGGATACCAATGTACTAAAACCCTTAGTCTCAAGCACAGTTTCTATCCCTAGTATAGTAAGTCCGATTGATTATCCTTCTAGAGATTGTATAATGTCCATACAGACAATATACGAAAAACTAAAAACAGTTGTAGGTAAATCTTTTAATGATGCGGGAATTGACCAAGAAAGGAATAGAGGAGCTCAATTACACAATTTAGTTTGTCAAAGTCTTGGTTATTCCTCTTATAAAGATGATGGTAGATTTCCTGATTTAACACATCAACTTTTGGAAGTTAAGCTCCAAACCTCTCCTACCATTGATTTGGGATTAGATGTACCTAGTAGTATTGAAAAATTAGAACTTCCTCAGATTGATGGAGTTAATATTAGAGTTTGCGATGTAAGATATGCAATATTTTATGGTTCAATCGAAGATGGGAAAGTTACTATTACAAATTTTTATTTAACTACAGGAGAGGACTTTTTCAGTCGCTTTCCCCAAACCCAAGGAAATGTACAAAATACAAAGCTACAGATTTGGCTAAAAAAAGACTTCTTCGATTAAATTTATAATTAGTAGATCAAATTGTAGCCACCTATATTTCAAATCTGATTTTAAAATAAAGGGTAAGCTGTCGATAATCTCGACAGCTTTGGCTAGTTTATTTAGCTGTTAGTTTTAAGAAATTGCTCAATTAAAAGCACCTGTTCGTTATTTAAATTGAACATCCTATACACGAGTTGGTTTAAATTTGATTCATTTCTTTCAACATCTTCTCCATTTAATATTTCAGAAACAGTGTTAACAATCTCAATCACAGTATTTAAATTATCGTTATTTACTTTCGGTACAATCCATTTATTTATATTTGAAGAAGTGTATCTCACTTTCTTTGAATAAAGACTGCCACTTATTGTTTTTTGGTAAAACTCCAAGACATTTGAGTTACATAAACCTAATAAAAAATATAACGATTGTTGCTCTGTCAATTGTTCGTCTGCAAAACCATCCTTTAAATAAATCCAGAAAATAGAGCCTAAACAAATAAACCCATTTGTATCAAGTGCGAAATTATTTTTTTCTGAAATGTCCTTTGTCACAATTTTAGGCTTCGCAAATTTTTCTAGATCGTGAGGTACCCAGATTTCATACCATTGTCTGGTTTTTGATTTTGTAAGATAATCTCTACTCTTCAATATTTCTTCATGCTCGTAAATATACCTTTTAACATTAGGATATAGGTTTATATCAACTGCTACGCCTTTTCCATTTTCCATTTTATGCGGATACAAAATGTAACGATCATTTTTATTCTCTTCCGACCAATTTACATGCCACTTGTCAACATTGTCTTTTCTAAGTATAGGAAAAATAACATCTTGTTCAAATCCTCTTTCCTCAACAAATTGTTTTGTCATAGGGTCGACAAATACTTCGTTTGGATTTGGTTTAACCCCAACACATACATGAGCAACTTCCTTCATTTTATAATGAGGCATGGATTCGATATGTGACTTAATGTTTGCTTCATCAAAAGATGAGAAATTCCAAGTAGAATTTTTCTTTGGTGTGTTAACCACAGCATGTGAAATTTCAACCTTCATATCCCTACGATTATTATTAATTTCAATTTGCTCTGTAATATTCTTTTTGTCTAGCTTCAAACCAATTATATAATCAAATACATTATTTAGTTTTTTATCAACGGATAAATCATTATTACTTTGTTTAATAGAAGTGTAAAGCAAAGTATCACTTTTCTCTTTATTCGTTTTTGTTGCAGTTAATATTGCTGGTAAGACTGCTGCTTCAAAAAATTGTGTATCATGCAAATCAACCAAATGTTCTATTGTTGTACTTTCTAATAAAAAATCTCTAATCCCAACACCGTAATTTGTGGTTAAAAATTTATTGCTGGTTATTAGACTTATTTTACCCCCATCTTTTAAGAGGTTTACTGCCTTCTCCATAAAACATACATATAAATCAAATCTTCCCGTTGCGCTTTGGAAATTGTCTTTTATATATTCTCTTGTATTAAGAGGCAACCTATGGAGTCTTATATAAGGCGGATTTCCTATTACATAATCGTAAGCGTTATTTGCTAAAAATGGAGAACAATCATTAAATAATGAAGGTTCCTCAATTGTATTTCCAGCAATAACTGGAACTTCATTCAAAAGAAGGGGAATATCATCATTATCTATATCAACAAAGTGTTCTTTTAATTTCAAAATGAACCTAAATTTTGTTATTAACACGTTAAAAGGATTAATATCGATTGCGACTAATTTTTTCTCTTCAATAAGCTTTTGTTTTACTATTTCGAAGGAAACCTTACAGTCACTTAAATACCTTTCAAGGGCTGTTATTATAAACACTCCCGAACCAGCACTTGGATCAATTAACTTCCTATCTAACAAATTATTGTTATAACCTATTTCATCTAACATAAAATTAACTATTTGAATAGAAGTAAACTCAGTTCCAGAACTTTTTCTGGACAAACTACTGACTAAATCTGTGTATAATGTTTCAAAAAAGGCATGGGTCTTTTCATAATCCCCGACTTTAAATTCAATATCAATAATATTAAGAAATTCGTTTACATTAAAATCTATATTAGAAGATGGTAAATTAAGTGTTATTTCCTCATTTGCACCAATTACCTTTTTAAAAACCAAAATACTAATAATTTCAACAAAACAATGGAATACCTTCATCTTTGTAGAAGGTTCTAAACTCGACAATGCATCTACATCGTTTAAAAATTCAACATCTTCCTCACTAATATCCCTATAATAATCACCTTGATATAATTCATCAATTTTATTTATATTATCAGTCAATATTGATAAGCCTTGTAATAATTCATCCCTAGATGATATGTTCTTTATTTCAATTACTGAATTCATGAATTAATGCTTCCTTTCTCCAATCATTAAGAAGGTTCAAGTATTATTATACACGATGTCTGGACAATCTTTTATAGCTTTTTTTCCTTCATTTCTTTCAATAATTTCCCTCAATATTTGAAGACTTTGATAAGAGATTTAAATCGACGGCTTTCCATAAATATAAGCAAGGAATTGTATAAAACGGTTTCCACATTTTGGAAGAATCTTCTAGTACCTCTATTCCATTTTTATCACTCTGGCTGTATAACCATAAAGATGCTCTTTGTAACCCTTGGTCACCTAGTGGTAATACGTCCAACCTACCTAATGAAAAAATCAAAAACATTTGTGCTGTCCAAACTCCTATTCCTTTAACCTCAGTAAGAATTTCAATAACCTCAGAGTTACTATAGCTATGTAATTGCTCAACATCGAATAGATTAGATTTAATCCTCGAACACAAGTCTCGAATAAAAGAAACTTTCCTTAATGAAATCCCTAAATTCCGTAATTGTTCGTCTTCCAGAACCTCGATGGAAGTTATATTAATTTGACCTTCTACAAGATTTCTTAGCCTAGATATTATTAATGCTGCAGTTTTTGCTGATAATTGTTGACCGATAATGGATGTTACCAACTGCTCGAAATTATTTTTATTAACATTTAGTTTTATATCACCTATTAATGAAACTAATTGTTTCATTTTTACATCTCTTTTACAAATTTCCTTTGTTTGCTCCTCATGTATATTAAATAAATAAGTCAACTCTTGCTCTAGCCCCTTCCCCATATATTTTCTTTATTAACACTATTGGAATTATACCACAACTGAAATACTTTTTATCCTCTGAGTGATACTCATTAACATCAAAGTGATACTTATTTTCGGTCGTAGATTTTACATAATCGGTAGATAATAAATTTATGAAGGACAAAAGGATTCCCTTATCAAAGCAAAAAGAGATTGAACAACAATTCTTACAAGCTTTAGGAAAAAAAATCAGAAAACTACGATTCGAAAATGACAATATGTCGCAGGAAGCATTAGGTCTTGAGTGTAATCTTGACCGCACCTATATCGGTGGAATTGAAAGGGGGGAAAGAAATCCCACTGTATTAAACCTAAAAAAAATTGCCGACGCTTTGGGTGTTTCTGTGGAACAGTTGTTTTCTGAAGGCTCGAAATAGTTACAAGAACGGAGTGGAAGATATGGTATCACCATTAGCTATAAATATTAAAAATAACATTGAATCAAGTGATTTAACTATTTATGACGTTATTACAATAGGGGATCCAAATTATTGGATTCCTTCAAATGAATTAGAAGAATTATTAAGTAAACGATTAGTAGGTCTTAGCCTAGATGGGCTTCCATTAAGAACACGTTCCAAAGTTGTAAAAACAGAAGTTTGTAATGGACTCGGATATCCTGTACCAAAGTCGTTCAAAAAAACCCAACCCCGCTTTTTAGGTCAAAACTTTGATGTATATACTCAAAAATCAAATAACCTACAAATATGGAATGAGGAGGTTTCTCCTGCACGCCGATATGTACTAATTAGAATTTCAGAAGATGATGTTATAACAAAAGTAAAAGTTGTAACTGGAGATGTTATCGCTGAGTTAGATAAAACTGGTACATTAACTCAAAAATACCAAGCAAGATTAGTCGCTATTCCTGACAACATTAAACTATTATCAGAATCTGATACCAAGGACATGATGGATATTATTTCAGATTTCTATGGCTTTAACAAAAGTACTTCACCGGCTGATTACCCGCAGCCTGGTGAAATAATGCCAATAAATGAAGTTTATCAGCGCCTACAATCAATAATCGGAAAGAAGTTCCCTTATTTAGGTGCCCTCCAAGAAAGAAATCGTGGAGGAATGCTTCATAGTCTAGTTTGTAAAGCATTAGGATATTCAGACTTCAAAGATGATGGTCAGTTTCCTGACGTAAAACATCAACTTTTAGAAGTAAAACTTCAAACCTCACCCACAATTGATTTAGGATTATTTTTACCAAGCAATGAAGAATATTTAGATATTCCGCAAATAAACGGTCGATCTATTCGTATGTGTGATGTACGTTATGCAATCTTCTATGGTGATATAGAAAATGATGAAGTACGTATAAAAAAGTTCTATTTAGTAACAGGTATGGATTTCTTTCAACACTTTACTCAATTTGGAGGAAAAAAGGTAAATAAAAAATTACAAATTCCTTTACCATCTAATTTTTTGTGATACAGCAATAAACTAATTTATTTAAACGCCAGCAAGAAAGTTGGCGTTTAAATAATTAGCCTTAGTAATAAATTTTCAAATAAGTCCTCTCACTTTTGTGTTATTCAAAAAGGTTATTAATGCATTCGCTATCTCGTTCATAAATTTGTCGAAAGGAATCAGAGGAACCTTGCCGAAAACCTCTAAGGTGGAGGTGAATTTATGTCAACAAAACTAATAACTGTTTCAAGGGCTCAAGCTGAGATAAAAAGGCTACAAGCATACATAACTTTGGTGGAGGAATATCAGGTAGATACTTTGGAAAAATGGATTATAAAGGAGTATGCTTACACGAACAGCATTGCAGAAGTTGTTAAAAGGGCAAATGCCAAAGGTATAACCCTAGACCAATCCTATGCAAAATCAGTTTTAAAAGGCAAACCAAGCGATGAGCTTCATAAAATGTTGAGGTCTGGCTATTTCGCACGTTTGAAACCTAAAAAAGAGAGGATTTACTGACTTTAGCCCATTCTAGGTACGGATGCTGCTCTTTGATTTTTTACTTACGCCTATAAAAGTCCATTTTTTATGGTCTGAATTTTATTACCTATCTTATAAAGAGCAGCCTTTAGATAATAGAAAGAATACCATCACGATGACAGTCTAATTCAAAATCTCGACCTCGACAACACTTTTAAATGTTACCCGTTCAAATTCTCCAGGTTTCACTTCAATCCGCACCTCATCCGTTATTGGATCGACGTAATGGACACGACCAGTAATGTCGTGAGTAAATCCGTCATCCCATACGGTTAGCTTTATCGCATGATTGTATTCTGTTGCGTATGCAATTCGAAGATCAAACTCTTCCTTCTGGTTTTCGTCTAAAATTGGCATAGCAGTCCGAGATTGATCCTTGAACATTTCGCTGGTCATTTCGAATACAAGAGGTATAAAAGAAGCCGACTGCCATTTAATTTTACCGCGGTCACGTATTTTCAAAATGAATCATCTCCTTTGATACCATTATATACGAACTAATGTTCCATATGTGAATAAATTTAAAGACCACCTTTACAGCGGTCATTAGATTTCTTATTCAATTAAAGCTCACTTGGAAGAAAACCCAAGCCATATTATGAAGTCAATTTTATTTCCTTTATTTAGGAGGTTCTAAAACTTTGAACCAAAAATCATTTTTATAGTTCTTATTTACAACGTAATACTTGTCCGCATGAAATCTCGTTTTTCTATTGATGCTATCGACAATACCCATATCAACGTTTAGATACATTGGTAATGGTGTATGCGAAATTAATATTGCTTGATTTGGTGATATGGGCAATGTAACCTCAACACTTCTATATCCCAACCCAACGGAGCGATAAAATGGTGGTCTTTTATAAGCTTCTGGGTCAAACCAGACACAAGGATCGTCAGAGGTAATAAATCCAACTTCATCATCAGTATTCAAAATGGATAGTTGCATTTTTTTATAATGGTTAAATTCTGCATTGATCCTTGGTATCATAATTGTCTGCATTGGTTCTTGTTGGAATTTTTCCACTTCATCTAAAGAAAAAGAATGACCATCCTTATTTAACGAACCAATAGATTCCAAGGCTTTCCTTTGCTCAGGAGTTCCATTCTCATAGGATTGTTTTAGCATATTTCCTAACTCTACAACTTTGCCCCACTCTGAAGACAAATGTTCTTTACTTGCTGCTGTTCGGTTATTCATCGCTGCAACGAAAATTAGTATGTAGTATCTCTCTTCTAATGAAAGTTTCTGTTGGGATGCTAATTTATTGTCCCTTATTAAAGCGAATTTTCCTTCAAGACCTGACAGCCCATGTTCAATATCTAAAATTCGATTCCCATTTTCATCAACAATGGTATACATATCTGATTCATAAAATATATTTTTGGGATTTTTCCTTTTGACGGATTCTCCATCAGCACTAAACATCCATACGTATTCATCATAGCCATCTGGAATGTTTGGGTCACACCAACTCTCCAGATAAGATTGGGGAATATAATGCTGTTTTTTATATTTCATTATTTTCACCTACAAAGAATTAATATAAATATTTTACCATAAATCCCCAATCAATTGATGGATAATATCGATGTCAAATATAATTAATCTCATGACGATTCACACATACCTTCTGTGCAAAAAAAAGAGCAGCTACTTTTTACATAGCTGTCTAAAAAATCGGAGGTTTGGGTATTTCACTTTTTATCCTTACATCTTTCATTAAATCCAAAAAAATACATGAAAGCATCACGCAGAAAAATTCTTCTTCCGCCACCGGTACCCAAAGCGAAGCCCGCTCATTTTATCAGGGGGGGCTATGCTAGTTCTTTTTGTAATAAATTTTTTAATGTGTTTTCAATATCAGTTGTATTATTGATTTTTCCGTATTTGGATTCATATTGTTGAATCAGATCTGGCTCCAATCGAATCATAAAAGCCCGATAGCTTTCTTTCCTCCGTTGTTCCCTTCGTCGTTCATCTTGTTCCTTCTGATCCTTAAACGTCTGCTTCACCTTTGTCCAAACCAATGCTCTTACAAACTCCTCAAGCGTCATCCTCGCCTTGTTAGCAGCTTGATCCAATGGTTCCTTTACTTCCTTATTAAACTCAAGCGTTAGCCAATCCTGTGGATCTTTCTCTGTTTGTGGTTGGATTAATTCATCCACCTTATCAAAGCCTTCAATCGCTGTCCGAGCAAAGGTTTTATACCCTTGGCTATTTATATGGCAAGCAGAGATAACCGCATTATATTCCTCCTCCGTTATCCGTACCTTAACTTTCCCATCATAGGGCTTCTCTGCAGGTTCTTCTTTCTTATGCCATATCCAGCCACGCTTTTTTGCTTCATTACTTTCAAGTTTCTCTTTTGTAATTTTCATTAGTCTAGATACCCACTTTCAATTTCATTAGATTTAATTGTGCCGCCATCTTTTTTGCTTTATATGAAGTTGCCTGACCTCTACTAGCAATGCTTAAATCCGGCTGCGCTCCATCATCAAACAGTATTTCATCCACAAAGCCATGTCGTAATGCCTGTTCCGGTGTTAGCCATGTTTCATCATCAAGCATTGCCAATAGCTCGGCTTCCGTTTTCCCTGTCTTTAATCGATAGGCATTTGCCAGAGTTTGATTCACGTTCTTTAACACGCCTGACATATGATTCATGTCCCTGTAATCACCGCTTGCGCCATTAATATGGGCATTGTGAACCATAATCTGCCCCACAGGGGTAATTCGCACCACGTCCCCAGCCATAGCAATAACTGATGCAGCACTTGCCGCCAAGCCGACAATATTGACCGTTACACGCCCTCCATTGAGCGAGTAGGCTCTTAAAGCAGAATAGATTTCACTTCCGGCGAATACGTCTCCCCCACCAGAATTAATATCCACTTCCACAGGTTGACCATTAGCCTCGGCAAGTTGGCTGTGAATCATTTTAGGACTTGTTGCTTCTATATCAAGCCATTCGTAAACGGGATAATCATTGTTTGAGACTATAGCGCCTTTGATCATGATTTTTTTCGCCATTTAGTTGTCCTCTTCTTTCCTCAGTAAAATGTCGGGACGGAAGGCTCGTATTTCATTGCTTCTCTCGCCTCTATTTCAAGTTGCTTATTTCTCAATTGTTCTAGTTCAAATAAGGCTTTTTCTTTGGGTGTCACTGGCTGCTTTTCTTCATTCGTTTTTGCTTCCAGTGCTTTTTTCAGATACCAATTGTTCCGATACTCCTGTATTTTTTCAGGATTCTGCTTTCGATAGTTTCTCATATATTCTCGATGGTAAGTCCGTTTCGCTTCTTTGATTAATTTAAGTTCATCCATAACACACACCTCACCTCGTATTATTTATCGTTTATCATTAATTTTATTATTCCAATCAGGTTAATCACTTATGCTTTAAGGCATCCTATTAATACTCCTTTATTGAAGATCTTGATCATTTTTTATCACCGCCAAAACATAAAGACCAGTGCCGATATGGAACTGGTCTTTTAATGCAAGCCGATTTAATAGAAGTATACAAAACTAATCACAAACCACCTTAATACTAAATTCCCTTTGGTGCAGGAACCTTCAAAGCCCCTTTTCTTTCGCCCCATTGTTTCACCAAATCAAGATATTTTCTCTCATCTTGGCATACTTGTTTAATAAACTCATAAACGTTTCTTGGCATCTCGTTTTTCCGTTCTTCGATATAAGATTCTGTTTCAAGAATATAAGCAATGTTTATACCATTATTCATTATGTATCAGACTCCTTTGTTTTTGTATTATGCGACTAAAAAGCCACTTAAATGCTATAAATAAAGGGTTTTGGGCATAATAATAAAAGTGTGTTCTCCATAGTTAACATTCAATATACACAATCCACCAACAAAAAGGACTTACTACATAAAGTAGGTTCTTTTTTTAGTAGCACGCATGGGGGCTATCGTAATTTATATCTGTCTTTTGAATAGTAATTTTTAAATTCATATATCTTTGCTCCTTTAGGCTTGCAGGAACCACAGTAAAGCAATCCATTCACACCATGAACCCATGCTTTTTCCAGTTCCATTGCTGATATTTGCAACATTATTTCCAGTAATTCATCAGCTGGATAATAATCTTCTATGTAAATTGAAAAATCATCGTTGCATTTATTACAATAGAAAGTGTGCTGCATTTAATCTTCACTCCTTTGTTACAAAATCCTAAGCAATATGTAACCCTTAACCCCATACTCTCTCATGGGTTTTGACCTTCAAAGTTACAAGTTACAAGTTATTTGCTAATTCTATTTTTCACTTTTATTTTTATTTTTTTATCGATTCGCTCTTCTTATCAAAAGTAATAATAGATAAAATATATTTACAACATTTAAAATATATTTTGTAACTTGTAACTTTTTTAATGAAAACCTAGTAATGCCAAGGATTTGAATGGGTTACATTTTGGTTGTATTTTGGTTACTTTTTATTAGTAATGTAACTTTTTATCCCTTCTTTTTTTCTTCTTTCTATTGCTTTTCTTTGGCATCTGCTTCTTCTTTAGCCATATATACTCTTGCAGTTTTACCATTAATTTTTTTGGGATAGACAACTAGATCAAATTCTTTTTTCAATGTTTCTTGAAAAATACGAGAACTTATTGCTGAATCTACACCGAAATTTTCTTCAGCCCAAACTTCATATTCTCCATAAGCTTCAGGCGCTCTTTTACCAATAAAATGATGTTTATCATAATCATGAAGAAATGCTAGACAGTTATTATTAGTTTCATGATAATCTTTATTAAATTCCTGCACTTTTTGACATTCGGTAAAAACACCATTTTCATATAATCGTTTGTAGGCTTCAATGATCAATTTCAGCCAATATTCTAACGCTTCATTAGTAGTTAATTTTGAGATAAATTTAGGATCTTTTTTTCTAGGAACACCAAACATTGGCAGCCAATCAACACGGCGTTTGTATGCTTCACTTTTTTCAAAGCTTTTTAGCAAATGATTAGATGTAAATATTAACGATGTCGTCATAACTACATCTAAGGATTGTTTGAATAACTGCCTTATAGCTACAGAATCACACGTGCTGATATTCTTCAAAAGCTTCATTTGCTTATGATTAATTGGTATATCGTGAATGTCATCTCCGAGATTAACTAGTTTACCTTGCATTGAATAAAAGTATTGTTCTTTTGTCATATCCTCAATAGAAAGAGATGAACAATTTTCTGCACCAATTATTTTTCTAATAATGGTCATCAACGTCCCTTTCCCGTTTCCACCACCACCAACAAATATAAAAAATTTCGCTAAACTACGTTTAAAATCTGGGTCTGTAATCAAAATATGAGCCAATGATTCAAGAATTAAATCCTTATACAATTTATCTCCATCAGTTAAAAAATCTAGATATTCGTCAACAATGGGAACAGGTACTGCATTTTGTTCATATTTAAGATTAATAAAATAAGGGGTAAATTCTTGATAATCTACCTCATAAAACTTACCACTTCTCAATATGCCGTTTTTTAGTTTTATATCCCAACCATTTTCAGGCGTCTTTTTATTAAACAACTGATATTTCATTTGTTTAATAATTTCATCGATAAATCTAGTTGGTTTTCCTAGAACTTCACGTGTAACGATAGGAATAAAATCATCATCATTAATTGATACAAATTTTTGACCATCGTTAGTATATAAATTTCCTCCAAACTTATGTACTTTCAATCTCTTAATCAGATCTTGAGCAATTTCGAAAGGATCATTGCTTGTTGTTCCTATATTGCCCTTATCACGAATGATATTTTGAAACTCCTTTTCGTCTAAAGAAGTTGCAAGGATATGATTGTTAATAAACCGCATTATGCTTTGCCATTGATTTAAATTGTGAATCTTCATTCTATGTTGAAAAAGTGCTTGATTCCGCCCTTCACCTTCATCCATTCCAAGTAGGCTTTCCAATTTCCGATTTATAAAAAAGAAATCAGGTAAATCTTCACGG
The DNA here is from genome assembly GCF_002844575.1 of Heyndrickxia camelliae. Lineage (GTDB taxonomy): Bacteria > Bacillota > Bacilli > Bacillales > Bacillaceae_C > Margalitia > Margalitia camelliae. Next base: position 54,300 of record NZ_PIQO01000014.1, read on the forward strand.
AATCCCTCATTTTGAATTGTTCGCATTATGCCATCTTGCTTAATGCAAACCCCATGCGGTGTATTTTTTACGTGCTTATATTCGACTTCAAAACCAAGTGGGCACACTTTTTTGCTACCTTTAAAACCTTTTGGCTTTTTGTAATAAAAATGCGCCCCTCTATTTGTCCATACAATTTGTGTATTGATATTGAACATACTGATGATTTTTTCAATCAGATTTTTTCCGATATTGTCAACATCGATAATTAAATCGTTTTCGTTCAATAGATAACCTGCGTCATCAAAGACATCAGGAGTATCTGCTATTTCAGCGTTTCTTGCTGCATGTTTTCCACCTTCAACATACTCGATATACATTGCTTGCATTCGTGATGTTCTCCTTTACTTTCAAGTTTACTCGAAATCCACACTTCCACCTTTTTTCCTAACATCTATTGACCAATGATTGATATATTCCTCTACTTCTTTACGATTAAATAACCATTTCTTGCCCACTCGCATGGAAGGAAAATTCGGATTATATATAAATAATTTTTCTACCGTGGGTCTACTTAACGAAAGCATTTTACAAAGTTCCTTGGTGTCTATAAGCAACATTTGTTCTTCAATTTCTCCTACACGTTTACGAACTTCTTCTAAAAATAGTTCTTTTAACTCTTTTTCATCTAAAGAAATATTAAGCATCTGTTTATTCCTCCTTAGTTGTTTTACGTTATTTCAATTGTAAACATTTGTTTAAAAAAATTTTTTTGCAACATTTTACAATAACTATTATTGACATTAAAAACATTCAAAATAAGGTACTCTTTCTGTCAAAAAACTAGTACCTTTTCTGACAAAAACCTGTCATTAAGTGTTAAAAATAACATATAAACATTTGTTTATAATTACTGTAATATATTGTATAATCTTAATGAAAGGGAGTGATATTAATGGATTTTAAGAATTATCTCAAAACAAAAAGAGAGGAAAAAAAACTATCAATGAACAAGCTTGGTGAATTATCTGGCGTTTCAGCTATGTATATTTCACAAATTGAAGGGGGGAGACGAGTAACGCCGTCACCAAAAATAATAGAAAAATTGGCAGAAGGTTTAAATGAACCATACGAGGATTTAATGATGGTAGCAGGATATATTCCTGCGGAGGATCATATCGTGGAATTACGAAGAAGCATACAAGGGGAAAACATTGAAACTCGTAACCCAATGCCACCAGAGGCAGAAGAAGAAGGAGAAGAACAATTTGATCTTGATTATATATTAGATTCCAATCACAAGATATTTTCTCAGGACAGGCTTCTAACTAGTGAAGAAGTAACAAAAATAAAAAGGATAATTGAAATCATGTTAAAGGATTGAAAGGGGAAAAAACAGCATGGCAAACTTCAGAAAACTTGCTAGTGGGAAATGGCAAGCACGTGTTCATAAAGATGGTAAATTAGTAAGCCTTGGTACATTCAGAACAAAAAAGGAAGCTGAAATTGAAGCGGCAAAGGTTGAGGAAAGAAAATATTATGGACAAACAATAAATGATCGAAATATGCTTTTTGATGAAGTTGTGAAAGATTGGCTTGAACATAAAAACGCTAATGTAAAGGAATCAACATTTGTACAGCTTGAAGTAATTATAAGGAATCACGTTTTGCCCACTTTTGGACACAAAAAAATCATGATGATCCACAGACCTGAAATAAAAAGATGGATTGCAAAATTTGGTGAGCTTGATGAAAACGGAAAAGAAAAATATTCATTTGGCTCAAGGCTAAAATATCTTTCTGTTATGAAAAGCATCCTACATTATGCTGTTCATGAACTTGATGTGCTAGAAAAAAATCCGGCAGATAAATTAAAAGTTCCTATACAAGATTCTGTTGCTATAAAAAAGGAAAAAGTAAAATATTTCAGCCTTAAAGAATTAAATCGCTTATTAGATTTTATGAAAACATACAAGCATCAGCGTTTTCCGGAATATCAGCTTTACTACACCTTAATGCTTTTCTTAAGCAAAACCGGCTTGAGAATTTCTGAAGCATTGGCTTTAAGATGGGAAGATGTTGATGGTGATAAAATAAGCATTAACAAACAAACAAGCCGTGATGATAATAATAAAGTGAAACTAACAACTTTAAAAAACGCTTCATCTTATCGAATAATTAAAATTGAACCTGACGTAATACGTGAATTGAAGAAGTTTAAAATGAAGCAAAATGAATTGATATTAGGAAATCCAAGGTTTCGCAAAAACGAAGATGGTATTATCTTTCAAAATTATAACGGTCATTATTTAACACCTTCTATCATCCGTGAAACAATGCAGGATTATTGTAAAAAAGCCGGAGTTGAATATAAAGGCACACATGGTTTTAGACATACACATGCTGTTCTGCTTCTTGAATCAGGTGTAAGCCTTAAATATGTATCAAATCGATTGGGGCATAAAACCATCAAAACAACAGCTGATACTTATCTTGATATTACTGAAAAAATAGAAGAAGACGAACTTCAAAAGTTCGCCTCCTACACTAAAAGATAAGGTCAACTTGGCACGAATTTGGCACGCCACCAAGTTGGCACGATATAAAAACTCCTCAAACCTGCAATATATATAGGTTTTTTAGCTATTAACCAATAGAACCTTCCATCTCAAACTTGATAAGGCGGTTCATTTCTACCGCATATTCCATAGGAAGTTCTTTTGTAAATGGCTCGATAAAGCCCATAACAATCATTTCTGTTGCTTCTTGTTCTGATACACCACGGCTCATAAGATAGAAGAGTTGTTCTTCTGATACTTTTGATACCTTAGCTTCATGCTCTAATGAGATATTATCGTTTAATATTTCATTATATGGAATAGTGTCAGAAGTAGATTGATTATCCATAATTAAAGTATCACATTCAATATTTGCTCTTGCTCCATCTGCCTTACGTCCGAAATGAACAATCCCACGATACGTTACTTTTCCTCCGTGTTTTGAGATTGATTTAGACACGATAGTAGAAGAAGTATTAGGGGCTAAGTGCATCATTTTCGCACCCGCATCTTGGTGTTGGCCTTTCCCTGCGATTGCAATAGAAAGAGTCATACCACGAGCACCCTCTCCTTTTAAAATAACGGCAGGATACTTCATTGTTAATTTCGAACCGATGTTACCGTCAATCCATTCCATTGTAGCATTTTCTTCGCATACAGCGCGTTTAGTAACTAAGTTATAAACGTTATTTGCCCAGTTTTGAATGGTTGTATAACGGCAATAAGCATTTTTCTTAATAATAATTTCCACTACGGCACTATGAAGAGAATTAGTTGTATAAACTGGTGCTGTACATCCTTCAACATAATGAACATGTGCACCCTCATCTACAATAATTAATGTACGTTCAAATTGTCCCATATTCTCCGAGTTAATACGGAAATATGCTTGCAACGGAGTTTCAACCTTTACGCCTTTTGGAACATAAATAAATGATCCTCCTGACCAAACAGCTGAGTTAAGTGCAGCAAATTTGTTATCTGTCGGCGGAATTACTGTAGCCCAATGTTCACGGAAAATATCCTCATTTTCACGTAAAGCAGAATCTGTATCCTTGAAGATAATACCCATTTTTTCAAGGTCTTCCTTCATATTATGGTAAACAACCTCAGATTCATATTGTGCAGAAACCCCTGCCAAATATTTTTGCTCTGCTTCAGGAATTCCTAATTTATCAAAGGTATTTTTGATTTCCTCGGGTACTTCATCCCAAGTGCGTCCTTGTGCTTCTGATGGTTTTACATAATAAGTAATTTCATCAAAGTTTAATCCAGATAGGTCGCCGCCCCATTGTGGCATTGGTTTATTATAGAAATGTTCCAATGACTTGAGACGAAAATCTAACATCCATTGTGGTTCATTCTTCATTTTAGATATTTCTTCGACAATTTCACGTGTTAGCCCACGTTTAGAGCGGAATACCGAAACATCTTTATCGTGAAAGCCATATTTATAATCGCCGATTTCAGGCATTTTCTTTGCCATTTCCATCATTCCTCCCTTACTTTATCTAGCTTCAAGTGAAATTGGCACTGCAAATTTCACCTTGCCTATCGGCTAACGGATTTTCTCCGTCTCCTCCCTACAATAAGTCAACATCAGTTGTAAATGGATGCTATTTTCACTTGTTCGTGAACTACCTTACTGTGTTTTCTTTATCTCAGTTAAAGACTACGAAATCCGTTCACCATTGTGCAAGGCACTTCCGCTTTTCGAAGTGCTACTCCTTTTCCTTGCCTAAGCCTTTTTCCATTGCCTTCCATGCCAACGTAGCACATTTTATGCGGGCTGGAAATTTTGAAACTCCTTGAAGTGCTTCCATATCACCTAAATCCATGTCACCCTCATATTCTTTTCCTTGCACCATGTCGGAAAAAATATGGGAGAGGGCTTCAGCGGTTTCTACGTCTTTTCCTTTAATCATTTGTGTCATCATTGAAGCAGATGCCATTGAAATAGAGCAGCCTTCTCCTTCAAATTTAGCATCTGTTACAATGCCATTTTCAACATTCATGGTTAAATGAATACGATCGCCACAGGTTGGGTTATTCATATCTATTGTAAGATTACCGTTTTCTAAGGTACCCTTATTTCTTGGATTTTTATAATGATCCATAATAACTCTTCGATATAATGCATCTAGATTATTAAAGGACATCGCTAAAATACTCCTTCGTTTTAACAAGACCGCGTGCAAGTCTGTCAATATCTTCTTCGGTGTTGTACAAATAAAAGCTTGCACGTGCAGTTGCGGATACATTTAACCATTTCATCAATGGTTGCGCGCAATGATGACCGGCTCGAACAGCGATACCTTCAGCATCCAATACGGTTGCAACATCATGAGGATGTACATCCTCCAAATTAAAGGTTACTAGTCCTGCACGCTTTGTTGGATCTTTAGGACCGTATACAGTAAGCCCATCTATTTCTGACAATCTGTTCAAAGCATATTCTGCTAATGCATGTTCATGCTTTGTAATATTTTCAAGACCAATTTCTTCAAGAAAGTCAATTGCTGCTCCCAAACCAATTGCACCTGCAATGATAGGGGTTCCTCCTTCAAATTTCCACGGCAATTCCTTCCATGTTGAATCATATAGATCAACAAAATCAATCATTTCTCCGCCAAATTCTACAGGCTCCATTTCTTCAAGCAACTGTTTCTTTCCATACATAACGCCAATTCCAGTCGGGCCGCACATTTTATGACCAGAAAACGCCAGAAAATCACAGTCTAAATCTTGAACATCCACCTTCATATGTGGAGCACCTTGTGCACCGTCTACTACCATATATGCATGATGTTCATGGGCGATTTTTGCAATTTCCTTAATCGGATTCATTGTACCAAGTACATTGGAAACAAGTGCAATTGCCACTATTTTTGTTTGGTCAGTTACTGTTCTTCGCATATCATCTAACAGAATCGTTCCATCTTCTTGCATGGGAACATATTTTAAAGTAGCACCTTTTCGTTTTGCTAATTGCTGCCAAGGAATGAGATTACTATGATGCTCCATGTAGGAGATCACAATTTCATCTCCTTCTTTCACATTATCATTTCCAAAGCTGCTTGCTATCATGTTAAGCGATGCCGTAGTACCGCGAGTGAATACAATCTCTTCTCTCGACGAAGCATTGATAAATTTACGTACCTTATCGCGTGCGCCTTCATATTTATCTGTTGCTCTTGTACCTAGTGTATGAACACCGCGATGAACATTTGAATTATCTAGTCGATAATATTGGTTTACAGCTTCAATGACGGAAAGTGGTTTTTGCGATGTTGCCGCACTATCTAAATAGACTAGCGGGTGTCCGTTTACTTCCTGATCGAGGATTGGAAACAGTTTACGGATCTCATTTGCATTCATTATTTAACTTTCCTTTCAATAACCTCTGTCAACTGTTTTTTAACAGCTTCAATTGGCATTTCACTTACTACAGGGGCTAGGAATCCGTGAATAATTAAGCGTTCTGCCTCTTTACGGGAAATTCCACGGCTCATTAAATAATATAATTGTACTGGATCAACACGGCCAACTGAAGCAGCATGTCCAGCCATTACATCATCTTCATCAATAAGCAGCATAGGGTTCGCATCCCCGCGAGCTTTTTCACTTAACATGAGCACGCGAGACTCTTGCTCAGCATCTGATTTTGTTGCTCCATGCTCGATTTTTCCTATACCGTTAAAAATAGAAGATGCAGCATCTTTCATAACCCCATGTTTTAAGATGAAGCCTTCTGTGTTTTTACCAAAATGAGTAATTTGTGTTGTAAAGTTTTGAATTTGCTTACCGCGTCCAACAACTACGGTTTTAGAATGAGCGATAGAGCCGTCGCCAACAAGTTTTGTTGTATTATCAGAGATAGTATTCCCATCATTCATCATGCCAAGTGCCCATTCAATGCGTGCATCACGTTTTGTAAATCCTCTGCGATTTACATAAGTTGTTACGCCTTCGGCCAGAGTATCTACGGCACCATAAGAGATTTTTGCACCATTATTTGCCACTAATTCTGTAATGATATTCACAATTCCGCTTGCTTTTTCATTTGTTGATACATAGTTTTCAACAACTGTAACAGAACTATTATCATCTGCAACCACTAGTACATGATTAAATAATGGTGCGTCCTCATGATCATGAACATAAACCGTTTGTACAGGCTCACTAATTTCAACATCCTTAGGAATATATAAAAATATTCCCCCATTCATTAGTGCAGCGTGAAGTGCTGTTAATTTGTGTTCATCTATTTTAACTGCCTCTTGCATAAAGTATTTTTGAACTAAGTCTGAATGTTCTTTAATAGCAGTTACAATATCGGTGAATATAACTCCTTTTGCTTTTAACTCGTCTGAAATAGATAAGTAAGCTGGAGTTTGATTATGTTGAATATATAGATTTTTACTTTCGTTTTCCAATTCAATTAGGGAACGAACTGCCTCTGGTAAAGCATCTAATGTTGAATATGGTTCGCTTGCCACTGCATGTTGGGCAAATTGAGTAAAGTTCCATGTTGTAATTCTAGTTTTATCAGGTCTTGGCATAGGAAGCTCTTCAGCCTTTTGGAAGGCATCAACACGAAGCTTCGTAAACCATTCTGGTTCACCCTTTTCTTGAGAAAAAGAGCGGACATAATCCTGATTAACGGATAGTTTTGTTTCTACAGTCATGTTAATCCTCCTAACCTTAAGCTTCTTGGCCAACAGTTTCGTCTTCAATACCTAATTCATGCTTAATCCAATCGTATCCTTCTGCTTCTAGGCGCTGAGCCAATTCAGGACCGCCGGATTTTACAACACGGCCTTGCATCATAACATGAACAAAGTCAGGAGTTATATAGTTAAGTAAACGTTGGTAGTGAGTGATGATTAGACAACCAAACTCACTGCTTCTCATTTCGTTGATACCTTTTGATACTACTTTCAAGGCATCGATATCTAATCCAGAGTCAATCTCATCAAGAATAGCTAGTTTTGGCTCAAGCATCATCAATTGAAGAATTTCATTGCGTTTTTTCTCTCCGCCTGAAAATCCTTCATTTAAATAACGTTGTGCCATATCCGGATCCATTTCTAGAAATTCCATTTTTTTATCCAACTCACGAATAAATTTCATCAAAGAAATTTCATTGCCTTCTCCACGACGTGCATTGATTGCAGAACGTAAAAAGTCAGCATTTGTTACCCCAGCGATTTCGCTTGGATATTGCATCGCTAAGAAAAGACCTGCACGTGCGCGCTCATCTACTTCCATTTCCAAAACATTTTCGCCATCTAAAGTGATGGAGCCTTGTGTGACTTCATATTTAGGATGACCCATTATCGCAGATGATAAAGTGGATTTACCAGTACCATTCGGACCCATGATTGCATGGATTTCTCCGCCTTTAATCTCTAAATTTACACCTTTTAAGATTTCTTTCCCTTCAATTTCAACATGAAGATCCTTAATAATTAACGTTGAACCTGCCATGATTATACCTCCGTTGTATATAAAAATTTCTACATCTCATTCTCAATCTATTCTCATTCTAATCTTATAACAAATTAAAAGTAAAAACAACCAAGAACGATGATTAAAAAATATTGTAGTATATTACTCACAACATCTAATTTACCACGTATGTTTTACGTAATCAAAAGCTCTTTTCTTGAACATTATTGTTATGTAAATTTGTAATCATAATAAGTTCGTCATTCCACTTTCGATTAAACTTCTTTTACGTAAAAAGATGGCCTAAAATTAAAGCTTACCTAGGATAGTATCTTCAATACACAAAGCCATAACCGATACAAATATAGCCACAAGAAAGCCGGCGCTAAGAATGCCGGCTTTCTTTCATTAATTTATTCCAGTAGTTAATTTACGACCAAGGTCTGCTACAATTCGTTGGGAGTTAATATATTCCCTCTCTCTTTTTTTCTCAATTTGCATCCTTACTCCATGCTTTCGCTTGTACACTTCATAACCTACACCATGTGCACTGTGCAATGCTTTTTCCATGTCAGTTGTGTACTTGATTTTAAGAGAGTTAATAATGAACCAATCCCTTCTTTTTATTTACATTTTTCATGGTAACAAGAAAAACATGATAAAACAAAGTTGATTTTCTTCCATTATCTACACTAATCACTTCTGCGGCTCCATAACAAATATTATATAGAAGGTATTCTTAAAAATTGTTCTAAATACTCCAATAAGGTGGATTGTATGCAAAAAATGCCCCGGGGCAACCCGGAGCATTAACTGATCATGTATTATTTTGCGGATACAGGTACAACTGCACCTTTCCATTCTTTTAAGATGAAGTCTTGAATTTCTTTTGAGTGTAATACGTCCACTAGCGTTTTGATTGCTTTTTTATTTTCGTCACCTTTGCGAACTGCAATTACATTCACATATGGTGAATTCTTTCCTTCAATAGCAATAGAATCTTTAAGAGGATTTAAACCTACATCAATTGCAAAGTTAGAATTAATAACTACTGCATCGCCTTCACCATGTTTATAAGCGGTTGTTAAGTATGCAGGATCATATTTATAGTCGAATTTAAGATGTTTTGGATTATCTACAATATCTTTAATAGTTGCTTTTGTTTTATCGACACCTGGCTTAAGTTTTATTAGCCCATTTGCTTCAAATAAAGATAGAATTCTTCCGTGGTCTGCTACAGAATTACTCATTAAAATTTTTGCTCCATTTGGAAGGTCTTTTAGTGATTTATATTTTTTTGAATAGATTCCCATCGGCTCAATGTGAATTCCACCAGCATTTGCAAATTTATAGCCATTGTCTTTCATTTGTTGTTCTAAATAAGGAATATGCTGAAAATAGTTTGCATCGAGTTCACCAGAATCTAATGCTTTATTTGGTATTACATAATCTGTATACTTTTCAATTTGCAAATCAATGCCTTTTTTCTTCAAAATCGGCTTTGCTTTTTCTAGAATTACAGCATGAGGTGTATTTGACGCACCTACAACTAATTTTGTAAGTTTGCTATCGCTATTACTAGATGAATTTTTCGAGCCGCATGCAGCTAGTGAAACAATTAATAAAGAAGCTATGAAAATACCTAACCATTTTTTCATTACTAAAACCTCCTAATAAATTTAACGTTTATCTAATTTTTTTGTTATAAAATCTCCAATAAATTGGATGATAAACACAATAATTAATACAAGTACTGTTGCAACAACCGTTACATTTGTACGGCCTCTTTCAAACCCATCCATATATGCAACGTTTCCTAACCCACCTGCACCTACTGCCCCGGCCATAGCCGTATATCCAACAATTGCAATGGCCGTTACCGTTATACCTGAAACAATTGCAGGCATAGATTCAGGTAATAGAACTTTAAATATAATAGTTGTAGTAGTAGCTCCCATTGATTTGGCTGCCTCTATAACACCTTTGTCAATTTCGCGGAGTCCAATTTCTACAAGTCTTGCATAAAAAGGAGCAGTACCGACAATCAGTGCTGGCAATGCAGCATCTTCTCCAATGATCGTTCCTACTATTATTTTTGTAAAAGGAATTAATAATACAATTAAAATAATAAATGGAATAGACCGGAATATATTTACAACCGCACCAATAATGGAATTGATGAAACAATTTTCCCATATGTTTCCTTTAGCTGTTAAGAATAATAATAATCCTAATATGATACCAAGAATAAATGTTGCAAGAACTGACCAAAAGGACATGTAAAGTGTTTCTTTTGTAGCGTCCCACATATCTTGCCAAACAACATCCGGAAATAATTTTTCAATCATTTGCTTGTAGCACCTCCACTCCAACCTGCTGTTCTTTCAAGTAATTTACTGCGTTATTCATTTCTGTTTCTTTCCCAACTAAATGAAGGAAAAGCGTTCCATAGGATCCATTTTGTGTTTGCGAAATAGTTCCTTGAAGAATATTCACAGTCAATGGAAACTTCCGAATTAAATCGGTAATAACAGGTTGTTCAACACCAGCGCCGATAAATGTTAGCTTTATCACTTGACCATCAGGATACTTTCGAAGTAAATGAGATACTACTTCATTTGCATCTTCTTGATCAGATACTTGGCTGACAAAGCGTTTTGTAATTTTCTGCTTAGGGTTTTTAAAGACTTCTAAAACCGGCCCTGTCTCTACTATCTTTCCATTTTCCATTACTGCAACCCGATGGCAAATTTTTCGAATGACGTGCATTTCATGTGTAATTAATACAATGGTTAGTCCCAATTGTTTATTGATATCTACTAATAAATCTAATATCGAATCCGTTGTTTGTGGGTCAAGAGCTGAAGTAGCCTCATCACAAAGAAGAACTTTCGGATTATTGGCTAAGGCACGAGCAATCCCTACTCTTTGCTTTTGTCCTCCACTTAACTGGGATGGATAGGCATTTTCTCTTCCCTCAAGCCCAACGAGCTTTATCAGCTCATCCACTCTTTTCATACGTTCGTTTTTTGGTACGCGGGCAATTTCTAATGGAAAAGCAATATTTTCACGAACTGTGCGAGACCATAATAGATTAAAATGCTGAAAAATCATTGCGATATCTTGTCTTGCTTTTCGTAAGGCTTTTCCCTTAATTTTTGAAATCTCCTGTCCCGCGACTTGTACTACACCAGACGTTGGAAGTTCTAACCCATTTAACATTCGGATAAGCGTACTTTTTCCAGCTCCTGAATATCCGATGACCCCGAAAATTTCCCCTTCATTAATTTGTAAATCGATATTATCAACAGCTGTTACCACTTTATTTTTAGTTTTGAACTGTTTTTTCACTTGTTGAATCGTGATCAAATTCTTCACCTTCTTTTTTCTCGATTGTCCCAATAGAACAAATACAAAAGCGCCTTGCTCATTGGGGGTACGGATCTATGAAATTTGTAATATTATTTCACCTTCGTAGTCTTCGCCTGAGATAAGGAATACACACTAGCTGATGTTGACTTATCTTAGGGAAGAGACAGAGAAATCCGTAGATGCTGAAACTAGACGTAGACAACTTTTCAAAAAGTTCGTCCATAAGTTTAAATTTCTTCTTTTTTTTAAAAAAATTAAAAATGCCTTTCCGCAGGCGAGCAGAAAGGCACGTATTAACAAATATCCTTTCTCTCATCTTCCAAAACAATATCTATCATTGTTTTGTGTGAATTGGCACCATTTCAGTTAGTCGCTGATGGTTGCCGGGTTTCATAGGGCACATCCCTCCACCTCTCTTGATAAGAGCACACATTTATTCAATTGAAATTAAATTCATTTAATTAATTACGATAGTGATTTTATCATGCATTAATTCATCATGTCAAAGGAAAAATATTGTTAAGTAAATCTTTTTATTAAACATTTACACAGAAATCGCTTCCATTCCCTTCTCATAATCCCGACAAAGCCATAAAATCGATTCTAATAAGAGGAAGTGCCGAAAAGATCCCTCATAAACAATATCATTATATTTTTTCAATTTGGATAATCGCACTTTTCCTTTTAAAAGTTCAAACGCAACAGATGATACAGTGATAATTTTTGTAGCTATTTCATCTGCTTGATTGGACTTTTCATAGGAAAAGCCATCTTTGGATAATTGTATAATCCATGAATCCTTTTCTGTACATATACAAAAGGTAAAAGGCTCACTTGGCAGTAAAGTATGTAGATGACTTCTAGCAATAAAATGGTATTTTAATTTACTTATACAGGCTTCCATTAAAATCATCCTCAATCATTTATTTAATTGTAAAATACTTTATGCTCCGGAATAATTCCTCCCAATATTTATCTGCAACTTTCGCACTTAAGAACAAAAAAGGACAACTATCATCAATTTATGACGGTTGTCTCAGCTATTTCCCAAGAAATATGTAATTATTTAGCTAACATCGGTATAAATTATTGTTAATTAGATTCTCTATTATAAAACGAATTCAATTTTTCATATATAAAAGGAACAGAGTGAAAAGCATAGACTCTTTCCTTTAACTGTCCATTTTGGAATAAAAGTAAGCAAGGGACGCTTTCAACCTGAAAATCCTCTGCAAGTTTCGGAGAGTAATTTAAATCCATTTTAAACATATGCAGGGATGGGAATAGTTCTTCTGTTATACTTAAGATTTTTCCTGCAACCTGGCACGTTCCACATAACGGAGTATATAAGTAGAGGGTAAAGTTATCTTCTTTATTTTCCATCATTTTAGTGAATTCTTCATATGTTTGCTCTTTCATTGTTTACCACCTATCTATGGAAAAACACCTTGGATATACCAAGGTGTTTTTTATTATTCTTCGTTAATCATTTCTTGATATTTTTCTGCAGTCAATAGTTCATTTAGTTCTTCCTTATTGGACGGTTCTACAACAATCATCCATGCCTTTTCATATGGAGACTCATTTACAAATTCAGGACTGTCATTTAATTCTTCGTTCACAGCAACCACTTTTCCGCTAATTGGTGCATAAAGCTCTGACACTGTTTTAACAGATTCGACACTGCCGAATGGTTCGTTTACTTGTACCTCTGTTCCAACTTCAGGAAGCTCTACAAAAACGATATCTCCTAGTTCAGATTGTGCAAAGTCTGTAATTCCAATGCGAACATTTTCCCCTTCATCTTTCACCCATTCATGCTCTTCTGAATAACGTAATTCACTTGGTAAACTCATTGAAAAATCCCTCCATCATTATGTTCAAAATAAAAGGTGAAAATCCTATAAATATGTACTCACCCAGCCTATCTCATTATGCCGATAATCGACTCATGATTAGTAGCTTAACATGTTTATATTTACATAAAAGCTGTGTATAAATCAAGATATTCTATATTCTTATAGCCATTTTTGCGCAAATTCTTCTTCCTTAAATCCAATAGATACTTTTTCTCCATCTGTGACTAGTGGACGCTTTATTAACATACCTTCAGATGCAAGTAAATCAAGCAATTCATCCTCTGTTGCACTATTTATTTTATCCTTTAATCCAAGCTCACGATATTTTTGACCACTTGTATTAAAGAATTTTTTCAACTCTACTCCACTTAAATGGTATAACTTTGCTAATTCTTGTTTGGAGGGCGGTGTTTCAACTATATGTACTTCCGTAAACGGAACATTATGCTCTTCCAACCATTTTTTAGCTTTACGGCATGTACCGCATTTAGGATACCAATAAAAAGTCAAAGACATCTATGTCACTCCTATTCTTATCGATCGTTCATTCGATGCTGTAATAATACTATTCGACATTTATTATATTTTACCTTCTATTGTAAAGGGAAATGATAAGTTTACACTCTATACCCATTTTCGTTTTACCCGATAAAAATCCTGCATATAACCATATGTTAACATAGGAGCCATAATCATTTGATAGATCAAAATCAATAGTAGACAAACGATAAGGTTTTTCCGAATTCTTGGATTTTTAACGAATTATATATACCTTCTCCAAGCGGCGATCATAAGTTTATTGGAAAATCAGAATGCTCTTCTTTAAAAGATGGCTGCCGGTCAAATAATATACTGACTACTAAAAATGTATGAAATACCAGAGATAATGACTATCGCAGCAGGAATGGTACTATCTATCCGAAGTCATTAATCCAAGGAACCAATAGGATTGTAAATTTCAGTAGAGCCATCAAAACGAAAATAATTCTTACTTAGGATGCCCGTTTATTAAAAAAATGAGCCAACCAATCGAAAGATCAGTTGGCTCATTTCTATTAAAGAACGTATTTCTCCGCTTCAATAAGTTTGACAGAAGCTTCACGTTTTTTCGCAATAACATTAATAGGATTGTGGCGTGTTAATTTTCGCAATGCTGATAACATCATTCTTAATGTATCGCCTTCTTCTATTGCTACTAACGATTCTTTCGCCAATTGTTCAATTTCATTGAAGGCTTCTTGGCAAAAAATTTGGGTATACAGAAGTTTCTGCTCAGACTTATCTGCACCATCTCTTACAAGTGCTTTTTCCGTACGAAGTACCGTTGATTCCATAGAATAAGTTAAGGAAACAATATCTGCTACATTCACCAATATTTCTTGTTCTTGCTCCAGAGCAGTTCCATATTTCTGCGCCGCTAATCCTGCAATCATCAATGCAACCTTTTTCGCATTGCGAGTTAAATATTTTTCCTGGTCTAATGGAGCATCGCCTACTTCCTCAGGCATCATCATCATTAGCTCTTCTTGTAAGCTTTGTGCTTTTTGAAGTAGAGGTAATTCACCCTTTAATGCCTTTTTCATGAAGGTACCAGGAACAATTAGACGGTTGATTTCATTTGTTCCTTCAAAAATACGGTTAATACGGGAATCACGGTAAGCTCTTGAAATTTCATACTCATCCATGAAACCATATCCGCCATGAATTTGTACGCCTTCATCCACTACATAATCAAGGACCTCAGATCCGAATACTTTGTTCAAGGAGCATTCTATTGCATATTCAGCAATGGAATTTGCAACCTCTAAGCCGTTTTTAGATTGTTCCTCTGTTAATTGGCTCATTCTTTCATCGAAAAGTCCTACTGTCCTATAAACAGAACTTTCTGACGCATAGATTTTCGCTGCCATTGTTGCAAGTTTTTCTTTTGTTAAATTAAAATTAGAAATTGGTGTCTTAAATTGCTTACGTTGGTTCGCATATTTTGCAGTAATTTCAAAAGCACTTTTTGCACCACCAACTGTACCCACTCCTAGCTTATAACGGCCAATGTTTAGGATATTAAAGGCAATTTTATGTCCTTTCCCAACTTCACCTAATAGATTTTCGACAGGTACCTCTGCATCTTCTAGTATTAGAGTTCGTGTAGAGGAACTTTTTATACCCATTTTTTTCTCTTCAGCGCCTGTTGATACACCCGGAAATTCACGTTCCACGATAAATGCGGAGAATTTATCGCCATCAATTTTTGCGTAAACAACAAATACATCTGCGAATCCGGCATTTGTAATCCATTGCTTTTCACCGTTTAAAATGTAATGAGTACCTGCATCATTCAATTTTGCCACTGTTTTTGCTCCAAGCGCATCGGATCCTGAACTAGGCTCTGTTAATGCATAAGCGGCAATTTTTTCACCAGTAGCCAGAGCAGGCAGATATTTTTGCTTTTGCTCTTCGTTTCCGAATAATACGATAGGAAGTGAACCGATTCCCACATGGGCACCATGGGAAATAGAGAAACCACCAGACTTTGCCATTTTTTCAGCGATTAATGCAGAGCTTACTTTGTCGAGATCAAGACCACCGTATTCTTCTGGTACATCTGCTCCTAATAAGCCAAGTTCTCCAGCAGATTTTAACAGTTTGACAGAACGGTCAAACTCATGTTTTTCTAAATACTCTACTTGTGGCAATACTTCATTATCAATAAAATCCTCCGTCGTTTTTGCAATCATTTTTTGCTCATCAGAAAAGTCTTCCGGTGTAAAGATTCGTTCATAAGAAATATCTTCAATTAAAAAGCTGCCGCCTTTAATCAATTTTTCGGTTTGATTTGTCATGGTAATTTCCTCCTTAATATTCTTTAACATAATATTGATGGCATTCTTACGCCTAATCGTATACATTTGTGCGTATGAATTAGGGCTATTTAATCATTACCGAATTTGCTTTTTCATTATGAAATAAGTTCAAATACTCCTGCTGCCCCCATACCGCCACCGATACACATCGTTACTACTCCAAATTGTACGTTGCGTCTTTTCATTTCATGAATAAGTGAAAGAGTTAATTTGGTTCCAGTACAGCCGAGCGGATGTCCAAGAGCAATGGCTCCTCCGTTAACATTAACAATCTCTTCATTTAGACCGAGTTTGCGAATCACTTGAATGGATTGGGATGCAAATGCTTCGTTTAATTCAAATAAACCAATATCGGATAATTCTAATCCAGCAATTTTCAATGCTTTCGGAATCGCTTCAACTGGACCAATCCCCATGATTTCAGGTGGAACCCCCGCTACTGCAAAGGAACGGAATTTTGCCATTGGTTTATAGCCCAATGATTTTGCTTTTTCATTATCCATTAATAGTACGGCAGCCGCTCCGTCACTTGTTTGAGATGAATTTCCGGCAGTAACACTTCCTGTTACGGAGAAAGCTGGACGAAGCTTTCCTAAAACTTCAACGGTTGAATCAGGCCGAACCCCTTCATCTTGTGTAAATGTAATCTTTTTTTCTACTAATTTATGATTGGAATCGACGGAACGAAGCGTCACATCGACAGGAACAATCTCATCCTGAAATTTTCCCTCTGCAATTGCTTTCGCTGCCTTTTGATGACTGCGAACGGCAAAGGCGTCTTGATCTTCACGAGAAACCCCGAACTTTGTTGCAACTTGTTCGGCAGTATGACCCATTCCCATATAATATTGTGGTGCTGTTTCAGCCAGCGTCGCATTAGGGCGTACCACATGCCCCATCATCGGTACAAGACTCATAGATTCCGCACCGCCTGCTAAAATGGTGTCCGATGCTCCAAGCATAATTCGTTCTGCCCCATATGCAATTGCTTGAAGCCCTGAAGAGCAATATCTATTAATGGTTACGGCTGGAACTGTATCTGGCAGCCCAGCAAGAGCTCCGATATTACGGGCCATATTTAATCCTTGTTCCGCTTCCGGCATCGCGCACCCGATGATTAAATCATCTATATTTCCTTCATAGTTTCCGGCCCTTTTTAATGTCTCTTTGACCACCAATGCTCCTAAATCATCAGGACGAACATTGGCAAGTGTGCCTTTATTTGCCTTTCCAACCGGTGTTCTTGCACCAGCTACAATGACCGCTTCACGCATTTTCTTCCCCTCTTTCCAGGCGATATACTGCTAGATAAAATCACCTTTCGAATATATGTCCAATTATTTAGAAGAATACTATGTTAATTTCTCAATGGCTTTCCCTTTGCCAGCATATATTGCATTCTTTGCTGTGTCTTTCCTTCTGCAATTAAGCTTAGGAACGCCTCCCTTTCTAAATCAAGCAGATATTGCTCATCTACTTCTGTTCCGTATGGCACCTTACCACCTGCAATCACATATGCAATTTTCTTTGCTATCTTCATGTCATGCTCAGAAATGTAACCTGACAAATGCATTGCTTGTGCACCTAGTAAAAGCGTCGCATATCCTGTTTCACCGACTACTGGAATTTTTTTGCGAACAGGTGGTTTATATCCTTTTGCATAAAGAGCTAGAACAGCTTGTTTCGCATCATACAATTGATGATCGCCATTTACACTGATGCCGTCTGCTTTACTTAAGAAATTATTTAAGCGTGCTTCTTCACCAGAAGTTGAGACCTTCGCCATAGCAATCGTTTCAAATACTTTGTTTGCAACCTTTTGCAAATCAAACTCAATACCATTAGGCATATTTCTCAAGTGCTTAATGTAAAGTTCTTTGTTTCCGCCTCCTCCAGGAAGGAGACCAACCCCTACTTCTACAAGACCCATATAGGTTTCCATTGTAGCTTGAATATGTACGGATGGAAGGCAAACTTCGGCTCCACCGCCTAATGTCATCGCAAATGGTGCTGTTACTACTGGTTTTGGACTATACTTAATTTTCATCATTGCATTTTGGAACTGACGCACAACCATATCTAATTCAAAGAAGTTATCGTCCTGTGCTTCCATCAGCATTAAGGCTAAGTTGGCACCAACACAGAAGTTCTTTCCTTGATTTCCGATGACAAGCCCTTTATAATGTTTGTCGACCTCATCGACGGCAAAATTAATCATCTGAATAATATCAAGGCCAATTGCATTATTTGGGGAATGGAATTCTAATAATGCAACCCCATCTCCAATATCAATTAGACTTGCACCAGTATTCTTTTTGATTAATTTACCTTGTTTTTTCAATTGACTTAAATCAATTATCTTAGGATTGCGCTTTACTTGTTTGTATTCGCCTTTGTGATAGTAAAATGAAACTCCGTCTTCCTCTTTATAGAAAGAATTAATTCCTTTTTCCAGCATGTCTTTTACCCATAATGGAACTATTAATCCTGACTCTTCCATTAACTGAACCGATTTCTCAACACCAATTACATCCCAAGTTTCAAATGGACCAAACTTCCATCCAAATCCCCATTTCATGGCGTTATCAATCGAAACGATATCATCCGCAATCACATCCAATAATTCTGCTGAGTACACAAGGACCGGAGCCATAATATTCCATAATAAGCTGCCAACCTTGTCCTTTGCATATATTAGCGCTTTCATTTTTGCGGCTGTTCCTTTTTGTTGACTTGCCATTTGTAAGGATGGTGAAGTTAACTTCTTCCGTTCTTCATATTCCAAGGTTTCTGGATTAAGTTCTAATATTTCTTTTCCTTTTTTCAAGTAGAAACCTTGGCCAGATTTACTACCTAACCAACCCTTTTCAAACATTTTTTTCATGAAATCAGGTACTGCAAATACTTCCTTTTCTTTTCCTTCCACTTGTTCATATACGTTATTTGCCACATGGATGAATGTATCCAACCCTACCACATCAAGAGTACGGAACGTTGCACTTTTCGGTCTTCCTAGTAGTGGACCCGTTACAGAGTCTACTTCACCGATGCTGTATCCACTTTTGAGCATCTCTTGAACCGTTATTAAAAGACCATAAGTTCCAATCCGGTTTCCAATAAAGTTAGGTGTATCTTTTGCAACTACAACACCTTTGCCAAGAACATCTTCACCAAAAGTTTTCATAAACTCTAGAACTTTTGCATCTGTATTTTTGGTTGGTATAACTTCTAACAGCTTTAGGTATCTCGGCGGATTAAAAAAGTGCGTACCTAAGAAATGCTTTTTAAAATCCTCGGAACGGCCCTCCGCCATTGCTTCAACAGAAATTCCTGATGTATTAGAGCTTACGATAGTACCCTGCTTACGATATTTATCTACTTGTTCAAATACGATCTTTTTTACATTCAAGTTTTCCACAACTACTTCAATGATCCAGTCTACTTCTGAAAGCTTTGCTATGTCATCTTCCATATTGCCTGTCTCGATCAATGTTAGACTGTCCTTTGTAGTTAATGGAGCTGGTTTTTGTTTCAATAGTTTTTGCACCGCATTATTTGCAAATCGATTTCGAACTGCTTTATCCTCTAATGTTAAACCCTTAGCGGCCTCATCATTCGTTAGTTCTTTCGGTACAATATCCAACAATAATGTCGGAATCCCGATATTCGCCAAATGAGCAGCAATGCCTGAGCCCATTACACCAGATCCTAAAACAGCTGCTTTTTTAATACTGTAACCCAATGATATTTCCCCCTTCGACGATACTTTGAATGAATACTCATTCATTTTACTGCCAAAAAAATATCTCGCGAATGAGTTTTACTACTTCTAATATAAATGAATATTCAAATTCCATCAATAATTAATTCTCAAAAAATTTATAAATTTTAATTATGGATCAGACAATAAGCAATCTTCTAAGATATCCCTCTTTCTTTTATCATTTCACTTCGCCTAATGAAATGACATTTAAGTCATATTAAAGATGTTAATGGGAATTCTAATTTTTAGAAACGCATTTGGAGGTGATATTGGCGATGGCAAGACTTAAGAAAAATCCATCCAAGGCTGGTGTAAGTGCAGCAAGTGTAAAAGGAAATGCAGGTCCTACGGTTGAAGGGGATGGCGGCGGAAAAGTAAATAGTCAAAATAACCAATATAAAAAACGTTAACCATTAAAGGAGGTATTGCTATGCAGCAGCCATATCAACAACAAAATCAGCAAACGTCAATGAACCAGCCACCAAGCATTATTTCTACGAAGGATTTGTCTTATATTGACGACATGTTAGCTTGGAATTTGCTTGCCATGAAAAAAGCACATTTTGCAGCTGAGCATTGTCAAGATCAAGAAATAAAAGCTGCTTGTGAAAAATGTGGAGAGATGCACCAACGTCACTATAGTCAAATTCTCGGTCATCTTCAGCACCATTTGCAGCAAGCCAACCAATCCATTCAACAAAATCAACCAATGATGTAATTATAGGAGGTGTTCTACTATGCAAAACCAAGAAGGTATACAGAATCCACAAACGCAAGTTCCAAAAACACCACAAATGAATGACCGTGACTTTGCAAATGATTTATTATCAATGGAGAAATATATGACTGCTTCTTATAACAATGCATTAAACGAAGCAAGTCACCAAGGTCTTTATCAAGATTTATTATCTATTTTTAACGAAACTCAAAATGAGCAGCGCGAGCTCTATAATATCATGTTTCGCAAAGGCTGGTATAAGCTTGAAGAAGCAGATCAACAAAAAATGCAGCAATCTTATCAGCAGCATCAGCAATATTCTTCGCAATTCCCATATGGAAATCAAATGCATTAGAGTAGAGAATTATTAGATGATAGGAACAAGTATTGAATATGACCGATTTTTTGTCTTTCCTGTAACTTCGGGCACTTTCCTTCGTTGATTGTGCCCGTTCTTTTGTCTTTCCAACAACTTCGGGCTCTTTCCTTCACTGATTGTGCCCGTTCTTTTGCCTTTCCAACAACTTCGGGCTCTTTCCTTCGCGCAATTTGCCCGTTCTTATCTCTTTCCAACTGCTTCGGGCTCTTTCCTTCCCTGATTGTGCCCGTTCTTTTGCCTTTCCAACAACTTCGGGCTCTTTCCTTCGCGCAATTTGCCCGTTCTTATCTCTTTCCAACTGCTTCGGGCTCTTTCCTTCCCTGATTGTGCCCGTTCTTTTGCCTTTCCAACAACTTCGGGCTCTTTCCTTCGCGCAATTTGCCCGTTCTTATCTCTTTCCAACTGCTTCGGGCTCTTTCCTTCCCTGATTGTGCCCGTTCTTTTGCCTTTCCAACAACTTCGGGCACATTCTACCTTTCTGTAATAAAGGTTACATTCAAGATCATGAAGTAAAAAAAATTAACCGGGCGAAAACAAAGTTTCTCGTTTTTTTCTATGGCCACGAGAAACTTTCAAGCAAATTTAGATACTCAACCTTTTATGCTTTTAACAAATATTTCATCTATAATAGGAGTAAAGTAAACTGCAAGACGAGGTGCCAATTTTGTTACAAGCTAGTTTAGCTAAAAAGATAGTTCAAGAAGTTCGCAAATTATTAAATGAAGAGATAGTCCTAATGGATACGAACGGAATTATTATTGCTGCAACCAATTACACGAGAATTGGTCAGTTTCATGAAGGCGCTTTAATAACCTGTCGAACTGAAAGGAAGCTGATTATCACACAAGAAGATGAAAAAAAGCTAACAGGAGTGAAGGCTGGCATCAATTTGCCTATTTTTTCTGGAGATAATGTAGTTGGTGTCATTGGAATTACTGGGAGTCCGGAAGCAGTGTCACAGTATGGGGAATTATTAAAAAAGATGACCGAACTTCTGATTAAAGAAAACATCTATATGGAGGAAACAAGTCGACATATTCGGGCAATGGAGACATTTGTTTTTGATTGGCTGGAGCTTCGAGAATGGGATTCCACTTTTATCAATCGTGGGGAAAGACTTGGAATTGATTTAACTGTACCTAGACAATTAGTTATGGTCAAGGTTCTGCAAAATCAGCTAACAAGCGAACCATTCATTAAAAAGTGGCAGAATACCTTAGAAAATAAAGATGTAATGGTAAGATGGGGGCAAGATCGCTTCTTATTATTACTCGATGCAAACAAGCCGCTTGAGAAGAAACAGCTAAAACAAAAACTGAACCTTTTAAAAACAAAAATGAAAGAAGAACTTATTTTTGGAGTGGGGAATATTGTATCCGCGAAGGATTTAAAAAAGACATTTTTACAAGCTGAACGCGCTCTCCGTTCTGTAAAGGAAAAAGATTGGATTGCATTCGATGATGACCTCACTTTAGAGATGATTATGGATGATATGCGAATGGAGACAAAGATGTTATTTGTAGAACGCACACTTAAACCAATATTAAAGGAGCACGAACTTCTTGATACTATAAAAGCATATTTTCAATATGACTATTCTATTAAAGAAACCGCTAATCATCTGCATATACATATTAATACCTTACATTACAGGCTAAAAAAGGCGGAGGAATTAACTGGTTTAAATCCTAAAAAACCAAGAGATCAAACAATTCTTTAC
Source organism: Heyndrickxia camelliae (assembly GCF_002844575.1). Classification (GTDB taxonomy): domain Bacteria; phylum Bacillota; class Bacilli; order Bacillales; family Bacillaceae_C; genus Margalitia; species Margalitia camelliae. The sequence goes on from NZ_PIQO01000014.1 coordinate 76,960, forward strand.
TTATGTTTACAGATTTTAGATAATAATACAAATTAGAAAGTCAATTTTACATTTTTTTTGTTCAAATATACATAGCGAGGATTCCTCGCTTTTTTTATACTTAAATCAATAAATATTACGGGAGGTGTGTTTTCTTGATTACTTCCACTCTAAAAGATGCTTTCGTTTCCATTGTTGGAGAAGATAACGTCGATGATTCAAAGGCTGGTAGACTAGTATATTCCTATGATGCCACACCGCAATTTCAATCTATGCCAGATATGATTGTGGCACCTCGAAATACAAAGGAAGTATCGCAAATCGTAAAACTATGCAACGAATATAAAATTCCTATCGTTCCACGCGGGTCTGGTACGAATCTCAGTGCAGGTACTTGTCCGACAGAGGGAGGGATTGTGATTTTATTCAAACATATGAATAAAATTCTGGAGCTGGATGAAGAAAATCTTGCTGTTACCGTTCAACCAGGTGTTATTACGCTTGACTTGACCAAGACGGTAGAGGCTGCAGGGCTTTTCTATCCCCCAGATCCTAGCTCGATGAAAATTTCAACAATTGGGGGGAACTTAAATGAGAACTCAGGTGGACTAAGAGGTCTAAAATATGGAGTTACCCGTGACTATGTCTTGGCATTAGAAATTGTTCTTCCTAATGGAGATATCATACGAACGGGCGGCAAGCTTGCGAAGGATGTTGCTGGTTATGATTTAACAAGGCTATTTGTTGGATCGGAAGGTACACTTGGTATCATCACGGAAGCTACACTTAAACTGATTCCAATGCCGGAAACAAAGAAAACGATGCTGGCACTGTATCAGGATATGGAAGCTGCTGCAAGAACTGTATCAAGAATTATCGCCAATAGGATTATTCCCGCAACCCTTGAGTTTTTAGACCAACCGACATTAGTTGCGGTGGAGGACTACGCTAAAATTGGTTTACCAACTAATGTGAAGGCTGTTCTTTTAATAGAGCAAGATGGTTCTCCTGAAATTGTAGAACGGGATATGAAAAGAATAGCGGAAATCTGTCAGGAAGAATTAGCGGAGTCTGTGCAAATTGCTAAGACTAATGAAGAAGCAGAAAATTTAACTGCTGCAAGACGTGCTGCGCTTTCTGCTTTGGCAAGATTAAAACCAACGACTATTTTAGAGGATGCGACAGTCCCGAGATCTGAAATTGCGAATATGGTCCGCGCTATCAATGAAATTGCTGATAAATATAATGTCAGGATTGCAACTTTCGGTCATGCAGGGGACGGCAACCTCCATCCTACATGTCCTACCGATATCCGCGATCGCGACGAGATTGAAAGGGTCGAACAAGCTTTTGCAGAAATTTTTGCTAAAGCAATAGAACTCGGAGGTACGATTACCGGGGAACATGGAGTTGGAGCCATGAAAGCCCCTTATCTTGAATGGAAACTAGGAAAAGCCGGAATTGCTGCGATGAAGGCAATCAAAGATAGTTTCGATCCAAACAATATTATGAACCCTGGCAAGGTTTTTGCGAAAGAGAGTAGGAAACGCTTGGTGGTGACAAAATGACAACGGTAAACGAGCAAGCAATGATAGCAAAGCAATTTGCCGAAAGGATGGATGAGGATGAATTACTAAACTGTATGAGATGCGGTTTTTGCCTTCCTACATGTCCAACTTACATTGAATCCGGATTCCAGGAAATCCATTCTCCGCGGGGTAGAATTGCCTTAATGAAAGCTGTAAAGGATGGAATCATTGAACCGGATGAGGATGTAGAACGATCTTTAAGCCTGTGCTTAGGATGCCGGGCTTGTGAGCCTGTTTGTCCTTCCGGTGTAAAATACGGTCATTTACTGGAAGAAGCAAGAGATATTATTCATCAAAACAAAAAGCATTCTATTCCAGTACAAAGTATTCGAAAAGCTGTTTTTGAAGGACTTTTTCCACATCAAAACCGAATGCAAACCGTGACTGGTTTATTAGGGTTTTATCAGCGGTCCGGATTACAAAAGATGACTAGGAAAATTGGGTTTATGAAGCTGTTCCCTGAGAGCATGGCAACCATGGAGAAAGTGTTGCCGAAGGTGCCAACTATAAAAGAAATGAAAAACAGACCCGAGTATTTACCGGCTCATGGTGTAAAAACAACAAGAGTTGCTTTCTTTTCCGGCTGTCTGATGGATACTATGTTTTTAGCTACAAATAAAGCAACAATCAAACTGCTTCAATTAGCAGGCTGTGAAATTGTCATTCCAAAATCACAAGCTTGTTGTGGAGCACTGCACGGCCATAGCGGAGAAAAAACAAAAGCAATAGAAATGGCAAAGCGAAATATTGAAGCCTTTGAAAATATAAACGCAGATTATATCATTACAAATGCTGGCGGCTGTGGAGCCTTTTTAATTGACTATGATCATTTACTAAAGGACGACCCTCAATGGGAAAAGCGTGCGATTGCATTTAAAAATAAGCTGAAAGATATTACTCAAATTCTAGTAGACTTAGAGTTTCATCGTAAAGTTCCGTTACGATTATCACATCGTGTTGTAACCTATCAGGACTCTTGCCATTTGCGGAATGTCATGAAAACTTCCGATGCGCCGAGAACATTATTGAAAGCAATCAAAGGTGTAGAATATCGCGAAATGAACAATGCAGACAGCTGCTGTGGTTCAGCCGGAATATATAATATTGTTGAATCCGAAATGTCGATGAAGATTCTAGACTCGAAAATGAAAAATGCCAAAGCCACAAATGCAACCACCATTGTGACAGCAAATCCTGGTTGTTTGCTACAAATGAAGCTTGGTATTGAAAGAGAAGGATTATCAAGCAAAGTGGAAGCTGTCCATATAGTGGACCTACTGGCCGAAGCAGCTTCCTAGGATAAGAAGGCGTCCCCTGATCCTTTAATGGGGCGTTTTTTTATTATCCTCTGCTTCTTTTTTGGGACGAGGGACCTGTCCCTGTATCCTGTTTAAAAGGAGACATATTGCACCCATTGGGGCATGTTTTACATCTTTTTCCGTCTTTTGCGTTTAATAAATTGGATAAGCAGCAAGTTTTTCGTACACGAATCCATTCATTAAATTCTTCACGGTATATTTTTTCACCATTAAATCTAGCAAGTGGATTTTGTAAATATGGACCAAATAAGGATCCTTCCGCCTCCTGCAATATATAACGAAAATCATCTTCGGCTCTTTGTTTTATTTCTATATCTTTTTCTTCCTTCATAATGGTCTCATATAACCAAAATACATAAATAGCAATATTCTCCCACATCACCATTTTTGAAAATCTCGTAGCCTCTCTAAGTGCTTCTATCAATGGGTGGAAAAAGTGAGTAAATAGATCTTCTACAATCGTTTCTCTCCATTGAGTCCGATTACCATACGATTCACTTACGATACAATCCCCTAGATAGAAATCCGGCAGCCACAATAAATCATTTTCTTTTTCAACAAGCTTCATTTTTTTTATATCAACATTTAACCTTTTGTTTAAAACACTCATAGTATATAAATGGATAACTGCATAAAAAGCCATTCTTTTCGTTAATAAAGAAGCTGTAACCCTTTGTGTTGGTGAGCCAATTAGTTTTCCAATATTATTTAGATGCTCTATTAATGTTGTATGATCAAATAACTCGATAACTGCAATACTTCCCCTGCCCTCGGATATCTGATTGATAAAGCGGAACTTTGATAGTTCATTCGCTTCATTGTCTGTTAAATTAGATAGCATTGATGGCTTCATCCTTTAAAATACAACGACCTTTTCCAAAGGGAATGCAAAGCGGTGTGCCAAAAAGCGGGTCCATTGTTACTTGACAGTCCATTTCAAAAACATCCCTTATCATTTGGCAGCTAATAACGGTTTCTGGTTTTCCTTGAACGTATACTTGTTTGTTTTTAATCGCAACAATATTATGAGCATATCTGCAAGCCAAATTAATATCATGTAGTACCATGATAATCGTGCGTTTTTCTTTCTCATTTAATTCAAATAATAAATCTAATATTTCAATCTGATGTGTCAAATCCAAATAGGTTGTCGGTTCATCAAGTAAAATGATATCCGTGTCCTGAGCTAGCGTCATTGCAATCCATGCCCGCTGTCTTTGTCCTCCAGAAAGTTCATCGACATGACGATCTTTGAACTCTTCCATTCCGGTTACCTTTAATGCATTCATGACAATCTCTTCGTCTTTCTCAGACCACTGTTTTAACCATGATTGATAAGGAAACCGACCTTGCTTTACAAGCTGAAGTACCGTTAACCCTTCCGGCGCAACAGGAGACTGCGGCAAAATGGATAATTTTTTCGCCACTTCTTTTGTAGGGAGTTTTGCGACATCCTTTCCATCCAAAAGGACAGATCCTGATTCGGGCTTTAAAAGCCGTGCAATTGATCTTAATAATGTAGATTTTCCACACCCGTTTCCTCCTATGAAAACAGTAATTTCACCTTTCGGAATGGCGATATCTAATTCATTTATGATAATTGAATCACCGTATCCTAATGTTAAAGACTTTGTTTCTATTGTCCCGGTCATGGTGTATACTCCTTCCTAATCAAAAAGTTTTTGTTAATTAAGTTCTATGCAGTTTTTGCCCGAAATAATAGATAAATAAAGTATGGTGCACCAATTGCTGCAGTAAAAACACCTGCTGGTATTTCAAGCGGCAGAAAAATTGTCCTTCCTATTAAATCTGCAAGCATGACAAGTATTCCTCCTATACATGCAGCAGTCGGAAGTAAGCCACCGAAACTTGAACCTACTAATCTTCTCGCCATATGTGGTGCCATTAATCCAACAAATCCAATTCCGCCAGCGAAGGCAACTGCTGTGCCAACTAAGGCTGTGCTTAAGATTAAAAGAAAAAATCGCTGTTTTTGTACAGGACTTCCCACACCAGTAGCAAGTTCATCACCTAACTCTTGAATATTAATTCTTCTAGCTGATATAAATGAGATAATAACAAGTACTAATACCGTTGGAATAATGATATATACATTACTCCAATTGGAGCCATTAACTGTACCGGTAATCCATATATTCGCTTCACTAGCTCGATAAATTGGTCCCTTTAACATAAGCATTGTCGTGATTGCCTGCATAACAGCGGAAATTCCGATACCAATCAATACTAGACGTATAGGTGAAACACCATTTTTCCAGGACAAAAAATATACCAAAAACGCGACTATTGTTGCTCCAAGAAAAGCTGCAACTGGTAACCAATCAATACTAACAGTTAAAATGTTATCTGCATTGCTAAATAACGCAAGAAAACCAACTACAGCTGCACTTGCTCCCCCCGTGATACCGATAATATCCGGCGAAGCCAGAGGATTACGGATAATTCCTTGTAAGATAGATCCAGCAACAGCTAAAGCCATACCAACGAACAAAGCAACGATAATCCTAGGAAGGCGGAATTTCATCACCACCAATTGATCCAAGGAAGATCCTCCGCCAAAAAATACTTTCAAAACCCTTACAGGATTTAATTTCATATCACCTAAACCAGTACTTATAACAAAAACAACCAGTAATAAAAGAAATAATGCACCTGTAGTCCAGAGAGCGCGACGGTCAAGGAGAAATGATATTTTCCCTTTTAATAGACGTAAACTTTTATATTGACTCATCGACTCGTTAACCCCTTCCTTGCTAAATAAATAAAGAATGGCGCACCGATAATGGCAGTCATTACACCAACCGGCACTTCTGATGGCATAATCACATATCTAGCAGCAATATCTGCTGCAATCAGTAAGATACCTCCTAATAGCGCCGAAAAAGGGAGTAACCAGCGATGATCGATTCCTATTATTTTTCTAGCAATATGAGGAATGACAATTCCAATAAATCCAATTGGTCCCGCAACTGCAACTGCACTTCCAGAAAGAAAGATAACAATCAAACCAGCACCAATTTTGACTAAGCCTATTTTTAAGCCAAGCCCCTTTGCCACATCGTCTCCCATAGCTAGTATATTCATTTTTCCAGCTAAAAGGAGTGCTGCACCCCATCCAATTATCATATATGGCAGCACAGATGTTAAAATTTGTAATTTTCTTCCTTGAACAGAACCAGCAAGCCAAAATAGTACTTGTTCCAATGCCGATTCATTTAATGTTAGTAGACCTTGTGTAAAGGAGGAAAATAACGCACCAATAGCAGCGCCCGCTAAGGTAAGCTTCATAGGAGTTAATCCTTCTCTGCCTGTATTCCCTAATAAATAAACAATAATTGCCGCTAATGCTGCCCCGGCAAATGATACCCAAGCAAATGCTTGTAAACTCGTAATATTAAACAATGTTACTGCAATGACAACAGCAAAACCCGCACCTGCATTTATTCCAAGAATTCCTGGCGATGCAAGGGGATTTTTTGTTAAAGTTTGCATTATAACACCGGACATTGCAAGACATGCCCCTACTGAACCAGCAATAAGAGATCTTGGTAAGCGAACAGTTGTGATAATAACATGCTTATTGGATCCATTAAAATGTGTAAAGGACTGAATAGCTGTTTTTATGGATGTATCTGTATATCCATATATTACACTCATCCCCATCAAACAGACCAAGCATAAGACAGCTATTATAATTCCAATAAACTTCTGCCAATTTTGTTTTAAGACCATTTCATTTTTACCTTTCCATCATTCTCTACCATTAGTCTAGGTAATGCTGAGCATGAAGTCAATGATTTTGATAATCGTTTTCAATTATATATTGACAGTCTGCTGCACTACTTATATGATGGAGGAGGAGTAAATGATAATGATTATCAATCATATTGAGGAGGTACATACATAATGGGGAAAACAAAATCCATATTTACCATAATTGCTATACTTTCCCTTCTTCTTTTAGCTGCATGTGGAAATAATAAATCTGGCGAAGTGGAAAAGGAAAAAGGAACAAATAGTAATGCTGCAGGAAAAAACTATACAGTTGAACATGCAATGGGGAAAACAACTATTAAGGGAACACCTAAACGTGTTGTCATTTTAACTAATGAGGGAACAGAAGCATTACTGGCATTAGGTATAAAACCTGTTGGAGCAGTTCAATCATGGACAGGAAATCCTTGGTATGACCACATTAAGGATAAAATGAAAAATGTAAAAGTTGTTGGTACAGAGGATCAAGTGAATGTGGAGGCAATTGCAAAGCTGCATCCAGATTTAATTATTGGGAACAAAATGCGCCAAGAAAAAATATATGATCAATTAAGCGCCATTGCTCCTACTGTATTTGCAGAAACATTACGTGGTGATTGGAAGGAGAACTTCTCCCTTTATGCTAAAGCAGTTAATCAAGAAGCGAAAGGAAAAGAAGTAATCCAACAATTTAATCAGCGAATCGCTGATATCAAGAAAAAACTTGGAGACAAAACAAATATGAAGGTATCTCTTTTACGTTTTATGTCTGGAGATGTTCGTATTTATCATAAAGATACCTTTGCAGGTGTTATTCTTGACCAGCTTGGGTTTGCAAGAGCTAAAGGACAAGATGCAGACGATTTTGCAGAGCGTAATCTAACAAAGGAAAGAATTCCAGCTATGGATGGAGATATTTTATTCTATTTCACATATGACACTGGCGATGGAGGAGCATCCTCATTAGAAAAGGAATATATTAATGATCCTCTCTTTAAAAACTTAAAAGTTGCTAAAGCCGGAAATGTTCATAAAGTAAATGACGTAATCTGGAATACAGCAGGCGGGGTAATAGCTGCCAACTTAATGCTGGACGATATTGAAAAGATATTCTTACATAAATAGAGGGAAATGGGGACAGGTACAACGTCCCCATTTTTTTATGGAACATTTCCCCTACTTTTCTCGCCTTTTTGAAACTGCATACCTGTTATTCTTCTTCTGGGAAAAGGAACCTGACCCTCCATCCCTCCGCTTTTTTTACTGTCTTCTCTTCTTTTACATATTACTCCTTTTATTGGTAAAGACTAATTGTTATAAAATGGCTGGATTTTCCCTCAGATTACTGGGCCATTAAATTTTCCATACGGGGGAATGGATATGAATTTTTTTAAAAAAAGTTGGAAAAAGAAAGAAGCGACAACTAGCAACCAGCAACCGCAACAACAAAATATGCAAGGAAATCAACCCAAGTCTCATGATTTGAAAGAGGTAAAATTCTTCAATTCTCGAACCAATTTGCATTTTTCCTTAAAATTTATTTCTACCTTAACAGATGAGGAAATTATTCAAAAAGATGTTCTTCCTTATTTATTGGAGGAATGGTTTGAAAAGATTGAAGACCTTAATAAAATTCTGCCTGTAGCAGATTTTGAGATAAGTACAGATTTATCACAAATTGAGCAAAAATTATATAATGGCTATGTTTTGCTTCGAACAGAGCACGAGAATAATAGTAAGTTTGCTTTTATTTCTGCTCAACAACAAGTAACAAGAACCGTAAGTGCTCCTGAAATTGAATTTAGCGTTATTGGTCCAAAGGAAGCATTCATCGAATCGATTGATCAAAACTTAAATCTAATTAGAAAAAGATTGCCTATTAAGGAGCTAATTATTGAAGAATTTAAGGTTGGGAACTTTTCCAAAACCAAAGTAGCCTTACTTTATATTAACGGAACAGCTAATACTGAAAATATTGACACCCTCAGGCAAAGGTTGAAGGCCGTTGATTTTGATGCGATTAGTGATAGTTCGTTTATTGAGCAAATATTATCGGACAATCATTCCTCCCCTTTCCCAGTCTTTCTTGATACAGAAAGACCAGATCGAGCTGCAGGTGTATTAAGTCAAGGGAAAGCCGTCATTGTGGTGGATGGTTCTCCTCATGCTTTAATTGGTCCGACAACGCTTATCGAGTTTTTCGTATCTTTCGAGGATTACTATATTAACTGGGGGATTGCCACTTTTTTTAGACTTTTGCGGATTTTCGCCGTTTTATTCTCAATATTGGTTACCCCATTATATGTAGCTGCCTTAACTTATCACTATCATTTAATTCCCACCAACCTGATGTCAACATTAATTAGTTCACGTCAAGGAGTGCCATTCCCTCCTATTCTGGAAGCATTAGTGCTGGAATTGACGATTGAGCTGTTACGTGAGGCTGGAGCACGACTACCAACAAAAATCGGACAAACAATCGGTATCGTGGGTGGTATCGTTATTGGAACAGCCTCTGTAGACGCAGGCTTTACCAGTAATGTTCTGCTTATTTTAATTGCCTTGGCAGCGCTGGCGTCCTTTACAACACCTGTTTATAAAATTGGTAATACCATTCGTATTCTGCGCTTCCCATTTTTACTATTTGCGCAGCTTTGGGGATTGCTTGGTATCGTATTTTGTTTTTGCATCCTTTTAACCCATTTAATTCGATTAACTTCGTTAGGACGGCCATATTTGGAGCCGCTATATCCTTTAAGATTTCCTGATTTGAAGGATACCATTGTGCGCTTAGGTTTTAATAAACAAATACTGCGACCACTTTATTTACAAACGAAGAATACATTTCGCTTTCCTCCTAAGGATGCAAAGCGAAAGAAAGATATAGATGAGTAACCAATCAGCGGAGGTAATGGCATGCAACCACAAATGATACCAGAAAATCGAAAATTTTCACCATATCTGGTTTTCCACACCACTTGTGGTATGCAAATAGGGGTAGGTGCACTGGGTTTTCAGCGAATTATTGCAAACATTGCCGGGTATGATTCTTGGCAGTCTGTTATTATTTCAGGAGTCGTAACCATTTTAGTTATGTCTCTTATGTATAGACAATTAGAAATGGTAAACGGAGATCTTTCGGATATTCATCAATTTGTACTCGGCAAATGGGTAGGAAAAATACTGGATATATTTTTTATCGTCTACTTCTCGATGCTAGTTTTGACAGTTCTCCGCACCTATATAGAAGTCATACAGGTTTGGATGTATCCTGATCTTAGTACTTTTTGGTTTTCTTTAGCTTATCTATTGCTTTGTATTTATATTATTTATGGAGGTATTCGTACCATTGTTGGAATTACCTTCTTTTCTTTTGTTCTTCCTTTTTTTATTGTTTATATTCTTGGTGCCGCCATTCCATATGGGGATTTTCGGCATTTTTTACCTCTTTTCAACCATTCTATGAATGAAATAGTAAAAGCAGCACAAAGCACTACTCTAACCTACTTGGGTTTTGAAACCATTATGATTTATTATCCTTTTATTAAAGAACCAAACAAATCGAAAAAATGGGCAATTCTCGGGGGTGTATTTACTACTTTATTATATCTATATATGACTATCATTACCTTCGCATTTTACGGAGAAGAACAGCTACAGAAAGATATTTGGGCAACATTAACAACCTTTAAAATTGTTAGGCTACCTGTAGTCGAACGCTTCGAATATATTGGGATTGCCAATTGGTGTTTAATAATATTGCCAAATGTTTGTTTATCTCTTTGGTGTGCTAGTCGATTGTTAAAAAGAACGATTCATATCAAACATACATATACCCTCTGGTTCATAAGCTTTGTCGTTCTGATTGCCAGTCCATTATTAAAAAAACGTCTGCATATCGACATGTTAAATAATATTATCGGAAACATCGGTTTTCTCATCAATTTTATTTATATACCGATTATTCTCTTATTGGTATCCATTATAAAGAAGGTGAAAAAAAATCCATGAAGAAAAGCTTTTTCCTTTTCCTTGCTACCATTCTCATTTTAAGCGGGTGTGTACAGCAACAAATCATAGATAAGCAAAATATTGAGACTGCAACTGCTTTTGACTGGACAGAAGGAAAAATTTTAGGAACTGTCCTTTATCCAACTTATATGCCAGACAAAAGTGTATTCAATAATGTGTTACTTGCAAAATCAAAGGTTACAAGGGAAATTTTAGAAAAGCTCCAAAAGAAGTCAGATCAGCCTTTAGTAACAGGAAGTATCCAAGTCGTTTTATTCGGTGAGGACCTTGCCAAACGCGGGTTCTATGAATTAATCGACTCTTTTCAAAGGGACCCCAATATTGGTTCAAGGATCCACCTTGCAGTAGTGGATGGCAGTGCATCTACCCTTTTAATGGGGAAATACGGAAACACTGGTAATGGCATATATATTAAAGATTTACTTGACCACAATATGAAATACCTCGATGTACCTAGGCAAAACCTGCATTTATTTGGTGCATATCTCTATGAAAAGGGGAGAACAACCTATTTGCCAATCATTAAGCAAATAGACAATACTGAACTTGGGATTACCGGGATGGCCCTATTTAATAGAAAAAAGATGGTGGAAAAAATTCCTCCGAAAAAAATGTTTTTCTTTAAATTGCTTGTAGACCGTCATAGTGCTGGAAATCAAGCAGTGAGAATTAACAACGAAGAAGTTGTTGTAAGGAGCATTAGCTCTAGTAATAACATCAAAGTAAATACAAAAAAGCAACCTTATGAAGTCACTATCCATATATATATAGAAGGTATCATACGTGAATACACCGGGAAAAAGATTTCCAATACGGTAATGCGTAAATTTGAAAAAGGTTTTGAAAAAAGGATTGAAAAGGAAACATTATCATTGTTGAAGGATTTTCAACGGCATAAAATCGACCCTGTTGGAATTGGAGAACGTACTGAAAATGTTTCGAGGCATTTCAATTGGGATAAGTGGTGGGATTCAGATTATCAGAACGTCACATTTAAAATCATCCCTAAGGTGCAAATTGTAGAAAGTGGTACTGTGGAGTAATGGAATAGTTATTTCATATGAATAATGAACAAAAGCCTGTGGAAGATTAGCTTCTACAGGCTTTTGTTTTATATTTCCGTAGAGAACATATACTTTTTATAATGATATCTTATCGAGAAGATTAAGCCAATAGACAGCATATTCCCCATCATCGAGCTACCTCCGTAGCTAATAAAAGGCAGCGGAATACCTGTAATTGGCAAGAGTCCAATCGTCATGCCAATGTTTTGAAAAACGTGGAAGGTAATCATGGCGATTACCCCGGAACAAATATAGGAGTAAAAATCATTTTTTGTTTCCAGGCTGGCTTTTGTTATATGGTAAATCAGCATAAAAAATAAGCTGACGACAATACTTGCTCCAATAAAACCAAATTCTTCCCCTATTACACTAAAGATAAAGTCTGTTTGGCTCTCAGGCAAATATACATCCCTGTGATTGAACCCTTTTCCTAGGGTTTCACCGGACCCAATCGCAAGGAGGGAATTAATGAGCTGATATCCCGAATCACTCTGATAGTTATACGGATCAAGCCAAGAATAAATACGCCCAAATTGATATGGTTGGACATGTAAATACTTGCTTAAAAATTGCGGGTTCCAAATTACAAAATAAATTGCAATTGCGGCAATACTTGCAAATCCTCCAAAAATCGGCAATAGTAATCTCCAAGTGATTCCTGAGGAGAAGATAATCCCCATCATAATCGCAATAAATACTAAACTAGTTCCTAAATCGGGCTGTAACATAATTAATCCTAACGGAGCCATGGTAACAATTCCGATTTTAACTAATAACCAAAAATCCGTTTTTACCGTTTTTACAATGAATTTTTGATGATGATCTGTAACAACCCGGGATAAAGCTAAAATGAAAAACACTTTCATAAACTCCGAAGGCTGCAATGTTCCCATAAAAGGAACCTTGAACCAGCTCTTTGCACCATTTATATGGGGAGCAATAGAGCTTGGTGCAATAATTAGCAGAATTAAAAGAAAAAGCCCAAATCCATAGCTATACCATGATAATTTTTTCAACTGATCAGAGTCCAATTGAACCGTCAATATGATTAAACCGGTACCAACAATATACCAAAGTCCTTGCTTCATAACAAAGTTTCCGCTGTATTGACCAGATTTTTGTGCACTATATATGGATATGAGACTAACAAGACATAATAACATAATGGTTAATACTAGTCCGTAATCTATTTTGGATGTTTTTGTTGTTCGAGAAGTCATATATAAATTCGTCTCCTACTATTTCTTAGGGTGTATGTTCAAAACTTAACAAGTATAGTCATAATAACATTATACAGGTTCATGTCAACGATACAAAGTCACAAATTGTGGCATTGTCATGACCATTTTTATCTTAATCGCTATATAATGATAAAACCACACTTCAAGAAAGCCATACATTATGTCATATTTCCTATTTTATAAGAAAATAGCTAATAGAAACAAATTAATTGAATGAAAATCATAGAACGAATACAATACTAATGAAAGATTAGCTAAGCTGCGAGTTGTTTATAATAAGGAGGATTTGTTTTGGAAGAAGTGAAAAGTCTTGAAACATTTGAGCAACTTATCTCCAGTGATGAACCTGTTATCATGAAGTTTTTCGCTGGCTGGTGTCCAGATTGTACTAGAATGAATATGTTTATTGATGATGTTATTAAGGACTATAATCAATATAAATGGTATGAAATTAATCGTGATGAATTTCCGGATCTTGCAGAAAAATATTCTGTAATGGGAATTCCAAGCCTGTTAATTTTCAAAAATGGAGAAAAATTAGCACATTTACACAGCGCTAACGCCAAATCTCCTGAACAAGTTAGAGAATTTCTGGATGCACAATAAATACCTGCCTTAATAGGAAAAATTTAAGTAAACATACTCATAATAAAGCGGCCAGAAGAGTTTCTGACCGCTTTTCTTCTTAATATTTCATTATTAATGCATTTTGAACAGTTTGAGCATCTTTTTCTAATAATTTCTGCAAATTAAAGGAAGGATACAGTCCATTCTTATTCATATAGTCGAAAATTTTCGTATACCAACTAATAACAATATTTAAATGGCGTTGAAACACAGAGCGTAATTCAGATGAAGTTGTTTCGGTTATGGCGTTTGCATATATTTTAATTGTTGCTTTTGCTGCACCTAATAGATCCCCTGCAAAAAAGCTTTGCTCATTTTTGCGCCTGCTATATTCATTAGGAATATTGTCCACATAAGGCAATAAATCCTTTAAATTTTTTTCCACCAATTTTATGGAATAAAGGTATAAATCATGGAGTTCATGATTTATAACTTTTCTAACAGACATTTTTAATTGAATTAAGCAGTTCGCCTGGAATGTTAATAATTCATGGAGTTCCAATGATTCATGCCATGCTAACTGATGATTCATACTTGTTTTCTCCTTATTTGTATTTCTCCATATCTTATGAACGTATAGGCTTTTTTGTTAGTCTTCCAAACAACTTTGGGCTCCTTTAGTAGGTTGTTAATTGCAATAATTCCTGCAGTCGGTATACTCCCCTTTCAAGAAAGACCCACTTATCTTTTTCTTTGTTGTATGGATAAGTAAAAAGACCATTTTGATTCAGCCAAATACGTTTAAAATACGAATCCACTTGTTCCACGATAGCAGAATCATTGGGGGCAACAACCAAAACATCGGTTTCCAAATTATAATCTGCCAAATTTCGAAAAGTTAAATTACTAGAACCATTGATGATAATGGAAATGTCTCTTTTCTGTATGAATATTAACTTCGGATGAAATTGTTCCCCAAGCGTTTTATACCACCGAATGTGGATGAATCCATTTCCCTTTTTTATAAGTTCCTGGGCCACAGGATGATTGGGTAAACCATGTTTACGATGGCCGAATGCATTATTGTTTGGGTCCAAAATCAAATTGATGTTTACTCCTCTATTAGCAGCTTCTATCAGTGTGTGAATTATGGTCCTGTCAGCAATATAAAACATTGCCATCCATATTTCGTCACCTTTTTTTGTTTTGGCTAATTCTGATTGGATATGTTTATACACTTTTCCTTCTGTAAGCAATTGAGCCTGAATGTTGCCGTTTCGCCCCTCTTTAGAATCAAACGCAGGAACTTTTAAACGATCAGACAAATGAATGGCAGCTTGTTCAGAGAAAAGTACATCTTGAATAATGGGTCCTTTTATTTCAAATGCAGTATTGTTAAAATTTGCACTCGCATCATGTGAAGGGTTACCTGAAAAAATAATAGCGGAGTTTTCTGTTGCAAATATTTTGCGGTGATTTGCTTTGATATTTAATAGCTTCAAATAAGAACGAATGGTCATTTTCGGTGCATTATCCGCTAATGCATTTGGCAACCAGCCCTTTTCAGAAAGTCCAAAACCTTTTATAAACATTCTCCATAATCCAGAATATAAAGGTGTAGAATCACGTAACCTATCTATATTTGTTATGATGACATCTATGCCATTCTTCTTAAGATTTTCAAACTCCTTTAATTTATAAGAACCGTAGGAAGTATTTATTTCATCAGAAATGACAATGATTCGAATGTTGGGATTATGCTTTTTCTTTTCTATTAATCTTTTCACTAATGTCTCACTTACTTTCGGAAAATTAAGCCCTTTATTTTGATAGCCATTAAAAAGAAAAAAATCAAGCACAATAAATTCATTCGCCTCATCTATTGCCTGAACCAGACGAGGAAAAATAGACTTTTCTATTTTCTTGCCATTTTGCTCATAATAGGTTAAATCCGTTAAGAAGGAGATATCCTTATCATTTATAATATGCTTTTTTCCTTCAAAAGAGATACCTGGAGGAAGAGGTTTATATGCATGATATATTATAGTTCCAATATAAATAATAAGGAAGAGTAGCATAAGGAAGAGAAAGATCTTTCTTTTCATCCTGATAAAAACCCCCTACCTTGTATAGATTGGTTTATATTGCCCAAATTTAAAATAGATTAACCAGATATGTGTAATTTGCTTTACTTTTGGGTAATGTAACCATAAAAGAAAGGAGTGTTTGTCATGTTATGGACCATTATCATTATTTTAATTATCTTATGGATTCTAGGATTAATCGGCCATATAGCAGGGGGATTTATCCATTTGCTGCTAATTATTGCAGTAATATTATTAGTGATTAAATTAATTAGAGGAGCAAAAAATAGGTAGAAAAAAAGCCGTGTGAAAGACGGCTTTTTTATTGTAATTATAAAAGTTCAATACTTAAAATTTCAGCTATTTCCTTCCGAAAAGGATCCAGTTCCTTAATAGTTTTAAAATTTGTAAGCATTCCTTGAAAAATATATTTTTTAACATCCTGCTTGTTGTTTTCTTCTATCAAATATTCGATGACGTTGTATAACTCTTCTTTTCTGTCTTGAGGGATTCCTAATGATTCCAAGGTTTCTTTCATCGCTATTAAATTGGATAATATCTTTTGTTGATTGGTGAGAAGACCATTCATGTATTCTTTAAATTGAGCTTTTGTTAATAGCGGTTCCAGTTTACTCCTCTTGATTCCTTCTACAACATCATCTATTCGTTCCAGCAAATAGTAGGATATCTGCTCAGGTTCCAGCTCAATCCCGTCAAATACAGTGATTTTCATATACGCGTTCCGTATCCCAAAACAAATTAATACCAAATCATTCACCGATGATTGGATGGATTCACCATAACATGCAAGCAGAAGGGTCTCTTCTTTTTCAAGCATGTTTACTGTATGTGCCTTTATAAGTTTTTGTAACTCTTCGTTTACCGATTGATTTTGTTCACGGAAATACATAACGATAAAATCTCTATGCTTCATAAAATATTGGAATTGAAGCTGAATTCTTTTTCTGATTTTTTCCTTTGGATCTATATTTAACGCATCAATTTCGGAAATCTTCTTATTTAATTTGTCATGGTAATATCTAAATATATCAACTAAAAGCTCCTCTTTTGAGGAAAAATAGTTGTAAAACGCCCCTTTTGATATTCCATAATTGCTGACAATATCTTGAACTGATGTAGATTGAAAACCTTTCTCAGCAAATAATTTAATAGCGGTTTTGATAAGTTCCTTCCGTTTTTGCTTCATCATGGTCCCCTCTTTTAATGTCACCGAGAGAAGAATTGCATCCTCTCGATTCCCGTAACCTTATTTGTTCCCTCAACTATAATGGTAAAAATATAGAATCTCTTATAGCATCAATGGCATTAACTTCATCACGTATACCCTTCATTTTTTCATCCAGCATCCTTACACTGTCTGCAGCCTCTTTCAGTTCATCCTTCAAATATTGGGGAATATCCCGATTATATTTATAGAAGATCTTATGTTCAAGGCTTGCCCAAAAATCCATAGCTAAAGTTCTTAACTGAATTTCTGCATTTACATGCTCCACCCTATGTGTTAACTGGACCGGTATTTGGACAATTATATGAAGGCTTTGATAGCCATTTGGTTTTGGATTATGTATATAATCCTTCACTTCTATTACCTTAAGATCTTTTCTTTTTAAAAACAGGTTATAAATTTCATAAATATCGGAAACAAAGGAACAGACGATTCTCACGCCTACTATATCAAAAAGATACTTCTTTGCATTTTCCAACGTAGGTTCGATTTTTTTTCTCTTTAGCTTATCCAGCATGCTCGACGGTGTTTTAATCCTTGTTTTAATATGCTCGATTGAATTATTTTCTCCCATTAAAAAAGCTTCTTCGACCATTATATTAATTTTCGTCTTTAAATCATCTAATCCAAATTTATATGGCAAGAAAAACTCTTTCCATTGATTTGTGTCGTACATATATATTCTCCTTTAACTTCTCCCTTTATTGGATGAAAGTTGCAATTTAACAGAACTTTCACTTGCTAATGTATGACCAGTCATTTATATTATAAATTGACATGACCAGTCGGTCAACCTTGTGAAGGAGCGATATAACTTGAATCAAATCATAAACTTTTGTATGAAAAATAAGTTTGCAGTTTGGTTGATAACGATTATTGTCGTCGTGGCAGGCTTGTATTCTGGCTTAAAGATGAAGCTGGAAACTATACCAAATATAACAGCACCTGTAATTATGGTTTCAACGGTTTATCCAGGTGCAACGCCAGATGATATTGCTGAAAAAGTAACGAAGCCAATCGAACAAAGAATCAAAAACTTATCTGGGGTAGATGTTGTCACTTCTACATCTTCGCAAAATGTTTCGTCTATACAAATCCAATACCAATATTCAAAAGATATGGACAAGGCGGAATCAGAGATAAAAGACGCTATTTCTGAAGTGGCTTTACCCGATAAGGTCCAATCACCTAAGGTTTCGAAATTCAATATTAACGAGTTTCCTATCCTTTCGCTTAGTATTACTAATAATAAACAATCACTTGAAGAGTTAACCAAAACAGTGGAAGATGATATTATTCCTTCATTGGAAGGAATTGAGGGTGTTTCCCAGGTTCAGGCATCAGGTCAATATGAAAAAGAAGTTGATATCACATTTGATCAGAAAAAACTTGCAAAGTATGGACTTACGGAGGATGTTGTCAAGCAGCTTATTCAAGGATCTGATGTTTCTGTACCGCTTGGTTTAATCACTTTCGATGATAAAGAAAAATCTGTAGTGGTAGATGGAAATATTCATACGATGGAAGATTTGAAAAATCTTAAAATCCCATACACACCACAAGTACCGATGGGAAATCAGTCCACTTTAAATGCTCAGGGGCAGACCGTTGCCAATGCTGGCCAATCCTCTTCTTCAGTTGTTACAGCACCAGCAATTCCAACTGTGAAACTGGCAGATATTGCGGATGTGAAGATTGTTGGGAAGCATGAATCTATTTCCAAAACGAATGGTGCAGAATCCATCGGTGTTCAAATATCAAAATCAACCGATGCCAACACGGTTGATGTGGCAGATAATGTAACAAAGAAAATCAATGAGTTAAAAAAGAATCACGCTGGTTTGAAAGTCGTGAAAATGTTTGATCAGGCAACACCAATTAAAGATTCTGTCAGCACGATGCTAAACAAAGCGATTATCGGTGCATTATTTGCAGTAATTATTATTTTGTTATTCTTAAGGGATTACCGATCCACTATTATTTCGGTTATTTCTATTCCATTATCCCTTATCATTGCTGTTTTGATTTTAAAACAAATGGATATCTCTTTAAATATCATGACACTTGGAGCAATGACCGTTGCGATTGGACGCGTCGTCGATGACTCCATCGTTGTTATTGAAAATATTTACCGAAGAATGTCGTTAACAACAGAAAAACTAAAAGGTAAAGATTTAATTAGAGAAGCAACCAAAGAAATGTTTAGGCCAATTATGTCCTCTACCATTGTCACCATAGCTGTATTTTTACCGCTTGGCCTTGTTTCTGGTATGGTTGGGGAGTTGTTCTTACCATTTGCCTTAACCATTGTATTTGCTTTACTTGCCTCTTTGCTAGTAGCCATTACGGTCGTTCCAATGTTCGCAAACTCCTTATTTAAGAACGGCATTAAGAAACAGCATACAGCCGAAAAAGAACATGGCAAGATAGCCTCCTTTTATAAAAAAATATTGAATTGGTCTTTAGATCATAAGTTGATTACATTTGGACTCGCTATTTTGATTTTCATCGGAAGCTTATTACTCATCCCAGCTATTGGGGTAAGCTTTATTCCATCCGATGAACAAAAAATGGTAATGGCAACATATAAGCCAGATCCCGGCCAAACAAGAAGTGATGTCGAAAAAATAACAAATAAAGCCGAGAAATACTTTGAAAATCGTACTGGAGTCAAAAATATTCAATACTCCGTTGGCGGAGAAAATCCAATGAATCCTGGAGAAAATAATTCTGCATTATTTTATGTAGAATATGATAAAGATGCGAAAAACTTTGATAAAGAACCTGAAAAGGTCATCAAAGATCTGCAAACTATGTCAAATAAGGGTGAATGGAAATCACAAGATTTCGGTTCTACAGGAAGCAGTAATTCTTTAGAGCTGCTTGTATACGGGGATACCTTAGAACAAATACAGCCTGTGATTCAACATATTGAAGACATTATGAAACAGAATCACTCTTTAAAAAATGTTAGCTCCAGTTTATCAAAATCCTACCAACAATATACACTGGTAGCGAATCAAAGCAAGCTTGCAGGATATGGATTGACTGCTGGCCAAATTGGAATGGAATTAAACCGTGTTGGAGATAATCCTGTCTTAACTACAATTAAGAAAGATGGAAAAGATTTAAATGTTTATGTAACAGTCGATCAAAAATCCTACAAAAATGTAGATGATCTCACAAATACAAAAGTTAAATCTTCGCTTGGCACTGATGTTGCTTTAAAAGATGTTATGAAAGTACAAACTGGTGAATCTCCGAACTCTGTCTCTAGAAGGGATGGAAGAATTTATGCCAGTGTGAGTGGGGTCATAAAAGAAAAAGATGTTTCCAAAGTTTCACAAGATGTAAAGAAAAAAGTAGATAAAATCAAGCTTCCAAGTAATGTTGAAGTGTCTATGGGTGGTGTAACGGAGGATATTAACGAATCCTTCTCTCAATTAGGACTTGCAATGCTTGCCGCGATTGCAATTGTATATTTAGTTCTAGTTATCACATTTGGTGGAGCACTTGCACCATTTGCTATCCTTTTCTCCCTTCCTTTCACTATTATCGGGGGATTACTGGCATTACTCATTACAGGAGAGACTCTAAGTATTTCTTCCATGATAGGTGCTCTAATGCTTATCGGTATCGTAGTTACAAACGCAATTGTATTAATTGACCGTGTGATTCATAAGCAACAAGAGGGACTATCTACACGTGAGGCACTGTTAGAAGCTGGGGCTACACGGATTCGTCCTATATTGATGACAGCACTCGCCACAATTGGTGCTTTATTGCCGTTAGCCTTTGGATTTGAAGGCAGCGGACTCATTTCGAAAGACCTTGGAGTCACCGTTATCGGTGGTCTTACTAGTTCTACGCTATTAACATTGCTTATTGTTCCAGTAGTATATGAGTTTTTAATGAAGTTTAAAAAGAAGGAAAAAAACATAGAATAAAAATAAGGTCACTTCATTTTGAAGTGACCCTTATTGTATATCCATTTCATATTTCTTTTCCATAAAATCTTGGATAAAAGAGATTAACGTACAAAGTGCCCAATAAATGAGTGCTACTAAAATGTACATGGTCATGTAATCAAATTCTCTGCCACCGACGATTTTTGCCTTTTGAAACATTTCTGGTACAGTAATCATGGCTGCTAATGAGGTTCCTTTTATTAAATCAAGAAATACATTGAATAAAGGAGCAATTGCAATCCTAATTGATTGAGGCAGGATAATCCTTCTCATCGTTTGCCAGTAGGTAAAACCAAGAGATGCAGCTGCCTCCCATTGTCCCTTTCCAACAGATGAAATGGAGGAGCGCCAAATTTCTGCCATAAATGCTGCACTATTTAACGTAAAGCCAATAATCGCTGCTGTGACAGCTGTAAATTCAATTCCTATAATAGGAAATCCATAGTATAAGATAAACAATACTACAAGGATAGGCACTCCACGCATGAAGGAAATATAGATTCTAGACAACCATCTTAGTAATTGATATTTAGAAGTTCTTGCTAGAGCTAAGAAAAAGCCAATAATAAGTCCTAATATCATACTGACGAAAGACAGCAGCATGGTATAACCAATTCCTTGCAGCACATACGGGAAGGATTTGATGGCAAGTTTAAGATTAAATAGATATTCCCACTGAATATTGCTCATTGACCTTCCCCCTTAGCTTATTTTGAGAATTTGATATTTGGTTTTTTCGATACATCATCTCCGCCAAAGAATTGTTTGGATAATTTAGTAATGGTGCCATCTTCTTTCATTTTTTTCAACGTGCTATCAATCTTATCTTTTAACTCTTGATTATCTTTTTTCATGATCATTCCAGCACTGCTAGGTGAAAAACGAATATGCGGTTCAATCATAATATTTAATTTTGAATAAGCAGCAATTGCTAGTTTCTGTAAATAATAATCATTTAAAATAACATCTGTTCTTCCATTAGAAACATCACGCAAATATTGATCATTGGTTGCATTATCGTAAATAACTTCTTTTGCGCCATGCTCACGTGCCACTTTCATATAAGTAGTGGTTGCTTCTCCTGCCGCTTTTTTTCCTTTCAAATCATCCAAAGAATGAATGCCAGAGCTGTCGCTTTTTCTAACAATTGCAGAACCAAACGAATATTTATACGGTGCTGAAAAATTAAATTTCTTTTCACGATCTTTTGTGATTGCAATGTCATTTGCGGCAAGATCTACTTTTCCACTGTTAACCGAAGTAAGCATACCATCGAAAGCCATTTCAACAAATTTTACTTTCAAGCCAAGTCTTTTTGCAACCTCGCGTACTACTTCCACATCATATCCTGTTAATTGATCGGATTTGGAATCATGATATGAAGCTGGGTAAAGGGTTCCAGATGTCGCTACGGTTAGTTCACCCTTGTCCTTTATTTTATCCCAAGTTGTTTGCTCTTGAGTTTTTGTGTTATTGCCTCCACATGCAGCAGTTACTAACATTACTGCTATAAGCACTAGTGCGATTGGAAGCCGCTTTAATGTATGTACTTTAAACATGCAAAATCCTCCATTTTGGTTTTATCATAGGCTATTTGCAGCCTCAACAGATAAAAACATAGCACTGAACTTGGATTTACGCAATGGAATTTTTAGTATACAGAATTTTAGATTAATAAAGGCCAATTCAAGTTTGAATCGGCCCTCCTTCATTTATTTACTTCTCATCCAACAAGACTAGCTTAAAACGTTTAAAGGCATTTGATGTTGATAATGACTACTCTTATAAGCGTAATACTTATTTTATCTTCATTTGGTTATAATCCTTATAAGTAAAAGTTTATTTTTTCATTAGTCTTTGAAAAGTCGTTAATATCTCATCCAGCACTTCGTAATCCCCTTGCTGGATCCGCTCTACAACACAACTTTTTATATGTCCTTCTAATAATATTTTGGCCACACTATTTAAGGCTGCTTGTGTTGCTGAAATTTGCGTGATGACATCATCACAATAAGTATCCTTTTCGATCAGCCCTTTAATCCCTCTAATTTGTCCTTCAATCCGATTTAAGCGTGTCATTAAATTTTTTTTCGTCTTTTCAGAATGGTGTGAGGCCCTTTGTTCGTCTATTTTTACGTGTTCCTCTTTTTCCTCTATTGCCATGAAAAATTACCCCCATTCCGTATCCTTTATTCACATGTTGATGTCCTTTTATTGTATGCAACCCAAAAGAAATGTTATGTACTTTTGTCGATAATATGTAAAAAGACTGGTCACAAGTATTATGTACCCTATAGAGTAGATACTTTGCCCTATAGGGTTCTATTTTGTTGAATTCGGGCAAACCAAATGAGTAAACAGCACTTTACAGCGATAGGAATGAAAAATTAAGAACTAAAACAAGAAATTAAAACTATATGACCTATTTGTAACCATTAAAGATATCGATGGAACTTAAATAAGATGACCCCTGTTCAATACAGAGATCATCTTATACGAGTTGCCTAATCTTTTTTAAAATACGCTTTTCTTAATTAAAAATATTTCTTTTTCCAAAAAATAAACGCTATGATTGCTGCCAATAATATGGATACTAAAATTGCCGATAAAAATCCATGTGGATAATGTTCCAAACCAAATGGCAGCGGAACGTTCATTCCTAAGAAACTAGCAACCATCGTAGGAAGAGCAAGAATGATCGTAATCGAAGTTAAAAACTTCATCACTACGTTTAGATTGTTCGAAATAATGGATGAAAAAGCATTCATCATACTTGTTAAGATCGAGCTGTAGGTCGCAGCCATTTCGATTGCCTGCGTGTTTTCAATCATAACATCCTCTAATAAATCTTCATCTTCCTCATACAATTTTAAATATTTTATTCTTAGAATTTTATCTAGAACCATTTTATTGGATTTTAAAGAAGTGGTAAAGTAAACCAAACTTTTTTCTAATGCTAATAATGAATATAATTCCTTATTCGTCATAGATGAATGATGAAGCTCTCGTTCCACATCATCTGTTTTTTTATTGATTTGTTTTAGATATCTTAAGTAATAAGATGAAATAACAAAAAGAACTTGCAAAGCAAAACGGGTTTTCTTATACGTATAAAATTCTTTAATTTTATTGTTTTTAAATTCCGTTAATACAGGTGCGTCTTTTAATGAAATCGTAATGAAACATTCCTCCGTCAAAATCATTCCTAATGGAAGTGTTTCATAAACAGAATAACCGGACTCATCCTTCACCATATACGGATAATCTATAATGATAAAGACATCTCCCTCTTCCTTCTCAATTCGGGATCTTTCTTCATCATCCAGAGCATCACGGATAAAATCAACAGGGACATTCGCTTCTTTTGCGACTCTCTGTATTTCGTGTTCATTTGGTGAGCTTAAATTTACCCAGCATCCTTTTGTGATTTCATCCACTACTTCAAGTTTTTTAGATTCTGCATTTGTTTTGTAAATTTCAAGCATAAACAACCTCCTCTCCTATATTGAGGAAGCCACTTGCACCTTCATCAGAGTGGATATTTAGTTAGTACCAATTCCTTTTCGACGTAAGATTTTTGACTTCCTCGTAATTACTTGGCTCAGGACCATTGGAATCCAAATATACCAACCCCTTTACAGTATGCTTCTTGTTTATCTTATACCCAAAATCTCGAAAGGACAATGGGGTAAGGCTGTTTTCTTAAACTTTGTTATTTTTTTTGTACAAAAACTTTAGTCACAACTTTGTTGTCGTTATTATCAATAGACCTTTTGCTGTGAAGCCAAGCCTTATTAGGATTTATAGCAAATGGTGAAACAGCCAAGGGTACGAAATTAATACTTTTCTGATATCGTTTTTTTATTATATGGTTTCCTGGTATAGTTGTTAAAAAAAAAGAATGAAAAGTTCATTTCATTCTCCAGTAGTTTCTGTAACTGAAATATGATAATAATCATTTGGTACAGAATTTAATAATCTTGTTGGACTTCCTATACTTGTTACCACTAAACGATGCATCGCTCTAGTACAAATTGTATATAGCAGTCTTCTTTCCGTCTCTTTCCCATAAACTTCATCTGATGCATTCAAAACAATAACACTATCAAATTCAAGGCCCTTCGCCAAATACGAAGGAATTACTATGATTCCTTCATTAAACTCTCTTGTTTCTATACCTAAAAGAGTGACATCCATGCGCATTTGTAAATATTTATAGGCTTCTTCACATTGTTCCATTGATTTGCCAATAATCGCAACTGTATTGCTGCATTCTGAAAGGTATTTTGCCTCTTCATAAATCTTTTCCAGCATTTCATTTTTATTTTTAGTCACCAAAACCTTAGGTAACTCCCCTTCACGTTCAAATAATTCCACTTCTTCCCCATCGGCTAAAATAGATTTTGTAAAGCGTGTTATCGGCAAAGTAGATCTGTAGCTTTTTCTCAAATAGACAATTTCACTTTTTTGCCCCGCAAATATATCCTCCGCCATTTGAATTTGGGATTCATTCTCCGCTCCATGAATAGATTGATTAATATCCCCAAGCATCGTAAATTTACTATAAGGAAATAAAAATCGTAAATATGCCAGCTGAATAGGTGTATAATCTTGAATTTCATCGATAAATACATATTTCATAGAGGTTTGCGATTTTTTCCCCTCTATAAGATCTGATAAATACATATAAGGCACTACATCTTCCATTCGTATTTCCTTTTTCCGCAGATTTCCGATGGTATGTGATTTAATCGACTCCCACTCCGATTCTGAAATCCCTTGCTTTTCCAAGCTTAACAACTTAGGAACCTGTTCTAAGAAATGAACATATTGAGCTTTGCTTTGGAAAAAGCGGTATTGTTTTACACTTCTTTTTAACTTTTTGAAATAACGACGAACTATTTGCTTTGCAAGATACGCTTTCTCTTGATCAAAGGAATCAAAAACATCGCCTTTCTTATTGGATTTCACATTTTTAAAGGCATCAAGAAAATCTTCCTTATCAAGTAGGTCCATTTGTTCTTCCACCCACTCCGATTGTTCTTCCTCACGTGCTTTTTCATCTAAGATTTTCAGCAACCTTTTTGCCACTAATGGGAAACGATTAGGCAGTGAGTAAGATGAATCGTAGGAGTAAAATAGCTCAGAAATTTCTTGTTTTGAAATTAACACCTTTCCTCGAAAAACGATATCTCGAAAATGTACTCCACCTTTCAAAAGCTGATTTACATATTTTTCGATGACATGGTAAAAATCCAAGCTTCCTTTTACCATAATAGCCTTATCCCGAATCTCCGCATGCTCCTTCACACCTTGAAGGCGGTTTTCAAATTGTTCAAACAAGCTCTCGACTTCCAAGTCCTTGCCGATTCGATGGCGAGCATAGTCGAAAAAAGTTGTCTGAATCATATTATTTTCACCTAGCTCTGGCAACACCTTAGAAATATAGCTGTTAAATAGCGGATTAGGTGAGAATAAAATAATTTGTTCCGCGCTAAGAGATTCCCGAAAATGATACAATAGAAAAGCAATACGTTGCAGGGCAACCGATGTTTTCCCGCTTCCAGCAGCTCCTTGCACAAAAAGAAGCTGACTTTTAATATCGCGAATAATTTTATTCTGTTCCTTTTGTATGGTTGCAACAATACTTTTCATATGCGTATTGGCTTTTGCCCCCAATATTTCTTGCAGCATTTCATCTCCTATCGTCACACCAGTATCAAACATTGACTGAATGACACCATCGCGAATGAGAAACTGCCTTTTTAATTCCATTTCACCTTTTCGTGTTCCTTCCGGTGTTTTATAAGATACCGGCCCCGGAATCCCATCATAATATATACTTGAAATCGGCGCACGCCAATCATACACAAGGTAATTATCTGCTTCATCCAAAAAGGAGGCAATACCAATATAGATTTGCTCTAACGGTTCCCCGTCCTCACGAAAATCCACCCTTGCAAAATAAGGGGAGGAAGCAAGTTTCTGCAATGTTTTAACGCTTTCTTCTACATGACCATAACTTCGCTCCCGCTCAGACAGCAATTCCACTTGCTGCTTGATGCTGGTCATTGTTTCAATGACATCATCCGGTTCATCAAAATTGACCGTGACGTCTTCCCAGAAGTTTTTGCGAATTTCCTCTGCCTCTTGTTTCACATTTTCAGCACTTGCTACTAAAGTATTTATATGATTCCTTACTTTTTTAACCGTGTAGTCTACTCTCTCCTGTTCCTGGTTCCATTCATTGCTTTGAAATTCCATGAAAACACCTCCGAGGAAAAATAGTTGACATCCATTTGAATTTGTGATAATGTTAATATAGGGTATTTATATTGTCATCTAAAAACTAATGTCAACCATTTTTAATCATATCATGATTTCTTCAGGTTCGCCATCTTTATTTTACAAAAGACTGTACATAGGTCTTTTTTTATTTTGTCCTCTCTATTATGACCTCTAATTAGTATTCCTTATCAATTTTAAGTAAAAATTAAGTTATATCTCTCATAATCATATTAAATTTATTTAGAAGGAGAATGGATTATGAGAAAAACAAGAAAAATACATTATTGGATTGGAATCATT
Organism: Heyndrickxia camelliae; assembly: GCF_002844575.1. Lineage (GTDB taxonomy): Bacteria > Bacillota > Bacilli > Bacillales > Bacillaceae_C > Margalitia > Margalitia camelliae. The sequence continues at coordinate 104,411 of NZ_PIQO01000014.1, forward strand.
TCCTGTATATTTTTATTTATTGAATCTGTTTCAGGAATTTACTTATTTTTTCAAGAAAAAAGCAGAGAAAATTCATTCGGAAACAGACAAGCTATGTTTCAACAAAACCAAGCTAATTATGAAAATCAGCAAGGAGCAGGCTCAGATTCTTCCGATAATAACAATTCATCATCGCAAAATGGACAATCCTTTGCCATGGGCCAGCAACCTCCAGCCAAACGGGGCCAAATGAATTTTAACCGACAAGGACAAGGCGGTATGAACTCTATTGGGATGACATTAAGAAAATTGCATAGTGGCATCTTCGGACTCATTGCCGGAATTGGGATGCTAATAATGACTGGTACTGGGCTGGTCTTAGCAGTTATTATCGGCAAGGCAAATAAGAAAAGAAAAAAGAAAGAATCCGTACAAATATAAAAATAACGAGGTTGCGACCGATTCGCAGCCTCGCTTTTTATATTTTTTTTCTTTTTGAGAATAATATTTCAAACTTCGTTCCTTCCCCTAATTTGCTCTCTACTTTTATTTTTCCTGCATGTTTATCGACAATCCATTTAGCAATAGAGAGTCCAAGTCCTAGACTTTCGGATTTAGTTCTTGATTTATCTACTTGATAGAATCGATCAAAAATTCGACCAACATTTTCCTCCTTCATCCCAATCCCATTATCTTTTATCGTTAATCCAATATGATTCTTCGTCTCAAAACAGGATAATTCAATTAATCCGTTGTCATCTGTATATTTCATCGCATTATCCAATAAAATCACAATCAATTGATGGAACCTATCCCGGTCACCAACAAAGGTTATCGGGGGGGCAGATGTTAATGTAATCGTCTTTCCTTGGAAGGAAGCTACTTCTGAAAAGTGCTCTACTATATCTCTTAATAATTCACCTAGATTAAATTCTTTTCGTTCCAGTTCCAATTCATTTGAGTCAGATCTTGCCAAAGTTAATAAATTCGCAACAAGCTTTGAAAGTCTGCGACATTCTTTTAAAATGATCGAGATATCCGGAAGCTTTTCTTGAATCGTGGCTTCTGGTGTCCTTAATAATAGATCCCCACGGGTCTGAATAACAGTTAATGGAGTTCTTAATTCATGAGAAGCATCCGATACAAACCGCTGTTGTTTATCCCAACTGTTTTTGATTGGCCGCAACGCTCTTCCCGCCAGAAATAAACCAGCTGCAATAGCAAGAATAATTCCAAGCGCTCCCCCAATTAACATCATCAAAAGTAAGCGGCGCAAGATGTTTCTTTCGATATCTACATTACGAATAAATTCCAGCTTTACAGGCTGATTATTAATGGTCGCGCGAACAGAAATAGTGTGAAAATAATACCCATCTACTTCAGTAGTTTGTATTTTATTATAAGTGTGCGGAATAAAATGATTTTGGTAATTATCTTGAATATCATCCTTATTTATGAGCACATTGTTTTTATTCCAAATCAAAACAATAATATTATTATGGGGGTCCCGTCCTTGCCCCCCAAATTTCGGAATTTCACCCGTTAATCCCACTCTTCCTACCATATCCTGCAATGAACGATCTGCATCTCTATATACATAAAGACGGATATATGAGTAAATCATACTGCCTAAAATACTGATGATTACGATAAAAACAATTGAATTTAAAATGGTAAGGTTTATTCGCGTTTTCTTAAACATATATTACTCCTTAAATTCTTTCAAAATATACCCTACCCCGCGGACATTCTGAATATCCTTATGATAGCCATAAGCCTCTAACTTTTTCCGTAGATGATGAATATATACTTCGACAATGGCAACGGTAGTATCAGAATCAAAGCCCCAAATTCGGTCATATATTTGCTCTCTTGTTAAAATTTTCCCATGATTTTGTATTAGATATTCCAAAAGCTCATATTGCTTAATCGTTAATCTGATGGGTGTTCCATCTATTTTAATTTCTTGTTCTTTTCCAAATAACTCTATTCCCCGGTACCGCATTGTATGTTCAATGGTTAGACTTCCGCTTCTTCTTAACAATGCGCGAATTCTTGCAATTAATTCCGGTGCTTGAAACGGCTTGACAAGATAGTCGTCACCACCAATTTCAAGTCCCCTCACACGGTCCTCCAATGCATCCTTAGCGGTAACAAATAGAACAGGTGTCATAATTCGATCCGCACGAAGCTTTTTTAAAATCTCAAATCCATCTATTTCCGGCAACATGACATCCAGTATAATGACATCATAAATATTTTGAAAAGCTAGAAATAACCCTTCTTCTCCATCTGTTGCCGATTCTACTTCAAATTCGTCACTAAGGATATTTTTCATTGATTCTAACAGGTTTTCATTATCCTCTACAATTAATAGTTTCATCTCGATAAACAACCTCCATTTCTGTTTATTTTACCAGATTAGTATCGACCATAAAAAAATGGGGATCAAAGCGCTTCAAAAAGCTTTGAGAGTTAAAAACGATTGCGCCAAATACGCAACCGTTTCATTAAGTGAATTTACAAATCTATTCTATGTCTAGCTCCAGCGCCTAGCTTACTCAAATCGTAAGGCATGAATAGGATGTAATTTGGAAGCTTTGTTTGCCGGGAAAACACCAAAAACAACTCCCACTAATAAAGAAAAGATAAAGGCAATAGCGGTCACCGGTAAAGAAAAGACAATCGACGAATCCGTAAGCGAACCATAGATTTTGGTTGCAATAAAGCCAATTACAATCCCAAATATTCCACCCATCGCACTAAGAACAATAGATTCGATTAAAAACTGGATTAAAATATCTTTTCTTTTTGCACCAATCGCTTTACGAATGCCGATTTCTTTCGTTCTTTCAGTCACAGAAACAAACATAATATTCATGATACCGATTCCGCCTACCAATAGTGAGATACTCGCAATACCTCCGAGCATCATCGTCATTGTCTTCGAAACAGAACTCATTGTATCCATCAAATCTTGTTGACTTACGACACTATAACTGTCTTGACTATGAAAAATAGATAATAATGATCGTTCAAGCATATTTTGGACAAAGGTTAATTGCTTTTCATTTTGGGCTTGCACATACACTGTTTGAACATTTAGTGAAGCAAGAACACGTTCTGCTGTACTTAGTGGAGTAATAATTACGCTATCCCCACTTTCCCCTATGGAGCTTCCCTTTGACGCTAATACCCCAACGATTTTAAAAGAAGTCCCATTAATTTGAACATATTTTCCAACTGGATTATCCGCTCCAAAAAGGGTTCGTGCTGTATCCGATCCCAATACCGCTACTTTCATTCGAAACTCGTTATCAATATCGGCCAGAAAGCGACCATTTGAGACAGGTGTATTCCGTATATTTTTATAGGATGCCGTTGTTCCAATCATGCTTACCTGTGTCGATGTCCGACCATTCTTTGCTGTTATTCTTCCTTGAACGGCAGGAGCAATATCTTTTACACCAGTGATTTTCTTTAAACCTTCTGCATCAGCCTCATTAAAATTACTTGAACTCGAATCGAGGACATTTACAGTTAATAAATTTGTTCCAAGACTATTAATTTGGTCCGTCACGGTTTTGGTGGAGGACTGCCCTATCGAAACGAGCACGATAACAGAAGATACTCCGATAATAATCCCCAACATCGTTAAAAAAGCTCTTAATTTACTACTCTTAATATTTCGTAGTGCCATTTTAATGGACGGAAGAAGCTTCACGAGGAACCCCTCCCTTTTCAAATAATTTGCCATCTTTTATCTGCACAATTCTTTTTGCTTGTTCGGCTACTTCTAAATCATGTGTAATTAAAATAACGGTATGCCCTATTTCATTTAACCCTTTCATGACATCCATAATTTCCTTGCTTGTTTTACTGTCTAATGCACCAGTAGGTTCATCCGCTAGTAATATCGGCGGATTGCATACTAAGGCGCGAGCAATTGCAACACGCTGTTGCTGCCCCCCTGATAATTGTGTTGGAAGATGAGCGGCACGATCTAAAAGCCCAACCTTTTTCAAACTTTCAAGTGCCATTTCTTTTCGTTCCTGAGTGGGTATGCCTTTATATAAAAGTGGTAATTCCACATTTTCTAATGCAGTTAATTTGGATAAAAGATTGAAGTTTTGAAAGATAAAACCGATTTTTTGATTTCTAATTGTAGCTAATTGATTATCGCTCATACGGCCAACGTCTTTATCTTCCAGAAAATAATCTCCAGAATCGGGCTTATCCAGACAGCCAATCATATTCATCAATGTCGATTTTCCAGAACCAGATGGACCAATAATCGCCAAAAACTCACCGGATTCTATCTTTAGAGATATCCGGTGGAGAGCAGTAACCGTTTCTCCACCGATTTTATATGCCTTTACCATATTTTGAATGGAAATAAGAGGTTTTGTCATGATTAATTGCCTCCTCCGTTTTTCATACCTCCGCCGTTATTGCCCCAGTTACCACGGTTCATTCCATTCATGCCTCCCATGCCCCCCATGCCGCCAAAGCCGCGCATGTTGCCTGAGCTATTCGTCGAACTTTTTGTAATAGAAGGAAGTTGCACTTCTTCTCCCTCCTGCAAACCGCTTGTAATCTCCACATAACTATCATTGTTAATACCTGTTTTCACCACTTGACTAGCAATCTGTCCGTCTGAGCTTTTTACCATAACATATTTCTGGTTTCCATTCGTATGTACAGCTTCTACCGGTACATAAAGGACATTATCCTTGCTCGCAGTCAAGATTTTTGCTTCGGTTGTCATTCCTACTTTAAGATTTTTTGGGCTTGTCAGTTGAACGGTAACATTGAAAGTGGATACACCATTTGATGTGTCACCTTCCTCAGCAATGTCCGTGACCTTCCCTGCAAATGTTGTATCAGGAAAAGCATTTGCAGTTACTTCTGCAGTTTGCCCCTTCTTAATTTTTGAAATATCTAATTCATCAATTTTTACTGTGGTTTGCAAATCCTTATAATTGGTAATATGTGCTACAACCGTTCCACTATTAAGCCTGTCCCCGCTTGCGACAGTTAAGGAAGTAACGGTTCCCTTTATCGGTGCTGTAATAGGATCGCTGCCATCAGTGAATGTAACGAGTTCTTGTCCCTTGGAGACCGTTTCATTAGTAGACACTAATACTTCATCTACCTCTGCATTAGTACTCGCTTTTACATCTTCCGAACTTGCTGATTCAACAGATCCTAATCCGCTAATTTGAACTTGTAATTTCCCCTTTTGCACAGATGTAACTGGATTGGCCACCGCCATAACCTGGTTTTCATTTTGCTTTTTGCTGTAATAAAACCAGGATCCCCCTCCAATTACAAGAACGAGAACAACAATCGATATAATCCACTTTTTCAAATCCCTTTACTCCTTTCACAATTAAATATCCATTTTTAATGGTTTTTGAGATAAGCCTATTATGGGGGGGATTTCTTAATTTTTACTTAAAGAGATTATGTAAATGTAAGTTTTTTTCTTTTTAATGGCTTACGACTTTTATAACACCATTTCTATAGGATATTAACAATCTATTACTTCATATTTTGTTCTTTTGTTCCTTTTAAAGGACACTTGATCCTCTTTTTCTTCCTGCTTTGTCATTTTGAGTCTTTCTAAAAGACACTTGACCTTCTTTTTCTTCCTGCTTTGTCCTTTTGAACCTTTCTAAAGGACACTTGATCCTCTTTTTCTTCCTGCTTTGTCCTTTTGAACCTTTCTAAAGGACACTTGATCCTCTTTTTCTTCCTGCTTTGTCCTTTTAAACCCTTCTAAAGGACACTTGACCCTTTTTTTCTTCCTGCTTTGTCCTTTTAAACCCTTCTAAAGGACACTTGACTCTCTTTTTCTTCCTGCTTTGTCCTTTTAAACCTTTCTAAAGGACACTTGACTCTCTTTTTCTTCTTATTTTGTCCTTTTAAGCACTTCTAAAGGACACTTGACTCTCTTTTTCTTCCTGCTTTGTCCTTTTGAACCGTTCTAAAAGACACTTGACCTTCTTTTTCTTCCTGCTTTGTCCTTTTGACCCTTTCTAAAGGACACTTGATCCTCTTTTTCTACCTACTTGGTCCTTTTGAACCTTTCTAAAACACACTTGATTTCCTACCTTTCAAATGCTGTCCGTTATCGTTTTTAGTGAGTTATAAATAAAAAAATGCACTCAAGAATTCCGAACGAATCTCGTGTGCATTCATTTTCATTGTATATCCATTAATCCATACTTTTTTCGAAATCTTAATAGAATCTTTACCCAACTATTTGAAAAAATGGCCAAGAAGAAAACATTTGAAAGGGCATGTGCTAGATCAAAGTAAAAGCCTTTTGCGTAATATGCAATAAATTGGGCAAGGGTAATGTTTTGAAAAATTCCCACAACATATGATAAATTCATAATCCAGCCAAATAAAATTCCAGATATAAAGCCGAAGATGCATCTAGTTATAGTTGTCCGCATGAACCATGTATCCCTTAGTAATCCTGCTGCCACGCCAATCATCCCCCACGCATACATTTGCCACGGAGTCCAAGGTCCTTGACCTAAGAAAAGATTGGATACTAATGCAGTTAGTGCACCTACAACAAATCCACTTTCAGCGCCTAAGGCAATGCCTGTTACAATAATCACAAAAGTGGATGGCTGTACACTTGGTATAGAAGCAAATGGAACCCTGCTGACCGCCGCCACTGCTGCTAGAACAGCCAACATCACAAGTTCCCTTCCAGATATATTGCGTCGTTCGAAACGTATGATGAACGGTAGAAATGTGCAAATCATAAACAAGATACTTACAATAATATAGTGATGTTGAGCAATCAACTGAAAAGCAACTAAAAGAAATAAGAGAAAGATTACCAGAATTCCTAGGATGTACCGAGAACGTGCCATACTTTTCGTGCCTCCTCCACCGTTAATACATCTGGAACATGACTTCCTCTAGTTATTCGGTTAATGACAGTTGTGTAAAATGTATTCCCTCGAAAAAACTTGTCGGGTGAGTCTGTAACAGTAATATTCCCCTGGAACATCATTGCACAACGAGTTGCATATTGGGCTGCAAACTCGATATCATGTGTAACCATGACAATGGTCAAACCGTCTTTTTGCAAAGACTTCAATAACTGTCCTAACTTCATTTTTGCTTCTGGATCGAGGCCTTTTGTGGGCTCATCTATTAATAAGATAGAAGGATTTGAAAGCATTACCCCAGCTAGGGCTGCCTTTTGTACTTCGCCGCCACTGACATCGTATGGATGACGATCCTTTAATTCTATTAAATCAAATGCTTCAAGGATTTTAATAATTTTCCCATCTGGATCGTTTAGCTTTTGCTTCTTTGCAATCTCGGTTAATTCCAAGAGAATCGTATCTTGTAAAAAGAAAAGCTTTGGATTTTGCGGGAGATATCCTATCTCTATTGGCAATGGCCCCTTTACTTTCTTTCCTCTATATGTGATTGTCCCATGCTGTGGTTTCTGTAGTCCTGCCATGATTCTAAGCAAAGTGGATTTTCCGGTCCCATTCGCCCCAACAATTGCAAGCCATTCTTCGGAATACACTTCCATTGACAGATCATCCAGAACTTTTTTTTGGTTCCTATCATACTGGAAATCAATCTCCCTCATTTTTATTAAGGGATTGGACATTGGAAATTTTACTTTCATTTGCTGTTTTGTTTCTATGGTTAAGTTGCCTATCCAGCGTTTTCCTTCTTTAATCGTTAACGGTATCTCTTCTTCACGCACTGCATGTGTGTGCTCAAGATAAAGTACAGCACTGCCAGGCAGATAAGAATACATATTGTTTGACGGATTGCCTATTTCTTCTATAATTTTACGTGGAGGTCCATCATGTGTTTTCCTTCCTTGTTCCAACACAATTACTCGATCAGCAAGTGCAAACAGCTCTTCCAACCGATGCTCAGCAATGATTACGGTAACCCCAAATTCTTCATTCATGCGATGAAGCATACCGATAAAATCCTTCGCTGCGACAGGATCCAATTGTGCGGTAGGTTCATCTAATAGTAAAATTTGCGGTTCCATTAAGATTACAGATGCTAAATTTAATAATTGCTTTTGTCCGCCAGATAATTCATGTGTTCGTTTATGAAGTAAATGTTCTAATCCGAAAAAATGAATCATTTCTGCTACTTTTTTTCTCATTTCTTCTGTCGGCATTCCGATGTTTTCTAATCCAAAAACCAGTTCTTCCATGACTTGATCCATGACAATTTGATTTTCTGGATCCTGAAATACCATTCCAATAGTCTGAGCTAATTGTTCACTTGAAAACTGAGACAGAGGTTGATTCTGTAAAAGTAGTCTCCCCGATACATTTCCATGTGGTGCAATTTCTTTTTTTAGCAGCCTTAATAGGGTTGATTTGCCACTTCCAGACGGACCGCAAAGAACAATAAACTCCCCTTGCTCCGCACGAAAAGAGACTTGATCCAGAGCTTTTCTTGCTTGATCTGGGTACTGAAATATTATATTTTTCGCTTCCAATAGTGCCATCTAAGTGCCTCTCTTTCCTCTATGCCTAGCGGAAAACCTAAAAATAAAATAAAGATAAAAAGATAAAACCATTCCCTGCCTTCTAAAAAAATCGGTTCCAAAATAGGGTTGATGGATAATACACCATCACCAAGCCACCATCCAAATATACTGATACTTCCAACTATCGCCATATATATAATAGCCAGCCAATCTTTTCTTTTCATTTTAAAAGGAATGTAGCGGCTTCTTTTTCGTAATCCGTACCCTCTTCCAGCCATGGAATCAGCTGTTTGCAAGGCTTCCTCCAGTGACCATGTAAGCAGTATTTGCACAAGCTGAATACCATTCTTTGCACGTTCTTTCATTGTTCCCGAGTTAACCGAAAGGCCTTTGCCCCGCTGTACCGTTTGAATTTCCTTCAATCTTCTCCGTAATAACGGAACAAATCGCATAGAAATCATTGTTAATAATGCCCATTGTGGGAGCCATTTTGAAAATAAATATAAAAATTTATCAGCAGTAATCACTAGATTATAAGAAGAAAACAAAACCATTAAACAAAATAAAGATAAGGCAAGAATTATCCCTTGGATAATTGCCTCCAACATAATCGGGTTTTGTCCAAAATAAAATAAAATATGGGTTCCACGGTGATTAATCAATGGATTCACAATTAGAAAAAATAGGGAAAGTATTACTAGCGTCCTCCACCACTTTTTCAATGTCTTTCCTCGATCAAGAGCAATATTAAAACAAATTAGAATGATGCCGCCAATAAACAAAAACACCGGATGCTTATTTAGCATAACCAGTGCTGCTGCTCCCACATAATAGAAGAAACTAACAAATGGATGAAATGAACGAAACCCTCTATTCATTTATTTCGTATCCTTCGTATAATCTGTTGTATATATCCATCGAATGGTGTCACCATTTTTGACTGTTTTAATTCCGGCACTGCGGTCAAGTTTGATGCCATTCTTTTCAGCTATCCATCCACTTAATGGTCCATGATCAAATTCAAATAAATTGCCAATCCCTTCTACATATGCAGACGCACCGCTGCCTCTCACACTAATAGGTATACCTTTTTGTTTTAGGATGTTTCTTGTAGCAGTAAGAATAGTATCCCCTTCGTGAATGGATACTTTCGTCGGAGAAAGAATGGTCTTATTTAGATCATTACTTATAACGGATATCGTAACACTTAAGACTGGCTCAGGAGACTTTGTTGTCGTGCTTGTATTTTTTTTATTTGAATTATTATGTTGATTCGCGGTTGATTTTGATTCTGTTTTTGCATTAGATTTTGAATCCGTTTTTGCAGTAGTGTTCGCTTTGGATGTTGCATTTGTTTTCGGACTTACAGTGTTTTGTTGTTTTTCATCGGTCGATTTCAATGAGGAATTGTTAGATTTTTTACTATTATCATCAGGTTTTTTTACTGTTGTTTCTGATTTTTTGTTAGAAGTTGGCGTTTCTTTTCTTTTTGATTCTTCCGTTTTAGATTGTTGATTTGCTATATTTTCATTCTTTTTTTGGTTGGATACCACCGATTCGGAATGAGTTTCTTCCTGCTGTTTTGGACTTACAGAGTCTTTTTGGCAGCCGGAAATGATGAAAATAATAAGGAGAGATGCGAGCATCATACAAGCTGATTTAAATATTTTCATTCTTACGGCCTCCTAGTTGTCTTTGGATATGCATAAATGATGTAGCGTTTTGGTGCATTGCCAACATAATGAAAAGGATAACAGGTCGTCAGTACAAGTTCTTCCTTTGGTTTTGTGGAATGAATAATCGTTCGATCATCTGCATGAACAATTTTCATATGATCAACTACATATAGATAAGAGCCACTTTTTAATTTTAGCGTAACAGTGTCACCTTTTTTTATCTCTCCAAAACGTCGGAACATAGTATCGCGATGCCCCGAAAGGACAATCTGATCCTTATTTCCTGGTAAGGCTGACGTTTTATAATGTCCAACACCTTTTTCAAGATTATCCGGCGTGGTTCCTTCCACAATTGGAAGTTCTTTTTCGAGTCTTGGAATTTCTAAAACTCCTATGATATTTTTATCTATTTTTTTGCTACTACTATATTTTCCTTGTTCCTTCACTGAATTACCTACTTCATTTGTCATAGCTTTCGCTTGTTGAAGAGTCGACAATTGGAGTTGTCGACCCTTCCAAATATTCCATCCACTATAGACTAGACAAATGATTCCTGCTGTCATCATCACCATCGCAAGTTTCTTCATTTTTACGCCGCTTTCTGTTTACGATAATAGAGGTAAATAGCTGAACCAATAATTAATAGGATTACACCAAGTAACAATACATTATAATTATTTGTTGCTGTATTTGGCAATAGCTGACCTTCTGTTGGCTGTTTTGTTGATTTCGTTATATTTTTATCTGAAACATCCTTTGTTAAATTCGTTGTATTTTTATCTGAAGTCTCTTTTGTCGAACTTGATGGTTTATTATCTGTCGGTGCAGTGGATACTTGATTTCCTGCAAACTGATAAATGGAGCCCTTTCCGCTTAGATATTGCTGATATGCTGTTAATCCTAATAAAGCCTGAGTTGATGCGATTAAATTGGATTCATAATCAGATGCGATATGAGCAAAACCGCCATCTTTTTGTTGAAACGACATTAAATGTTGAATAAGGTTTACGCCTGATTTTGTAAATAACTTATCTGTAGGATCTACTCCGACAGATGATAAACCAATAATGACCTGTGCAGTTGTTTCACTTGCATCTCCGCCATTAATATCACTGCTGAAACCGCCATTTTTGTCCTGAACGGAGGAAATCCAATTCACAGCTTTGTTAATGGCAGCCTTTACATTTTCTTGGCCTTTGTATGGTGCAAGTGCTGCTAGTGCCATGGAAGTGATATCGACACTTGCATTGTCTCCGACCAGTGACCATCCACCGGATTTAAGCTGATGGTCCAGTAAATAGTTTACAAGTTTTTCTCTCGTCCATTTTGCACTGCTTGGAACTGAATAATGTTTGCTATCCAATGCAAGTAATGCATAGATCACTCCGTTTGTTCCTTGATTGGTCATTCGGTCATTGGAATATATTTTCTCAATCAAGTTATATCCACCGATATTTTCTGCATTCCCACCAGCTGCAGAAACACCAATTGCTAGTCTTTCATATTCCGTTACATTTCGGAAAGTACCATCATTTTCTTTTAATGTCTTCTTTATATTATCTAAATAGGTCGTTGGAACCTTTTGACCAGATTTTTTCAGTCCAATAATTTCAAACTCATCATTTCCACCGTTTTTTAATATGAAAGAAGCAGATGATTTTACCGCAGTTGCAACTTGTTGCTTTGTTACACTTGGCGGTTTAGTATCTTCTGTCGAACCTGAATTGTTCGCACCGCTACCATTATCTGTATTTGTATCAGGAGGTGATAAATAATTATCGATTTTTAATTCGACACTATCCCCATTTTTTAGAATATTGGTTGACAGGGATGATTGCAGGGAACTTCCATTTATAGCAGTCGTCCAATAATCACCTTCCGCCAATTTGGTATTTCCGATATTTTGAACAAATTCAAAATAACTTGAATCAACAGAAACAGATAATGGAAGTTTTTTTTGTGAAGCGGCTTGCACTAATGCGTCATAGGCATTAGAACCGTCCACAACCTTCACATCCATTTCAGGGATAATTGGATTTCCTTTTGCATCCTTTGCAGAAACCTTAGCTGAAATGGTTTTCTCTGGATAACTAACTACCTTTAGAAGCAAGTCATCACCATTATTTACTTTATAGCTGGATACCCCTACTTGAGCCATGCTACCGTTAACGATAAAGCCCCAGTATGTACTATCCTTTGAATATTCAGGCTTGACATCACCAATTTGTGTCACATTTGCGCCAAATTTAGGATCTGTAGTATATTCAAATTTAACATTATTCTTCGTGGTTGCTTCCTTTAACACATCAAAAGCAGTTTCTCCATCCTTTATCTCCATAACCGTATGTGGAAGAATGGTTTTACCATTTGCATCTAATACTGTAATCATCGCTGCATTTTTTAAAGAGGCAGCAGATACTGGATTAGTAAAAAATCCCGTTAGTTGAAGCATGATAAGCAAGATTGCTGTTAATACGACAGAACTTCTTTTGAAAAACATTCCCTTCACTTCTTTTCCCCCTCGCTCAATTTCTAAAAAAAAACATCTCCTAAAGTGAAGATGTGTGCGTCGCAGGAGGCAAATATAACGATTTTCCTCAAGCTCAGCACCACCTATCCACGTAGGTTTTCGGTGCAAAAAAACAGGCAGGTCTCCTGGCTCATGATCAACACTCTATAAATCCTTCCCATCAAATTTGACAGTGGTTTATTTTAAAGAGCTCCCATTTACAGTGGCGGGACCGCGTCGGCTTTTCACCGAACTTCCCTTTTAATAATCGATAATGTATCGATCAACCTATTTTTTTCACTATTAAATTAATACCGATATTATCATAGTTTAATAAGTAAGAATATGTCAAGAGAATGCTTTTTCTACTTATATAAATAGATTTTCGTTCGGTACCTTTAAAGGATAATATTTAGATTTTAAAGTTAATTTTATTTTAAGTCTTTCTCATTATAATCAATGACATCAATGCAAAACATTTTGTCCAATTGGAGTGAGAATACATGGCAAAAAGCAAAGGTCTCAAATGGATTGTTGGTTTATCGAGTGTGGCAGTATTTACTGGTTTTGTAGGCTTATCGCAAAAATACGATCAATCAAGTGTAGCATCTACCAACTCATCTCAAGACAATCAACATAATGGCACCTATTTTCCTAATGATAATTCTGAATCTTGGAGTGATTCCGATAATGGGGCGCAATTTGGGAATTCATCGGATCAAGAAGGTTATTCCAAACATGATGGATTTGGCGGAGAAAGTGGGAGCGAAAACAGTGCCAGTAATGAAATTCGGGGACATGCATCCTAATAAGGAGTTGTACATTTATGTATTCTTTTAAAGCAATGAATACTACTATTAGTACATATTATTTAAATGATAGGACTAGTTCACAAGTGGAATCGTGGTTTCATTTTTCTGAGGATGTTTTCAGTCGCTTTTTACCACAGAGTGAGCTATCGCAATTAAACCGGTCAAATGGGAAATTGTTTATTCCCTCAACTATTCTTTTCGATATGCTGCTTTCCGCTAATCAATTTTATAAAGAGACAGAAGGGATTTTTAACCCATTCTTATGTGAGGTTATATCCGAATTAGGATATGATCGAAGCTTTGAGAGATTAAACTCTTATTTGATTATGGAACCGAAGACAAGGAATCCCATTCCAATAGAGCCGTTATTATTCGATATGGGCATGAAAAGTGTGCAATTAACTGACGCTTCCATTGACCTCGGCGGGATAGCAAAAGGATGGACTGCGCAGCAAATTGCTTATCAGCTTCAAGAAAGCGGCGAACGAAAAGGAGGAATTTCAGCAGGCGGAGATATTGCCGTTTGGGGAGATAGGAAAGAAGGTTGGGATATTAGTATTGCACATCCATTTTATTTAGATAAAGATTTATTTTCTTTAAATATATATGGAGATGCAGGAATTGCTACAAGCAGCACAATAAAACGAAGCTGGCAAACAACTAGCGGCAAAAGCTACCATCATATTATTGATCCTCGTTCCCTTCAAAGCAGTGAGTCAGATTTAATCCAGGTAACCATTTTGGCACCTGATTTAACAACCGCGGAGGTTTACGCAAAATGCGTCATCATCCTAGGCTGGGATAATGGACTTAGTTGGTTGAATCAGAAACAGCCACAACTTGGAGTAATTGGAGTAAAATCGGACCTCTCTATTCATTTAGGTGGTTCAATTGAAGACTATAGTCCAAAAGGAGTGAAAAAAGTTGAATCAAATATTAGCTGAATTTACTCATTTCTTTCCGGTATGGGATACTACAAGAGCTGCTGGATTAACCTCTTATTTATTATTATTTATTTCAATTGTAACAGGAATTACCCAAAGCTTTAAAAGCATTCATCCGAAAAAAAGGAAGACGTTAAATCTTATACACGAATCGACAGGTTGGTTTGGTATTTTATTTGGACTCATTCACGGACTTGTATTAATGTTTGACTATGATATTACTTTATCAATAGGTGAAATATTAATACCATTCACTGCAAAAACAGATACTTTTTCAATTGGGCTTGGTACCCTCTCACTATATATCATGCTAATCTTAATTATTACCTCTGATTATATGAAAAAAATCGGCGTAAAATTATGGAGAACCATTCACTTTTTATCTTTTCCAGGATATTTACTCGGACTTGTACATGGAATTTGGCTAGGACCAGATACACAAAAAGGACTTATCTCGTTATTATATTACATTACGGGAATCGTGGTAGGTGGATTAGTGCTCTGGAAAATCGTATGCCCCAGACACTCTCCAAAACAAACTATACAACCTAAGGAAGAGGGTACTATCAATTCATGATGATAGTACCTTATTTATTTTAATAAGTTCATCAAAGATTACCTTATAATAATTGTCAGGATGCGGTACAAAATCTTTTCGCTCAACAACTGTTTGCAGGCTAACCAGTTTAGAATTTTTATATTCATAACCAAAAATGTTAATGGAATTAATTGAACCATTAAATAAACTTTTCAGCTGATGAAAAGGAACACGATAAATACCAGCCAATTCAACAGGATCTGGGATAATTGTTTCCAAAGGCTTTTTAAAATGATAAAAATACGTATAACAGAATTCATTATCGATAAGGCTATCGCTGACATAGCTTGCCGGGATCACTCCTACTGATTCCATTTCATCCAATTGTACTTGTATTCCCAATTCCTCTTCCACTTCTCTAATCCCGTCCTCCGGGTGTTCCCCTGCTGTCAAATGACCAGCAGCGGTTATATCAAGTAAATTAGGATGGGTATCCTTGTCTTGCTGTCTCTTTTGAAAAAGGATATAGAGCATTCCATTTTCCATTTGATATAACCAGCAATGAAATGCCTTATGCCAATATCCTTTTTGGTGAACTACCTTTCTTTCTTCCACACCAATATGATTCATTTCTGCATTAAATATATCGAAGAATTCCTTTGTCATTTAACATTCTCCTTTCTAGTTGCAGCAAGCATTACTTCTTTGCTGTTCCTACCCCCAAAATATACCCATCTGGATCTTGAACTGCAAATTCCTTCCACATTCCCCAATCGAATTGGGTAACCAAAGGTTCCTGCACTATTTTAGCGCCTTTTTGTTTCCACTCATTATGTAATTGGTCTAAAGCAGCAAAATCATCAGCATACGCATAAGCATCCCATATAATATCATTTTTACTGCTATTAGGTGTTATCGCCTGTTTTTCCTTTGCTTGTAAAAGCTTAAACCCCAGTTTCAAGAAATCATTTCGAATTGCCCACCAATCGGTCACTTCACATCCTAATACATCTCGATAAAAAGCCCTTGATTTTTCCAAGTCAGAAACGATTAAAACGGTTAAAGATTGTATTCTATCCATCTTAAACCTCCTAGTTTATTAGAACTACTCTATTATAGGTGCTAGTTGAAGATTTTAGCTCTATTGTGGCAAATTGCATATTTCCCTGCTGAAATAATAGCATTTCCATCTTTCAATTTCTCGTTATTCCATATAAATACTTGTTAATTTTAAACAAAAATTTATCTGTAAGTTGGATAAAATCTCCATTTATTTCATATTTGTTTTGAATTCTCCCCGTCCATCTGATGTTCCGTTTTCATTCATTGCAAATACCCCTTTTCAATTTTAGTATATATACCGATTCTATCTTATAGACTGTACGGTGTATGATAAATTTTTTTTAATATAGAATCATTTAGCACTTAAAAAATAAAGCACGTGAAAAAAGAATTATTATTTTTCACGTGCTTTAACTTTATATAATCCTATAAATTTACTAGCATGCATCACATGCTCACCCGGTTTTAATATGATAGATATTTTGGTATTTGCAATGTTAACTCGTATGAATTTAATAAGCTATACAAATTATAGATTTGGATAACTTGTTTTTCTGCCCATCCAATATCTGTTGCATATTGATGAGTTGCTTTTCCACTACTTGCAGCTGCACTTGGATTCCAACGCATTTTATATAATGTATCTTGTCCAGAATTTATGTAACCATTTGCGATAAATTCCGCACCACCAATAATTGCCTCTTCAGGAGTAAACCATCCTGCATTATAGGCAAACTGTGCACCACTACTCAAAGCAGAGTTATCATATGCACCAATTCCATACATATTATATACGGTCCTTCCATTCACTTGTACACCATTTGCCAATTGTGAAGTACCATTCCCTGTTTCAAGTAAAGCATGAGAAATAAGGTATATTTCATTTACTCCATATATTTCTCCAGCAGCAATAAAGGAACTTGCTTTTCCGGCTAATATTCCTTTTCCAGCAAGAATCTTATTATTCACTTCAGCAGCATCAAGATTAGTAGATTTAGATAGGTTTAAAAATTGTAATGATTTAATAGAATCATCAACAAAATTATTAGGATCCAAATAATATTTAATATCATCAGGATTCGCATTTACCCATGTCTTATTATAACTAACTTCATACCATGTATATCCATCTGAATCCTTTTGTTGAGATATAATGGACAAAGTATCACCATTATTCACTTTGCCAACTACCCAATAGGATGTTCCAGCTCCGCCTCTGACATTCCAGCCATTGCCTTGAACGACTCCACTTGTTGGTTTAGATGGATTATTTAACTTTAAGGCATCTTCTCTAATATATGTATGATATTTCGAGTCGGTTTGAGCACCAGCGGCTTCTTGGATCTTAACGAGATTATCAATGGATATATTGTAATTATCATAGATTACCTTTTTCGTACTATTAGATGATCCCGGCAAGCTTATTGCAGTGGACGATAAATATTGAGTACTAACATAGCCAGTCTTTCCATTTGCTGTTACTCTTGCCCAACCATTTGACTCAGAATAGTATTGAACTGCAGTTCCCCTAGTTAATGTTGAAATAATACTTGCATTGACAGAAGCAGAAGAACGCATATTTAAGACGGAATTAGCATCTACATTTACATATTTTAATTTACTCTGACTCTGCGAAGTATTTGAATCAGAATTATTGGATGAAGGGACACTGGATGAGAGATTCTCTGATTTAACATACCCATCATGTCCATAAACATTTATTTTTGCCCAACCATTTGATTCTGAATATACGGTAACTTTTACACCCTTCGCAATATTCACAATTACAGATGATTTCGTTGATGGCTCTGTATACATGCTTAACCCAGATAATGAATTTACCATTACATATTTCACTTTTGTTGTTTCTTTAGGTGGAACGGAAATAGCTGGTTTAGTTGTTATAAGGTACTGGCTACTAACAAAGCCATCTTTTCCATTGACGTTGACCTTAGACCAACCATTTGACTCAGCATATACCTTTACTTCCATTCCTAACGTTAACTTCGCAATAATCTTTCCACTTGTAGAAGCAGTTTCTCTCATATTCAAACTAGAATTTGCTGTTACATTCACATATTTCAACACTGTTTTTGGTGTACTAGGTTTATTCGCAGTACTGGAAGGTGGTTTTACAGAATCAACTTTCGTGGTCGTCAAATATTGACTGCTTACATAGCCATCTTTTCCATTGGCCTTTATTTTCGACCAACCGTTTGATTCCGAATATACCGTTACTTGGGTATCCTTTTTTAGACTGGCGATAACTTTTCCTTTTGTTGATGCAGTAGATCGCATGTTTAGTGTGGAATTCGCTTCTACATTCACATATTTAGTAGTCGTTTTAGGAACTGTTGCTGGCTTTGTTGTTGTCGAAGATGCCTTCACCGTTGTACTATTTTGCGTACTCAAATACTGGCTGCTTACGTAGCCATCTTTTCCACTAGCCTTTATTTTCGACCAACCGTTTGATTCCGAATATACCGTTACTTGGGTACCCTTTTTTAGACTGGCGATAACTTTTCCTTTTGTTGATGCAGTAGATCGCATGTTTAGTGTGGAATTCGCTTCTACATTCACATATTTAGTAGTCGTTTTAGGAACTGTTGCTGGCTTTGTTGTTGTCGAAGATGCCTTCACCGTTGTACTATTTTGCGTACTCAAATACTGGCTGCTTAC
>NZ_PIQO01000015.1 GCF_002844575.1 Heyndrickxia camelliae
TCTTCTTTAGTATTTAGTTTTGAGGGAATAAACCTCACAACAAATGAAAGTTATTTTGCCCTTGGCAAAAAACTCAGGTCTGGTAATAATGGCGAGAAGGTCACACCCGTTCCCATCCCGAACACGGAAGTTAAGCTTCTCAGCGCCGATGGTAGTTGGGGGCTGTCCCCCTGCAAGAGTAGGACGTTGCCAGGCACGTATGGAAGAGGCATCCCATTTGGATGCCTCTTTTTGTCTTTTGAAATCTATGGGTGTTTTTTCCTGAATCGTTGATAAAATAATAGAATGGAAAATGACAAAAAAGTAATAGGGGGATTATAAAATTGAGAAACAATTCGAATGAAGCTATTCCGCTGATCCTTGATTTTTGCCATTGGTTAAAAGAACAAAAGAAATCTCCAGGAACTATTACAACATACAAGCGGGAAATAGAAAGATTTCAAGAATGGCTTCAACAGAAACAAAGTAATCTGGAGGACCTAACAAAGAGCGATATTCAAGACTATATTCTTTTTTTAGAACAACAGCAAAAAAGCTTAGCAACGATTGATAAAACAATGGGTGCAATACGTACGTTTGCAAAATTTTTAGAAAAACCAGACTTAACTTTTGGCATAAAATTGGAGCCTGTTGTAAAAGAAGATATTGAGACGTTGTCAGACGAGCAATACGAATTATTACTGAGGGAAGTAAAAGAGGACGGTAATCTACGGGATATAGCTATTGTTTACATGCTATTGCACACAGGAATACGCGTCTCGGAGCTATGTAGTTTAAATCGCAACAATGTTGACTTTTTAAAAAATCAGTTAATCATTGAAAAGGCTGAAAATAAGCGAAGTATTCCTCTTTCAAAAGAGTTAAGCATGCACCTAGAAAATTATCTAACTTTTCACTCATCGGAAGATGCTATTTTTATTACAAAATCAGGTGAACGCATCACGGAACGAGCTGTTCAATACATGCTGAAGAAATACAATGTCAATCCGAATAAGTTACGACATACCTTTTGTCAACGACTTGTCGATGCTAGGGTTGATTTAGATATTGTTTCTAGACTTGCTGGGATTAAAGACCTTAATGTAATTAAAAGATATGTAAAAAGGTCGTCATTAAACAGAAGTAGGTTGGAAGAGGTAATAAATAATACGTTTATAAACGATACACTAGGATAGGTTGCCTATCCTTTTTCACTATTGTATATTAAACGAAAGAATTATGTTCCTCCGTCTACGCCAATAATACTCTGTAAATGGAATGTAAAAGTAAGCAAATTCATTAATCCATCCCAATCAAGGAAGAGCAAAAAATGTAAATAAGTATATGATTTTTAATGTAAATACTTAAGTGGAGGGATGAACAATGCAGAAGCTTACACCAATTCATTTCACATCTAAGAGCTTAAGTTCCAATGCTCCTTTACCTCTATAGAAATGCAAAGCTTTGGGCTACCTATATGGGAAATAGTTTGTCAAAGCAAACTCTGTTAAACATGTTGAAGATCCGAATATTAAATATTACTTGGAAATGCATTAAACTTGTCTCTGGGATTTTTGCAAATGATGGTGGATTTTTTTAAAATGGAAACTCCCCATCCTTATTGGCATTACGGAAGAAGATGTAAATTTAGTTACCCCATTTGAAAAGGCAGATATGTGTTCCATGAAAATTCTAAAGCGGTAAATGGCAGAAGGGATATAGGTTTAATGTACGGAAAATGTTTTCTTATTAAATTGATGACGGTGTTAGTCTCGAATTAAAAATGGTTGGATGCAGCAGCCTCTAAATGCAGTTGATAGGGAATAGCAAGCTTCACGTAAAAAGGGGACTAACTAATTAAATCAAGTGTTAACCGTTTGCAGGAAAAAAGGGCCTTCTTGTTGAAATAATTGATTCACAGCGAATGGTGAATGAATATTGGAGGCTCTGTATGAATTATATTATGGATTTAAGAAAAGTAGTTGGAACTCGACCCCTAATAATGGCTGGAGCATGTGTTATTGTGGCGGATAAGAATAGAAGAATTTTATTGCAACTGCGTAAGG
Source organism: Heyndrickxia camelliae (assembly GCF_002844575.1). GTDB lineage: Bacteria > Bacillota > Bacilli > Bacillales > Bacillaceae_C > Margalitia > Margalitia camelliae. The sequence goes on from NZ_PIQO01000015.1 coordinate 2,046, forward strand.
ATAATAATTGCTGGGCTATTGCCGGCGGGGCTTTGGAGTTAGGAGAGTCATTAGAACAAGCGGCAAAACGAGAATTATTTGAAGAGACTGGGTTAGTTGCAAAGAATTTAACTCTGTTTAATGTTTATTCCGGAGAAGATTTTTACTATAAATATCCGCATGGAGATGAGGTATATAATGTTGTGACTGCTTACATATGTACTGAATATGAAGGGGAATTGAGGAAACAGGAAAGCGAGGTTCAGGATCTACAGTTTTTTAGTTTGAAAGAACTGCCTTTGAACCTTAGCCCTGTTGACAGGCCAATTATTAGAGAATATATTCAATCTGTTAAATCAAATAATAAAGCCCCCTTCTAAGCTAGAGGAGGCTTCCTGCCTATTAAATGGTACCCCAAATACTTTCAGCAATTTCAATCACGTGTTTAATCTTATTCCATTGATTCTCTTCCGTTAATTTATTGCCTTCCTCGGTACTGGCAAAACCGCATTGAGGACTTAGCGCTAGATTTTCTAAAGGAATAGATTGGCTTGCTTCTTTTATTCTTTTTCGTATTTTATCTGCTTCTTCAAGTTCTGGAAACTTAGATGTTATGAGCCCTAATACAACAGTTAGATGATCCCGTTTGAAGCTTTTCAAAGGCTCAAAATCACCTGAGCGATCATCATCGTATTCAAGAAAAAGGCCGTCAACATTTAAATTGGCAAATATAGCATCGGATATCGTATCATATCCGCCACTTGTGATATAAGTTGACCGGAAGTTTCCCCTGCAAATATGCATGGTAATTAACATATCATCAGGCTTTTTAGAAATGGCATCATTTAAACATCGAACCCTGCTATCGATTATGTCATGTACATCCTTGCCGTGTTTTTCAACTACTGCTTTTATACGCTCTTCCGAAACAAAATCAATCCATGAAGTATCATCTAATTGAAGATAACGGCAGCCTGCATCATAGAAAGCTTGAATGGCCTTTTGGTATGCGGAAACTGTATCATGATAGAACTGCTCTTGGTTATCTTGATAATATTCATCTCCCTGAATTCTAGTAAAAAGCATATTCGGGCTAGGAATCGAGAACTTAGCAACCTGGCTTCCATCGCCGTATTTGTCTACTGCTTGTTTTAAAAACGTAAAATGTTCTAACATATAGTGACCATTAAAATCTACTTTGCCCACAACTTTAATGGCATGATTTTTGGGCTTGTCGCCTTTAAAATTATTGATATATTCCGCTTCAAACTGATCTACGCCATCTAATCCTGCCAAAAAGTCCAGATGCCAATACGAGCGTCTAAACTCACCATCTGTGATAGATTTTAGCCCAACTTCAATTTCCTTTTGAACAAGCTTTTCGATTTCAGCATCTTCTACGTTTTTAAGAGTATCTTTATCAATCTCTCCATTTAAAAAAGCCTTTCTTGCCTCTTTGATGGGTTTTGTTCGCAGAAAACTACCTACGTGATCTGCTCTGAATGGTGCTTTAACAATTGTTTTAGTCATATTTTTTCCCTCTTTCCTATAAAAAATAAAAAACTCTTCTTACCAATAAGAAGAGGGTCAATAAATAATCCGTTCTCTTCTTATCTTCAAGCGTTCGCTACTGGAATTGGCACAGTACTAATTTAGTCTGTTGCCGAGGCTTCAAAGGGCCAGTCCCTCCACCTCTCTGGATAAGAATATTCAAAAATATTTAACTATAAGTTAAGTTACACCTGATCTGATATTCTGTCAACTATTAATCATTTACTTATATGTCTTAGTTTCGTATAATTTTAAATGTTATAAAAATTTTGCGAGGAGGGGATTAATAATGACATCCTTGAATTGTATATCAAGAAAGTATTACGATGGTGAGTGCCCCTCGGGATTAAGTTAAGAAGTATAGAAAAGATGTATAAATCTAAGGCCTTCGTAGTTTGCAAAGGTCTTATTTAGTTTAATTAATTATGGGAAGAGGAGCAAAATTATGAAGATTAGACCATATGAAATATGCGATGAAATTGGATGGGTTAGATGCAGAGTCCTGTCCTTTTTGGATACTGCCTACTTTGACAATGTATTAAAGGAAAAGGAAATTTATAGTAATCCAGCAATCGAATTAGTCGCTGAGGAAGAGGGACAAATTGTAGGATTAATAGATGTGGAGTTTGAAATAGAAGAAGGGACTGTATGCTCGAGAGGAACAGGACTTGGTGGAATGATTTGGCATATTGCGGTGCATCCTGATTTTAGAAGAAAGGGGATTGGTACAGAACTTTTATTAGCAGCAGAAAAGCAAGCAAAATCAAAAGGACTTAATCGTTTGGAAGCGTGGACAAGGGATGATAGATGGGTGAATGCTTGGTATGAGAATAGCGGATTTACGAAAGTAGAATCCTATTTTCATGTATATATAGATGGCGGACAGGAATTAGCAGGTGCAATCAAGAGTGAGGTTCCTAATCTTTACCCTGTCCAAGCATTTGCTCATTACGTAGGAAATGAGTTAGGAGCAGTAAAAGGTAAATTTAAAAGGGTGCACGAATGTATTTGTTATGAAAAAGCTTTGGATTAATTTTTATAGGGGTGCGTTTTATGGAAAAGCCATTTCACCATTTAGTAAGAGGAATATTGTTGCAGGATGGCAAGGTATTACTGGCAAAAGCAAAGGGAAATAGGAACTCATTCCTGCCGGGGGGCCATATTGAATTCAGAGAAAGTGCAAAGGATGCATTAAGCAGAGAGATGGCTGAGGAATTAGGGATAGCTTGTGAGGTCAGCAACTTTATTGGTATCGTAGAGCACAAATGGGAGAAAAAAGGGGCAGTAAATTGTGAGGTGAATCAATTATTTGAGGTAACAACCAATGAATTAAACTGCGTTCTAAATCCTAAATCAAAAGAAACCCATATCGAATTTTTTTGGTGTCATATTGACTGCATAGAGGAAAGTAGTTTACAGCCATATCCACTAAAGAAAATCATAAGAAGTTATTGGACGAATAGGAATATGACTTTTTGGGAATCCACTCTCCACGAGGAGATTGACGAATTTAATAGGAATTAAGGATTTCTTGGCAAAATAGAATTCTTGTAAGCAAGTGTAAAAATTTTATGACAAGGAGGGTGACGATACATGAACATAGAAGCAGTGTTTACTGACTTCCCAGTATTAAAGTCAGATCGTATAACGCTAGGTAAAATTAATGAAGGTCATCTGGACGAAGTTTTCGACATTTATCATAACGACCGAGTATTTGAATTCTGTGGAATTATACCTAAGCATAAAAAAGAAACAGTTAGGAAGATGATTGGACATTTTGAACGGGATTTTCATAAAAGATCGAGAGTCAAATGGGGAATATTGAATAATGAGGATCAAAAATTAATTGGAATAATCGAAGCTCTAGACTTTAACCAAAAAGTAAATATGATCACCATCGGATATTTTTTAGCCGAAGCTTTTTGGGGCAGAGGATTTGCAACAGAGTCGGTTAAAGTATTGCTAGAATTTCTTTTCGAGAAAGTTCATATAAATAGGGTTCAGGCAGAGGTAATGCCATCAAATAACCATTCAAAGAAAGTTCTGTTGAAAAATGGTTTTATTAAAGAGGGCACTTTACGACAAGCAACTCTTTGGTCCGGGAAGGGAATAGTAGATTTAGAAATCTATGGGCTTCTAAAGAAGGATTATGCAAAAGGATGAAGGGTAAATAGATTTTTGAAAAACTAATTTTTGGAGGGTGTTCATGAGAAGCGAAAAAGAGATGTTCGAGCTAATCCTAGGAATAGCGAAGGAAGATGAAAGAATCCGTGCTGTATATATGAATGGTTCTAGAACAAATCCCAATGTTCCGAAAGATGTTTTTCAAGATTACGATATTGTTTACGTAGTGACCGAAACGGCCTCATTTATAAAGGATGAAAACTGGATTGGAATTTTTGGAGAATTATTAATACTTCAAGAGCCTGACAAAGTTGACAAGAGCCTTGGAATGGATATGAATTATGAACGGTCCTACGGATATTTAATGCTTTTCACAGACGGAAATCGTATCGATCTTCATATAGAAACGAAGGAGAGTATGGTGGAAGGGTACACCAAAGATAAGCTCACAATTCCTCTTTTAGATAAAGATAACATATTGCCGCCTATCCCTGCTCCTACAGATAAAGACTATCATGTGAAAAGGCCAACAGAACCAATGTTTATGGGGTGCTGTAATGATTTTTGGTGGTGTTTACAAAATGTTGCAAAAGGGATATGGAGAGATGAATTGCCATACGCAAAGCAAATGTTTGAGTATGTCATAAGGGGAAGATTGGATGAGATGGTATCATGGTGGATAGGAATCAAAAATGATTTTCAAATTTCTGCTGGAAAAATGGGAAAGTATTTTAAAAAGTATCTTCCTGAATCCTATTGGAAGAAGTATGAAATGACTTATTCAGATTATCACTATAATAACTTCTGGAATTCTATTTTTGTTACATGTGATTTATTTAGAATACTAGCGAAGGAAGTTGCAAATACTCTCTCTTTTGCATATCCATTCAAAGACGATGAAAATATGACAAAATATCTAGAGCACGTTCAAAAATTGCCTTCTGACGTTAATGAAATATTTTGAACCTTGTAAAGGTGGTTCCCATTGGAAGATAAAATGCACATGATATTAAGAGAAATTGCAAGAATTGAAGCAGGGCAACGGTATATTCTCGGAGTAGATGGCTTAAGCCGTTCAGGGAAAACAACTTTGGTAACAAAGCTCAAACAATGCTTCCTGGAGGAAAATATAGCTGTCTTTGTTTTTCATATAGATGATTATATTGTAGAAAGAAAAAGGCGATATAACACTGATTATGAACAATGGCACGAATATTACCATTTGCAATGGGATGTTGAGTGGTTAAAGGAAAATTTCTTCAAACAACTAAGCTGTGGAGAAATATTATCTCTTTCAACCTATGATGATCTTTCTGATACGCATGATTTACAGGAGATTAAAACCCCTAAAACTGGTCTTATTATAGTAGAAGGAGTATTCCTGCAAAGAAAAGAGTGGAGAAGCTACTTCGACTATATAATTTATTTTGATTGCCCAAGGGAAACGAGATTTAAGCGAGAAAAGGAAGAAACTCAACAAGATATTGAAAAGTTTAGACACCGATATTGGAAGGCGGAAGATTATTATTTGGAGACTGAACTACCTTTGGAAAAGGCCGACCTTATTATACAATGCTAGAGCAGTCGATAAGTAAATCAAAGATTGCAATAGAAGTATAACTTATTGGACATACATTCCGCTAATAGTGAAAAGCGGGTCCATTTTCCGTAAACTTTGGCAAATAGCAGACACATGGTCTGAAAACACCTTGAAATTTATGATTTTGATTATTATATTTCGGGTCCCCAGAGTGATATACTGGTGAAAGCTGTAGAATGAAAGACAAATTTTAAATATAAAATATACGAAAGAGAGGGAGACGAATGTGAAAATCGAATGGAAAGAAATACTTTCTAAAAAAATCCTGACGGAAGCAAAAGGATATTTAGATGTTGGATTTACACATTCATTGAATCCTTACAGTGGTTGTGCATTTTCTTGCAAGTACTGTTATGTAAGGGAAATGCCGATTCAAAGATTTAAAGATACTCCTTGGGGAGAATGGTTAGAGATAAAAACAAATGCAGCGGAAAATTACCGAAATGAAATGATAAAACTGCGTAAGAAAAACAAGCCCGTAAATATCTTTATGTCCTCCGCAACAGATCCATACCAGCCAATGGAGCGGAAGGCAGCCATAACTAGAAGGATATTAGAAGAAATGATGGAGCATCCCCCTGATTTTCTGCAAATTCAAACGCGGAGCCCACTTATTACACGAGATATCGATTTAATAAATCAATTGAAAGCTAAATGTGATGTCCTAGTATCGATGACCATTGAAACGGATAGAGAAGATGTAAAAAGAATATTTGCTCCATATGCACCAGGTATTAAAATCCGTCTAAAAGCTTTAAAGGAAGTTCATGATAAAGGAATATCTACCCAGGCATCTATTTCTCCTGTATTGCCATTTACCCCTGATTTTCCAAATGTATTAAATGGAATAGTGGATCATATTTGGATAGATACTCTAAGTATTGGGGATGGTGCCATGGGGAAACGCTCCGAAAGATTAGGGATGCCTAAATTGTTTCAGGAACACGAACTATCGAAATGGTATCAACAAGAAATCCATGTAAAGGTCGAAAAATATTTTAAACAATATTTTCCAAGTGACATGATTCGAGTATCTAAAAACGAGGCTTTTCTAAAATAAATGATTCATCTTAAGTTTCTTCATATGCCGAGCTATAACAATACGGAAAAATGAATAAAGCATTTGAAATGATATTAAAAGTTGACTTTTAAATGCAATTGGAGATATTATAGATATATTAAATCTATAATAGAAGGTGAAAAAGTGAAATATACTAAAGCAACAAATTATGCCCTTCATACAATTGTTTATTTAGCTGTTTTACCTGCCGGAAAAACGATAGGTGTAAAACCTTTGGCTGAAATTCAAAAGGTGTCACCAACGTATCTTTCTAAAGTTTTAACGAATTTAGTTAAATCTGGCTTTATTGAATCAGTTACGGGGGTGAATGGCGGATATAAATTAATAAAAGCGCCAAAGGAAATAACGTTCTTAGAAATCATTCATGCCATTGAAGGGACGACTTCACTGTTTCATTGTAGTTTAGATAATGATATCCATGACAGACAAAATTGCTTAATCGAAAAAGTAATGAACGAGGCCGAAGAAAAAATGGAAGACTATTTAAGGACACAGACAATTGAACAGGTAGTGGAAAAAGTCCATGACAATATGGTACAACATATCAATTCTGTAGCAAATTAAATTTTTTTAATTTAATTATAGACTATAAATATCTTTAATATCTATAATACAGCAACACAAAAAAATATAATGAGGTGAAAAAAATGATGTTAGATTGCGCAATAATAGGTGGGGGTCCTGCAGGATTAAATGCTGCTCTTGTTCTAGGCAGAGCTAGAAGAAAAATTATCCTTTTTGACAATAACCAGCCGAGAAACGCTGTTACACATGAGTCTCACGGATTTATTACAAGAGATGGTGTTTCACCGCGAGAGTTCCGAGCCTTAGCTCATCAAGATATTAGGAAATATCCCTCCGTACAAATAAATGAAAATAAAATTGTAAAAATAAAACAAGCTAGCAATTCTACCTTTGAATTAATTACACATGAAGGGGAAACATATTTAACAAAGAAGATTATTTTGGCCATAGGCCTGAAAGAAAGCCTACCCAAGGTGAATGGAATATGGGACTTTTATGGAAAGAGTTTATTTAGTTGTCCATATTGCGATGGTTGGGAATTAAAAGATCAGCCACTAGTATTAATCTCTGAAAACAAACACGTAATTCATATGGCAAAAATAATCTATCAATGGAGCAGAGACCTAGTTATTTGTACAAACGGAAATAAAATTATTTCCGAAGCAGATGCGCAGTTACTTTGCAGTAAAGGAATTAGAATAAAAGAAGAAAGAATATTAAATTTAATTGGCACACAAGGAAAATTAGAAAAAGTGATACTGGAAGATGGAACAGAGATTTGGCGCTCAGGTGGATTTGTTATGACGGAACTTGAACAGCCAAATAATTTTGCTAAGATATTGGGATGTTCCATGAAAACAAATGGTGGAATTGTGGTGGACGATTTAGGCAGAACGAATGTTGAAGGCATATATGCAGCAGGGGATACATCGATAGTTGGACCGTCACAGTTAATTATCGCTGCTGCTCACGGATCTCGTGTTGCAATGGGAATAAACTATGATCTAACAATGGAAGAATTTTAATCCGATCGTTTATAAAATCAGGTGTGGAGAAGTCTTTCCATGCCTTTTATATTTCTTTAATAGATTTTATGACGAGCGGAAATTTGCTATCTCGAAGCCTTTAAAAAGTATAATGCCTTCGCTTGAAAAATTAATTTAATAATGGTTACTGTATTTTGCCCGTGTAAGATAATTAGAGTACTTTTTAGGGAAGAAAGTGAGAGTATCTGGAAAGTAGAAGCAATTATAAAGAGGCAGTAAAGTGTGAAAGGTCCGGGCGGATGTATTGATCGCTGCTCTTTTTTATTTTGCTTTAGTAGGTACAGACTGTCTCAATAGAAAGATTCTAATTTTAATTTTATTGTTCTGGCCAACGATAAACCTCCTCATATCTCGTATTATGAATACTAGAATAAATATAATATTGATAGCTATTAGAAAACGTATTACATACTCTGACAAAAAGTTACTTTTCTACTATTGTGACTCAAATTTAATATTGTTATATTGGAAATATCTGAAAGAAATATACTTTTCGTACGACAATAGCAAACCCACTGAAAAGTGGCGACGCAAAGCTACAGGGGCTAAAGTGGATATAAAACAATTAATCACTATGCTTGCCAGCTGCCGAATACGACGGGAAACCTCCGTCTTTTAACTCAAAATACGGGGGGTTTTTATTTTTGTTTAATTTGTTATCGGTAAATTATCCTTCAGTATTCAGAATAGTCGTAATTTAAGTACTCGTTTCTGATATTTGCTCTTCATGCATTAAATCAAAAATTTCCTTTTTAGAGCAATGAAACCAACTAGAGAAGGTGAATTACAATGGAAAAACTATTATTTGTAACTGATTTATATTATAAGGCCAAAGGAGCACGGCTTTATTATGAGGAGGATTTGTATCTTACATCCCAACTAAGAAAAGAGTTTCAAATAGCGATTTGTCATCCTGAGGATACAGAAGTATTTGAAAAGGATGTCGATTTAATCCTAGTTAGAAATATTGGTTCCGTAATGAAGTTCAAAGAGAAATATCAGGCATTTCGCCGCAGAGTGGTTGCTAATAGTTTGAAAACTTATAATTCCTTCAACGGAAACGGAGATATGAATGGAAAAGAATACTTAATTGAGTTAACAAAAGCTGACTTTCCTGTTATTCCAACTATTGACTCTCTTGATTTATTAGACAGATTGCCAAATTCAGACATGTATACGATAAAACCAAAATACGGAGCAGATTCGATAGGTCTAGAGTTTGTTTCTAAAAATGAACTCACTGCTAAAATAGATTCAAATACAAACAGTATTTTAGTACAGCCTTTTATTGACTTTGAATATGAGGTCTCCTTCTATTTTATTGATAAAGAGTTTCAATACGCCCTTTATACACCGGATAAAACGAAAAGGTGGGAACTAGAGGAATATGTTCCTACTAAACAAGACTTATCGTTCGCCAAGCAGTTTATTGATTGGAACAATCTTGATTGGGGAATTGAACGGGTGGACGCTTGTCGAACGAAAGATGGAAATCTTTTACTGGTCGAACACGAAGATCTAAATCCTTATTTGTCTCTTGCAATGCTATCACCTGAAAAACGTGATAACTTTGTGGGGACACTGAAAAAAGCATTACATAAAGCACTTCAAACAAATCTTAACCAAAATCTTTATATAACTTTATGATGTTGCTTTCTTTTTTCTATTTTGAACATGTCATGGAGACTCGCTAAAAAAGGAGTCTCCCAATGAATCATTTTTCCTATTAGGAAAAAGATGAGATGTTTTACATAATACATTCCAACCTGAAAGGCAGAAGCAACGGCATCGGCTGGTGCTGAGCCTGTACAAATCTTATGTAGTTAAGCTAGCTATTTTTAGGTTGACCATTTTTTATAATGATATACGAAAACGGTAGCCAAGGTAGAACGTAAGCCCTTGTGAATCTGCGAGCGTAAAGAACAATCGGAATCTTATAAATAGCGAGAAATATAATTGTTAAACTTACGTCATCTTAGTAAAAAATATGGTTACGAGAATTTTATGATAAAAAATGTGAAGAAGGAAAACCCTTCACAATAAACTCTTACATTAGATCTATGTACTTTTAAAAAGTATAGAAACTATTAATATAAAAGTTTATCTAAACAAGCAAAATGTTGACATACTATTAGCTGGTTTAAGATGAAAATTTGATTTCACCAGTTGCAACTCCTACAATGATAGTCGCAATAAGAATAGCTAATATTGAAAATAATATCTTATTGACTAAGCGAACAGGTTTTAGCCTTTTTTTTGCCTTATCGTTTAGATTTAAAACAATAATATATACTACTACGCCAATGATTATTGCTACTAAATCTTTTAAAGTAAATGGTTTGCTAATATAGCTGTCCAAGTAGAAAACAGTTAGGATTATTACACCAAATAGCATTAACTGTAAAATGAAATATTTAATAAGATTCATTTGTATAATCTTCCTTGGATTTCTCTATATTTCCCAAATGCAACTTTTTCAAAAAACCTGGCCTTTACTTGAATAAGACAAACGCATCCTTTATTAAGAATCGCTGCCTATCAGTTAAAGAAGGTTTTACTTTTTTCATTTATTGAGATTACTGTCATAAGGATCAGTATACAAGTCTATATCAAATTCAGCTACAATACTTGAAGCAAATTCTATAATTTCTTTATCTATATATAAACTAGCGGTATTTTCCTCTTCAATGTTAATAACGACAAAGAATTTACACTCCAATGAATAATCCTTTTTATTTCGTTAATGACTGATATTTTATTATGTAATTTACCTATTATTCGCTTTAGTTGATCATCTACATCTAGTGAATCTTGATAGCCTCTCTTTCCTATATCCCAACTTGTCTCCTTTCTATAACAAACTGTCGATCGGCTTGGAATTAAATCACCTTTTTTATATCTCAGTAGGTATTACTTTTAACTTTTGGGTAACCACATTGAATGGACAGTTATCCCCAAGCTGAAATAAACATTTACCTGAGTTTTATTCAAATATATTGCATCTCCTATCAATGCTCATTTTAACATATTCCAAATATTATCTTTCCTTCTTCTACTAATCTTGTTGGTCGAATAAGAAAAAAGAGTTGCAGATGCACACTGAATATACCATTCTAGCCCCCTTTCATTACCTATATTTCGTTCATTTTTTCGCGAAAAGTAATAACATAATACCCGTATCTTTTTGTCTATATAATTCGTTTATTATTAGAAAGACAGTTCATTTCAAGTCTGCTGATAAACAATAGATACCTTTTATTAATCAGGAGGGTGTAGCATGAAAATTGCAGCGCTTTATGATATTCACGGAAATTTGCCAGCTCTGAATGCAATACTAAAGGATTTAGAAAAGGTCAAACCAGACTTAATTATTTTTGGAGGAGATATCGTCTCTGGGCCTATGCCTAGGCAGACATTGGAACGAATTTTCTCTTTGACCGATAATATACGCTTCATTCGTGGAAATGGAGACAGGGAAGTGGTGACAGCTTTTGACAACTATCCCCTTCCACCGACTATGTCCGAAAAAGGTCGCCAAAAGACTCAATGGGTTGCAGAACAGTTGACTAGGCCACATCGAGATTTTTTATCTGAATTACCAGAAACTCTAACAATCGAAGTTGATGGTTTGGGAGATATTCTATTTTGTCATGCTACACCAAGAAGCGATGATGAGATTTTTACACCTGTTACTTCGGAGGAACGGCTTAGCAAGATTTTTGCAGATGTTAAGCAAGAGGTTGTTATTTGTGGACACACCCATATACAATTTGAACGACAATTAGGTAATATTCGTATTCTTAATGCTGGGAGCGTAGGGATGCCGTTTGCGGAACAGCCAGGAGCTTACTGGCTCCTAATTTATCCAAAAGGTTATAAATTTTGTCGGACAACATACGATTTGAAGTCAGCTGCAAAAGAAATTATAAAAAGCGGAGACCCGCAAGTAAATGAGTTTGTTGAAAGGAACTTGCTTAATATACCAACCGTGACGCAAGCCACTGAATTTTTAGAACGTATGTCAAGGAGAAAATAATAAAGGCAGCAAATACGAAGCCGTTATTTTAAAATGGAAGGGACAAGGTCCCAAGTCGGAGGAAAGTTATCAATATTGTTGAGGGAAAAAATAATACTAGAAAATTATACAACCAATGAATGGATCCAAAAATAAAGAGTACTTTATCCCAATTTGTAGGAATGACACAGATCAAATAGTGTTATTTGAAGGGGAAGAAATAGGCGTCTACTTTCTAAGAAGCTCATGTAATAATTTTTTTCATCCTACCCATCAAACCAATGAACTTTCATGAGTGTATGATGGAACCAGATATAAAATACGCACCGGAACTATAATTGATTGTTGTGATTTGTTATAACTAATCCGCAATGAAACAATGGTATATAACTTGGTTTAAACTGCTTTATTATACGTAGACAAAAAACAATTAACTTAAAGTCACAAAGCTTTGTAAAAGGCGATAAAAGGGAGGACATTTTATGTCTTTATAATAAAGATTGATAAAGACTTTCTTCAATCCCATATACAACGACAAATGGAAAACCGTTATTTCGCGAAAATCATGGTTTTCCATTTAAATAAAAATTGTTTATATATAAAGTTTGAACAAATCTTATTGAGCTAAAGTCTTCACTAGTTTAAGTGCACAGATAGCAGAAGAGCATCAATTTAATCTTATTGAAGTCAGGCAATCTATTAGCTAGAGTAAACCCTTATGATGTTAAAATTCCAAAAAGTTTTATCACCATTGGAGCAGTTTGTATGTAAAAGCAATTCCTTTCTATAAAAAAGTTAAAAATCTATTATTCCAGAGATTCTCATGATGCTCAATGATGGTTTTAGCCCCTAGAAGGTCACTATTAAGGGTGGTAGTTAATCCTTTTTTCATAAATAATTTATATCCTAATCCGTGAGCCATTCTAATAGTTGTATCTACACAATATTCCGTCTGTGCGCCACAGATTTCAAGTGAATTTATATTTAATTTCATTAGTTGATCATTTAAGTCAGTCTTGAAAAATGAGTTTGCATGTGTTTTGTTGACATAGATATCTGTATCTTTATTATCTAGTTCACGAAACAGTTGCCATTTTGGAGAATTAAGGACCAGATCACCATCATTATGTTGAATAAAAATTATAGGATTGTTTTTTTCTCTATATAAACGAATTCTTTGATTAACCCCATCTAGTACATTCGCTAAGTTATAAAGTGGAACATTTTCAGGCTGAACACCAATTTGCAAGTCAATAATTATTAATGCTGTATTTTCCATAATTATTATTCTCCTCAATCATAAAATTTCCTTATGTTTATTTTCTTATCGCAATTTCTCTTTAACATAAGGGAACAGCTCAATTTTTCAGTAGAATTGATTTGTTATTCTAGATATGCACCTCAATCTTTTAAAGCTAGTTGAATATGTGCAAAATGGTGGTTACCATGCCATGCGTAAAGTGCGATACTTTGTTCAATTCTCATTTTATTACCATCAGGATATTGATATGTACGCTTTAATTGGGTATCTGTTAAATTTTCAAGTAAATATGTCCAGCGTTCATGGAGACTTTTCAAAAGCTGTAATGAAACTTTAACAGGCAGATTATAATCTGTTAACCCTGCCCATTCACTTTCTTCATACGTTTTAACTACTGGATTTTCTTCCGTCAAAGCTAAATTTATTCGCATATATCCATTTAGATGGCTATCGACAATATGATGAATAAGCTGACGTACATTCCAGCTATTTTCCCTATATGTTTTTGTTAATTTTATTTCATCAAGGGATACAGTTAGTGCATTCAAACGACTAGGAAGTGTGGAAATTTCCTTAATCCACATTTGAATATCTTTTTTTTGTACTTCATTAGGACACTCGAATTGACCGATTGGGTATCTATTATCCATTAAAAATCCTCCACTTTTCTGACCTCTATCATAATTATTTCAAACTACTATTATTTTCACAATATGTTACTCAGTTAAATTGCCCGAATGTTGTTAAACATATATTTTCAACAAAACTGCTCCTGTTGTTCAATAAGAAAAGCTGCCGAACTGGCAGCTGGATCTTAAACTATTGTCCCTGTAGTAGGAGAAGAAATTTTTATGATACGAGGAAAAGAAGTAAAATCCAGTTTGACTTGCTCGAATGTCTCACTCATCCGGCCAACTACCTAATAGCTCTTCGAAAAAGAGTCTCGGTGCAGATTGCTGGTCATTTTGTAGATGACTTTTTGTCACAGCCATAATATTTAACTTTGGAACAATAAAAATATATTGTCCAAATATGCCATTAGCATAGTAGTAATCAATCGGGGTGTTAGTGTTAGTATTAGTTTTTTCATAAGTCCATAGCTGAAAACCATATCCAAATGTTCCTTCTGCTGTGGTTTTAACTTCTTTATATGTTTTTTTTGCCTGAAGGAGCCAGTTGGATGAAATCACCTGATGGGAATTGAATCGCCCTTCATTTAAGAATAGTAATCCAATCTTCACCATATCCTCTAGATTCAATGACATACTGAATCCACCGCCATGAATTCCTTGTGGGTCCATATGCCAAACGTATTTATTTATCCCTAATGGACGGAATAGATATTTTTCAGCAAATGAAGCGGTAGGAATTCCAGAAATTTTTTGTATTATCGCACTTAGTAAATGGGAGTCTCCCGAATTATACTGAAAGGTTGAACCTGGTTTATGTATAATAGGTTGTCCTAGTATGAATTTAACCCAATTTTTTGATCCTTGGAAATTTCCTACTTGTAACCCTGAAGTCATGGTCAGCAAATGAAATATTGTAATTTCTTTCTTTTGCGGATCGTTAGACTCTAATATTTCTGGAAAATAGTTTTGAATGGGTTCGTGAATATTTTTAATTAACCCTTTGTCGGCCATAATTCCAATTAATATAGAAACAATGGTCTTAGTAATGGAATTAACCTTTAAGGGCTTTTTTACCACCTTTTTATTCTTCACGTATTCGAAGATTTGGGTATTCCCCTTGTAAATGAGAAAAGCTTCAATTCTAATACTTTTAAGTTTCTTTTCTAACTCATTAAAAGATATTTTACTCATGTCTCTAATCTCCTTTCAAAACAAATTCTTCATTTACAACTTATTTCCTTCTTAATTATGCTAACCCAGCCCATTAGTAGAATAACTTTGTACCCTTCGCTCACTTAATAGGTTTCAATTTAATCAATGTATCGTAGATATGGTGCACTCGGTATTTCATCAATTGTTTAAAAGTGAACCGCTCCTGATTGACATACACCCACACTTGTTTGCTTTTCTCACTAGTTAGGTGGTTCAAAATGAGTTGCATACTTAAGACCGCCGCTCGCTTCTTCGTTATGGATCCCAAAAACAACTGCATCATGTTTCCTTATCCAGTTATTCATTGTTCTTCGCAAAATATATTTTCGCGAAAAAGGAGTACTATATCTCTTGGAGAATATAAATCTTATGGATAATCATAAGCGGAAATTTCATAAAATGAGGTGATTGGATGGAGAAAGAAACACAACTGTACTTTACATCCCAAATCGGCAAACAAAAGCCTGTAACGGTAACGAATAAAACTGCATCATGTCCATTTTGTAATGTAGCGGAACTAGAGAATATTATAGATCAAGAGGATTCCATAATCCTCTTGAAAAATAAATACCCAACCTTACAAAATACACTCCAAACCGTTCTGATTGAAACGGAAGAGTGTAAGAGTGAGCTGTCAGAGTATTCAAGAGAACATCTACATAAAGTAATGAGATTTGCGGTTCGTCATTGGTTTGAACTCGAAACTAGCGGCGAATTCACATCTGTTATTTTTTATAAAAATCATGGTCCGCTATCAGGTGGGACGATTCGGCATCCGCATATGCAAATAGTAGGATTAAAAGATGTAGATTATAAGGACACAATTAAATTAGAGAATTTTAAAGGAGTGACCATCTATAGAGATAAATCGCTGGATTTTAATATTTCAACAAGACCAATTATGGGGTTTCGCGAAATGAATGTAAATTTGTATGATGGGAAGGAAATCAATCGAATGGCTGATTTTATTCAAGCTGCTGTTCAATATTTGCTGTATCATGCCTCATATCGGTGTGAGAGCTATAATTTATTTTTCTATCATATGGAAGATACCATTAGTTGTAAAATTATTCCTCGATTTGCAGTGTCACCTTTGTTTGTTGGTTATGTCATCCCGCAAGTATCGGATGATCTACAATTCGTAGCCAAGCACGTGAGAGAACTCTGTGATTCGAAGGGTTTAACTATATAAAAAGGTGGGGGGATTTCTATAGATAAGCTAACGGTTTTATTAATTTGGTTATTTCCTATTATATTTGCTGTTCATGATTTTGAGGAAATTATTGTTGTGGAGAAATGGATTGCTACTAACAAGCAGGATCTCAAAAATAAATTACCTAAAAGAGCCGCGCATTTTTTCGAAAATAATTTTGCGATGAAAACACATCAATTTTCTATCGTTGTGTACGTGGAATTTATTATTATTTCATGCGCAACACTTTTAGTCTATCTTAATGGATTTATTGGTTTGTATAAATGGCTTTATTTAGGCTTGTTTGCTGTTCTATTTCTTCACTCTTTTACACATATTGGTCAGGCCATTTTGCTAAATAGATATACTCCTGGTGTTTTAACCTCTGTTTTGCTTTTAATTCCATATGGTATTTGGTTTTATTATGTTTTATTGCAAAAAAATATTATAGATTACAGTGCTATTTTAATAAGCGTACCTGTTGGTATTATTATATTTGCCTTGTTTTTTCCTGCTTTGATGAAGGCTGCATCAAAATATTAGGATTAGCGGACACACATTCCGCTATGCTATCGAAAGCGCTGCTATATTTTTATTTTCTCCATCAACTATATGTTAGGATTTGAGGCTATTTCCAAAAAGGAAAAATTAATATATATTCTGGATTCAAAAAAGTTTATGGAGAAAATTGGACTTAAATGATAGTCTAGGTATTATCTAGTATAATCATAAGTTGGGTGATAAATTTGAAAAATATTTTAGTGGTGGATGATGAGAAGGAAATTGTAAACTTGGTCTCCATTTATTTGCAGAATGATGGATTTACCGTTTTTAAAGCATATGATGGTCAGGAAGCATTGGAATTGTTTGCAGAAAAGAAAATTGATTTAATTATTTTAGATATAATGATGCCAAAAATGGATGGGATGGAGGTTTGCAGAAGGTTAAGAGAAACAAATACCGTACCAATCTTAATGTTAAGTGCAAAGGCAGAGGACATGGACAAAGTGCTTGGCTTGATGACGGGTGCGGATGATTATATGATTAAGCCTTTTAATCCATTGGAACTAATTGCGCGGGTAAAATCCTTGCTTCGCCGCTCCTATCAGTTCAAACAAATGGAGCAGGAGGAACAAACGGACCTTTTATCTGTTAACTCTTTGGAAATTAACAGGGCATCCCATACGGTATTGCATAAGGGGAAGCCAATCGTTCTTACTTCGAAGGAATTTGAAATTCTCTACTTACTCGCAAGTAATCGCAGCAGGGTGTTTAGTACAGAAGAAATCTTTGAAAGAGTTTGGGAGGAAAAATATTTTGCCTCTAACAATACGGTAATGGTGCATATAAGTAATTTGCGAGAGAAATTGGAAAAGGAATTAGGGTATAAGCTGATCAAAACAGTTTGGGGAGTAGGATATAAAATTGAAGAATAGACTACTATCTAAAATTCAGTTAAAAATATTAGCATTAATTGCTTTAAGTGCTCTTTTATCCGCAGCAGTTACCTTTGGACTTTTGTTCCTTGCCTACATCTTAAGAGCTACGCATTTTCTCCCTTACTCTGTTTTATTAAAACTGTACTATTTAAATAATTTTCTTGGACTTCATACAATTTTATACATGGTAATTGGTATCTTATTTTTTGTTTTTATATTGGCGTTAAGCAGGCGATGGGCGAAGAATTTTGACCAAATTCTCGATGGCACATCGAAGATTTCACAAGGGGATTTTCAATTTCATGTACCTGTGTATTCGAAAAATGAGCTGGGGGATATTGCCCAGAACCTGAATAGTATTTCGTCTCAATTACAGAAGTCCATAAAGGAAGAGCGCAAAGCTGTACAAGCTAAAAATGAGTTGATTACGAATGTTTCCCATGATTTACGAACACCTTTGACATCTATAATGGGTTATTTAAGACTTATCGAAGAGGACCGTTATAATGACGAAGTCGAACTGCGCTATTATGTGTCCGTTGCATTTGAAAAGGCCAGAAGTCTTGAGCGAATGGTAAGTGATTTGTTTGAGTATACCCGTGTAAACTTTGGGACCATTGAGTTGGAGTATTCCAGAATTGATTTAGTTCAACTCTTATCACAGGTTTCTGCTCAATTTTTGCCGCAGTTAGAAGAACGAAAAATGGAAATTAAATTAAAAAATGAATTTGAGAGTATTTTTATTGAAGCAGATGGAGATAAATTGGTAAGAGTGTTTGAAAATTTAATTTCAAATGGATTGAAGTACGGAAAAGAAGGAAAATGTATTGATATCAGAGTGGATATAGTAGAAAACCTGGCAATGGTAGAAGTCGTAAATTATGGGGAACCCATCCCTGAAGAAGATTTGCCGTTTATCTTTGAACGATTCTACAGGGTGGAAAAATCACGTTCTGTGGATACAGGTGGATCTGGGCTTGGACTAGCTATCACGAAAAGTATCGTAGAGCTTCACAATGGGACGATTGAGGCAGCCAGCAACAAGAATGAAACAAATTTTAAAATTATGCTACCAATGGAGAGATTGCCGAATAACAGGTAATCTCTTTCTGTCTATAGGAATGTATACACTCTAGTGAAAAATTTCCATAATTAGCTTTTATTAAGAATTTCTTTAGAAATCCTTACAAGGTATTTAAGCATTTTCCTTTAAAGTTATGATAGGAAATGTTTCAGGGGAGTGAACGATACTTGAAGAAAATCATCATACTTTTAGTTATTTTAGGTGGTATCTATCTATATCAACATTTTGATGTGTTTCATAACACAGGTGGGAACGATATCCATGCTAACCCGGTAAATTTGTCCATACAGGGAGAAGCGGGAGTTCTAATGGATGAGGATAACGGAAGCATATTATATGCCAAAAATGAAAATAAACGGCTATATCCAGCAAGCACTACGAAAATAGTAACAGCAGTTGTTGCCCTTGATAAAGGTAATCTGAATGATCAAGTACAAGTAGGGAATGAAGTGAACTTAAAAACTAGGGACGAAAGCACTGCAGGCTTAAAACAAGGAGACGTGATTCCTTTAAAGATTCTTCTGAGGGCGATGCTATTGCCATCCGGAAATGATGCGGCAAGAACAATTGCTATTTATATAGCTAAAAAAGATAGCGGGAACTCCAATATGAGCCCTGAGGAAGGAATTCGCTATTTTGCGGGGCTAATGAATCAAAAGGCAAAGGAATTAGGGGCAACTCATTCACACTTTGTCAATCCTCATGGACTTCATGATCCTAGACATTACTCTACTGCCAAGGATCTTGCTATAATAGCGCGAGAAGCAAGAAAAAATCCCGTATTTCGGGAAATTGTGAGCGAAGAAACATACAAGGATGCATCATTCACCTTTTACAATCGGAATGAACTTGTAAATAGGAGCAGTAGCAACTTTTTTCAAGGTGCAGACGGGATAAAAACAGGTTTTACCGATCAAGCAGGGCATTGTTTAGTATCATCTGCGACAAGAGATGGAAAAAACCTTATCTCAGTTGTACTGCATTCGAGCAAGGAAGGAGTCTATACAGATTCAACAGCTCTCCTTAATTATGGATTTCATCGTGAATATGCTAGTAAATAGAAATGGAACACTATAGCTAGATTTAGGAACAGCTTATTTAGTAAGATTTTAAACTGTTCCTATACATTTTCTAGAGAGTAGGTAAGTTCAATGCCGTATTAATATTGCCTAAATTTATATTCAATTGTTCGTTTGTATCCCATGCGTGGTACCAGCCTTTTTCGGCCATATAACTAGAAATTTGTTCGTGCATATCTAATGCTGCCTCTAAATGACGAGTTAACATCTCCTTAATTTCAGGCGTGCCTGCTTCCGTAACTGCCATGGCATAATTTCTAACTCCGCTTTTTGCTGAGATTAATAAATCCATTGCAACGATTTGATCCGACAGTGCATCCATACCAGTAAATTTTTCAATGATTGGATTCATGCTGTTTACTCAACTCCTCATTATTGCTTGTCTTAGATAAGATGGAGGCATATTCCTGTAACTGTCTAGTAGTTAAATCAACATCTTGTTGCATAATATCTTTTAACTTTTCGTCGGTAACTAGGGCCTTCATAGTTTTAGATTTAGTTAAACAAACTGTCTTAAATGCTGCCAATTCTTGAACCTCAAGAACTTCATGTAATGCATATTCCACTTTTTTCACCTCCGTCTACTAAGGTTTCAATACGACTTTTATACAATTATCCATTTTTGTGTCAAAAATCTCATAACCATGCCTTGCTTCACTAAGGGGAAGTACATGACTCACAACATCACCAGGATCAATTTTTCCAGTAGAAACCAATTCAAACATATACGGCATATAGTGAATAACAGGTGCTTGTCCTGTACGGATGTTCACATTGCGATTCATAATATCTCCCATTGGAAATGCATTATATCTTCCGCCATAAATGCCAGTAACTTGGATGGTGCCGCCTTTTCGCACTGCTTGTGAAGCGACAATAAACGCACTAAAGGCTCCACTTTGAAGCTTTAATCCACTGGCAAGGAACTCCATGTCTGTCATCTTTCCATCCATCCCCACCGCATCGATGACTACATCAGCCCCGCCTTTAGTCATTTCCTTCAAGAAATTCCCTACGTTCTCATGGTTTTCAAAGTTCACAATCTCTACTTTATTTGTTCGTTTAGCATGCCGCAAACGATACTCGACATAATCTACAGCAATTACTCGTTTTGCCCCTTTTAACCAACAAAATTTTTGAGCAAAAAGACCAACAGGACCGCAGCCCAAAACAATTACTGTATCGCCGTCCTTAACACCTGCATTATCAACACTCCAAAATCCAGTAGTCATTGCATCCGCAATAACTGTCAACTTTTCATCAGGTTCCTCACAAGACTCTGGGATTTTAAAATGAGTAAAATTAGCAAACGGCACTCTCAAATATTCAGCTTGTCCGCCTGGATATCCCCCTGTTGTACCCGAGTATCCGAAATAGGCTCCCATCTCTCCATTGTCGTTTGCATTATCACATTGACTTTCCAAATGGTTTTTGCAATAAAAGCATTCTCCGCAAGCAATATTAAACGGGATAATAACACGATCTCCCTTTTTTAGTTTCGTTACACCTGAGCCGACCTCTTCGACGATTCCCATTGGCTCATGCCCAATTACATAGTTTTCTTGCAGGTTAGGAATCATACCGTGAATTAAATGTAAATCGGAACCGCAAATAGCCGTACTTGTTACTTTTATGATCATGTCATCGGGTTTTTCAATCCTTGGATCTGGCACTTCCTTTACTGCCACATTTTTTATACCTTGATAGGTGACTGCTTTCATCCTATACAACCTCCATCTTTAGTGTTCATCCGGCGCTCGGTCGAACATCCCTTTTCTGTTGGTGTCAACAGGAAATAGATTCATTTTGCCAATCATCAATGTATTGTTGGCAGAGAGTTGATCAAGCTTATACTGCTCACTTAGTTCATAAGGATGGAACCATTTTTTTTCAATCATTAGTTCCGTAATTTCTTGGTGCATAGCAATGCCTTGCATTAATTGTTTTCTTAAGGCCGCTCTAACATCAGGTGATGCCGATTCTGTTAATGCAACAGCAAGATTTCGAACACCTTCTTTGGCGCGTAGGAGAAAATCCATTGCAAATGTGGTATCTGCTAGCTC
Source organism: Heyndrickxia camelliae (assembly GCF_002844575.1). Classification (GTDB taxonomy): domain Bacteria; phylum Bacillota; class Bacilli; order Bacillales; family Bacillaceae_C; genus Margalitia; species Margalitia camelliae. The sequence goes on from NZ_PIQO01000015.1 coordinate 23,929, forward strand.
CGGCATGTGTAATGAATTTATAGGGTCTAAATAGTCATTATTCAATGGGGTTTTCTTCCTTTCAATTTATGATTGGTGTTGGCCGGTTTTGTGGAACAGGAGCTTCAAAAGGAGCACGTTCATAGATTATCTGTAGTTCTTCTAGTGCTTTCATGGATTGTTCAACATCTTTTTGCATTAATGCTTTTAAGTCTTGATCAAAAACTAAGCCTTGCATTAGTTTTGATTTTGCTATGCAAAGCGTCTTAAAATTTATAATTTCATGTAAATCTAAAGACTCATGATGGGCTAATATTTGATTATCCATTTTCTGTTAACCTCCTTTTTACCTAAATACAATGGTATTGTTCCAAATTTTTAATGAATCATTCTTTTTTCGTCTATCTAAAAACATAAATATCTACTTTATGGAAAAATCATATGTGATTGATGTATGATTCTCTAGATTTGTTCATATATAAAAAATAATTCTTGACTTATTGTAAAAATGGCAATATTATTAGTCTTACAAGTTCAAAAATTTAATAAAAACAGCTATTACTTATCCAGAGAGGTGGAGGGACTGGCCCAATGAAACCTCGGCAACGGGTTTGCTTTATGCAAATACCGTGCTAATTCCTGCAAATCGAGTGAACGATTTGAAAGATAAGAAGTAGAACGGCTTATATATAAACCCTTCTTCTTATCTTTGCATGGATAAGAGGAAGGGTTTTTTTGATTTTTGATAGAAATCTCACGAAATGAGGCAATTGAATTCAAAAAGCCGAGTTTACTTATCAGTTTACTAAAATAAAGATTAAGGAGGTATGGTTGTATGATTAAAATAAAAAATGTTTCCAAGGTTTACCCTGGAAAACCGCCAATACATGCATTAAAAAATATAAATTTAACAATCGAAAAGGGAACGATCTTTGGAATCATTGGTTTTTCTGGGGCAGGGAAAAGTACTTTAATCAGATGTTTAAATAGATTAGAAGAACCGACCGAAGGAACGATACATCTTAACGGATTGGACTTAATGGCTTTGAATGAAAAGGAATTGCGAAAAACACGCAGGAAAATTGGAATGATCTTTCAGCATTTTAACTTACTATCGGCGAAAACAGTCTTCGATAATATTGCAATGCCGCTATATCTCGAAGGTAAAAAGAAAAAAGATGTTGAGGAAAAAGTAAGGGAACTAACTGATTTTGTGGGATTAACTGGTAAAGAAAATGTATATCCCGGTCATCTTTCCGGCGGACAAAAGCAACGCGTCGGTATTGCAAGGGCATTGGTTACCGATCCAGATATATTGCTTTGTGATGAGGCAACATCCGCTTTGGACCCCGAAACAACGAAAAATGTGTTAGAGCTTTTGCGAAAGGTAAACAAAGCATATAACCTTACGATTGTTTTGATAACACACGAAATGAGTGTTATCCGGGACTTATGTGACAAGGTAGCTGTAATTGATAATGGTGAAATTGCAGAAGAGGGCTCTGTTTACGAAGTCTTTACCAACCCGCAAAAAACGATTACTCGAAATTTTGTAAATACGGTATTGCAAAATGAAGTTCCATCTAATCTTTCAAAAGCTCTTACAAACGGAAAGTTTTATCGACTTATCTTTTTGGGTGAGCGGGCAGCAAACCCATTATTATCTGAGGTATCTAAGAGATTTGATATTCATTTAAATATTTTATATGGGTCCATAACAGAGTTGCAGGATAAACCATATGGAAACCTGTTTGTTGCTCTGGATGGGTCACAGGAAGAAAGTAGAAAGGCCATTCAATATATATTAGAAAATGGTGTGGATGTGAAGGAGGTTATCCCACATGGAGCTTAATTGGGAGTTTTTCTGGCCGCAATTTTGGCAGGCATGTCAAGAGACGTTTCTAACGGTTCTAGGTTCTTTCATTTTTGGAACCATTATCGGCTTGCCATTGGGCATTATTCTGGTGGTGACAAGGCCAGGGCATATTATGGAAAATAAAGCGGTATTTACAGTGCTGAATACGATTATTAATATCGTTCGTTCTGTACCATTTATTATTTTACTGGTTGCAATTATACCATTTACGAGGATTGTAACAGGAACATCCATCGGAGTAGCTGCTGCGATTGTCCCGCTATCTGTATTTGTAGGTCCTTATTTAGCAAGATTAATAGAAAACTCTATGCTTGAGGTAGATAAGGGAGTACTCGAAACGGCATATGCAATGGGGGCAACAAAATTTCAGATTATCACAAAGTTTATTTTGCCTGAGGCCATTCCCTCTTTAATTCTATCCTTTACCACTGCGACAATCGGTTTAATTGGGTCGAGTGCAGCAGCAGGTGCTGTTGGGGCTGGAGGGCTTGGTGATTTAGCCATTACATATGGATACCAACGCTTTATTACCATCGTAATTGTAATAACAGTTGTATTGTTAATCGTTCTTGTTCAAATAATTCAAAGTTTAGGAAATGCATGGTCAAGACATGTGAGGAGGAAAAGAGGATGAAAAAGTTTTTTGTTATTTTTGCAGCACTTGTTTTAACGGTTTCAGTTTTATCAGCTTGTGGATCTAGTTCCGCATCTTCAGAAAATGGAAAAACACGTACGATTAAAATTGGTATTAATGGCGACGACAATGATTTATGGAGAATCATTCAAAACCAAGTGAAAGATGATGGTATCAAGTTAAAAATTATTTCTTTCTCGGATTATGTGCAGCCAAATACAGCATTAAATGACGGGAGCCTTGATTTAAATGCGTTTCAAACGATCACATATATGAATCAGTTTAAGAAAGAACATAATCTGGATATTACGGCTATTGGTTCAACCGTAATTGCACCGATGGGATTATACTCTCATAAATACAAAAAGTTAAGTGATATTCCAAATGGTGCTACCATTACTATTCCAAACGATGTTACAAACGCTGGTCGTGCTCTTAAACTATTACAATCGGCTGGGCTTATTAAGCTAGTAGATAATTTCGATCCAAAAGGAACAATTGACCAAATTAAAGAAAATCCAAAACATTTAGTGATTAAACCAATTGCAGCTGGACAGACCGCTAGATCATTAGATGATGTTGCTGGAGCAATTATCAACAATGGTTTCGCCGTACAGGCAGGACTAGATCCATCTAAAGATCCGCTTTACAAAGAAGATCCAAATGATAAAGCTGCAATGCCTTATATCAATGTTATTGCATCACGCACAAAGGATAAAGACGATAAAGACTTTTTGAAAATTGTGAAGGCATACCAATCAAAAGAAGTACATGATTACATTATTAAACGTGATAAAGGTGCTACCGTACCAGTTAATATTTCAATCGATAAAATTAAGAATCTATAATTTTTCATTAATCGCTAAATAATTGAAGGGAGAGTTTGAGATGACAGTTCAAGTAGAAACACAAAGAGAACAAATTGTGAGGAATATAGAGGATTCCAAGGAATTATATATAAGAGCAAGTCATCAAATTCATGAAAAACCGGAGATTGGAAATCAAGAGTTTTTTGCTTCTGAAACCTTGACGGAAATACTGGAAAAGGCTGGATTTAATGTTACGCGAAATGTGGCAGGACATGAAACAGGGTTTATCGCTAGAAAATCTGCATCCAAACCAGGTTCTAAAATTGCCTTTTTAGCAGAATATGATGCTCTTCCTGGTTTAGGTCATGCATGTGGCCATAATATCATTGGAACAACGAGTGTTGCAGCAGGTATTGCGCTGGCTGACGTAATAGAAGAAACAGGTGGAGAGGTCGTTGTGTTTGGGACCCCAGCTGAAGAAGGCGGTCCAAATGGCAGTGCAAAAGGCAGCTTCGTTAAACACGGGTTATTAGAGGGAATTGACGCAGCGTTAATGGCACATCCAAGCGGGAAAACAGGATTGTCCAGTCCGTCATTAGCGGTAGATCCTTTGGATTTCCATTTTTACGGAAAAGCTGCCCATGCTGCAGGGGCTCCGGAAAAGGGAATAAATGCTCTAGATGCTGTAATCCAATTATTCAATGGAATTAATGCCCTTCGCCAGCAGTTATCGCCAGAGGTTCGTATCCACGGAATTATTACTCATGGCGGAGATGCGCCAAATATTATTCCTGAATATGCATCCGCAAGATTTTTCATACGGGCAACTACTTGGAAACATACAGAGGAGGTTTCAGGTAAAGTTCGCAATATTGCTGAAGGCGCAGCATTAGCAACTGGTTGTACCGTTAAAATTGAAAGGTTCCAAAATGAAGTCCATGATTTCATCATTAATCACACACTAGATGAAATAGTAGAGGAAGAATTAACCTTGCTAGGAGAAATTGTGGAAGGAAAAGATAGCGGCATTGGTTCAACGGATGCAGGGAATGTCAGCCATGTTGTTCCGACTACACATGCTTATATCAAAATTGGACCAGATGATCTCGTTCCGCATACAAATGAATTTCGCGAAGCGGCTGGCTCTGAGCAAGGAGAGCATGCTTTAGTAACAGCTGCAAAGGCATTAGCATTAACAGGTTATCGTTTATTAACAGATAAGGAATTATTAGAAAAGGTTCAGAAGGAATTTCAAGAAACAGATAAATAAGTTAGGTTGGAATACTCATTTAATAAGAGGCAGATTTTTGCACAAATGGTTTCATATATGAAATCTTTGTGCCTTTTTTATGAGGAGAAATGTGTCTAACTGGCATAAATTCGATAACTATATTTAGGAATTATACCAATAACAGTAACAAATTTGCATGACTGACATTTGTGATTAATTGGTTAAAGGGAGATTTTGCCACTATAAATATTAGGATGATTCCATTTATTAATAGAATAACTTTATGGAAAAAAAGCGGTCATATTAATCATGATTGCTTTTTTATTTTTCAACTTCCCGATGCAGAAATGAAGTAGCTAACCAGGGCAATGTTCCTATTACTCAATGCTCTTATTCAATAAAAAATATGCTTAAGGCAAAAATATCATTTCTTGCACTACCTTCATTGAACTTTACTATAATATAAAGAATTTAAAATATGACGAAATGGATGGGGAAATTTGGCGGTAAAAATATTCTCGTAGCTAATTGTAAAAGGAGTTGATGCATGTGGGAATAAATCATCTTTTTAATCTAGCTGGCAAAACAGCTATTGTTACAGGTGGAGGAAAGGGTTTAGGTGTAGAAATGGCTAGTGCACTTGCTTCCGCCGGAGCAGATGTGGTTGTATGTTCAAGAGATCTAGAAGCGTGTCAAATAGTCGCTAACCAATTAAAAAAATATGGTGTAGACACTCTAGCCTTTAAATGTGATGTAACTAACCAAAAGGAAATTGAAAATGTAGTGAAAAAAACGATCAAAGAGTTTGGAAGCATAGATATTTTAATTAATAATAGCGGAACATCGTGGATGGGACCTGCTTTAGAATTGCCTGAGGAAAAATGGGACAAAGTCATGGGGGTAAATGTAAAAGGGGTATTTCTTTTTAGTCAGGCCGTAGCAAAGGAAATGATAAAGCAAGGTAGCGGAAAAATTATTAATATCTCATCTGTTACTGGGTTTGGTGGCACACAACCGGAATTATTGGATACGATAGCCTACAATACGAGTAAAGGTGCCGTTATGACATTCACAAAAGATTTGGCCATTAAATTAGCACGTCATAATATTCAAGTGAATTCCATTGCACCTGGATTCTTTCCTACTGAAATAAGTAAAAAGGTAATAGATAACGCTAATTCCTATATTCTAAGTCAAATACCTTCAAGAAGATTTGGGAAGGTGGAAGACTTACACGGGGCGACTGTCTTCTTGGCCTCAAGAGCGTCAGATTATATGATAGGGCATGTTTTAGTAATAGATGGTGGAATAAGTAGTTTAGTCTAAGATGAAAGGATGAAGATATAGTGGAGAAGAATGAGCAAGTGGAACTTTATAAGGCTATAAAATTAACTGGCTTTAAAGTTGAGCAAGAACTAAATAATTGGATTAAGGATCAGATTAACCACACGAAATTTGTGCAAGGAACAAACATTGCCGGCAAGTACTATGTTCACGTAATGAAATGCGTTCAAAATAGCATGGGGCATTTGTTCTCTAATTTAAATATACCATCGAAACAAGACGTTACTAATATAGGTAAATTGGTTTTGCAAGTGGAGGAAAAAATAGATAAGGTAGAAGATCAAGTATTATTACTTCAGCAAAAAGTGGAAGGGTTAGAAAACGGATAGGTCACAACTTGTCTTTATGAAAAAGGAGATGGATTAACTAGTGGATAAAAAGGATGAGCATCCAAATAGCTTGGAAGCGAAGCCAACTGATTTAGTAATTGCAAATATAAATGTAACTAAAGAATATGTAAGGTGGAATGGCTTTTTCAGCCATTGGACAGAAAGTGAACTAATGCAAGAAAACACACCAAGGGAAGCAATCTGGAAGAAAAACAAGGCTACATTATGGTACTATCCTACCTCACAGAAGAAATATAAAACTCCATTATTTTTAATCTATTCTCTAGTTAACAAGCCATTTATATTAGATTTATTACCTGGTGAGAGTGTTATACAATCATTTGTTAAAAATGGCTTCGATGTTTATCTATTAGATTTCGGGATTCCTAGAGATGAAGATAGTGATATCACTGTCGATCATTATATAGTAGATTATATCCAGCGAGGAGTAACTAGGGCGCTTCATCATTCTAGTGCCGAAAAAATAAGTATTGTTGGTTATTGTCTTGGAGGAACTTTAGCTTCGGTATATACGGCAATATCTAACGAACCCATCGAAAATTTAATTTTAATGGTTGCTCCTATTGATTTTCAGTATTTTCCTTCGTACGACCAATGGGTTGCAGCGTTAAGAGCTGAGTTAATAAATGTAGATGATTTAATCGATTACTATGGAGTAATCCCAGCAGAATTTGTAAAGTTTGGAGTAAGGTTACTTACATCACCAGTTTACTTAAGTCATTACCTATCTTTATTAAATAGAGCTGATGATCCAAATTATGTACTTAGATGGAGACTTTTTAATAAGTGGACAAAAGAACATATTCCATTTGCAGGGGGGGCAATGAAACAATTAATCAATGACTTTGTAAAGGAAAATAAATTGATCAAAGGAGAGCTTATGATACGTGAGAAAAAGGTTAATTTAAGCAACATTAAGGCTAACCTTCTCGTTGTTTCCTCCAATCTAGATCATCTTGCCCCTAAAGAACAAAGCATACCTATTATAGATCTCGTCTCAAGTCAGGATAAAACGTATAAGCTCCTCCAAGGCGGTCACACTCATTTAATTGTAAAAGATAATAAACTTCCAGATTATCTGGAAGAATGGTTGCCTCAACGTTCAGATCCACTTTAATAACGTAGTTCGATACTACTACAGTCCACCAAACTAATCCATACAAGCATCAGTGAATAAAGAAGTTATATCTCTCATGAGGGAAAATAACGACGATAGGAGAGAATTATATGTATATACTTTATTCAAGTAAGTGGAGAAATGTTGAACCGTATATCGATTATTTGGGGTTTGCTAGCATTGTCTATCATGATTTTCTTATAATTCAACACTCAATAATAAATTAATCTTATATCAACTCCATTCCCATCAGCGGATTGGAGTTTTTTTATTAAAAATAATAATTTTTATTAAATAGATTATATTGATGATAATGTAAACATAATTGCACAGTCTTTTCACCAAAGCGAAATTTCATTATTAAAAAAGATGAATGGAGTACAATTCCCTTTGCCTCTGCGTAGGATTGGTATGTAATATATCAACTAATATCAAATTAGATGCATAAGTATTTCTGCTATTTATGGTGCTAAACGTACTGTGTTTTAGTATGTTTAGCACACCTGTTATTAATTTTGCCACCACAGTACCAGAACTTCTTACTTGGAAAAGAAAGGACCCTTTAGCTTAAATAATACCTTCTTCTAGTTTAATTCGGTAATACTGTATTTAAATATTGCTTAGCAATTCAAAAATCTCTTCATCAACTTAATCGTTTCCGTATGCATTCCTTCATGATAAATGGTGCGAACGAGAACCTGTGCAATGGTATGCATTCCAAGCTCTGTAGGAGAAAATTCTTCTTCTAAGCGATTTCCGTAAAGCTTCCTAATCATTTTTGGCTGTTCCGCTAATAATTTTTTTAGCTCTTCTAATCGAGGTGGTGGAGTTACCCAGTCTGCAGGTTTTGTACCAAAGCCAAACCAATCTTGAAATCCTTCTGGAACAGGGATAGATTCTTTCGTAACAGCCTTAATCCAAAGATATTGATCAAAATAAATATGCCCTAGATTCCAGCGAATATTATTATGGAAGCCTTCTGGTACAATGTCTACTTGCTCGTCTGTTAAGTTTGTAATTAAATGAAGCGTTTCTTGCCTAAAAGATTCTAATTGATTAAATAAGATTTCATGTCTTTTTAACATTCTCCAACCACCCACCTTTAATAATTCTGAACTTTCACATTAATATACTATCATTTTAAATATAAAACTTCATGTGTTTTTTTTCTTCTTTATAGTAAGATAATCGGTCTTCCAATGTACCTGTATGAAGTTCAAACTTATGCCCATCCGGATCGGTAAAATAAATAGATTTGTGATCTTTTTCGTCGCGAGTTCTACCTGGGAGAATAGTAACCTTTAATTTTCGAAATTTCGACAAATATTGTTCGATTTCGTGTTCTTCAATAGAAAAGGCTATGTGTGTATAGGAATAATGAATTTCATCCCGGGGGATATCCTTTTCCTCATTCAGTGCTAACCACAGCCCGTTTAAGTTAAAATAAGCGGTAGTATGCCCTTTTACAAGCAGTTTTGCATTAAAAACTTTTTCGTAAAAATCAATAGATTTCTCCAAATTTGATACTGAAAATAGAAGGTGATTTATCCCTTTCATTTCAAACACATCCTCTAAAGGTAACTTTCCCCTATTATATCAACAGAAATTGGAGGGATGACAAATTTCCATTTTTCATTAATAATAAAAAGGTCATGAAAAATTTATCGGTATTCAAATTTCTATTATAAAAAGTTGAGGGATACTATGGTTACAAGACTTGATAAAAAAACAAGAAGGAAAAAGAGAAGAAGAAGAATTCTCCTCTTATTTATATTTTTGATTATTATAGCATTGGCGGGATGTGCCGTTTTTCAATATTATTCAGGTACCAAACAAGCAGGCGAAGATGGATTTAAAAAAGAGAATTATGAGTTTCATGGCAAAAAGGACGCTAATGGAAAGATAAACTTCTTATTACTAGGAGTCGATCAGCGTAAAAATGAAAAGTCTCGTACAGATTCCATGATAGTTGCACAATACGATCCAAAAAATAAAAAAGTGAAGCTTATATCCTTAATGAGGGATATGTTTGTTGAAATCCCGGGTTACAAAAACTATAAATTAAATACTGCATTCTTCCTAGGTGGACCGGAATTACTGCGTCAGACTATTAAGCAAAATTTCAACCTAGATGTACAGTATTATGTAATGGTCAACTTTAAAGGCTTTGAAAAAATTGTCGACACGCTCGCACCGAATGGAATTGAAATAAATGTAAAAGAGGAAATGTCAAAGAACATTGGGGTTACATTGCATCCGGGTCTCCAAAGACTAAATGGTAAAGAGTTATTAGGTTATGCAAGGTACCGACATGATGCTAAAGGAGACTTTGGCCGTGTGGAACGACAACAAGAAGTTATTCAAGCATTAAAGGATGAAGTATTGAGCGTAAATGGATTTGCTAAGGCGCCGAAGCTATTAGGAACAATTGAGCCATATATTCAAACAAATATGGATACTAGTGATGCCATTGCGTTGGTAAGTGAATTTTTACTAAAACGTCCAAAAGATATAGAAACCTTGACCGTTCCTGTTCAAGGTGCTTATCAAAACGGATATGTATCCTATGACGGTGCTGTTCTAGAAATTGATAAAGAGAAAAATCAGCAAGCCATCGAAGACTTTTTAAATGGCAATAGCAGTACAGCAAATAGCTCAAATCCTTAAAAAAAAGCTAGTCTTCTTTAAAAAGAGGACTAGCTTTTTACGTTTGGAATCAGAATTTAAAAGCACCATAATTTAGGAATAAATTTTTTCAAGGCAAATAATAAAGATATTCGCTGAAATCTCTATTTTGTTAAATTCCTTGAATCCAAAAGTACCATACAACTTTATTGCTGGAACATTTTGTTCTCCGGTAGAAACCACGAATCTATGAATATGCTTATAGGTTTCAAAAATAAACTGCACTAGTTGTTTGCCAATACCTTGGCGGAAGTAGGCGGGATGAACCACGAGTCTGCATATTTGCAGATGTTGTTTGTTTTCCTCCACCGAAATAACTCCTGCTAATTTTCCTTCCTTCCAATAGCCATAAAATGTTTCTTCACTCCCCAAAATAGAATCGACGGTATCATGCAAGGGAGGTATATCGTGAAAGTTCATTAAATTTGCCTCTACCCCATAAGCAGGAAGTTGTACATGTAAGATTTCCTCAGCTATTTTTTGATTATCGATTTTCAATAATGCAATCAATTAACCCACTTCCTTTAATAATTCTATTCCCATATAAATCGCAACACCCCAAATTATCAGAGCAGAGATTTTATTTAAAATGGTTAGGGTCTTCCCGGTTTGGTCCAATCTTTGCAATAGTTTTCCTGCAATCGCTAAACCAGAAAACCAAATCCAAGAGACAAATATCGTGGCTATAGTAAATGCCCATTTATCGATACCATGGTAATGAAGTGAATTGGTCCCAATAACCCCAATTGTATCTAGTATAGCATGGGGATTTAATAGGGAAACCGAAGCAGCATAAGCAATCTGCTGTTTCGCTGACAACCGTCCTTGGTTATTTTGTTCGACAGTACCTTCGCTTCTCCAGATTACCCAGCCCATATATAGAAGAAACAAAAAGCCGACTGTAAAAATGGTTATCTTTAGCCATCCAAAGGTCAAAACGACTACGGATACACCTAAGACGGCAGCACTTATTAAAAGGGTATCGCATAAGGAAGCGGTAAGAATCACTGGAAGAGTTCTTACTAATGTCTTCTGACTTGCCCCTTGATTAAAAACAAATACATTTTGGACACCTAAAGGCAAGATGAGGCCAAAGGCAAGAAGAACCCCATGTATTATTGCTTCAGTCATCATTATTTCCTCCACGTTTAGCTAATAGAACAATATTGTAAGATGGGAAAAATCATTTCTTAATCTTGTTTTATTCATACAATATTTACAATATGGCGAAAAAACTTATGTAAAACTTCTTCGTAAATAAAGTCATGAATGCAACCTTTTCTCCGCTTTACACTATTTACATTCTCTATGAAGTTATGTTTTTCCTTGTCATTTATGATATGAAATCATCTATATGATAATTTCCGAATATTTTCGACAAACAATATAAAAACACCGTCTAATCTTATAGAATCGCTTAATTTGCAGTGGATTTAAAGGTGAATTCATATTTGAGATTACTTGAAGTGGAGTGATCGTTATAACCATGACAATCAAAAGCAACATCCAGATACTGCTCATATGAAAGAGGGGATGAAATAAAACGAGCTGCCTTGAAGTGTTTTCCCGCAAAGGGTTGGATAGCACAAAAAAGAGTATGATTGTAGGCGAAACACTGTTATTCAAGGCTTATATTATCGCCAGTTCACACCAAGGAAAGGGCTCCACCTTACATTTACAAGAAGCAGTGGAAGAAGATAAAACTGCGATTACAAGCCTCGTAAACTGTCTAGGAACGCCACGCATTTTTTCCGCCGGATACTTGATAAGCATTCAACAGGAAGAACTACCGTCTCGGAAAGTTCTCTCGAAAAAGGGAAACAACGTCTGTACAATATTCAGTACAAGAGCAAATACTCCGATTTTCACTAAGAGGTCAAGAATGGGTGAATTATGTAAAGGAGATTCATATCATTTACTCTCTATATTTCCATAATTAATGGTCTGATGCCACAAGACCTTTATACTGTTGAGAACCAATGGGAACGGAAATATCGATCCCTTAATGAAAATTATAACTAAATAATTGATATTGCTATGTCGAGGGCAAAGAGGAGAACCAGGAAAGCAGTGCCCGGTTCTTATTTTTTTAAAAAAGCTTCAATCGATTTAGAATCATGACCACTCCCATTTGCAGGAAGAGGAGGACTAAATAAATATCCTTGTGCTTCATCACAATGATTGTCTTCCAAGAATTGCAATTGTTCTGTTGTTTCCACGCCTTCTGCAATCACCCTCAATCCTAAATGATGAGCCATATCAATGATAGTAGTGACGATATTACTGTCACTGTGGCTTGTCGTAATGTCCTGTATAAAGGACTTGTCAATTTTCAATCCGTCAATGGGAAACTTTTTTAAGTAATAAAGGGAACTATATCCGGTACCGAAATCATCAATAGAAACTTTCACCCCAAGTTCTTTCAATTCATGAAGAATATTAGAAGCTAGATCCACGTCCATCGTCATACTCTCAGTAATTTCTAATTCCAAATATTTTGCAGACATCCCTGTTTCAGCTAAGATGCTTGATACCATGGAAATTAAATTCTGTTGATAAAATTGGCGGGTTGATAGGTTTACAGAAATAGATATTGGAGGATACCCTTGATCCTGCCAGCTTTTATTTTGCCGGCATGCCTCGCGCAATATCCACTCACCAATAGGAATAATTAAGCCTGTTTCCTCTAAAATGGAGATAAATTTCATTGGAGGTACCATACCTTTTGGGTGCTGCCAACGTAATAACGCTTCGACACCAACTAGCTGTTTCGAAGCAATGTCTATCTTAGGCTGATAATATAGAATAAATTGTTCTGCCTCCAGTGCTTTATACAACTCATTTTGAATCTTTAGTTTTTCATATGATTCTTTTTCAAGCATAGGATTATATAGATAATAATTATTTTTTCCGAGCTCCTTTGCTTTGTACATGGCAATATCCGCTTTTAACAATAATTCTTCTGCAGATTTACTATGCCATGGAAAAAAGGAGATTCCGATGCTGGGAGTTATATAAAGTTCATTTTGGTCCACTTTGAAGGGGTATCTTAAAGAATCGATAATTGTTTCCGCGATATTTTGTGCTTCTAAATTTGTCACATTTTCGAGCAATATCGTGAATTCATCACCGCCTTGTCTTGATAGAGTATCTTGCTCCCGAAGACATTTTTTTAAGCGCCTTGTTACTTCGATTAACAAATGGTCTCCGGTAGAATGGCCTAAAGTGTCATTAATCAGTTTAAATCGGTCAAGATCTAAATAAATAACTCCAACAGTAAAATTTCCTTTCTCCGCTTTTTGTAGTGCTTCGTTTAGACGTTTTTTGAAAAGTCTACGATTTGGCAGACTTGTGAGTGGGTCATGAAAAGCCATAAATTCAATTTGGTCCTCAGCCAACTTTTGCTTTGTAATATCCTTGATAATGCCGTAAACACCGACAATTTTGTTTTCTACACGGATCGGGATATTTGTTGCTTGCAGGAATACTACGTGACCATCCTTATGATAAATAGAGCTTTCATATGTCTGAGGATCCCCATTTGCGGCTTTTTGGAAAGAGATAGCGGTTTTTTCAAAATCTTCTGTTGTGATAATTTCTGAAAAATTCATTTTAGAAAGCTCTTCATTGGAATACCCGGAAATAACTGAACAGATTGGATTTAAACTAACAAAGTTCCCATCCATGTCAAGAGAAAGAATGGCATCCGGATTATATTGAAATAGGGAGCGATAGCGTTGCTCGCTTTTGGATAATTTTCTTTCCATTTCTTTTCGTGCTGTTATATCTTTTGCAATTCCTATTAATCCAATAATTTCACCGTTCATAATGGGAACAGTGGAAATTAGGACCTCTATACATTTATTGTTTTTTGAATGAATTTTAGCTTCAAATTTTTGAGGAGTCCCGTGTAAGCATTTATTTATATACAGTTGCGCTTTCTCCTTATCCTCTTTTACGAGCCAAAAGTCAAAATAAGAAAGGACTATTTCTTCTTTTGAAAAACCAGTTATTTGCTCTCCAATTGGATTAATACTTGTAAAGCAACCTCTTGAATCTAAGGAAAAAATAATATCGAGACTATATTTAAAAAGTGACTCATATTGTAAAATAGTTTGGTTTAAATTTTTTTCTAATTCAAAATCTACACGTTTATTACGAATATGAAGAAAAATGCAGATACCATACACGCCATTGATGATAATGCTGATAAAAAGATGTATCTCTGCCAGTTTCCCTTTTATGAAAAAAAACATAATCGATAATATGAAATTTATCACGAGTAAAATGAATAGTAAAAAACTCATTTTTGATATTTTCATGTATATTCCCCTTTGTATAATGACAATTCATTTCTTTTTACTATTGGCATTTACAGGTTGGACTATGCCGCTGAGTAGTTACTTTCTACTCGAATCGTTTAAATTTTTTCTTGCCTTATGGATTTTATTATTGTAAATTGTTAAGTAAGTTAGGAAATTTCTAAATTATAACTAAATACGAAATCTTATCCAGAGAGGTAGAGGGACTGGCCCGATGATGCCTCAGCAACCGTCAATTTTTATTGAAATGGTGCTAATTCCAGCAGGTATATTTGCCTGAAAGATAAGAAGAATGTGATGCATTTTTGAGGACTTCTTCTTATGAAGTCCTTTTTATTTTTGTATATAGGAGGCTTTTTCATGACAAATCAGCATATTGAAACAGAGCTTGTACAGATTGGCAATCGCAGTGAGCAGCAAACGGGTGCGGTAAATCCGCCAGTATACTTTTCAACAGCCTATCGTCATGAAGGAATAGGGATTTCCACAGGCTTCGAGTATTCACGTACAAAAAATCCGACACGTGCGTTATTGGAGGATGGTTTTGCCAAACTGGAGGTGGGGGAGCAAGGTTTTGCCTGTAGTTCGGGGATGGCAGCGATCCAACTTGTGCTATCCCTTTTTCGTCAAAATGAAGAGATTATTGCATCGGATGATTTATACGGAGGAACCTATCGATTACTTCAGCAATATTCGGAAAGCTATGGCATTCATACGCAATTTATTGATTTAAATAATGTTGAAAAGTTGGAGTCTGCTATATCAAGAAAGACAAGGGCGATTTTAGTAGAAACACCAACCAATCCTTTGATGATTGAAACAGATATTCAGGCAATTGCCGCTATTGCCAGAAAACATCATCTGCTTCTCGTAGTAGACAATACCTTTTTGACACCATATTTGCAAAAACCATTAACACTTGGAGCAGACATTGTCGTTCATAGTGCAACTAAATATATAGGCGGTCATAACGATGTTCTAGCCGGACTTGTAGTGGCAAAAGGTGCCGATATTTGCGAAAAGTTAAGCGCCTACCATAATGGAGCCGGTGCAGTATTATCACCTTTTGATTCATGGCTGTTGATTCGCGGATTAAAGACATTATCCCTCAGAATGGAGCGCCACCAGGAAAATGCGAAGAAATTAGCGGAGTTTTTACGCGATCGGCCTGAGGTTGAGAATGTTCTTTATCCAAATAAAGGTGGAATGCTTTCTTTCCGATTACAGAAGCCGGAATGGGTGCCGTTATTTTTGAAGAATCTACAGTTAATCACTTTTGCAGAAAGCTTAGGTGGAGTAGAGAGTTTTATAACCTATCCGGCTACACAAACACATGCGGATATTCCAGAGGAAGTACGTGTTAGTCGCGGTGTTTGCAACAAATTACTGCGATTTTCAGTGGGGCTTGAACATGTTGATGATTTGATAGGTGATTTAAAGCAAGCATTTGCAAAAATTGTGCAGGAGGAGCTGGTGTGAAAAATGGCAAGTCTCCGTGAGTTTGATACAAAACTTGTACATCAAAACACATATGTGGATAAAGTAACTGGTGCAGTAAATCCGCCTATCCATTATTCGTCCACCTTTCATCAAACAGCCTTTGATCAATTTGGAGCATTTGATTATAGTCGGTCAGGCAATCCGACCAGAAAAGTGCTGGAGGACACTATTGCTGATTTAGAGGGTGGAACAAATGGGTTTGCATTTTCATCCGGAATGGCTGCAATTTCATCTGTATTTATGCTCCTTTCGGCAGGTGACCATGTTTTAATCTCACAAGATGTATATGGCGGAACATATAGAATCGTTACTGAAGTTTTAACGAGATTCCAAATAGAGCATACTTTTGTCGATATGACAAATTTAGATGAGGTGACAAAAGGGATTCAGTCGAACACCAAGGTTTTATATGTAGAAACTCCATCCAATCCGCTATTGCATATTACGGACCTTAAAGGAGTTATCGAAATAGCAAGAGCAAATGGATGTTTAGTCTTTGTGGATAATACCTTTATGACTCCTTACCTGCAGAGGCCATTAGAACTTGGTGCGGATATTGTTCTACATAGTGCAACGAAATTTTTATCAGGGCACAGCGATGTTGTAGCAGGTCTTGCGGTCGTGAAAGATGCTGAACTTGCTCAAAAGGTTGGATTTTTACAAAATGCATTTGGCTCTATTTTGGGGGTGCAGGATTGCTGGCTGTTATTAAGAGGAATGAAAACATTAAGTGTCAGGCTGCAGCAATCCGCAAAGACTGCCGAGAAACTGACGGATTATTTAGTTAAACATCCACTTGTTGAGGAAGTTTATTACCCAGGATTAACATCTCATCCCGGATACGCTACCCACCATTCACAGGCAAAAGGAGCCGGTGCCGTCCTTTCCTTTCGCTTGCCAGATAGAGAATGCACAAAAGCATTTGTCGAGAATGTGCGGATTCCTGTTTTTGCTGTTAGTTTAGGTGCTGTGGAGTCAATTCTCTCTTATCCTGCCACGATGTCTCACGCTGCAATGCCTAAGGAAGAACGTGAAAGAAGAGGGATTACAGACGGAGTCCTACGTTTATCAGTTGGTCTTGAACATGTAGATGATTTATTGTTGGATTTTGAACAGGCACTTGGAAAAGCATTGCTTGTAAAAAAGGAGACTGTCAACCATTCATAAAAGGAGTGATTGCATGAATTTACTAGATAGGCTAAAAGACTCGATATTAGTTGCCGATGGTGCAATGGGAACGCTTCTTTACTCGTACGGAAAAGATACATGCTATGAAGAATTTAATTTATCTCATAGCGATGATATCTATAATATTCATCAAGCTTATATTCAAGCGGGGGCACAGGTTATTCAGACCAATACTTATGGCGCCAATTATTATAAATTAAGTCAATACGGATTGGAGGAGCAGGTAAAAGCTATCAATATAGAGGCAGTGCGAATTGCGAAGCAGGCAGCAAACAAAGGTACTTATATACTCGGTTCCATGGGTGGGTACCGCGGTTTTCGAAAGGCGGACATTACGCTGGCTGAAATTAAGCGGAGCTTCCGGGAACAGCTTTTTCATCTTCTTCATGAAGGGATAGATGGGATATTGCTGGAGACCTATTATGATGCAGAGGAGCTCTTTGCCGTTGTGGAGATTGCAAAGGATGAAGCGAATGTACCAGTTATTGCGCAATTTTCTTTGTTAGAACCGGAAGTTTTGCAAAATGGGTCCTTTGTTAAGGATGGATTGCAGCGATTAGAGGAACTTGGAGCGGATATTGTTGGATTGAATTGTCGATTAGGTCCACATCATATGATCCAATCCTTTGAACAAATACCATTGCCGAACAGGTCATTTTTATCCGCATATCCGAATGCAAGCTTGCTAGATTATGAGGATGGCAGATATGTTTTTACAAAAAATGCAGAGTACTTTAGAAGCTGTTCTGTACGGCTCGTAGAACAAGGAGTGAGGCTGATAGGGGGCTGTTGCGGTACGACACCTGAACATATTAAGGCCATTGCGGAAGGAGTTCGCGGACTACAGCCTGTGACAGAAAAACAAGTGAAGCCTGTGCGACCAACGGTAGAAGTACTCGCGTCCCGAATCGATAAAGAACCTCCACTTCATCAAATTGTTAAAGAACGGACCTCTATCATTGTAGAGCTGGATACTCCTAAGCATTTACAAACAGAATCCTTTTTTACTGGGGCTAACCGATTGAAAGAAGCAGGCATTGATGCACTAACAATGGCCGATAATTCATTAGCCTCACCGCGTATTAGCAATACTGCAATGGCTACCATTTTAAAGGAACAGCACGGCATACGCCCGCTTGTTCATATTACCTGCCGGGACCGAAACCTAATCGGGCTCCAGTCACATTTAATGGGGCTTGACGCATTGGGAATTAATCAGGTTTTGGCAGTGACAGGAGATCCTTCAAAAATTGGTGACTTCCCAGGGGCAACCTCTGTCTATGATCTGTCTTCTATGAATCTGATTTCAATGATGAAACAGTTTAACGAAGGAATTTCCTATTCCGGAAAAACGTTAGGCAGGAAAACCTCCTTTTCTGTAGCCGCAGCATTTAATCCAAATGTACGTAATTTAGATAGAGCTGTTTCCCGTTTGGAGAAGAAGGTTCAAAGTGGGGCAGATTACTTCATTACCCAGCCGCTTTTTAATGAGAAACAAATGGAAGAGGTCTATGAATCTACCAAACATATGAAAGTACCAATTTATATTGGCATCATGCCATTAACAAGCTATCGCAACGCAAGTTTCCTTCACCATGAGGTTCCTGGTATTACATTAACTGAGCAAATTCTAAGGGTGATGGAAAGAGTCCAGGATGACCCCATTCAGGCAACAAGAGAAAGTATAGCCATTTCAAAATCCTTGGTTGATACTGCCTTGAAATACTTTAAGGGAATTTATTTGATTACACCATTTACTCGTTATGATTTAACAGTCGATTGTGTAAATTATGTACACGCAAAGGAGAAGCTTGTCCATGGCACGAACGTTATTTGAACAGCAACTGGAACGAAAAATTCTTATATTGGATGGTGCGATGGGTACCATGATTCAAGGAAAGCAGTTGGAGGCGGAAGACTTTGGCGGTGAGGAGTATGAGGGATGTAATGAGTACTTATCGCTAACATCTCCTCGTGTTATTACTGATATTCATCGTGCGTATTTGCAGGCAGGCGCTGATATTATTGAGACAAATACATTCGGTGCGACTAATATTGTTCTGGATGAATACGGTCTTGGGCATTTAGCGGAGGAAATAAATTTACAGGCCGCCCAATTGGCGAAACAAGCAGCAGATGAGTTTTCTACAGAAGAATGGCCACGGTTTGTTGCTGGTTCAATGGGACCGACCACAAAGACATTATCCGTTACAGGTGGCGCGACTTTTGATCAGTTGAAGCATGCTTACTTGGAGCAAACGAAAGGATTGTTACGTGGGGGTGTAGATGTTCTTTTACTAGAAACGTCCCAGGATTTATTAAACGTAAAAGCTGCATATTTAGGGATTTGTGCTGCTTTTGAAGATGTCGGTGTGAAGGTACCGTTAATGATTTCCGGTACGATTGAGCCGATGGGTACGACACTAGCTGGGCAAAGCATTGAAGCGTTTTATATTTCCGTGGAACATATGAACCCTGTAGCGGTCGGATTGAACTGTGCAACTGGTCCTGAATTTATGTCTGATCATATTCGTGCTTTGGCTAGCTTAGCGACGACTGCTGTTAGTTGTTATCCGAATGCGGGACTTCCGGATGAAGAAGGTCATTATCATGAATCACCAGAAATGCTTTCTGCCAAAATCCGCGGATTTGCAGAGAAGGGCTGGTTGAATATTGCCGGCGGCTGCTGTGGGACGACACCAGAGCATATTAAAGCGCTGAAGGAGGCATTAAAGGATGTAGCTCCTAGAATTCCAAATAAAGCGCACCCACACGCCGTATCCGGAATTGAGCCCTTTATTTATGAAGATCAAAGCGTCCGACCACTTTTTGTAGGAGAAAGAACGAATGTGATTGGATCACGGAAATTTAAAGGACTGATTGCAGAAGGAAAGTACGAGGAAGCAAGTGAGATAGCACGTTCTCAGGTGAAAAATGGTGCCCATATCATAGATATTTGTTTAGCAGATCCGGACCGAGAAGAAATCGAGGACATGGAACAATTTATCCAACAGGTGGTGAAAAAGGTAAAAGTTCCGTTGATGATCGATTCCACGGATGAAGCAGTAATCGAAAAAGCCTTTACCTACTGCCAAGGAAAAAATATTATTAACTCTATTAATCTTGAAAATGGGGAAGAACGATTTGAAAAAGTAACCCCTCTTCTTCATCAATTCGGCGGAGCAGTAGTGGTTGGAACAATCGACGAGGTGGGGATGGGGGTAACTGCGGAGCGGAAATTAGAGATTGCCTTGCGTTCCCATGATTTGCTTGTCCGCAAATATGGGGTTCAGCCAAGTGATATTATTTTTGATCCGCTTGTTTTTCCAGCCGGTACAGGGGATGAGCAGTATTTTCGCGCAGCAAAGGAAACCGTGGATGGAATTCGCTTGATTAAAGAAAGGCTTCCTGAGTGTCAAACGATTCTAGGAGTCAGCAATGTCTCGTTTGGATTGCCTCCTGCAGGACGCGAGGTCTTGAACTCAGTTTTCTTATATCACTGTACAAAAGCTGGTTTGGATTATGCAATTGTAAATACCGAAAAGCTGGAGCGTTTTGCCTCAATACCAGTGGAAGAGGTTCAGATGGCCGAACGGCTATTATTTGAGACGAGCGATGAAGCGTTAGCGGTTTTTACAGAGTTTTACCGCGGGAAACAGAAAGAGAAGAAAGTAGCTGCTCAAACTCTAAGTCTAGCGGAACGGCTGGCTAATTATGTGGTGGAGGGAACGAAAGAGGGATTGCTGGATGATCTCAAGCAGGCGCTAGCAGAATATCCATCCCCTTTGGCAATAATTAATGGTCCATTGATGGATGGAATGTCCGAAGTTGGCAGGCTCTTTAATGATAATCAGCTGATCGTTGCGGAGGTGTTACAAAGTGCAGAAGTGATGAAAACATCTGTATCTTTCTTAGAGCCCTTTATGGAGAAAAGCGTGGAATCAAGTTCGAAGGGGAAAGTGCTGCTCGCAACGGTTAAAGGAGATGTTCATGATATCGGGAAAAACCTCGTCGATATTATCTTATCCAATAACGGCTTTAAAGTCGTCGACCTAGGGATTAAAGTGGCGCCGGCTGATTTAATTGCAGCTGTCAGAAGGGAAAAGCCGGATGTGGTTGGGTTGTCCGGGTTGCTTGTGAAATCCGCACAACAAATGGTTCTAACTGCACAAGATTTACGAGAAGCTGGCATTGACCTTCCCATTTTAGTTGGCGGAGCAGCACTTTCGAGGAAATTTACCATCAATAAAATTGTGCCTGAATATAATGGTCTTGTTGTATATGCAAAGGACGCAATGGATGGATTATCTTTAGCGAATCGTGTATTGGATACGGGAGAACGTGAGGCTTTATGGGAGGAACAAAGGGAGCGGCAAGTAAAACAGGCGGAAATTCAGCAAAAGCTGATTAGGCAAGAACGAAAACTAGCGGTTGGTTCACCAATTTCAAAGGATGTTCCTGTATTCGTGCCTACTGACTTAAAGGAGCATATTTTACGAAATTATTCAGTAGCACATATTGAGCCTTATGTGAATATGCAAATGCTTCTTGGTCACCATTTGGGTCTGAAGGGGAGAGTGGCAAGGCTTTTAGCAGAACAGGATGAAAAGGCTATAAAATTGAAAGAGCAGGTAGATGAATTGTTGATGCGTGCAAAATCGGATCGCTTGATAGAGCCTTCTGCCATATATCGTTTCTTTCCAGCCCAGTCCGACGGAAATGATGTAATAATATATGATCCTGAGAATCCTGGTAAGGAAATTGAGAGATTTATCTTTCCGCGTCAAGAACAGGCACCGTACCTATGCCTGGCTGATTACTTGAAATCAATGGATAGCGGCGAAATGGATTATGTCGGTATGTTTGCTGTTACGGCCGGTAAAAACATTCGTGAATTTGCATCTGCGTTGAAAAGGCAAGGTGATTACTTACAAAGTCATGCATTGCAAGCATTGGCACTAGAGCTGGCGGAAGGATTTGCTGAAAGAGTTCACCAGCTTCTGCGCGACCAATGGGGATTTCCAGATGCACCAGATTTTACGATGCAGCAGCGTTTTGCGGCAAAATACCAAGGGCAGCGCTTTTCGTTCGGGTACCCAGCATGCCCAAATTTAGAGGACCAAGCAAAATTATTCCGATTATTACAGCCAGAGAAGATTGGCTTGCAATTAACAGAAGGATTTATGATGGAACCAGAGGCATCGGTGACAGCTATTGTATTTGCTCATCCGGAGGCAAGGTATTTTAACGTTTTGTAGATGTTGGTTTGCCCCTTTTTTTAAAAAAAAGGGGTTATTTACGTTTGGCTGAATTGTTGCTATTTTTGGCTGAATTATGATATAAATTGGCCGAATTATTATCGAAAACGGCTGAATTATGTCTAAAAGTAGCTGAATTATTTTTTTATATGCAGGATTTTTACATCTGAGAAGAGAAATTACCTATAAAAACCAAAAGGGAGTGATATTTTGATTGTAAAAGCAAAGAAAATAGAAGCCGAGATATCAGCTTTGCAGGCATTATTAAGAAGGTTGCACAAAAGTCATCAAAAACGAACACAAATGGAGAAGGATTTGTCAAAAAGGCTGGCAGGATTTAAAGGTGAGCAATCAATGGAGTATTATTTATCGTTTCTCCCCAAAGATTATTACCTCATTTTTCATCATCTTAGACTGCAAGGTGATCAACATCATTTTCAAATGGATATTTTCATTCTTTCCCCAGCATTTTTTCTCATTCTTGAAATAAAACATATTTCTGGAAAAGTCATCTTTGATAAAGATTCTAGTCAATTAATCAGAGAGAACAATGAAGAAGTAGAGATTTACTCCGATCCAGTACTACAAGTTAACCACCAGAGGTTCCAACTAATTAAGTGGCTCGAACAAAGAAAGTTTCAACCAATTCCGATTGAAACATTAGTGGTCATGACAAACCCTTCATCCTTTATTCAATTCACACCCAATAGCTCTAGCTATAAACATACAGTTATTCGAAGCGCTAATTTCATAGCTAAAATGAATGCTTTAAGTCAAAAACATAAAGAAGAAAAATTAACTAAAAAAGAACTCCGTAAACTCTCCAAGCTATTAATAAGACACCATATTCCTAAACATATTAATGTTCTTCACCAATATAATATAGTAAAATCTGAAATTTCAACGGGAGTTCATTGTCCTGAATGCTTCTTTATACCGCTAGATAGAAAAGGAAGGAAGTGGTACTGTCCGAAATGCAAGATGTTCTCGAAAATTGCTTATATTGCGAGCTTAAAGGACTACTGTCTTTTGTTTCAACCTACCATTACTAATCTGGAGGCAAGAACATTCCTACAAATTACATCTGAGTCGACTACTCGTAAGCTTTTAATGGAAATGAACCTTCCGCATTCAGGCACAACAAAAGGACGAGTATATCATCTTTATTTTGATGATTGGGATTGATTAAATTTCCCCTTGACCCTCAAGGAGCTTTAAGGTGTAACTTATGATAAAAGGGGATGTGATGGAATGGATGTCAATCGATGCTTTCTCCAAAAGGAGCTTGCGATGTTATGAATCATCTGAAAAGGGATGAGATAAACGATTATCGCTATTAATCTCAGAATGATATAGAAACCGTTAGATTCAGACTAGCTTGTATTCGGATCAAGGATATTCAGCAATATCTACTGGAAACAGAATCATGATGGCTAACAACGTTGAAGAAGTAAATTCTAAATACCGGTATTCGTTATCTAGAAACAGCTTTTTCAAGGAACAAATATATTCTATAGAAAAAGAAGCTGCAAAAAATTATTTGGTTTAGGGAGGAATCGGCCATTGGGAGATTTGGAAGCTCTTCTCTGAAGAGAAAAGAAGAATTAGAGGAGCAAATGGTATTAATAAAAATCGGCTATTGAAAGTATTTAACAAGAAAGTTCAAAGCATTAGTAGGATTCGGTGTGCCGGAAAATATAGTTCTCAAAATGGATTTGATAGAGCATATGCCTTCATGCCTATGATTGCAATGCCATTCACATTCGAAATTTCTCAGATAAAGAAGGGCTATCATTTCGCATTTAGAATATAATTTTGTTCCAATTCGTTCTATATTAGAAGGGTAGCTGCTACAAAATGTTGATATATTATTACCTGTCATTCAGTTAAAAGAGGAGGGAAGTAGATGAGTCAAATACAGGAATTAGTCGTAAACGTATTAGATTTAAGGGGAAGCTTTTATCAAATTGGTTTAAAACAGGGTCAAGAAATATTGAATATTACGCCGCAAATAATGCTAGACAAAGATACCATTAATACAGCTGAATACCTTTTGAAAAAATTTTCGCCGCATCTATTGGAGGAACTGGAAGGCTTAGCGGAGGGAACAGGTTTGCCGCTTACTACAGTTATAAGTACATTTAGCGGTTACGATGTGCCTTTTCCTAACATGGGTTGTTCTACCTTAGTGAAGGATTCGTATTATGTACGCAATTATGATTTTAGTCCGGATTTATATGATGCAAGACTTGTGTTTGTACAGCCTGCTACGGGGTTTGCGAGTGTAGGATTTAGTCAGCAAATAATTGGCAGGTTGGATGGTATGAATGAAAAAGGGCTTGTTATTGGTCTGCATTTTGTAAATCAAGAGCATAAGCAACCGGGGTTTCTTGCAACCACAATCGTTAGAATGGTTTTAGACCAATGTAAAACTACCTCAGAAGCCATTGACCTTTTGCGGAAGATTCCTCACGGATATTGCTATAATTATTCACTTACCGATATACATGGACACAGCGTCATTATGGAAGCTTCTCCACAGCATCAGGAGGTGAGTCCATCTTCAGCTATTGCTTGTACTAACCATTTTGAAACGAACACCTTGCAATGTAAAAATCAAGAATATATTCAAAAGTCAATCGAACGAAAGAGATATTTACAAACATTAATAAAGGAGGATCTCTTACCCGAAGAAGTATTTTATCGTTTTAATCATCATCATTCCCCTTTATTCTTCCAAGATTATAAAGATTATTTTGGCACCCTTCACACAGTTCTTTATTCCCCACTGGATCTATCAGTCATGGTTAGTATTGGAGGCAAAAGTAATCCGTTGACTTTTTCCTTTAAGGAATGGCTTAACGGTACTCTAAATCTGCCTAGTAAAATAACCGGAATTCTTACCCACAATTAATTTTCTATATTCATCCATATTTCTGTATGGTAAACTAGTTTCAATTTATATATGGGAGGGCATGAACATGGAAAGTGAAGTAAGACTGGTTAGGCCAACTACTAGGTTAAGAAAAGAGTATCTATCTTTCTATCAGGAGTGGTTAGATAGCGGTGAAGATATGGTGCCTTGGGTGATTAGCAAAGACCCGAGTGATTTCGAAGCGATGGTCCGATCCTTATTAGATGCTGAAAAAGGTGAAAATATTCCAGAAAATTGGGTGCCGGACTCTACTTACTGGCTTGTTCATGAAGATAGTAGAGTAATAGGTGCAGTAAATATTCGCCATAGCTTAACAGAAAAGCTGTTGAATACAGGTGGTCATATTGGCTATGGGATTCGTTCATCGGAAAGAAGGAAAGGATATGCAACGAAACTGCTCGCCTTATCATTGGAAAAAGCAAAGGAACTGGGAATTTCCAAAGTTCTTGTAACATGTGATGAAAGTAATATTGGATCCGCGAAGACCATTATAAACAATGGCGGTGTAGAAGATGATAGATTTGTAGAAGAAGACGGGAATGTGGTTAGACGGTTTTGGATTGGAAACTAAAAGGCTCAGGTTCCAAGTACCTGAGCTTCAGCCTACAATTTTAAACTGTCCTCCATTGCTTTTATCGAGTATCTTCACGTTCAAAGATTGATTAAATTTCTTTGATAGCCCTTGGATAAGTCCATGGTTGAAAGCAGAAGAATAATTCGGAGTATGGCAAAATAAGACGGCTTCATTTTTAATGTCCATAAAAGGTAAATATTCGCCGATATAGTCGGGGCTTTTATGATTTAGGTGAAAAATAAAGTCTAGATGCTTTAAAGCTTCATGAACGCTTTGAATTTCTTTTGGAAAAACAGCATGTATAGGGGTAGATTCCCCAATAAATTCTTCTATTTCCGGGCCATAGTATTCTACCATTGCGTGTAACAGAGTATGGGCAAAGTCAAAGTTAATCCATTGAGCTTTTTTTAATACTTGTTTATTTAATTCAAATGGGAGATTAAGCTTTTCATCTGATATTAGCTGAAAAATATTAAGTAAGACATTAACATGAATTTTTGCCTGATTTGTTTGCATGTTATGAAGTGTACCGTTTATTTTAGCATGATAATTCATAAACCGCTCTAATTCCTGACTAATGGTAAGGGTTTCTTCCGCAGATAATCCTACAAGTCCGATGGTTTCATAAAGCTGGTTGCGTTTAAATTCAATGATATTTTTAATCATCCGTATCTTCCTTCTGTTCTTGCATCATCTTTCCCTATTATACAGTAAAATAAATTTTTTGAACATTTGATTTGGGACTAGAAACGGAACTGCCCTAAGAACTCGAGGAATTTCATTTCTTTTGGATGCTCGTATTTTAATACAGCATAGGTTTTTGAAACTGGCATGTTGATAAAATGGCATGGTGCCTCCAGTAGTCTCCCTTCTAATAACTCCCTGCGGACCGTAGAGGACGGCAAAAATGAGATGCCTAAACCTTCAATAATAAAACGTTTTGTTACATTAACTTGAGAAACAGCCATGGTTCGTAATTCAGGCACAACTGCACGAACGGAACGAAGTAACTGATCCCAATATTCGGGATGGTTGTGTGTTATTAGGTAATTTTTTTGAAGTAGCTCCTCTGCATCCAATGGCGGAGCAGTCTCACTGTCTTTTCCATCATGAGGGACTATTAAAACAACAGGATCATCGTACAAAGGACGGCATATCAAATCTGAATTCTTCGTATGCTGATTTGACAGCCCTAAATCAACGTCACCGTTTAAAACGGCGTCTGCAATAAATTCAGAATCTGCCACTTGCACATTAATTTCAATTTCTGGGTGTAAGGTCATATAGCGTTTTAAAACAAATGGCATAATCGTCTCTGCTATCAGAGGGGAAATGGATAATGTAAGCTTTTGATTAAATCCTTGCCGAAATCGATTTAAATCGGACATTCCAGATTCATAAACTCCTAGAAGCCTTTGCGCATATGGTAGGAATCTCCTTCCATCCTCTGTTAAGATAACTTTTCTGCCATCACGCTGAAACAATGCACTCCCGATTTCTTCTTCTAGCAGCTTTATTTGAACCGTGACAGTTGGCTGTGATATAAAGAGCTCTTCAGCTGTTTTTCGAAAGTTCTCATACTTGGCTGCAGCAATAAATGTGCGAATCCATTTTAGATCCATGCTTTCAGCTCCTAATTATAATTATTAATTGAATTGATAAAAATAATTTAATTTTTTTTATCAATTATACCACGTAAAATAAATGTATAAATACGAAGGTGGGAATGAAAATGATTCAACATGGATTAAAAGGGGTTATTGCTGCTGAGACAGCGATTAGTTATATTAATGGGGAAAAGGGACATTTAGTATACAGAGGTTATGAGGCGAGGGAAATTGCCATCCATTACAATTTCGTAGAGGCAGCCTATTTACTATGGCATGGAAAATTGCCATCATCCGAAGAAGCGAACCAATTAGATCAACAGTTGAAAAAGAATAGAGAACTGCCTCCTTATATAGAAACCATTATTCAACACCTTCCGAACAATATGGAACTAATGGGAGTCTTGAGAACAGCGATTTCTGCAATGGGGGATGAAAGCTACAACTGGAAACCGACCATTGAACAAGCAATCAAGCTGACGGCTATTATGCCGACAATTATTGCTTATTGGAAACGTAAAAAGAATGGGTTAGAGCCAATTAAACCAAATTCGGAATATGGTCATGTTGAGAATTACTTGTATATGCTGACAGGAGAAAGACCATCAGAGGTACATGTAAAAGCATTGGAAACCTATATGATATTAACATTAGAGCACGGTATGAATGCATCCACTTTTTCTGCAAGGGTTACAGCTTCTACTGAATCCGATATGGCCTCTGCAATAACATCGGCAATTGGAACCATGAAAGGGCCGCTACATGGCGGGGCTCCATCAGACGTAACTAAAATGTTGAATGAAATTGGCAAAAAGGAAAATGCAGAAAACTGGTTGCGCAACAAATTGGAACATGGTGATCGTATCATGGGATTTGGTCATCGAGTATATAAAACAAAGGACCCGAGAGCAATAGCTCTAAGGGAAAAGGCATTAGAAGTCGGAAAAAATGATCCTTGGCTTGCGTTAGCATTACATGTCGAGGAAACTGCTATTCGTTTATTAGAGGAATATAAACCAGGCAGGAAACTTTATACGAATGTAGAATTTTTTGCTGCCGCTGTTATGCGTTCTATTGCTATGGATGACGAGCTTTTTACACCAACCTTTACAGCAAGTAGGGTGGTTGGCTGGACTGCACATATATTAGAACAGGCAGAACATAATGTCTTATTCAGACCAGAATCGCAATACATTGGAAAACTTCCTGAAATGCAAGAGATTTAAACCTCAAGAAAAAGATTGCTGTCAGCAGTCTTTTTTTGATTACGCTCTGTTAAAAATATTGTTTATATATGAAAAAATTGATGAAAAGCAAGTTATTATAAGGCTTGACCCGTATTCAAAATCAGTAACTTTCATTCTCGGATAAAAGGTGTGCCACAAAATATTTCGACATTTACCCTTGGTTTTGGTTCCTAGATAGTCGCAGTAATGAAAGCACAAAGTAACATATTACTGAGCTTATGCTAAGATGGTGTGTATTGGAAATGACTGACACCTATGCACGTTTACTACTATCAAAACGTGTAGTTCTTATTCAGCCAATGGAATAATGGAATATTCTTTCTAAAACAGAGGGGAGATACTATGGGGAATAAACGAAAATTAGTACTATTTATTTCAACAAGTTTAGACGGGTATATAGCTACAAAAGATGAATCTCTTGATTGGCTTTTTAAAGTAGACGGTGAAGGAGACAACGGTTATTCTGAATTTTATGAAACGGTAGACACGATTTTATTTGGTAAAAGGACCTATGATTGGGTAATGAAACAAGGTATAAAAGAACTCCCATATAAACACAAAGAGTGTTATGTATTTACAAGTTCTCCTCTTGATGATAAGGAGGATGTAAAATTTGTTAATGAAGATGCGATTAGTTTCACCAATAAACTTATAAATCAAGAAGGGAGAAACATTTGGGTTGTTGGCGGGAGAGAATTGTTACATTCTTTTATAAAAGTTAAATTGGTTGATGAATTCATCATTAAGGTTGCTCCAATTTTACTTGGATCAGGAATTCCTCTGTTTAAAGAGGGAGGTTACCAATTAAACCTCTCATTGAAAGGTGTAAGGAACTTCAATCAATTTGTTGAACTACACTATGTAGTTAAAAAGTAAAGGCACACAAGAACGAGGGAAACCTAAAAAATGGTATCCCCTAATCGTAATTATCAGCATTAAAATTTAGCAGTTGACTAAAATATGACTGCCATTTTGCAGCTTCTTTAATAGTATCTATTCGACTCCAAGAATGTCGAAAGTTGCGATATTCTTTTTGTAACTTTTTAACGCATCAATGCGTCTTAAAGAGTGACTGGAAAAAAAGGGGATTGGGAGGTGAAAAAGCTAGGCGTTATTTTCATTAGCTGTACCCTCCTAATGATGGGGTGCAGTGTTCAATCAAATGCTGTCAGTGAGTCAAAGATATCTAGAGTGATTACCATTCCGGATAAAAAGATAAATTTAGAAGTATTTACAGTAACTAAAACTACAAAAACAAACGCCATCCACACTGTTGGAAATCCCACTTCCATGACTGTGATGGTGAATAAAACAAATGCTTTGCCAAAAGGCTACCGTCCAAAAGATTTGAAACGGCCAAAGGTAAAATTTCTATTCGGTAATCAGAATCTTGAAAAGGCATTATTAAGAAAACCGGCTGCAACCGCATTAGAGAAAATGTTCAAGGCAGCGGCCGCACAAAAAATAACGCTCTACGGGGCATCTGGATTTCGTTCTTATGAAACACAGGATGCCCTCTTTAAAAGAGAAGTGGCACAATATGGCCGCAAAAAGGCAGAAATGGCTGTAGCATTTCCGGGAACAAGTGAGCATCAAACCGGACTTGCAATCGACATTACTGCTGCAAGTGTACAATACCATACCGTAGAAAAGTTCGCTAAAACCAAAGAGGGAATATGGCTTGCCAAACATGCCCACGAATATGGATTTATATTGCGGTATCCGAAAGGAAAAGAGAAGATAACGAAGTATGAATTTGAACCATGGCATTTCCGTTATGTTGGAGTTAAAATAGCGACTACTATCTATAAAAAACATATTATGTTGGAAGAATATTATAGTAAATCAGGGGTCTAGCTTATACAAAAGGCTAACCCGCAGAGGTGATTCTAATGGGAGTCGCTTCTGCGGGTCAGCGTTTAGAGCAAGGTAACATCATACCTTAAGGCTAGACAAAGACTTCCCTAATTATCCTAATCTAAAAACGATAAAGGCCCTATCTAAAAGGTAGGGCTTTTATCATCGAGAGAGGAACTCTGGGATCTAGGCATTAGTTGAAGTGGTCGCGATAGTCGGCATTATTACCATTTTTACTAGAGGACGAAAGCGTAAATAAAGTTCCCGTTCTAGGTAGGCAAGGGTTCAATCGGTCACAATCGTACAAGTATTGTACCCATTTTCCTGCATTGTAAGCTAAAACAGGCACAATAAATCCATTAATTTTTTTCCCTTGAATCAAATCAAAAAGTTTTTAAAATATTCCCCTAATAAACTATTGATTTTTAAATATAATTTGATTATCATCTAATTAGATAAATATTAAAGTAGGTGCGCTTTTATATGCAATTAAACAAAATAGTGGAATTTCATAAGGCGTTGGGGGATCTTACTCGAATTAAAATCATTGCTCTTCTTCAGCAAGGTCCTTTGCACGGTCAGGCGATAGCCGGAAAGCTTGGACTAAAGCCTCCAACCATCACACATCATATTGCAAAGTTAAGAGAGGTTGGGTTAATAAAAGAACGGAGAGATAAAAACACCATTTATTTTTCATTAAACACGAAGATTTTAGAAACAAGTGCCAAAGCTATTTTAACAGTTGGAACAGGGGGGGAATCTAATATGGAAATGTCTGTAACGGAAGAGGAACGCGCATCGATAATTAATAACTTCTTCACGAAGGATGGTAAGCTAAAGAATTACCCTGCGCAACGCAAGAAAAAACTCGTTGTTCTTTCTTATATGGCAAAGGGGTTAGAATTTGGCAAGGTGTATCCGGAAAAGGAAATTAACGAGTATTTAAAACAGTTTCATGAGGATTATGCAACGTTGAGACGCGAGCTTATTATGTGTCAATATATGTACAGAGAAAATAACCAATATGAATTAAACCCTGTTGAATTATGGTGGCTAAAGTAAGTTAGGCTATCAACAGTATATTTGATGAAAAATACGTTCGAATTGAACTGTTATCTGACTTTATAGTGCCTGAGTTGTTATGTATTTCAACAGGAATTATTGTAATAATGAAAGGATGCTATTGCACTCGAAGAATTAAATAATAATTCATAGTTGTATTCCTGTCCATAACAAATTCATGAATGGGAATACCTTTTTTAGTTAAAAATTTTCCCCATTTCCTGTTTTTATTTGTTCAGCTAGAGTAATACCTCTTCTATCCGAGAATCAAGGCAGATGTTTCCCAATGTCATCTAAACAAATAGTGGAATACATCGCTGTTGAAAATCTGATAGAAAGCAATTCCTCTTCTTTGATTCCTACCTTTTTAATATCAGCCGGGTTTTGCTCCTCCCATCATGGATGAGGATGTAATACATATACTGCTTAGGGTGAAAAATACTTGACCTAATCCTGGTTGTTCCCATATTAATTCCCATTACTAACTTTCTTGCCGTGTTTTCGCTTCCGTTTTCCAAGTTTCCTTTTGTGATTTACCTTTTACTAATATTTGAGTCAATAGAATTTGTGCAGGATTCCAAGCATAGCCGTCTTATTTTATTTCTTTATCACTCAAGTCCTGTTATATTTATTTTGGAGTCAGGGGTGCGACCTGTGAACAAACTAACTAATAACATTAGTGCAACACTTAAGAGGGTGAATGGATAAATTGGTATCAAAGCGGCAAAAAGATATCGTGTTATCTTTAATGGAAGAAAAAGAACCTGTTACAGCTGAATGGATGGCAAAAGAGCTTGGTGTGAGTGACAGAACCATTCGCAATGAGATTAAAGAACTTCAATCACATAGCGCATCATTAGGACTTGAAATAATGTCGGTCCGTGGAAAAGGATATCTATTAGAAATCAAGGATTATGAAGTGTTTGAAAGAGAATTTAGTCCCAGAGCAAATGAAGCAATAAATGAAAATCAATCTGTTTTTACCGACCATGAAAATCGCGTTTTGTATATTTTAAAACGTTTCCTATTAGAAAAGGAACCAATAAAATTAGAAAGTCTTGAAGAGGAGCTATTTGTTTCCAAGCCGATCGTACAAAGTGAATTAAAAATGGTACGTGAAATACTGGATAATTATGATTTGAAGCTAGTTTCCAGACCGCATTATGGAACACAGGTCGAAGGAGACGAATATATGAAGCGGCTCTGTTTTTCAAATTATATTTTAAGTCGAAACGGCAACTTAAACATCGATAGCCAATCCTTTAAATTATTGGACCAAGTACTATTTAACAAAGTTAAGAAAATTATCATAAGAAAAGTGAAGGAATACAGAATTGAGATTTCTGACATTGCCCTTGAAAATTTAGCAACCCATATCACAATTGGCTGTAAGAGAATTGATGAAGGTTTTGTGATTGAAAATCTTCAGCACGATATAACAGGAAAATATCCCTTTGAAAGAATTGTTGCCAATGAAATTGTAAAAGAAGTAGAAGAAATAACCGGTTTAGCATTTCCTGAAGCAGAAATTGATTATATTGTTGTCCATCTTTTAGGGACAAAATTAATTCAAAAGAATACGCTAAATGAATTTAGTAAATTTGATGAATTAGGCACTATCATTCACTGTATGCTGGAAAGACTGAAAACCGAATTAAATTGGGATTTCTATAATGATCTTGAATTCATCCAGGCTTTGACTTTGCATATTCGGCCTGCCATGAACCGGTTACGTTATAACTTGAATATTCGCAATCCATTATTAGATGAGATTAAAAGGAAATATCCTAGTGCATTTGAGGGAGCTGCCATTGCAAGCAGATGCATGGAAGAATATTTGAATATTGAGGTAGGAGAACACGAAATAGCGTATATTGCCTTACATATCGGTGTGGCATTGGAAAGAATGAAGACAATGCAGAAGCAGACAAAACGGGTGATGGTAGTGTGTGCTTCCGGTGTTGGAAGTGCAAAGCTGTTGTATTATCGGTTGAAAAATGAATTTAAAGATGATATTGATATTGTGGCTACCACGAATTACTATCAATTAGATGAATATGACCTATCCTCGATAGATTTTATTATTAGTACGGTTCCAATCAAGGAGGATATTGGTGTTCCTGTACAGGTCGTCAATACATTTTTGGGGGAAAGAGATATTGCATTGATCAGACAGGGCATATCGTCTGCCATATCAAGTGATCAAGAGCGCTATCTAGATGAATCTAGGGTATTTATTCATAAGGAATTTGAGGATAAGGAAAGTGTCATTCGCTTTATGTGTGAGAAGTTATACGAACAAAAGTTAGTATCGAAAGATTATGTACATTCGGTGTTGGAAAGGGAGGTTGTCGCACCAACGTGCTTTGGTAATCTTGTCGCGATTCCTCACCCACTTACACCGGTAACAGAGGAAACCTTTTGGACCGTGTGTACGCTAAAGAAGCCAATTGAATGGGCAGATAAAAATATGGTTCAATTTATTTGTTTATTAAATATAAGAAGGGTACCTAATGGTGACCTGGAAAGAATGTATAAAAGGCTAATTGCCATAATTGAAAGCAGTACTACAGTCCAAAAAATTCTAAAGAGTGAATCCGCAGATGAAATTATCAAGATTCTTAATCAATCTATTTGAGGTATTCCAATGGGATACCTTTTTTTAGTGCTGTTCTATTAGAAAAATGAATGGATTTTCCGTTACTAACGGAAAAAACCTTTCTGCAATTTTAAACGCTTTCAAATTAAACTATAAACATAAAGTGATCGATGCACTTTAAAACGGTGGCCAACAATAATTGGCATAATGTTTTTTAAAATATCTTTTAACCATTATAGGGGGAATTACTAATGAATATTTTACTATGTTGTGCAGCAGGTATGAGTACAAGTTTACTAGTATCTAAGATGGAAAAAGCAGCACAGGAGCAAGGTATAGATGCAAAAATTTGGGCGGTTGCCTCCAATCAAGTTAACTTAAACATTGACGAGGCGGATGTTCTTCTTTTAGGACCGCAAGTACGCTTCTTATTACCTAAAATGAAACAGTTAGGTGAAGAAAAGGGTATTCCGGTGGATGCAATCAATCCGGTTCACTATGGTATGTGTAATGGACAAGAAGTATTAAAAACAGCAATAAATATGATAGATAACAACAAGTAAGGAAAAAGGGGAAAAACATATGAATAAGTTCAATCGCTTTCTGGAAGAGAAAGTCATGCCTGTTGCAGCAAAAATTGGCGGGCAAAGACACTTATTAGCTCTAAGGGATGGTATTATTGCGACAATGCCATTCATTGTCATTGGTTCATTTTTCATGATCTTGGCTAACCTGCCAATTCCTGGGTATGCAGATTGGATGACATCTATTTTTGGTCCAACCTGGTCTGCTAAATTAAACTATCCAGTGGATGCAACGTTTAATATCATGTCGCTTATTGCTTCTTTCGCAGTTGCTTACCGATTAGCAGAAACCTATAAGGTCGATGCGATGAGTGCAGGAACCATATCAGTGGCAGCTTTCTTGTTATCAACACCATTTAGTTTCAATTTTACTCCAGTTGATGCTGAAACAGGGGTAATGGTAACCGGTGCGATATCGAAGGCTTTCCTAAGCAGTAAAGGTTTATTCGTTGCATTGCTTATTGGTATATTATCTACGGAAATTTATCGTTGGGTTGTTAAAAGGAATATTGTTATTAAATTGCCATCAAGCGTACCATCAAGTGTTGGTAAATCTTTTGCAGCTTTAATTCCAGGATTTCTGGTACTATTTGTAATTTGGGTAATTCGCTTACTTGTTGAACTAACTCCATATGAAAATATTAACAACTTATTTATGACAGTTTTGGGTGAACCACTAAAATTGGTAGGGCTTACTCTTGGAGGAACAATTGTTGCAGAATTATTCGTAACGATACTGTGGGCTTGTGGATTACACGGAACGAACATTGTTAAAGGTGTAATGGAACCAATATGGTATGGTGCTATGGGTGACAATATGACGGCATATCAAGCTCATGAACCTCTACCACACATTGTTACACAACAGTTCTTTGATAACTTCATCCACATTGGTGGAACAGGTGTAACATTTGGTTTAGTTCTTTCAATGGTATTGTTTGCAAAATCTCAACAAATGAAACAACTTGGTCGTTTGACCCTTGCTCCAGGTATCTTTAATATTAACGAGCCAGTCATCTTTGGTTTACCAATTGTGTTAAATCCAATCATGATTATTCCATTCGTTCTTACTTCCATCGTTACAGTCATTGTAACTTTCCTTGGAATGGATATGGGATTAGTTGCAAAACCAGTAGGTATTGCCGTACCTTGGACAATGCCGCCAGTTATCTCGGGTTATCTTGCTTCCGGTGGACATCTTTCCGGAGCTGTTATGAATATCGTAAACATTTTAATTTCATTCTTCATCTATCTTCCATTCTTCAAAATATATGATAGGGCCAAGAAACGAGAAGAGGATGCAATGAATGCAGCAGAATTGAAAGAAAATATTTTGTAAGAAAGTGACAGGGCCTAAGTATTACTAGTACTGTCTTTACACTTACTTTTATCATTAAACAAATTGGAAAAGAAATGCTCTTTCCTAGTAAACAAATGAAAGGCTGTTTAACATGAATAATAAAGAAGAACTTTACAATCTTGCATTTCAATTAATCCTACATGCAGGAAATGCAAAAAGCCTGTCAATGGAAGCGATGTATGCAGCCAAAGAAGGCAATTTTACTGAGGCAGAAACGAAACTAACGGAAGCAGATTCTGCCTTCAATGAAGCGCATCATGTTCAAACGGATCTAATTCAAAAAGAAGCAAATGGTGAGAAATTTGATCTCCCACTTATGATGGTTCATGCTCAAGACCATTTGATGACTTCCATGACCCTTAAAGATTTGGCAAAAGAAATCATCGATTTGCACAAACTTATCAAAAAGGTATAGAAACAATAATTGAAAGAATGTTCGTCTTCTTTAAAAAAGCCCGACTTATTTTGGGCTTTTTTTAATCAAGGTTATTTTAGACCTGATTTTAACAATTATATGGAGAAAGGAAATGAACTTTAATGAAAAAGACATTCCCAGAAAATTTCTTATGGGGTGGAGCTACAGCTGCAAACCAATATGAAGGAGGATACAATAAAGGCGGAAGAGGGCTTGCAACAAGTGACTTCATAACAAATGGTTCTACAGACCATCCACGAAAGATTACAATCAAGTTGAAAGATGGCACAATAACGACGGTGAACCGGCGACCTACTGGGGACCCAAAAATTGATAACATACCAGAAGGTGCATCGGGCTATATTGATGAAAACGTTTATTATCCAAGCCATAAAGCCGTTGATTTCTACCATCATTATAAAGAGGATATTGCTCTTTATGGAGAATTGGGGCTTAAGTGTTTCCGGTTATCTATTAGTTGGTCCCGTATATTTCCAAAGGGTGGAATTGAGGGGGAACAGCCAAATGAGGAAGGGTTAAAATTTTACGAAGATGTATTTAGGGAATGTAAAAAATATGGTATTGAACCATTAGTCACATTGTATCATTTTGAAACTCCTGCTTATTTGGCTGAACATTTTAATGGTTGGGGTGGCCGTGAGACAATCAATTGTTTTTTAAGAATGTGCAATGAGGTCTTTACAAGGTATAAGGACTTAGTTAAGTATTGGATCACCATTAACGAAATTAATGTATTAAATGGATACGCCTTTATGGGAACAAGGGAGGCAACCGCGCAGGTACGTTATCAAGCAAAACATCATATGTTTGTTGCGAGTGCCCTTGCCAATAAGCTATGTCATGAGATAATTCCAGTTGCAAAGATTGGCTGTATGGTTGCATTAAGCTGCATCTACCCCAAGGATTGTAAACCGGAAAATGTATTTGGTGCTTTGGATTATCGAAGAGGAGCATTGATTTATTCTGATATTATGATGAGGGGATATTATCCATCTTACGCAGACCGCTTTTTTGAAGAGATGGGAGTAACTATAAACATGGAACCAGGAGATGAAGAAATAATTAGGGCGAATCCTTCTGATTTTTTATCATTTAGTTATTATCGCAGTAGTGTATATCATACTGAAATCATTCAGAATACAGATACCGGCGGACAAATGGGGGATGCAAATCCTTTCTTAGAAAAAACAGAGTGGGGTTGGGCAATTGACCCTGTAGGGTTAAGATACACCTTATCAGAACTTTATGACCGGTATCAAAAACCTCTTTTTATTGTTGAAAACGGAATGGGAACAATTGATAAGCCAGATGAAAATGGATATGTGGAGGATGATTATCGGATTCGATATTTCCGAGATCATATTGCAGAAATGAAAAAGGCGGTTACTTTAGACGGAGTTGACTTGATGGGGTATACACCTTGGGGATGCATTGACTTAGTTTCAGCAGGTACTGGTGAAATGAAAAAAAGATATGGTTTTATTTATGTAGATATGGACGACGAAGGAAACGGAACATTAAAAAGAACAAAGAAAAAATCATTTGATTGGTATAAGAAAGTGATTGCAACTAACGGAGAAGATCTTAGTTTTTAAAATAAATTTCAAGATTAACTAACATAAGACTTGTGTTTGAGGGCCCACAGATATGGAGTTACAATACTTGTTGTTGGGACCGAAAGCGTTCTAGCAGGAGGGGGGCTCATTTAGTAGGTACCCCTCTTTAGCGTTTTACGAAAAAATTGATTTAAGTCTTCAGTTACATTCTTATCAACCGTTGGAATAGTGTTAACGTAATCCTCAATATGCTTTAATTCCATTTCTATATACTTGTTGACAAAAGGTAAATTAGACACGCATATATATTCGTGTTTTGTTTGTTTCAATTGAATTAGATGATACATTTCCTTTTTAAGGTTTTCTTCTTTTATTAATTTGGCCACTAAGTTAGGAAAGTGGACCGTTGGAAACGAATCTTCGGTTTCTATTGCTTTACATGCTAGCAGGGGACGTAAAACATTTAAATATTGTTTCACCTTTATCTTGTCCTTTTGAAAAATGTCTTTAGCATTTCGCTTTGACATGTTGAGATAGTGGAAAAGACAAGCTTTAGCAGAAAAGGCTTGTTTCGCAAGATTCTTCACTTCATGATAAAATGGTTCCCTTTTTATATAGATGATGTCTGAATGCAGCCACTCCAATAAAGGAGGATTTGATTTTCTCAATAATAATAAAGTTTTTCGTAAATCCCACCCTGATAGATCAAGTGACTGTGTAATTGGTTGTTCAATAACATCACGTTTTTGATCGATATCTAAATACCAGTCAAGTGGGTGCATATAAATAAACCGAACATCATAATCACTATGGTCAGATTGAAGACCCCAAGCACGACTTCCCGCCTCACATGCAAACAATATTTTTACATCATATTTTGTTGCCACTTTTAAAAGCTGATCTTGCATGTTGATTCCCCCGATATTTACGGACGTTTTTCCCAAGGCTGTAATACGCCAATCACTTTCACAGGATTATCTTCTTGAATCGCTTGAATAACCCCAAAAGAAATTTCATGATTGAATAGCCAGCGTGATTGGTTATCTTCAAGGATAAAGCCAAGCTGTACTTGACGGTAAAGACAATTTTTCGGAACAGCGGCTGCCTCTTTTATTTTTTCTAAATGAGAGCTACTTCCCAAAACATGAAACAATCGAAATTCCTTACTAGTTTTTGCAGCTTCTTTTAAAACAATCCCCAATGCATTTGGAGCTGAAGAGTGAATCCAAGCGACTATTAAATGTAATGGACCGTGTTGTCTAATCGTATATTGGATTTTTTGAAGAAGGTGAGCGTCATCGTGATAATCGACCGATAGAAAAGTTGAATGGGGAGAATCAGATAAGCGCTCATATTTTGAGGAATCTCTGCCAATAACTGAAACAAAATATCCTTCTTTTTTCAGAAATAAGGTAACTTCGGACAGCATACCTGTACCGCCTACAATAAGTGCGTGTTTCATTAATAAAGTCCCCCTTTTTTAATATTATAATTATTATTTGATAATTCTAAAACTAATATAATATAGTAATAGAAAAAGGGGATGTATGTATGAGTCAACTCAATGATAAAACGGTGACGGAAATATGGAAGGAAGTTGAACACTTGTTAAATGCAAATCGTACTCCATTCCAGGATATGAATGTTGTGTATCAATTTGAGTTGAGTGGTGATGATGGCGGCATCTATCAGTTAGTATTTTCAGATGGTCTTGCCAAAGTACTTTTTGAAGAATTGAAAGAACCTCAGTGTACACTGAAGATGAAGGTCTCCGATTTTAAAAAGTTTTTACAAGGAAAGATAAATAGCACTGCTGCATTTATGATGGGAAAGCTTAAGATAGATGGCAGTGTTGGGCAGGCATTGAAACTGGATAAGTTGTTAGGTCAATATGAGTTATAAAATAGAAAATATATAAGCATCATCATAGAAAAAGAGTCGTTCCTGTTTAAAACATGGATCGGACTCTTTATTTTCTTGCTTCTTCTGTTTTAACGATGGTATTTAATATTTGCGCAATATATTGCTGATTTTTTTCAGGTAGCAATGTTATCCGGCTAAGTAAGTTTTTAAAATTCGGATGCTCTAACAGGTATTCAAGGATGCGCTGTGATTCTGCGTCCTCAAAGCGTTCTCTTATGACCGTTTTTGCAACAAGGGACTCTGAATCAATTCCATAAGTTAGGTATAAGAGAACCTCATTGGAAAGGTGAAAGGTTTTTCGAAATTCATTTAGTTCTGAAA
Source organism: Heyndrickxia camelliae (assembly GCF_002844575.1). Taxonomy (GTDB): domain Bacteria; phylum Bacillota; class Bacilli; order Bacillales; family Bacillaceae_C; genus Margalitia; species Margalitia camelliae. The sequence goes on from NZ_PIQO01000015.1 coordinate 64,283, forward strand.
CAGTGAGTTCTTTTTCACCATTTTCTATTTTAGAAATGTCCGGCTGTTGTTTATGCAATCTAGCAGCCATTTCTTGCTGAGTTAATCCAAGATTTTCTCTAAATTCCTTGAACCGTTTTGAAAAAGACATAATTTCACCCGCAGCTTTTTTTTACTATAAAGATAGAGCTTTTTTATTTTGATAAAAGATAGTATTCAAATTAGGAATATATTTTTTAATTCCTTTTTAGAATATAGCAACTTATTTACTATAAAATAAATTACCATTAATAGTAATATTTAACTATTACATAGTTAAATAGTAATAAAAACTGATGAAAGGAGATTATAATGAACCAGCTAAATATTCGGTTTAGAGAGATTCTATCACATGGTCGTTTTATAAGAGGGGATTATTTTCTAGTTTGCCATGGTTATAAGCAATCGAATCAAGTAGTTAAAATACAAACATATTTTTCTCTAAGTCATGCACTTCAAAGCACCTCGCATCAAGACTCCGATTCATCATCCATAATCTATATTACTCCGCTTCGGGAATGGACAACTCTAAAAATTCAAGCCTTAATAAAAGCTCAATACGTCGATATTTATATGTATATTGATTTAAAGAAAAATAGTATTTCTCTGGAAGTTATTCCGGACCAAAATATAGTATTATCAGACACACAAGTTGCAATGATTGTCTCGTGTTTCGGTATTAAGCAAGGCAATAGAGTATTATACTTCAAGAACTTCCACAGAATTAAAGCATGGAAGAAACAAACCACAGAAATTCGACCATAAAAATCAAATAAAATTTGCTTTCATCTTTTCATTCCGACAAAGTTTTATATTCGAAGGTTTTATAATACTGGTGAATGATAGTTATTAGGAGTGCTAATGCCTTGAATAATGAAGATGGAAACTTTTTTATAGGAATGTGTTGGGCTGTTTTAATAAGCATACCATTGTGGCTTTCCTTTTTTGGATGGATAAAGGTAATAACTCGCTTCTTATAATTTGAGTGAAAAGGAAATTGGTCGTTTGTTCCTTTTCTTTTTTTGTTCTGCACACCTTCCGATTTAAATATATCTCAATAATAACGAGAAACAGAGAATTTTCAGAAATGGTTGTTCATTTTTGAATTAATTAAAGAGAGTTAATATAAAGGAACCCTGTAATAACAGCCAGTGAAATAACTAGCAATGTGTATGAATTATTCTTCAGAATTTTCCTCATTAATGGCCCTCCTATAAGAAAAGTACTAAAATTTCAAAGTTTAATAGATTCTATGCACCCTCTTAAAAAAGTATTCCAATAGAGGTTTTGTAAAAAACAGATATAAAATTGAAATAAAACTGTAATGTTTAAATGGCCCAAATTGTCGAAATTTGATGATATAATATCTTTATTAATTAGTGAATACAGGAGTGCGCGAGTCGCTCTTTTATATAATTTTAAATAAAAAAAAGAATCTAGTAGCTTTATTTACATACCATGGAGGAGAAAAAAAAGTGAAAAGAAAACTTTTAACCCTAAGTGTAGCATCCGTTATTAGTGCGGGTACCTTGATTGCCCCGTTATCCAGCAACTATGCATTTGCCCAATCCATTAAAGAAAAGCAAAAAAGTGTTCAATCCGATATTCAAAAGAAAAAGGCCGAAATTTCAACTCTAAGTGCACAGGCTAAAGAAATGGAAAGCGAAATGAATGAAATTACAGCCAAAGTAAACGATACCAATGCAAAAATCAAAGATACTACTCAAAAGGTAAATGATACAAAGCAAGAAATTAATGAATTGCAGGCGAAAATTAAGGAAACAAAACAAAGAATAGCGGAACGTAATAAAGTTTTACAGGATCGTGCTCGTTCTATTCAACAAAGCGATGGTTCCGACAGTTATTTAGATGTGCTGCTAAATTCTCAAAGTTTTGGTGATTTTATTGATCGTGCTGTAGCTGTTACTACCTTTGTAAGTGCAGATCATAAGATTCTTAAAGAACAAGAAGCAGATAAAAAAGCACTTGAGCAGTCAGAAGCAGATCTAAATAATAAATTGCAGGAAGTACAACAAGAATTATCTAAATTGGAAGATTTAAAATCACAATTAAAATATCAAATTAATGATAAAAATAGTATTCTTGCAAAAATTAAAGAAGAACAGGAATCCGCAAAAGGCGAACTTGGAGATCTTCAGGACAAAGCGGCATCATTAGCTGAGCAAGAAAAAGCAGCTGAAGCGGAACAAGAAAAAGAACGTCAAGCTTTCCGGACAACATCATCCAATTCTTCGTCCCATTCAAGTGGAAACAGCAGCGGCAGCCATTCCTCTGGTTCTGCATACAGTGCACCTTCTGATGGTCCTGTTTACCATGGTTCAGGAGCGATCGAAGCGGCTATTAGTGCAGGTTCATCTATTGTTGGTCGTTCTCCATACAACTGGGGCGGCGGACGTTCTAGTGCGGATATTCAGAACAGATCATTTGACTGTTCCTCCTTCGTACGCTGGGCATATGCGATGGCAGGCGTGAATTTAGGAAGCATTACGGGAACATCTACTAATACTCTTGTTTACCAAGGGAGAGCTGTTAGTGCATCGGAAATGAAACGTGGAGATCTTCTTTTCTTCGATACGTATAAAACAAATGGTCATGTAGGGATTTACTTAGGAAATGGACAATTCCTTGACGACAATAGTTCACATGGTGTGTCAATCGACTCATTAAATAACCCTTACTGGAAAGCAACATTCAAAGGTGTTGTAAGACGAGTAGTAGAATAATAGATTATGAAACCCTCCTGAAATAGGAGGGTTATTGTTTTGCAATAATATATAGGAATGAACTAAGAAGGAAGGTTTTAGTAAGATGTAGGTGCTTCTGATTTAGATGAATTAGGGTCTATCGGAAATTTGTCAGCATTTTTTATCATACTGAACATTTTTGCTTGCGAAATAATTTACGGTTTCTTGAGCTACTGTAAGTTCTACTGCATACTGTCTAAATTTTTCTCAATCCGAACAAAACGTTTATCCATTCGACTTTCATTTTGTAAATACGATTTCAAGCTGATTTTTTACATTGCCAATATGGGTTTCAAGTTTACCTTTTACATTAACCAGTTGCTTTTTATTTAGTACTCGCATATCTACTAACTATTCATCCATATGCTTTTGCATTGCTCCATTACTATCACCTCCTAGTAAATAATTATATGATCCCGATGAAATGAACAACAGGAATTACGACAAAATGGAAGAAATAGCTATCTCATCAAATGTTTGATTAAAAACTGTAAGAATTCTTTTATCTACTATTAATTTATCCTTCAATTTGTAAGAAAGCTGTCAAATCTTAAAATGTATTTTCCCTTCAAATGCTATGTTTATTCGCCTTTTTAAATCATTTTTTCGGACATCGACATCTTTTATAATAATTCCCCGGGAAACATGTAAATAAAGTGAAAATGTTGCTGAAAAATAGGAATACTAATGATAATATTCCCGATAAAAATAATAATGGTGGAATGTGGATTACTGTTCGTATTGTTTAATCTTTTGATTGGAGAGGAGGTAGGATTATTGCTAATTCGATTTTCGATTATTTCTGTATGTCATTTCATCGATGCACTTTTTCTTTATTTTAGACGTCTTGAGTATACATTCACAAATCAAAATGAAAAAACGATCTTTAGAGTGAGGATTACAAAGTACAAAGGCCATCGTGTTGACTTATCGGATGGAACGTCCATTAACAAAAATGATTGCTTATTGAAAATACATTTGCATAATGTACGTATTTTAAAGGAAGCATTATCCTTAAGACATCCTCTGCAGCGATCATTGGCTATATACAGGATGGTGGAACAATCGATGCCATCTTTAGCCATGTATATTGATAACCATCCAAAGTCTACCCAAATTAAAGGAATTGTAGGTATTACCATGATTAATAGAGGTGTAACCCATTTAGGGTTTGAAAAATTCCTGCCAAATAGCCGGTTTTATAAGCTTTTTAAATTTTGCACCCAATTTCCAATCTTCCTTTTGGCTACAACCTCCATTTCAATGAGAAATATTAAAAAGCAATGTCCAACCTATTTATTTATGTCCAAAGAAAAATTATTTGAAAAATATTTGGATACAAGACAAGCCACGTAACTTACGTGGCTTTTTCATTCAGCATAAATGAATCATGAGTTTGAATAATTGTATAAAAATACTTAACTGCATTGATTCTCTTTAATTCGCTCTGATGAAATAAATCAGATGACATGTAAAAGTATTTAGTAAAATTATTAGTAAAATTATTGAATATTTTTACTAATTAGGATACGATTAAGTAAAATATGATGCTTTTTTGGAGGGTCAGCTATCGTGAATGATAAAGAATTATCAGCGTTATTTAAGGAGAAGTTTCAAGGTGAACATGAAAAGCAATTTTTTGCTCCTGGAAGAATCAATCTAATAGGTGAGCATACAGACTATAATGGTGGCTATGTTTTTCCGTGTGCTATTACATTTGGAACATACTGCTTTGTAAAAAAAAGAAATGATTTAATCGTTAGAATGTACTCGGTGAATTTTCCAGAAAAAGGGACTATTGAATATTCAATAGATGAACTTGATTATCAAACAAAACATGACTGGGGTAATTATCCAAAAGGAATGCTGCGTTTTATTAGAGAGCGTGGATATCATATCCCAACTGGATTCGATGTATTATTTTATGGAAATATCCCGAATGGAGCAGGGTTATCATCATCTGCATCCATAGAAATACTTACCGGTGTCATGGTAGATGGTTTATTTCAGTTGGGAATACCGCGACTTGAACTAGTCAAACTTGGACAAAACGTTGAAAATCACTTTATTGGTGTAAACAGCGGGATTATGGACCAATTTGCAGTTGGAATGGGGAAGATTGATTCTGGTATTTTAATAGACTGCCAGTCCCATGAATATCAATATGCACCCATACATTTAGAAAAGCATCAAATTATTATTATGAATACGAATAAACGCAGGGAACTTGCCGATTCTAAGTATAATGAGAGAAGAAAGGAATGTGAGGAGGCGCTATCTGATTTACAAAAGATGTTAAATATCAAGACGCTTGGTGAAATAAAAGAGGATATATTTGAGGATTATAAATATTTAATAAGAAAAGAGATTGTAAGAAAACGTGCAAAGCATGCAGTATATGAAAATCAGCGTACATTAAAAGCATTTCATGCTTTAAATAATGGAGATCTTCAGGAGTTTGGTATATTAATGAACGCTTCCCATGCATCACTAAGAGATGACTATGAAGTAACGGGGGAAGAGCTTGATACTTTAGTGGAAGCCGCATGGTCACAGCCTGGGGTGGTTGGTGCACGCATGACTGGAGCAGGATTTGGCGGCTGTGCTATAGCAATTGTGGAAAAAGACAAAGTGGCCGATTTTATTAAAGAGGTCGGAAAATTATACAAACAAAGGATAGGGTATATGGCTGATTTTTATGTAGCAAGTATTGGGGATGGCGCAAAAGAATTAACGAATGAGGTGTTATTATGAGTATTTTAGTGTTAGGTGGAGCAGGCTATATTGGGTCGCATGCGGTATATCAGTTAATGGATCAACAGCATGATGTTGTAGTAGTTGATAATTTGCAAACAGGGCATAGAAAAGCAGTTCATCCTAAAGCAAAGTTCTATGAAGGAGATATCCGTAATCGTGACTTTCTAAGAGGGGTTTTCGAAAAAGAAAGGATAGATGCAGTAATCCATTTTGCTGCTAATTCCCTCGTGGGAGAGTCGATGGAAGCGCCTCTAAAGTATTTTGATAATAATGTATTCGGTACACAAGTGCTATTAGAGATGATGAAGGAATTTCAAGTGAAATATATTGTTTTTTCTTCGACTGCAGCGACATACGGAGAGCCTGAAGAGGTGCCGATTCACGAGGAGATGCCTACTAAACCAACTAATACCTATGGAGAGACAAAGCTTACGATGGAAAAAATGATGAGATGGTGCGAACAGGCATTTGACTTGAAATATGTTTCTCTTCGCTATTTTAATGTAGCTGGAGCGCGTGCTACGGGTGAAATTGGAGAGGATCATACTCCAGAAACGCATCTTATTCCAGTAGTGCTCGAAACTGCATTAGGGAAAAGGAACGCAATCACTGTTTTTGGGGATGATTATGATACAGTTGATGGTACATGTGTACGTGATTATGTTCATGTAGAGGACTTAATAGATGCCCATTTATTGGCGCTACGCTATTTACAAAATGGTGGAAAGAGCGACATCTTCAATTTAGGCAGCAGCCAAGGTTTTTCTGTTAAGGAAATTATTGAAACAGCGAGGAAGGTAACAGGTATTGATATTCCTGCAGTGATAGGAGAAAGACGTGCAGGTGATCCAAGTAAATTAATTGCCTCTTCTTCTAAAGCACAGGAAATACTCGGTTGGAATCCGCAAAGAACTAAAATCGAAACAATTATTAAAGACGCATGGAATTGGCATTCACATTATCCAAATGGTTATGGTGATTAAACATGCAAGAGATTAACCGTGCTATTCAGAAGCTTGTTTCACAAGCCTTAAAAGCAAAGCTAATAGAAAAAGAAGATGTTATCTATGCAAGAAATCAGATTCTCACTATTTTGGGATTAGAAGCTTATGAAGAGACAACGGGGATAGAAGTAGAGAGAGAAATACCCGAACTGTTAGACATTTTAGTAAAATATGCATGTGAAAATAATATAGTGGAGGATTACTTGGATGAGAAGGAAATCCTCGCGAGTAAAATTATGAATTGCTTTGTTGCCAGGCCATCGGAGGTCAATCGCAAATTTCATCAATTATATAAGATGGATCCCCAACTGGCAACGAATTATTTCTATCAATTGAGTCAAAACAGCAACTATATTCAGATGAAACGTATTCAAAAAAATATAGAATATCGAGTGGCAACCGAGTATGGAAATCTAGATATTACCATTAATCTTTCCAAGCCAGAAAAGGATCCAAAACAAATTGAAAAAGAAAAAATGGTAAAGAGTGTTGGATATCCAACATGCTTGCTTTGTGCTGAAAATGAGGGATATGCCGGCAGAGTTGGTCATCCAGCTCGATCCAATCATCGTGTAATAAGGGTGCAGCTTGATGGCGAAAACTGGATGCTCCAGTATTCACCATATCTTTATTATCCGGAACACTGCATCCTGCTATCAGAACAGCATCGAAATATGGTGATTAATCGAAATACCTTTTCTAATCTGTTAAAGTTCGTTGAAAGGTTTCCACATTATTTTATAGGATCCAACGCAGATTTGCCGATTGTTGGCGGATCTATTTTGTCCCACGATCATTATCAAGGTGGGTATTATGAGTTCCCAATGGCTAGAGCGGAAAAGGAGGAAACATTTTCCATCAGTAGCTTTTCCAATTTGGAATGTTCGACAATAAAATGGCCGATGAGCGTCATCCGATTAAGAAGTCATGAGATTAATAGCTTAGTAGAGGCTGCGGATTATATTTTACAGAATTGGAAGAAATACAGCGATAGTTCTGCCGAAATATATGCTTTTACCGGAGATGTTCCTCATAATACGATTACTCCTATCGCCAGGAAGCGTGGGGAAGTCTACGAGATGGACTTGGTTTTGCGCAATAATCGTACAAGTGAGGAGCATCCATTTGGTATATTTCATCCGCATGCAGATGTGCACCATATTAAAAGGGAAAACATTGGCTTAATAGAGGTCATGGGTCTAGCGGTGTTACCAGCTAGATTGAAGGATGAACTGAAAGAAGTGGAAAAATTCCTGTTAGGTAATTCACACTCAATCGCAGAGTATCATCTAGAGTGGGCGGAGGAGTTAAAGGAAAAATATCAAAATCAATTGAACGAGCAAAATGTAGAACAATTTTTACGAGTGGAAATTGGGGCAAAGTTTAAAAAGGCATTAGAGGATGCTAGTGTGTACAAACGGGATGAAAATGGAAAAAGAGCTTTTTATAGGTTCATTGAAACATTATAAGGGGGATTATGAATGGATATATCGAAAGCAAATTTTGGTATATTAGATGGGCAGGAAGTTATTGCCTTTACGCTGGTCAATGATTCTGGAATGAGTGTCACATGTTTAAACTACGGATGCATTATTACAAAAATTTTGGTGCCTGACCGATATGGCAAGATGGAAAACGTTGTGCTTGGATTTGATTCTGTGGAGGAATATTTGCAGCATTCCCCTTATTTTGGTGCTGTTGTTGGTCGCGTTGCTGGCAGGATTAAAGGGGCATCATTTGAATTGGATGGAGAGTCTTTCCAATTAACAGCAAATGAACACGGTAATCATATTCACGGCGGTATAAAGGGATTCAGTCATGTAATTTGGGAAGCTGCAGATTTTCAAGAGGACGGAGAAATTGGTATTGTTCTTACTTATCAAAGCCCGGATGGAGAAGAAGGGTTCCCTGGTGAATTGAATGTCAAAGTCACCTACGTCCTAACGAATGATAATGAACTTAGGATTTCCTATGAAGCGCAGTCTGATCAAAAGACCATTGTAAATTTAACGAATCATTCTTATTTTAACTTGTGCGGAGACTTAAAAGAGGATATTTTAAACCATCAATTAACCATGAATAGTCAAGCAATATTAGAGCTAGACGAGCAGCTATTACCGACTGGACAGGTGCTAGATGTAGAGGGTACTGCATTTGATTTTCGCGAGAGCAGGCTATTAAAGGATGGAACATTCTCTACTCATCCGCAAAATGTCTTAGTCGGCAATGGATATGATCACCCATTTGTATGGAATGAGCAAGAGGAAAGGGTGATTACTTTAGTTGATCCAGAGAGCGGGCGTTCTTTAAGGGTGGAAACAGACCAGCCATCGGTCGTAGTCTACACCTCCAATCAGCTTGAAGGAGATTTTCATATAGCGGGTGTACAAGCAAGGAAATACTTAGGCGTTTGTCTGGAAACGCAAGGGTATCCAGATGCCATTCATCACTCGCATTTCCCATCGATTGTCTTGGAAAAGGGTGAAAGATATCGCTCAACAACAACGTATTACTTTTTAGCTCAGTAAGGAGGAAATAATGGCAACCATTAAGGATATTGCGGAAAAGGCGGGGGTATCAATTGCGACTGTATCGAGAGTTTTGAACTATGATCCCGGTCTTTCCGTAAGCGATGAAACGAGAAAGAAAATATTTGAAGTGGCAGAGGCACTTTCATATAAAAAGCGAAATCCTCGTAAACCCAGTCCAGCCAAAATAGCCATGCTGCATTGGTATACAGAGAAGGAAGAATTGGACGATTTATACTATATGTCAATTCGGATAGGAATAGAAAACCGCTGTCAGCAGCAAGATATTCAAGTAATCAAATGTTATCAAAGCAATCTGGAAGATTTGAAGAAAGAAGGAATTCAGGGAATTATTGCAATCGGCAAATACAGCAATAGGGAAGTAGAAGAAATTGCTGAGATTTCAAGTAATATCGTATTTGTAGATTTTTCACCGGATGAAGACCGTTATGACTCTGTTGTAGTAGATTTTAAAAGGGTGACGGAAAAAGTACTTGACTACTTTGTTGAAAATGGACATACAGAGATCGGTTATATTGGTGGAAGGGAAGCGTTCCGTGATCGAACAGCAGAGATAGAGGATATAAGAGAGGTTACCTTTAGCGAGTATATGAAGTCTGCTAAGTTATGGAAAGAAGAATTCATCTATATTGGTTCATTCTCTGTGAAGGATGGTCAGAGGTGGATGAAAAAGGCCATTCAGGAACATGGAGACCAACTTCCTACTGCCTTTTTTGCAGGCAATGATTCTATTGCTATTGGCTGCCTGCAGGCACTACTAGAGGCGAATATTTCAGTACCAGAACGGGTAGCTATTATTGGCGTCAATGATATTAGTGTATCGAAGTACGTCTTTCCGCCTTTAAGCACTGTTAGAGTTCATACAGAGCTAATGGGGGAGACAGCTGTTGACACTCTAATGGAACGGATTGATGGCAGAAAGGTAGCAAAAAAAGTATTCATCGCTACCGAACTTATTCACCGGGTGTCGGGCACTAGATTATCATAATGATAATCTGGTGCCTGACACCTTATTTTTTTGCTTTACCGGTTTTGTAGCCTAAGTAAAAGATAGGAATATAACTTAGAAGAACATAAGCGACGCGCGGGTCCTTTTCTATGAAGTTCATAATAGATCCTGTAGTTTTGAGGAGTGTATTCAGTAATTGGCCCTGGGTTTGCAACCGATAAAGATAAACAATTATGATTGCAAGAATAACGATTAAGATAATCCATAATATCCGTAATATGGACATTGATTGTTTCTTTGCTTTCGTCTTAGCCACCCAAATCCCTCCTAAATGGTCGATAGGTACCATTTCGAGCCTTTTTGGTGTTTTTCCTTTATTTCTATTAATCTTCTTTGCTTAATTTATTTTACCCTCTATTCATACTTTCAGCTTGTCATTAATAAAATGACAGTGAACCAAATAGAAAAAATAATACACAATCAGAAGGCAGTAATCTTTGATGAAGTGGTTACAAGGTTAACCTTGTAAATAGGTACCTAAGCATAAAATAAGAGGGGGAATTTTCCAGTGAGGAAAAAACAAAAATGGAAGATAGCAGGAGCACTTTTTCTGTCATTAGCTTTAATGCTAGCGGCATGTTCCAGTAAAACGGATAGTACAAATGAAAAAGACAAAGGCACGAAGAGCGGGAACAGCGATAACAAGAAAGTCACGATTGTGTATGCACGCGGTAAGGATGTCACAAAAGGAACGGAAAAAATTGTGGAAGCTTTTGAAGCGTCCCATCCCAATATTCATGTGAAATTTAAAGAAATGCCATCTGATAGTGGGCAGCAGCATGATGCGTATGTGACTCAGTTAAATGGAAAGTCTGATGAAATAGATGTCTTTGACATGGATGTTATCTGGCCAGCGGAATTTGCACAAGCAGATTATGTTCTTCCACTTGACCGCTTTATCCAACAGGATGGAATTGATTTAAGCACCTACAATCAAGGGGCATTAGCGGCATCTCAATTTAATGGCAAGCAATGGGCATTGCCAAAATTCATTGATGCAGGACTTCTTTATTACAGAACAGATTTGGTTAGTAAAGATGAAGTTCCGAAAACATGGGACGACTTATTAAAAATGGCAAAGGAAAAGCAGGGAAAGGGCGGTACAAAATTCGGATATGTCTTCCAAGCGAAGCAATACGAGGGTTTAGTATGTAACGCGATAGAATTTGTTGCATCTTATGGTGGTCAATTTATTAATGAAAAGAATGAAGTCGTCGTAAATAGCCCTGAAACAATAAAGGGCTTGAAGAAACTAGTAGAAGTTGCGAATTCAAGTATTGTTCCGAGCAATGTAAACACTTTTACAGAAATAGAGTCTGATCAGGCATTCATTGAAGGTCAAACAGCATTCTTACGGAACTGGCCATATGAATATGCAAGCGCGAATGATAAGGAAAAGTCTAAAATTGCCGGTAAGGTTGGAATCGCACCTCTTCCTGCAGGGGATAAGGGATCTGCAGCGGCACTTGGCGGTTGGCAAGCTGGCATTAACAAATATTCTAAGCATCCTAAAGAAGCGTGGGAATTCCTTAAGTTTATGGCAGGACCTGAAGGGCAAAAGATTGATGCTATTTACGGGGGGCATGCACCAACTATTACTAGTCTTTATAGCGATGCAGAGGTAGTGAAAGCGAATCCTACTTTCGGTGATAAAGGATTCCAGGATGGTTTAAATGCAGCAGTTCCTCGTCCAGTAGCAGCAAACTATCAAGAAATCTCCGATATTATTCAAATTGAAGTTTCAAAGGCAATTACAAAACAAGAAACAGTGGAGCAAGCAGTTAAAAATATGGAAACGCAAATGAAAGAAAAGCTCGTAAAATAGATTCTTACTCACAAAAATAGAGTGCCTTGTAATCGGGTGCCAGGCACCGGAGGCATTCCTTTTTTATAAAGAATAAAAAAGGAGTGTATAGTTGGATCAATTATTTTACTAGTATATTCTCTTTCTAGCTTACAGCGCCTATCTGCCAGCAGATTTGCAAGGTACTCACACTTTTCTTATAAGGAGTTGAGATAGTGTCAATAAAACGGAAAAATTCTTCTGAAAAAATAAAAGCGTATGCTTTAGTCGCACCGGCATTAGTGCTGATTGCGGTAATTGCGATATGGCCTGTCATTCAATCCTTTTATTTTAGTTTGTTTGATTTAAAGCTTAATAGCCCAACTAAATCCGATACTCATTTAAGTTATTCCTTTAATCTTAAAGACTACTTAGATAATTATCCCTTCCTTGTAAGTGGTATAGATGCTGAGATTAGAAAGGGACATGCTGTAGATGATTTAAATAAGATGAAGGCAAAGCTTCAAGACTTGGATAAAAAAATCCAGGATGATTCAGATATAAAGGATAAATATAAAACAATAAATGAGAAATTAATGAATTTCGAACAAATAGATTCCAGCCTTGCTTTTATAAAAATTGATAGAAAACTGGCAAAGCAAATCCAAGCATTCACAAATGAAATTAACAGTAGCTTTAAATCTATCTCCACAACAACCAAGCTTGAGCAAGATAAAAAATTACTAGGACTATCATCTGCCCTGAATCAGGTTGTAGTAAAACCGAATTTTATCGGTCTTGCACATTATAAGGAAGATTTATCTCAAAAACGAATGTGGAAGGCACTTGCCAATACCTTTACCTTTACGATCATTTCCGTTGCAATCGAATTAATTCTTGGCCTTGCAATTGCACTTGTCATTAATAAAGCTTTCATAGGAAGAGGACTCATTCGTGCCTCCATTTTAATTCCATGGGCGATACCGACAGCTGTATCCGCACTAATATGGAAGTTTTTATATGATGGTCAAAATGGAGTTATCGCTAAAATTTTTGAAACAGTCGGCTTAGTGGATAATATGAGCAGCCTTCTAACAACACAGGTGGGTGCTTTTGTTTCCGTGATTTTGGCAGATGTTTGGAAAACTACACCATACATGGCGTTATTACTGCTTGCTGGTTTACAAGTCATTCCAAGTTCTTTGTATGAAGCAGCATCCATAGATGGGGCATCCAAGTGGAAGCAATTTACGAATATTACCCTTCCACTCTTAAAATCTAGTATGCTAGTAGCTTTACTATTCAGAACTCTCGATGCGTTTCGGGTATTTGATTTAATTTTTGTATTAACTGGTGGAGGACCAGCTAACTCAACAGAGACGATTTCTATATTAGCTTATAAGGTGATGTTCTCGCAAACGAATTTTGGCAATGGCTCCGCTTTAGCGGTCATTGTATTTATATGTGTAGCTATCATTTCGATGATTTATATTAAATTCCTTGGTAAAGACTTATTACAGGATTCAACGGGGAAATAGGAGGGAATTCATGGTGAATCGAAAAACAGGATGGTTGTTTTATGTCATATTATTAATTTTCGTCTTTGTCGTCATGTTTCCTTTCCTATGGATGCTTCTGAGTTCGATAAAACCTGCGACAGAATTATTTGGGGATAAAGCATTTACACCCTTTTCTTCACACCCAACCTTGAAAAACTATATATCTGTTTTCTTTGACTATCCGTTTGTTCGTTATTTGTGGAATAGCTTTGTCGTTTCATCTATTACTACTATTTATACCGTATTTGTTGCGTCATTCGCCGCATATTCGATTGCGAGGCTCCAATTTAAAGGGAAAACACTCATATTGGGAATTGTTTTATCTGTATCCATGTTCCCGCAAATTGCTACGATCTCACCGATTTATATATTTTTGAAAAATGTTGGTCTAACAAACTCTTATTTAGGTTTAATTATTCCGTATACAACCTTTACACTGCCGCTATCGATTTGGATTCTTGTGACCTTTTTTCGGAAGATTCCCCACGATTTGGAGGAAGCTGCGAAAATGGATGGTGCTGCATTGATGCAAACCTATTGGAAGGTTATTTTTCCATTAGCAGCACCGGGAATCTTTACCACAGCCATTCTTGTTTTTATCGCTGCCTGGAATGAGTTTCTCTTCTCGTTAACAATTAATACGGATACAAATTATAAGACGGTCCCTGTCGGATTTGCGATGTTCCAAGGTCAATATACGATTCCTTGGGGAGAAATCTCTGCCGCATCAATAGTTGTGACAGTACCGCTTGTTATTCTGGTCCTCATCTTTCAGCGTAGGATAGTGTCCGGTCTTACACAAGGGTCAGTGAAAGAATAACAAATGGGTTATGGAGAAACACCCTATGATAAATAGAGTTTCGTTTACAGATAAAAAACCTGAAAAATACCATGATTTCGGGCTGTAAAGACAATGTTTCGGGCCGTTCAACCTTTGACATGTGCTATACACCACGATTTCGTAGATGCTTTTACTCAAACGAGGAATACTTGTTCCGTTTTACACATTTGTAAAAATTGTGTAACCGTATTGAGCAAGAAATATGTTACGATAAAAGTAAAATAGAAATGGTGTCACATTGAAAGTGTATAACGGAGGAAACAAAGTGGTCAGAAAATTGAAAGCATTTATTGCTGTTTTCCTCTTAGTGCTTATAGTATTTGTGTTCTTGGCAGTACGAGGAAATTCGGTTAAAGATTTATTAACACAATATGTTCCATTCTTATTTCAACAACAAACTGATAAAGTTTTATCCTATAAATTAGATATTGAAAAAGAGCTTAAGCAATATGGATTAGAAGAGTATACACCACTTCTTCTTGCAATTATGTACCAGGAAAGCAGGGGAGAAGGACAAGATTTGATGCAGGCATCGGAGTCTGCCGGGCTGAAGCCGAATGAAATTCAAGATAAACAAGAAAGCATACATCAAGGGGTATATCATTTTTATCAGATGTACCTCCTAGGAACAAAGAATAAGGTAGATATGAATACGATTATCCAAAGCTATAATATGGGACCAGGGTATATAGAGTACGTTGCTGCAAACGGCAACAAGCATAGTGAAGAACTAGCAAAGGCTTACTCCAAAAAACAAGTAAATAATCATCCGGATTTATATACTTGCGGTGGTTTTAAGGGAAATTTCCGTTACCCATACTGTTTTGGGGATTATACTTACGCGGAAAAGGTCCAAGCAAAATTTGAACTGTTAAAGAAGAATATGAGAAGTATTGACGAACGAAAAATTACGATGAACTAAAATAAATAAAAACCAAGGAGTGTCTCTCCTTGGTTTATCACTTTGCAATGTATATATCTGAACGAAGGGGATCCCGTTCGTTCGTGTTTTTCCCTAGTGTTTTCAAAACAGCGGTAGCAAGTATTTGCATTCCTGATAACATTGCATTCCGATCAAAGGTCATATGAGGATGGTGGAGTCCTGGAATCAATCCGCAACCAAGTCCTAACATGGTTGCTTTTAAGTGAGGGCGTTTGACCGAATAAAAGTGAAAATCCTCACCGCCGGACGTTACAAGTGCTTTGTCCAGTTTATCTCTGCCGAGAACTTCTGCTATGGATTCTGCCATAATCATAGTCGCTTCTGGATTAACGGACGCAGCTGCTAAACTTTCAGGGATAGTTAAAGAAATCTCCACTTTATAGAATTCAGCAATCGAGTTTGCTGCTGATTTTACTTGCTCAATAAGTGTCTCCATCACTTCATTGGTTTGTGCTCGTAAATCAAGACTGAAAGTTGCTTGACCAGGAATAATATTAGCACTCTCACCCCCTGCATGAAGTTTTGTCATTTTGACGGAGTGTGGAATCATTGGATCGACATGAATATATGCCAGTTCATGAATAAGAGAAGCAGCGACCTCAATGGCATTTGTCCCAAGATGAGGGCGGGCACCATGTGCATCCTCGCCGATTATGGTTCCGTTAATATGATTGCTTGCGCCATGTAGGATAGCGGGGGTTGCTCTGCCGTTTTTGGTTTCTTGGATAGGACGAACATGGACTCCATATAAAAATTCCATATCATCCACAACACCCTTTTCAATCATCTTTTTTGCTCCTTGGCCAATTTCCTCTGCTGGTTGAAAAATAAAACGAATCGTTCCCTTTGGCAGTCTCTTTTGCTTCTTTAAAAGCATTAAGGCCCCTAACACCATCGTCATATGGGAATCATGTCCACATGAATGGTTTGCTTTAAATTCTCCGTCTACCTTTTGCCAAAGAGCATCCATGTCAGCCCTGACTCCTACAACAGGTTTGCCTTCTCCAATTTCTGCTATAACTCCTGGACAATCGCCGAATACATATGTTCTGCAGCCAAGCGCTTCCAATTTGGCTCTTAAAAACTTTGTCGTACCATATTCTTTCATGCTAACTTCAGGATGGGCATGTAAATATTCAAAAATCCCCATTATCTCTGTTTGCATATCTTTCACATCTGCTGAAAACATTCCCATCGTTAAATCCCTTCCGTTTCTTTTGCTTATGAAGTATCTTCATTTTTTCGAACATAGCATAAATCAAAGGATATTTGAAGTGTATTATTGTGGATAAAATCGTGGAATTGCATTTTGTTGTTTCGTATTACTAAATGGTATGTCATTTTCGTCAAAAAGTTCCCTTATCCAAAAGAATTTGCATGAAAGAGCAAGCCGTATATCATTCGACATACTTGTTTTACTCAAACGTTTGATTAAAACAGGACCGAGCTTCGCTAATGGAAGGGATATCGGGTCGAACGCCCTACGATAATTGTCGACGTTTATCCTTTTGAAAATGTTCATAGCAAGTTAGCCACTTGCAAGAGGATTTCTCATCTCTATATCTTTTAGGGAGGAGGTTGAGATAAAATTTAAAATCCCAATTTCACCACCCTGTTGTATAAATGCTGGTTTTCATCCAAAATTATGAAAGTGAAATTGGGACTGCAGATTTTCCCTACTCCGTTAACTGTGCGGTAAGGAGTTTATGCATTAATTATTCATTTTAATAGTGTCTTTCGATTACGAAATTTGCTTTATCTCCATGAAATACCGTTTTGGAATATTCAATAATTGAACCATCTTCCAAATAGGCATAGGTGATTAAGGAAAAGCATGGTGCTCCGACTTTGACATTCAACTTATCGGCAATATCCTTATCAGCATGGCATAGCTCTAAGTATTCGATAGTCTTTTTTACCTTCAAGCCATAATGATTGTCAAGAAGTCTATACAATGACTTTTCACATTCCTTTGCATTTAGACCTGGGGTTTTTCGCCAAGGTAAATAAGCAACCTCGTATT
The DNA here is from genome assembly GCF_002844575.1 of Heyndrickxia camelliae. GTDB lineage: Bacteria > Bacillota > Bacilli > Bacillales > Bacillaceae_C > Margalitia > Margalitia camelliae. The sequence goes on from NZ_PIQO01000015.1 coordinate 81,534, forward strand.
GCAGTGGCTCATTGTCAGCGTAGCGAATTCTTTCAAGCCTATTCACGGGATCACCCTTTTGCAGAGAGAAAATCTCTTCAAAAAAGGCATCAGATTGTATAACAGTAAGACCGATTACTTTTATCGTCGGGCTTTTTCCTTGTGTAGTGAGCTGTTCGGCAAAATTACTAACTGTATTGGTTAATATTTGCTTCACTTTCTGACCTGAGACAAATGTCCCTTTTCCTTGTTTTCTATATACATATCCTTCAAGTGTCAATTGTTGAAGAGCTGTTCTCACTGTTGTACGGCTAACACCGAATTTTTCGCAAAACGCCGCTTCCGTAGGTAATTGTGTATGCGGAGTATACTCTCCGGATTTTATTAATTGGATGATGGCTTCCTTTACTTTAAAATGTAAGGCATCTCCGTTACCTTCCCTTTCCACAAAAATCCTCCTTTTTCTGTGCCGAAAAAATATAATGCTTCGTCTTATTTTGGTAATCAGTGAATGATAGTTGGATCAACATTTGCTTACCAGGTAATAAGTTGTTTTTTATCATCATCATATTTGTATCTATACTTGTTTTATATCACATATAGGGACAAATAATCTATTACTTCTTTTTAGATAATAATTATTTATGATTATTTGTTATTACAAATTTACTTTTTGTATTGCATATAACACAACTTGTAATTATAATATTGACTAAAGGCAGTAAACGCTTTCAGTATAGATACTTTAAGATTGGTAATTTAGTATTTTCAGGGTTTAGGTAAGAAGATATTTACTTCATTCTTACTTTTATTTAATAGAATAACATTCTCGATGGATAAAAAAGAAACAGATAATTACGACTTGCTTTAGCAGTTACACAAACAGGAGGAGGATTTTTATGGAAAAGGGATTAAAAATCGCTACGATTGGTGGGGGGTCTAGCTATACACCCGAGCTTGTGGAGGGATTTATTAAAAGATATGATGAACTGCCTATCACTGAACTGTGGCTAGTGGATATTGAAGCAGGAAAAGAAAAGTTGGAGATTGTTGGGAACTTAGCCAAACGCATGATCAAAAAAGCTGGATTACCTATCAATGTTCATCTAACATTAAATCGCCGTGCAGCATTAAAGGATGCAGACTTTGTTACGACCCAATTTCGTGTTGGCTTACTGGATGCAAGAGCAAAGGATGAACGAATTCCACTCAAATACGGTGTATTAGGTCAAGAAACAAATGGACCAGGCGGACTGTTTAAAGGTCTACGAACGATTCCGGTTATTTTAGATATTTGCCGTGAAATGGAAGAACTGTGCCCAAATGCATGGTTAATTAATTTTACCAACCCTGCTGGTATGGTGACAGAGGCTGTTCTTCGCTATAGCAATATTAAAAAAGTTGTCGGTTTATGTAATGTGCCAATCGGTATGGAAATGGGTGTTGCCCGCTTGCTAGATGTAGATCATAGCCGGGTGCGAATTACATTTGCAGGCTTGAATCATATGGTTTTCGGTTTGGATATTTTCCTTGACGGCGTCAGTGTAAAAGATAAAGTCATTGATCTTATCACTAATCCGGATAATGCCATTACAGTTAAAAATGTTCCAGCACTAGAATGGGAACCAGAATTTTTAAAGGCGCTTAATGCACTTCCTTGTTCATATCATCATTATTATTACAAAACAAGTGATATGGTTGAAAAAGAATTGAAGAATGCAAAGGAGCAAGGAACACGAGCAGAAGTGGTTAAGAAGTTAGAAGCAGAATTATTTGAGCTCTATAAGGATCCAAATCTTGATGTAAAACCGCCGCAATTGGAAAAACGCGGTGGTGCATACTACAGTGATGCTGCCGTACGTTTGATCCATTCTATTTATACAGATAAAAAAGATATTCAGCCAGTCAATACGATGAATAATGGAGCCATTGCCGGAATTCCTGCAGATTCTGCTGTTGAGGTAAGCTGTATTATTACTAAGGAAGGTCCTAAACCAATTGTCATCGGTGAGTTGCCGGTAGCTGTCCAAGGTCTTGTCGGACAAATTAAATCTTTCGAGCGTGTTGCAGCAGAAGCTGCAGTGACAGGTGATTACAACACAGCAATGCTTGCCATGACCATTAATCCGCTTGTAGCAAATGACCGTGTAGGCAAACTCATCTTGGATGAAATGTTGGAGGCACATAAGGAACACCTGCCGCAATTCTTTAAGAACTAAACAGGTAGTACTATGCTGCCTGTTTCTTCATTTAAACGAATGAATATTTGATGAAGGCCTATGCCATCAAATTTGGGTGCAACTTTCAAAGGGGGAAACTGTAAAATGATAAAGCTTATTGTAAATGCGGATGATTTCGGATATTCTGCTGGAATAAACTACGGCATTATTGAAAGTCATCTGCACGGGATAGTCAATTCTACTACGATGATGATGAATATGTCCGGCACCAAACATGCAGTGGCACTCGCAAAGCAATATCCTACTTTGAAGGTAGGGGTCCATTTGGTGTTAACTTGCGGGAAGCCATTATTGGATAATGTAAAAACACTTGTCGACGAAAATGGAAACTTTAAATCGCTACACTATTTGATGAAGCATATGGATATCGACTTAGACGAATTAGAACGTGAATGGACAGCGCAAATGGAGGCAATTTACGAGGCGGGTATTACTCCAAATCACTTTGATAGCCACCATCATGTACACGGATGGAATCAACTTTATCCTGTTGTGAAGAGGTTGTCCGATAAATATAATCTCCCAGTTAGGAAACCAAACCACTCATTAGAATTGCCATATTATAGTGATGTCTTCCTGGACAGCTTTTATGGTGAATCAATAAACGAAACTTATTTTCACACCTTAAAAGAAAAGGTAAAAGACGGACAAACGGTTGAGGTCATGGCCCATCCAGGATTTGTAGATCAGGAAGTACTCACTGGCTCTTCCTATAATGTGCTCCGTGCAAAAGAAACGTATATATTGACGCATGTTTCATTACCGGAATCCGTCACATTGAAATAAACCCATATTAATAATCCTGGGCTTATTTTCCTATCTCTTATTATTTTAAAAATTTGTAATAACAAATTTAATTTTGTATTGCCTAAATTTATATTTGTTATTATAATTAATATGAGCAATAAAAACTTAATATTCCAAAAAAAGAGGTGATAATGGTTAGTTGATTTAAAAGAACTACCTTAACATGCTATATTTGAGTATTTAATGATCCAAATGTTTCGAAAAGAAGCAAGACACGTATTTACTCAAGGTTTCATATTCTCCTCATATTTTTTTTGCACCATTAGTAAACGCTTTCAAATAAGTTTTAAAAAATTCCTTCTAAGAATAGGTGAAATTCTACAACAAATTTTTCCTTGAAAGGGGGAATGCATTTGGGTTGGTAAGACAAGGAATGCTTTAATCACTCTGCTTGTTTTACAAAGGTTATTAGAGATTTATAACATGTTTTGTTAGGGGGTATATGGATGAATTTTTTAACTGCATGGCTGGAAAGGTATTTTCTTCCGATTGCAACTAAAATTGGGGGGCAAAAGCATCTAGTTGCTTTAAGGGATGCGTTTATCGGGACTTTACCGGCAACGATGGCTGGCTCTGTGGCTGTAATGCTTAACGCTATTTTGAGGGATTTGCCTCCGCAATTCTTTGATGGATATGATGGGAATACCATCCCGGTTATCAAACAAATTATCACCATCAATGGTTATGTGTGGAATGGTACTCTTGCGATTGCTGGATTGATATTTGTTTTCTCATGGGGATACAATATTGCAAAAGCCTACGGAGTAAACGAGTTATCCGGAGGAATTGTGTCAACTGCTGCTTCGATTGCAGGGATTACATTTTCCTTCTCTGGTGGAATTTCAGGTTTGAAGCTAGATCAGGCCACTGTAGATGCCATTAATGCTGCGGGGTGGACTGCTACTTCCAAAAGTATTACAGCTGCAGGCTGGGGATGGCTGCCGCTGAATAATTTAGACGCTAATTTCTTCTTTACCGCTATGATTATTGGTTTTGTTGCTACCATGATATACGTTAAATTGATGTTGAAGGATATCACAATCAAGTTACCGGAATCCGTTCCACCTGCTGTTGCCAAAGCGTTTGCATCCATCGTTCCGGCGACTGTGGCACTGTATGTTATTGCCATTTTCTATTGGATATTCTCTCTCATTGTACCGGATATGACATTTTTACAATGGCTGCAAAAAACAATCGCTTTGCCGCTTCTAGGACTTTCACAAGGATTTGGAGCCGTTGTCTTAGTTACACTGTTTGTTCAATTGTTTTGGTTCTTTGGAATCCATGGACCGAACGTACTTGCTCCAATCTTAGAGGGAGTCTTTGGAGTAGCTCAATTGACCAACGTTAACCTTTTCCAACAAGGCGGAACAGAATTAGTTCTTTCAGATGGATACAAATGGGTTAGGGGATCTTTTGATGCATATGTTTGGTATGGTGGATCAGGCGGAACAATTGTTTTAATTTTGGCAATTCTCCTGTTTTCGAAACGGAAAGATTATCTAACGGTTGGAAAATTGTCTGTTGGTCCTGGAATATTCAATATCAATGAACCAATCATGTTTGGTTTGCCAATTGTGTTAAACCCTATTATGTTCTTCCCATTTTTGATTGCACCAGTGGTGTCTGTTTCGATTGGGTACTTTGCAACAATATGGGGATTGGTTGATCCAGTTTCGCAAAGTGTGGCTTGGGTAACTCCGCCGTTCTTAATGTCCTTCTTGGCTACTGGAGCGGATTGGCGTGCACCAATTGTCACATTAGTTGCCATGGTTGTTTCATTCCTCATTTGGATTCCATTTGTTATTGCAGCAAATAAAATGAATGCCAATATAGAAGATAAAGCGGCGTAAGCAAAGCCGCAAATGGGTGGGCCGCTTCCATCATAATTGTAAAGAGGCTCACCATTCTTTAAAAGGAAAGGAGTAGAGTAAATGATTGAAATCAGCTCTGCTGTGCAACAAAACAAAATTATTGAATTACTAAATAATTATAACGAAGAAGGGATTCAATTTTCCTTTAAAGAAAAAAAGGGGATCAATCTTTATTTCGAAACAACCGCTAATGATTTAGAGCAAGCTGCGAAACTAGCAAAAAATGCTATTAAGAGTCAGCCATGGGGGTCGGTACTTTATTTACGTTCTGCCCCGGCTGAATAAAAAGGATGAGTATGATGGTTAAAAACGGTTTATTTCTCGCGAGTATCGGCTGTCTTCTGTTGCTAATAAGTGCTAATGCACGAACAGGTAAGTACGATATTTTAAATTTAACTACTGCCCTTTTTCTTATTATGGTTGGCACCTTTCTGGTGCTTAGGGAAAAAAGGAAGTATAAAAAGAAAAAAGATTAGGTGAATCTAATGGAAATAGTGAGAAAATTGAATGTGCCGGCTGAATTTCTTTATGAGACTATTATAAGATCTGTTTTGTCCGATATCCATTCGCAAACAGGAAAAAAGGTAGTGGAGAGTCAACTACCTGGATTCGAATATATTAAGACATTCTCAAAGAATAATAGTGCTAAAGTAAAGATTGAAGAAATAACCAAAAATGAATCCTACCAATATCGCACAACTAGCAATATAAATGATTTTACAGTAACCTATAAGGTTCGTTCACTTACAAAAGAAAGTTGTGAATTACACTATACTGAAAAAATGGAATCCTACGGCTATCTTCAAAAACTAAATGATGCATTTGTCGGCATAATTTGGTCTAGATTAAAGAAAAAAAGGTTTCATGAAATGCTTAAACAAATAGAAGTAAATTATTCAAGGGAAGTCGTCAGACTGTGATAGACGCGTTTCGTTTAAAATATTCAGGTATTATTTTATTACTTTAATTCAATCAGAGGTTGGAAAATGGGTAATATTGAATGTGGAAACTATTAGAGATAAATATTCAATTCTTCCTTTAGCTAACGGAAGTGTCAACGTGAAATAAGCATGACAAACATAACCATTGGTAAAACAACCTAAACTATTAGGAGGTTAAAGGTATGAAAACAATTATGTTAGTATGTTCTGCAGGAATGAGTACTAGCTTACTAGTGACTAAAATGCAAAAGTCGGCTGAAGCTAAAGGGATAGAAGCAGATATATTTGCGATTTCTGCTTCTGAGGTGGATAGTACTTTGCAGAAAAAGAATATCGATGTACTATTACTTGGCCCACAGGTCCGTTTTATGAAGCCTCAATTTGAAAAAAAATTAAAAGGACAGAATATTCCTGTGGAAGCTATTAACATGCAAGACTATGGATTAATGAAGGGTGAAAATGTATTAGAGGCAGCACTTAAATTAATTGATAATAAATAATTAATTCTCTCTTGAAAATAAAATTCTATGTGTGACGAAAATATCGAGTAGTCTAAATGAATAAAGGATGTTGAAATAAATGGTGGATGAAAATCTGGATATGATAAGCTTTCAAATGATTAGTAATGTTGGTACGGCTAGAAGTTTAGCTATGGAAGCACTATTCGCTGCCAAAGGCGGGGACTATGCCTTAGCGGAAGAAAAATTAGAGGAATCGAATAAATATTTTGTCGAAGGTCATAGAGTTCATGCAGGGTTGATTCAAAAAGAAGCTTCTGGAGATAAGGTTGAGTTTTCCTTACTATTTATGCATGCAGAAGACCAACTCATGAGTACAGAAACGATTGTTTTGCTGGTTAAAGAAATGGTTGAAATGTACAAGAGACTAAATAAATAGAGAAAATATCCATTAGGATCATTACGGAATTACTCTTGCAATGATCCTTTTATTATGCGTTTTTATTCACCAGTATCGTGCCAGTCATTAGAAAATTTATTAAAGGGGGTACTAATCATCGTTAGCACCCTAATAATCAATTGTTTATAATCGTTGGTTCACTAACAGCCGATGGGGCGAAATCTGTATTAATATCAAATAGGTTTTCTAATGTTGCAAAATTAGCGGTACTAAGTATGCCGGAACCTCCATACGTATTATTGGAACTAACCGGACTAATAAAAATTCTATCCCCCAATCCAACTACTCCACCATTACTCGTTCTTACTAATTGTACAGGCCCTACTATTCCAGGCATATTCATCATCCCTTTAATTAATAAATAGATAAAACATCATATGCCCAGTCGCAATATGGTGTGACGATGCTTTTGGTAAATTTGTTAGGAGCAAAGATCCTTTAAGGACCATATTACATTATTTCTCTAGGCTTTCTTTCAAATCATTTGTTATTTTTACCCTTTCTTCTTCTGGTACAACTAAGTAGTAAATCCCGTTGATTCTCTCTCCGTTGCCATGTACTTCATATTGAGTAATATGGTTTTGACTGTTTCGATAATTCTTTTGAATATTCATCATTTCATCAAAGGTCATATTTGTTTTTACGTTCTTCCCAAGCGCATGAAGGATATTTGTGATTCGAGTCACCGATGATATGTTTGATGCTTTATCGATGATGGCGGTGATGACTTTACGTTGCCTTTCATTTCTTCCAAAATCCCCTTGTGGATCTAAATGGCGCATCCTGACATATCCCAGGCTTTGCGGACCATCTAAGGTAATGGACCCTTTTTTATAGTGGTATCCTTTTTTGTAATAACCTTCGTCATACCAATCAACATTGTTTTGAACAGTAATTCCTCCAACAGCATCCACAAGCTCCTCAAGTGCCTTCATATTTACTCGAATATAATAATTTATCGGAATGCCGACAAAATTCTCTACCGTATCAATGGACATCTTTGTTCCACCAAAAGCGTAGGCATGGTTTATTTTATCCATTTTTCCTTTACCGATAATTTCTGTCCTTGTGTCACGAGGGATACTAATCATCATCATTTTTTCCTTGCTAGGATTTAAAGTAATGACGATTAAGGTATCTGTTCTTCCGGGATCTCCTTTTCGCTGATCCACCCCCATCAATAAAATGGAAATCGGCTTCGGGTTACCGGTGATGTTTACTTCTGGAGGAGGCTCTTCATTTACATTTGGCTCATGCATTTGTTCAGCTGTTTTTTTGACGGAATGATAAACATAATAAGCATAGCCGCCAAGTCCAAGTAGGAAAATAACAACAATGCTTGCAAGAATAAACATAAATTTTTTCATTGGATTGCCTCACTTTTTTAACAAGCATCATTTACTTACGCTATGTGCAAAATAATATGGAAAACATTATCCATACAGATTTAAGTTAACTTTAAAAAAAAGCATTACAATGAATCAACTAACAATGTTATCATTAGTGTTTGTTAAGCGCATGAATATTAAAAGGGAAACAGTTGGAAAGTAAAGAATTGAAAAAAGATGGCTAGTCAGTGGGGAAATGAAGTCTCGATTAGTTGACATAGATAAAGAAAAAAATAGTTGCCATCGACCTGTTTTTATAAAAAATGAAACATAACAATACAAAAAGGCGTCTAAAGTATGATAAAACTAAATAAGAATAGAAGACAACCCTCATGAAAAAGAAGGGGAAATAAACAAGGGAACAAAAGGAGAAACACAAAATGTTAAAAACGCTAAGTAGATTGATTCTAGTAGCAATTTTCCTATTAGGAATAGGACTGAATGGTGTGGTAAAGGCATCAAGCAATGATAGCAGTGATACCGGTTATGATGAAAAATACGGTTCCCCTATTGTTGTATATGGTGAGACACTAACACCTGCTCAAAAGGAAGAAATGAGAAAAGTTTTTAATGTGACAGATAGCAACCAGGTAAAGGAAATAACGGTTACCGATTCAGATCTTGTTAAATATATTAATGGTGATCCTAATTCCAATTTATATTCATCTGCCAAAATTACTAGAAAAGATAAAGGTACAGGGATTGTTGTAAATCTTGTAACTCCGGATAATATTACGAGAGTTACGGCGGATATGTATTCAAATGCTTTACTCACTGCTGGGGTAGAAGATGCCACAGTTGATGTTGCATCCCCTATCAAAGTAACCGGTGAATCCGCGCTTGTAGGGATTTACAAAGCTTATGACAAATCAGGTACAACCCTGAATAAAGACCGGATGGAAGTAGCAAATCAAGAATTAAATCTAGCAACGGATCTCTCGCAAAAAAATGGCCTAGATCAGGATAAAGTAACACAGCTATTGACAGAAATTAAACAAGAAATAGCGAATCAGCATCCTGCTACAAAAGAAGATATTGAGAAGATTGTGGATGACAAGCTAAAGACGCTGAAAATTGAACTTAGTCCTGAAGATCGTCAGTTGCTTATTAATTTATTTGATAAGATGCGATCTCTTAATATCAATTTTGATAATGTAAAAAGCCAGCTTGGAAGCATTGCTTCCGATATAAAAAAGAAACTGCAAGAAGCTACTGGAGATAAAGGATTTTGGCAAAGTGTCGCTAACTTTTTCAAAAGTATATTTCAGGCAATTGGAGATTTCTTTAGCGGACTATTTGGGTAAATCAATATAATAAATCTTTAAAACTGACTGTTATGTAGAATAGCAGTCAGTTTTTTTATTCTTATTATAAATTTTTATATAGAATAGGTATTTTTTCGGAATATAAATAGGAATTTTTTAATAGATTTTAGTGGGTGCAGCAATTTTAAGTTGCTCATATAGATTGATTTCAAAGGGGGAAATAGTTTGAGAAAGAAAAAAACGTTGTTTTCCATGCTATCTGTACTATTTGCTGCAATCTTGCTTCTTTCGGGGTGTTTTAGTGGACAAGGAAATACCTCGCCAAAGCCTTCATCTAATGGAAAAGGTGGAGACAGTGCAAGTGCTGGGCCGAAAATCTTGCATCTTAATAACAATGAGGAGCCTGGATCGCTTCATCCAGGGACTGCACAAGGTACTCATGATTCATGGATTTTGGAAGGACTTTTTGAAGGATTAACCAAGAAAACGCCTGAAGGGAAAATTGTTCCTGGAATGGCTGAATCATGGGAAACTAGCAAGGATGGGTTAACATGGACTTTCCACCTTAAGGATGGAATGAAATGGTCCAATGGTGATCCTGTTACTGCGGGAGACTTTGAATATGCATGGAAGTATGTTCTTAATCCAAAAACTGCTTCAGAATATGCGTATCAGCTCTATTATTTAAAAGGTGGGGAGGCATATAACTCTGCTAAAAAAAATGCAGACTTAAAAGCACTTGAGGATAAAGTCGGAGTTAAAGCAACAGATGATAAAACTTTGGTCGTTACGTTAGAACAAGAGACCCCATATTTTCTTGATTTAACATCATTTTATACGTATTATCCTGTAGATAAAAAAGTGCAGGAAGAAAATCCTAAATGGGCTTTGGAGGCTTCTACTTATGTTTCAAATGGAGCATTTAAATTAGCGGACTGGAAGCATAAAGAAAGCATGAAGCTAGTGAAGAATGAAAATTATTATGATAAGGACAAAATCAAATTGGACGAAGTCGATTTTGTACAAATTGCAAACGAAAATACAGCATGGCAAATGTATAAATCAGGAGAATTGGATATGGTCTATCCGCTTCCACAGGATGTACAAGGACAATTGATGGCTTCCAAAAATCCTGAATTTCACAATGGTCCTGATTTATCTACTTACTATTACAACTTGAATAATAAGGTAAAACCATTTGACAATGTAAAAATAAGAAAAGCCTTAGCGATGGCGATTAATCGTAAAGTCATCGTGGAAAATGTCGCACAAGGTGGTCAAAAACCAGCCTATTCCATCGTACCGCCTGGAATCCCTGATGTAAACGGTGATTATCAAGAAAACGGGGGCGATTTATTTAAGGAAGATGTGACAGAGGCTAAGAAACTATTGAAGGAAGGTCTTGCTGAGGAAGGTATGTCAAAAATGCCGGAATTCACCATTTTATATAACACAGATGAAGGACATAAGAAGATTGCTGAAGCAATTCAAGAGATGTGGCGTAAAAACCTTGGTGTTAATGTAAAAGCGCAAAATGTTGAGTTCCAAGTCAAAATAGACCGTGAACATGCAGGAGATTATCAAATTTCTCGTGCAGGTTGGGTTGGTGACTACGTCGATCCAATGACATTCATGGATCTATGGGTGTCAAACGGATCATACAATGATGCAAAATGGAGCAATAAAGACTACGATGCCCTTATCAAAAAGGCAAAAACATCTATGGATCCAGCAACGCGCATGACAGCGATGCATGACGCAGAAAAAATCCTAATGGATGAGATGCCAATCATCCCAATCTACTTCTACACAAAACCATACGCACTTAAATCTTACGTATCAGGATTCTTTACACCAATCAACCGCTATCCACAATACATTTATGCAGATATTAACAAAAAATAGCAGGGACAAAGGGACGGAGGAGCCGTCCCAGTTATAAATCCTTAAAGCAGATGGTATGTCTTGGCTGACATACCCTGCTTTTTCAAAGGTATAAATCTTATAGAAACCTTTAAAAAAATGGAGTATCGAGTTATGAGCGCCTAGGGTTAGCGAATATGCAAGGCGCCTAAGCATTTTGGACGAGCGTATAGAAATGATAGTTTACGCTAAAAGAATTGGAGTGAAACACTCATGCTAAGATACACCTTAAAACGATTTTTTTGGGCGTTGGTAACCATTTGGGCGATAATAACCCTAACCTTCATCATTATGCACAGCATTCCGGGGAACCCATTTGCTAGAGAGGGCACAATGCCTGAAGCTGTCTACAATAATCTTCAACAACATTATAATTTGGATAAGCCAAAGATTGTTCAATATGGGCTATATCTAGAATCACTCTTACATCTTGATTTTGGCCCGTCCATGAAATCACAATCCATAACCGTAAATGATTATATAAAAAATGGATTTCCGGTGTCCCTCCATCTAGGGCTGCAAGCAATGGTAATCGCAATTTGTTTCGGATTAATCTTCGGAGTTATTGCATCGTTGAATAAAAACAGGTGGCCAGATTATCTTTCTATGATTCTAGCAATCATTGGAATTTCCGTACCCAGTTTTATTTTAGCAACCTTTCTCATTAACTATCTCGCTGTCAAATGGCCCATTTTCCCAGTTGCAACCTGGACATCTTGGTCCCATACGGTTTTACCTTCGATATCGCTTGCAGCCATGCCAATGGCCTATATTGCAAGGCTGATGCGTTCCAGCATGATTGAAGTTTTGAGTCAGGACTATATTTTAACTGCACAAGCAAAAGGACTGGGAAGAAGTGTTGTCATCATTAAACATGCAATTCGAAATGCTATTTTACCGGTTGTGACGGTCCTTGGTATATTAATTGCCAATATTGTTACAGGAAGCTTTATTATTGAAAATATTTTTGGCATTCCAGGTATGGGGGAAATGTTTGTCAGAGGAATCGAAAATCGTGATTATCCGGTCATACTTGGTTCAACGGTTTTTTATAGTGTGATCCTCATCTTATTAATTTTCATTGTGGATGTTGCTTACACATGGATTGATCCGAGAATTAAGGTGACGGGGGAGAGTAAATAATGGCAAAGGACTTACATTTAACAGAGGAAATGTTCTTACCGGCAGAGGACAATTATAAGGAAGCGGAAAAAATTGCGCGCCCCACCATTTCCTATTGGGCAAATGTGTGGAGGCGATTGCGCTCAAATAAACTGGCAATGATTGGTTTTGTCTTAATTGTATTGCTTGTCATTATGGCAATCATTGGTCCTCATATAAATGGGTATACGTATTACGAACAAGACTTTACCAAGAAAAATCTGCACCCAACTGCAGAGCATTGGTTTGGAACCGATTCTTTAGGACGGGATATGTTCACAAGGGCATGGTATGGAGCTAGAATATCGTTGTTTATTGGCTTTATGGCAGCATTAATGGATTTTCTGATTGGTGTATTATACGGAGGAATTTCCGCATTAAAAGGCGGCCGTACAGATAATTTAATGATGAGAATTGCGGAGGTTCTTTATGCGATTCCTTATCTTTTAATGGTTATTCTTATCATGGTATGGTTTGGAAAAAATAGTGGGATTTTTCCGATGATTATTGCTATGACTATCACAGGTTGGATTCCGATGGCACGTCTTGTCAGGGGGCAAGTGCTGCAATTGAAGGAGTTCGAATATGTACAGGCTGCTCATGCAGCGGGAGCAAAAACATCCTGGATTTTACGGAAACATATGATTCCCAATACGATGGGTCCAATATTAGTGAACATTACATTAACGGTGCCGTCTGCTATCTTTGCAGAGGCTACATTAAGTTTCTTAGGGTTAGGAATACCTGCTCCAAAAGCAAGTTGGGGAACAATGGCCAGTGAAGCACTAAGTAGTATCCTAATCGGGAACTTCTATCAGCTGTTTGTTCCAGCCATTCTTATCTCGATTACCATGTTTGCTTTTAATGTTTTTGGTGATGGGTTACGAGATGCACTAGATCCAAGGTAGAACCTGAGCAGATTTTTGTGTGCCGACCTACCTATTTCTTTTTTGGTTAGGCCAATTCACTGATATTTACACATAGAAATGAACAGGGAATGGGAAGGAGATATTATGGGGAATTTGTTAGAAGTAAGGGACTTGAATATTTCGTTTCAAACGTATTCAGGTGAGGTAAAGGCTGTTCGGGGTGTGAATTTTGAAGTTAAGGAAGGGGAGGCTATTGCGATTGTAGGTGAATCGGGCTGTGGAAAAAGTGTTACAGCTAAATCAATCATGAAGCTATTGCCTACTCCGCCTGCCATGTATAAAGGAGGATCTATTCTTTTTAATGGAAAAGAACTTATCGGATTACCAGAGAAAGAGATGCAAAGAATTCGGGGGAATGAAATCAGCATTATTTTTCAGGATCCGATGACTTCCTTAAACCCAACGAGTAAGGTTGGGAATCAAATTATCGAGGCAGTATTAAAACATAACAAAGTGTCCAGAAAGGAAGCTTTTCAGGTTGCATTGGAAATGTTAGAGCTTGTTGGTATTCCGCAGCCCGTAAAGCGGATGAATCAATATCCTCATGAATACTCAGGTGGGATGAGGCAGCGAGCGATGATAGCGATGGCCCTTGCATGTCAGCCTAGACTATTAATCGCCGATGAGCCGACAACTGCATTGGATGTAACTATTCAAGCGCAAATACTAGAGTTGATGAAGAAACTTAAGGCAAAAACAGACACATCAATTATTCTTATCACTCATGACTTAGGAGTGGTAGCGGAGATGTGTGATAGAGTCATTGTTATGTATGCAGGGAAAGTAGTTGAAACGGGCACGGTGCAAGACATTTTCGATAATCCGCAGCATCCTTATACAAAAGGGTTATTGAAGTCGGTTCCCCGTCTTGATATGGATAAGAAGGTGCCGCTTGCACCCATTATTGGGACTCCTCCCGATTTAATAGATCCCCCAAAAGGCTGCTCTTTTTATGCGAGATGTGAGCAGGCAATGAGAGTATGCAAAGAATATGAACCGGAGCTTAGAGAAATAGGGACAGGGCAAACTTCAGCTTGCTGGCTGCACCATTATATGGCACAGACGAGTATAAAAGGGTAGAGGAGGGGGGCTTACAATGAACGAGAAAAGTGAAAGCATGGACCATCAAGGAATAGCCGTAAAATCCCCTTTGGTTGAAGTGATAGATTTACAGAAATATTTTAGTGTTGGGGATAAGCAACTTAAGGCAGTTGACCATCTAAACTTTGAAATATATCCTGGTGAAACGGTTGGACTTGTTGGCGAATCTGGCTGTGGTAAATCTACAGCCGGAAGAACAATGATTCGATTATATGAGGCTACTGGTGGAGAGGTTCGCTTTAATGGGAAGAATTTGTTTTCCTTCAATCAAAAAGAATTAATGAAGGTCCGCCGTGAAATTCAAATGATTTTTCAAGATCCCTATGCTTCCTTAAATCCACGGATGACCGTTGAAGATATTATAGGGGAGCCACTCACAATTCATGGAATTGTAAAAGGAAAACAAAAGCATGATAGAATTGTAGAATTGCTGGAGTTGGTCGGCTTAAGCCCTGATCATCTGAATCGTTTTCCTCATGAATTCAGCGGAGGGCAAAGACAGCGCATCGGGATTGCAAGGGCGCTTGCGCTAAATCCCAAATTCATCGTTTGCGATGAGCCAATTTCAGCTCTGGATGTGTCGATTCAAGCGCAGGTCGTCAATTTATTGAAAGAACTGCAAAAGAAAATGGGACTGACTTATTTATTCATCGCACATGATTTAGCGATGGTAAAATATATTTCGGATCGGATTATTGTAATGTATCTAGGGAATATGATGGAGTTAACGGAAAGTGAAGAATTATATAGTGACCCGCTTCATCCATATACGAAAGCATTGTTGTCTTCCGTCCCAATTCCAAATCCAAGTGTTCATAGAGAACGAATTGTCATCTCTGGCGATGTCCCAAGCCCAATTAATCCGCCAAGCGGCTGCGTTTTCCGAACTCGCTGCCCGCATGCAATGGATATATGTGCTGCAGAAAAGCCGAAATGGAAAGAAGAGAAGCCAGGACATTTTGTTGCTTGTCATTTATATATATGAACAATCGGGTAGTGGTTCTTGCCCGGTTTATTTTTTTATGTCATGAAAAATGTTCTTCGAATTCTTGGAGGGAGACCAGTCGGTGAAGAATCATGCGCGTTTTTCGGGAGGTGAAGACACTGGAACTATCCGGAAGGAATGGTGACTGTTTGTGTGGGGAAGTTCCCAAAAACTATAACAACAATAAGGAAGTTTGTCCAAATAAAATAATGTTTCCAATTGTTCCAATGCGCTTCGACAATGTGTCCCCCTTTATAGAGTAGTAAGAAATAATAATTAACATTTTCATAGGGAATTTATATATAAAGATATTCTATGCTACAATGAATTAATATCACTTAATTGGAGTGTTCCTAATGTGCGGTAGATTTAATCTATATTCTAATATCGAAATGTTACTAGAAAGATTTCATCTTACAAATATAGATTGGATAGAGCTATCCCCTCGATATAATATTGCACCGAGTCAGGATGTATTAGCAATTGTGCAAGGGGAACATGGCAATAAAGGTGGTTTTTTAAAATGGGGACTTGTACCATCGTGGGCAAACGACCCGAAGATAGGCTATAAAATGATTAATGTTCGTGCAGAAACGCTAGCTGAAAAGCCGAGCTTTAAAAAGCTCTTATCTAGAAGAAGGTGCATAATACCAGCTGATGGATTCTATGAATGGAAAAAAAAGGATGGCGACAAAAAGCCTTATCATATACATTTAAAAAACGGAGAACCATTTGCCTTTGCAGGACTATGGGACCGCTGGGAACAAAATGGGGAATTACTGCAAACCTGTACGATTATTACGACCGAAGCTAATTCATTAATGAAAAATATTCATGATCGTATGCCGGTCATTCTAACAAAGGACACAGAAAAAATATGGCTGGACAGAAGCATCGGAGAAGAGGCAAAAAAGGTACTTACTCCGTATGACTATCGTGAAATGGAGGCATATCCGATTTCCTCTTTAGTGAACAGTCCCAAGAATGAAGGACAAGCATTGATTAATTCAATTTAGTAATGAGGTTTTAAGATGAGAAAAGAAGTTTTTTGGTGGATTATCACTATATTATTGTGCGGAATAATCATTTATTTTACCGGAACTCAAGCATCTACCGGTTCTAACACTCAGCATATCATTGAAAAATTAACAGGTTTGAGCCCGGAGCAGGCGAGCAATGTAAATTTCATTTTTCGTAAGGCGACCCATTTAACAGCATTTGGACTTTTAGGGATTTGCTTTTTTATGGCTTTAAGAAAAAAAGCATTCCTTGCTTGGGAAATCACTACGATTTACGCTGCAACGGATGAGTATCACCAATCATTTGTACCTGGAAGAACAGCATCTTATAAGGACGTAATCATCGATTCAATTGGCTGTATCATTGCGATTTTTATCGTTAGGTATTTCCTGAGTAAAAATGAAAAAAGAAACAGTGTCGTAGAATAAAGAGTTTGGAATACGATGCGGACATACAATCCGTTATTTTGATTAAGTCCCTTTGTTTCAAGGACTAACGGACACTGGGTTTGCTATTTGTGAAAAACTATAAGGAAATCACTGCTTTTTTATAAAATAACGGAACCTTTGTCCGCAAAATGCAGGAAAACTCCTGTTTTGTCACAAATAACGAAACTAGTGTCCTCTAAAGTTCAAATTATTCTAAGGGAATAGCCCTGTTAATAAATCTAAAGGTCCACCATGTTTCGTTTCGTGCGTGGATCCAGAATTTACTGCTCCTGCAGGTGGAGCCTGTTCTTCTACAGTACCAATGTTTTGTTTCGAATCACCGGAAGTAGGGCTATTAGCTCCTGAGTTTTCTTCCTCCGTTGGCTGCAATTTGTCGCTCTGCTGGTTGTTTTGGCTACCATTTGCTTTATCTTCATTATTAGAAGCTTTCGAATCAGTAGGAGGGTCATTATTTATAGACTGCTTCTTCTTATCCTCAGAAGCTGTGACATCTTCTTTTTTTTCCGACTTATTTGGAGGTAAGGCTTTATTTATTTTATCTAATGCCTTGCTATCTGATAGTTCCTTACCGCTTTCCTCTTTTTTAGGTTGTAAAGTCTTATTTAAATCATCCAATGGATGCTGAAGCTTCCCATTCTTGGAATCTTCTAATATCTTTTTGAATAAGTCTGCTTGCTTCTCTAAATTCTCATCAGAGTCACTCGTCGTATCCACATTTGCTGCTCGCTCTTCCATACTGGCAACTAGAGCGGGGAGAATCGCATCATCTGCTGTTTGCTTATGAGCAACAAGCCGAACATTTTTCATTCCGAGTTCACCAAGTTGATTGGGGAGATAAATTCCTCCAAACTCTACCTTCGTCACATCAACCGCCATATTTGATAACTCTACAGGTCCCGTAGATTTAAATTGAATGGTGACTGGGCCATTTGGTGTATTTAATTCTTTCGTGATGGTAAGACCATAAATGGTTGCCTTTTGGAAAGTCAGCCTCAACATGAGCTTGTTTTTCTGAGTAGTAGTTTCACTATTCCTAATGAGTGGGATCCCCATCACACCTTCCACTCTGTCCGCTTCAATGACAAAGCCATTCATAGACAAAGAAGAATCTGCATGAGATTTGTGAGGGGATATTGCAGCACCTATGATAAGGATGGTTATCATGATTATGATAATAGTTTTTTTGATCAAGATTATCACCATTTTCTAATTTTCACTGTAGGTGTATACTGTTCATTCTTGCGTGATTCTTTCAGATAAAACGGAACTTGCAGCGACCTCCGCTTTTGTAAGGTTCCCCATTTGGTTATTGGGCTGGATGACTTCGTATTTCCAAGCGATGGATAAGGAACCACCTACTATACCAAGAATGGTGCCAATCAAAAATCCTCCAAGGGCACCCATTATAGAAAGAACAGATAAAAAGATCGTTACTATTCCGAAGACAACATTAAATCTTGGATAAAAGTAACCAAGAATACCTATAAGGATAATAAGTCCGCCGAAGATAAGACCAATAACAACTATGTTTCCGGGAGCAAAAGCGATATGCAGCAGCTGTATTGGAATATATAAAATAATGATGCCAGCAAGGAGCGACAAGGTCGCTCCCCAAAATGGGCGGCTCATTCTCCAATGTTTAAATTTACTCTTCTTTGAAATGTCGGGATTCATGTAATTCAACTCCTTGAAGAAAAGCCATATACTTATTTTTTAATAAACTCTACTTTCATGCCTGGTAATGTAACTGCTTGTTGGAATAGGTAATTTGTGTCCAAACTGCCATTTGTAATGGTTACTGTATCCGCACCTTGCGTAAACGCCTTGCTTACCGCTTGTGGATCACTATAATTTACATAGTTTTCGCTAATATCCATATTTGTAAATTTGGCATCGCCCTGAATTAACGCGGCCTTTTGAATTAATCCTTGAATCTTAACAGGCGAATTTTTTCCGGCTGTTATTCTCACCTCATATTTTCCTAATATAGGGATCGTAACATCTCTTGAAATTACAAGGTTATTAATTTCAACGTTTTTAATATCGTTAACAAAGACGGGTGTTACTTTCTCCTTATCTCCTGTTTTAGGGTCGCCGTAAAGACCTCCATATAATTTAAATCCATGGCCAACCATTTTATCGAAGGAAACATTAAACTTTCCAATCCCCCCGATAGGAGTTGCATAAGCAACACCAGTTATGCCAAACACTGCAAACAATCCTCCTAACATTAAAAAACCACATAAAAGTGCACTGAAAAACAATTTCTTTGACGTCTTCCCCTGGATCATCACAACGCCTTCATTCATCTTAAACCCCTCCCTTTTCTCTTTGTCAAAAAGTGAAAATAGCGATAAGTTCTGTACCCTCCACATCACCTCCGGAAACGCTTACAAAAATCCTTTGTTTTCAATTCTATTCGAAAAAGTCTGATAATTGTATTCCTACTAATGTAGGAAAATGGGAAGAGTACCCCTACAATTGTCGTGTATGTAATTTAGCGAAAAATGGCGTTTATGCAGGTTTTTGACGAAAGAAAAGTAGTTTACCCTTCTAGAATTGGTGGTACTATGGTGGAAATAGGGCTTGATTATTTCATTTGAAAAAGTTCGAATTTTATCCAATGGGAATGGGGGATCTCTATGTCTCTGTCATTAAACACCCATATGAAGACTGTTCTAAAAAATGGTGTGGAGCTTCTATACGATCATAAAGACTCAATCATGGCGGAGTGGAAGGATATTTTGGAGTATATGAAAAACGCGAATAAGAAATCGGCAGAGGCCTTCGAATTTGCATTTCATTTTTTTGAGCACTTTTTGCAGAACGAAAATCTTCAAACGGATACATTGCTAATGGATATTAGTTCTGAATGGTATCGACAATTTCAAAGACCCCCTGAACCGAATATGTTAATTTTTATTTTGACCCTGCTGGAAAATGCCGTTCATAAGGTCATTAAGGCCAATACGACACGTTCTTTTCATTTACATCCAGCTGTACAATTTCTTTTTTCAAAAATATGCGAAGAAATGCTGTCTATTTCGAGAAAAAGACAATTTCATATTGATATCCTTTGTCATCAACTCGTGCAATCAAAACAGCTTCATATCGAGTGGGTTGCACGCATAGGCCATGTTGAGAATGGCTACCGATTCAAAAAAATTATTGGTATCCCGGAGGATGCTATTCAAAATAATTTATATGAAGTCATAAAACCATCATGGTTTCTGTTAACGGAATCGCTTCTGCAATTAACAGGAAGTCAGGATAACCGTGATGTTTTTCCAATCCCATGGAAAGGTGAAACATTATTATTTTGCACTAAGAATCAAAATGTTACTTCCATAGCCCCTTTTTTAACCTATGCGATGCACTTACTGCAAATAGAAGAAGGAAAAAGACAAGAACAATGGGGAAGTCAATGGAAGGATGCTGTTATTCTATTTAATGAATGGATTATGAAGTCTCATAACTTAGAGGAGGCTATTCAAAATATTGCCTACGGATATGCACAGTATCTTCCTTTTGAAAGATGTGCGTTATTTAAGTATTCTAATGAGGATGAAACAGGGTTAGGTCTGTTCGGATACCATTTTAATAATGAAGATATCCGAAATATAAAAGAACATGTTGATAACATCCCATCCTTATATAAAAGTATTACGAAGCTGAATCCGCAAAATGAGGCGCTGAAAAATTTCCAGCCTATTTATATTTCCAATGCATCGAAGGAATTTCCTTCTCGTTATGTTCAGCATTTTCAACTGGAGTCTGTTGTGGTAGCTCCAATCTATGTGCCGTCTGAAGGGGAATTAATCGCTGCAGCTATCTTAGACCAAGGCCCCGGCAAGCATTTTCAAGTAGACAGTAATACTTTCACAGCCCTTCTTAAATTCGGTCAAAGTGCGGGGGAATTATTAATGAAATTTTCTGGGGCCAATAAGTGGATTGGATTGGATTCTGGACTCGTGTCTCTATCTTCACGGGAGATTGATGTTTTAGAGCTGCTAGCAGAGGGTGCTTCGACAACAGAAGCGGCAGAGAAGCTTCATTTAAGTGAATATACCGTCCGAGATTATATATCAAATATAATGAAACGACTTCATGCGAAAAATAGAACCGAGGCCGCAGTAAAAGCCATTCGCTATGGAATAATTAAATAAAGTTAAAATGAAAAGGTTTTCATCTGGAAAGTCTTTTTTTTTTATTTTAGGGTGTCCATTTTTATCCCAGAAGCCTATATAAAAGGTGAAGGGAGGTGATACAAATGGCAGAAACACTATTGAAGGAATCCAAGCTTAAATTGGTCTTTGATAATGGAGTGGATGGTGAAGGAAAGCAATTGTTTAAAAGTAAGACTTTCAGCAATATCCGTCTAGATTCTACTCCTGATGAGTTGCAAAGCGCGGCACAGGCTATTGCATCTTTATCACAAAAGGCGCTTTATGGAGTGGAACGTAATGACAGCTCAGATGTTCAGCCGTAGTGAGTGTTAATGCTGTTGATCACTAGTAGAAAGGGAGGTGGAAAAATGAAGACACTCGAATTACAATTTGTCACAGCCAATAATAAAACGGCTACGATTTCTATTGATGACCCAATTGAACCTGTGGATGTAGCAAAGGTGAAGTCAGCGATGGAGCAGATCATCGCATCTAATATCTTTCATAATGCCAGCGGCTATGCGTATACAGAAATGAAAGGTGCTAGGTTAGTTGATCATAATGTTACAGAATATACGATTGAATAATGTCGGAAATGGAAGGCCTAGTTCGATTTGGACTGGCCTTTCGCTATTTAAAAAGCTTAGTTCCGTGCCGATTCTCTTAAGAAAGGAGGGGAATTGAGTTGGACAATATCATGTCCTTCATCAATGAGGTTGGCTTTCCAATTGTTGTTACACTGTATCTTTTGTATCGTATAGAGACCAAACTGGAGGCAGTGATACAATCAATCCAAAGTCTGCCTGATCGTTTGAAGAACAGCGATTAAACAATGGATTGAAGGGGAAGTTTGCCCTTCAATCCTTTATGATTGTTTGTCACAAGCATGTGAAATCGATTACACTCATAATATAATACTTTTATGAATAGAGGTGTCTTCATGTCGCCAATATGGGATCCGCAAGAGGTTGTCACAGAATCACTAGCAAATCGATTAATAGAGGAGCAATTCCCGCAGCTTAAACCAGTAAAGGCGGATGTAATCGGAGAAGGCTTTGATAATACTGTTTTTCAGGTAAATAATGAATATATTTTTCGATTTCCACGCCGGCAAGTTGCTGCGCAATTATTAGAAACAGAAAATACAATTTTACCTAAATTGGCAGACAAGCTTCCTATCCCTATTCCAAAACCTACTTTTATAGGAGTTGCAGGTGAAAGGTATCCATGGCCGTTTACGGGATATCCTATCGTGAAAGGTACAACGCCTGGATTACTGCCAGCTCCAAAAAGAATGCAGTCAGTGGAAGAATTAGCGCAGTTTTTAAAGACCTTGCATCGTTTTCCTGTAAGGGATGCCTTACAGTTAAAGGTACCTTATGATGAATTGAAGCGGCTCGATATTAAAAGCCGCAAACCGAAATTAATGGAAAATCTAGATGTTGCTGCAGAGTTAGGTCTATATACCTCTCAAAAGGAACTTATCCCATTTATTGAATCTCTTCCCCCGGACAAAACAATAACAGAATTAGCATTAGTCCATGGGGATCTTCATCCGAGAAACATGCTGGTCGATAGGAAAGGGAAAGTTTCCGGCATTATTGACTGGGGAGATACCCATATTGGAAACCCTGCCATTGACTTGTCTATCGTTTATACGTTTATTCCTCCCGAAGGACGAGCATTATTCTATAGCATTTACGGAAGTGTGGATACACAAACGGAAAATCTAGCAAAATTCAAAGCAATCTACACAACAACCCTGCTCCTACTATATGCACATGATAACTCCAACCATCAACTAATAGAAGAATGCCAAGAAATTCTTCGACAAGTCCTCTGAAAGTAAGCGGAATTTGTCGAAAAATAAACCTGTGTGATATTAGGTAAAAAGTCACGAAAAGTTGTAAGAGTAATTTTAATCAAATCCTGTTATACAGGTGGAGAAGGACACAAAATGAAGCTTGTGGAGAGAATAAGAAATCATCCCTTAAATGTGAATAGTAAAATCGTAAAGGAAGATATAATCTCTATCAATAACCATCGCATTTATCTCCTTTCGATTATCTTAATGTTGATTCATTTAGCGCATGGATTTATTTTTTTGATGTATGATCCCGGTTTTAAGTCAGCGGAAAATGTTCATAGATGGAGAATAGGTGTAGCTTTTACCCACTTTACTATGTTTATTATCATTCTATTAATCGGTGGGACTGCATTTATTTTAAAGCAAAAGCGGCTAGATAGAGGAAGAGTGGCCAATTATTTGCAATTCATTACGATAATAAGTTATTTCCTTTTCGGCATTGTTCTAAGTGCTTTTGACCAATACGTGAATGCAGGTATCAATGCTTTTATAAGTGTATGCATCGGAATTGCCGTTATACTTTTCATGCATCCCATTTATTCCTTATTGATTTACGTTTTCTCCTTTATCTTCTTTCATTACGGTATATCGTTAACTCAGAGTAATCAAAATATATTGTTATCAGAAAGTGTTAACAGCATTTCCGTTATCGGCATTAGTTTTGGAATTGCCTTAATAATGTGGAGAAATAGTATCTATAAGATTTTTCAAGAGAAGGAAATCGATAAACAAAATCAAATTCTGGAGGAGCAAAATACCCAGCTTGAGTTTCTGGCAACTCATGACTCTTTAACTGGTCTCTTGAATAGAATGGAGTTTATGAAACGTACGGAAATAGAAATGGTGAGGATGGATAAATCCAAAAAGGAAATCTGTATTATTTTGATGGATATTGACCACTTTAAGCATGTAAATGATCATTATGGTCATCCTGCTGGAGATCAAATTTTAAAAGAGGTTGGAACGCTGATAAAAAATTTGTTGGGGGATAAATATTTTCCATCTAGGTTAGGCGGGGAGGAATTTATTTTTCTTTTACCTGATAAAGCACTTTCAGAAGCTATGTTGATTGCAGAGGAAATAAAATCGGCCATTCAAGCGTATTTATTTGCGGTGGGGGATGAAACCATTATCGTTACAGCCAGTCTTGGAGTTGCCTCACTCAATATGGAGGAGGCAGATCCTTTCACATCTTGCTATCATCGAGCAGATATTGCACTATATGAGGCAAAGAATAATGGCAGAAATCGTGTTGCTTATGCATAAAAAGAAGGTGGACAATTGTAATTGACCACCTTCTTTTTATTTATTCTAAGTCGATAAACCCATTGTCACCGCGTTCAATCTTTCCTTCTTTTAACAATATAACTTTTTTATCCTGCTCCAGATTTGTAAAAATAATTGGTGTTACGATAGAAGGAACTTTATCTTTAATAAAATCAATATCCAAGTTTGCCAGCTTTTGTCCTTGTTTGATACAATCGCCATCTTTAACATAGACAGTAAATCCTTCCCCTTTAAGGTTAACTGTATCAAGTCCCATATGTATCAGTAATTCCAAACCATCTTCAGATTCTAAGCCAATGGCATGATTGGTTGGGAATACGGATTTCACCACACCATTAAAAGGTGACAGAACTTCTCCATCAGATGGTTCAATTCCAAATCCATCCCCCATCATTTTTTCGGAAAATACTTTATCTGGAACATCACCAATTTTTAAAAGCTTACCGCTAATCGGTGCTATAAAGGAATCTTTTTCGAACTTTTTGACAGCATCGGACTTATTGACCGGTACCGTCTGTGTTGCTGGTGTTTCTGGCTCTGGAGGATGATCTAAAGAATATAGTCTTTTCAATGCATTGGCTGCGAATTCTACATCTGGACCGACGATAATCTGTACACTGGATTTGCTAGTTTTCATTACTCCCCTTGCACCAAAGCGTTTGATCATCGATTCATCAATATTTCCGCTATCCCTTACATCTAAACGTAGACGAGTAGCACAGTTATCAATATTCGTTAAATTTTCTTTTCCACCTAGCCCTTTTAAAAATCCAGCAGCCATATGGGTATATTTATCCTCGCTAGATAGATTAACGGTATCGTCATCTGTAAATTCATCTTCATCCTCACGTCCAGGTGTTTTTAAATCTCTCCATTTGATAACGAAGTAGAAAACGATAAAATAGATAACCCCGTAAATCAAGCCAACTAAAAGTAATAGAATAGGCTTTTGGGCAATTCCAAAGTTTAGTATGTAATCAATTAAGCTTGCTGAAAAGCTGAAGGAATCATGGATTCCCAGCAAGTACGTCACGGCAAACGATGAAGCCGTTAGTAAAGCATGAATAACATAAAGCAGTGGAGATACAAACATAAATCCAAATTCAATTGGTTCGGTAACCCCTGTGACAAAAGAGGTTAAGGCCATACCAAGCAATAGACCAGCTGTTTTTCTACGTCTATCTGTTTTCGCAGTTGCCATCATTGCAAAACATGCTGCTGGCAAACCAAACATCATAATAGGGAAGAAACCGGTCGTAAAAGTTCCTGCCGTTGGATCATGGTGCAAGAATCTTGTAATGTCTCCATGATATACACTTCCGGCAGCATCCTTAAAGGTACCGAAATCAAACCATACAAGAGTGTTGATAATATGATGCAACCCTAAAGGAATAAGCAGTCGGTTTAAGAAACCATAAGCGGCGTAACCGATAGCGCCGGCGCTTGTTATCCAGTGAGCTAACGCATCAATTCCATCTTGTACATACGGCCAGATATAGCCGAATATAATTCCCAGAATAACTCCTGCTAATGCTGTAATAATGGGAATAAATCTTCTCCCGCCGAAGAAAGCAAGCCATGTAGGCAAATGGATATCGTGGAATCGATTATACAGTATACCGGCGATTATCCCGGAAATAATGCCTCCAAGAACCCCCATATTAACCGCAGGATTAATAGCATGAGTGGTAAAGGTTAAAACCATATAGCCAATGGCACCAGCTAATGCAGCTGCTCCATTATTATCCTTTGCAAAGCCAATGGCGACACCAATAGCAAATAATAGTGCCAGGTTGCTAAAGACTGCATCTTGTCCAATCGCCATGCTTCCAAAAAAAGCATTTCCAGCTTCCGCAATAAATTTGATATTAAGTAAGTCCGGCTGACCAAGGCGCAATAATAAACCTGCTGCGGGCAGCACCGCGATAGGCAGCATCAAGGATTTACCGATTTTTTGCAGAAATCCTAACATGTAACGTCCCTCCTAATCTCTTGTTGTGATGAATATAGTGTTTAAATTGAGACAGAGTCTGCTTGCCTATTTTAACAGATTTTCTTTAATCAATAGAAATTTTTGTTTCATCTTTATCCTTTTTTGGCTCCCTTTTATCCATTTCTTGAATAATCCCGACTAGGTCGTCGATTGCCATTTCTCGCACATAGCTTTGATTATCTTCCAACTGGGCAGCCACACTGATAATCATTCTTTTAACATAGGTCCAATCTTCTTTAAAGGTCAAAAATTCTATTGTTTCCAAAGCCTTCTTCCTCCTACAATAATTTACCTTTAAGGTAACCGCTTTTTGGAATTCCTATTCTGTTGTTCGGTATCATTGGAAATCCTTTATTATTGAAAAAAAAGGGGAATTTAGTATAATAATAGAGGAATCATTTATTTGGAGGAGTACCCAAGTGGCTTAAGGGGGCGCACTCGAAATGCGTTAGGGGTAGTAAACCTGCCTGCGTGGGTTCAAATCCCACCTTCTCCGCCAGATGATTTAAATACATATATTTATAATTATGTGTGACTTCAACTAAGTTTTCGTAAAATGAAAGCTTATGCATTGAATATACTTTGCGAAATTATATACTTGAATTTTTTAGAAAGATATAATGAAATTAAACAATGGAAAAGAGGCTGGGACAAAAGGTTTTCAGCTAAAGAAAAACCCGAACTATCATGCGAAATTCTAATTTAGAGTTTCGTAATAGTTTGGGTTTTTTATTCATATCACTTAGTTTAAATAGAAACTATTCGGATTTAAAAATAGTTAAATTAGTTATGTCCCAACCTCTTTTTATAATATAAAGGCATAATAGTTCAACATAGGATGGTATTTCTTATTGAAGTAAAGGGGCAGGTTAGCTAAAAAACAATATAAATAACATTCTTTGTGTGGGAAATGTAATACTGAGGTGAAAGTAGGTCTCGATTAGTACGGAAGTGGAATTGAATATTATCGTATTGTTTATTTTCTTGATGTTTGGGCTTGCTTGGGTAGTCAGCGGAAAGTCATAATTCAGAAAGATAAAATTAATATTGGTCAAAATAATTCTGGAATACAATTGGCTCTAGATCTAATAGAGCTCATAAACCGATCCGGGTAAGTTATAGATGTACGATCAATTTGGGGGCTTTTTTATTCGACTAACGTGGCAGTTGTGTGAAACATTGTTTTGCTTCAAAAAATTCACATTTCCACTTGAACCTTACATAACGCAATGATTTATAATGAACGAAACAGCAGGATGAAACGCAGACAACGGTCAAAAAAATCGAACAAAATAAATTCGAAATCGGAGGAGAAACGGACATGAGAAAACTCGTATTGTTCATGCATGTATCGCTGGATGGGTATGCGTCGGATTTGAACGGAGGACTCGATTGGATTCCGTACAACGAGGAATTAGAGAAATACGCCGAGGAGGTCGTAGCCCAAGTTGGAGCTCCCGTTTACGGACGGAAGACGTATCGCATGATGGAGAGCTACTGGCCCAAAGAGCTGGACAATCCGAATGCGTCAAGGCACGATATGGAGCATGCCAAATGGCTGCAGGATGTTAAGAAGATTGTCATTTCCGGCACAATGGACAAGGTGGAATGGAACAATACGATTCTGATCAAGGACAATATCGCAGAGGAAATCAAGGTACTCAAAGAGCAGCCCGGCAAAAATCTTGTTATCTTCGGCAGCCCGGGAGCGGCGAAGACGCTGCTTAAGCTCGGCCTGATCGACGAATTCTTGCTTACAATTTGTCCAGTCGTCCTAGGCGGCGGAAAATCGGTATTCGACGGCAGCGAGAAAATCAGGCTTAAGCTACTGTCCAGTCGAACACTCAAGTCGGGCATTATCGCGGCCCGCTATGAGTTGGAGAAATAGACGTACAAGGTGTTCCGCTAACGGAGAACGATAGCTTAATAAACCGCCCTTAATGAGTAGGTTATAGTTTTGGCTGAAAATCAACATTGAGAATTAACAAAGACTTGTAATAAAATAATAAGTTTTGCAACTAACGGAGGCATTCCTTTTATAAGGAATGTTCTTTTTTTATTCAAGAAAAGGGGCAGGATAGTGACAAAGAAAAGAAGGAGTTTGTAGTAAAAAAGATGAATTATTTTAGAATAATTAGATTGAGAGGAATTTTGAGGTAATCTTTAATTGGCTTTATCGTGATATTTTTATTTTTCTTATCTTATTACAAGTGCAACTCAACAAAGGTACCAACAATACTATTTGAAATGAGGGGACAGATTTGATAATTAGACAAATGGAACCCCAAGAGTTACCGGTTGTCGCAAAAATCTATGTAGATAGTATGAAGGCAACCCATCAGGGGATTGTGTCAGAAAAGTTTATGGAGTCAATATCGAACGAAAGTACAGTTGAAAGATTCAAGGGGATTTTGGAGAATAGCAATCTACAATCATTTTGTTATGTAGCTGAAAGACAAGATAAAATTATAGGATTTTCAATGGGCTCCTTACCTGATCATGCACCTCAAGGGTATCAAGGCGAGTTAAACACGCTATATATTTTGCCTCATTATCAACGTATTGGTGTGGGAAAAAAGTTGTTACATGCCGTTACTAATCACTTTAAACAGAATGAGATAAGGTCAATGTTTTTGGGAGTCTTTAAGGACAACTCTTCCGCAAGAAAGTTTTATGAGTCTGTTGGGGGTATCAAAATTGGTGAATTCCTTGATGAGCGTCTTAGTAAAATTAACGGACATGATCTAGTCATAGCCTTCTATGGGTGGAGACGTATATAATTTTATGAATATTCCATATTTAGAATGTATAGCGTCAATCCATCTTCTCAATAGATTTCAGCAGAGAGAAATTAAAAGTTTTCGGAGGATGCTGGATTAGTAGAGAGTGTTTTAGAAGTTCGAAAAACGTATTGGAAAGGTGAAGCCTATGCCGAATTCTGCTCCTAAACTTCCTTTAACGCAGGAAGAAAGAGCCAAATTAAGAACTTGTAAAATTAAATTAAACGATATTTCGCATATTAGTACATTGGAACTTTCTCAATGCTTGGGAATATCCAGTGATAGATCCAAATATCTGCGTGCTTTAGCTATATTTCAAACGGTTCCCTCGATTGGTCCAAAAGTTGCCCAACGGATAGTAGATTTAGGTTACTATTCGCTTGAAGAAATAAAGAACATGGATGGTTCTGATCTAATTAATTGTTGGGAAGAGAAGTGTGGATACTGGGAAGATCCCTGTTTAGAAGATGCTTTTCGTTGCATTGTCCATCATGCCAATAATCCAGAAAGTAATAAATGTTGGTTTGATTTTACAGAAGCACGAAAGGAATATCGCCAGCAATTCGGATACCCTGATACAAGACCTAAACTTGCCTGGCATGAAGTTAAGAACTAATTTGCTTATTTTATTAACAGATGCTTATGTTTAAGATCCAGCTGCCAATTTGGTGGCTTTTTCTTATTCGACTAAAGGAGTTTAATTGAATAAGGAAATCAAGAATTGTGGAAGAAAGTAATCCACGAAACTCTAATATCCAATCCTTATGGTACTATACTATATTGTGGAATGTCCAAGGATGCTTTCATAATAATTTTTAACTACATATAACCGGTACACAAATTTGTTTAGTAAATTCTATATATTTTTGAAATTACACCTAACAACTTGTTGGGTGTTTTTATTGACATAATTTGATGACATTAGGAAAAAATAAGATAAATAATGAGGAGGATATATTATGTATAAACTTGCTTTTGCACTCCCCTTTTTGTTTGCTTTATTGCATGTAAATCCAGCATATGCAGTTGAAGTAACTGGCGTTGTTCAGATTATGGATCAAAACAATAAAGTTATAGTAAAGAAAAATATAACATTTGAAGAGGGAGACAATATATACGACATAACCAAGAACAACTTTGATGTGACGGAAACAAACGGTATGATTACAGGAATCAATGGATTGGTTGAAAAACCTACAGAAAACATCCATTGGGCTGCATTTATTGATGGTAAATTTGTTGAAATTTCACCAGATGATGTAGGACTTTACGCAAATGATATTTTAACATGGGCGTTAAGGGATCTCGATAAACAAGAGATAATGAAATAAACAGAACTGCTCACCACGGAGGTTATATGTTTTTCCTTGTTAGCTAATAAGAGTTGAAGAGTAAGCTGTCAATCTCGGCAGCTTTTATATTTTTAAGTAAAGGGCAGGTTAGCTCAATAGGAATATACCTACTTTCAAATTAATTTTTGAATGGTGGATGAAAGCTCTGTATATTGTTCATCAATATGTTATACTGTAGTGAACCTTTAAAGCTTAAAATCATTTTACTGTACCTGTTTTAGATTCCTACTCACTGTTGAGTAGGTTTTTTTATTTAAGATTAATCTAGAAATACATAAAAAAACAGGCTCTATTAGGGCCTGTTTGTATAATTTTATTTAGATTAAGCTTTTTGAACGTTAGCTGCTTGATCTCCACGAGGTCCTTGCTCAACATCAAATGTAACTTTTTGACCTTCGTCTAAAGATTTGAAACCGTCACTTTGGATAGCTGAGAAGTGTACGAATACGTCGCCTCCATTAGCACGCTCGATAAAACCAAAACCTTTTTCTGCATTAAACCATTTAACTGTACCTTGTTCCATTTTTGTTGCCTCCTAGTGTGTAACCAGACAATGTGTTACTATCCTTGCCCAAAGTGATCATCAAGACGAAAAGTCGACACTTATACTATCCTTTACACCGAACAAAAATAATTCTTTTTTATCATAACAGAAAATGAAAAAGCTTGCAAACTCTTAGCTTCGTTGATTTCTTTTAATCATTATGTACTTGTGCTTAGCAGAAATTTTGGCAGGTTAGCGAAAATTGTGGTTGAAAACCATACTCTTCCTAGAAACTTGTGGTAATAGAAAAAATGGTTTACCCTTTTTAGGGAGTGAAAATAATGTTTGAAAGTATTTGGGATATTATTACAAGGAAGTAGTCGAGTTTGCATTAGAGCCATTGATTGTTCTTTCACAATTTAAAATAATTTATATCAATGGAGCAACCGGAAAATTTTTTTTTAGAGCTTCCAAAGAAAATGTAATTGGGACCCTTTAGATATATTTAGAGATAATTTAGTCATAGAAAAAGAATAGCAGGGGTATATTATCATCCGACATTCTTTCTATAGTAGCAATTGCCAATTCAGAATTTAAGTGATAATAACGATTATTGGACTCTTTTTTTCACATTAGTACGGGGAGTGTGGAAGGATATTGAGATGCTTGGTTAATAACCGAGTAAAATGACTAAAACTAACTCGATAGGTAAATATCAACTTAGAATAATAATGGAGTGATTTTATGAGTAAAGCTAAAGGAAAAGGCGGTACAGGGAGAGGAACAGACAAGAAGGGGTGGAATCGTTGGCAAGCTAGTACAAACAAAAAAAAGAGTGCAAAACCATATAAAAGTAATGGTACAAAAAAAGTTTTTAAAAATGACCCCACGAGCAATAGTTAAAGTCACTTATCCAATATTTAGATGATTGTGGAACAAATACAGCATACGAGGTACCTTTGAGTGGACTATCCGACTGCCAGTGTTGGGAGCTTTTTTCTTGTTGCACTCCCTTTGAAAATAAAAGCTGAAAAAAGACATGTAAAAAGAAACCCAGAAAATCACTTTTAAAAAAGGCTGCTGAGCCTACTAAAAGATCATTATAAAATTGAAAAACGCTTAGAATAATCCACCTTTCTACATATATTAAAAATTAAGGTTCAGGTAGCGCAACGATCAGAAAAAGATTAATCTCCTATGAGTGCTCTCCATCTACACCTCATGTAAAGGTTGGACGAAGGAATTTTTAGAGCGAAGACTCTGTGAGGCATGGGAGGGTTGACCTCCATGAGAAATGTGGACATCCATCAGTGCAATCATATTTTAATTCATCCACCATTTTTTTGTAATTGCGTGGCTAATGAGTCATAAGTCTTTTTGTTTCAAAGGTCCAATTTTATCCTTATGTGATAAATCTAACCATAAAACCGAGCGTTTAACTCTAAAATTTCTTTCTATAAAATACTGAGAATACTGGACAAAACGTGAGTTTTTATTTTGTTTATTGAGGGAGGTTAGTGAAATAAAGGAAAAAAGTTAATGCAAATAGAATTATGTAAGATAATCAATATGAGGTGTGATTTTTAATGATGATAACTGATTTGTGTGAAGCCTGTAAAAGAAACGAGATTAATGTTGTAGAAACGTCTGACGACCCTAATCAGCCTTATAAATTATGTAATCAATGTCACGAAAGGCTATTAAAATATTCGTTACGACCTATTGAATGGTACAACTTAGCTGTTGTCCATTCTCCTAATAAATTTTTATTACACGATGATTTTTATGAAGAAGACGGAGAGGCTTGTCAACCAGAAGAAGATGTATTTACAACTAAAAAAGATAAAGCACCAACATTACGAGCCGTTCGAAATGATTTGGAGTCTTTATTAGATTTTTCAATAACCAGATGGTTTCTTGAGAATGATGTAATAAGTGCTCTTAAAAAGCACGATACCCAAAAGACCTTGAGTTCTGTAAAATCTAGGTTTTATGGAACCAAAAATTATGAAGTAAAATCACGAATGCTGGAAATCGTAGCTGATGTTTTAGGTACTTCTGCTTCGGGATGGGTAAGGGAACTTTGGGAGAATTATGACGAGGAATTTCTTTACTCAATTTCTTGGGCAACAGCCAGTAGTTTGCCAGCCGAAGAGGGATTAAAAAATATATTTGAGAAATTGAAATTGGTAAGTGAAAAAGAATTGCCAATAGCGGCTTTTACCTGCCTATACCGTTTTCGTTCAAGCAATATACTTGATTGGATTGAGTCAACTTGCACAATTTTTAACGATAATTGGGGGAGGTTGGCAGCCGTATGCTTCCCAACTTGGGAAAGAATGAAATATTGGCTAAATAAAGAAAGACCTTTAAGTTTAATTGCACTGGATACAATGGCGAACTGTGTCAAAGGTTATGGTGACATTTATGTTGAGCAATTTTCGCCTAAGATACTTGGTACAGACAAAAATGAAGTAGAGCAAATATTAAATGATTATTATCAAAAAGATGGTGTTCCTCGCGTCAAAATGAAAGTAGCTAGAATAGTGGAGAATAAAAAAGAAATATTTGAATAAAAATCGGATTATTTTCATTAATTGAGGTAATTTGTGAAAAACTGTACTTAAAGTAACGGGTGCTTGAGCGAAACAAGGAGTTGTAGTTGCGGTCCTTTTTCTTGTTTCACTAACGGGGCAGAATAGTAGAATATAGTTGAAAATCAATAATGTCGCTGTTGATGTGAAATAACAAAAGCCGATTGCCATTCCAATTAGCTTTTGTTATTTAGAATCTTACCAATTTCAGTACCCGCATTAAAGCTTCTATTAAAAATCGTATTTTGCCTCTTTAGCTTCACGAATACTTCTATATGTTTCAGTTAATACAACTGTATCTTCTACCAAACGCTCCATCCGGAATAACACATCGTCATTGGTAATTTCTTTTCGATAAAAATCTTTTTCTTCGATAAAAACATATGTCTGAACAATTTGTGCTTTCATATAAGCCAAAATAGGTTTTAATTGTTGTTCCACCATTAAATAATGCTTTGGTGTACCAGCTGTGACAAGCATACTTACAACTTTATCGCGAAACGCGTTTACTGGAAGTAAATCGAAGATATTCTTTAACGTACCTGGGATAGATGCCTGAAACACTGGTGTACCAATAATAATGGCATCAGCGCCCATGATCGTCTCTGCAACGTATTTAGTATCACCTTCATATTCAAAGAAATTACGGCCATCACTAAATTCTACTTTATAGTCAGCTAAATCCAGCAGCGTAACTTCGTGCTCAGAGTACTTATTTTCAAGCATTTGAACCACTTTGGACATGGCCGTTTTTGTTTTTGAACCGACGATTGAGCCGGAAATTACAGTGATTTTCATTTCAATCTCTCCTTATTGGGTTGTATATTTTTTAATTGCTGGAATGATATCGTTCCCGATGATTTCGATGTTTTTCATAATCTTCTCGAAAGGCACACCACCAAAGTCGATTTCTGCCATAAATCGCTGCATGCCGTAAAGTTCATGTTGGTACAGCAGTTTTTCAATAATTTGTTGTTTGCTTCCCACCATTAATGCATCACGTGTATCAGGTGCTTGAGCGAATTGTTGTTTTGGATAACCGCCACCGCGAATAGCTTGGAATCCACCATTAATATGTGGGTACATCCCTTGTAATGCTTCTTTTGTTGTATCTGCAACATAGAATAGGCTGGTTGTCGCAATAGGCAATGTTTTTGAATCAAAGCCATTTCGTTCAGCCGCCTCTCTATAAGCATCAACAGAAGGTTTAAAATTGATTGCTGGTCCCCCTAAAGTAGTCAGCATCATTGGAATCCCCATAAAACCTGCTTTAATGGCACTTGCAGGTGGCCCGCCGACAGCACGCCAAATGGGGAGTGAGCCATTTTTAGGTTGTGGCAGTATTTGTGCATTTTGTAATGCAGGACGGAATTCGCCTTGCCATGTAATATGATCTTCTTCGTTTATTTTTTTGAGCAGTTCCAATTTTTCCTCGAAAATTTCCTCATAATCTTGTAAATTAACGCCTAGTAAGTGATAGGCACCTACCCGCGATCCGCGACCCGCAA
The DNA here is from genome assembly GCF_002844575.1 of Heyndrickxia camelliae. Lineage (GTDB taxonomy): Bacteria > Bacillota > Bacilli > Bacillales > Bacillaceae_C > Margalitia > Margalitia camelliae. The sequence goes on from NZ_PIQO01000015.1 coordinate 116,545, forward strand.
CAATTTCTGCACGGCCATCTGAAATTAAATCGATGGTGGCGAAGTCCTCATACACTCGTACAGGGTCTGAAACACTTAGTACTGTTGCTGAGCTTGTGATTTTAATCTTATTTGTCGCTTGAGCAATGGCACCTAAGACAACGGTATGTGCTTGTGTAGTAAAGTAAGTTTGATGACTTTCACCAACTCCAAAGACATCAATACCTGCTTGTTCTGACAGTTTACTGGCTTCTATTAATTCATTAATTCGTTGCTGAGCTGTAACACGCTCACCTGTTAGTGGGTTAGGAATATGATCTCCTAATGAATATAGTCCAAATTCCATACCTTTTGATGGATCTATGCGATATTGTTCCATAGTTAATTCTCCTCAATTGGTTTTAGATTTTCTTCAATTTCTGCACGACGAGCTTCTAAAAATGGCGGTAAATCCAATTTTTCACCTAATGTTTTGATATCTCCGTCGATTGTGAAACCTGGTCCGTCTGTTGCAATCTCAAATAAAATACCGTTTGATTCACGGAAATATAAGCTCTTAAAGTAGAAGCGATCCACAATGCCAGATGAATGAAATCCTCGTGCTCGTACTTGTTGGTCCCAGTAGGCAAGCTCTACTTCATCTCTAACACGAATGGCTAAATGATGAATACTGCCGCGCCCAGGTTTTTCAGCAGGTCCATCTAAATATTTCACAACGATTTCGCCAAATACTTCACCTTGTACGGATTGGAAAATCCCTTCATCTTCCGTACGTGATACTTCCGTATAGCCAAACATCCCTGTTAATGTTCTTGCTAATTTATCTAGTCTGCGTACGGTTATTTCTACTGAACCCATGCCTTGAATTTGGTGTTCTGCGGGCACGTTTGATCCTTCCCACGATTCCCAATGTTCTGCTTTACTACCATTTGATACAAGCAGCACCATGCGCAGGCCTTCAGAATCTTCAAAGTATATGGCAGGTCGATTGGCGTACATTGTGATGTCACTGTGTTGAACATTATGCTCCTGAAAACGTGATTTCCAATAGGTTAAGCTCGCTTCTGTTGGTACAAGTAAACCGATTTGGGTAATGGCGTTTGTGCCCCTGTATGTGCGTCCAACGAGTGGGATTTCAAAGAATGATAACTCTGTACCTGCACTTCCGATTTTATCCCCGTAAAATAAGTGATACATCGACGGATCATCCTGGTTGACCGTCATTTTCACACGGCGTAAACCAAGTACATCACGATAAAAGTGGTTATTTTGTTTTGCATCTTTTGTAATCATTGAAATATGATGATGTCCTGGAATTGTATACATATTTTTTTCCTCCTAATCATCACTTGATTAATCAAGTGATGAGGTAAAAAAATTACCTGTTCGGCAATTTCTTTTTTTCACTATTTTTTTGTACACGTGACATGAGCGAATACAAAGTTTTTTGTTCTTCTTCAGATAAACACTCATCAAAGAACGAAGATTGGAACGCAAGCTGAGCGTCAAACGCATTATCTAGTTTTTCGCGTCCTTTATTCGTTAACGAGATCGTTTTCGTTTTCCAATCTTGCTTCCGTTCAATGAGTCCGTCTTTTTCAAGGCGAGCGAGCATACGCGAAATACCACCTTGTGTCACCGTGACTTTCTCGGCTAGCTCACTTTGTGTTAATGGCTCGTATGTTGAGATTTGCATTAACACATCAAATTGTGCGGTTGTCAAATCAAATTGTTTTAAAAAATCATTTGATAGCAGGTTACTATGATGTGTGAATCGAGTGAGTCTTAGCCATATTAATGACCCGCGAGTATTTTGTTGCATATTGTTTGTCACTCCCTTCCGTTATTATCACTTTACCACTCAATTGATAACATTGCAAGATAAATAACTCGAATTCGAGTTATTTTTTATTTTGAATGACAATCGGATAAATCCAACCATAATACCGAGCATTTAACTCTAAAATTTCCTTCTATAAAATACTGAGAATACTGGAGAAAACGTGTGTTTTCACTTTGTTTATTGAGGGAGTTTAGTGGAAGAGTGTTGTTTAGCTTGTGTTCAACAATCGGGCCATATTCTTGAATAAGAGATGAAATTATTCGTAAGTAATCGAACTATAAGTTATTCAAATAACGGACTGTTTAGGTGAATAAATAATATTGACCTTCACACGATGTGATGGTTTATAGTTAAACCAAGGTAAGAAGAAATTTTAAGGAGGTGCTTATAAATGCACATTAGTGAATTAGCTCGAAGAACTGGAGTAAGCCTTCGCTCTTTACGGTACTATGAAGAAAAAGCCCTTTTGAATCCGATTCGATTAGAAAATGGCTATCGTCAGTATAGTGAAATTGATATTGAACAGATCCAAATGATTCAACTTTATTTAAGCATGGGTTTGAAAACAAATGAGATCGCTGATTTGTTTCATTGTGCGAGCGATGGACAAATAAAAGACGCATGTATACAAAATGGAATTAAAAAAGGGGAAAAAAAACTTACTGAAATCAGAGAACAAATAGCGATCTTACGTAGGGCTGAATCCCAGCTGATGGATGTAGTAACAGATTTAAAAAACAGTATCAATCAAGGAGATAATTAAAATGAGTAATAAAATAAGCTCAATCAATCAAAGGATTGCTTTAGTCACGGGTGGAAATCGTGGTATTGGAAAAGAAATTACACGGCAGTTGGCTTTAAAAGGATACCATGTGCTGATCGGATGTCGGGATATAGAAAAAGGGGAAAAGACTGTTACAGAAATGTATAAAAATGGACTGACTATTGATCTACAAGTAGTCGACGTAAATGATCCAGACAGTGTAGAACAGATGATTAAACGAGTAAAAGATGAGTATGGTCGACTAGATGTACTGGTGAATAATGCTGGAATTATCCTTGACAGGGGAGTTTCTATTTTAGAAGTAGAAGAGTTGGTGGTAAAAGAGACCTTTGAAACAAATTTCTTTGGAGCCCTAAGGTTGATTCAAGCAAGTGTTCCTTTAATGAAAGAGCAAGGTTATGGGAGGATAGTAAATCTTTCCTCTGGTTTAGGAGCATTTGAAATTCTTCAGGGATTTGGAGGTTTGAAAGGCTTATCGGGAGCTTACCGTATATCCAAAACAATGTTAAACGCATTAACATGTCTAATCGCTCAGGAAATCACAGAACCAAATATAAAAGTAAATGCAGTATGCCCTGGCAGTGTTCAAACTGACATGGGGGGAGAAAGCGCTCCTAGTACAGTCGTTGAAGGAGCTGATACTGCTGTTTGGTTGGCAACATTAGAAGAAGATGGACCAAATGGTGGATTCTTTAGGAATCGCCAAAATATTAATTGGTAATGAAGGTGACTCCTTTTTAAACAGAGTGAGGTAGTTTAAGAAGCTATAGGCAATAATCATTATCTTGAACTTCCACAATCGGGCGCAATTGTTGAATAAGCGTCACTTTTCTTCTTCAACTAACGGGTGCAATAGTTTAAGAGCCAACTGCCAATTTGGTAGCTTTTTCTTATTCTACTAACGGGGCAGGTTAGTGGAGGAAGGAAATAATTTTTACCTGC
>NZ_PIQO01000016.1 GCF_002844575.1 Heyndrickxia camelliae
ACTCTCCAAAAAAGTGTTTGATATAGCTCATATAAAATGTCTTTTAAATTCAAAGACAAGAATTAACGTTGACGTTTTTGTTTTTGTTTAGTTTTCAAAGAACTATTTTTTTGTGACAGGTTTATATCTTATCACATTTAAATCTTTACTGTCAAATACTTTTTTAAAATAACTTTTTCGTATCAGCGACAGATATTAATTATACTTACATCAAACCATTTTGTCAACAACTTTTTAAAGTTGTTAAGGTTTTAATTAATCGCTCTCTCTTAGCGACTTTATTATATTACTATTATTTTTTCATAAGGTCAATAGTTTTTTAGATAACTTTTCACTACCATCAAATGACACGCATTTAATTCCTGTAAACAAAAAAAGATTATTCCTATTACTACTAGAATAACCATACTATTTTTATTCAATTTATATAAACTAATTTTTTTGTAGAATATCCATTACTTCAAACTCTACATTGGTAAACATATAGATAGAAAGAATAATAAACAAAATCCAGAGTAGATGAATGATGATTCCGATAATACTACATATAAACCCTGATGTTGCAAGTCCCCTTCCATTTTCATTTGTTTCCTCGATTTCTTTTATTCCTATTCTTGAATATATTATTCCGATAACACCAAGTACTACTCCAATAAAAGGTATTACAATCGAAAGTATTCCAAGCGTTAAAGAGATTACTGACTTGCTGTTTGTTGTCCGACCCTTTTCATCCATATACAGATCCTCCCTTTCTCTTTATATAAAAAAGAACTTATCGTATTTATCACACTCAAAAGAAATTGTGTAAAAATAATGCAACATGAATCCTTTATGGTTATGAAATTTACTTAACTTTATACCACTCGTTGGTTCACCTATAATTCATACGTGCCAGTTATTAAAAAGTTTCATGAACACACAAGGGTCAGAGTATAATTTCGGATTTAAGGAACAAAACAATAGCAGCGAGTTCCAAAGGATCTCCAATTTCATTCATTATTCAATGATCTAATTTTATTTTTCACATGATACAGTGATGTTATAGGTTCTCCATCAAATTTCAATCATTATATGCATACCTGGAAGCTTAGCTAGATCAAGAATAGAGATATCTGCTCCTAAATCTTCCTCTCTATTGCTTCTTTTCTAAACTGCATTATCCCGGGATTCTCCACTACAATCACGTCGTGTTCTAAATGGTCCCCGATAAATATAATTTCCTGTGGTGAAGCATTCAACATTGCTAAAGCTCTCTTAATAATATGTATATCCGGTTTCTTTATCCCTTCCCACTTTGAGACCAAAGTAACTTCAAAATATTTCTTAATTGCAAGGGCCCTTAGTTATTCTTCTGAAATTGTCCTTTTCCGTTGTAATGATGCCTAAATTCATATTCATACTTTTTAATTATATTAATGCGATTACGAAAAGGAACACAATGATATTTAAATGTACCAATATAGTCATGAAGTAATTCTTGCTATAATATATCTGTAATTTTATATTCATCCACTATTGTAGATACACCTTATGCTTCGTATACGTGCCCATGATTATCTCATTTTAAAATTCCAGTTACTCATATTTCCTTTGAAACAGGACTTAACACTTTTTCGAACCTGTCATATTGTCCATTAATAAACAGTTTTCATCTAAATCAATATTACTGCACTCACCATGATACTCCTATTGCTGTTCATTTCTCATTCTTTTTTTATTTACGATTGTTTCTGCACACCTTCTATATATAGGAAAAACTGCTAACAATGTTTTTTAAATGTTAAAGGAAATATCAAACGTCCTTAAAATAAAGGAATGTCACATAAAAAGAAGACGCATTCTTTTTATTGAATAGCGTCTATTTGTATTTTTACATCATTATATTTTTATTCTAATCAATATTACTACTGGTTCTCTGTTCAATAGACAAAGGATCCTACTTGTTCCGGATAACAGGTTTATTTTTTATATCAATGAGTTTTTGTTTAGAATTTGAACTGGAAGCAATCAACGAAGCGACAATTGCAATTAAAACCCCCAATGCACCAAACCAAGTAATAGAGGTCAGTGATACTTTCTCTACAAATATACCCCCAACTCCTGCACCGACTGCCATTGCTAATTGCATGATGGATTGATTAAAGCCCAGCAATACACCTGATAATTCTGGTTCAATAGTGGCTAAATGAAATTGTTGTGTCGGACCAGTTGACCATGCCGCAAATGACCATAATATTAGTATAACTAATACCCCAAATAAGGAATGCGTTACGAATGACAACAAAATGAGCATAATAATGTGTATTGCCATACCACCAACCAACGTAAAGGATACACCCCAGCGGTCAGTGCTATATCCACCGAACTTCGATCCAACTAAACTAGCTATCCCGAATATGAGTAGCACTCCACTAAGCAGATTTTCACTTACTCCTGAAACATTAAGCAGGTACGGAGAGAGATAAGTATAAGCGATAGAATATCCTCCGAGCCAGAAAAAAGTGATGGATAATCCAATCAACACTTTTGGCCTCCTGAAAAGCGACAACTGCTGAGATAACGGTATCGGTTTATCCCCCTTAGTATATGGAAGCGTAAAGAAGATAACCAGCATTGCTACTATTCCTAATAAAGCAATTCCCCCAAATACAGACTTCCAGCCAAATGCTTCAGCTGCTACTCTTCCAAGAGGAACACCAATAATGAGTGACGCTGTAAACCCCATGACTACGGTAGCAATGGCACTCGCCTGCTTACCCACTGAAGCAATCTTGGCTGCAATAGTTAATGCATTCACAACTACCATACCTGCTCCAAGCGCCATGATTACTCGTGCAACAATAAACCATTTATAACCAGGCAAAATAGACGCTAAAATATTCCCTATAATAAATAGTCCCAGAGAAAAAAGCATTAATTTTCGTCTATCCATACTTGCAGTCAAAGCCATAAGAATTGGTGTGAAAATAGCATATACGAGTGAGAAAATCGTTATTAGCTGACCCGCAGCAGCTAAAGTTATCCCAAGTGTATGAGCAATATTATCCAAAATACCGGATATTATATACTCTGATGTTCCCACTAAAAAGCTGATAATAGCTAAAATATAGATTTTCCAACTGTTAGACAAATTCGTTCACTCCTTAAATTATATAAATTTACATATTGCGAAATAACGATATGTTTATTTAAAAATATACAAATCGAAATATGTCGATATGTATGTGTTAAAAATAAACATCATAGATGTTTATTTTTATGATAATAAAATCGTTTCATATCTCTTTTTTTAGGAAGTCAGCAATTTTACTAATGGCAACTTCATCTCTTTTGTAGTACGTATACTTTCCTATTCGTTCCGCCTTAATAAGACCTGCTCTTAACAGTATGGTGAGATATTGGGAAGCCGTTGATTGTGTCATTTTTAATTTATCTGTTATTTGACTAACACACACCCCTGTTACGTTCATATCAATCCCTTCATGGGGTATAAAATAACGATCAGGCTCCTTCAGCCATTGCAAAATTTGCAACCTTGATTCATTGGATAATGCTTTGAATATTTCAATCGGTTCCATACAAATTATTATATCGTGATATCTCGATATGTCAAATAATTTATCCATTGTTCTCTATATGACTCTTTTCATAGTATGTGCATACTCTGAATAAGCGAAGTTACTCTGTTTAGAAAGTAGGTGACACCATGAATCCAGCATTGGATTTATATTTACGTTATTACAGACCCGCTTACATTCCATACCCTTATTATGACACTTATATGGGATACGTATATCCGAATTATGAAGTTATACCTTTAAACACTATAAACAATTATTGGAATGATTATGATTTAATCTATTTCAATCCCGGCGGTCAACACCCATTCGTACCTTTTACGGGCTACTAAAGGAGTATCGCAATCTGAACTTATACTCGAAGCCATTACTGTACGGGAATCTTTATACAATACCCTAAGACAAATGTCAGAAGAAGAAGTATGCAAGCCTTTATCTTCTAATGGGTTATCCCATTGTCCACATACAGGAGAACCCTATTCTCTGCTATAGATTGTGAAAGATTTTATCCAACATGATGAACACCACACCAAATAACCCATTATTTAAGCAAACTTGCTTAAAGGTGAAACCTATACACCTGTGAATTGCTGATAAAAAATAGAGCTGCCGATTTATCCATCTTCAGCTCTTTAACCTTCCATACTATTTTTAACAACTAGACCCAATTATCATCCGAATTGTCATCCCAACCACCAAAATCATTGTCATCTTGCTGATCCTTGGGATCATAATCAACTCTGTCGACATTACGATTGTCATTATCCTGATTCCAATCCTCCTGATTACGATCCTCAGGAGGATTATCCATTCCCTCTCGCAATTGATTAATCTCATCCTGCTGCAATATGTTCTGATTTTCTAATTCTCGTAACAGCTCATGATCTTCTAAATTTTGCATTGCATGATATTGATCAAAGCCAATACGACCCTGTTCTAATAAATAAGTCAGTAATGCTCCCGTTGCTAATCCACCTGCAAAGGAACCAAATCTTCCGAATCCTGAGCCTCCCCAAGAATTGATTGGCCCATAATCATCAGGACGCCCATTATAATTATTTCTTCTTGGTTCAAATACTTGTGGTCGATTTCTTTGGGTTAACGGTCGGATTATCAAAAAATAGATTAACAAGATAATGATAATAATAAGAAAAAACAACCTGTCGTGCCCCCTTTAAATGTCATATATAACTGCCTTTTTTTATGATTTCCATCTTTACTTAATTATGAACATAATATTTTTCGATTTTCTAACAAAAAAACCATTCGTAAAAACTAGCTCTACGAATGGTTATAAGATCAATAATAATTCAGTAGTTGTTGCTTGTGCCGAATCACTCGGAATAGTTGTTACATATCTATTCTGTTTTGTTGTGCATTTAAAATGGATACCATGACCGTTATACCAATGGTGCCAGCAACTTTCTGGATTAATTGCGTTAAACAATTCCATCTTGCGTTGACGAATTGCAAAAAAATAAGTGCTGCAAATCTGATAATATTTGTGCCATAACCGTTGTACTTGTCCATTCTAGATGATCAGATACACAAGACATGTAAACAACACCACCAAGACCCATTGCCGAAAATATTAGGGACAGAACATCAATCGAAACATGACGTGTCTCATTAACAATCGGTAAAAAGGTGAGCCCGAGATAAGGTACATTATTACTAAAAGGCTACACTACTGAAATATTTAACAAGTACATAAATGGTAGATTGAATTGTCGACAATCTACAAAATCGGTGATATGATTTAAATGTAATAGTTAATAATGTTGGCCTTTAAGGAGGATATATAATATGACAAATTTAGATGGCAAAGTTGTAATTGTAACAGGCGGTGCATCCGGTATAGGACTGGCAACTGCAAAAGCTTTTTTAGATAAAGGTTCTAAAGTTGTAATTGGTGACTACAACAAAGAAGCAGGGAAAAAAGTAGAAGAAGAATTAAAAGCAGAATATGCGAATGTTTTATTTGTTCCCGTTAATGTGGCCGAAGAAAAATCTGTGGAAAACCTTGTTTCAGTAACTGTAGAACAATTTGGACGTTTAGATGTAATCTTTAATAATGCAGGTATCGGAGTTCAAACTCCCACTCATCAACTAACGGACGAAGAGTATAAGAGAGTTATAGCGGTTAACCAAGATGGTGTATTTTATGGCATCAAATACGCCCTTCGCGAGATGCTCAAAACTGGAGGCGGTTCCATTATTAACACTTCCTCTATTTTGGGAACAGTTGGTGAACCTACGTCTATTCCGTACGCAGCAAGCAAAGGTGCTATTAATTTAATGACTAAATCTGTAGCATTGGAATATGCCGATCGTAATATTCGAGTAAATGCCGTTGGCCCAGGATTTATTGAGTCAGGATTAGTTAACAAAGAAGCACTTGGTGATTTTTATGATGGTTTAGTAGCAAAGCATCCAATTGGCCGACTAGGCAAACCAGAAGAAATTGCTCATGCAGTTATCTTTTTAGCTGAAAATGACTTTGTAACTGGCACAACCATTCTAGTTGACGGTGGATATACAGCGAAATAAAAAATAATACTTTATTAAAAGGAGTGTTACCAATATGCTTTTTGAGAACAAAGTAGTTTTAATAACTGGTGCTGCTGGAGGTATTGGTATTGCCGCTGCAAAAGCATTTGCGAAAGAAGGCGCAAAACTAGCTTTAGTAGATTTGAGGAGAGAACCACTAGAACAAGCAGCTAAGTCAGTGGATGCAAAAGATATTTTATTGCTTACTGCTAACGTTTCTAATGAAAATGAAGTAAAAGAATATGTTCAAAAGACGAAAGAGCATTATGGACGCATTGATGTCTTTATCAATAATGCCGGTATTAATGGTGAATTCAAAAATATTACAGAACAAACGGAAGAGAACTTTAAAAATGTTTTCGGTGTTAATGTAATGGGTGTGTTCTTTGGCTTAAAATATGTTCTTCAAATAATGAAAGAGCAAAAAAGCGGTGCGGTTGTAAATACCGCTTCAAATGGCGGTCTATTAGGTGCCCCAGGAATGAGCGCTTATGTTGCTTCCAAACATGCTGTCATTGGTTTAAATAAAACAGCAGCACTTGAAATGGCAGAATACGGTGTACGCGTTAATGCTGTTGCTCCATCCGGTGTAAATACCGAAATGATGAGAAGAATTGAGAAGAATGCATTGGGTGATAAAGCGGATGAAGCCAGAAAAGCATTCGAGGCATCAGTTCCGATGAACCGCTATGCAACTGCAGAAGAAATTGCGGATTTAATGGTATTTCTAGCTTCTGAAAAAGCATCCTTTATTAGCGGATCCTATTACAGAATAGATGGTGGACAAGGAGCTACATCTGTTTAAGATAATAAAAGATCGTAATTGGCTTAATCGTAATTTTTTTGCGACCCCATCTCTTTATTTCAAAGAGAATGAGGTCGTATTTTATTATAATGGATTGTAAAACAAAAACCCGTAGAAAAGAAGCAAGGTGCATTTTTATTACGATATTTGATAATGCAAAACAATATGCCGATAAATGACAATCCATGCGATGGCGAACAATATTATTAAAAAAATGGTTACGATGTATAAACCTATTTGCGGAATCATCACGCCAACCATTACTCCCATGAGTCCACCCATTGAACCTGCAATGATACCATCTAGTATGGCAATTCCATCTTTAAATGGGGAACTAATTAGCCCACTAATAAAAATACCAGTGATTAACCCAACAATATAGGCTACATTTTGATGATTAATCATGATTCCACCAACAATGGTACAAAGAGCCATAGTAGAACTCATCCCCAGAGACATTGGTATCGAATGTGTCAAATTGCTATGTTGCTTGCGTAATTTTCTTAATAATATTTGATGCTCCCACAGTGTGTAAACAATATGGAAAACTAATAGAAAAATAATGACTAAAGTGATTACAACAAAAATCCATGATATACTAGCAGAATTTATTATCCTATGATCCAGTTCATGCCTCATTCATATGCCCCCTTGTACAAAGAACGGAGTAAAACACGCTGTCCATAAGATATTTATTCTATAAAAATAAAAATATCCCGTAATCGGAAATAATGATTATTTTAATAATCATCTTGTACATTTTGCAAATTTCATAAAGACAGTTCATTTAATTAAAGATTTGTACAAAACCTTGATGTAGTAAAATTAGTAAGAATCGGTCCAAAAACTCCTTCTACAAATCACTTCCCCCGTGAAAATAAAAGAAAACCATCCCTTCTCCTTTAGTCTGAAGGGACGGTTATGTATCCTATGACTAATTGAATCATAAGATTTAAGTTTCAACTGAGTCTCACTCCATTAAACCGCTGTTGAACTTGTATCATTTCTCTTAATTATGCTCTTCTTTTTTATGAGTCTATTTAAGTTTTCCGAACTTAGAAGCATTGCTGCAACAAAAATAACAATACAAATTGGGAGGATTCCGATTGTTGAATGTGATGCGATGAACCCAAGAAGCGGAGGAATAAATGTACTGCCTGTATAGGCGACTGCCATTTGATAACCCATAATGGTTTGGGAATGCTGTTTGCCAAAACGAGTTGGTGTTTCATGCAGCATACACGGAAATATCGGCGCTAACCCTAATCCAATCATAATAAACCCTACTAATGAAAAGATTGATGGCAGTGGTAGGAATAAAAATGCTGCACCTACTAATGCTATTATTTGCCCTAATCGAATAAGAGTACGATTGCCTATCTTAAAAGTAATAAAGCCTGTTATAAATCTACCAATCGTTATTCCGCCGTAATATAAGGAAACCCACTGTGCCGCCTGTGCTGCAGGTAACTCTTTGATATTTACTAAAAAGCTGCTTCCCCAAAGACCTACTGTTGATTCAACCCCACAATAAAATAAGAAAGATGCTAGAGCGAGCTTAACCCCTTTAATTTGTAAAGGTTTAACGTCTTTAGCCCTTTCATTATGATTAACTGGTTCTTCCTTTTTGCTATTAGTGTTGACCTTTGTCACAATATTCCATAAAGGCAATGTCAGAAGAAGGATGATCACTAACGAAAATTGAATTCCAGAAATAGCGAAATAGCCATTTCTCCACGAATGTTGTACCGAAATAAACTGAGCCATAATGATAGGTCCAAAAGTAGCTCCAACTCCCCAAAAACAATGTAACCAACTCATATGATGTGCCTTATAATGTGTGGCAACATAATCGTTTAACCCTGAATCAACGGCCCCTGCACCTAATCCAAGCGGTATGGCACATACATATAACCATATAACCGATGGAGCAAAATGAAATCCTAGCAAAGCACAAGCTGTCATGAATACACTAACAAATGTGACCTTGCCAGTTCCAAACTTTCTAAGCACCTTACCACTGATCAAACTGGAGATAATGGTACCGCCCGCAATAGTCATAAAAAGGAAGCCAGCCGTTTCAAGTGGTGCCCTCAAATCCGATTGCATAATAGGCCATGCTGCCCCTAACAAGGAATCTGGCAAACCTAAGCTGATAAAAGCCAAATATATGATGATTAAAAGGAATGTTGTCATATTAAACCTCGCCAATTATCCGATTTTTGATTTACTTGCTTATCCCATTCAACATGAGTTCAAGACCCAGACTTTGTAATCCATATAAATAATCTTGTTTCCAATCACTGATTGTCAGCTCAGGAATGTGTTCTAAGGGGACATATTTTGAGCTAACTATAGCGATTTTGTCTAACATTGTTATATCTACTTCATCATTACAAAAAATAATGGTATGAGGATTGATAATCGCTACAAAAGAAGCTACTAGTCTGCTAATTGCATCTATCTCATCATCTTCACAGATTTTTATTTTTTTAGATCCCATTCGACTTTTCATTGCTTGCCGAAAATTTCGGTTATTATATTGGGGAACAAATGATACCTCTCCGGAGAAACATGTGCTACCTCGAACCAAATCACTATTAATCATAATTCCTGCACCTGGACCGTTTACCCCAAAATACAGATATATAAGTGACTGCTTCTCCTTTATTCCTCTATTTGTTTTATATCCGAGAACAGCTGCGTTCATATCGTTCTCCACTGCGACAGGTATAGAAAAATAATCCTCATAATATCCTTTTAAATCAAAATGTTGAAACTGCTCGTATCCAGGTATGTAAAAAATCCGACCATTGTCAACGGCACCAGGAACGCCAATTGCGATGGAACTGATTTTCGGATATGAATTTATTATGTTTTCCATATACTTAGTTAATCCATTAAGACCATTCTCTAACAATACACTAGTGGTATTTCCCTGTTCTTTAATCTCCCCCATACAGTTAAAAACGGTATACACAGTTTCTGTTCTCTCTAAAAATATCGCAAGTCCTAATGTATGCTCAGGATTATATGCAAATCTTTTTGCTCTTCTCCCACCGCTGGAATCATCTAAACCGACAACAATAATTTCCCCATCTTTCTCCATCTGTGTTAGAAACTTTCCTATTGTCGGAAGACTTATATCTAATTGATTGCTAAGTTCAAGCTTGGTTGCACTTCCAAGTTCCAAAAGTTTAGTCCGAATACCTCGAAGAATGATCTTCTTCAGAGATTTTGGAGTAGCTAATAATTCATTCACAGGATTCACCTCTAAAAGAACTTTCAACTTATTAAATAACTTTATAAACTTCTTTAATAAGTGATAGTGCTAATATATCACATCTATTTACTGAAAACAATGAAAATTTCACATTAAAAGACTGAGACTAAACTACCAATAACGTATGTATTGATTAGAAAGGAAAATGCCTTTATAAGAACTCAAGTTATTCACGCTCTTTTTTCTATCTAGGTAAAAAACAATTTGACAGGAATGGAATAATAAGGTTAAAATAGTGACAACTACTTTGCTAAGCAAGGTAGTTGCATTTTAATTTGCTATCTTGTTTTGCAAGATAGGTATGTAGCATATATAAGAAAGGAAGCTATACTATGTCCTTACGCAGTCAATTATTAAAAGGAATATTAGATGGTTGTGTCTTAGCAGTCATCGAGAAGGAACCCGTGTATGGCTATGAATTATCAAAGAAACTTCAAGAAGTAGGACTAAGTGATGTGAGTGAGGGTACGATTTATCCGATTTTGTTACGATTACAAAAAAATGGTCTCATTAAGGGCAAAATGCAATCATCGGATTATGGTCCAAACCGAAAGTATTACTATTTAACCGAGCAAGGCAAAGAGTCACTTGATACCATCGCCTTAGAATGGAAGCAAATTGTGAATCCCGTTAATTCTTTATTTAAGGAGAGGAATATACCTTGAAGGCTAAACAATTAATTGAAGAAAATAATCAAAAACGTGAGCTTCTCACGCCCGAGAACAAACAATACTATAGTGATATGTTGGTTTACATACGTCTTAATTTGTCTTTGTCTGAACAACAATCGGAAGAAGTATTAATGGAAATGCTGGATCACCTGCTGGAGGGGCAAAAAGATGGAAAATCGGCACGAGATATTTTTGGCGATGATCCTAAGCGTTTTGCGGATGACATTATTCAAAACCTTCCCAAAGGGAAAAAGCGTGATGTTTTTCCTTTTCTTTGTGGCATCGTGCTCCATCTAATGAGTTGGATGTTCATCATTCGAGGTATTGCGATTCTAGTAACCTCACATTTTAGAGATGTAGAAACTACAGTATATCCACTGACATCTCTTATTATATTTGTTGTTATCTTGGCTGCTGTTTTTTTCGATGTATGGTTCATTTTTCGGATTATCCAACAATCTTTATTTAATGAAAATGCCAATAAAAAGAAAGATATGATGAAGTTTATAATTATGGCTTTGCTATCGATGGGTATTATTGTAGGGATAAGCTTGTTCACTCCTAAGTTTGGCCCTACCTTCCATTTTACTTGGTTAGCTTCACTGCTAACAGGAGGAAGCCTTTTAGTTATCGTATATATTATGAGAAAATCCAATGTTGGGTTTAAATAGACATGAAATGCCCACGGCCTAGTATTCTATTTTTAATAATGTCTCTCACTCCTTTACTCCTATTTAAAGAAACAAGAGAACTTATTTTAGATGATAAGTTCTCTTGTTTTCTTCTATTTTGTACATATAATGAAACTATCTAAGGATTGTTCATCTCCATCTGATGAATTCATTAACTCGTAATAGCTATTTATCAGGGTTTGCATCATTTCAGAAACGCGTGAAAATTCATGGCGGATACTATTTGCATAACTCTTCTCCCACTGTCCGTCCTGTAGATACTTTGCGTTGACCGTTAATTGTTTTCCAATTTCAAACCCAGCTTCTTCAAGTAGTCGCTGAACCTGTTTTTTATCGAATAGATTTTGGATATTACCATCGTTATGAACAAAATTTGAATAAAATGCTAGGATGGAAGCTGCATAAAAATGGGAACGCTGTTGCATGCTCGTAAAATCGAGATCCCATTCCGCAAAACATATTCTTTCCGTCATAGTACGTAGCTTTTGAAAATATTGAAGTAAATCCTTCGATCTCTTAAAATACCAGGAACAATGAGATAAGACTGCAGCATCGAATCGTTCATTTGATTCAAATTCCTTAAAATCCATGTCAAATTGAAAACGAATGCGTTTTCCCAATAAGGAATTTTTCATTCTCTCTGTAGCTTGCCTCAATGTTAATGGTGCTCCGTAGTCTGGACTTGCAATATCGATTGCGACAACATATCCATTCTCTCCTACCGCATCTGCCAGTGCAGCGGTTGTATCCCCTTGACCACATCCAATTTCTAGTACACGCATCCCTTTTTGTATCCCAAATGCTTCTACTAAATCCAAACGGTGTTGTAACTGAATTTGCTGTATGAAATCATCTTCAAATAATTGATAAGTTTCTATGAAGGCTGCTGTTTTTCCGTTACTCATAAGACCCTCCCATATTTTGTGTATTGATACATTACAACGAATGAAAGAGGTCACTCAATAAAATCTACACTAAATTATCAACCTCTGCCATTTGATCTGTTGTTAATAATAAAGTCACCATCAATTCATCGACTCCTTATTTCTATTAAACCTATTAAATCACGAAAATTTAGTATAGTAAATTTATTAATGTGAAAGTTAACAAAATATTAGCATGCATTCCCTTGAATCAACTGATTTTTATATAAATTGGAATAAAATCCATTCTTGCTTATTCATTCTTCATGTGACCCGCTCTCCATAATCTCTCCAGCGTTAATCACCAAGATGTTATCCGCCTCCCGTAAGGTATTAAGTAGATGTGCAATAACGAAACTCGTTCCACTACCCCCAGATTAGCAAGATGCGGTGCAAGTCTCGGCTGAAGCAAATCAAAGAAGACTTCCAATATCATATTAGGAGTATTCTTCAATATTTCTCAGCAGCTGTTCCTGCTTCACATAGAAAAACCCTTAAAAACAGTATCTTCCATAGCAATCTATAATGATTTCCAAACAAAAAAATGCATTTCCACAAGAGTAGAAAAACATCCTTTATAAAGACTTTTATTCTTATACTGCCACGTATGTTCTATTGTAATAAATTTACAGCCTCCATATATATAAAGATTTAGCATAATGGAACATGTTATACTGATAATGTTTTGTTTTTGACTTGTCTATTTAACAGATTCTAATAGTATGATATTATTTTTTAAAAAAAGAAGAGGTCATCATATGAAATCAACATTCCTACCAACAACTAGAACAAAAGCAATAGTCATTAATGCGCTCTTCATAGCATTAACCCTAGTAGCCACTGCGCTCATCAACATAAGGCTGCCAATAATGGGTAATGGGGGGCTAATCCATCTCGGTAATGTGCCTCTTTTTGTAGCAGCTATGATATACGGCAAAAAAACAGGCGCTATAGCCGGTGCCTTTGGAATGGGTCTCTCCGATGTCATATCTGGCTGGGCGATATGGTCACCGTTTACCTTTATCATCGTTGGTGCAATAGGCTTCGTTGTCGGACTTATTTCTGAAAAGGTTCCTGGCAATAGATATCTTGTAAACACACTTGCGGTAATATTGGCGTTAATTATAAAAATTGTTGGATACTATTTTGCAGAAGTAATTCTCTATGGAAACTGGATTCAGCCATTCGGCTCCATTCCAGGAAATGTGATGCAAATTGTTATAGCAGGTATCATTGTGGTACCACTTGTCGGGCGAATTAAGAAACAGATAGCAAAATAAATAGTATAGAGATATTAACAGGAGTATTTTTCTCCTTTCTCATCGTTATCCTTTAATCAAATTGAACCGTAAAAATATTGAACAAATAAAGGGGTATAAACATTGCAAAAGATATTTCCCGCATTTTCTACATTTAAGTATTTTGAAAAGTTTTTAAAAAGTGATTATGAAATAGGTGTGTCTTTAGAAACCCATATTGGACAACTAATTAATATAAAAAAAATGGCAGAGGAGTATAACAAAAAAATTATATACCATGTGGATCTTATACACGGATTAAAAAACGATGACTATGGTACAGAATATCTGTGTCAAGAATATAAACCCTTTGGAGTTATTTCAACAAAATCAAATGTAATTTATACAGCTCAAAAGAAAGGCGTTATGTCGATTCAAAGAATATTTTTGCTTGACTCTCATGCTGTTGACAAAAGCCTTCAATTGGTAGAAAAAACGAAACCTGATTTTATTGAAGTTATACCAGGAGCGATTCCTTCCATGATTGCGGAAATAAAAGAAAGAACGCAAACTAAAATACTTGCCGGTGGATTAATTCGTAATATTGAGGAAGTCGAGAATGCTTTATCTGCTGGTGCCAAAGGGATTACCACTTCTAAAGTGGACATTTGGGATCATTTTAAATAAAATCCAAGAATACTTTCATCATGAATTATTTATACTTTATTTAATATTTGCTAATAAAAAGATCCATAACATGCATTATAAAGCGGATGTTATGGATCTTTTTTAATTTTAAATTGCTAATTATTATTTAAACATTCTTGTTGCAGCGACTGCTTTTTTCCATCCCTCATATAGCTTTTTACTCCGGTCATCATCCAGCTGTTTTGTAAAGGTTTTTTCCTTTTTCCATTGTTTTGCGATTTCTTGTTTATCATTCCAGTAGCCCACAGCTAAACCTGCGAGATATGCAGCACCTAATGCTGTAGTTTCACTTACCACTGGACGATCAACTGGAACACCAAGAATATCACTTTGGAATTGCATAAGGAAATTATTCTTAACTGCTCCACCATCGACTCGAAGTGACTTAAGATCTAATTCGGAATCAGATACCATTGCGTCTAACACATCTTTTGTTTGATAGGCTAAAGACTCTAGTGTTGCACGAATGAGATGTTCTTTAGTTGTTCCTCTAGTAAGCCCGAATACTGCGCCACGCGCATCACTATCCCAGTAAGGTGTGCCAAGACCTACGAACGCAGGAACTATATAAACACCATCCGTTGAATCCACCTTAGTTGCGTAACTCTCACTCTCAGGTGCATTTTTTAGCATTCGCAAACCATCCCGCAGCCATTGAATTGCCGAACCTGCTACAAACACACTGCCCTCCAATGCGTATTCTACTTTGCCATCAACACCCCATGCTAGGGTTGTCAGTAATCCATTCTCAGATTTTACTGCTTTTTCGCCAGTATTCATTAACATGAAGCAACCGGTACCATAAGTATTTTTTGCCATTCCTTTTTCAAAACATGCCTGCCCAAATAATGCGGCTTGCTGATCCCCAGCTATACCAGCGATTGGTACTTCATGACCAAAGAAATGATAGTCTACTGTCTTTGCATAAACTTCTGAAGATTGACATACTTCAGGGAGCATACTTTTCGGTACACCTAATATTTTCAACAACTCTTCATCCCATGTTAATTCATAAATATTGTACATAAGTGTACGTGACGCATTCGAATAATCGGTTACATGTCTCTTACCACCTGAAAGTTTATAGACAAGCCATGTATCAATTGTACCAAAAAGAAGTTCTCCTTTTTCTGCTTTCTCCCTTGCTCCTTCAACATGATCAAGTATCCATTTTACCTTCGTGCCTGAAAAATATGGATCGATGAGGAGTCCCGTTTTGTCTCTAAATAAATCACTATAACCATTTTCACGTAGTTCCTTACAAATCTCTTCCGTTTGTCGGGATTGCCATACGATGGCTTTATAAATCGGTTTTCCTGTAGTTTTATCCCATACAACAGTTGTTTCACGTTGATTCGTAATTCCAATTCCTGCTACTTGATTAGGATTAACATCCGCCTTTCTTAATACTTCCGCTATACAAGCAAGAACAGATGTCCAAATCTCATTTGCATCATGCTCTACCCAGCCCGGTTCTGGAAAAAACTGTTCAAATTCTCTTTGCGCCGTCTCAACGATTTCACCCGCATGATTAAAAAGAATAGCTCGAGAGCTAGTTGTCCCTTGATCAATTGATAGTATATATTGTTTCATATCATTCTCCTCCTTAATTAATCCCTTTTTTAATTTCCTTTGAAGCCGCAGCAACAAAGATAATGACAACTATTATACTTACAATCCAAAATCCAATGGAAAAATCGCCTTTAAAAATTGCCTGATAAAACAAAGCACCATAAACTCCTCCGATTATAGGCCCTAAAATAGGAATCCATGCATATCCCCAATCAGAACTTCCTTTACCAGCAATAGGGAGAAAAGCATGCGCTATTCTTGGCCCTAAGTCACGTGCGGGATTAATTGCATACCCAGTTGTCGACCCTAACGATAAACCAATTGCTGTGATTAATAATCCTACAATCGCTGGATTTAGTCCCTCCGTAAAACGATTTGCACCAATAAATAACAAACCCATAATAAGTATAAAAGTTCCAATCATTTCACTAATTAAGTTAGCAAGCGGACTCCTTATGGCAGGATCTGTGGCGAACACTGCCAACTTAGCAACCTTATCTTCTGTTTCTCTCCAATGAGGTAAATATAAGAAAAATACAATAATAGCACCGATAATAGCACCAATTATTTGGGCGGCTATATACACAGGAACCTTAGCCCACGGAAATTTGCCAATTGCAGCAAAGGCTAGAGTAACAGCTGGATTCAAATGTGCACCAGATATACTCCCTACAGCATATGCTCCCATCGTAACCGCAAGACCCCATCCGATGGTAATTACAATCCAGCCTGATCCTTCCGCTTTTGTCTTTTTTAAGACAACACCACCAACAACGCCACCTCCGAAAATAATCAAAATCATCGTTCCAACTAATTCACCTAAAAATTCCGACATTCTTCTCCCACCTTCACTACCATTTTTCACCTTATATGTTTATTACAATGGAAAGCAAAAAGACCCACAATTTTTAAATGTATACTTATCAAAAGCATACATATCAAAAAATGTGGGTCTCAATTTCTCCATCACACTATTAACTTATTTAAATATTAATTTACATTGTAAACGTTGTCAATATTTTTTTAGGTCTCTGTTTTAGACGTTGATGTTGAATATTTAAAACCGACCGACATTTTGACATATACCACTTCAGTATTGGCGAGATTTTGTTATTATTATAGTTTGCCAGAGTAATGTTACTACTTCGATCAAACTTCTTATAAATGGAATAAAGCGTTTTAAAAAAGGCTGGCAACAATAAAAAAGTTGTGATAGTATGAAGATAAGTTAATATACGGTAGGAGACTAAGAGAGACCATACAGCATTTTAGTGTTGCACTATTATGCCTGTAGTGGTCTCTTTTTGTTTATCACTGTATAAAAGAATATAATCAATCAACTATATATGGATAATTTATATTATGGGGAGATGATTCAATTGAAAAATAACTTCACAGGAATCAATCGGACTGAATTGCTAGAACAAATGACAAAAAATAAATACGATCTTCTTATTATTGGCGGTGGAATTACTGGTGCAGGTATCGCATTAGATGCCGTTACACGCGGAATGAAAGTAGCATTAGTAGAAATGCAGGATTTTGCTGCCGGAACATCCAGCCGATCTACAAAACTTGTCCATGGTGGATTGCGTTATTTAAAACAATTCGAAATAAATGTAGTAAAAGAAGTTGGTCGTGAGCGGGCAATTGTTTATGAGAATGGACCACATGTCACCACACCTGAATGGATGCTTCTTCCTTTCCATCAAGGCGGAACATTTGGTGCTTTTACCACTTCCATTGGTCTCAAAGTGTATGACTTTTTAGCCCAAGTTAAGAAATCAGAGCGTCGTACTATGCTATCTGCTGAGGAAACACTAAATAAAGAGCCACTTATTAAAAAAGAGGGATTAAAAGGTGGAGGGTATTATGTGGAATATCGTACGGATGATGCAAGATTAACAATTGAAGTTATGAAAGCAGCCGTAGCTCATGGTGCACATGTTGTAAATTATACAAAAAGTGAAAACTTCATCTACAATAATGACAGAAAAATAATAGGTGCTAATGTACGTGATGTACAAACGGATAAAACGTATGAAATATTTGCCGAGAAAGTTGTGAATGCTGCAGGTCCATGGGTGGATCAAGTGCGTGGAAAAGATTACTCCAAAAATAATAAACAACTCAGACTAACAAAAGGCATCCATCTTGTTTTCGACCAATCCGTATTCCCATTAAGGCAAGCAGTGTATTTCGATACTCCGGATGGAAGAATGATTTTTGCGATTCCACGTGATGGCAAAACATATGTCGGAACAACAGATACTTTTTTTGACAAAGATATAACACATCCTAAGATGCTATCATCTGATCGTGACTATGTGATTAAAGCCATTAACTATATGTTTCCAAAGGTTAAAATTGCTCAGGAAGATGTTGAATCTAGTTGGGCAGGTGTCAGGCCACTTATCTATGAACAAGGAAAAG
Organism: Heyndrickxia camelliae; assembly: GCF_002844575.1. Lineage (GTDB taxonomy): Bacteria > Bacillota > Bacilli > Bacillales > Bacillaceae_C > Margalitia > Margalitia camelliae. The sequence continues at coordinate 18,454 of NZ_PIQO01000016.1, forward strand.
ACCCTTCAGAAATATCTAGAAAAGATGAAATATGGGAATCCGATAGTGGATTGATTACAATTGCCGGCGGTAAATTGACAGGATACCGTAAAATGGCTGAAAATGTGGTTAACCTTGTTTCAAAAGAGTTGTCTTCAGCTCACCAAAAAAACTATAAATCCTGCCAAACCATTCATTTACCTATTTCAGGAGGGGATTTTGGAGGTTCTGAAAAGTATCAATTATTTGTTGATCATAAATCTAAAGAAGCGGTCTCATATGGATTAAAGGAAGACGAAGGTCGCATACTTGCTAGTAAATATGGAACAAATGTAGACTATTTGTTTCAGTATGCTAAGAAATATAAGGAATTAGAACAAAAGGATTTAACCCCATTTGTATATGCACTGCTTATGTATGGAATTGAACATGAAATGGTAGTAAAACCTGTAGACTTCTTTATTCGCCGCACAGGTTCCGTTTTCTTTAATATTGGATGGGCCAAACAGTGGAAAGATCCTGTCATTGATAGGATGGAAGCGATTTTTAATTGGACACCGGATCAAACAGCAGAATATAAAGCTGACTTAGAAAAGGAATTAAGAGATGCAGTAATCCCTGTAGATCAACAATAGATAATATAGTGAACATTATCAGCAATAAAAAAATCAAAGCGATATCCATGGCGAAACTTATTTCATTGGATAGCAGTAAGCGAATAAAAAATGGGAGCTGCCAAGTAATATTAGGCAGCCCCATTTTTTTGTTGGTATTAAGGAAAGTAAAGCATTACATATCAAGAGCCGTTAGTCACAATGAAGAGGGGTTAGATATCACAGAGTCAGCGGTCTTTAAATCAACTGAATGAGGAATAGGTAACTAACTATTCTTTCTATACATCTTGGGTCTATATTTCAGCCTTGAGTCCTACTGTTTATTAAAAGGATCATATAAACGCCTCCTCTAGATAAATGCATAAAAAAACCGTTATTTTGAAAAAAGCAGATCAAAATGACGGTTTTTCCAATTATTTTAAAATACTGATTATTTTTATTGAACTTATGAATCCAATTGTGTAGGAAGTATAGTTCCTTTATTCTTCCTGTTCAACCTCAAATGAATCTAAATCCAACCACGTTAACACTTCTCGAAGAATGGTATTAATTTTTTTGCTTACATAATCCTCTCCGAATATGCGTTTTGCCTTTTCGAGGTCCTCCATTACTTCTTTATCAAGATTAATTATTGGTGTATCGTCTTCAATCGAGTTGTATAATTCAATAACACTTTCCAACCCCTCTTGCATTTTATCTATTGCAACACTAAGATTTTTACTCTCTGTGGTCTCTGCTTTCATGTTTTATCACCTAAGTCTTACGGTATTATGATTGATATATCCTTATAAGTTTCTGCATAACCAGCGAATTCTATTCCAGCAAGGAATATAGGACTACCTCATGTGAAGTACCCGATTTCATAGGTAGTGATGGAAGACGAACCATAGCAACTGCCATTACACAACGTATAATTTTGGATATGGGTAATCCCAAAATGGTACTTACCCTAATTGACGCTTAAATTGTTTACTCGCGAAAAAGTAAGCAATGACCATGATGCCGACGCACCAGGCAAGGGCGATCCAAATATTATTTCCAACAGACCCTTCATACAAGAGGGCGCGAATTGCATTTACGATGGATGTCACTGGTTGATTCTCAGCGAATGCACGCACAATTTTGGGCATAGTTTCGGTGGGGACAAAGGCTGAGCTGATAAATGGCAGGAAAATCAGCGGGTATGAGTAGGCTGTCGCCCCTTCCATAGACTTCGCTGTCAATCCGGGAATAACCGCCAGCCATGTCAGCGCCATTGTAAACATCCCTAGTATTCCCGCTACCGCGAGCCAATGTAGAAAATCAGCGTTGGAACGGAAACCCATTAAGAGTGCGACTAGAATAACCACCACAAGAGTCAGCGCATTGGAAACCAGCGAAGTCAACACGTGAGCCCACAATACCGACGAGCGCTTGATGGGCATGGTTATAAAACGTGCCATCAACCCGCTCTTTACATCCGTAAATAGCCTTAGGGAAGTGTAAGCAACACCGGATGCAATAGCCATCAGCAAGATTCCCGGCAATAAATAATTGACGTAGTTTTCCGTACCTGTCTGGATTGCACCGCCAAACACGTAGACAAACAGTAGCATCATCATAATCGGTGTAATTGCCACCGTGATAATCGTATCCGGGCTGCGCATAATGTTGCGCATTAAACGTCCTAGTAATACACCTGTTTTGCTTTTCATTTACATTTCCTCCTTTTTGCCGATAATTGCGAGGAAAATTTCCTCCAATGTCGGCTGCTTCTCGATGTACTCCATTTTTGCAGGCGGGAACATCTCTTTAAGTTCAGTAAGAGTACCGGTCGTGATAATTTTTCCGCCATGCAGGATGGCGATACGGTCTGCAAGCTGTTCGGCTTCCTCTAGGTACTGGGTCGTCAACAAGATGGTTGTGCCGCTGCCGGCAAGCTCCTTGACGGTATCCCAGACTTCAATCCGCGCTTCGGGATCAAGACCTGTTGTCGGTTCGTCAAGGAAAATGACTGCTGGCTTGCCTATCAAGCTCATGGCGATGTCCAGCCTGCGCTTCATCCCACCGGAATATTTGTCTGCTCGACGGTTTGCCGCATCAGCCAGTTTGAATTTTGCTAGGAGATTATCGGCGACTTGTGCAGGATTGGAAACTCCCCGCAATTTGGCGATTAACATCAGGTTTTCCCGTCCTGAGAGCATACCATCTAAAGCTGCGAATTGCCCTGTTAGGCTAATGCTTTGGCGAACTTGATCTGGTTGGCGCTGGACGTCAAAGCCGCAAATACCAACTTCACCGCCATCCGGTTTCATCTGCGTTGAAAGGATGTTAACAGTTGTCGTCTTACCAGCTCCATTTGAGCCAAGCAGTGCATAAATTTCTCCACGCCGCACCTCAAAATCTACCCCCTTTAGGACCACCTTGTCTTTATAGGATTTTTTTAACCCTTTTACAGAAATAACTGCATTATTCATACTTTTTTCCTCCTTATAAGATGTACCTAGCAAAGCTAAATTGACTATAATCTACTCAGTCTGACTGGTAACCTGTATCACTTACTACTAGGCGAAAGTATAACTGAATAACGATGATGGCAATTCATATTTGTAACCAGCTATTCAGTCGGTAAAATCTAACGAGTTTATTTTTTTCCCAATCGTTTCAAGATACTTTGATTCAAATCTTCACGATACTTGGCAACATAGGTTTTCGCATTTGCCACTAATTCGTCTGCAAAGGACGCCACATCTTCCCCAGTGATTTCCAGCACTTGCCTGCCTTCCGCTGCTCCAGCTTCGAACAAATCGATTAATTCATACTGTATGTGCAGCATATCCATCCCGTTGCCAGCTGTAAATTTCCACATGTAGTTTTGAATTTTCTTAAATACATACTGGTAGTCCTCTGGCAGGGCTTCAACTCTCGCCATCATCATCTTATATTCTTTTTTATCACCAATCATCTTTTTGAACATTTCCATCATGCCATTTTTCCTCCTTTTTTATATAGCTAAAACACTCCCAAAATACCGGATAGAATATCTGGTGAAGCTAGTTTGACTTCAAGAGGTTTATTTTCGATGATACAAAATCCCATTTTTTCCAAAATAATTCGAGTTCCTTACGACCAGCCTCATTAAGAGAGTAAAACTTGCGTGGCGGCCCCATATCTGACGGTTTCTTTTCAATGCTCACCAGTTTTTTCTTCTCCAATCGTACAAGGATAGTATAGACCGTCCCTTCTACGACTTCGGTAAACCCAAGCTCGTTAAGGCGGCGGGTAATCTCATAGCCATAGGTTTCATGGCGGCTGATGATTTCCAACACGCAGCCTTCCAGCGAACCCTTCAGCATTTCAGTTAAATTTTCCATAATCCGATCCACCTCTATTTTGTATGAACTAATACTCAGTATAACATAGTACTGGAGTAAATTTTTACTGAATAGCTTCTGGGAACCCATACACTATTTAGTATTACTTATTACAAGTACATCGTAACACCGAGTAGCTAGAGATGTCAACCATTATTATAAAAAATAGTTCAATACCTGTATTAAATGCTATGTAATACTGTATAAATTGATACGGCATTTATTTCATCTAAAGAAAAGAAAAGAAACAGTTAAATAATTATGGGTCCACGAAAGGTATTGGTAAAGAGCAATTGCTATGGAGCTTGCCAAAGAAGATGTAAATGTTCTAATTAATGGACGAAATTATGAAGAGGCAGATCAAATTATAAATAAAATTAAATTGAACTTCCCTAATACCGCTCCTCAAAAATGCTACTGCAGATATTGTGGATATGGGCAAAGAGAAGCTTTATTTAAAAAACACCCCAATATTGATATTCATTTATTATTACACTAGAGCTAAACTTGATGAAGTTTATTTTAATATATCTAGTAGTTGCACTGTTGTAAGTATTGTAGCGAACTCCTCATTTAAAGTAGCTAGAGAAACATTATGAATTGTCTCAGCATCATAATAATTATCATTTTGGTCTTTTATACCAAACGCAGCTGTTGCATCTGATATAAGATATGTATTAAAACCTAAATTCCCACTCATTCTCGTAGTTGTAGAAACACAATGCGGGGTAGTCAAACCAGTTATTACCACTGTTGTTATATGATTTAATTTTAAAAACTCCTCTAAATTTGTGCCGATAAAACTACTATTAGTTTTCTTAATTATAATTACTTCTTCTTCAATAGGCGCTACCAATTCCTTAATAGTAAACCCCTCATTATTTGGATGGAATAAAGAATTAGGGTTATCAGACTTGTGTTGAATATGTATGACTTGCCAGCCTTTCTCTCTCCAAAATGTTAATATCCTACTAATATTTTCTTCTGCAGTTAGATTGTTTCGACCTCCCCATTTATTATCATCAAAAGCCTTTTGTACATCTATAATAATTAAAGCTCTATTTTCTTTATCCAAGATATTTCCCCCTGACTCTTTCAAATTACCAAAAACCCTTAAAATAGAAAGGGCTATATGTTCCAGTATAGCCCCTATTAAATTATTAGTTTACTTCCAATGTATTATTATTTTGCCTCTAGTTTCATTATCGCTCCAAAATATTGTGAAGCAGTGGTAAACGTAATAAAAGCACAAAGTTCACTGATTTCCTCTTCTGTGAAACATTCTCTCAATATATTAAACGTGGAATCTGATATATTCCCTTTTTGTTTCAAAAATACTTCTGCAAATCCTACCGCAATAGATATTTTTTCATCAAACTTATCTGTTTCAGGTTTCCCTTTCGCTTTACAATACTCACAGCCATTGCTTTGTGCTAAAGTTCGCCTTACTTGTTCCTTTAACTTAGAAGATAGCTTTCCATCCTGCTCTAACGTATCCCCTAATAAAGACCATGCCTCCATTACTTGTTTGTTATGTCCTAATAGCTTTTGAAAAGGCGTTTGTCCGAAACTGGATTCAACAATTCTTGCCATATAAGACACCCCCTTGTTATATTTAATAATAAGTTAATTATAAAAAATAAAATGCTTTAATCACATTAAATTACAAATAAATTAGCAATAAATTATTTAAATGATTAACAAAATTAGGAGGTTTTATTTAAAAAATGAAAATTGATGATATTGATAAAAAAATAATAGATGAATTACAGAATAATAGTCGTTTATCCATGAGTGAACTTGGAAGAAGAGTGAATCTGTCTTCTCCTTCTGTGACGGAACGAGTAAGACAAATGGAGTCATTTGGAGTAATAAAAAAATATACCTTAGAAGTGGATTATGAAAAATTAGGTTTCCCTATACAGTGCATTGTAGAAGCAACGGTTAAAAATGGAGACTATCAGTCTTTTAGAAATTATATAGAGAGACTTCCAAACGTAGAGTTTTGTTATCGTATAGCAGGAAATGCTTGTTATATGCTTAAAATGCATTTTGAAACGTTAGCTAAAGCTGAAGAATTCATTGATATTGTTAGTCCACTTGCACAAACTGTAACACATTTTATTTTTTCCAAGGTTCAAACAAATATAAGATTTCATATGGACTGAAGATTAAAGCGTATAGTTTAACCATTAAACTACAAAAAGCGTAAAGTAAAAAAAATCATTTAATTTAAAATCTTAGACTAGCATAACCCCGTTCAATTTTAGAACGGGGTTAAAATATAATTTTTTGTAACATACTTCTCTTTTTCTCAAAAATATAACAATAAAGTCGTTTAACTCTATACATTGCTTCACAATATCGCCCAATTGTTGATTCCAATTCTAAATCTAAGCTAGCTACTTCTTTTCCTTCTCGCATTGCAGCTTTTTCAAATGTTTTTTTACCGTGTAGATTTAGATCTGTAATATAATGGTATTAATCTATAATAAGAAAGGAAGAATAGCAATGGGAAAACAAGTATATATTATCCATGGATACGGAGCTTCTCCAGCAAATCATTGGTTCCCATGGTTAAAAGAAAAATTAATAGCAGATGGTAATCAAGTTTCGGTTCTTCACATGCCAAATTCGTCTGATCCCAAGAAAGAAGAATGGTTAAAAACATTGGCCAATAATATAAAAAATTTAGATAACAACACTTATTTTATAACTCATAGCTTAGGCTCCATCACACTATTAAACTACCTAGAACAATTAGATCCTTTACCAAGTTTTGGAGGGGTTATTCTTGTTTCGGGTTTTTCCGAACCATTATCCATCTTACCTTCTCTAGATCCTTTTACAGTTAAAAAAGTGGATTATAAAAAAATTATTTCTGCAACTAATTCACGTGCTGTTATTGCTGCAAAAGATGATCATATTGTTCCTTTTCAATTAAGTAAAAATTTATCAAAACAATTAGATACATTATTTTACCCTGTTGAAAAGGGTGGTCATTTTCTAGAAGAAGATGGCTTTATTACTTTTCCATTAGTTTATGATATTTTAAATAATATGATGAAAACTGAATAAATAATAAAGGTATCACCCTTTGTGACACCCGAAATGGAAAAATGCCCCTAATTAATCTGACTCGCATTAGTATGACTGTTTTTTTAATAACTATTATTTTTAAACGACATTATTGTAAACTAAACAATTTTATTGTTATTTAATCGAAAATGTAGCTTTAAAATAAGATTGATAAAAAACTCTCTTCTCTCCTTATACAATAGCAATTAAAAAACCGTTATTTTGAAATATATTGTCCAAAATGACGGTTTACTTTTAATTAATTATCAAATTATTATAATAAAGTGTGATCATTTCTTATTTTTAAAGGAAGGTAGCTGCAAATAGCTCTTCTGAAATTACTTTTATTCCATTTCTTTTTAGTAGAGCTGAAGTGACTCCCATCCCCATAATTTTTTTTCCTGTAAATTCACCGTTATATATGGTTAAACTTCCGCAAGATGGGCTATTTTCCTTTAGAACCACTAAAGTCGCATTTAATTTTATAGCTTGTTCTAGCGTAGAATAGGCTCCTTTTATGTAAAGTTGGGTAACATCTTTACCTGATTTTTCAACTATCTTAGCGTTTCCATCCAATACATCTTCTCCGTTTCCACCAATTATCTCAGCTGGTTCTCTAGGCGTTGAAAACCCACCAAGTAATTCTGGACATATTGTAATAGCTTTATTTTCTTCTACCAATTTTCTAATTTTATCATTTAAACAATTTGTCCCATTATATCTCACATCACCCTGCTAATCAGGAACTCACCAATATCATATACTAACCCCTTTCTACAAATGTCTTCTAATTGAATTTTACCAAATATATTCTTGTTCAATTATCCTCCCCCTTTTGTTCAATAAGAAAAGGCCACCGTAATGGCAGCTGGATTTTAAACCTATAGTTTAAGTGAAAATCTTCACAATTCTTTGTGTAGGAGCATATAAAAAAGACGCCTTCTTATTCAAGAAAAGCGCCTGATTGTGGAAGAACTTAAAACTATATCTTGTTGCATTGTTGACTATCCTGCCAATAGTATAAGTGCATTTCTTCCCTTCAGAATTAAATTATTTAATATTTCTTGTTAGAGCAGCTTATTCAACCTATTTAGGCGTATTCAACATTGATCAACACCTTACTAGATTTAAATAGGTATAGACTAAAAACGAGCTGCCAAAACTTCTACTTTAAGGTATGGAGTTCCTAAAGCCATAACATAAGCAAGTGTCATTGCGGGTGGAAAATCCTTGTGAAATTTCTTATAGATGTCTACAAATACGTCTTTGTCTTCCTTTTCAGTTAACCAAATATTAATTTTGATAATCCCATTAGTATCTAAATTCTCACTTTTATGAAGCGATACAATATTCTCCAAGGAAATCTGAAATTGTTCTTCAACTGAATCAGGAATATATCCTTCTCTGTCTACTCCTACATGACCTGATAGAGTAATTAATTCGGCTCCTTTTGGTACAATCGTAAGGTAACTGTAATCTCCAATTGGCATTGCAATGCCTTGTGGGTTTTTTCTAATTACTTCGGTTTATACTTTTCATTATTGACAATCGCAAGCGTTTGATGATTTTCCCACTTCCCATTAATTTTAACATTTTCTATTGCAATACCCTCTTTATGAAATCCCGCTTTCTCTAGTACCTTCATGGAACGTACATTATGAGGCATTACTCCTGCTTCAATTCGATGTAATTTTAATTCATTAAATCCATAGTCTACAACTAATTTTACGGCCTTTGTCATGTATCCCTTCCCATTTTGCTTGCGGTCTAGTGAATATCCAATCCAACAGCTCTGATAGTTACCTCTTGCAACTTCAGATAGTGTTACAATTCCAATAAGTTGTTCGCTGTCTGTAAGAAATATCCCAAAAGCATAAACTGAGTCCTGCTCAGCTTGTAAAACCCAATTTTTAATTCGCTCAACTTGCCCATCAAGTGTATAAAACTTTTCATCTTTTAGTGGTGAATAGAGCTGAAAAAAATCTCTATTTTCAACCTCTAACTTTAGTAAATCCTCCGCATCTGACAATTCCAATTGCCTAATAAATATCTCTTGTGTTTTCTCCATGTTCTTTCCTCCCTCTGAAAATAAAAAAACCACAGGAAAATTTTCCTGTGGTTTTCAATAGCATGAATGTATAATAACTCCCACAGGAAACGACCTGTGGTTTATATCCCACTACTTTAATTAGAGAATCTAATCAAAGGATTTAAGTCGTTTTTTTCTAAAATTAGACAGACTTCTCCCATGATTAGCGAACACGAAAAAAACGGCAGTTGAGTACCCTACACCTTTAGATAAAGAATTTAATGATCTTTTTTTCATACCGGTACCCCCTCCTTTGTTTTATTAAATAAAAATATATCACTATATGCGAATATTTTCAATCTATTCATTATTTTAATTTGTTTTCATTAATTTGCTTTATCTTATAAAATTTAGTACTATCTTCAAGCATTTTCCAAAGAAACTGTAAACATTATAAATCTCTTATAAAAGTGACCGGTTTGTTACTTTAAGTACATTTCTTTACAATTTCCATTATCTTTTAATATTAATATAAATGCCATTTTCATTGTGAGTGTTCTTCTCCAATCTGGCCAGATTGTTGAAAAAAAGCTAATGAAGATTGTACAACTAATCTGTCCCTTTCGTCGCATAAGAAAAAGCCGCCAAATTGGCAGCTGGCTCTTAAACTTTGCACCTTTTAGTTAAATGAGAACCTTAAATTTCGCTTTTTCATATAAACAATGAAGCCTTGTTTTCGGGGTCTTTCTTTTGCAGTATGAATTGCTTCTCTTTGGATAAAAGTTGTTCAGGTGTATGTTTAAAATAAAGATTGAAAAAAAACTCTGTTCTCTTCACATACAACAGCAATCAAAATGACGGTTTTCTGTTTGATTAAATTTAAATTTTTATAATAAAGTTTGATTATTTCTTATTGAACTAAAACCCCTTATAGTTTAAGTACAATCCTTCACAAACTTTATTATTTTAGCAAAAGGCTCTGTTAAACCTTAATGTTGATAAATGCCAATAAAATAAAGGAAACCGTAATAAATATGGTTTCTCCATTCTTGTTTAACTCTCCAGTTGATTGAAAATCCAAAATATGGCAAAAGGTAAAAAAATAATATAAAATAAAATTATTATTGTTTGAAGGAATGTGATTTTTAATGAATATACTTCGGAGAAGTTTGCTATTTTGTATAACAATATTTGCTGCCTTTGTTATATTGAGCATTGTACAGAATAATACATTTAATTGGGCTGTTAACGCTTTAAAGGCTTTTACTTTTGCTGTGTTCTACATACTATTTACAGTATTGTTTGAAAAAAGGAAATAAATAAGAAATTCTAGTTGCCTTAAGTACGATTCTTTAAGAATTTAGTAGGAAATGCAAGTTTTTTAATGTTTGACCTTTTTACTTTGATAAAATATCAACATTAATCCAATAATCAGACAAACAATCCTCCTAAACCAGTTGTTATAATTGATAGTTCTTCTTTAAAAAAGAAATTACAGATGCCTAACAATATAGCATATACCCATCCAATGACATTGACATTATTGAGTTTCAATCTACCACCTCCATTAACACCTAGTAAACTAAACTCCCTCAATAAACAAAATGAAAACTCACGTTTTCTCCAGTATTTTCAGTGTTTTATAGAATGAGATTTTAGAGTTAAATGCTGCCCCTTTAGTCAAATACGAAAAAAGAGTTGCTGATCCACATTGAATCTTCAACTCTTGCACCCTTTTGTTTAAGTGATAAACTTCACAATCTTTTTTATCTTAACAAAATCTAATCCCTTTATTTGTAAGGGCATATCAAATGACACCTTCTTACTAAAGAAAAGCGCCACGATATTGGATTATTAAAACTATAATTTATCTTGTACGAATTTTAATGCCTTTTTAGAAATTAGAGAAATGTGATAAAACAATAAGGATGCCAACGCACCAACTATAAAAAATTTGGATATCAATATTCCAGCGACACTTCCGTCAACTAGTAATATTATTGCCAAGAGTACTCCAACTATTAATAAACCACCTGCTGCATATACGAGGAATTCAATAAGATATTTTAAAAATTTATTACGAAACTGAACTTTATCGAAATATACATCTACGAAATAAGAGTAAAGCCCTCCACCTATTAAATATACAGGTAATGAAAAAATAACATATATTATAACCAGTACTTTAAAAGAAAAATAAGCAACTCCAGTTTGTTGTTCTGTCACCGGTGTATATTCCAAGAAAGCTAAAGACAGAGAAAAAATTAGTGTAGAAAGAACTGAAATAATAATTTTCTCTGGGAGCTTCATTTATACGACCTCTTTTCCCGCCATACTAATCCGTAATCTCGTTCAAAAATATTCTAATTCAGGCTAATCTCTGATTCGACTAATTCTAGTATTTCTCCCCAGTTTGTTGTTTTACATGGCTCCACTTTAAAATTTGAAATATACAAATTATTATAACATAATCCATTTTCAACAAACTTGCCCCTTTAGTCGAATAAGAAAAAGCCACCAAATTGGCAGCTGGATCATAAACTAATTGCAATAAAAAAGGACTAGATTGATTTCTAGTCTGAATTAGTACTAATAATATTGAGAATTAGTATATAAAGCGGATAAAAAATCAATCCGCCAATTAATAATAAACCAGCACCTGGACCTGGGTTATCCCCAGCATAGGTACTAGGAAAGAAAGAGGCAAAACCAAATACAAAAAAAATAAAATAGGGTAGCCAGAGAATTACTGTCCAAAATTTTGATATTCTTCCATTTAACCACTTCTTGGTTAACTGATAAAGCAATACAGTGCCGGCTATAATTTCAACAATGATAGTGAACCCAAATATATAAGGAACTATTCCAGACTCCAAATCCATCAATCTTGTAATTCTAGGGATATTTATATACAGTTCCACTGGAATAAATATAAATAGTGCATATAAAATACTAACGAAATTTAATCTGAAGAAAAACTTCATAATAACCTCCCTTTACAAATTAATATAACATACTCCCTAATTTTCCATAGAATCCCTTGTCTCATATTTTTAGAGTTTATTGGTAGCACTCCCTAGGTATAAAGTGCTAAGTAGTAATGAAGCTAAATAATGTACTTCGGATGATTCCTTATCAAGCAAGAGATAGTTTACAAATCTATATATATAGAAAGTTGTTTTGCTCCAGAAAAATCTCCATTAACTATGGCTTGTTTAAAAATCATCCAAAGTAAATCCTCCTAAAACTGCATAAAAAAAGCGTTAATCCTTCTTCGTTAAACGCTATCCTAATGTTAAAGAAAAAAATAGAGTAAACATAGAATTTTAAATAATCGAACTTTGTTTTAATTGATCAGTCTTTTTTTATAAAACTACAAAAAAGTGTAGGTTTAAAATAAAGATTGATAAAAATACCTTATAAACCCGTATTTTACGGTAAATAAGAAGATCCATTTTGAAAAAAAGGTTGATCAAAATGGATTCCTTTTTAGCATATTTAATTTTCGGTTTTATAAAAAAGTTTGATCATTTCTTATTGAACTAAAGCACCCGTTAATTAAATAAGATAAGGGATGCTTATTTCCACAATCTTGCCCGTTTGTTGAATAACACTGACGCTTCTATTAGCGAGTTTGTTCATTGTCTTTTTTCGTGACCCCTTAGTCTTTATCAAACTATTAGATAAAGTCTAAAAAAAGTTATTTTTATTCTTGTGAGGTTTCCATTGAATCATCCTTAGAGCTCCTTTGTACCTCTATTTTGAACAGTTCAATGGGCGGGATAAGCCCCAATCCTTCTTTAACACTCATAAGTTCTTGATTATCACTCATTCGCTGTTTAATTAGGTCATTGTTTATTCCTAATTCTCTTAATAGAAGCACTCGTAATACAAGTTTCAAATACTTTGTTATGTAGTACATCGTATCTACATCAAGGATTTTTTCTTTTAGACTTTCATCGAAATGCGTAAAATAATTTCGAGTATTAACTATCTTATAGATATAAGAGCTTCTTTTTTTAGATGAAATTTCAAAAACATCGTTTACCTCTGAAAGAATTTCATTCAATCGTTGCCTTAACCTAGGTTCGTTTGAAATTAAACCAGAGATAAGTTTTTTATCATCCTCAGCATGCAATTGTAAAGTTATCCTTTCAATCATTTCTTTAAATTCTTCGTCAGACCATATTTTATTGTGTCTCATTCTTCGCGAAAAGGCTTCTAAAGCTTGTACTACTTTAAGAAATGACATTGGTACATGAAACCCTTTTTCATGCGCTTCAACAAAGTAATGAATAATTGGCTCTAATAATTCTTTTTTTGCGCTCCATGTCTGTATACAGGTTTCAAATGAATCTTCAATATAAGAGAATTTAATAATAATTTCATTCTCTTTTACTTTTGCTGAATTATCCTTTTGCGCTCTCAATAATAGAGTGATGTCTTTGCCATGAGTATCTTTAGCAAAAAAGTTTTCACAATTAACCGATTTTCCTATGCAAAGGGTTAAAAAGTTGGAAAAATCATCCACAACGTTAATAGCTTCCCTGTAATGTACACTTTCTTTAAATAGAAACTTAACGAATTCTGTTTGGCTAACTTCAAATTTACTATACAGGTTACCTGAACTATTCACCTTATAAGTGAATTCAATATTAAAATTAGTGTTTTCGATTTTAATCACGTCAGGCATCTTATAATGCATGAATAGTTCAGATGAAGCTGGGTTTGCATTAATCTCAAAGGGTCTTTTGTTCAGCCATAAATTTAAAGATTCATAGGTGGCTTTTATTTCTGAGATTGCTATATCATTAGCCTCATTATAAAGCCCGCCAATAACGGCTAGACTACATGTCCAAACGGATACAGGAAAGCCGGGGAACCCCCATCGTTCATTAGTTTTTATTGAGTTTACAAGTGTAACTTCTTTTCCATTTGATAATATACCATGAATTATTGGTAACTCATTAACTCCTACTCCTGATAAGCCATTAAAATTATGAGCCATCTTCAATTTACAAACATTGTCCTCTTCAATAGTTAATGTGCCTGTTAACCTTTCGGTTGGATTCGATGGCAAGTACCATAATCCTATATTTTCTCTATCGAACTTATTCAATAAGAATCACCTCTTCATATATTACAAACTATAACTAATTTAACATTAATTCAATTTTTTGTATTCATAGTAAATTCAGCTATTCTGCTCATGGTTTTATGTACATTTTTCAGAATCCATATAATATGTAATTGACTTCGACAAATATAACTTCTATTTCGCTAACCTACCTGTTACTTTAAGCACAAGTTTCTCCCATCCTTCCTAAACATTTAATCAGATATCTAGGTATTGCTACACTATCTAACCCGATTGTTGAACATAAGTTAAACATCAATCTTCAACTAAACTGCTCTTGTGTGGAACAAGAAAAAGGATCGCCGCAGCGACCTCATTTTCTTTAACTATTGCACCCTTTAGTTGAATAATGGATATTGAAAAGTTTAGATAAATCATTTAGTTATCCATTCTTATGACGAATTCAAGACCCGTTGGTTTTGTTTTTAATGGAGTTTTATATTCTTTAAAGACTAATTTAATTTTAGAAACATCATCAGGTAAAGGTGGAGATACAACAAAAGTGTATGATGAATGCCCTCTTGAGCCGCCACCTCCTTCATTTCGACAGTCGTAATTTATCCCTTCTCCGTCGTCGTCGTCTATTGAAAGATCAAACCAATAATGCTCTGGAAAGACTCCAGGCATTTCATCGGAATCATCCCTATCAAGGTTTAAATGAACAACACTGGCATTTTGGAATTGACGTACAAAAGTTACCGAATAAAACCAATCATCTATTTCAAATGACTTTAATATCGGTATATTTTTAAGAAATCCTTTTGGCTCAACAACAGGTTTATATATCTCTTCGTTTAAGAAATGTGCAAAAACACTGTTTAGAAAATCTTCATAAAAATTATATTTTATCGACCAATCACATATAAGTTGTTTAGTTGGAAAACCAGGATTATTTTTTGATAGTTCTTTCCGTTTCCTAATTAAATTACATATTTGTTCATCTATTACTTCAATATGCTCATCATAGTGTTCTGCTGGTGGTTCAAATGGCATTCGTATCGCCTCCAAAATAATAATAGGTTCATTTTAGCATAATCTGGTAATATATGTCTTGTTGTACTATCCTGCCCCTATAGTTAAAGAAAAAAATCCTGTAAAATCAGGATTTTAATCAAACTTTATTTTAAATAATCGAACTTTGTTTTAATTGATCAGTCTTTTTTATAAAACTACAAAAAAGAAAACAGTGGAGCTATGCTTCACTCCACTGTCAAACTTTTCGCTAGATTTCTTGGTCTATCCACATTATATCCACGTACGGTTCCTGCATAATAGGCTAATAGTTGCAGAGGTATGGCAGCAATAATCGGCATTAGGAATGGATGAACCTCAGGTATATACATTACCTCATCCACTATTTCGCTAACATCATCATCTCCAATTGTAGTTACCCCAACAACAAAGGCGTCTCGAGCTTTAATCTCCTTAATGTTGCTGATTGTTTTATCACGCAGATGTTTTTGGGTAGAAAGAGCAATTACAGGAACACCCGGAGTAATCAAAGCCATTGTTCCGTGCTTCATCTCTCCCGCTGCATAAGCATCGGCATGTAAATAAGCAACTTCTTGAAGCTTAAGTGCCCCTTCTAATGCGAGAACATAATCTAACCCCCGACCAATTAGAAAAAGACTCTCTTGATCTTCCGTCACCTGGGCAAACTCGTCAATTGCATCTTGAGTCATGATTAATGTTTTCTCTACTTCTTCCGGAAGCTGGTGCAATTCCTTTAAAATTTCCGGGAGCAGACCTATCCCATAGCCACCTGTTTTTTCTGTTAAGACGATAGCTAAAAGATATAATGCAATTATTTGTGTCGTGTATGCCTTCGTTGCAGGAACTGCTAGTTCGGGTCCGGCATTCGTACATATTGTATAGTCTGATTTTCTCGCAATATTTCCTCGCCTTTTATTTGTTATTGCAATAACAGTACTTCCATGACGTTTTGCTTCTTTTAGCGCAGACAAGGTATCCGCTGTTTCTCCAGACTGACTGATAACAATAACTAAGTTTTTCTCATCAAGTGGTCCATGCTCATAACGAAACTCAGAGGAAATAGAAACTTCTACTGGGATATTAAGCAAGGTCTCCATAACTTTTTTTCCTATCATTCCAGAATGATAGGAAGTACCATTTGCCACAATATCAATTTTCCGATAATCAAAATCTTTCCTTATAAAAGGCTCCAACTCTGGGAGGCTCACTCCGTTTTCTAACAACCGTCCCTCCAGCGTATTTTTTATCGCCTTGGGCTGTTCCATAATTTCCTTCAGCATATAATGCTCATACCCTTGGAGGCTAAAATCATCTTCTGTCCATTCGATGATTCTTTTTTCTGGCTGAATAATTTCTCCTGAAATCGTTTGTACTTTAATTTCATTCGCTTTTAAAACAGCAATTTCACCATTCTTGATTGGATACATTTCTTTCACGTAAGATAGGAGGGCAGAAATGTCAGAGGATAAAAAGGCTTCGTTTTCTCCAAATCCAATAATCAATGGATTTTCCTGTGATATTCCAATGATTGTATCTGGTTGATTCTGAGACATAATGGCAAGTGCAAAGGATCCTTTTAATAAAGGCAGTACTTTACGGACGGTCTCCTCTAAAATGCCTGTATCATGCTGTACAAGAAGATGCGGAATAACTTCTGTGTCGGTATCAGTATAAAATACATGGCCAAGTTCTATTAATTCGTTCTTTAATTGCCGATAATTTTCGATAATTCCATTGTGAACCACATAAAATTGCGATTTATCATCACTTAAAGGATGGGCATTAAGAATAGTTGGCGCCCCGTGTGAAGCCCATCTTGTATGTCCAATTCCAATATTGCCCTCTATAATAGGATCTATTTCTAACAATGCTTTTAAATCTTCAATTCTACCGGTTTCTTTTCGAATCTTGATGTTATCTTGATTAGATATAGCAATTCCTGCAGAATCGTAGCCGCGATAATCCAATTGAGTCAAGCAATCCAGCAGAACGGACTCAGCTGAAGACTTCCCTATATAACCAACGATTCCACTCATATGTTTCACCTCCGATTGCATGGGATTTTTAATATATAGAATAACACATTTCTCTATAGTAATGGTTACATAATTATCACTGAAGCTCACTTAATGAAGCTTCTGTCTTAAAAATTATCTTATTTTTCTTTTTGTCATAATAATAGACTTTCACCGTCTCATTACCATCCCCACCCGTATAACCAGATAATACCCCAAAATTCCCATCACCTAAATCTACCATATTACTATAGGAGAATTGAGGAAAATTCTCTTGTGAATCATTTAAATTATCAATCCGAACTGTTCGATCTCCACCTATAAAAAGAACAATAATCGTTAAAATCACAAGGGTAATTCTTATATTTCGCAATTCTCTTGCCGTGTCCTCCAGCATTTCGCCCCCTCCATTTCCAATTTCCAATTTTAACTTTCGTAACAAATTCTCTTTTTATATTTATTGAAGAAATTTCCGTTATATGTTCCTGCTCCATCAATATACCTATTCCCATGCTTGTATGCTCCCATTTTCTACGGAAACCACCCATCATTATTTAATATATTTTTAACCTGGGAAAGACCGTATCAACCATATATAGAGGCTTAATGATATTTATGTTTTCTTTTTTTTAAAATCTCCTTTACAAATCCCTCCTTTAAATCCGTATATTGTTCAATTCCAGTATTGCATTTCTGTACATATTCTAATTTTATTCTTTTATATTTCTCTCTCTCTGTTTCATTGGCATTTAAGTAATCACGGAAAAAAATCAAATCTTGCCAAAGCTCATCCCCATAATTCACTAAATGAATATAATGAGTTTTTTCTTCGTAGCTATTATCAGTAAATTTAGCAAAGATAATTTCTGAAGGACGCTCCACTTTCAGTCGCAAAAATCCAATTTTTTTTAAGCCCTTAATAACGGATGGGGCAATGTTGTTTATGTTCTCTACCCCCACTAAAATATCCAAAATGGGCTTGGCATCCATATTTTTAATAGCTGTACTGCCAATATGCACGATGCATTCCCCATCTAATGGTGTATTTGTTTGGATTTCCTCTTTTATCCTAATAAACTCCTTATTCCACTCATCAGAATAAGGAGCCAATTTTACTTGATCTCTTTTTAATCCAAGTTTCATATATTCCAACTCCTAGGATTTTAATGCTTATCGATAATGAAGCTGTTACGTAAAAGAGTTCCTTCCAAAAGCAATTCGAATTTTACGTAATGATCTAATGGAACATCATTCAAGGAGCCTTCGTTAAAAACGGATACAAGGAAGAAAGCCAAAATGAAACGATGAGCGCAGAAGTAATGCTCAAGACGAAAAAAGGACTAAATGCGTTCACTCCATTATCATGATTATTTAAAGGGGAATAGCAATTAACTTAATTTAAATCGAAGTCTTTAAATAGTAGTCTTAACAAATTCGAGAAATTTCTCTTCTTCCTCTGAAAAAGGGTTATGATTACTTTCTTCGAAGATAGTAAAGGAGGCATTGGGGATTAACTCAGCAATCTCGATCCCATATTTCATCGGACATTGGGAGTCATATTTCCCTGAATAAATAAAGCTTGGTACAGTTACATGTTTCAACTCTTTTCGTATGTCAAATACAGGATACTCCATATTTCTAAAATAATTTAACCTTACTCCAACCGTTTTTCCGCTATTAGGCTTTTTTAGTGCGATTTGAAGCTTTTCCTCTGAATAAAATGACATTAAAGCCCATTCGTAATCAAGTTCCCTGCGCATTTCAATAGGTGTTGCAGGGTTGTTTAATTTGTCCATAATTTCGACTATGCGCTTAAAATTGGGATTTTGAGAACAGTAAATACAATTCGGGTCTTCCCCATATTTATAGCTTGCAGCTGCCCCGCCGGCAATAATTTTTGTTAATGATCGAGGACAATAAATAGCATATTTTAATGCAAGCATCCCTCCCGTAGAATGGCCCGCAAATGCCCATTGATCAAGACCTATCGCTTCTCTAATCGCTTCTAAATCCAAAACAGATTCTTGTATACTATATTCTTGCTCATTATTTGCTTTTACTGAATTACCTGCACCTTTAAGATTAATTAAGTAAACTTTATAGTATTTCGTAAATGGATTTGCAAATGTATTTCCCCGCTCATTAAAAGCACTATAAAGATGGGTGACTGCTAATGGCTTACCATCCCCTTTTTCAAAGATTTCAAATGTTCCCCTGACTGTTTCGATGAACCGTTGTGCCCACATAATGAATAAATCTCCTTTTTTCATGTATTGCGCGCGTGCATTAGTGTAATGGTTTCTAAGACGAATATCAATGAAACAACCCCATTCCCCCACATTGTATTGATAACGAGAATATAGAGAGTGAAAAGTAAGGTTACTATGACAAAGACAATTGGAATTACCTTGAGACGATTGTTTTTACGATAAATAGAATAGTAGAAAGGATGCGACAACATAATAAAAATAAATCAACAATAGTATGTCAGTGGTCTTAAAAACAATTTAACCAGTTACATTTTGTTTTTTAACAAAATTATCCATCCTAAACTATAAGTAGTATAAATTATCAAAAAAATATTTACAACCATTTTTTGGATTTAGCCACATCATTAGCAATTCTTAAAATGAGATATATAGATATTATTACGTTATTAGTGTCCCTTGATCCGTTTCTAAAGGAGAATTGGTTCTTTTGCTTCACAATCTTTACCTTTTGAACTCTTCTAAAGGACAATTCCTTGTTCTTTCTCTACTAACTTGGCCTTTTGAACCCTTCTAACAGACAACTCCCTCCTCTTTCTCTACCCTTTTGTCCTTTTGAACCCTTCTAATAGACAACTCCTTGCTTTTTCTCTGCCTTTTTTTCCTTTAAAACACTTCTAATAGACAACTCTCTGCTCTTTCTCGACTAATTTGGCCTTTTGAACCCTTCTAATAGACAACTCCTTGCTTTTTCTCTGCCTTTTTTTCCTTTAAAACACTTCTAATAGACAATTCCTTGCTTTTTCTCTGCCTTTTTGTCCTTTAAAACACTTCTAATAGACAATTCCTTGCTTTTTCTCTGCCTTTTTGTCCTTTAAAACACTTCTAATAGACAATTCCTTGCTTTTTCTCTGCCTTTTTGTCCTTTAAAACACTTCTAATAGACAATTCCTTGCTTTTTCTCTGCCTTTTTGTCCTTTAAAACACTTCTAATAGACAATTCCTTGCTTTTTCTCTGCCTTTTTGTCCTTTAAAACACTTCTAATAGACAATTCCTTGCTTTTTCTCTGCCTTTTTGTCCTTTAAAACACTTCTAATAGACAATTCCTTGCTTTTTCTCTGCCTTTTTGTCCTTTAAAACACTTCTAATAGACAATTCCTTGCTTTTTCTCTGCCTTTTTGTCCTTTAAAACACTTCTAATAGACAATTCCTTGCTTTTTCTCTGCCTTTTTGTCCTTTAAAACACTTCTAATAGACAATTCCTTGCTTTTTCTCTGCCTTTTTGTCCTTTAAAACACTTCTAATAGACAATTCCTTGCTTTTTCTCTGCCTTTTTGTCCTTTAAAACACTTCTAATAGACAATTCCTTGCTTTTTCTCTGCCTTTTTGTCCTTTAAAACACTTCTAATAGACAATTCCTTGCTCTTTCTCTACTAATTTGGCCTTTTGTACTCTTCTAAAAGACAACTCCCTCCTCTTTCTCTACCCTTTTGTCCTTTTGAACCCTTCTAATAGACAACTCCTTGCTTTTTCTCTGCCTATTTGTTCTTTAAAACACTTCTAATAGACAACTCTCTGCTCTTTCTCGACTAATTTGTCCTTTTGAACCCTTCTAATAGACAATTCCTTGTTCTTTCTCTACTAACTTGGCCTTTTGAACTCTTCTAATAGACAACTCCTTGCTTTTTCTCTGCCTTTTTTTCCTTTAAAACACTTCTAATAGACAACTCCTTGCTCTTTCTCTACTAATTTGGCCTTTAAAACCCACTTAAAATGCAACCCACTGCCTAAATCTTGTATTAGCATTCCTAGTTCGTTAAACTTATTAACCATTGCATCCTCCACAACCTTTTATTCCAATTGATAAAAATTGTTGTTCAACTACCGTGTTTCGCTTCTTGAATCGCTTCATAAATAAAAATGCGGTGAATGGGATTCTTGAATAAAGTTTAGTGTTTCGGCTGTAACCGTAACCCCTTTTATTCATGAAAAAGAAGTTTTGAATGCCCGCAATTATTATTCTCTCTGTTCTTTTTTCATAAATAACTTACCTCTGAAATTTTTAAGTATAGAACCTGCTCAAAACAAAAAAACCCGGTAACATAAGCCGAGTTTACGAAGTTTTGGATACGCCAAGGGCATTATGCCCCCATAGTATGCCTTCTACTAGCTCTGATTGATTCGATTCGCACTCAATTATCAAAACAACCTCTGAAGGGGGTTCTTTTTGAAACCATTTGCTTTTATAAATAAAAAAGGAAATTAAAAGACCTACTGTAGCTCCAAAAATCAATCCAATCAGTGACCAAATAATCGGACCCCATGTCCAGATAAATCCATAGATTCCGCCAAGCAGCATAAAAACAGCTCCAAAGAAAAATGAAAGTTCTAATTTACTGGCACCTTCACGATGGATCTTATAAACATCATGTGTTTTAGGGATGAATTTTTCTAGAGAAGCAACGAAAATACTATCTTTGGGTATCCCCTGTTGTTGTAAATCGCTTAAAGCAAGTTCTAATAGCGCACTGTGACGAAAGGTTGCAATAATATGCATATTATCCCTCTTCTTAATCTTTTGAGGCATATTAAAATGTATCGGCTGATAATGTTCTTGCAGGTATCTTGATTGTTCCACCTTAAATAATTTATTAGTAAATATGATATCTTGATAGGAGCTGCTTATGCTGAACAGGACGATGGAAGGCAAATTCAAGAACCATTGTTTATTGATAACACTACCAGCATGTTCTGTGTTCCCAGTTAAAGTCAAGTGTACAGCGGGTAATACATTAGAATAATAAACAGTTACAATAAAACAAATGAAAATAAAAAAACCCGTTGGGAGTCTGTTACTATATATGGAGCCTAAACCAGGGTAAAGAAATGACCACCAAGCCCCATACGCTGGCTTTCGATAATCAAGAAAATGGAGTTCAAATATTCCGATTTTAAAAGGTTTAATTGGCGAATCAAGGCGATCAGCCAGCTGTGAGTATTTATTCAGATCTATCGTGGTGCTGTAACAATCCCACATGGCAAAAACAAAAACAGCAGAGTATAGAAGAAACCATCTAGTATCGATGGTCATTTTAGCAAGTTCGAATTGTCCAATCATGGAGTAGTAAATAGCTTCATTAATATGCGCCTTGACATTAATGACCAACTCCCAAAACATCAGCAATATTCCCGAAAAATATTTACACAACAGCAAATGCCCTGCACCCGGAAAGGCAGCAGACCACCAAACAACAGTCCAAGGATTACGTTCCTCAATATAATTAATTAAATATGGAGAAATGTGAGCCTTTGGCCGGCGAACAGAATTAGGGAAGGTCTTTTTCAATTTTTCTACCTCGCGGGATAAATAATATTCTCATGCTCTATTATTCCTTAACAAACGGTGAACTATTCCCATAATTTTACTAATAAAAGTATAAATGCGGGGTCAGACCCCTCGTCCCATTATATTTTGATTGGGTGGGATGAGGGATGGGACCTTTAGTTCCCCCTCTGAATTTGATGGTGGACACACAAAAAAACGCTTAGAATAAACGAATTATTCCAAGCGTATTTCTATGAGACCCTTATACCTACTTTTACACTTAATGGGATGAGGAACCGGACCCTTTATCCCGCTTGATTTTCTACTCTATCTAGTACTTTGTGGCCTTCCCATTTGGAAATGACGATAGCTGCAAGCGAATTACCTACAACGTTGACAGCTGTACGAGCCATGTCAAGGATACGGTCAATTCCTGCAATTAATGCGAGACCCTCAACAGGGAGACCAACACTTCCTAATGTTGCAAGTAGAACAACGAATGAAACTCCCGGAACTCCTGCAATTCCTTTTGAAGTAATCATCAAGACCAAAACAAGCGTGATTTGGTGTCCGATACTCATATGAATTCCATAAATTTGGGCGATAAATAGTGCAGCAATGGATTGATAAAGGGTTGATCCATCTAAGTTAAAGGAATACCCAGCCGGAATTACAAACGATGTAATGGCTTTTGGACATCCAAGCCTCTCCATTTTCTCCATAATTTTCGGAAGTACTGTCTCTGAACTTGATGTAGAATATCCTAAAATCAACTCATCTTTTAAATAACGCAATAGCTTAAATATATTCACCTTTGCCATTTTGGCTACTATGCCCAATACGACAATAATGAAAAAGACCATAGAACCATATACAACAGCAACCAGTTTAATAAGCGGGAATAAGGATGATAGTCCAAACGTAGAAACCGTAACGCCAATTAAAGCAAAGACACCAATTGGTGCTACCCTCATTACTTGGTTTGTAACGTAGAACATCGAATCTGCTACACCTTTAAAAAATTGAGTAACGGGTTTCCCTCTTTCTCCTATTGCCGCTACCCCTAATCCAAAAAGAACAGAAAAGAAAATAATTGCAAGCATATCACCGTTTGCTAGAGCCTGTATTGGATTACTAGGTACAATATTTACGATAGTATCAACAAATGAATGACTTTTTGTCGACTCCGTTGTACTAACATAACTGGAAATATCCGTTTTTGATAGATGAGAGCGATCGATACCTGTACCAGGGTGGAAAATGTTTGCAGCAAGTAAACCTACAACAATTGCAACTGTTGTGATTATTTCAAAGTAAAGAATGGTTTTACCGCCGATTTTCCCCAAAGACTTCATGTCCCCTACACCAGATACCCCGATGATTAAACTTGATACCACAATCGGTACTACAATCATTTTAATCAACCGAAGAAATATATCGCCAATTGGCTTTAATATTTTTGGTAAAGTCGGATTCTCAAAGAAAATTGCTCCAATTACTATTCCGAGGGCAAGTCCAATTAGAATTTGCCAACCTAAGCTGATTTTTTTCATGCTGTAACTCTCCTTTACACTAATTTTCATGTATAAAGTGATAAAAGCTGGTCTATTCATTATGAAAGGGCTTTTATTCATATATTACTATAATATATTTAAATAATCATATTAACAATATATAATTAACATATAATCTATATCAAATTTAGATTGAAGGGAAACTTATGGAATTAAGACAGTTACTATACTTTTTAGAAGTAGCTAGACAGGAGCATATGTCTCTTGCTGCAGATACTTTACATATAGCACAATCCGCTGTAAGCAGGCAAATATCCAACCTAGAGGATGAACTAGGTGTCCAATTATTTGAAAGAGAAGGAAGAAATATTAAATTAACCTATATCGGAAGAATGTTTTCCGAAAAAGCAGCTATTGCGATAAATGCCCTAGATGATGCCAAACAATTAATAAATGAATATTTAGATCCAGAGCGAGGCTCCATCCGTATCGGTTTTCCATCCAGCTTAGCGACTAATACCCTGCCGCAAATCATCAATGCTTTTAAAAAAAATCATCAGGATGTATGTTTTCATTTAAGACAGGGTTCCTATAACTTTTTAATAGAAGGGATTAAAAGAAGAGAGATTGACCTTGCTTTCATTGGGCCTGTCCCAACACGTGACCCGGATATCCATACAGATATTTTATTTGTGGAACATTTTGTTGGACTAATCCCACAAGAGCATCCTTTAGCAAGCAAAGAGATTATCCCACTCCGACAGTTAGAGAATGATTCATTTGTATTATTTCCAAAAGGATTTATCCTTCGCAAAATTGCAGAGGATGCATGCCTTCAATCTGGCTTCCGACCAAAAATTCCATTTGAAGGGGAAGATCTAGATGCCATCAAAGGTTTAGTTTCATCCGGAATGGGAGTGACCCTTTTACCAGAAATCACTCTCCAAGATAATATTCCTAATGGCACACTGGTTAAACGCATTACCCAACCAGATATCAGAAGGACTGTCGGAATCATCACCCCAAAGAATCGCGAATTATCTCCTTCTGAAAAACTATTTTATGATTTTGTGCTCCATTACTACTCTATTCTTTCGCGCCAGCAGGAGCTTGATTAGGCCCTCTTAATATGGAGGTCCTTTTCTTTAGCTATTCCATGTTTTCACACCAAGTTAAAAGGGTAAAGAAAGAAAAATCCTTGCAAAGTATAAAAGAATGAAAAAAAGAAAAGAACATAACTAGTAACTATTTTGTCATCCCATTAATTCAGAGGTGTAAGCTTTGTTAAATATCCTTTTAATCTTGCTGTTGCAATTAATATATGTGCCTATCTATACGCTACGTACTATTTTCCTTGTAAAAAATATCACAATATTAGCCTCCATTCTCGGTATTGTAGAAATGCTCATCTATGTATTCGGGCTTTCCTTAGTGTTTGGCGGAAATAAAAATATATTAGCGATGGTAGTGTATGCTGTAGGATTTGGGATCGGCATTATACTAGGAACCAAAATAGAACAAAAACTAGCGATTGGTTTCATTAATGTAACGGTAAACACGCAATCGAAAAACAATAATCTCATCGATACATTGCGTCAAAACGGGTTCGGAGTAACGGTATATTCAGGAGAAGGCAGAGACAGCGAAAGATACAGATTAGAAATTTTAACAAAAAGAAATCGGGAAAATGAGTTATTTGCTACGGTTGAGCATTATGAACCGAAAGCATTCATCATTTCTTATGAACCAAGGAAATTTAAGGGAGGATATTTATTGGATAGGATGAAATAAATGGGAAATTTTTGATTATGTATTCCCCTCCCTTTCTCCAATAAAAAGACACATGGAGCAGAATCTCCATGTGTCTTATCTATTATTTTTTTAACTCTTCGTAATGACGTAATACTTCCTTCGTAATTTCACTATTTTCATTAAGTCCACTTACTTCTTTTAACGCATATTTGACACCGTGTTCACTTATCATTTGTTGTAATTTTACTGCTTCTTCATCTTCCTTGTAATCAAATAGCAATGCAGAAGCAATTGCTTTGGAAAGGTTTGTGTAAGAAAGACCTGCCTTTTCGGCTTGCGTTGCTGGACGAACTAAGCGGTCATTAGGTCCAAGCTTGCGAATTGGAGAACGTCCAACCCTTGTCACCGCATCATTTAAATAGGCATTTTTAAAGCGATTAATAATTTTTTCAATATATTGTTGGTGTTCTTCAAGATTTAAATTATATTGCTTAATTAAATAGGCACCTGTTTCACCAAGTGTTGCTTTCACTTGTTTCTCAATTGCTCCATCAGCAAGCGTTTGATCAATAGTCGATTTATTTCCTAAGTATCCAAGGTATGCAATTACAGCATGCCCAGTGTTAACTGTAAATAATTTTCGTTCAATAAATGGTGCAAGATCTGCCACAATTTTCATACCTTCAACAGGAGGTATTTCTTCTGTCGTTTCCACTACCCATTCAAAATATGGTTCTACCAATACATCCAGTGATCCTTGGTTATTTTGAATAGGTACGATACGGTCAACGGCAGAATTGAAGAAGAATACCTTGCCTTCTAATTTTGATTTTGTATCTTCATCAAGGTTTTCTAAAATATATCCCTTCAATAAATCCGTCGCAGAAATTTGGTTCTCACATGCGATTACATATATTTTTTCATCATTCGCCTTCACTCTTTCGGCTAAACCTTTTGCAATTAAAGGAGCAATTCTCGGCAAAATAGTTGGACCGATTGCAGTTGTTAAATATGTTGCACCTTTAATAGCTTCCACTACTTCGCTCTCTTGTTTCATATTATTTAACCCTGAAACATTCGTAATCGTCATGGATTCTTGTTGATCCGTTGCTAATTTAACGGTGTATTGCTTTTCAGCATTTAATTGGTCAATAATTTGATCTGCAATGTCCACAAAGGTTACATGATAACCTGATTGTGAGAAAAGAGCACCGATAAATCCTCTTCCAATATTCCCCGCACCAAAATGTACTACTTGTTTCATTCCAATCATTCCTTTATAAAATTTGTTTGAAGATATTCTAAAAAGATGGATTCCAACTTTGTATGAATAATATCTTCGTTTCCAGATGAAAAAATCATGATCGATTCTTTTGTTTCAATTAAACTTGTACTGAGCAGACTGATAATTTCTTGTTCTCTTGTACTTAAATCCTCAGGAGCAAGCATTAATAATAGGCTTTTCATGGGCATATCATTGCCATCCATTCCTTTTACCATACACGTTTTATCTAAATGAGAGATTTGAAAAATAAGCCCTCGTACATGTTCACTTCGACAATGGAAAAGACCCATTCCAGTATCAGGAATTCCAAGACCGCCCTTTTTTTCCCTATCCAATAATGTTTCCATTACACTTTCGGGGTTGGTGAGCAGACTCTCCTTTTCCGCAATTCTTAGCATTTCACTCATATTCTCTTTATATCCATTCGGGCTAAGATTTCGATAAACACGAAAATGGTTCATAATAGATTCAATACTTGTTTCAATGACCTTCATTTCCTGAAGCAAGTCCGTTAATGTTGGTTTAGTTTTTCTTGATACGACAGGACCTGTTTTACCCGTATATTGATTATTCTTCGTTAAATTGCCGATATTTTTTTGCAAAAAGCCCCTAATTGCGGTAATATCCTCATTACTTAAGAGAGGATTAACTAAGATATACTCCTTACGAATAAATGGAAGGCGGACGGTGGAAATAATGACATCAAATGGCTGTAAGCTTTCCCTGTTTTGAATTTCTTTAATTGATTTAATTTCTACCGAATCAATTTCCGTTATCTCTTTCTTAATCCGACTGGCGAGCATTTTCGAGGTTCCAATCCCCGTCGGGCAGACAACGAGTGCCTTAATCATCATTTCTTCTTCCCGCATCACCAGTGCTGAACCAAAATGAAGAACAATAAAGGCAATTTCATCTTCTGGAAAATGCTCAATATCTTTAAATTCCTTCTCAACACTATTTTTCACTGCAAGAAATAGCACTGGGTATTTTCGCTTTATCTCTTCCGTTAATGGATTAAATAGCCCTATATTCTGCTTAATTCTAAAAAGTGACGGTTCTAGATGGGAAAGTAATCCATGAAATAAGGAAAAATCCCTTGTTAAATCGACATGAAGTTGAGAAGAGACATATTGAATCATATTTTTGATCATTTGCCCTAATACAACACTGTCATATGGCACAGTTTCTACTTCCTGTAGCTTGGATCCTTTTAAAATAGATGCTAATAAACGTTTGTCGGCATATGTAAACGATATAGAAAGAGATGCTTGCAGTTTTTTACAAATTTCCTCCATGAGAATGTATTCTTCGGATTGCTCATTGAATAAACTGCCTTCATTCTCCATAAGAAATCCATCTTTTGTCCTTTGGACCGTAATGCATATTTGAATAATTAATCCAATATAATCAGTGTCTGCTAATCGCGAATGTCGATAATTTAACGTGTCATTTACAACTCGATCAATTTCCAATAAATACTCTGCATCAAAAAAATGCAGTATTTTTTGTTCTGAGCCCTTTCCCTTTTCTAATAAAAATAGGCTCTCAATTAAATCCTCATTAAAATAAAGCAAGAAATAGCTGGCCAATGCTTTTCGCTTATTTTCTTCTGATCCGTGAAATTCAACGCCAACACCTCGTTTCCGAGTAAGTTCAAGATCGAAATTTTTCAG
Source organism: Heyndrickxia camelliae (assembly GCF_002844575.1). GTDB lineage: Bacteria > Bacillota > Bacilli > Bacillales > Bacillaceae_C > Margalitia > Margalitia camelliae. The sequence goes on from NZ_PIQO01000016.1 coordinate 47,409, forward strand.
CCATTCCGTTAATTCATCGAGATAGGTAGACAAGGTAGTAACACTTACACCTAAAGTCGTTGCTAAAACTTGAATTTTAAATGACTCCACATCTTTTATTAATGTTAAAAACAGCCGAAGTTTTTTCTCCTGAGGTGTTTCGTCCACAGGATGACTGCCGGTAAGATGCTGAACCAATCGAAAAATTTGTTCGTTTTTCCCCTCTATTACTAAACCCGCATTAGGATTTCTTATTAATTGAAGGTGAAATGGTTCCAAGATTTTTTCAATCGATTTTAAATCCCGTTGAATTGTACGCACACTTACATTTAAAAATGTAGCTATAGAAAAAGCCGTGTGTTTCCCGGATGTTTTAATAATCAACTCGATGATTGCTTTTTCCCTTGAGGTAATAAACATATTTACACCATCATTTCAGGAAATTTATTCATTACATGTTTCATCAAACTGTCCACCCTGCGCGGACACTTTACCGATTTGTCCACGAGTGGTGCCTGGCACCCTAAATAACGAATAGAAAAGCGCAGGGATGCTGCAGCTTTTCTATTCTGTGGGATCATTATTTTTTATCGTTGATAATATCCATGATTTCTTTTGCTGATTTAGCGGCAACCATTTTCTCGATATTTTCCATGTCGGAGCATGTTACTGCAATTCCCGACAGGATTTCAAGATGGGTACCATCTTTACCGGCAATACCGAAAATTAAACGCACCTTATTACCATCAAAATCAACACCATCTGGCACTTGTAATACTGTGAAACCTGATTGAAGAACGTCTTTTTTCGCTTCTTCTGTACCATGTGGTATAGCTACATCATTTCCCATATACGTAGAAGTCATCGCATCGCGGGCAATCATTGCCTCAATATAGCTTTCCTTCACATATCCTGAGTCCACTAGTGCTCTACCAGCAAAGCGAATTGCTTCTTCCTTATTTGCGAATTGTTGGTTAAGGAAGATATTTTTCTCTAATAACAATCCATCGTTGCTATCAGGAGTATCTTCCGGTCTCGGAGCATTGTCTTCTGCATCCTCAACAACTTCGTTCAATTCATTTGTATCGCCATTTTTCAGCTGATCAATTAATTTATCATATTCCGGACTAGATAAGAAATTATCTACCGATACGTGATAAGCATTAGGAAGTTTATTTTTCGCTCTTGGTGTCAATTCTTCCTGAGTTACAACTATTTGCGCATCTGAAGGCAAGTTACTGATAGCTGTGTTCGTTACGGAAACATTTAAACCAGCCTCTTTTACCTTTTTGCGAAGAAGTGATGCTCCCATTGCACTGGATCCCATCCCTGCGTCGCATGCAAAAACAATTTTGCTTACATGTTCAGGCATTTTTCCTTGGTCCCCAGCAAACACGCCTGCAACGGAGCTTTTCTTTCCTTTCATTTCTTGCATTTTTCTTGCTGCTTCTTCAATATCTTCATCCTTTTGTTTACCTGTTTTAAGAATTAAAGCTGAAACAATAAAGGATACAATTGCCGCTACAAGAACCCCTGCAATGTTAGCAATATAAGCACTTGCACTATGCGGAGTTACGGCAAGAACGGCGATAATACTTCCTGGTGATGCTGGAGCAAGTAGTCCACCACCTAAAAGAACTAATGTTAATACACCACTCATACCACCAAGGATAACGGCGATGAATAATAACGGACGCATTAATACATATGGGAAGTATATTTCATGAATACCTCCAAAGAATTGGATAAGAGCAGCACCCGGTGCAGATCTTTTGGCTGTTCCTTTTCCAAAGAAGCAATAAGCTAATAATAAACCAATACCTGGTCCAGGGTTTGCTTCAAGCAAGAATAGAACAGATTTACCTGCTGTTTTTGCTTGTTCAATACCGATAGGTGATAATACACCATGGTTAATGGCATTATTTAAGAACAAGATTTTAGCAGGTTCGATAATGATACTTGTTAAAGGCAATAGATTGGTTGCAACTAGCCAGTCTACCCCATTAACTAACCATCCTGTTAATACTTTTACAGCTGGACCAATCGCCCAGAATGCTAGGATTGCTAATACTCCTCCTAAAATACCACCGGAGAAGTTGTTAACAAGCATTTCGAAGCCGGCTTTAATTTTTCCTTCAATCAATTGGTCGAATTTCTTAATAACATAACCGCCAAGTGGTCCCATAATCATAGCACCTAAGAACATAGGTACCGTCGGTTCTCCAACGATTACCCCCATGGTGGCAATCGCACCTACAACTGCACCACGTTGATCATGAACAAGCTTACCACCTGTATAACCAATTAATAACGGCAATAGGTAAGTAAGTATTGGGCTTACCATTTTGGCAAGGCTTTCATTTGGAGTGAAGCCAGTAGGAATAAAGAATGCAGTTATAAGACCCCAAGCAATGAAAGCGGAAATATTTGGCATAACCATAGAGCTCAAAAAGTTACCGAACTTTTGAACCGCTACTTTTATATTAGATTGAGCCATTCGCTCTCTTCCTTTCATTAATATAGTACATATATAATGGTAAGTCACAATAGTACCGCTATCAACAAAGAAGAAAACTAACTTTGTCGCATACACTTTGACAAAACTATTGTTACTCAAAAAATGCACATTCATTCACATGGTGCCAGGCACCACCGATGGACAATCGGCCAATTTGTCCACGGTGCGTAGACACTGCAAGTTCTATTGCCTTGTCTCTATAGGAGCTATTCCTTACAAGAGAAGCTGTTTTCCCGCTGTGGCCGTCAGTTGGATAAGATAACTTATCCATAACAAAAAAACCTAGAGATCCTACTCTCTAGATTTGACTTGTATTTATTTACTCTTCATAAATCATCTTAACCGTCATTCCACCATCAATGACAAGATTTTGACCGGTGACAAAATCATTTTCAGGATTTGTTAAATAAAAGCAAGCTCGAGCAATATCCTCTGGTTTTCCAACTCGCTGTGCCGGATGCTGGGCATGATCAGCATGACTTAGTTGTTCATAGTTTCTCGTTTCTATCCACCCCGGGCTAATCGCATTCACACGGATCCTTTTTTCTCCTAATGAAACAGCCAGTGCATGTGTTAAAGCTACAATACCACCCTTTGTCGCCGCATAGCCTTCTGAATTAGGTTCTGACATTAGGGCACGAGTAGACGCAAGATTTACGACGGAACCGCCCTTTTCCATATATTTAGCAGCTTCCCTTGTACATAAGAACACACTGCGAAGATTCGTATTAATGATGTCATCCCATTCCTCCACTGTTAATTCCAGCGGACTCTTCCATCTAGAAACACCAGCATTGTTAATGACAATATCAACACCTCCGAATTCCCGCGACACCTTCCAGAATAAATCTTCTATATCCTTTGGCAGCCTTACATCTGTTTGGATAAAAATAGCCTCTCCGCCATTTTGATTGATCTGGTCAGCTGTTTGTTGTCCTGCCTCCTGATGGATCTCTGCAATAGCTACTTTCGCCCCTTTTTTCGCGTATTCAATTGCAACCGTCTTTCCAATCCCATTTCCAGCACCAGTAACAACAACTACTTTATCAATAAAATCCATCTATCCTTCCCCTTTTCTTATAAAAATAGATACACCCATTTTACCTTGATTCCCTCTATTTTATAAATAAATAGCTTTTCTATCATTTCAGTAGACGCAGGATATCAAAAAGTTTTAGCGAACTAGTAATAATAGTATAAATGTTGGAGAGGAGAAGGAATAAATGGTGAATTCTAATCGCCTTTGGTCAAGAATACATGAATTATCTTCCATAGGACAAACACCAGATAATGGCGTTACCCGTTTTTCTTATACGGACGTTGAGCATGAAGCAAATGAGCAAGTAAAAAAATACATGGAAGAGGCCGGTCTAGAAGTCACCTTTGATGCAGTCGGAAATGTAATCGGTACTTTACCTGGATCTAAAGATCTTCCAGCTATCCTTTTAGGATCTCATCTTGATACAGTACCGAATGGGGGTAAGTTTGACGGAAGTCTTGGGGTATTAACCGCCATTGAAGTGGTTCAATCCCTTCAAGAACAAAATATTCATCTGAATCATCCGGTAAAAGTGATTGCTTTTAAAGATGAAGAAGGTTCAAGATTTGGATTTGGGATGATTGGCAGCCTTGCCGTTGCAGGAAATTTGCAAAAAGAAGATTTACAAAGAAAGGATGCAAATGGTGTTTCTTTACATGATGCAATGATAAAGCAGGGGTATAGTCCAGAGAATATTCTTGAAGCAAGAATGGATGATGTCAAACTCTATTTAGAATTACATATTGAACAAGGCAAAGTACTAGAAAAGGAAAATGTACCTGTTGGAGTGGTAACGGGAATTGCTGGACCTTTATGGTTAAAATTTTCTTTAATCGGCCAAGCAGAGCATGCTGGTGCTACCCCTATGAATCAAAGGAAGGATCCACTAGTGGCTGCCAGCTTGATTATTTCTGAAACCGAGAAACTCGCAAAAAAATATGAAAATGCCGTTGCAACAGTTGGCACAATATCTCTCGCTCCAGGCGGTGTCAACGTTATTCCAGGAAGTGTAGAGTTTACCATTGATATTCGGGATGTGAAAGAGGAACTTCGCGACCAATTGGAAAAGGAAATTAAAGATTATGCGGCAACTATTACTGCTGAACGTGAAATTGATTTGTCCATCGAAGACCTTCAAAGAGTCGCACCAGTATTATGCTCTAATGAGATTCAGAATACGATAAAAGAGAGTATAGCGGATCAGGGCTATCCTGTGATTTCCCTGCCAAGCGGTGCGGGACATGATGGGATGCAATTTAAAGACAGGTTTCCTGTAGGTATGATTTTTGTTCGTTCTCAGCATGGAATTAGTCACAATCCACAGGAATTCACAACAAAGGAAGATGCAAAGGCCGGGGCTGAAACCATGCTCAAGACAGTCTGTAAGTTAGATAAGGAATAATTGCCATAACTGCACCAAAGGGTTGTTCCTTTGGTGCCTGGCACCACAAATGGACAAATCGCCACTTTGTACACGTAGTGTGGACAGTTACTTATCGCCGAAACCAATCTGCACCTTCGTCCATATGCACAAACGGTATGTCTGTATCGATTTCTCCGGTTATTTTATCTAGCTTAATATCTGTTCCACTCAACCATGCTGCAAAATCAAATTCGATTGGCTTTTTGTCACTGCCTAAGGCAATCCAAGCCTTTCTTTCTCTTGGCAGATATGCAGTTGTATGAATAGTTCCTGCCCAGCTTCCATACAAAGTGGAAAAGATTCCTTTATCTGAATCGTTTAATAATCGGAAAGCATCATGAGCACCAGCAAGATTATCGCGATGTTTCTCCATAATTTCTAATCTCCGATTGGAATCCACTAAATGATGGGGATTTTCATGCTTCATGATTTCAAAATGATTGGTACACGCATTAGACTTGCGAACCTCTACCCTTCGTGGTGATGTTTCCACTACGTACGTCTCGCCACTGACATCATAAACAATGTAACTAAATGAATGACGATGAGGGATTTCCTTTAACATAGCAACTGCCTCGTCAACATTTGCACACGTTTCTAATATTAATCTTCCAATCATACAACAAATAAAACCATCTCCCGGATTCTTGCGATGCATAAAGTTATATCCAAGAGCCAAGCCTTTTTCGTTCATGCCATCCATTCTACCTGTAACCCTCTGACTCGGCCCCACTATTGCATATCCTTGATCAGTCGGTTGAAAAAAGACATAACGCCCTTCGTATGTTTTGGGATGATAATCATAATTACGGATTAAATAATAATCTCCTGTTAAAATCGAACAGCCAGACCGAACATAATCTAACCGATAGCCACCAAATTCCATTAATACACGCTCCATCGGCCATTGTAAGGATGCCTGTAATCCAAGTAATTCCTCCCACACTCCCGGAGCAAATCTGGTAATCGCTTGCTTCACTTCCTCTACTTCCACGGTGAATCTAGGCTTGCGAACCTTCCATTGATTCTCTCGATTTTTAACAATAAGAGAATCCTTCAACTTTTCCCCTTGCATAAAACCAAACTCATAATGTGAACCCCGAAATTGAATAATTTCACTGTATATTTCTTTCAAGCTGTATCCCTCTCTCATTTGTACTTCTTCTATAAGAATAAAGGATTTTTTCAGAGAAAAGAAAGGATATATTTCTTTTTGGGTATTTTCCTAATAGTTCCATACCATTTTTAATCTATTTTTAATAATTCCTTAAGAGTAAATTAAGTAAAACAATTTAAAGTAACTAAGTTCATAGGATTTTACCGTTATAAAACTAACATTACGGTGCTATTTTCTTTTCACCCCATAAACGGGATAGGGTTTTATCCCTTTATCCCCAAACAAGGGACGAAGAGCCTGTCCCCTCACCCATAATGAAAGGGGAATTATATGAAGAGAATTAGGAATTTTATTTTCTATTATTTTCGAGAACAGCCACTTGCTGCCGCTCTAGCTTTGCTTTTCGTTCTTCCGCCAATAGGGATTTTATATATGCTTACTATCGGTGCTATAGAATTGTATCGGGTCATAAAAGGGACTCGAGAAATTCCTTTTGATATGGTTACCGTATTATTTTCTATTATATTTTTGTCGACCATTGGGGCAGCTATCCAACAGCAGCAATGGAGCTACCTCTCTGTTTCATTAGGCATTGTTGGTTATTATGGAGTTTATTTATTCAGCATGAACCAACGAAAATTTACTCAACTTCAACATTTTAGCTGGGTGATTATTTTAGGCGGTGTATACCAATTTTTATTTGGCACTGTTAGTATGCTGCTATTTCAAACAGGATGGAGCAATGAACTGTTTGGATATTTAACAGGAAGTGAATTATTAGGTTTTTTAAGCCACAAACGTTTATATGGATCTGCCTACAATCCGAATTATTCCGCCTTTTTATTAGTATTTGCAATGGGTTTTTTACTTGCGGAGCTCTTAAAGACTATGAAGGCGAAGGTATACAAAAAAGTCGCTCTTTATTGCATTCTCTTAGTGTTTATTGTTGTTGGTGTCATTGATACAGGATCTCGTTCGGGATTCGGTGTTATGTTATTCTTGTTTGGCATTTTCTTATTTAGATTAAGTTGGAAATTGACATTATTGACCGCGAGCTTTGCGTTAGCAAATGGGTTTTGGCTTTACCATTTCATCCCAAGAAGCTATGATATTCTCAAAAATTTAGAGACGCGTATTTTTATTTGGAAGAATAGTATTGCATTAATAAAAGAATATCCGAGTTTTGGATTGACACCACTTGGATTTCCAACGGAATATCTAATCCAGACAGGTCACCATGCAGCACATGCTCATAATATCTTCTTAGCATTTTTTACGGATTTTGGAATTCTTGCAGGGGTAGTATTCATAGCAATAACCATCATCGTCATGTACCAATTCCTGAAACTGTTAAAATATAATCACAGCAAAAGTATATTTGATTGGTTTCTATTTTCTCTGCCTATTCTAGGTTTAACCGGAATACTAGATTTTCCGTTATCTTCTCCGCAAATAGCCTTACCGGTGATTATTCTTGTTAGTAAGTGGCAGCAGTACACTATAAGAGCAAATCATTCCATTAAGAGCAGGCAGACTGCATTGCTTGAAAATAAATAAACACAAGACATATTTATAATGCTGTCTTGTGTTTTTTATTTCACTTATGCTGATACTGCCTTCCCTATTACAGATGAGCATGCACACATAAAAAATAAGCATAATTCAGGAAAATAAGGAAAGTCATTTTGTTTTCTAAATTTATCTTTAATATACATCCCACAGCTCTTTTAGACACGAAATGAAAACGAAACGTGGGCTATACATGACTAACAAAAACGATAACCGCGAACGAAAAAACAAATACCCAATCAGTAAATAGAACACCGAATTCTCTAAGGACATTAACATTTGCAGCGAAATCAAAATGGTGCCAGGCACCACTCGTGGACAAATCAGGAAAGTGTCCATGTCAGACGCACACTTTCTCTACTGTCCACGACACGTGGACAATATTGCGAAATGTCCACGGGCGGTGCCTGGCACCCCAGGTTTTTATTTTTTGATTTTTACTTCTGCGTTCATTCCAGGTAGCACTTTTGACGATGGTTGATCGATGGATATTTTGACAGGGACTTTTTGTGTTACTTTTGTATAGTTCCCCGTAGAATCAGATGGCAGAACGGAAAATACAGAATTGGTTGCATATCCGATTTCATCCACATTCCCTTTAAATACAACCCCGGAATCTCCGTCAACCGTAACATCCACATTATCACCTTTTTCAATATCCTGTAAATCTGTTTCCTTAATGTTAGCAATAATGTACAAGTGATCCATATCGGCCTCTTGAGCAAGCACTTGCCCAGCTTGGACTAATTGATTTTTCTTCGCTTCATTTTTGATGATCTTTCCGTCCATTCGTGCATCTACTGGAACGGAATTTTTTCCATCAAAGATAGTACCTACATTATCTTTGTTTAAGACATCTTCACCATTAGAAACTTGCCAATCTGTTAATACCCCTGTCTTCGATGCTACTACTGGCATCATATCCGCGGATACAACAGCGTCATCCGTCTTCAAAAAATGATCATGTTCATAATAAAAATAAGCGCCAGCTGCTACTACTAGAAATACGACAATAACTCCTATAATATTGGCTAAAATTAATCGACGAGCCATAACATTTCTCCTCTCACAATCAGAATATATTTTTTATGCAGTTTGTTCTGCAGCATTTTTTTTAGATGGTTTAACCTTCTTCTCTTTCTTGACGAGTCCAATCCCTTTACCCGTTGCCATCTTGACAATCGATGCAGCTAACATAATGACCCCCACCACAAACATAAATGTAAAAAGATGATGATATGCTGTCAAAATAGCTGCTTTTTTTGTATTGGCTACTAATTCATAAGACGTCATACTTTGAGCATCCTTAACAGGAAGTCCCATACTTACAAAGCGACGGGTTAAATTAGCAAGTTCTGTATTCGTTTCAGAATCAAATTCTCCTAAATTCCCTCTTATATTTTCATATTGAATAGTGTTTTGAGTTGAGATAAACCAGGCTACAATCGGCGTAACTACCGCCCCTGTAAAATTCCGAATGGAATGAAGTGTACCTGACCGCATCGAAGCAAAGTGTAAATTTCCTGCAAATGCCGTACCTAAGGCACCACTAACGAGCACCATACTAACACCCGCTCCCAATAACGCTATCTCTACATAAAGCGTTGGCAAGGAAATAGCAGGCGTCATCGTTCTCCATTTCCAGCTGACATACATGACCGCTAAAGAACCTATGATACCTAATTTTCCAGCTCCTAATGCACCATAAAATAAAGTCTTAAAAATAGCAGTAAACACAATTCCTACAAAGAAACAGCAATAAAAAATCAACAAATAATGAACTGGCAAATCTTTGTTATGACGCAAAAATCCATTGATTCCGGCAATAGCTAATACAAGTAAAATATGTGATGCCACCGCCATAACAGTACCCGAAATAGGTTTGGCAGCCTTTAACGTTCTAAATGGCACGATTGGAGTTTCTGCTTTTACATCCACTAATATAAATAGAATTAATAATATTAAAGCTACCACCAAAAACGGCCAAACATAATAAGAAGTGAAGCCTTTATTCATTAAGTTGCAAAGCGGAAAGGAAAGTACCAGCATAAGCAAAATTAACAAAAATAAGCCAGTCTTATCAATTGGTGGATGCTCATGCTCTTCCACTATTTTTGGCAATGCAAAAATGCCAATAACGAAGCACAACACAGCTGACACAATATTTAGCAAGAACAACCAGCGCCATGCATCAATACCTAAAGATAGAGAACCAAAAAATGCCCCAGCAGCTGTAGCTCCAAACAACCCAGTTATGATAAAGAATAAATACGTATTCCGAATATTATTTGGAAAGGATCTTAAGCTGACAGGCAGCATGGTTAAAAATAGAATTCCAGCACTGACACTTTGGATGATCCTGCCTATCACGAGGATTTCTAAATTGGGCGCAAATAGATTAATAATCGATCCGCATAAAAACATGAATATAAAAATTAAGTAATTTTTCCTGACCCCAATTGCTCTAGTAATTACCGGACCAAGCGGAACACCAAGTGCAAATGCTAGGTTCGAAAGTGTAGATGGTATCAGTAATTGCTGGGAACCGAGACTAAGCCCATTCTGCACAATTTCTTGGTTCATAGTGTAAGACAAATTGGCAAAATATTGCGGTCCAATCGCAAAAATGGTAAGAAAAGAGATGATTAAAAAACTAGGAATCTTTATCTTTCCCTTTGTTCTTGAAGGATTTTCTTGCCCCATTTCAATTCCTCCTTTCATTTAGTTGGGTAATTTTGTTTAATAGCCTCGATTATGGAAAAAGGATATCGAAGTTCATAAACACAAATAAAAAGAATTTCCCCAATAGGAAATTCAAACTTTTTACAGAAACTTGTATTATGCAATATGCATTATACAACTTATTGGTTACCAATTTCAATCTTTTATTTCCAACTTCCTGTAGTTCCCACTTACCATCTACTGAAAAGCAGTATGTGCAACATTACCCTTTCATACCTAAAAAAATGCTGCCCACTATCGGATACAGCATTTTATTTACGCCAAGCCTTAAAATCTTGATTTAATCGAGAAAGGCTCATTTCTAATTGTTTTAGTTGGTCCTCGGACCAATCATGTAATACCTCTTTATATGCTTCATAACGCGCCTGCTGAACCCTATGGAGAATTTTTTCACCTTCGTCTGTCAATTCGATAAGACTAATCCTTCCATTTTGGGAATCAGGAAAACGTCTTATATATTTTTTCGATTCCAAAGTTGCAACTTGTCTGCTCGCAGTTGAAAGATTCAGTAATAATTTATCTGCAAGAGCATTGATTGCTAAAGGACTCTTTTTTTCAAGTTCACTTAACAATAAATACTCAGAACGATCCAAGCTGCCCAACTTGGGGCTATGTGCAGTAGTTAATCTAACAAGAAGTGCAATTTCATACTCAATCAATTGAAGAACATCACTATTCAAACCTGACTCCCCCTCATACAACGGACATGCTATCGAGACTTTTTTTCAGTATAACACAAATGGTATTAGGCACTCATTACGGAATGTTGTACTCCAATTTTTCGACACTCTCCTAAAAAATTCAGTTGGAAATGCACTTTCTTTGCCGAAGCAATACTAGTTTTGTCAAACGCAAAGGAATCTGAATATTAAGGGAGAATGTATATAAAAAAACATAACGGCGAGATCATTAATTTACTCAAATTTCATTCTAATCCCCTACAATATCTTCGGCCAAATGAGAAGGAGGAATATTCACTTGAATACGGCAACGGCAGCGAAACTACTAGGTATTTCCCAAAGCACGTTAAAGCGTTGGATTAAAGAGTTGGATCTTGACATGAATCGCAATGAGCTTGGACATTATGATATTTGTGATGAAGATATTACGATGTTAAAACAAATTAAGAAACAAATTCAAAATGGAACATTTCTGCACAATGTTACTATCTCCCGAAACAAAAACCGCAAAGGAAAAACAGCAATTCTTCCAAAGGAAACTACTACTGTTGATACCTTTCTTCAAAGAATAGATGAATTGGAAAAAAAGGTAAATGAAAAAGCCGATAATGTTGTCTCTTATCAACTATTAACCCACAGAAAAGAAATAGAAGATCTCGAAAGCGAGATCAAAAGGCTTCATTTGAAAGTTGAATTTTTAGAGAGAAAATTAGCTGAATCAAGTTCAAAGGAAAATTCGGAAATTCAAGTCAACTCATTTAAAATAAATAGGAAAAGAAGTTTATTATCTATGCTATTTCATTTCTAACATCTTCCCCATATAATTTTACAAAGGCAGGTGTTTCTTCACTTCGGACGAACACCCGCCTTTCTCATTATCCTACAATTCTGGTTCCGTGCAATTCGTGCACCTTCAGATAATCTGCAATACTTACTGCATTTTGGTCTGTTATGCCTCCACCCGGCATGATAATTATTTTGCCAGCCGCATAGTCTATGTATTTTTGAAGGGTAGGCAGATTTTCCTCGATTGATATATTCAAGGGCCCTCCATGAGTCAAAATACGATTGACCCTATGTTCTATCAACCAATCAATGGCATCGAGCTGCATTTCCTGCTTAATATGATCAAATGCCATATGAAATGTAATATCTAATCCGGAAGCAGCCGCTAACAAAACATTCATTGCCTTCCCATCGATCCATCCTCTGCTATTTAAACAGCCGATTACAACACCATCGATTCCCAATTTCTTAAAGTGGATAATATCAGAGCACATGATTTCCAATTCATCCTGGTTATAAATAAAGTTTCCGCCACGTGGTCGAATAATGGCCATAACCTTTATCTTTTTACTCTTACAATATTGAATGGATTTGGATGCAACACCATGACTTACGGTTGTGCCTCCAACGGAAAGATTATCGCATAATTCAATCCTGTCAGCCCCTCTTGCAATAACTTCGGGGATAACCGTAAAATTTTCCACGCATACTTCTTTTAACATCTTATCACCAGATCCTTATTCTTCATGATTATCGAGCCATTCCTGGGTAGCCACCTCTATAATGGTAGAATGCCCCTCCCCTTTTCTCGCAACATAGATTTTGGGCTTTTCCTTTTCAGTAGCGACCACAAACGGAAACTCCACGTTTGTCGCAACTCCCCATTCCCCATTTGTGTTCATACAAATCAAGGACATTGCGCCAGCCTTTCCTTTTCTTCTTGTTAATTTATCATGAAATTCGTATACTGCCTTATCTGCTGCCGCCTGTGGTGTAAGCCCCTCTCCCATTAGTCGGACGATTTCATAGCTAAGACAGCCCTTCATTAGATCCTCTCCCAAACCTGTTGCAGAAGCACCACCTATTTCACTGTCAACGTAAAATCCTGAGCCCGATAAAGGGGAATCTCCAACACGTCCCTGCATTTTCATAAATAATCCTGACGTCGATGTTCCTGCCACCATTGAGTCTTTAGTGTCTAAACAAACCGCACCTACTGTATCATGCCCATCATAAGGACTTAATTCACGGTGTTTCATCTCTTCTATCCGTTTTTCCCAAATTGATTTCGCGGAATCCGTCAGCATATTCACTCGTTTAAAGCCATTTTTTTGTGCATAAATCGTTGCCCCATCTCCTACTAGAAACCGGTTAAATTGTTGTTCACTTAGTTTCCGGGCAACAGAAATTGGATTCTTTACATCTTGAATCCCGGCCACAGCACCAATATTGAAATTATCGCCATTCATAAAAGCTGCATCCAGCTCTACGATTCCCTGTTCATTCGGAAGGCCGCCAAACCCAACAGATTTATAATATGGATTATTTTCAACTTCCTTGATTGCTGTTACCAAGGCATCTGCGGCACTTATATTATTTTTTAATTCGTACGCAGCTTTTTTTACACCATCGTATGCCATGGCCCATGTTGCGATGATTCCCCATTTCGTTCCCACTTGTCCCATCGAAATTCCTCCCCAAATCTTACACACTTTAACGCTTTTTAATAGAATATAAAAAAATATATTTTATAGCATGAGTATATACTATTTACATGATTGATAGATATAACTAATGAAATCGCATTTCTGTCGGTATATAGAGGCATATGCACCTAGGAAATAGACACGATTCTTCTATTATTGTTCCCGCTCTCCGCCTTGCCCTCATCTTGGGCACTATAGTCCCCATGTGCAATATCAAAACGGCCACCAATTACGGTTAGCCGTCTTTTGGGTCCATCTTCAAGTCCAATCCCTAGGTTAACTTCTCCAAAAGCTTCTTATTCGCCGATTCTCTCAATTATCGTCGCATTTGCCATTCCAAGACCTTCACACATGGTTTGCAAACCATATCTTCCGCCTGTACGCTCCAGTTCGTGCAGCATCGTTACCATGAGTCTGGCACCGCTTCCCCCCAATGGATGCCCTAGAGCGATTGCTCCACCATTTGGATTTAATTTTTTTGGATCAGCACCTGTTTCTGTTAGCCAAGCCAGAGGAATAGGTGCAAATGCTTCATTTACTTCAAAAACATCGATGTCATCTATGGTGAGACCCGCTTTGCTCAATGCCTTTTCCGTTGCGGCTATAGGACCTGTCAGCATCAATGTAGGATCGGAGCCAATGACAACCCGAGTGTGTATCCGGAATTTTGGCTGATATCCAAGCTTCTCTGCCTTTTCACTCGACATTAATAATAAGGCAGCTGCCCCATCACTAATTTGACTGGAGTTTCCTGCATGAATAAGTCCATTTTCTTTGAAAGCAGGCTTTAAGTTTCCTAGCGCTTCTAATGTTGTTTCTTTCCGCGGACCAGAGTCCTCCTTAAATATTATCTTGGTTCCGTCCTCTAATGTTACTGGAAGAGGCATAATTTCCTTTGTAAAAAAGCCTTTTTCCTGCGCACTTAATGCCTTCTGATGACTTTCTAGCGAAAAGCAATCTAATTCTTCCCTTGTAAAACCGTATTTCTCTGCAATTCTTTCGGCGGACAATCCTTGATGAATAATCTCATACTTCTCTTTCAACTTCTTGCTAACCGGTACACCTTGGTAGCTGGAGCCGATTGGGACACGTGTCATGTTTTCCACTCCGCCCGCAACAACTATATCCATATCCCCAGATAGGATAGCTTGAGCTGCAAAGTGAACAGCCTGTTGGCTTGAACCACATTGTCGGTCAATTGTAACTCCTGGCACTTCTTTCGGATAACCAGCTATTAATGCTGCCACTCTAGCAATATCTCCTGTTTGCTCTCCAATCTGGGAAACACAACCCAAGATCACATCTTCCACAAATGAAGAATCTAATCCGGCCCGATCCACAAGCTCTTTTAAAACAGCTCCCGCTAAATCATCTGGACGGTACTCCTTTAAAAATCCATTTCTTTTTCCAACAGCTGTACGTACTGCTTCTACAATCACGACATCCCGCATCTTTTTCCTCCTCATCGCAATAAATTGCGTTATAGCCCTAAGTTCTTAGCAATAATTGTTTTCATAATCTCATTAGTCCCTGCATAAATACTTGCGACTGGTATATCGCGATAACGTCTAGCAATCTCATATTCCTCCATATATCCGTATCCGCCATGCAGCTGCATACATTCTGTTGCAATCCTTCGTGCCGTGTCTGTTAGCTTCCATTTTGCCATTGAAACCTTAGTCACAATATTTTCCCCGCGTAGGTGGTCGGTTATCAACTGATCTAAAAAGGTGCGACCCATTTCAATATCTGTTGCCATTTCTACGATTTTAAATTGTGTATTTTGAAAGGAACTAACCTATTTTCCAAAAGCTTGCCGGCTTTTCACGTATTCAATCGTATTTCGCAACATTTCTTCCGATGCAACTTGAGCTGCAATCGCAACAATAAGCCTTTCTTGCTGGAGTTTTTCCATTAAATAACGGAATCCGTGTCCCTCTGCACCAAGCAAGTTTTCCTTTGGAACTTTGCAATCCTCAAAAATCAATTCTGCTGTATCTTGGGCATGCAGACCCACTTTCTGAAGCTTCCTGCCCCTTGAAAATCCTGGGGTATCTCTTTCCACAACAAGCAGGCTAATTCCTTTATGCCTCGGTACTGCATGGGCGTCTGTTTTACAAGCCACCACTACTAGGTCCGCCGTGATTCCATTCGTAATAAATGTCTTTTGACCATTTAATAGATAATGATCACCTTCCAGCTTTGCAGTAGTTTCTATATTAGACAAATCGGACCCTGTACCAGGCTCCGTCATGGCAATCGCCGTTATGATTTCACCAGTTGCACATTTCGGCAGCCATTTTTGCTTTTGTTCCACTGTTCCGTATGAGTGAATGTAAGGAACTACAATGTCATTATGGAGCCCAATTCCGATCATACTGGAGCCAACCCGTTCAAGCTCTTCGTTTATTATGACTGAGAATCCCCAGTCTACTCCACTTCCACCATATTCCTCAGCGATATCCGGACATAGATACCCATGTTCCCCCATCTTTTTCCAAAAAGCTCGCGGAATCATTCGCTCCTCTTCCCATTTTTCATAATAGGGATAAGCCTCTTTCTCTAAAAATTTCCTAAATGATTTTCGAAAAATATCATGGTCTTCTGTTAAATAAGGATGAGTCATTGTGATCTCTCCTAATCTATTTGATTGTTTTTACTTAATCTCATAGGAAGCGCTTACTTTTCTTAATTATAATATATGCATTAAATATCTTATCTTGCTATGTCTCCTACAACCTCAAGATTTCCTCTATTGCTGATGAAATTTTATAACCCTTGTTATACATGATAATTAGGTATCTTTTCAGCACCATGATTCAACTGGCTTTACCCGTTTATTTTCCTTCTGCTTGAAAAGCGATTGTTTTATTTAAAGAATTTTCTATATAGTTAAATTATACATCACTGCAGCCAGCAATACTTCTGAAAGATTTAAAAAATATGACTTTCCTAGGGTTTTCATGATACTCGTGACCTCCACATTCCTGCCATTTTGGGAACGAACCGCAAATTGAAGACCTTTATCGAACTTAGCAATCGCTCAAACTAAATACTGCTCATAAAAAAACCCTTTCCTAATTAGAAAAGAGTTCCTTTTATACAATTACCTTGTACTTAATTTTTCATTTAACAATTCAAACACTGTCTCTAACCTTACTTTCGGAACCTGTTCATATTGGTCCCCAATACTTACCTCATAAGAACATGCACTTTCACTCGTCTCACGCAAATAGCTAGTTAGACCGACACCAGTTTCTTTATATATCTCTATTAAAATAGGTTCAAGCTCTTCCTTTCCAACATCAAAATGAACATGAAACATATTCGAAACTGGCACCACAGGCATTGTCTTAACAGAATGGCATTGATTAAAAAGAGCAGCAAGCTGTTTCGCTTCTTCATAATATTGCTCCATCTTGGATACTCTCTTATCAAAATAGTAGTCAGAGCTTACGATATACGGATATAAGCTAATGAGATCGCCGCCGTGACGTCGCTTCCAAACCTTTGATTGCTCCGTAAATTCCTTATCTCCAGCCAGAATAGCTCCTGCAATCCCACCAATTCCTTTATAAAAAGAAACATAAACACTATCAAAAAGCTCACAAATTTCCACAGCAGACTTTTGATAATATGGGATAATTTCAAAAAGCCGTGCACCATCCAAATGAAGCTTTATACCTTTTTCTCGGCAATAAGAAGAAATCGACACGATTGTTTCATAATCCGGCAATTGCCCGCCAATTTCACGTTGCGGCAATTCCAGCAATAAACAAGCAATTTCCTCTTCTAAGCCAACAACATCCTCCAGTTCTATTACTCTCGTTTCATCCGCAAGTAAAACTGGCTCAATATGATGTAGTTCCTTTAGTCCGTCCTCTTCATGTAATTCCAAATGGCAAAGCGGATGATATGCCACTTTCTTTAATCCCTTTTCATCACACCAAATTCTCAATGCAATTTGCTGTGCCATCGTACCGCTTGGAAAGAATACTGCTGTTTCCTTTCCCAAAAACTTTGCTATCTTCTCTTGAAAATCCTCTATGACCTTTCCTGTTCCATACCCATCACTTGCTAAAGAGCCATCTATATCAGCAAAAGCATCTTTTAAAACTTGCATATTTCTTTTCCCATGACCGGAAGCTTGATAGCTTGTTTGTTTAAAAGCTTGCCACAACGGATCTTGTTCACTCATCATCCTGTCCCCTATTCAAAAAATTATTTATATATAGATAATATAGTATTCTCGAATATCAGTCTAATTCATAGATTAAAAATCTTTCATTAAAATTACGTTCGATTAAACCCGGCAAAGGTACCTCTTGCTTCAATGTAAAGGCAGTTTGATTTTCTAAAAAATAGACATATTCATTTGCGGGATAATATAGTATTAACTCAACTCTCCGCTGAACTTTCTCAACGGATTGCAAAATATTATGAACCACCTTCATAAAAATTTGCACAGAGAACGGGTTAAAAAAGTAAAATCGGTTATCCAGCGAATCAATTTCATAATCCTCCGCCAAACAGCAATGAAAATGAATCTTTTCTTTCCCTCGATGATGCTTTTTTAAATAGCTTTCCCGATTTGACATTGCATCCCGAAAAAATTGTTCATTCATTTCTATTCCTACCACTGTTGCATGAAAAAAGTGATGTATGTAAAAATTTAGCCTTCCTTTACCACAGCCAAAATCAACCACCCGATCATTGCTTGTGATTACATAGTCTTCAAATAAGGTGTCAAGAGCTTGATAAGGGGTTGGCTCATAGCGATGATAATGCATGGACTTCAAAAATCCCTTTTGCTCTTCTCGTGTTTTAATGTTTAATAACGCATCAAAATATTTCTCGTTCATGAAATGCTCCTTTTAGATAAGGATGTTTTGTATAGATTGTGGTCTTTCATCAGTTGCTTTTTTTCGGGGCAACTTTTCTTGAAGGAAATATAGATCTTAAGTTATGAGATTTCCAATAATACTAAGAAAAGAGCCTTAGATAAAAAGACACCCGAAAAATCGAGTGCCTAACCATTATCATACCATCACTTTACATATATCATTCGTAAATTCAACCGGGTCGCCAATTGGCAAGCCTTCAATTAATAAAGCTTGGTTGTATAGTAAGTTTGTATATAATTTTAGCTTATCTTTATCGTTTTCAAACGCATTTTTCAGAGACTGGAATACTTCATGATTGATGTTAATTTCCAATACCTTTTCTGCTTTAATATTTTGGTTGTTTGGCATTGCATTAAGAACTTTTTCCATTTCAATGGATAGGTCGCCATCTGCTGTTAAACATACCGGATGTGTTTTTAAACGCTTGGAAACTTTTACATCCTTCACTTTACCAGTCAGGACTTCTTTCATGAAGTCAAACAGATCTTTGTTTTCCTTTTCTTCGGATTCTGTAGTATCTTGGTTATCTTCCTCAATGCCAAGATCGCCGCTTGATACGGATTTAAATTCCTTCTCTTTATAGGTCATCAACATTTTAATCGCAAACTCATCAATATCATCCGTGAAATAGAGGATTTCATAGCCCTTATCTGCTACTAGTTCCGTTTGCGGCAGCTTTTCAATTCGTTCATTTGTCTCACCAGTTGCATAGTAAATATATTTTTGGTCTTCTGGCATTCTGGATACATATTCATCCAAAGTGACTAATTTCTTTTCTTTTGATGAATAGAACATCACCAAATCTTGAAGTACCTCTTTATCTTGTCCAAAATCACTATACATACCGAACTTTAATTGTCTGCCAAAGGATTCGTAGAATTTTTCATATTTCTCACGATCGTTTTTGAGCAAGCCTTCTAGCTCACGTTTAATTTTGCTCTTAATGTTTTTCGCAATAAACTTCAACTGTTTATCCTGTTGGAGGATTTCCCTTGAGATGTTCAATGATAAATCTTCGGAGTCAACCATTCCTTTGACGAAGCTGAAATAGTCAGGAAGCAAATCGGCGCATTTTTCCATGATTAAAACACCGCTGGAATACAATTCTAAGCCCTTTTCAAATTCCTTTGTATAATAGTCAAAAGGTGTCTTTTCAGGGATGAACAGAATCGCATTGTATCTTACTGTTCCGTCCACACTGATATGAATATGTTTTAGAGGCTTATCGAATCCGTAACGTTTTTCTTGGTAGAAATTCTCGTAATCTTCGTCTGTTAACTCACTTTTATTTTTTCTCCAAATCGGAACCATGCTGTTTATCACTTGTTCCTCTTTGTAATCCTCAAACTCGTTATCACTGCCTTCTTTCGGTCTGCTTCCTGTAACCTCCATTTTAATTGGATAGCGAATGAAATCGGAATACTTTTTAACAATGGATTTTAAACGATACTCATCTAAATACTCATCGTAGGATTCATCTTCGGTGTTTTCTTTAATTTTTAAAATAATCTCTGTACCAACTGTGTCTTTTTCGTATGGTTCAATACTGTATCCATCAGCACCAGTAGATTCCCATTTGTATGCTTCCTCACTGCCCAAAGCCTTGCTGATCACGGTTACAACGTCTGCTACCATGAAGGCAGAATAAAACCCTACCCCGAATTGACCAATGATATCATGGCCATCCTTTAATTCATTTTCATTTTTAAATGCAAGCGAACCGCTCTTGGCAATGGTTCCAAGGTTATTTTCAAGCTCTTCTTTAGTCATTCCAATACCAGTATCAGATATCTTTAATAAGCGGTTATCTTTATCCGCTTCAATTCTTATGTAATAATCATCCTTATTAAAGGTGAGTGTATCATCCGTTAAGGTTTTGTAATAGATTTTATCAATCGCATCACTTGAGTTAGAAATTAACTCTCGCAAAAAAATCTCCTTTTGAGAATAAATGGAGTTAATCATCATCTCGAGCAGCCTTTTCGATTCAGCTTTGAACTCTTTCTTCGCCATTTTGATAATCTCCCTTCCAATACATAGATTCTATCTACATTTTAGCACTCTCACCACCAGAGTGCTAATCATTTATTTATTATCATAAAAAAATCGCTTTCGTCAACCTTCTTTAAATAATACTGCCTTTATCAATCGAAATAATTGATTAGAAGTGAATGTTAAATTTTCATAGGCCTTATTACAATCCATTGCCTGCTCGAGTGACATTGGTTCATTCATAATAGAAAAATAGGATGTGATACCGAGATTATTTAAAGCAGAGGAATCTGTGGAAATGCCACCAGCCAATGCAATAACGGGTACTTGATACTTGCTTGCTAACTCAGCTATTCCATACGGTGCCTTCCCCATCGCCGTTTGACTATCCAATCGCCCTTCGCCGGTAATAACAAAATCTGCGCTTTGCAAATGACTCTCTATCTGAAGAACATCTAATATTAACTGGGTACCTGATCGCAGCTGACCATTTAAAAATCCAGCAAAGGCTCCACCAAGACCGCCAGCTGCTCCAGCTCCTGATATATCACTAATATTTAGCCCTAATTGTTGTTCAATCACCATGCCAAAATGGCGGAGACCTTCGTCGAGTTCCTCCACCATCTCTTGATTAGCTCCTTTTTGCGGACCAAATATATACGCTGCGCCATTTGGACCATATAAAGGATTATGGACATCACAAGCAATGTCAAACTCACAATCTCTCAGCTTGGGATGCACATGATTAAGGACGATTCTTTCAATATGCTTTAATGATTTTCCGTCAACCCCCACCGATTGATTTCGTTTATCTAAAAAACGGTAACCTAAT
Organism: Heyndrickxia camelliae; assembly: GCF_002844575.1. Lineage (GTDB taxonomy): Bacteria > Bacillota > Bacilli > Bacillales > Bacillaceae_C > Margalitia > Margalitia camelliae. The sequence goes on from NZ_PIQO01000016.1 coordinate 68,696, forward strand.
GCTTGGAGCATTCCAAGACCGCCATCATTCGTAGCACTTCCACCAAGTCCGATTATAAACTTTCGGCATCCCTTTTCTATTGCATCCAATATAAGCTCCCCAACACCATAAGTAGTGGTCGAAAGTGGATTTCGCTTTGCTGGCGGAACAAGAGTAAGCCCACAGGCAGCAGCCACCTCTATCACTGCGGTTTGTCCATCCCCCAGTATTCCATATGCAGCTAGGACTTTTTCATGTAATGGACCTATAACGGGAATCTTTATATATCTTCCGTTTGTTGCATGAACAAGGGCATCTACAGTTCCTTCTCCACCATCTGCAAGTGGGAGCGCGACAATATCAGCATCTGGAAACACTGGTAATATACCTTCCACAACCGCCTTTCCGCCTTCTATGGAAGAAATACTGCCTTTGAATGAATCTAATGCTACTAAGACCTTCAAGGTCAAACCTCCTTTTTCCATAAGTAAACACTTACTTATATCCCCATCCATCGTAGCCCTTTTGGAAAATGATTTTTCAAGACACCATTTGCAAGTTTCCCCCAGCCGATGGAATATCCATCTACTTGTACTAAATACCATCCCTTTGGACCCTCTGCTTTTATCGATTCACCTTTTAAATATGCCATCATTTCAGGTGAATTTTTATCTAAGTTCCACTTGTGCTGTACATCCGATCCTTTTAACGACAGAGCTAGTGCATGGGATGGTTCAAAGCGGTTTTTCTTGATTGTTCCAAGATGCCACCCTGGACGCACTATTTTTAAATTCTCCAAAGAGAGCATTCCCTCAGGCAACAAGTACAATTGATCTCCAAAGATGACAAATTCCCCTTTTGGAGTTTGCTTCAAGGTTTCCTTCGCAAATTGGAAAAAATCCTTCAACTGTTTTTGATCCTTTAAACTTTTTGCATATTTCCACTTGGTTGTCTCTTCTTCATCTATCTTTCGAAGAACAGCGATGTAGTGTCCCTCTCCACGTACTTGCTGCGGCCAAATACGAATAGTCTTTTCCATATTCACAGCTGCATCAGATACCCATTCTTTCCTTCCATGATCAAATCCTGGATAGACTTGAACATTTTCTATTTCGAATCGGGAATCTTGTTTTAAAAACTGGCTAATAACCCCCTCATTCTCTTCCGGAGAAAAGGTACAGGTTGAATAGACTAGTCTGCCTCCTGGACGAAGCATTGTAGCTGCATGTCCGAGAATATCCAACTGTCGTTCTGCACATACTTCAACATTCTCTATGCTCCACTCCTCCCTAGCTCCAGGGTCTTTGCGAAACATCCCTTCACCTGAACATGGCGCATCCACCATGATGCGATCAAAAAAATTAGGAAATCTCTCTGCTAATTTTGCCGGCGTTTCATTCGTTACGATTGCATTTTTTATCCCCATTCTTTCCACATTTTGCGAAAGGATTTTTGCACGTGCCGGATAAACTTCATTGGATATCAAAAGCCCTTGCTGCTGCATTTTGGCAGCCATATGTGTAGATTTTCCACCAGGTGCAGCACACAAATCTAATACTTTTTCTCCCGGTTGTGGATCTACTATTTCCCCTACAGCCATTGCACTTGGCTCCTGAATATAGTACAAACCGGCCTCATGGTAAGGATGCTTGCCAGGGCGGTTCTCCTCTTGATAGAAAAAGCCTCCATTTACCCACGGAATCGGTTCTAACGTAAATGGATTGATGCTTAAAAAGTCATCTATCGATAGCTTTAATGTGTTGATACGCAAGCCTTGAATTTTGGGCTCCTCATAGCTTTGTAAAAAATCATCAAATTCATCTTTCAGTAAATCTTTCATTTTGGAAAGAAATTCTTTAGGTAATTCCACTGTTAGCTTTCACCTCGAAAATCGATATCTTACTCTCTATATTACAATAACTATCTCGGGAAAAGCGAAATTCGTATAAGAAATAGATGAAATCTAGAAAGAGTTGTCTATAAAATATGTAAAGGAAACTTTACATGCTGACAATGCAGAAGTCGGTTAAGATACCAATGAAAATTTCCAAGCCTTCTCCAAACATGTCATCTCCAAATCTTATGGTAAAATACTGTTAAAAGGAGGTCCACTGAATGCAAAAGCTTCAATTTGAATCTGCGTGGGATAAAACGATATCAGAAAAAGACAGGGAACGAATTCAACAAGTATTTCTTCAAACCGCTCCAGTAATTACTAAAAACATTGAGTTCACCCCCTTATGGGAAGCGATAAATCACAAGGGGGAATTGCTTGTAACTGTACTTGTCCAAAACTTTGGTGAACAAATGATTACCTTCCAGAACAAAAAGCTTCAGTACTGGGAGGACAGGAATATGATCGCAACTTACTCCTTTACTCTCCCAGCACTAAAGATTGAACCTGCCACAAGCATGCCATGGACATTTATTTTTCCAGAAGGATGTATGGGTCATCAGCCGTCATTGAAAAATGGAAGGTTACAGTTTGCAGACTCCGAAGAGAATGATTAAAAACGGTATCCACTAACATAATCAGTGCAGCCATCTGCAATTGCGTTTGAATCCTCGGGATGATCAAAATAAGAAAACAGATATTTCCAATGTGATGTTCTCGAATATACTTGATACATCCCGGCCGTGATTCTCAGCATGTTACAGCTAAATCCTGCAGCACTCCCCATATAACCGAAATGATGGTTTCCGATATATTCACCGTTTTTCTCTTCCCCCCGAAATGTATATATTGTCCCGTCTCCAATGATCCTTTTTAAGTCCCATATTCCATTGGATCTTGTAATATAGTAAAATACCCCAAGTCTATACGTATTAGCAAATGCCTCTCCCCTAGACTTCTTATAATTCTCATAGTTTCTTTTTAGATCCTTAGCAAACCGTATATTCAGTTGATATATTCTTGCAATCATAAAGGTGGTTAGCTTTTTTCGGTCCCTATTTAAAAGAGGCTCTTCCGCCAGTGTTATGTCACTTAACCGCCTAATTACTTCATTTTCAATCATCTTTACTTCATCAAAAATAATTTTTTCTAACTCCTCTTTATCCTTCTTGCTTAAAGAAATTTTGCGCATAAAAAGGGATGAGACAAAAAAGCATAATCCTGGTAGATAAAAAAGGGAAAGGTTATTTACGGTCCCAGGGGTACTCACAATAATTGGTGTAGACAGTAAGAAGGAAAGCCACATTAAATAGTTTTTCTGAAAAAAGGCTGCTATGAGTGCTATGGAACTTGGTAAAAAAAGAAAAATAGTATATTCAGCTCTTGTATAAATATCCCATGTCCCTGAATGTTCCCCGTCATAGGAGAGAAAGGATACCAGCCATGTAGAGAGACCAATCAATGAACCGCCGATACCTAATAACATCCCGATATATCTTTTGTAAGGCTTGGTTGGATAATATCGAAAGTAAAACACAAGGGAATTAATTTTCACTTTCCACACTCCTTTCCCCATTCCTCCTATATAGTGTATGCAGGTGGATGCCACTGGGTTGCATTATTAGAGGCAAAGATAAAGGAAAAGAGAAGGGATTTTTCGAACCGCTAATAAGTACGAAGAATTAAATAGTTCATTACCCAGATTTACACCAGGCGGAAACCATCTACTTTTTATGCAGTAGATACATTTAACGCAATTGAGAGTTGGTCCAGCACAATGCGGGCATCATACCAACTCTCTTGCATTTTATCTATTTAACTAGAGATATGCTTTGATTATATTCGGAGATAGCTTGCTTAAGTGTTCCCTTTGTTTCTACTTTTTCATGTAAATCAATTCCCAATTCCACGATAGAGTTAGTAATCTCAGGTCGTATACCAGTTAACACAGCATTGCAGCCTTGAATTCGAATACCATTAATAATGTTAAATAAATGACTAAGTACACCAGTATCCAAGTATGCGACACCGGATAAATCGATAATGACATGCTTTAATTCCTGCTTATGTATTTGCTCTAACACTCGTAATTGAATGTTTTTAGCACGTTTCGTATCTACCATTCCAATAATCGGAAGGATTGCCATCGAATCAGTTAAAGGAATAATTGGCACATTCAAATCCTCAATCATTTCGCTTTGTGTTAGTAAAAGTTCATTCTTATATACAGAAAAACTCGAAGAAAAATGCTTTATATAGAAGTCAATATTATGATTTTCGTTTCTTTCTAATTCAAAGAATGATAAAGTATCTAAGTTTTTATTTTCATAGCAGATGCTTCAATAAAAAAGCTGGTATATTCCTATTAACTTAGGAAATACCAGCTATAAGCCTTTTTTAAAAATAAATGGATTCTTTTAAAAAAATATTATTTGCCTTTTTTCTTTGACAATCTTCCCAGCACAAATGCTCCTGCGGCCAAGCCAATCATTGTATTCGTCTTTTTATTAAATACTTGTTTTACCACAAGATTTACGTTTTGCGGTCTTTCGGCAAGACGTCTCATAAAGTATCCGTACCAATCTTTCCCGAATGGCACATACGTACAGAAATTATAACCCTCTTTTGCAAGTTGCAATTGTAGGTCTCTTCTGAAACCATAAAGCATTTGAAATTCAAATTTATCATTTGGAATATTATGTGTTTTTACAAACTTTTTCACATGATTGATGATGTGATGATCATGTGTTGCAATAGATGTAAATTTTCCATTAAGTAAATGCCATTCTATTAATTTAACGAAGTTAGAATCTATTTCTTTTTTCTCTTGGAAAGCATATTCTTTTGGCTCTTTATACGCACCTTTCACAATACGCAAACGATAGTTTTTATACTTTTCAAGATTTTCTTGGGCATTATAGAAATAAGCCTGAATAACGGTACCTACATTATCATATTCACGAGACAAATCATCTATAATATCAAATGAAGGCTGCAGATGTCCATAATCCTCCATGTCAATATTTACGTGAATATCGTATCGGCTGGCGCGATCTACTATTTCTCTTAAATTATTAAAACAGAAGGTATAATCGATATCCAATCCTAATTGGGTTGGTTTTAAGGAAATATGTGCATCTACTCCATTTTCATGAATCGCCTCGATGACATTCAGGATCTGCTCTTTTGCTTCGATTGCCTCTTCTTCCTTATATACAAACTCTCCTAAGTTATCAACCGTACAAGCAATGCCGTGAGCGTTAAGCTCTTTAATGCTTTGAATGGTTTCCTCTATATTCGTTCCAGCTACAACATTTTGTGCGCCTAATTTTAATCCGTATTTTTTTGCTGCTGTATTAAGAAATTGATTCTTGGATAAGCCCATAAAAAAGTCTTTCAACATCGCTATTTCTCCTTAGTTGTAGTTTTTATTTTCATTATAGCACAACTTTTTGAATACGCTATCAATCTTCGAAAATTGTTGACTTTTGTCAAAAAATATAATTATTCAAATATGGTGCCAGGCACCGCTCGTGGACATTTTGAAGCTTTGTCCACCTGACATGGACACTTATGATAGGTGCATGAATGCAATATGGGTTATTCCATAAAAAAAGAAGGGTGGAAATATATCCATCCTTCTTTACCGACTAACTTTGTAGTATTTCATCAATCAACTTTAATTCTTCATTTGAAAACGTCAAATTATTCAATGCTGCTATGTTTTCTTCTAGTTGACTAACTCTGCTGGCACCAATTAAAGCAGACGTGACCCTTCCTCCGCGCAACACCCATGCAAGTGCCATTTGCGGTAGACTTTGTCCGCGTTCTTGTGCTATCTTATTAAGCTTTTGGACTCGGTTCACGACATCTGCTGTGACATCCTTCTCACTTAGGTAACCTGTTGGTTTTGCTGCTCTAGAATCTGCAGGTACACCAGAAACATATTTATTGGATAATAGCCCTTGCGCTAATGCAGAAAAGGCAATAGACCCTACCCCATTTTTCTCCAACACATCCTGAAGGCCATCTTCAATCCAACGATTGAACATAGAATAGCTTGGCTGATGGATAGTCAATGGAGTACCCAAGCGATTCATTATCTCAATTGCCTCTTTTGTTTGCTCGGCACTGTAATTGGAAATTCCCACATACAAAGCTTTACCCTGGCGTACAATCGCATCTAATGCACCCATGGTTTCTTCTAATGGAGTATTTGGGTCCGGACGATGATGATAGAAGATATCCACATACTCTAATCCCATTCGTTTTAAGCTTTGATCTAAGCTAGAGATTAAATATTTTCTAGATCCCCAATCTCCATAAGGCCCCGGCCACATATAGTAACCAGCTTTTGTGGAAATGATCATTTCATCACGGTATGGAGCAAAATCATCTCTTAGCATTTGTCCAAACATTTCTTCAGCAGCTCCTGCTGGGGGACCATAGTTATTTGCCAAATCAAAATGAGTAATTCCTAAATCAAAGGCTTTTCGTAACATTGCCCGGCCATTTTCGAAGGTATCCACCCCTCCGAAATTATGCCAAAGTCCTAGTGAAATCGCAGGAAGCATTAATCCTGATCTACCCGATCGATTATATTTCATTTTTTCATAACGACTTTGCTCCGCTAGATATACCATTGTTACTCCCCACTTTCCATTTTGTTCATTTCCCAACTAGAATTCTAAAAGAATTCACCAACATTACTTTCACAAACAAACATTCCTTATCTATTTACCGTTACAGTGGAAAAAACGAACTTATCATAACGATGTCTAGAAAAAGAGTACTCAAACGGTACACCGGTTAATAAAAAGCCCACTTGTTCTACTTCCAAAATAGGATCATCAATTTTGCAATCTAAATATTTCTGATCTAATTCATTGGATTTGCATGCTCTAATCTTTCGATGAGCCCCGCCCATTTTTAACTCTAGAGTTTTATTAATATGATTGTAGATAGATGAATGCAATACTTGATCATTGATTCCAGGAATTAAATTAGCAGGCATATACGTTTCTTCCATTACATATGGTTCATCCTTGACAACGCGCAATCTAATAATATGGTACACAGGAGTATCCATATCAATCATTAATTGATTTGCAACTTTTTCAGAAGGAAACTGGATTTCAAATACAATTACCTTACTTTTTACTACTTCACTGCCAACAAGATTGGACAAGCCAATATTTACATCACTGATGACATTTACCGTATTATCATCAGCTGGGGACTGAATGATAAACGTCCCATGTCCGCGCTTTCTAGATAAAAGCCCTTCCATAACCAGAATATCTAGAGCCCTTTTCATCGTCAAACGACTACAATTAAATTCTTCTGCCAAAGTGTGTTCATCCGGTATAGGCTGATCAATGGGATAATACCCCTTTTTGATCCGCTCTCTCATTTCATTCGATATTGCTTGATATTTTACCATGTTAAAAACCACCCTAATTTTATTCTAAAAAAACGATATATTTTCATGTTTTATTTAAGCTTTGATTTTCATGAATGTTTGTAAAAATATTTCCCATAATGGATTTTTATATTTAAGCTGGCATTATTTAGATTTCATTATTCATTTTTATCCTTGTACAACAGCCAGTTAACATCAATACCTTTTCAACTATAATTATATACATTTCTATATCATTGTCTATTGCCCATTATTTTTGTATAAACTTTTTATATGATAGAAAACAGGATATCTCTTGAAAAAACAATCATTTACAGGTATATATATAGTTATATTGAATAAAAAAGGTGAACAAATTGAAAAATAAGTTAATACATTTCATTGATCAATTCTCGCAATATTCCATTATAGGATTATACTTTTGGCTATTTATGTTTCGAAGTGGTTTTATATATGGATTTTTCCCCGCAGCAATAGGCTTAATCAAAAGCATTAGAGAATTAAGCAGAGAGGATGGAAACACTTCTGTAAAGGCGATATATACAAATGCTTTCCATGAGTTTAAGCAACAAAAATGGGTGTCCTTCTTGCTATTTTTATTCACTGGAATTTCCCTTATGAGTCTATACTCATTCCTATTTACTGAGTATCCTTTCCTAGGGTTTATACAGATTCCCCTTATCATCCTTACTTGCATGTTGTGGATCTTTTCGGTATATAGTGTATATTTTCTATCCCAAGAAGAAAAAAAATCCAATAATATTAAATGGATTTACGCTTTGGCCTTCGATACCTGCATTAGACGACCCATTAATAGTGTTGTTATTTGTTTAACCTTACTGGCGCTTTGCTTACTTATTAAGATAAATCTCATTGTATTTATCTTTTTTGCACCGCCTCTATTTGTGATGTTAACGAAAAGGATAGTTTATATTCCTAGCATATTGCTACGCTAGGAATATTTTTATGTTATTTCACAGATCCGGAAACCCCGTTATAAATATATTTTTGAAGAACAAGGAACACAATTAATATCGGCAATATTACTATTATTACTCCTGCTAAAATAACTGGCCAATTCGTTCCATATGGTCCTTTGAAAGCAAATAATGCAGTTGAAATTACTTTTAAAGCGGGATCAGGCATATATAGGAATGGGTTATAAAAATCATTGTATATTCCTACACCGCTAATAATTAAGACGGTAATCATCGGCGCCTTCAATAATGGTAAAATAATTTTGCGATAAATTTGGAAGTAAGATGCCCCTTCCAAAATAGCAGCTTCATCCAGGGAGACAGAAATACCCTCCAAATATTGCAAAAAGATATAAACAGATATTACATCCGTTCCAAGATTCAATACGATAATCGACCATATTTTATTAAATAAACCTAGTCCATTAACAATTTGAAATGTAGCAACTTGGGTTGTAATAGCAGGAATTAAAGTAGCAATTAAGAATAAAGCCATAATTCCTTTTTTTAACTTAAAGTCAAAGCGATTTAAGACATATGCAATCATTGTTCCCAATAATAGCTTTCCGATGATGGATACCACAAATATGAAAATGGTATTTTTAAAACCCGTTAACATTTGTCCATCAACAAAGGCAGTTACGTAATTTTCAAATGTAAAATGCTTCGGTAACGCAAGCACACCCGACTTCATAAATTCATCTCTTGACTTAAATGAACCTATAAAAACAACAAGTACAGGTATAATAGCAACCAGTGCCCCTATTATTAAACTGCCGTACTTGATCAAAAATCCAAGCCATTTCTTTATATATACTGTTGCGGGAGTAGTAGCTGTTTTACTTTCGACAACTGTATTTTGCACTTGCATATTAAACTCTCTCCCTTTCTCTTGTTAATAATCTTTGAATTAGAGTTACGGCTAAAACAATTATTAACAGAATCACTGCCATTGCGGAAGCTAGTCCCAGCTTGCTATATTTAAAGGCCGTGTCTACTGTCTGAATAACAAATGTCGTGGTTCCATTGGAACCGCCAGTCATAATATATGGGATATCAAATACACTTAGTGATCCACTAACACCTAATATGATGTTCAAAAATACAATCTGTTTAATACTTGGCAGAATAATATACTTGAACTGCTGCCATTTATTCGCACCATCAATTTCTGCTGCTTCATAAATTTGAGGATCAATTGATTGGATGGCACCTAAGAAAATAATAAAGTTGAATCCCATATACCTCCAAACGGAAGTAAATGCCATGGATATATTATTGATGGACCGATCTCCGAGCCATAAATGAATCTGACTCTTTAAACCTAGAAAGTTTAGGACCGTATCTAATGTTCCTCCACCTTTATAGAAATATAAAAAGATAAACCCTATGGCAACTCCATTTAATAGGTAAGGAAAAAACAATATTCCTTTCCATAAATTCGCTAATTTTACCTTAAAACTTAAAATTGTCGCAAAATAAAGTGCAATCGCCAGTTGGACAAATGTAGCAACAAAATAATATAAACTAACTTTAAATACAGAAAAATATTCCGGTGTTGTAAATACCTTTATATAATTCTCAAAACCTACATAATTTTTTTTCGGACTAATTCCATCCCAATTAGTAAAGCTATACTGCAACATTTTTACTAAAGGAACATAGGAGAATAATAACAATAGGAAAACAGGTATAGCTGAAAAAAGAATAATAATTAATCTTCTTTGTGCCTTATAGCTCAGATTTAATTTATTCATATCGCGACTCCTTAATCTTTAACTAACTTCCGATTATACATCTCTTAAACATACTTTTGGAGTTGATAGCCCTTTCGATAGGTTTTTTCAAAGAAGAAAAAAACCTTTCGGAAGGACTACCAATATACTAGCTTGTTCTATTATTTTTTTATTCTATTAAAAAATAGAATAACCGGGGGACAAAATGGAACATCTTCCATTTTATTATCCCACCGGTTATCAAAAGAATAGGTTTCTCTATTAGAGTGGGAATTATTTACCCGTTACGTTTTTAACTGCATTTCCCCATTTTTTATTTAAATCATCCATAATATGATTAAAGGATTCTTTTGTATTTCCCTTTGCAGCATCTACAATACGCTGCTTTGTTGCATCTGTTGTATCCAAACCAATCTCGGCCTCATTATTTATATCGCTAAATAATGATTCTTTACCTTTTGGCGCTGGATTAGCTTCAATAAATTTAACGCCAGCTTCCTTCATTGAATTTAATGCTGCAGGGTAATCTTTTCCTTTCACTGCTGAAATTGCGCCAGTGTCTTTGTAGTAATTTGAGTCATTAATAAACCAATCTAAGAATTCACGTGCAGCTTTTTTATGTTGGCTGTGGACGTTAATCGCGATATTGTAGTCTGGACCAATTGCAGCATATTGATTTCCATCCTCAGCCGTCATTGGGAAAGCAACAAATTGAATGTCATCCGGATTCTTTGCTAATGCCTGAACTTGTTCAATTGCCCAGCTTCCTAATACCATCGCACCAATTTTTCCATCAGCTAAATCTTGCTTGGATTGTTCCCAATCTGTAGTGGACGGATCTGCCTCCGTGTCCCCATTTTTCACTGCATCAAACAAAACTTTATAGATAGTATTCATCGTTTTTCCTTTAGCAAACGGCTCTTTGTCTGTAGTCATCTTATTCGTAATGTCTGCATCGCCGGAAGCACCTGTACGAACAAAATCCCAGTTAGCCATTGCCCAGTTTGATGCATAATTTGTATACAACGGTGTTACATCAGGATTCTTTTTCTTAATTGTATTTAATGCTGTAACAAACTCTTCAGGCGTTTTAGGGAATTCATTAATTCCTGCATCCTTGAACACTTTCATATTTACAAGTATTCCTGTTGTATTAACCGCAATTGGTATACCGTATGTAGTGCCATTGTATGATTTATTGGATAAAGCCATATATTTCTTCTCAAGTTCTGCTTGTTTTCCAAGTGGCTCCACAAAGTTTTTAAAGTCCTGCGGCTTCACTGTATCTGGAAGCATAAAAACATCGCCGTAATCTTTAGAGTTCATACGAATTTTCATTTGCCCTGCATAATCCGTAATAGTTTCTACCTTCACATTAATATTTGGGTATTTTTGGTTAAATTCTTTAGTGTATTCCTTCCATTTCCCATTACCAGTCCAGTCGGTTTTATGGTTAATGAATGTAATAGTTTCTTTTCCTCCCTTATCTGTACCCGAGGAACTCAATCCGTTACTGCAAGCACCTAGCATTAGTGCGAGTGCGCCAGCTGCGAGTGATACACGAAATAGCTTTTTCTTCAACACTTCTTATACCCCCTATTTTATCGCTTTTTAGTTAGTTTCATTTTTAGTAGCAAACGCTTACAAGGTCATTTTAGCACTTCTTATTTTATTTGTATATACTTTTATTTTTAAAGTTTATTACTTTATTTAAAACAAGTATATCTTTATATAAAAAATAGTATATTCTCCTTGGTTTTATAATAAATTTGGAAGGTTTTATACAGATTATTTTATACTACTATAATAATCATGGATAACCTTTTCTGCAGGTTTTCCGTATACGGCATAATCTTGATCAATTTCAGCCCTTTCCATCGGATAAAGATTGGCCTTCCAATCCCACATAGCATATCCCTGTACCCAAGCTCTTTTACTTGTTGCACGGAACATTTCTTCATACCATCTTTTCTGTACTTCCACATCCGGTTCACCGCGGAGCGTCCAATCATTTGGAAGGAGGTCTCCACCTACCCAGCTTGGACAGCCTGCTTCACAAAAAAAGAATGGCTTTTGATGGTGTTTCACTACCTTTTCGAATCGATCCAGTTGTTCTTCCCACGAATCAATTGGATAATAGCCGCTTGAAGAAATAACATCTACCGCATCCCACCATTTCAATATATCCTCCTGATATTTGTCACAATTATAAGTAACAAGCCCACTATAAACTTTGCGCACTTCATCGATTAGGCTGCGCCATTCTTGTTCCCTTCGGTCAGCATTTACCATTTCACAACCTACAACAAACATGTAACAATTTGTTTTTTCAGCAATATCTGCATAATGAAGAATAAATTCATTGTATGCCTTAAACCACTCAGACCATTTAGGTTCACAAGGAACATCTGTATCAAAGAAATTTATATGAGCTCTCCATGTACCATCTGAAACATTAACCATTGGTTTTAATATGACGGTTAAATCCAATGATTGAGCATACTCAATCATCCCAATAATTTCTTCATCGCTTACAACATCCTGGTGATTTTTCCAATTAATGGTTGTTGACTGTGGCTTATCTTGCTCCGCAACTACTGTTAAAACAATATGGTCAATGGCACATCTTTCTTTTAATAATCGTAAGCTTTCCTTTGCCTTTTCCTCTTTCCATCCTCCTCTTTTACTCATATAACCAAAGCTGAAGCCTTTTATAAAATTCACCCTACATACCCCTTCCCTCAAAAGAACATATAACAATAATCATTTGTATTGATTTGTATATACTTTTGTTGTAAATTATTATATATTTACAAATTATTTTAGTAAAGAATTTATTTGAAGGAATGTGAGGTTTTGAACGAAAGCAAAAAAGAATATTATCAAAAAATGCTTTATTTTACAGTACCAATTACCATTCAACTTTTAATTACATCCAGTTTAAACATTATCGATTCTATAATGGTTGGTAGATTAGGGGTGGACAGTATTGCAGCAGTTGGTGTCGCGAATAAGTTTTCGCAAATACCGACTGTGTTATTTCAAGGTTTTGCAAGTGGGGCAACTATTTTCTGTGCACAATATTGGGGAACAAAAAACAAAAGTGGCATCAGTCGCTCGACTATTTTTGTAAGTGCTATCATTGCGGCTTTTTCCTTAATTTTTTCGCTGATTACCCAATTATTTTCTCCTTATATAATAGGCATCTTTTCTTCCGATCGAAGTGTACAGGAGATTGGCAGTCACTTTTTATCCATCATTGGTTATAGCTATCTCTTTACCGCGCTTTCGATGATATTTGTGGTGGCTCTCAAAACTACAGGAGAAGTACGGCGTCCAACGTATTACAGTGTACTGGCGCTTGTATTAAATACTTTTTTGAACTTCCTATTAATCTATGGGAATTGGGGTGCTCCAAAATTAGGAACGGAAGGTGCAGCTATTGCTACTCTAATTTCAAGAATTGTCCAGACAGCGCTGCTCTTTAACCTGTTAGTTCGAAAACAATTTATTACGTGGAGAATAATAAAGGAAAATCTCGATGTTTTTCGAAGCACTTTAAGCAAGGATTACATTCGAATCACTTTTCCATCTATTATTAATCACGCCACTTGGACAGTTGGTGATACGGTTTATTTTTGGCTATACGCGAAAATGGGGACCGATCAGACAGCAGCGATATCCATGATTGATCCGATTATCTTTATATTTACTTGTGTATTTGCTGGAATCAGTGACGCATCATCCGTTATGGTTGGTAATGAAATTGGGGCTAATCGAAAGGAAAAAGCGGTACAATTCGCAAAGCAATTCATTAAGATTACCATTATACTTTCCTTTATTATTGGCATTCTCATTATTTTAACATTACCATTCATTCTACCTTTGTATAAAATTACTTCCGTGGTAGCAACTTTGGTACACAGCTTAATTTATACCTATGTCATTATCTCGATTGCGAAAAACGTAAATTATATTAATAATGTTGGAATTTTACGGGCTGGTGGAGATACCAAGTATGTAATGTGGCTGGATACGCTTGGTGTTTGGATATGGGGGCTACCATTAGCTGCGATAAGTGTTTACTTTCACTTTCCGTTATATATGGTTTATTTCTGCGCAAATTCTCACGAAATTATTCGCGCCATTCTCGGGATAAAGCGCACTTTAACACAAAAATGGGTTCGAAATATTGTAGAACCACAAAAAGTGGAGGCATGATAATGAAAAAGATAGATTTCATACAAGAACTTAATGAGCGAATTTTGCCTTTTTGGACTAATTTACTAGACCGTGAGAACGGCGGCTTTTATGGGAAAGTAGATTTTCAATTAAATGTGGATCCAAATAGCCCTAAAGGCGGGGTTATTGGTGCAAGACATCTGTGGTCCTTTTCAGGTGCCTATTTATTAACGCAGGCAGAACAGTACTTAGAAGCTGCAACGCATGCCTATCAATTTTTAAAAGAAAAGTTATGGGATCATGAACATGGGGGAATTTATTGGTTAGTAGATTACAAGGGAAGGCAGATTATTAGCGAAAAACATGTATATGCACAAAGCTTCGCTATTTATGGGCTAAGTGAGTATGCAAAAGCTTCCGGGAATAATGAGGCACTGGAGCTCGCAATCACTCTTTTTCATATGCTTGAGGAGAGGTGCTACTCTCCAGAAAATAAGGGGTATAACGAAGAATTCACCATTGATTGGAAACTTAAAGACAATGAGCTTTTAAATGAAGGTTTAGGAACGGTATATACAACGAACAGCCATTTACATCTTTTAGAGGCATATACGAATCTCTATAGTGTATGGCCCGAAAAGCATCTACTGAAGAGAATTGATCATTTGCTTGATTTATTTTCCGAAAAAATTTTCGATCGTCAACAACATTTTTGTCATGTTGCTTTTGATGAAAAATGGAATCGTACGAAAAATACATTTTCTTATGGACATGATATTGAAACGAGCTGGCTATTAACAGAGACGTTGGATGTTACCAAGTTGGATAGGCCGGACGTCTTGGAAATCAACAAGCAAATGGCCATTAAGGTTGCAGAGGAAGGAATTGCAGAAGATGGTTCTATATTCGATGCCAAGATAGATGGTATGGTCAACAAAACGAGAGTTTGGTGGGGACAAGCAGAAGCTGTAATAGGGTTTTACAATGCTTATCAACTAACACAGGACGAGAAGTTTATCCAATTTTCCGCTAATGCATGGAATTATATTAAAACGTATATTCATGATCCAAGGCCTGGTGGTGAATGGTTTTCGCGTATCGATGAAGGAGGTAACCCAATATCATCCCTGCGAAGCAAGAAATATACGACACCAGAAAACATTTCCGATTCTTGGAAAGGTCTGTATCATAATTCGAGAATGTGCTATGAAATGATCCGAAGATTACCTGAATAAAGAAACAAAAAGCGTTAAAGAGCCGTTTGTAAGCAACAAGGCTCTTTAACGCTTTTTGAACTGTCCGCCCCACAAGGACAAAATTCCTAATTGTCCATTTGTGGTGCCTGGCACCACTTCTGTTTATAGTTATAGACTGCTCCAATTAGGTTTGCATCATTTTTAAATTTGCATAGAGTTATTTCTGGCATAAAAGAGGCAATTTTAACCTGCTTAATAATTTTTTCCAACCGCTTATTTAATTGCGGAATTAAATCTTCTTTACTGGAGACACCTCCGCCAATAATAATTTTTTCGGGATCAAAACTATATTGTAAATTATATATTCCTTGTGCTAAATAATGATAAAAGGTTTCGACTTCTTCCAGTGCAATCGGGTCCCCCTGCTCGGCCATATCAAAAACATCTTTCCCGCTCAGCTCATCTTCGGGAATATTTTTACGCTTTGCAGTTCGTCTAGCCATGTTTACCGCTGTTCCCAAATCGCTGAAGGTATTATTGTCCGTTAGCAGCATAAATCCAAATTCACCGCCAAATAAATGTTTGCCATGCCATACCTTGCCGTCCATAATAACCGCTCCGCCAATACCGGAACCAACAACGACAAATAGAACATTTTTCAATCCTTTCGCAGCACCCTTCCATACCTCTGCAAGTCCTGCGCAATTTGCGTCATTTTCAATGGAAACAGGGCACTGGAATAATTCAGTCAGCTCCGCAAAAATCGGAAAATGGTGTATATAAGGAATAGCGCTGGCACCTTCGATAATGCCCTTGTCCTGATTTACCGCTCCGGGAGAACTTATTGCAACACCTTCCAATGGAATTTGCTCTTCCGCTCTCTTCTTTAAATCCTTTAATTGTACCTTCATTTCCGTCCATGTTTTAGGAGTTTTTAAAGATCCTTTATTACTAATTTTTTCATTTTCCCATACCCCATATTTTATAGAGGTACCTCCTATATCTAAGGCAAGTAATGCCATGCTCATTCCTCCTTCTATCCTATTACTACTACTTTATACAATTTTCGCAAAAATAAATAGGAAGGAAAAACACCTATTTTGGCTAAATATCATTCTTAAACCATCGTAAAATAGGTGTTTTTCCTCTTAAACTATCTCTTACTCTATTCTAATCCATTATTTTTGCTTACTTCTTTAAACCAATTCCCTGATTTCTTAATCGTTTTTACTTGAGTATGAATATTATTGGATATAAAACCGTAGCGATTTCGATAGGCATTTTTCCATGACCAGCAATCAATCGGTGTCCATAAGTGATATCCAAAGCAATTAGAACCTTCTTCAATGCCTTTATGAAGCCATTCTAAATGCTCTCTAATAAAATCAATGCGATAATCATCTTCAATAACACCTTCTTTGTTCAAGAAGCGCTCTTCTCTTGAAACACCCATGCCATTTTCGGAAACAAACCACTCGATATTTTTATAATTATCACGGATATTTATTGCAATGTCATATAATGCTTGCGGATAAATCTCCCATCCCTTATCCACATTCATACGTCTGCCAGGCATATCATAATTATCATAATAACGGTCTGGCATCCAGTCAGCAGTGCTGTTTGGAGAGATATCGGGAGCTTTTACCCTTGAAGGATGATAAAAATTAACACCTAAGAGATCAATAGTATTCTCCTTAAGTATTGTTTTCTCTTCATTCGTCGATTCCCAGATCACTTTATCCTTTGATAACAATTCCTCTAGTCCTTCCGGAAATTCACCATATACTGCTGTATTCAGAAACATCTCATTTCTCCATAAATCCGCTATTCTGCTGGCCTCTAAATCTTCTTTACTTTGGCTTGCTGGATATGATGGAGTTAGATTCAAAATAATCCCGATTTTAGCACCCTTTTCATGCATTCCTAATTCTTTAAATGCTCTAATCGCCTTTGCAGATGCTAAATTAAGGTTATATGCTACTTGAACTGCCTTTTTCCCATCAACCACTTTAGGATAATGAAATTGATATAAATATTGGCCATCTACAATGACCATCGGCTCATTAAAGGTAAACCAATGCTTCACACGATCACCAAATAATTCGAAACATTTACTTGCGAATTTCGCAAATAAATCTACCACATGCTTCGATTCCCAGCCACCATATTTTTGGTAAAGCACAACAGGCAAGTCAAAATGATGCAACGCCATTACAGGGGTAATTCCCTGCTTAATGAATTCGTCAATAACATCATTATAGTATCGGACACCATCCTCATTTACAGTAGCTGTTTCAAAATCATCTATTAATCTTGTCCACTGAATAGAAGTTCGAACAGAATTCAAACCAACTTCTTTCATTAATTTAATATCTTCTACATAACTATTATAAAAATTAGATGCTGTATCCGGGCCAACTTGGTCGTAAAATTCTTCTGGTTCCACCTCATACCAGTAATCAAAAACATTGGCGTGCTTCTTATTAAAACGTCCTTCACTTTGCGGTCCAGAAGTTGCTGCACCCCACCAGAAATTACTCGGGAATTTCTTCATTATATTCCATCTCCTTTAACTGTCTCTCTAGTTGCCTTCCACTGCTTTTAGATAAAATAATTTACTATTAAAATCCTTTATTTTTTCTCTGGCCCAGTATTCATCGGCTTTGCCAGTAAAGTTTTCTCCAAAAAGGAGACCGATTTGCATAAGGTCGTCTCCAAAACGTTCTACTTCTGAATCATTAATTTTATATAATGTATTCACAGATAGTCCTTTTAATACTAGACGTTCATATGGCCGATTCGGCTTAGAGAGCACCTCGTAATACCCAACGATTGCCTCTGATTTATCTTTTGAAACAACCATCCAGGCTGTTTCATTATTAGTAAATGGACTCGATAATCGAATGAAAGTACCTTGTTGGAACAGGTTACGATGCTTTTTAAAGAAAGCAATATGTTCCTTCATCTGCCTTTTTTCTTGATCAGACAAAAGGGTAATATCCAGTTCATAGCCAAAGGTCCCAAAAAAGGCCACATTTGTTCTCGTTTCCAGACTAGTTGTTCTTCCTACTTGATGGTTAGGCACAGCCGATACATGACTTCCTATACTAGAAAGTGGATAAACCAAAGAAGAACCATACTGGATTTTCAATCGCTCTACAGCATCCGTATCATCACTTGCCCATGCTTGTGGAGCATAGTATAGCATGCCAGGATCAAATCGGCCGCCCCCGCCTGCACACGATTCAAATAGAATGTTAGGGTATTTGTTTATTAATTTTTCGTATAAATCATAAACACCCAAAATATAACGGTGATATACCTCTCCTTGCCGATTTGCCGGAAGTCCTTGCGAATAGACTTCTGAAATATAGCGATTCATATCCCATTTAATGTAATCAATCTGTCCATCCTTTAAAATATCGTCCATCAACGTAAAAATATAATGAACTACTTCTCTTCTGGAAAAATCTAATACAAATTGATTTCTTCCGTGAGAAACCCTTTTACCAGGGACATGAATGAGCCAATCTGGATGCTCCTCATACAATTTCGTGTCTTTACAGATCATTTCAGGCTCAAACCAAAGCCCAAATTGTAATCCTAGTGCATGGATTTTTTCTGACAAACCCTTTACTCCTGCCGGCAATTTTTCTTTGTTTACAAACCAGTCACCTAAGGAGGATGTGTCATCATGCCGTTCCCCAAACCATCCATCATCGAGAACAAATAACTCGATTCCTAAATCAGCCGCATTTCTAGCAATCTCAAGAATTTTTTCCTCATTAAAATCAAAATAAGTAGCTTCCCAATTATTTATTAAAATCGGGCGTTCCTTATCCCGCCACTGACCTCTTGCAAGTCTTGTCCGATACAGTTCATGAAAGATATGGCTCATACCATTTAAACCATTCTCACTATAAACAACAACTGCTTCAGGTGTTTGGAATTCCTCATTAGCATTTAATTGCCATGAAAATTGGAGTGGATGAATACCTACCATCGCTCTTGTTACTTGATATGTATCAACCTCAACCTGTGCAAGGAAGTTTCCGCTATAGATAAAACTAAAGCCGAATACTTCTCCATGATGCTCCGTTGTTTCCGGTCGAACTAGAGCCATAAATGGATTATGTGCATGACTGCTGGCCCCCCTAGTGCTTCCTACCGATTGAACACCTGTAATAACAGGCTTTCGTTCCATATGATTCTCTCTTGCCCATGCTCCATTTAGATGAACAAGTTCAAATTCATTATGTGGAAAATCAATACTCATGCTCATAGCCGTTTTAATATTAAAGCTCGTTGTCCCATTATTGACGAACTTTACGCTTCTTGCTATTGCATCAAAGTTTTGAAAGATAGTATAAAATAAATGAATTGTAAGCTCAGAATAGCTATCCTTTAAAACCACTTCTAACGTTTCCGCTTCTTCAGGATTTTCAGTATACGTTGCTGGAAGACCTGACAATTTAGGTTTCCCTGCAGATACGTTATAATGGTCAAACTGAAAATCCGAAATTCGATCTCCTTTTGGATATTCTATTTGATAGGCAGGATTACGAAAGTCCGTTGTGCCGAAAACAGGATATTCTTGTTTTATATGCTCAAGGGAAGATGTGTGATCTCCTTCAAATAGATTATTAGAGGGACGTACCTCTCTTTCAATTAAGTATTGGAAATTTTCACGATGGCGTATGCTTTTGCCAAAATATAAATGTTCCAAATGACGGCTTTTTTCTATTACTCTAAATAAATAGCTAATTCGACCATTCGTTAAATGAAATTCTAGGTTATCCTTATTCACCTTTATTAGATTGGATAGAGTCACCGATCAAAAACCCCCTTACCTTATCCCCTAGCTTAGGAAGCCACTCATGTCCATATTCAGGGAAAACAATCATTTCTTTTGGGGACTGAATCTTATTGAATACGGCAAACTGTGTTGCGGGATAGCATACTCCGTCTTCCAGTCCAATTGCCCAAACAACTTCTGCCTTGATCCTAGATGCAAGATGCTGAATGTCAATATATTCCAATGTATGAAAAAACTCTTCTTCCCTTTCATGCATTGGATCACGAAAACGAAACCAATAATGTAACTCTTCATAAGCAGAAGACGTAATATCAAATTCAAATGCTTTCCGGTAATCACTCAAAAACGGATATTGGGCTACCACTTTTTTTACACGTGGCTCTAATGCTGCACATACAATAGACAATGCGCCCCCTTGTGAAGCACCTTGGACAACAATATTTCCCTCGTCCACATTGTCCATCGACATTAGTATTTTTGCCGCTTGAGCAGTATCAAGAAAGACAGAGCGATAGTAGAGGCTCTCTGGTCCTTCCTCCACACCGCGAATGATTAATCCTTTAAGTGTTGTGCCATTTACTACTGTATTGTCTTCGGACCAACCGCCTTGACCGCGGCAATCCATCGCCAATACTGAAAAACCTTCAGCAACCCAGCCAACCTTATCTGTAAAATCGCCGCTATCGCAATGATAGCCATGAAACATTAACATTCCTGGTGTTTTTTTTGTTTTGTTTTTCGGACAAACATATTGGCATCTAACCTTTGCTCCATTTATTCCAATAAAATATAAATTATAAAAATCTGCGATATGGGAAGGTATATTTACTTTTTCCAATTCATACTGTAAGGGCAGTTGAGAAAGCTCTTCCAAACCCTTATCCCAAAATTCATCAAAATCAGCAGGTTTCTTTCCTGAACCTATATAACTGTTATATTCATTAAAAACTTGCTCAGCTTTCATCCAGACACCCCTCAACCTGTTATCGCTTTCATTATAATGTATATACTTAATAAAGTAAATGTATATATTTAATTAGAATTTGTAAAATCATGAGGGTGCCTGGCACCACTCGTGGACAAATTGTAAAAGTGTCCATTGTGGGTGGACAAATTGTAAAACCAGACTTTTTGTTAATAAAAGTAAAGCAGCCTAATACCCGTTACATTTGAACATTTCATAAAGGGAATCAGGCCGGTTTTTTATATTTTTTCCGTACTTTCTCACAACTTCCGAATCGTAAAAAACTTCCGCAGCAGCCAAACACCAGGTGCAAAACCTAATGAAAGCTGCCATGCTCCTATTGCTTGCAAACCGTAGTTACGAACTAATTCCATTTTAGCACTCATGCTTCGAACGTCCTCAAACCAAACTTCATGTGTCTGTCCTTGTTCGTCTCTATATCTAAAAAATGGTGATTGATATTCTTCTGAATATTGAATTGGTGCATGATAACGCATAGCAGTTTCTATAGCATCTTGATTGGATATACCTGGTGCAATCCTTCCTGAGCTATAAGGAATGATCCAATTATATCCATATAGAGGTACGCCAAGAATGATTTTCCTGCTTGGAACAGTCTTTATAGCATATTCAATCGTTTTTCTGACTTCAGTTATTGGTGATACAGGACCGGGTTCACTGCCAGAATGGTGCCAATCGTAGGCCATAATAAACATATAATCGACTACAGAGCCTATTCCACCATAATCATATCCTCTTAACCAAGATATATCTTCACTCGATTTAGCAGGAACAGCAATGGTTATAGGCAGCCTATCTTCTCGTAGGCGGACCTTTAATTCTTTTAAGAACCCGGTCAGAAGATCCCGATCTTGTGCCTTAACAAGTTCAAAATCGATATTTACCCCGCCATATCCATGTTGTTTTGTTAAATAAACAATATTGTTTACTAAATTGCTTCGTGCAGTAGGATTATTTAATACAGCACTGACAAGATCAGAGCTAAATCCTTGAGAGGTTAAGTTTGTTATTGTTACAAGCGGTACTACCCGATGCTCCCAAGTAGTTCGTACAGCTACTGCATCATTTAAATTGTTCACGATATCTCCATTACTGGCAAAGTGGTACTCAAACAAAGCGATGGAGGATGAATAAGGGGCAAATTGACTAATTAGTTCTGCGTCCTGTTCCGGCGTACGGACTTGATAATATTCCAAAGTACCTGCAAGGTAATTTGATATGTTGGGAATTTTAATTTTCATTCCAGGATGAATAGAGGAAGGATGAATCGACGGATTTGCTTGTCTCAATTGTTCCACGCTTACCATAGCCTTTCTGGCAATTCCGATAAACGTATCTCCTGACTGTACGATATACGTGTATTTAGGAATAAGTACTGCCTGACCAATTACGAGATTAGAATCTCCAAAGCCATTTGCCAATCTTAATCTTTCCATCGAAGCTTGGTACATTCGGCTTATTTTAAATAAAGTGTCTCCTTGTCGAACTATATGAATAAACATTGTACTCCCCCCATTAACAATTAAGCGCCAATATATATATACGGGAACTTTATGGAGGGACATCCCTAATAATTCATATTCTTGTTAAAAAATTTTACCCAAAATGATGTCACTTTATTATGGGTTCCTTTTATCTAAATAAAATGGCTCCTGCATAATTTGGTCATATTACCAAATACGAATTAGTTTAATCGTTATTAATCAACTTTATTGGGTCACTGAGTGTAATTTTCTCGGTCATATTAATAGGATATAATTTTCCTTCTAATGCAAAAGAAATCCTGCCCGTTTCCTCTGATACAACAAGTGCTAATGCATCACTTTGCTCGGTCACCCCTAACGCAGCCCGATGCCTTGTTCCAACCTTTTCCTTTCCTATTTTTCTTTTAGTTAAAGGCAATACATTCGATGCTGAAACCACAACATTCCCTCTTATTAAAACCGCTCCATCATGAAGAGGATTCCCTGGATAAAAAATAGCTTCTAATAATTTCGGTGTCACAACCGCCTCCATAGGCGTTCCTTTTTGAATAATTGTCTCTAATGAATGGCTCCTCTCGACTACAATTAACGCACCATGTCTTTGTTTGGAAAGATGCTGCATGGAAATAGATAGATCCTCATATGTGTCTGTAAAGGAAGATAAATAACAATTCAAATAAAAGGATGCTGCCATCGCTTCAATATCTGCCAACTGATTTTTTGCCTCCTCCAAACAATTCAATAAGCAATAATCCTCTCCCTCAAGCTGTGCTAAATTCGATTGAAGGTGGCTGATTAAATGTTGGAGTCCTACCGCTAACTGTTGCTTCATAGGGGAAAAATCACAGTTTTTCGTTTCCACGTTCGTATCCCTCCCATTTTTTGAACATTGGCCAAACCTTTCTTGAACTCCTATTACTTATTGTTACTATTCCCATAAATTTTATGACAGTGGTGCCAGGCACCACCCGTGGACATTTCGCCACTTTGTCCACCACAGGAGGACAGTTAAATACATTAATAATAGAATGGAGGTCCACAGCCAGAGCTATGGACCTCCATTCTTTTTTCTCTTTAAGCGAAAAAGTAATCTTTTGTTTTTCCTTTAATTATCCTTATCACCGGCATTCCTCAATCGGGGACACGAACTAACTGATCATCCGCCTCAGCAAGAAACTTTCTCATCGCATCCTTATTTACTGGAGGGCTGAATAAGTAACCTTGAATTTCGTCGCAACCCATTTGCAGCAGTCTGTCCCTTTCTGCTTCACACTCTACTCCTTCTGCAACAACATTAAGATGCAGACCATGGGCAATATCAAAAATAGATTTCACCAAGAGTGCCTTCTTCTCATCTTGATGAATATCTGTTATAAATTGCCGATCTATTTTAATTTCATCAAATGGCAGCTGTAGCAATTGATACATGGAGGAATAGCCTTTTCCAAAGTCATCAATAGAGATAAGCACCCCTAATTGCTTCAACCGATAAATCACCTCTGCTACCTGCAGTGGATCTTTGATGAATACACTTTCGGTGATTTCTAATTTTAAATACCGTGGTTCCATCCCCGATAACTCTAAAGCTTTTTTAATTAAAGGGATTAATGAATCCTGTTGAAAATGCTTTGCTGATATGTTGACGGAAATCGGTACATGCAGGAGCCCTTCATCCTGCCATTCCTTATTTTGTTTGCATGCCATAAATAGAGACCACTCATCTATTTGTAAAATGAGTCCGATTTCTTCTGCAATAGGTATAAAGGTGGCAGGTGAAACATATCCCAATTGCGGGTCCTTCCAGCGCAATAATGCCTCCATGCTTGTGACACTGTTCATTCTTGTCTTCGGCTGAAAATAAAGCTCAAATTGACCTTTATCTACTGCTAACCTTAAAGAATGTTCTATCTCTAAACGTTCCTGAAAACTATTTCGCATTGATTCATTAAAAAATTGAATACAATTGCCGCCCTTTTCCTTCGAATTATACATTGCAATGTCAGCGCATTTGACAAGCGTATCTAAGTCCTGTCCATCTTCAGGATACATACCTACTCCGATACTGGCAGTTATATAAAACATATGCCCTTGAACAGGGAAATAGGAAGAAAATGCTTGAATAATTTGCTCCATCGTCTGATGTAATCCTTCACCCTCTACACGCTGGACGATGACAAATTCGTCCCCGCTAAGACGAAAAACTTCCCGATTGTCGTTTTGTATAGCACCAAGTTTTTTTGCAATTAATTGCAGCAAGGCATCTCCAGCATCATGACCTAAAGTATCATTGATTTGTTTAAATTGATTAATATCAATGAAGATAATCGCTGCGCGTTTCGTTAAAGGATGCTTTATTAAATTTTTGACATAGGTTTGGAAATGCAGCCTATTCGGCAATCCTGTTAAAACATCAAAAAACGCTAACTGATGCAGTTGATCCTCCGATTCCTTTAATTTAATTGTTTGTTCCGTTAGCTTCTTATTCATTTCACTGCTTTCTCGGAACTGTTCCTTAATCTTTTCAGCCATTATTTTCAAATTTTGTGTTAATAATCGGAGTTCTGA
Source organism: Heyndrickxia camelliae (assembly GCF_002844575.1). Lineage (GTDB taxonomy): Bacteria > Bacillota > Bacilli > Bacillales > Bacillaceae_C > Margalitia > Margalitia camelliae. Next base: position 93,935 of record NZ_PIQO01000016.1, read on the forward strand.
TACATAGCTTTGCGGCCACTCGACTTTCTCAAAATGAAGCAGCCTCTGTGGAAGTCCAGTAGTAGCAACAGTTAATTGCTTTAAATTATTGATAAAAATCCGACTAACAATCTGTACAAGGAAAACGAGTAAAATTGCAAACAAAGCCGAATACTTTAGCTGTTCTAAAAAGTTATTAGTAATTTGATCCTGGTACTTAGAAATTGGAAATCGGAGCACCATTTTCATCGATAAATCATCTATTTTTTTCGTATAAACATAGAACCCTGATCTCCATCTCATAATAGGCGTAGCGTTTTCTTTTTCCTTCGGCAATGCCTCATAGAAGTTATATTGGATCTTCCTCCACTCATAATTCTGCATCCAATCATATTTCTGGCCGGTCTTCAGCCCCTGAATACCAGAAGCAATAACATTAGCATGAAAGTCTGTGATAACAATATCGTATGCTTGCTCTTCATTTTCCTTCACCGTATCATATAAATGGTTGGTTCGAAAAGGATCATATAATTTATGTAGGTCATCCTTATTCCATAGGATCATTTCTTTTTCCATCCGATTTGTACTATTTTCCGCTGACCTTACCGCATCCTTTACCATATGCGCATGAACGTTGCTTGTGATTGTCGCGATACTTATGAAAAAAGGTAACAGAATAGAAACAAATGTTATATGGGAGAGAAATTGATGAAAAGAAACATTATTCTTATTGACTTTTAATATTTTATAAAAGGGAACATATGCAAGAAGCATGTCTGGCATCAGAACATTAAAACATCCGTTGATAATATCTTTTGCTACTTTAAAATACAGTACACTTCCTGTTAAAGCATGCCCATTTATAAAAAGCATTCCAACAAATCCAACGGTTAACCAAAATAAGACATCCACATAGAACATTTTTGCCTTTCTACCTTTATAAAAAAAAGCACCTACAAATAAAAGCTCTAAAATAGAAAGACAACCAATGCTAATACCCAAAAAACTATGCTGTACGAAAAAAAGACCTATTACACCAACAAAAACGGCACTGGGAAGTCCCATTAGCCGAAACAATAAAAACAAAAATAAGCTAGAAAAGGAAAAGGTAATCCCGTAAGCAAATGTTAATTTATAACTTGAAAATACAAGAAATAACACTGCAAAAACTATAAACAAAAGGGTTTCACGGTTCCATTTTGGAATAAATGTTTTAATAGCGTGCATATGTATCTCCTAATCTAATTTTAGAGTAAGAAGCTGTTAAACTTACATTCCAATACATATCATAACACATGCATTTTCACTTGAATATCACAGGCAAAATCCTCTTAAATACCTCCCTTCAATCAAAAAATCATCTCACTTTTAACATGTAACTCAGAACGAACTTCATACATTATATGGTGTCGAAATGTAAATGAAATATTGATTTATTTATAACCTTTTACAACATTTCAACGTCTGTTTTTTTTGTATAAAAAAGAGAAAACGCATGGGACATCCACTAAAACTCTTAACAAGCTCTCAAGCTTTGAAACTAGCTGTTTCGGCACAACTGTATTAGAGGTATGTAAGAATATGGGAGATAAAAGAATGGAGTATTGCTATTTCAGCAAGGAATTCAAATTAGCACAACCAAATACGGGAAGCAGCAGCCTGTGAAATGAATAAAGCTATAAGTAAAGCTTTTATTTAAAAGAAAAGATGTTCACCTATATCAAATCACAGTACCTTACAGTGTAAAAGTAAAATACGAAGTAGCCTTTTATATAAAATTACAATTTCAGATAATCTTCTACCTATTACTCTTTCAATCAAACGTTTGAATAAATTGACAATAAATCAAAGAAAATGAACTTTCCTCGGCTCACATGCAAATAAAAATTGACGAATATTGTTAATAATCAAACAAACCATTCCCCCTCCCTGATACCCCTAACCTAGTTACTGTTAGAAGGAATTATTCGAGAATTGTGATAGGAAGTGGTACTAAAATGGATTCAAAAAAATCATGTTGTTCGGTTGGCAGAGCATTCATTCAAACAGATTTTATTCCCACAGAAAACACAACCTTCCTTATTCACAGTTGATAAGAAGGAGCCAGAGGATATGGTCTTTATTCCAGATGGAGAATTTCTTTTGGGGACGAAGGACAGAGACGGATTTCCTGCTGATGGGGAAGACTGTACGCTGTGTAAAGGTTCCTTCTTTTTGGTTGGACAAATACGCCATTTCCAAAGCAAAGTTTTTAAAATTTGTAAAGGCAACAGATTATAAAACCGAAGCAGAACAATCCGGATGGTCTTTTGTTTTTTACCTGTTATTATAGGAAGATACCACAAAGATGGTGCGGCAGGTTCCACGCGAAACGCCATGGTTGGCTGTTATCGAAGGAGCCTATCGGTTCCAACCAGAATGTCCAGATTCCTTTATAGAAGGACAAATGATTCGCCCCGTTTTTCCATTTTCTAGAATGATGCAAAAGCCTATTGTGATTGCGCAGGTAAAAGACTACCAACGGAAGCCGAATGGGAATTCACAGCACGAGGTGGACTTAGTCAAAAGAAATATCCTTGGGGAGATGAACTGCATCCAGATGGAAGACATGTTTGTAATATTTGGCAGGGTAAGTTTCCGAAAATAAATACCGTAAAGGATGTTTATTTAGGAACAGCCCAATTGATGCTTTCCCACCAAACGGATACAGCTTATATAATATAGCCGGAAACGTGTGGGAATGGTGTTCAGATTGGTTTAGTTCAAAAGCAATAACCCCCAAGGACCAAAATCCGGTACCACAAAGTCCATGAGAGGTGGGTCTTCTCTCTGCCCTGAATCCTATTGCAACCCATATAGAATTGCTTCAAGAACTTCGAATACTCCAGACAGTTCAGCAGGGAACCTAGGGTTTCGTTGTGTTGGATATCAAAGAGCACTGAAAACAGCTATTATTTTTCACCATTTCACCATTTTCGACTCAAAATATTCTATTTCCTCTTAATCAAACGTTTGAACAAAAAAAACGAATAGATAAAGTTGTCAGCATTCGGTGTCCATTTACAAAAGCAGAAATGGACGAAAATTGTCATCATATGAAACAGGGATGTTTTCTCCATCAGAGACAACATCCCTTATATCCTATTTCGCTAATGACCCCATTGGATCCCAAGGTTTCAATTCGATAGGGTCTTTCTCCCATGCCTTTTTCAAATCATCTGAGAGGTGTTTCTTGTTTACGACAATTTGATAGGTGTACTCATCCATCCACTTATCACTCATGACAAAATATCCTTTATTCCCTACTTTTTCACCCCAGCTGTTTTCCACTTTCCATCTGTTTGGTTTACCTTCTACAAGATTTACTCCCGTAAGAACCATAGCATGAGTCATGACGCTCCCCTTATAGTCAAGTCGTTCTGCCTTTGACATTGACATTTCAATCCCCAAAGTCGATTCGTAATCATAGAGGTCCAAATCCATAATGCCATGATCTTTATTGGATAATTTACCTACATCACATCCAAACCATACACTTTCATTGTCTTGAATCTGCTTGATAGCAAGCTCCTTCATCGTATCCATATCGACATTGAGGTATTTAATTTGGTTACCTTCTACAACATTTCCAAGATATTGTACGGTATAGGTTTTTCCGTATGGTTTATCCTGAGTCGGTGCATTGATAATACTCACATATTCATCTAGATCGAGCCCTATATATTTTTCATAGAACTGTTGAGGAGTAATCGCAAGGTCCCGATAAAACGTATTATTTTTATTTCTATATTCAAAATTAAATGTTCTTGGCGGCTCCCCTAATGATAGAGTTAGAATTTTATAGATATCCGACAGCATTTCTTCCTTCGTTTTGTTTAATTCTTCCTCAGTTCCCCCTTTACTGGACATATTTCTGAGTTTAACTGCATCTTCCCGTAATTTCGTATTCAATATGGCATTTAGCCTCATCGAACTGCTACTTTGAAATGTTTCTGGCATTGCCTGCTTTGGCACTACACCATACTTTTTAACAAGCGAAACAAACATATCCCATTGTCCGCCATCCTGTTGGGGAGTAGACAATATCCAGGAAACCAATCTTCCATCTAGAGGCTCGTTCGCTGTTTCCAAAACACTTTCAAGAAAATAGTTCGCTTTCTCAAATTTATCCCAAAAGTTAACGTAATTTTGGGATAGCTCAAAGTCTTTTAATTGAAACTCTCGATTCATTTTATGGTGAAACGTATTCAGCGCAGCAAACATCCAGCATCTTCCACTTTGCTTTTGATTGGATACTTTCCCTGTTTCAATTTCATCAGAGAAAACATGATTCATAGCCACAATAGCATCTCTATTTTCAGCAACCGCATCAATACCATTTTTGATCACGGCATTTTTCACTATCCTCCCAGGTATAGAATCGTTTACCTTCTCTGAAAACCTCTCTACTAATTTGGTTGATATACCATTTACCATATAAAATCCCCCCTTATGTATGCGTATTATCATTATATTCCTAATTATCAAAAAAATGAACCAAAAAGAAAAGGACGGTTCTCAATAATAAAAGAGCCGTCCTTATTTACATTATCCTGTTATCACCCTTTCAACAGGATAATGATAATTTGCTTTCCCCTTATTATTTCCTCCCATTATTAATAGGAAAGAAGTTAACCCAATTCTTCCAACAAACATCAAAATCATCAAAATGCATTTTGATAAAACACTTAGATCCGGAGTGATACCCAACGATAAGCCCACTGTACCGAAGGCAGAGCAAACTTCTAATAAAATGGCCATTAAATCTTGCTGCTTATCAGAGATGCTGATTAACACTACTGAAATACAGCACATCATAACAGCTAATATAGTAATAGCAAAAGACTTCATAATATCATCTTGATGAATTTCTCTATTAAAGATTTTAATATCACGGTTTCCTTTTGCGAAATGATAGACGAACAACATATTTAAAGCAAACGTGGTTGTCCGTATTCCCCCACCCACTGAATTAGGAGAACCTCCAATAAACATGAAAACACTCATAATCAATAGTGTAGGCACAGAAAATTCCGTTATATCCATGGTTGTAAGTCCAGCACTTCTCGTCGTAGCTGACTGAAAGAGCGCATAGAAAAAGCTCTTATGCCATGATAAATGTCTAAAATAATTTTGCCACTCTAGCAGGAGAATCAGAACTGTTCCAGCGATAAATAGAATTCCATAAGTAATGGTTGTCATCTTTGCAAACAAGGAAAAACGAAATGATATTCTAGACTTTCTCCTTTTATTCAAAAAATACGATTTCACTTCTATTACTACCGGAAACCCTATGGACCCAAAAATGATTAAGACTATGACAATGATTTGTACAAAATAATCTCCTGCAAATGGGATAAGTGATTCCCCAGTGATATCCAAGCCAGCATTTGTAGTTGCACTAACCGCAGCAAATAACCCCTGAAGAAATGCCTCTTTTCCAGAAGGAAAGTATTTCATAAAATATAATCCTAAAATCACAGCTCCAACCAACTCTGTCAAAAGTACCATTTTTAATATCTCTTTTACTAACTGGACAAGACCTGATAATGCATATTGATTATTATCTACCATTATAAGGCGGCGTTCGCGCAAACCAATTTTCTTCCCCAATAGAAGCCAGAAAAAGGTACTCATCGCCATAATCCCTATACCACCAAATTGTAAAACAATCATAATAACAAAATATCCAAATAAACTATACGTCTCTGATATATTAAAAACCGTTAATCCCGTATCGCTAACTACACTCACAGCAGTGAAGACTGTATCGATAAAACTTACATGTACCCCTGGCTTATGTACTGCCGGGAGATTGAATAATAAAATGGATATCACAACTGCCAGTAAATAATACCCTGCAATAACCTGGACGGGTGATCGCTTTTCTAGCCACATTCGCATTTTACTAAACATGATTTCCATATCCCCCAATTTTTCCATTTCTCTAATCATAAAGAAAATTGACTGTGATGGAAAGGGATAATTATAAAATTGTCTCATTCCTCTTCATAAAAAAAAATGAGCAATCCTAATTATTTTTCTCTTCACCATTATTATATTAAAATAACTTTTAAAAACATGATACGGTTTTTCATAGGCACAAATTAAAGACTTTGTTTGATTTATGTTCAAAATTGAGCATAAATCACCTTGAATTTTCCCATTCTGTAACAAAACCTCCATTAATTATTCACAAACCCTTATAAAATAAGAAAATTCAATCATTATTGCGCTTCCATAATACGAGTGGAATTATCAGAATCAATTGTCTATTTAGCTAAAAACATTACGTATAATACCCATATTTTTACATGTAAGTGGAATATTTGCATCCAAGTTTGAACTTTCAATGACACTTGTCATTATTCTACTAATATAGATATTCAATTAGAAATTAATCTGCTATAGTTGTATTGTTTTTTAATTTACTCATTTTTTATTTCAAACGGAAAGGGGAATTACCATTGAGAAAATGGACCAAATTAGCTAAATATTCCTTTTTAACTCTGCTTGGCATGGTCCTTTTGGCTGGATGTGATAGAAGCAAATATATTGTTCTCGATCCAAAAGGCCCAGTTGGCCACGAAGAGTTACGTTTAATTATCATTTCGGTAATTTTATGTGCAGTTGTCATTATTCCTGTTATAGGTATTTTCGTTTATATTGCTATACGGTACCGTGATACACCGGATAACAAAGCACCTTATCAACCTGAATGGGCAGATAGCAAGGTGCTAGAAGTAATTTGGTGGGGAATTCCTGTTGTTATCGTTGCAATACTTGGAGTCTTTACAGCGAAAACAACATTGAATTTAACAAAACCACCTGTGAAAGATGTTAAGCCTATAGTTATTCAAGTAACATCCTTAGATTGGAAATGGATGTTTACGTATCCTGACAAAAAAATTGCTACAGTGAATTATGCTGAAATTCCAGCTGGTGTTCCAGTTCAATTCGTTCTAACTTCTTCTGGAACAATGAATTCATTCTGGGTTCCGCAGCTAGGTGGGCAAGAATATACAATGCCAGGTATGTCAATGGGATTATGGCTTCAAGCTGATAAAACTGGTGAATATTTTGGCTCAGGTGCAAACTTTACTGGTAAGGGATTTGCTCATATGCAATTCAGAGTGAAATCTGTTACACAAGAAAACTTCAATAAATGGGCAGACAGTGTGAAAAAGAATTCTCCTGCCTTAACAAATCAAGGATATAAAAATTTAGAAAAACCAGGCTTAGAGAAAGAATTAAGCTTTTCATCCTATCCTAAAGGACTATATGAAGACATTGTAAATAAACATGGTGGAACTTATATGGATCATATGAATCATATGGGTGATAGCTCATCCATGTCTGATATGAAAAAGGATGATAAATCAATGTCTGGAATGGATATGGAACATAATAAATAAGGAGGAGATCCGTTTTGGATACATCGCATTTCTTTGTCACCGGCGATCCAATGATTTATGGAGCCGATGTTTCGATTGTCTTAGCAGTGGTTGCGATTGTTTTTTGCCTCACCTATTTTAAAAAATGGGGTTGGATATGGAGAGAATGGATCACAACCGTTGATCATAAAAAAATTGGTATCATGTATCTTTTAGCAGCTTTACTTATGCTCTTCCGCGGTGGGGTGGATGCCCTTTTAATGCGGGCACAGCTTGCTGTTCCAAATGCTCACTTTTTAGAGTCAGAGCATTATAATGAGATTTTTACGACTCATGGTACTATTATGATTCTATTTATGGCAATGCCATTTATGTTTGCTTTATTTAACATGGTTGTTCCTTTACAAATTGGAGCAAGAGATGTTGCTTTCCCAGCATTAAATGCTATTAGTTTCTGGCTATTTTTCATCGGAGCAATGCTCTTTAATCTTTCGTTCGTTATTGGTGGTTCACCAAATGCTGGTTGGCTTTCTTATCCACCATTATCAGAAAGTGCATTTAGTCCAGGTCCAGGTCAAAACTACTGGATTTGGGGTATACAGATATCCGGTATCGGAAGTTTGGCGACCGGAATTAACTTTGTCGTTACGATTTTAAAAATGCGTACGCCATCTATGCGATTACGTGACATGCCACTTTTCACATGGTCTACATTGGCATCTTCTATCGCTATTTTAGGTGCGTTCCCAATTCTTACTGTAACATTAGCTATGTTAACAATTGACCGTTTATTAGGCGGACATTTCTTCACATCAACAGCTGGCGGAAATCCAATGATGTACGTCAACTTAATTTGGATGTGGGGTCACCCTGAAGTATATATTGTTGTCTTGCCTGCATTCGGAGTATTCTCCGAGGTAGTGGCAACCTTCTCGAAAAAACGTATCTTTGGTTATAGCTCCATGGTATTCTCTATGATTGCCATTAGTGTTGTTTCTTATTACACATGGGTGCATCACTTCTTTACGATGGGTGCCGGAGCCGATGTAAACATTGTCTTCGCGATTTGTACCATGATCATCGCGATACCAACAGGAGTGAAGGTGTTTAACTGGCTCTTCACGATGTTCCGAGGCAGGGTGCGCATTACTCAACCTATGCTTTGGTTCTATGCATTCGTTCCATGTTTCCTTGTCGGAGGAGCGACAGGTGTTATGCTTGCGGCAGCACCAGCGGATTATCAATATCACAACAGCTATTTCTTAATCGCCCACTTCCACCAAGTATTAATCGGTGGGGTTGTATTCGGATATTTAGCAGGTATGTATTATTGGTTCCCTAAAATTTTCGGATTTAAACTTAATGATCGTCTAGGAAAATGGGGATTCTGGTTATGGCAAATTGGTTTCTATGTTTGCTTCATGCCACAATACGCCCTTGGTTTCATGGGAATGACTCGTCGTATTTATACCTATAATGCTTCTGCTGGATGGGATATGGGTTGGGCACCGCTCAACATGGTATCTACTGTCGGAGCATTCTTAATGGGTATTGGATTCATCTTCCAAGTATGGCAAATTGTCTATAGTATTAAACACGGTGAACGTGATGTAACCGGCGATGCTTGGGATGGTCGTACACTAGAATGGTCTATCCCGTCTCCTGCGCCAGTATACAACTTTGCAATTCTACCTGAAGTAAAAGGTCGCGATGCATGGTGGTATCAAAAACAAGAAATGAAAAATGGAGACTATCAAGAAAAACCGGTTAAATACGAGCCAATTCATATGCCGAAAAACACTGGTGTTCCATTCATCATGGCATGCTTCTTCTTTATTGCCGGATTCGGATTTACATTTGAATGGATGTGGATGGGAGTTGCTGGATTAATCGGTGTTGTAGTTACTTTATTCGTACGTTCATTCCAATATGACACAGATTACTATATTCCTGTGGAAGAGATAGAGCGAACTGAAAATGAATATAGAAATCGTGTTCTTTCAGCTCAACAAACTGCAAATTAGGAGGTTTTAAACATGCAACAAAGCGCTTCTGCTCATGTTTCTAACCATGATCATGGTCATGTAGACCAGGAAGGGTTAAAAATATTAGGTTTTTGGATTTTCCTTGTAACCGACTGTCTCCTGTTCGCGACTCTGTTTGCAGCTTATGCCGTTTTGCATACTCACACAAATGGAGGATTTACAGGGAAGGAATTTGATAAACCTGGTTTTATCATTGAAACCTTTATCTTATTAATTAGTTCGTTTACAAGTGGTATAGCTGTTTTATTCATGCATAAAGGAAATAAAAAAGCACTATTGGGCTGGCTGATTGTTACAGCTGCCCTTGGTGCTGTGTTTGTGGGACTTGAAATCAATGAGTTCACTAATATGGTTCATGAAGGTGCAACTATCTCTACGAGTGCTTTCCTTACTTCTTTCTTTACACTAGTAGGAACACACGGATTGCACGTTACAGTCGGTATCTTCTGGATGATCGGATTAATGATTCAACTATCTCGTAAAGGGATTACAAATGTAACGAAAAGAAAGATCTCTGTCATCAGTCTTTACTGGCACTTCTTAGATGCCGTTTGGATCTTTATCCTTACTGTAGTTTATTTGATGGGGGTGATGTAAATGTCAAATCATGAACATACTGCATCCATTAAAGCTTATGTAATTGGATTTATACTTTCTATCATTTTGACAATCATCCCGCTTGTACTTGTGTTAAATCATATGATGGCAAAATCAGTACTTTTACCTGTCATTTTGATAGCAGCCGTATTACAATTTGTTATTCAGCTCTTCTTCTTCATGCATATTCGCGACGGAGAAGGACCTCGCTACAATGTAATGGCATTAGTTTTAGGATTAATTTTCGTTATAACCATTGTTGTAGGTGCAATTTGGATTATGTCATTTAACTCGGTTGTACAATAAGAAAAGCGAAAGTGGCTTTTTCATCGGCGTACGGATGAACGAAATTAGCTCTTCCAATTTCACCTTCGTAGTCGCAGGCTCAAGATAAAGGAAACACAGTAAGGTAGTTCACGAACAAGTGAAAATAGTCCTTACATTTTCAACTGATGTTGACTTATCTTAGGGAGAAGACGGAGGAATCCGCTAGCCGATAGCTACTTGCGCTAGACAGAGAAAAAACTTAAAATGCTTCTCTTAGTTCCGACTGACGGTATCTAAGAGAAGTTATTTCTTTATCTCACTTTGTTCAATATTGAACATAATTATTAGACCTTACGAAGAAGGTGTAATCATGCGTTATTTTTGGCTTGCAGTTAGTTCTGCTGCAGTGCTATTTATCGTAAATATTATAGGCTTTGTTGACACAATGACTCAATCTGCAATGGGATGCGGAAGCGGATATCCACTCTGCAATGGAAGTATATTCCCGGACTTTTCCGATTACCATTCCGTAATTGAATATACGCATCGAATAGTGGTTGGTCTTGCTAGTCTATTACTATTTGTTGTGTCCGCTATTGCTTGGTTTCGTTATAAATCAAAATCTCCTAAAATAAAATGGTTAGTGTTATTTGCTGTAATTGGCATTCTTGGAGAATCTACCTTAGGGGCATTAACTGTAATGGTCTCCCTTTCACCGCTACTCCTTGCTGCACATCTAGGGATTGCTCTTATTTCCTTTGCAGCAGTTGTCAATATTGCCTATGTAATTTATATGAACGAAAAAAATATACATGAACGTGGAAAATTACCTCTTACCTTTTCCATCTTTTCTTGGATAATTTTTATCTGTTCATATGGAGCAATATATTTTGGCGGTTATGTATCCAAAACAGGAGCAGGCGCATCATTTCGCGGCTATCCATTTCCAACCGAGCATGCATCTGTAGTGGGGAATGCCTTTTGGATTGATGTCGTTCATCGATTATTTGCGCTTGGATTAATTATTCTGTTTCTCTTGCTTATCTGGAGAGCGAGAAAATACCGTTCTTTACGGCCAGACATTTATCGTTTAAGTATCGTTTGTTTTATCCTGATTATTCTTCAAGGACTCAGCGGTGCACTATTGATATATACTAGTCTTAGTCTAGGGGCTGTACTCGTACATGTTTCCATCATATCCTTACTCGTTGGTACGTTAAGTATTATAGGCTTCCAGAGTAGATAAAAAATCCTAAATTATTATGTTTAGGATTTTTTATTTTGTAACTAAAGTAAAGGTAAGCCTCAGCTTGTTATCATCTCTAATTACGATGTCAATACTAATAAAAACATTTTGTCTACCCTATTTTGTTAATTTTTTTCAAAAAATATTTGACAATTCTGTGATTATTGGTAGAATATTCAGTAAGGGAGATGGTATCAATGCATGAGAAAAGTCTAAAGGCTATTAAAGGATCCATTTGTGGAGTATGCTTAGGAGTACTTATCTTTATTGCAAGCTTTTTTTGTAAGCGCTGCCAGCGGCGGGTATTTTTATACAGCAACAGGTGTTGGTGTTGTTATTGCTTCATTAATCACCCTTATATTTAGTATGTCCATCATGTTGATGGAGGAAGTTACTTCAAAAGAGAATAAAAGTAATATACGTTCTTTATGATATATAAATAAAAATAAGGATGGACTCCTCATGTCCATCCTTTTTATTTATTTTAGTTATCAATTATAAAGTTAACCCACCATCTACAACCACAACCGATCCTGTCATATAACTTGCTTTATCAGAACTTAGAAATACAACCATTTCAGCAAGTTCGTTCGGTTCTGCATAGCGGCCCATCCTCATTACGGACACTTCCTCTGGCACGTAACCTGTTTCTGTAAACATTCTTTCCACACTACTAGTTAACGCAGTCTTTACCCCTCCTGGACAGATGGCATTAACACGAATACCTTTTTTCACATATTCTAAAGCGGCGGCTTTCGTTAAGCCTACTACTGCATGTTTACTTGCGGAGTAGATAGATGCACTATGTTCACTACGAATACCTGCCGTGGAAGCTGTATTAATGATAGAACCGCTACCTTGGTTTTCCATCACTTTTAATACATATTTCATACCTAAGAAAACACCTTTTACGTTAACAGACATAATACGATCAAATTCAGCATCTTCAACCTCAGCTAAAGGTGCAAACTTCTGTATAACACCTGCGTTATTAAAAAACACATCAATACGTCCGAAGGTATCGACCGCAGTTTGAACATAATTTTGAACATCTTTACTATTGGATACGTCCGCCTGAACGAAGATTGCTTCTCCGCCTTGTTCTTTTATTAATTGCAACGTTTCTTCACCAGTTGTTTGATTAAAATCTACTAATACTACCTTTGCACCTTGCTTCGCCATCAGCAAACTGCTTGCTCTTCCAATACCACTTCCAGCACCAGTTACTATAGCAATTTTATCTTGTAATTCCATGACTCTTCCTCCTAAAATTCGAGCTTATTTCTTTATAACACCCCTATTTTATTTCTTAAATATCCGGATTTATTGTATTTTTCCACTGTAAATAGTATTTTTTTATATAAATAAACAAAATTGGATGCGCTATCAATTTTTAATGGAGGATACTTACGTGCATTTCAAAGAAGAAGAGATTCTTTACTTTTGCCAATCACTGTTTGCAGCACATCGGTTATCTGTTTTTTACATCAACCAGTACGGAGAATTTGAATTCGAATGTGTAACAAGTCATTTTCAGAGTAGCCCTTACTACAATAATTTAAAGTTCCGTATAAAGGAATACACATATCCAGTCAAAGTAGTGGATATACCTCGTTTCTTTTCCTATTCCAATTTGCAGTTTTTCTCTATTTATTTAAAGGAGACAAAAGGTTCGATAGTCGTTGGCCCCTGTATTCATACCGACATAACGGAAGAGAAGATGAATGAGATCATGGATTCCTATAAAGAAATCCCACATAAAAGAGCCTTATTTGATTTTTATCACTCTCTCTATGTAAAGGATAGTGAACAATTTCTAACTATTGGATTACTTGCATTTTACACTATATACAAGAGAAAATTAGACAAATCGCTTGTACTAGAACAAAATAAAGAACTGGAATCCACTTTAAAGCTGGATCATCCAGATTTAGAACTGTCAAAAGGAAGAAGAGATTTAACTTTCCATTCGAATCTTTCTCATGAACGTGTCTTACTTCATTATGTGAAAAATGGACAAGTAGACAAATTATCGAATATCGTCAATTATTCCATTTTTTCCGAGGACGAATTGGGTGTATTGTCTAAACGAAGCAGAATCAGAAGCGAAAAAAATTTAATGATAACAGGTGTTGCCCTAATTTGTAGAGCTGCGGTTGAAGGCGGATTGAATGAGGAAACAGCCTTCACTTTAAGTGATTTTTATATTCAGCAGTTGGAGGAGCAAGACCATTTAAAAGAAATACAGGCCATTATGACAGAAGCTGTATATGATTTTACCAATCGGGTACAAGAAGCGAGGGCAAATAAATATTCCCGTACTGTTACAACCTGCCAACACTATATTTATAATCATCTGTACGAGGATATAACCTTAGATCAGTTGGCACAACTTAATCATTTAAGCCCCAATTATTTATCCAGTCTTTTCAAAAAAGAAGTAGGAATTTCTATTAGTAACTACATTCAAGGTGAACGAATCGAAGAAGCCAAGCGACTACTCTCCTTAACAGCATACCCTATTTCATCCATCGCAACATGGCTCAACTTTAACGACCAAAGCTATTTCATAAAGGTATTTAAAAAACATACAGGAGTCACACCTAAAAAATATCGAAGTAGCTTCCAAGAGTAATAGCATAGCCCAAAAACAGAGGATGTCTGCTAGAGACATTCTCTGTTTCCTATTTATCTTTATCGTTTACATATACTGTAAAACGGTTTTCCTGACAGCAATTTCGAATCACTACTATAAGGACATGCAGAAAAACTTACCATTAATCAATCAGCCAATATGTTATGATAAAAATAAAAGTATAGATAGGTGAGTACGATAATGGAAGATATCCTGGAAATCATCGTCCGTTCCACCGAAATTGATGTGAACGGACATGTGAACAATGCAAAGTATTTGGAGTATCTTGAATGGGGTCGGGAAAATTGGTATGAAAATGCAGGATTACCATATGAGCGTTTTCTTGAGATGGGAATTCAGACCGTGACCGTTAATATTAATATTAACTATCGGAAGGAATGCAGGCAAAACGACCGGCTTTCTATTCACACGAAGCCAGAAAAGATTGGTAGAAGCAGTTATGTGTTATTGCAGGAAATATATAATCAACATGGTGAAAAATGTGCAGATGCACTTGTCACAAGTGTAACAATGGATGCAAGTACACGAAAAAGCAGAGAAGTGCCACATGAATTACGGACTTTATTTGAAAAGGCAATTTAACACCCTTTTGAGTATCAAAAGGGTGTTCCGAATTACATTATATAAAATAAAACGATAACAAGAGAGAGTAGTAATCTTATTACATGATGTTTTATATTTACTATTCCATAAAGATGAATTCCGTTTGCGATGGATAATAGATGCATAAGAATAAGACATAGGAATACTACATAAAGAGTTTTCGATGTACCATTCACCAATATAGCAGTTACCATAAGCATGATACCTATGACGGTCATCCCAACCGCTGACCAAGTTGGAATGTTGCGTTTCCAAAACTGTAGAGAGCCTGCTAATAAAGATAATGCACCGTATCCAAAAGTGAAACATTTTGCTATCCATAATAACATTTCTTTCACCTCAACATATGACTCTATTCTTATTAAAATATGTGGGGTTAACCCCATGTCAACTATCATTTAGGATGTGAAAATAGTGAGAATTGGAGAGTATATTAAAGTATTAAATACAACCAAGGATACTGTAAGATATTATGAAGATTTAGAGTTACTGACTCCAAAATGGAATGGAAACAGAAAAGATTATGGAGAAAAAGAAATACAAGATTATGAGGTGATTATGGAGTTTAAAAGCTTCGGACTAAGTCTTAATGCCGTTTAAGCTGAAACGATCATTTGGATGTGGAAATCCCCATCTCATTGAGGAAGTATTCTAGCAACTAAAAAACCATGTAGAGATATTGCGTCAGGAAGAGGCAGAAATAAAAAATCGAAGGATACAGTTGGAAAAACAGTTAGATCAACTTGAGGGATTGTTTTAAAGATAGCAAACAAACTATATATTCCATTGTTGAAAAAAACAAAGATTTATCCGATTAACCATTAAGATTACATAGAAAAGAAGGTTATAATTATAAGGATAACTACGGGTAGTATATACTAAATTACTAGTGCAGAATTTGCTTACAGCTTGGAGGATTGAAAATGAGATTAATTGCTATAGATTTGGATGGAACCTTATTATCAGAAGATGGGACTATTAGTGCTACAAATGTAGAGGCAATTCATGATGTGCAAAAGCAAAGAGACATCATAACGATTTGTTCTGGTAGATCTCTTCATGATACGCAAGCAATTCTAAAGAATGCCGGTATTGATTGCCCGATTATAACTGGAAATGGTGCAATTGCTTTTCACGGAAAGGAAATTATTCAAAAACTTGTTATTCCTGATAATGTTCTATCAGAGCTGATTCCTTTTTTGGAATCAGAGGGCTTTTATTTCGAATTATATACAAATCAAGGAATTCATCTTTTAGCAAAAGGGAAAGAACAGTTGGGTGAAGAAATCCGTTTATTAGCCGAGAAAGATCCTACATTCCCCATGGAGTGGGCAAATAAAGAAAGAGATATTCAATTCCAACAATTTGGTTTGCACTACATAAATGATTACAAAGATATTGATATACCCAATTTAGAAGTATATAAAATTTTTGTGTTATCTTTTGATCGCAAAAAGCTGGAGCATCTTGAAAATACTTTAAAGAACCGGCAGGATATATCCCTTACCTCCTCTGGCAGTACAAAACTCGAAATTGCCCATGCTGAGGTAAGCAAAGGAAACGCCTTAACCTACATGGCAAATTTTTTAAGCATACCATTACAAGATACGGTTGCAATCGGAGACAATTTAAATGATATTTCCATGTTCAAAGTAGCAGGAATTAGCGTAGCAATGGGAAATGCTGTAGAAGAGGCAAAAAAGCTCAGCACTTATACTACCAAGAGATATAATGAGGATGGAGTAGCATACGCTTTACGAAAGTATGTAATAAAGGCCTAAGATGGAAAAGGCAACGGTGCAAATACCGTTGCCTTTCTTGTATTATTTAATTTTATCAAAACAAGAAGACGCTGTTTCTTGAATGACATTATTTAGTGCCTGAATATTTGCCTTCCCTTGTGTGTGCAACCATTCTTTCGCTTTCTCCATACCTTGGTTAGCATAAACTGCTACCCCATCTTTCCAAGTAGCTCGACCACAAAGGACACCATTAAAATCAGAACCGGCTTCGTGAGCAAAACGCAAGGTATCTTGAAACAATTCCGCACTAACGCCAGCACTTAAGAAGATAAATGGTAAATCCGTTGATTCGCTTTGTTCTTTGAAGAACCTTTTCGCTTCCTCTCTTGTATAAACGGAATCTGTTCCGTAACCTTCAACATAATCCATATTGACAGGGACTTCCACCTTCAATACGTCTACATTATATTTGGGTTTAGAGAATTCTATCATCATATCATTTACTTTATGCGGTTTGACTTTGGCGTATTCTTTACTTTTAGTATCCTCTGTTTTACTATCGTAGGATAATAGTTCTAAAAAGAATGGGATATCCTCCGCTTCACATTCTGAACCAATTCGTTCCACAAATGCATGCTTTTGATCATTTATTTCTGCAGGTTCATCCACATCATAGTATAGTAAAAATTTCACCGCATCTGCTCCTGCTTCTTTCAATCTTCGAGCAGACCAATTTGATAAAAGATCTGGAAATTTCCCTGGCTTTGTAGCATCGTATCCAGTCTTTTCATATGCAATAAGTAACCCAGCATTAGAATCCCTTCTTTCCGCGGCAGGTAAACCATACTCCGGATCTAATAGAATAGAAGATGCATAGGGTGTTAAAGATTCAGAGACAAGTACTTTAAATTCTTCCATTGTATACTGGGTTCCCTTTTCCCCCATCATCTTTTTCAATGCGCCACGTTGGTCAATAGCAAGGGCACTGATAATCCCTTGTTCATCCGTTAAATTTTGCAGAGCTTTTCTTTTTTTCTCACTAACTTCTCTCATTGTTCGTTATCCTCCTATCGGATATTGTCTATAAACATTTGATAGATTTCTTCGGAACTGTTTGCCTGTTGTAATCGATTGATAAATTCCTGATGAACTAAAAGCTTCGATACCTCTGATAAATAGCGTAGGTGGTCATTTCCTTTTCCTTTAGGAATAAACATGGCAATTATGATATTCGTCGGTTTCCCATCAAGAGCATTCCAATCGACACCTTGGTTTAATTTCATAATTACTATGCTTGCTTTCCGAATACTATTAAGCTCTGTATGTGGAATCGCAATACCTTGTTCCATTCCTGTCGAACTTAACCGTTCCCTTGTTTGAAATCCCTTTACTACTTCTTCTGCATTAGTGCTTATATCATTCTCTTTTGAAATTTCCGCTAATTTAAGAAATACCTCTTGTTGTGATGCTGCATCTACATTACAGAAGATATTTTGAATATCCAACACAGCGTCTAGTTTTTCCGTTTCACCAGATTCATGTTTTTCTTCAGTAGTTTGTTGTTCCTTTGCTACTGTTCTTTTTTGATCCCAGGCCATTAGTAATCCACTTATGATGGCACCTACTAGAATAGCGATAACCCATAGTACTGCATGAGTAACGATTGGCAATACAATAAATCCACCATGTGGTGCAGGAACTTGCACTTTAAATAAATAGGTTAGGATTGCCGCAATAGATGATCCTAGCATAAGGATTGGGATGACCTTAATTGGCTTCTTCGCAGCAAACGGTATTGCTCCTTCTGTAATATGAGTAGATCCAAGTAAAAAATTCACATAACCTGCACTGCGGTCACTTGCTGAATAAGCTTTTCCACCAAATAAAACTGCGAAACCAGTTGCTAACGGTGGTGCAATACATGCTGCTGATACTCCAGCCATAAAGAAGTAATTTCCTTGCGCTAACAATGCTGTCCCTGTAACATATGCCGCTTTATTAACAGGGCCACCCATATCAAATGCACTCATACAACCAACGATTAGTCCTAATAGGATTGGACTTGAGTCTTGGAAACCGCTTAAGAATGACATCATTCCTTTATTAATGGACTCCATTGGTGCAGATAAAAACCACATTGCAAATCCGGCCACAAAAATACCTAATACAGGGAAAAGGAAAATAGCCTTTAGGCCATCTAATTGCTTAGGCAATCCTTTTAATACATAGGCTAACCCAACCATAATATAGCCGGTTAAGAAACCTCCAACGATTCCTCCCAAAAATCCAGTACCATTCATGTAAGCAATCATCCCGACGATAAATCCGATAATCAACCCAGGCCTTTTCGCAATAGATTCAGCAATGTAAGCACATAAAATAGGTACCATTAAATTCATGGATACTCCGCCTATCGTTTTTAAATAATAAGCGAATTGATTATATTCAGGGCTTTTTGGATCAGCCGAATTGATACCAAACATAAATGATATGGCTACCATCACACCACCTGCTACTACAAGCGGAAGCATATGGGATACACCATTCATAAGGGAAACATAGATGCTGTGCCAGATAGATGTTTTCTGGTTGCTTTGGCCAGCTTGACCTTGCACTCTAGCTTGGCCATCTTTATATTTAGGAACATTGCCAGATAGGATTTCATCTATTAATTTATCTGGCTCTTTAATTCCTTTACTAACGGAAACATTGATGACAGTTTTTCCAATAAAACGATCAGCATTGACATCCTTATCTGCTGCAATGATGACACCATCTGC
Source organism: Heyndrickxia camelliae (assembly GCF_002844575.1). Classification (GTDB taxonomy): domain Bacteria; phylum Bacillota; class Bacilli; order Bacillales; family Bacillaceae_C; genus Margalitia; species Margalitia camelliae. Next base: position 113,283 of record NZ_PIQO01000016.1, read on the forward strand.
TGCTTCTATCTCTGCATCCGTCAATGCGTTTCTTATCCCTTCCTGACCATGTGTTTCTACTTTAATCGTGATGCCTCTTTTTTTCGCCGCTTCTTCTAATGCCTCTTGCGCCATATAGGTATGGGCAATTCCTGTAGGGCATCCAGTAGCTGCAATAATTTTGTATGTCTTCATCTATATAACCTCCCTTTTCAATTGAATTTGCTCTCTTAATAATGGAATATCTTCTAAATTGCTTAACCCTGCTGTAAAAGCGGTAGATGATCCAGCCGCCGTTGCACTTATTAAAGCTTCCTCTACATTTCCTGTTTCTATGATCTTACCAATAAATACAGCCAACATCGTATCACCAGCACATGCTGTATTTACTACCTTGCCTTTTGGAGCAGTTGTCCATAAGATAGTTTCTTCATCTACATATAAAGCTCCCTTTTCACCGCGTGATACTAAAATCCTCTTAGCCCCTTTATCTAAAAGCAACTTTGCGGCATTTGCCAATTCTTTTTCTGAATCTAGCTTTTCAACACCTAATAATTGAGCTAATTCCTCGTCATTTGGTTTGATTAAATATGGATGATACGACAGGCAATCAATCAATCTATCGGAACTTATATCCAAGATTAAGGAGAACCCTTGTTTCTGAGAGAGTTCAGCAATGGCAACAAAAATTTCATCCTTTATTCCTTTAGGCAAGCTTCCAGATACAAAGAGCATATCTTCACTTGTAAAGGTCTTAATATAATTAAGAAGCTCTTCTTGGGCCTTTTTGCTAATTTCCGGTCCCTTATTTACCGCTTTATACTCTAATTCCCCTGATCGAATAAAGGTATTTATTCTTGTGATGCCATCTACTTTAATAAAATTTACATCAATCGAATTTCTCCTTAATTCCTGTTCAATATATCCTCCCGTAAACCCACCTAAAAACCCTGTGGCAGTACTATGAATATTCATTTTCTTTAACATAAACGAAATATTAATAGCTTTTCCATTCGCTTGATAGTCTTCAAAAATACTGCGATTTACTACGAAGGGAGAAAATTGTTCAAACTCCGTAAATAAATCGATGGCGGGATTCATGGTACATGTATAAATCATGTTGGTTCCCTTCTTTCCTCACTGCCTTATGTTTCACTTTATACTCATATTGTGGCACAATAGAGGCTGTAAATGTTTACAATGTTAAACGTTTTCAATGTAAAACTTTTCTTTTTGGGAGATGGTAAATGTGTCACAGACGTTTTTAAACAGAGCAAAGAACCTGTACAGCACACTAAGTGAAACAGAACGATATTTAGTCGATTATATAAAGCAGCATTTAGACACTATCCCTCAAATCTCCATTGTAAAACTAAGCGAACAGGCTAATGTATCCACCGCCACGATTGTCCGTACCATGCAAAAGTTAGGGTACAGTGGTTTTACCGCTTTTAAAATCCATTTAAAAGATGACTTTGATTCAAGTACGGAATTTTCTATTGTGGAAAAGATAGATAAAAAAATCCAAGAGGCTATTTTGAAAAATGAACAGGAAGTCATTAAAACCATTCAACTTCTCGATAGCGGAACTATAGAGGACGCACTTCAAAAGATTATTCACTCACGAAAAATCATCATTTTTGCTCGAGGCTTCTCCGAGCTAATCGCGAAGGAAATGATGGTTAAATTTCAACTGCTTGGAAAGAGCTGTGAACTTCACGATGATCCGAATATCATAAAAACAATTAGCAAAAAAATGGATAGAAAAGATATTGTGATTTTTGTATCATTAAATGGAAAGACAGAGGAATTGGTAGAAGCAGCCAGTAATTGTCAAGTGAATGGAGTTAGCACTCTGCTCCTTACATGTAATCAAAACAGTCCATTATATAAGCTATCTGAAATCTCTCTCGTTGGATTTAAATCGGAAATCTCCTACTTCCCGGAATATGAGGTGCGCTCCCGATTACCTATTCAAGTAATGGCACGGATAATATTGGATGCTTACGCCATTAGGACAGAGGAAAAATTCACATAAAAAAGAAATTTAAAAAAAGCAACTTCCCTTATATTAGTAAGTTGCTTTTTCTCATCCAAATCTATAGGTCATTTAAACATAAAATTTCCCCATTGGATGCGTTCACTCCAAACTGACAATCTAATTTCCCGCATAAAACAAATTTTCCTTCTATAAAGTCATAAACATAGCAAGGTGTTAGGACGATTTTTTCTTTCAGTTTTTCATATGCATCTTCTTTGGTCATGACTGCTTCATCAGATGTTTGGAATTGATCGAACATTTCCAGTAGTGGTTTATTATCAATATAATTACATACTTCAAGTGATTGTGCATCTATCAAAATGGTAAGCTTTCTTTTCCATACTTGATTTTTCTGTTCTTTTTCTCTTAAAACTGCGTAAATATAACCTTTATCCCGATGGAGGGTCTTTAATTTCCATTTACCAGAGTCATTTGGAAATACTTGTTGTAAAAATGCTGTGACCTCCTCTAAACATTTTTCAGTCTCCTCCTCCGTTATTGGAAAGGACTCAGGAGATGGCTCATCTGAAAAAGCCTGTTCTTCTGTTATTTCAACTATCCAATTAATCTTCTTTCTCTTAAAAGGCTTGCGAACCGATTCATCCCAATATATCGTTTTGTTTATTTCTGTATAAAAACGTGTGTCCACATTAAATGGAATAGTCGATACTCGGTCATTTCTAACAAATATCTCCTCGATCCCATATAAATGGATAAGTCTTTCTTCCTCATATAATGGTAATTCAATTAATTTGAATTGTTTCTTTATTAGTGTTTCCACCTTATCTTTAGAAAGAGAATAAGTCTCTCCAGAAACCAAATCAGTAGATGGAAATGAGCCATATACAGTGAAAAATGTAAGATTTCCTTCTTTGTCATGTTGTAATTCAATATGTCCGGATGGGTACAGGGAGACACCATCTATACATCCACGAAAGCGAAATTCACCTTTCCCCTCTTTTTCTAATATGAAATGCCTGCCATAAGTTAAACCAGTCTCTTCTTCAATCCAACCGATGATCTGATTCCTTTCCCTAAATCTAACTCCATCTGCAAGGGAAATTCCGCCGACAAATATTGCACTCTCTACCTTTCGGCTTTTTATCTCTATATCAATAATAGCCGTACCATCTGGATTGTAGTCTTCATCCTCATGTTCAATCACATGATTAGGAAACCATTCCATCGTTAATGTATAAACGGTCTCTTGAAAAAGAGTAATTTTTTGATTTAAGCTATGTCTTTTTAAATAATAGCTTTCTAATCCAAATTTTTTTCTTGCTAATTCTACTAGTTCTTTAATTTTATTATCCATTTCCCCACCCGCTGTCCTAAGTATACTAAATTTAGCGTAACATATTTTTGAAAAACAGGTGCCAATTTCCACAATCTTTTACAATCTATAACAAAAATAGAAGCGGAGAACTCTAATGTCCGCTTCCTACTGCCAAAATCATTACTCTTTCTCTTTTCCTGATTCATCCATTTTTTCTAATATATTATTTCTTTCCTCTTTCCACCAAATTGCCTCTTGAGGATTTTCCAAAATCTCTGCAATCTCATGTTTTTCCTCCACTGCAGGTGCGGAGCCCCGCAACGCTTTTCCGGTAGTTTCCTTTACAAAAATCATGGTAATAATACCAATTAGGCAAGCAGCCATAATGTAATAAGCTGGAATCATCTTGTTATCTGTTACCTTTATTAACCATGCCAAAACCAATGGAGTTGTACCGCCAAATAAAGAAACGGAAATATTAAAGGTAATGGCTAATGCAACATATCTTACTTGTGTAAAAAACAAGGAAGGCAGCATGGATGGCATAGTCGCTTCAAAAGTGGCTAATAGAATAGCCAATATCATTAGTCCCAAAAAAACCATCCAATTACTCCCACTTTCAATCATCTTAAACGAAGGAATGGACAGAAGAATGACCCCAATCAAACCTCCTAAAATAATGCGCTTATTCCCAATCCGATCACTAAAATAACCCATGAGTAAAACAATCGGAATCATGATAAACATAACAATCAGAATCAACAAAAGACCCTTCGTTTCTTCATAACCTAAAACAACATTTAAATAAGATGGCATATAAGATAGCAGCATATAATCCACAACATTAAAAAATAAAACTAAGACCATCCCTTTCAGAAGCTGAGGCCAATGAAAAACAAATACCTTCTTTATTAATCCTTTCTCATTTTCTTTCGGTTTGCCCTCATTCATCGCTTCAAAGATAGGCGTCTCCTCTAAATTATTTCTTAAATAAAGACCAATAAGACCTATCGGTGCGGCAATGAAGAATGGAATACGCCATCCCCAATCAAGCATTTTTTCTGGTCCGAGAATAAAACTTAGAATCGTCACAATCCCAGATCCAGCGATATATCCAACTAATGTACCTACCTCTAACCCGCTTGATAAAAATCCCCTTTTTTTATCGGGGGAGGATTCTACGATGAACGTCATAGCACCTGAATATTCACCGCCTGTAGAAAATCCCTGGACCAATCTGGCCAAAAGCAAAAGAATAGGAGCTAGATTTCCAATCTTTGCATAGCCCGGTATTAAGCCCATACTTAAAGTGGCCAGAGACATTAACACTAATGTGATGGTTAAGATTTTTTTTCGTCCTAATTTATCACCCAACATACCAAAAAACATTCCACCTAGAGGACGAACGATAAACGCCACGGCAAAGGTGGCAAATGAATACACGATTTGGAGTGGCCCTGTCACACCTGTAAAAAACACCTTTCCTATGGTCACAGCCAAATAAGAATAAATTCCAAAATCAAACCACTCCATCGCATTTCCAAGGGCGGTAGCCACCACCGCTTTTTTGGCTGCATCTGTATCCACAATGGTTATATCATCTTTTTTTAACCTTCTTTTAGACTTTTTTCTAGTTCCCGACCATTTTTCCACGTTATCAACCAATTGTCTCACCTAAATTCCTTTTCAAAATCAAATCATAATGTTATTTTGAGCAGGCTTCTACTATGCTATTCAGATGAAATTTCTTCTTCATGTTTTTACATTAGACACATACTATTTTTAATAAACGAATACCCCGGAGCAAATAATAAGGGAACCATACCAATAACGGTTCCCATTTTTCATAGTCTAGATTTATTTCTGCTCATTTTTGCTCTTTGTCTATCCATTAAGAAATTATTTCGTAAAACGATTATTTTACTACGAGAACATCCATCTCCGCGTTTTTCATAATTGTTTCACTTACACTTCCTACTAATAGTTTTTTCAATAGTCCTTTTCCACTATTCCCAACAATAATTAAATCAACATGATGCTCGATTGCGAAATCACATAAGTCTGTACTAGGCTTTCCATCTAATGCTTTGAATTCTGCAGGTACACCTTGATAATTTAAAAAGGATCTTGCATGGTCTAAAATATATTCCGTAGAATCATGAAAGTTCTCTTTACCGTTCTTTGGCATTTCTTCTTCGCGCAATATCATTCTTACAGGATATACACCTCCATTAGGAGTAGGACCAATAGGGTAATTTAAATGATATTGATCAAATGCAAGATTATTTGTATATTCTTGAATAACATGCGCTACCGTTATTTTACTTTCAGGATTCATGGAGTAAAATTGTGCTGCTCTTTCTAATGCTTTTACACTGTCTCTGGAATCATCAAAACCGATAAGGATATGCTTATACATTTCTAGCTTCCTTTCATTTTTTCTGACTTATCTTTTTATACCCGTTTTTATTGACTAAAAAACATTAGTAAAAGCTTTTTAGTGTAATTCACCCCGTAACTATACCATCGTGAAAATAAAAATAGAGGCTGGGACATAACTAGCTTCAAATAAT
>NZ_PIQO01000017.1 GCF_002844575.1 Heyndrickxia camelliae
AAGTGAATTAATTGGTGATAAAGAGGAATTAACACAAGAAGACTTTGAAGTTATAGGTGAAAAATTTAGCTTGAGTAAAGTAATCAATAATGGATATGAATATTATAATACAACCTATTTAAGAGGATATATAAATAAAGATAATATTGATAAATTATATGGAAGTAATTAAACAATAATACAAAATGACTTGAGCCGAAAAAGGCTTGAGCATTACATACAATATAAAAATAAATCAACATGTGAAATAATCCGATTGTATATATAGTAATAATTGGAACGTTGTGGACAATGAATTTCTAAAAATATACATAAATTCCATCATTTTCGACAAGGTTTCAATCAATTCGACAAAAATAGACAATGACAAACGACAATTACATAATTTACAATTATATTACGCTACTTGAAATGATTTCAATATTTCATTAAGACAACGAAAACGTTGTTTGTGGGGTAGTGAATAAGGAGAAATTATCCCTTATCACCGTGTCTACACTTTCCAATCATACAAATCATCAATGTGACATCTAAGCGCATTAGCAATAATTCGAGCATTTTTAAGTGACATTGTTCGCTTATTGTTAATATACTCGCTAAGTTGGTTCCTGTGTATCCCTGTTACAGCTTCAAGATCAACTTGTGTCCATTTACGCTTTTTCAATAACATTGGAAGTAGACACTTTCCGATGGACTGGCTCATCAGAAAGTCCCCCTATGGCATGTCAATTTTACTATTAACTTTGTTTTATTTTAGCAAGTTTTACCAAGGCAAAGCAAGAAATATTTTGTAGTTGCTTGTAAATGTAGGAAATTAGATGTATAATAAAAACACTGATAGGAACAGTTGTTCGTATTTTAAGGAGGTGACTAAGAAAATATCGAACAAGTTAATTCAATATTTAATAATTTTTAGGGGGAGCGATTATATGAAACAATTCTTAGGCACTTTAAAACTAGCAATTTCAAAAGTAATGAATCTGCAATTTAATGACTTTGTGGCAAAGTTTGATAGCATGAATGTTAAGAGTTGTAAGCTTCAAGTAGAATTAATGGATGGTAGTTTACATATGATTGATGTGGATGATCATTTCTTTAAGTGGGAAGAGGAAGAGGATATTGGAAAGTAATAAAGCACCATTCAGATAGGGACTGAATGATGCTCGCTGTCTTTACAGATGTAAAACTTAGAAGTGTCTTACAATTATTAGTTTAACATATGAAACAAATAAAAATCAAATAGAGATAATAGATTATTAGGAAAATTGACTGTCATCATTGTAAAAAATTACAACTCAATGGTGACTTTTTTATTAGAAAAATTCGAAATTTATTCTTGACTTACAAATAAAATTAAATTATCATTATTTATATAGAATCGAATAAAGGGGTTTGGATATGGATGAAATAAAGATTAATAGCATAATAGTTGAAAAGTTGTTGCAGTGGGAACAGGTAAGCTCATATCTTTATAAAACAGAAGAGGGTTATTTTTGTGGAGTATTCAATCCATTTCAGAACGCTGGCGATTTAAAAAAGGTCTTAGTTTTGCTAAAGAATCATAAAATGTTAGTGAACATTCAATTAAACATTTTCAACTTATGGTCATGTGAGATTAATAATGGTGGAAAAGTTGAAGTATATACCGATGAAAAATTAGAAAATGCCATTCTAAATTGCGTTTATAATGTAATTAAATAAATAATTACGTTTGAAAGGTTGTGGTATAGGTGGATTTGATTCAGTCGAAAATTCAAAAGATGATCAACAGTGGTCAAAGAGCCTTAGAGAATCTAAATGAGGGAAATAAGAGGTTAAGTTTAGGGGACTTAGATTACGTTCACGATTATTTAATTGCAGCTAAATGCTTACTTATTGAAGAAATAAAGGAGGATGAGGAAAGTGAAAAGAATCAAGAAAATGATTAAGCGATTATTACATAATGATCTGATGAATTTGGCTTATTAAAAAACAAAAGGAGAGATTTGAATGAGAATAACACAAGAACATTTGGATTTACGCATTTGTGATGTAGAGGTGAATGCTACGAATACAGAGACTTACAGGGAGTTTATACAGGGTAGTGAAGAAGAGTTTGAGTTAATTCCTAAGAATTTGGATGACATGACTGAAAAGCAATTAAATGAGTATATAGGCTTCTTAGATTATTTGTGGGAAAAGTGAGTTACAATATAAGATTCATTTGAATGTAAATTATTTATCTGAAAGGAGGAACGACCATGTGGATTGGAAACCTACATTTAAACATTGTTCGTGGCGATTATAAGTTTTACGAATGGGAGGATGACGGATGGAAAAAGTTTCGTGAAAAAGAGCATGAGTTAAGAATGAATGGTTGGAGAAAGTGTAACCAAGATGATGACTACTTGAATAGATATTTTACATACAAGAGGAAACGAAAAAAAGTGACATTAACTATGTGTTGTTGTTAATAAAAAGATTGATTTATTACAAAAAGGAGGTAAATTAATGTCATTTAATCCACTGAAAGTCTATACAAATAAATGCGATCTTGATTGGACAAAAGGAACATTGCGAATAGTTGAAGATGGAGGACTAACAATATTTCTAATGGAGGAAGAAAATGGGGAGTACTTAGTGCTAAATATCATTAAAGACTAAATCACATTCAAACATACAATTTATTAGAAAAATAAATTAATAAAAAGGAGAGATATAAATGTATAAATCAAATGATTCAACTTTAAAATTGGTAGCGATTAAGACTAAAAGTAAAATATTAATCTCAGATAATATCAACGGTGAAAACTACTTCCATACGAGATTAGATAACTATTTTTATGATGGAGAAAAACCTACTAAAACCTACCATAAAGATTGGTTTGAATTTAAACAAATGCCAACTAAAATTGAAAAACAATTACCAGCAAAAAGAATTAATGAAAGATATGAACTCAAAGAGGGGTTCAGTGAAACTGAATTAACACCTAAAGTTATTAATAAATCATACATAGATGAAGATAGTGATTTTTATGAAGTAAAAGGATTATACGATTTCAAATATGAAACACAGGAAGCTGGTTTTGAAGAAATTCCTTTTGAAATTACAATCGCTGAAGAAATTGATGGCGAGTTTGAAATTGTAAAAATGGAACATGAACCTAAATATAGTTTATTGGACAGAATTACAACTCATCCTGTTTTACTCCAAACAAAGCCTTGTTATCTAACAAAAGAAGAATCATACAGAATTATTCGTAATCATGTAAAGTCAAATATTAATTCTAAATATGCAAGAGTAACGAGTGACTATGACTTTTATTTCACTGTTGAGAAGGTAATAGAACTGTATGAACCACATTCGTATGAAGTTAATGTAAATGCTGCTTACTCTAGACGTAAACCAAAATATGAAAAAAGATACCAAAGAAATAGAACTCAAAAAATCTATGAGGTAGCACCAAAGCCATACAATAGCTATCCAGTTGTCGAACCGTTTACAGGGAAGGATTACACAGATTTGAAAAATAATATCGATACTTTTTTACATAATTTAATGGAAATGATCAATGAACCTGTAGTTGAATGTAAGCATTGTAAAGGAAGAGGGGTTGTTTTAAATGAAAATTAATTTAGATAAAAAATTTATGATAAACGAATTGGATTTACCTTACACAGCAATATTTGATGAAATTACAGATACTTCTCGTTGGAGTATTCATCATAGAATAATTTTTCCATATCAAGGGAAATTTTATGAAGCTTATTACAGAGAAGGTGCTACAGAGATGCAAGATGAAAGTCCGTGGGAGTATGATGAAACCGTTGAATGTACAGAGGTTGAGTTAAAAGAAGTAAAGGTCAAGAAATGGGTAATAAAAGAAGATTAAATTAATAATGAAATGCGAATTTGATATTGATTTTTACTAATAAAGAGGTGAGTAAATGACATTTTGGGACTTTGCGGATAAGAATTCAAACATGTTTTTCTTATTGCTATTCGTGTTTGGTATTTTAGGATTTCTTGCAGTTACTACATTTTTTATATATCGGAAATAAAAGTTCGATTTCATTAGGAGGGATAATATGAAAGTTTATTTGGTTGATGTTGATAATGGGGAGTCATATGAGGATCATAGACATTGGATTGAAAAAGTATTTACTTCATATAGGGGAGCATCCCAATATCTAATAAATGAAGGGTATGAAGTTTATTATCATTATGATTATTCTAATGAAATAGATGTAGATTTTTACTGGCAAGAAAACGATGCATATATGGCAAATTGTAGTTATGCAAGTATAATCGAAAAAGACTTAGAGGAATAATCATTTAAAATTTAGATTTTAACTTAAAAAGGAGAATTAAATGAATACATATTATGCCGGAATTGGTTCTAGAGAAACACCTAAAGATGTATTGGAATATTTCACGAAGATAGCTGCTTACTTCTCTTTAAAAGGATTAACGTTACGATCTGGTGGAGCCGATGGTGCTGACAAATCTTTTGAAAACGGATGTGATCGAGTTAATGGAACTAAAGAAATATACTTACCGTGGAGAGGTTTTGAAAAGTCCAACTCAAAATTAGTTGTATCAAATATTGAAGCTTTTGAGATTGCAGAAAAATTTCATCCAAATTGGAATCGTCTTTCAGATGGTGCGAAAAAACTACAAGCAAGAAACAGTCATCAAGTTTTGGGATATGATCTTGAATCACCTTCTAACTTTATTATCTGTTGGACTAAGAATGGTAAGGGACAGGGAGGAACTGGTCAAGCATTAAGAATTGCAAAAAAGCTACAATATTCCAGTATTCGATGCAGGAAGGTTTAGTTGTATTGAAGATATTAAAGTTAATCTTCGAGAATTCTTATTAGATTACAATATACTATCTGAACAAGATTTAAGTAATAAAAAAAAATTAAAAGTGCAATTTCATGAGAAATGGGGTGAATAAATTGTTTGCAGGTAAAACTATTAAATCTATTAAAAATACAGACTGGAATGAAACAGTAATAGAATTTACGGATGGTATGTTGTTGTCTATAAACACTGATTATTATGGGGGAATTCGAAACAAGTTACTATGTTTACGATGAAAAAGCAGCTCGGTGGAATGAGGTAAATAAGAACAACTTATAATATAAGGAGTAAAAATAATGAGTTTCTCTGAAAAGGAAATAGATACCCTACACAATACGACTATTTTTGAATTAGCAATGCGATTAGAAGATGATCTAGCTCACAGTTGCAGATTAGATGGAAGTATAACTGTCTATGAGTATATAAAGAATTATCTGCATGATTAGTATAAGGATAAAAGCGTGATTTTAAATTAAGGGAGGTAAAAATTATGAGTCAAGTTATTTTATGGGTTGATCAAACCTCGTTTAAAAGGCTAGTGAGAGGAGAAGAGTTTGCAGCACGGCATGACCAAAGTACGATGGAAAATATACAAATTATTGTTCCAACATCTGCAGTCTCAACTTTTGAGGAAAAAGAGGATGGAATCCAATTTAACATTTTTAAGAAAGAATTATGGTGATCAAAGAGTTATTTTAATAGAAAAGGAGATTAATTGATGAATGAATTCTTAATCAGATTGAGGAAAAGTGTATTTACAACACTAACTTTAATAATTACTACGGTATTTATGCTAATTATAGCATTGGTAATTATTGGTGTAATATTATTCTTACCAGTTTGGGTACTCTCATTTTTGATAGGGGATAATGCATACTATTGGATCATTTTAGCATTAATTACATTTCCAATTATTGCTGAATGGAATACAATCATTAAGTGGTTGAAATGGCAATTTATTGAGCCATTTAAAAAGTAATACCATAAAAGCAAGGTTTTAATGGAAAATAATTCTTGACTTAATAATAAAATTAAATTACTATAAAAGTACAATAATTGAAGGAGGGGAAAAGTTATGAATATGAGTAACGAAGAAAAAGAAATATTACGGCAACAAGCAATTGAGTCTAATGAGAGGAGAATATCTCATTTAGAAACATTTTTAGAAGGACTCCCACTTGATACAGATATAAATAAAACTGTGGCACTGGAATTAGGGACAGCTATCATGTTTATAGAACAAGATACAGAAAAACTTAAACAGTATATCTTTTAGTTTAATAAAATGATCATTCAGATAAGAACCATGATGCGAAGTAAAGGAGTGAGAATATGGAGCAATTAAAAATCAAAATCTATCAATGTGGTAAAACAGGTGAATTATTTGCGAGTACAGAGAGTTGGCACAAATGTGATTGCGAAAAGAAACTTATTGCTGAAACTCACGAAGGTCATACTCTAACTTGGTCAAATGGTCAAGAATGGGGAGAAATAGAACATCCCCACTTAGGTAAAGTTATGACTTATTGGCAAAAAGGGACTCCATGTTACGACACATATACCGCACCAATAGTTGACGGAGATGGGTGTTTAATAGTATTTCGATTTGACCATGACGAGGGTTACTGGGTAGATGAATCTGTGATTAATATGGGTTACTACAACGGAATTGATACCGCATCATTCGGTGGTTACTAAAAGCCGTAGTACGAAGAGAAAGGAGATTGAAAATGGCGAAGTATTGGGAATGCAAGTATTGTGATAATTCGTTTCCACCACGAAATTTTGATGGAGATATGGTTTGTAGTAAATGTGGAGCTGAATGGGAAGATGCAAAGGTTTTAGTAGAATATGACGATGACGAATTTGAGGATTTTGAAGACGAGTATTAATGTCGCATTTCAAAGATGATGTTTATTAAAAGTTTGTGAATTTGATAGTGAAGCAAACCTTATTAAATCAACATTTAAAAATTAAATTCACAAACTTAATTAAGATAAAAACAGACTTTTATTATAAGGAGGAATTTTAAATGAATTACGGTGATTTGAAGGATTTGAATAAACATTTACTTTATAAACGCATTGTTGAATGGAACGAAGACAAACTTGTACTAGATGATGGTACAATTGTCACACTTGAGGAAAGTGAACAAGATTGCTGTGCAAGTGCAAGCGGTAAATTCAGTAATGTTAAATTAGATGCTGTAATTACAAATGTAGAAGTTGGTGAGCAGATCAATATTCCAAATGATGATACGACTATAAATGAAGTTAAAGTTACTTTATTCCACAATCAAAATCCGATTGCTTTGGCAGAAATGCCAGCAGTTGCAGGTAACGGAGGCTATTACTATTCAGTAGGTTCATTTGTTGTGAACGGCATACATTTTCCGATTGTAGAAGCTTAATATTTATGAAATATGTAATAAATTTATCTTTATATTGTAATTTGGATGGGAGGGTTCGTATGAACAGAGAACGATGGGTACTAAAAACTAATCATAATAGATATGTCAGTATTCCTTATATACTGAGTGGTGGATTTAGAAGTTATCTCGATGATAAACCAGTTTGGAATAAGACAAGAACTTTCCATTCACAAGAGGAAGCAGAAGAATACTTGGAAAAATATTTGTCACCATCCACTCCATATTATGTGGATAGATATTCCTTTAAGGATGGAGAAAAGTTAGAAACAGTTGAGAAGGTTTTTGTGTAATTAAAATAAATGAATGTTTTTATTAGGAAAGAAGGGATTATTTTATGTTAAAAACCAAATTAATTTATGCTTCAACTGAAAATTATGGTAAACCTAACTCAGTGTATAGAGACATAGATTTCAATATTAATAAGTTTATTGATGAAGAAAATATTGATGAGAGTAATTTAATTGATATTAAATATTCCCTAATTGGTTATTTTCATAACGAAGAAGGACAACTTGAAGGATCGGCTTTGATTGTTTATAGGAAATAAATTGATAATAAAAAAGGAGAATGATATTATGCTATTTAATCGAAATGAACCTGTATTTGGAAAACCAATTGAACAACCTTCACAAGAACTAGTAAAAAATACTTTGGGATTACATAATGCTTCACTTGAAGATGCTTTGAAATATGGTGGTGATTTAACTAGAGCTGCGATTGGATCAATGAATTTAACAATGAAAAAGAAATACATAATTGTAGATACAAAAATTCATATGCTAATACCGGGAATGTGTCCTGCTATTCCGGGATGGCATACAGATGGAGTACCTAGAGGGGCAAACTTAGATCCTACAGCAAAACAAGCGCCGAATATTCATGCACAAGAAGAAATGGATAGTCCAATATTTCATTTATTAGTAACAGGAACATCATGTTTAACTAAATTTATTAAAGATAGAAATATTGATTTAGCAGTACCTGATGAACCTGATACAAAATTATATAAAATGGTTTCTTCACAAGTTAATCAAAAAGTATTAAATGGTGAATTAGAAACATACGAAGCACCTTCTTGTGTTCCTGTAATGTGGGATTGGTGGGAAGTTCACACTGGCATTCCAGCTAAGCATCATGAATGGAGATTCTTAATAAGAGTTACTGAATCTGATATTCAACAACCGAAAACTGATCTGAGAGACATTATTCGAACTCAACAACAAGGTTATATGCCTATGGAATTTGGATGGTAATATGACAAGGATTAAGGATCTTTACAAGAAACACTTAAACGGTCATAAATTTAAAGAATTAAATGAACATGGATTGGATTTAAATATCAAACATCCGTCTGAACTAATCGGAAACAATCCAATTATGCAGCAAATGGCAAGTAAACATTCGAAGTATCTTAATAAGAATTAAGGAGGAAGCCAAATGTTAATTGAACTAAAAGACGGTGGAATTACAGAAATCTACACAGATAGAGAATCATATGGTGGTTGTGATACTTGTGACTGGGGAAGTCAATACATAAATGAATTTAGAGTTGAAATGACTACAGGAAATATTAAAGTAGAGATTGATCAAATGTATGACTATGCTGTTTCCGAGGATTATTTGATGAAATTATTTTTCACGAATATAGATTTAATTAAATCATTTACAGAAACGGAGTTTTTCAATTGGATTGAATCACAATTAACAAAAGACTTTAATGAACAAGTGGAGAAACTAAAAATTGAATTTGTGAGCAAATAAATGTGACATTTTAATAGAATAGGATGAGATAAAAATGAAGACAATTAAGGAATTTGAATATAATGGTTATCAAGTTGTTATCAAGGCAAATTTCTCATGGAACGGATGGCATGCCGTAAACTGTGTAGATTTTACAACTTTTATATTGAAAGATGAGAAGGTATTAAAAGAATACGTGGATTCGGCTTATGAGGACAAACCATATCGAATATTATTCTGGACTGTAAAGCCAAAAAGAAATTTAAGAGAATTAGCTGAAATAGTATTAAATGATTCGATTAACTATGCAAAGAAATGGATTAATAGGCGTTCATATGAAAGTAAGATGACAAATGGATTATTGGAGAGCTTGGATTCACTTTAAAACGACAAGTTAAATTAAATAAATATAAAAGGAGTTATAAAAAATGACTTATTCAAAACCGAGTTTATTAGATTTTGTAAATAATAGTGGAAAATATCTTGCATTAATGAATGATAGAGGAAATGAAGTTACTCGATATCTTACTTTCTTTATTGTGAGTGATAAAAATAAGGCTACTGAAGAAATAGAAAGCATAATCAATGATTTAGGACAATGTTCTAAGACCATCTACAATTATGACAGAGTTGATTATTTTATTGAAGGATTAGGGTGGTTTTATTTAGTTGATTATACAAACGGAGTTATCGAATGTTAATGAAATGTTGTTTTTATATTAAATAAATTAATGGTTTAGGAGGAATCTAATGTTAAAAATTAATAACGTATATCAGGGTGACTCATTAGAACTACTCAAACAATTAGATGATAATTCTATAGATTCAATTGTAACTGATCCACCATATGAATTAGGATTCATGGGTAAGTCGTGGGATAAAACAGGAATTGCTTATAATATTGACTTATGGAAAGAGTGCCTAAGAGCATTAAAACCTGGCGGTCATCTATTAGCATTTGGAGGAACACGTACATATCACAGAATGGCCTGTGCAATTGAAGATGCTGGATTTGAAATTAGGGATCAAATTCAATGGATTTATGGGAGTGGGTTTCCTAAGTCATATAATATAAGCAAAGGTATTGATAAAAAATTTGGTGCTGAAAGAGAGATAGTTGGGAAAAGGGTTCATCCAACATTAAAAAATGAACCGAATGTTAAGTCGAAAGCTTATCATGTTGAAACTTTAAATAGTAATAAAAATATGGAGTCATGGGACATTACGGCACCATCAACAGATTTAGCAAAACATTGGGATGGATGGGGAACTGCTCTAAAGCCTGCTAATGAACCAATTGTTATGGCAAGGAAACCTTTGAGTGAAAAATCTATTGTTGACAATGTTCTTAGATGGAAAACTGGTGGTATCAATATTGATGATTCTAGGATTGAAGGTACATATGATAATTCAGGAAGATCAAACAGAACAGTAGATTATGTTGATGACACACAAGTTGCTAATAAAAAAGCCGGAATGAAGACAAGAGCTGATGCAAATGAACTAGGAAGATTTCCTGCTAATATTATTTTTGATGAGGAAGCTGCTTCTATTCTTGATGAGCAGAGTGGAACTTTAAAAAGTGGCTTCATGAAAGCTGGTCATCCATATGGAAAAGGTGATGGTCAAAATGTTTACGGAAAATTAACAGGGTTTACAAAAAAAGATACGCATGGGGATTCTGGTGGGGCTTCGAGATTCTTTTATTGTGCAAAAGCAGCAAAAAAGGAAAAAGGAAAATTTAATAATCATCCAACAGTTAAACCGATGAAATTAATGGAGTATTTAGTTAGATTAATAACTCCAGAGAATGGAATAGTACTAGACCCTTTTGCTGGAAGTGGTACAACTTTATTAGCTTGTATTAATATGCAAAAGAATTACATAGGATTTGAATTAAGTCAAGAGTACGTTGATATTATAAATCAGAGAATACATAATTTAGCATAATTATTAATTAAATACATAATAAAATGATGATTTCATTAAAAAAGAAAAGAGATGAAATGAATTCATCTCCTATAAATCTAATTTTCTAACAATATATTCTTCAGTAGCTTGATCTATCATGTCTTGCCAAGTATTGAATTCAGTGTTGGATTTAACATAAATGTCCCATTCATCATCGGGAATTGCTTTAAAGTCTTCAGAGGTTTCTACGGTGAATTTTGATTTGTCTAACATTTCGTCAAAAGAAGTGTGTGTTTTCATGAATGAATCTGTAAAAAGTTCAGCGAAGGATACTGATGTTGTTTGTTCAAGTTCTTTAGCATTTCTTTCTAATTGTTTAAGTTGTTTTTGAAGCTTATCAAAGCCTTTAATTTTAATACCCATATTATCACCTCCTTATTGAGGTTAGATAAGGACAATGATCACACAAGTTCTAATGTTCTTGCGAGGTGGAAAGAGTTAGCTGCATATATTGAAAATAAATAATAAAAATAAATTAACAAATACAGTTGACAATATATAATTAAATTGCTAATATTAATAATGTACCCAATAACGAAAGGAAGTGAAAATATGAAACTATTAAGATTAAAACCAGAAGTTTACGAGTATTATAGGACAAAGGTTAAAGGCAACAAAGATATCTCATATGATCAAGCTTGTAAGAAATTAACTAGAAATGTTCAATGTGCAACAGAACTTGAGCCAAGAAATGACTTCGAAAAGGAAATAGGAAATAAAGCTTATCTCTATGGTAACCTGTTTATAGTAGTTAGAAAAGGTAGAGTTGTATATTTGAAGAATCATAGTAAATTAAAAAGTAAGCATGGTTGGTATTTTGATGCTAAGAAGTACATAACATTATCAAACGAGTTAGGAATTGTTAGTTAAATAATAAAATTAAATTATATATTGAAAGGTGGTGAGGTCGAATTGTTAACTACACGACAGACTCTAATTGGGAGAAGTCCACCAAAATAAACACGCTCAATCTCACTCGTACTCTCTCATGCTCACTCGCATGAAGTTGAAATTCACATAAAAGAGATTTTTTATCGTAATACATAAAAAAATTGATAAGGAATAAGAGGAGGAAATTATTAATATGGCTAAAACAAAACATGGCTTACCACAAACAAGAGGATTTTTTCAAATCAAAGGATTAGCTACTGGACTACAAAGAGATGGTGCTTTAAAAACTCATACATATGATAGTGGAAGTACAAAAAAAACTTTAAACTTTGGTTTAAAAACTAATGAGGATTCAACTGTATATGTTCAAGTAGAAGGATATAAAAATAAGGATGTTTATCTATTTAAACAATCAGAAACAAAAGGTCAAGCAGGTGAACAAAAAGTAGTACCTTGGGATAAAAAATATGACTATGAAGATCAAGGTTTTAATGTTATTGGGGTTAAGGTTGGTCTTGAAAAAGATGAGAACGGAAAAAATATTATTAATAATCTGATCGATTTTGATGCTGCGGAAGAAATAAGTAATGCTTTGAAAGATGATACTTCAATATTTGTAAGAGGAGATTTAGATTATTCTTCATTTACCAATGATCAGGGAGAAGTAAAGCGAAGTAAGAAATTTCTAGTGAAGAATCTTTATTTAGCTAAAGATATTGATTTTGAAGCTGAAGACTATAAAGAAATATCAGACTTTAAACAAAAAATTATTTTTACAGGAATTCAAAAATCTGATGATAAAGGTGAAACAAAGTTTGTTGTAGAAGCTAAAATTGTTACAAGGAATTCCATTGAAGATACTGAGTTCATTGTTTATAACACTGCACTTGCAAATCAATTTAGAAAATCACTCAAACCATTTACCGCAATCGATATTTGGGGAAATATTGTTAATAAAGTTGATGCTGATGATGTACAGGAATCAAAGGCTGTTTGGGGAGAAACTGATTCATTTAAACGTGTAAATAATAACTATATTAGAGAGTTAGTTATTACTGGAGCAGATCCAGAATCAATTGATACTGAAACGTTTACTGAGGAAAATATACAAAATGCAATCCAAAAATTAAAATCAGAAGGACAAGTTAATAAGACTAAGAAAGAAGAAGGTTCATGGGGTGATGCAACAGAAAGCGTAGAAATTAGTGATGATGATCTTCCATGGTAATATAAAAATAAATTAATGTAAATTATAAAAAACTTATAATGTAATAGGAGTGATTACATAGTGGCAGTAGCAAAAAGAGGTAGTGCAGTTAAAAAAGGTTTAAAATTCTTTGTATTTGGTGAAGCAGGGACTTGGAAATCTTCATTTTCACTAGATTTCATGAAGATGAAAAATGAGGATGGTCGTCCACTACGAGTATTGTATATTGATTGTGAAACTGGTAGCGTTGATAACTATTTAGAAGATTTAGAGGATCAAGGTATTGATCTTAACAATTTACTTCTGGTTTATACAACAACGTATGCTGAAGTTGAAGAGTGGGCAACAAAGGCAATGAATGAGGAAGAATTGATGATTGAGAATGAAGATGGAGATTTAGAAGTTGTTTTAGATGCAGATGGTAACCCATTTGTTGCTGATGTAATTATTGTTGATGGTATTACTGTAATCAGTGATAATGTGAAATTTGCTGCAATCAATGTCTCTGAGAAACGTGCAAAATTAAAAGCAAAGTCTCAGGAAAAAACAGCTACAGAACAATTTGTTGCAGAAGCTACCGCAGGTCTTGAGTTTAAAGATCACGATAAGATTAAAATGAAGGGTAAAAATCTTTTACGTAGTTTGATTACTGGAACTGATAAATATGTTGTTGTAACTTCTAGAGAAAAAACGAAAAAAGTAATGTCTAATGTTGATGGAAAAATGCAACTAGTTGAGGTTGGTAAAATTCCTGATACATGGGATGGTGCAGAATATGAATTCTATACGGTTCTGAGACATTTTGAAGATGAAGATGGGACAATTAAAGCTCAAATTATGAGAAAAGATCGTACAAAAGTGTTTCAACAAAATGAAATTATTGATGAACCAACACCTTTATATTGGCAAGAGGTCATTACTAAGAATAAAGGGAAAGCATCAAATGTATTGAAAGATCGATATGAAGATTCGATTAGTAAAGATGAAGAGGTAATTGCTAAAGGTATTACAAAAAACCAAGATACAACACCTATAGAGGTAAATACTGAGCCACAAACAGTAGAGGATTATAGAAAAGAAATTCAAAAGGCGATAGATTCATTGTCACCATCTAAAAAGAAGGCATTAAGACCAAAATTATCAAAAGCTGGACTTGATTTAGACTTTAATGCAATTGAAAAAATAGAAGACCTTAAGAAATTTTTATCATTAGCAACTGAATAATTAATTAAATAGGAGAGAGTGATATATTATTCTCTCCTATTGTTTTAATAGGGGTGAAGAATATGTTATTGAAATGTAATTATTGTGATCCAAAAATATCGAAGGAAATGAAAGCAAATGGAATAAAACCAATAAAGACAATTAATACATCTAGTGATCAATATATTAAAGATGAAAAAGGAAAGTATTATCATGTTGAATGTTATGTTCAGCACCTAATAAAAAAGAAATATACAGAAGAAGAGGCGCGTAAAAAATTAGAAGAAAGGATGGAAATAACAAAAAATGAAATTCAAGAAACGTTAGACAGAGATGAGTTTTTTCAATGGATTAAAAACTACTATGATAGTTCCTTGCCATCATATTTCTGTATGAAGGTATCTGAGATTGTTAAAGGTACGCATGATCAAGTAAATGAACCAATTTCGTATGTAACGTTATTAGATATTTATAGAACAATGGCTGTCTATCTACATAAAAATGCAATGAAGAAAAATTTTAAAAAAACAGGACAAAGAATGAATTATGATTTAGCTGTAGTCATTGGAAATTACGGAGACTATAAGAAATATAAAGAAAGAGAAAGACAATCTAATTTATCAAAAATCGATATTGAATCTAAAATACATGAATCAAAAAATTACTCCAATATTATTAAGAAAGTAAATAAAAAAGATAAGAATGATGAATTTGACTTATTAGATGTAATGGATGAATTATTGCTATAAGGTGGGGTTACATTGGCAGAAGATATTAGAGATAACTTTGACTTGGCAACAGAAGCGTTATTAGTTGGGGCTATTTATTCAAAACCAATATTGTACGTTGATTATTCTGAGTTAATTAAATCAAAATATGATTTTTATGATGAAGATGTAAGATTCTTATATGATATGTTTGCTCTTTACTATCAAACATTTTCACAGGAAATAAACGAATCAAAGATTACTATTTTTATGCAACAAGAACAAGAAAGATTTAAGCAATTTAAGTCAATTGGTGGATGGAAAACAATAGAACGAAGTATGGAATTATCAGATCCAAGTGATATAAAAAAGTATTTTGATATCGTTAAGAAATATTCATTGGTAAGAGAATTTGAACGAAAAGGATTCCCAATTCAGAAGGTATTACAACATCCTAAGTTCACTCAAATGAAAGCAGAAGATATTGTAAGATCAATGAGATTTAATGTTGATAATATCAATACAGTTATCGGTGGAGGAAAAAGTTCTGTAATCTTGGGAAAGAAATTTTCTAATAAATTAACACAATGGCGTGAATCTCCTGATATGGGAGCAACTATTCCGTTTGACATGTGGAATAAATATTTTCGTGGGCTAAGAAAGAAAAAAGTATTAGTTGATGGAATGCTTTCTAACGAAGGAAAAAGTAGAAGGATGGCTAAAGTTGTAAACTTTATGGGTGTTCTTAATCAAATTCCAATTTTGGTATTAGTAAATGAACAGGATGAAGATGAATGGTATGCAATGCAAGCAAGTACAATTTGCAATAATTACGAGTTTAATTTCTTAAATAAAGAAAAAAAGTCTGGATTAATTGATATTAGAGAAGCTGATATTTTAATGGGTAATTACCAATCAGAAGAAGACTTCAGGTTTATTTCAGAAACAGTCGGTGATTGGATAGCTGCAAGATCAAAGATATTTTTCTTGGAATTAAATAAATACTCTGATGAAGACTTAGAACGTGAAATAAAGAAGCATGTTCTTGGTTTAGGTGTTCAATACGTTTTTTATGATACTTTAAAAGGTTATAAAACAGACCAGTGGGAAACAGTCAAACAAACAACAACCCATATTAAAAATATCTGTAATGAAATGAATATAGGGGCATATGTCACTATTCAGCTTACAGATGAAACACATTTCATTGATATTTTTGATCTAACATCAAATAATATTGCAAATGCAAAGCAGCTTTATCATGTAGTAGATCATATGGTACTAGAAAAAAGATTAGCTCCAAAAGATTACGGAAAATACATGATTAAGAATGAATGGGGAGAATATCCTTTAGATATTAATAAAACATATTACGGACAAAAGATTGCTAAAAACCGTGGAGAGGGAAAGGGAAGTGTTTTAGTAACGGAAGTAGATTTAGATCGGAATAAATGGATAGAAAAAGGCTTTTTAATTAAATCTTAGGCTAGGTGGTTTTAATTGGATGCATTAGATTTAAAGGAAAGAATTATAAACGATGATAAAATTATTGATGTCTTAGAAGCGCTTGGAATGCACCATATTAATCCTAATAATTCAAAATACATAACTTGTGGAATGCCGGATGGAGATAGAATAAACTCTACTGTAATTTATACAGATAATCTTCATGTAGATGCTTATACGAGAAACATTATCGATCCTTATGGTGGAAGCGACATAATATCGTTAGTGTCTTTTATTAATGGGACTTATATTACTGAAAGTATTAAGTGGTTGTGTGATGTATGTGAATATGATTATTATGGTCAAGAAATAAAGAAATCTAAATTTGCTGAGTGGATTAGAGATATGTGGAAAGTATCTCAGGAAAGTAAAGATGAAGATAGTGAGAAATTAAAACCTCTTGATGAAAGGATATTAAATTACTATGGTAATTATGTAAATGATTTATTTGAAAAGGATGGAATTAGTTATGAAACACAAATCGAATTCGAATTAGGTTATGACCTTTTTTACCATATGGTAACTATACCAATTAGAGATGAGTTAAACTTTTTAGTTGGTGTTAAAGGCAGGTTATTTAAGGAAAAAGTAAATGATGACGAAAATAAATATCTTTATTTACATTCATGTGCTAAATCAAAAGTTCTATTTGGATTAAATAAAACCAAGCAATACATAAAAGAGAGACAAGAAGTAATTGTTGTGGAAAGTGAAAAGGCAGTAATGCAACTTTGGACATTAGGTATAAAAAATGCTGTTGCAATTGGCGGACATATTTTATCGCCTACTCAAGTAAAAAAACTGACTTATTTAAATGTGCCAATTGTAATAGCTTATGATCAAGGTGCTGAAATCGGTAAAGATGGAAAAGTTGATAAAACTTTTTATCCAAATGAGTTTAATAAATTTCTAGAGAATCAAACCGTATATTGTCTTTATGATAAAGCTGGAAAAATTCTTAATGAAAAAGAAAGTCCAAGTGATAATCCTTTAAAATGGGAAGCACTTTATAAAAATAAATTTAAGGTGAGAGGTTGATTTAATGTTCAAATATCGCCTAATTGGAGATAATGACTACATATTTGATGTTAAAGGAACAATTGCAAAAAATCGTGGAATTACTGATATTGATGAATACTTGAATTTAGATCATTCAGTAGAGATTCCTTGGCGAAAACTAATTAATGTTGAGAAAGCAATAAATTGTATTGGAAGACATATTGAAGAGAAATCAAAAATTTACATTGTAATTGATGCTGATACAGATGGTTATACAAGTGGAAGCATAATTTATCAATATATCAAATTGCAAGACAATGAGATTGATATTCAATGGCATGTTCACAAAGAAAAGAAACATGGAATAAAAGATGTTGTTATACCGGAAGATGTGGATTTAGTGATTATACCGGATTCTTCTAGTGATGAACATGATATACATAAAGAATTAAGTGAAAGAGGAATTGAAGTTGTTGTTATAGATCATCACGAAATTGAATTAGGTGAAAGTCCATATGCAATTGTAGTAAATCCTCAACTTGGAGGTGGAAACAATCTCTCCCTAAGTGCTGCAGGTGTAGTTTATAAAGTTTGCAAAGGATTAGATGTGTATTTTTGGACTAATTATGCAGATTATTTTTTAGATTTAGTTGCCCTAGGGAATATAGCCGATTCTATGTCTATGAAAGAAAAAGAAACGAGATATTATGTAAATAGAGGTTTAAATGAAATTAATAATGATTTTTTTAGGGCATTAATCAAACAACAAGAATATTCATTGAATGGAAAAATAAATCCGACTTCTGTTGGATTTTATATTTCACCGTTGATTAATGCAGTAACCAGAATTGGTAGTTTACAAGACAGAATTGATATGTTTAAAGCATTTATTGGCACTAAGGAACGTGTTCCTTATAAACCAAGAGGGTCAGATGAAATATTAGTACCATTAGTTGATGATATGGCAAGACGATGTTACAACGCAAAAAATAAACAAAACAGAATGAGAGATAAAATTGCTGTAGAAATAGTAGAAAAAGTTACAAATGAAGAACTTTATAAAAATAAGGTTATTATTGTTCATGGAATTGAAATGGAAAATGGTTTAACTGGCTTAATAGCTAATCATATTTCATCAAAATTTAAAAGACCATCATTAATTCTTAGTGGCAAGAATGAAAAAGGAAATCTAAAAGGCAGTGCCAGAGGATATGATCAAAGTGGATTTAAGGAATTGAAAGATATTGTGTTACAAACAGGATTATTTGAAATGGCAAAAGGACATTCATCTGCATTTGGACTAGAGATAAAGGAGGAAAATATACAAGCAGCAAATAAAGCTTTAAATGAATTATTGAAAGACGTTTCTTTTGAAGATATCTATGAAATTGACTTTGAAATCCCATATACATCTTTAAACAAAAGCATTTTAAAAGAAATTTGTGAGTTAGAAGGTTTATGGGGAAAAGGATTAGAGGAAACTTTAATATTAGTGAAAAATATTGAGATAGATAAAGTTGAATTACATTTAATAGGGAAAAAAGAGGATACGATTTCAATTAAACATAATGAAATTGAGTTTATTATGTTTAGACAATCTAGTGATATCTTTCAACAAATGCAAAATGCTGAAACAATAGAATTAGTAGGGAAAGCAAAAGTTAATGAATATAAAGGTAATGTGAATTATCAAATATACATAGACGATTTTAATATATTAAATTAAATGGATAATAAGGATGTGAGTAAATGAGATATAATAATTACCACAAACATACACACTACAGTAACATTATTACACCAGACTGTATAGTGAAACCAGTTGATTATGCTAAACGCGCTATTGAATTAGGACATACTTCAATATGTACAACTGAACATGGATATGCTGGAAATGTATTTGAATATTATGATGTAGCTAAAGAATATGGTTTAAAGTTTGTCTTTGGGATCGAATATTATTATGTTGATGATCGTTTTGAAAAGGATAAATCAAATTCTCATTTAATGATCTTAGCAAGAAATCAAAATGGTATGAAACAAATGCAACGTATTATGTCTGAAGCAAATAAAACAGGGTATTATTATAAACCTAGGATAGACAGAGAATTATTATTTCAACTAAATCCCAATGATGTTGTTGTTACCTCGACCTGTGTAATTAGTTACGTTAATAAACATGATGAATATGAAGATAATTTCATTAAGCCACTACATCATTATTTTGGTGATAATTTTTACTTAGAATTACATGATAATACTCACCCAATGCAAGTTGAATACAATAAGAAAATTCTTGCTTTACATCAGAAATATGATATTCCTTTCATTCATGCAACTGATTCACATTACATCTATCCAGAGCAAGATAAAGACAGAACAGAATTTTTAAATGGAAAAAATATTTACTATCCAGAGGAAGAAGGATTTATTTTAGATTATCCTGACTCAGACACGATTTTTCAAAGATATGAAGAACAAGGAGTATTTACAAGGGGTCAAGTTGAATCTGCTCTTAGAAATACATTGATTATTGATGATTTCGAGGATATTAAAATGGATAAAGAAATAAAAATGCCATCTATATATCCAAAGTTAACTCATGAAGAGAAGGTAGAAAAACTAAAAAAAATAATAAAGAACGAATGGGAAAAAGATAAAAAAGAAATCCCTAAAGAAAAGCATCACAAATATTTAGATGCTATAACTTTTGAAACAAACATAATTGAAGAAACAAAAATGGAGGATTATTTCTTATTAAACTATGAAATTATTAAAAAAGCTAAAGAAAAGGGTGGGGTATTAACTCGAACAGGGAGAGGTTCTGCTCCGTCATTTTACATAAACAAATTATTGGGATTTACTGAGATTGACAGATTAGATGCTCCTGTAACACTTTATCCAACTAGATTTATGAGTAAATCTAGGATATTGGAAACAAAGAGTTTACCGGATATCGATTTTAATACTGCCGATCCAGTTCCATTCATCGAGGCTGCTAAAGAAACTATTGGTGAGGATAATATTTACTATATGGTTGCATATGGAAAGATGAAAGAGAGTGCAGCTTTTAGAAATCTATGTAGAGCAAGAGATTTAAAAATGCAGGAATATAATGATGTGGCAAAAGATTTAGATCGATATAAAGATGATGTAAAGTGGAAAGATTTAATTAAGGAATCTGAAAAATTCATTGATGTTATAGATTCTATTTCCCCTCATCCTTGTGCATTTTTGTTATTGGATAAACCTATTTCAGAAGAAATTGGAGTAATAAAAGTTGGAGATGAATTATGTGCATTAATTGATTCTGGAACATCAGATTATTGGAAGTTCCTTAAAAATGACTTCTTAACAGTAACTGTGTGGGGGATTATTTCTGATGTTTACAACATGATTGAACAACCAATCAATAATATACGTGAATTAAATAAACTTACAGTAGATGATCAAAAGATATGGGATTTATATGCAGATGGTATTACTGCAACATTGAATCAAACCGGAACAGATTCAGCTACGCCTCAAGTTATGAGGTATAAACCTAATTCAGTAAGGGAATTATCAGCATTTGTAGCTGGTATACGTCCTTCATTTGAAAGTATGAAACATTTATTGTTAGACAGACAACCATTTTCATATGGAATTCCTGAATTTGATGAGATTCTAAGGGAATCAGACAATTTTGTATTGTACCAAGAAAACATCATGGCTACACTTGTTTACGCAGGTTTTCCAGAGGATGAAACTTATGGACTTTTAAAGGCTATCGCCAAAAAGAAACCGGGAATAATTGAACCGATTTATGAAAGGTTTGTTAATGGATTTATTGAGAAAACAGGTAGCCCAGATAATGCTGAAAAAGTATGGAAAATCATTGAGGATGCTGTAAGATATGGATTTAATTCAAGTCACTCATTATCGGTTGCTTACGATTCATTATATGGAGCATATTTAAAGGCAAATTTCCCACTTGAGTATTACGCAGTCATACTAAATAAATATGAAGGCGATACAGATATGACTGATAAAATTTACAAAGAATTAAGGTATTTTAATATAGGAGTAATACCAGCAGAATTCGGTAAAGCGAGATCAAAATATTCTGTTGATAAGAACAAGAATCAGATTGTAAAAGGGTTATCATCAATAAAATTTTTAAATGATCAAGTATCTGAAATGTTGTATGTAATGTCACAAGAAAATACTTATGATGATTTTCTGTCATTGTTAATTGATATTGAGGAAAATACATCAGTAAATTCAAGACAAATGGAAATTTTAATTAAACTAGATTATTTTAAGGCATTTGGCAAAAGCAAATACTTAAATGAAATCTATATGAAATTTAAAGAAAGATATAAGAAAACACATAAAGATAAAACAAAGAATGAAAGATTAAAAGAAATCAAAGAGTATATTTCAACTTTGGAAAATGAAGATATCCCAATCCAAGAGAAAATACTTTTTGAGAAGGAAGTATTAGGATATGGTCAAACCACCTTTCCGAAAGTAAGTAAAGCATATGCAATGGTAGTAGATTTAGATACAAAATACTCACCAAAAATAACTCTATATATTATGAACAACGGGGTAGAGGTTCAACTAAAAGTAAGTAAAGCGAATTTCTATGATCAAAATGGAGACTATATGATAAATAAAGGAGATATAATTAAGGTCTTAAAAGTCAACAAAAGACCAAAAAGTCAAAAGATTGATGGGAAATGGGTTCCTACAGATATAATGGAAGATTGGTTGTATTCATGGGAGATGTCGAGAAAATATAAAGTAAGTTAAATCTAAGCTTTTATCATGTTATAAATATAAATTAAATTAATGTATTGATAATTTAATAGTTACATATTATAATTAAATTAATATAAAACGAAAGAAGGTGATAACTCCTTGAAAACATGATCTTTGATATTTTAAGGAGGAAAGTATGAAACAAAATACAGCTAGAAACTTGGTGATTGCAGGCACAGTTTTATTTGCTTCAACAGTATCAATTATTTATAGCGACATCAATAGGGAGAGAATCAAGTATAAGAATGAATTGGAATCACAAGTAAAGTTAAATGATGCATTGATGCGAAGTTATAAAAAGCAAAGCAATCTATTGAAAGACAAAGAAAACGACATTAAGGAATTAAATAAACAATTTCAATCAAAAGATAAGACAATTAAATTACAATCCAATGAAATACACAGATTAAAGAAACAGTTAGAGAAAGCGAAAAAACGAAACGAACTTCCCACGAAAAAGTTAAAAATGGAAGTGACCAGCTACATAGCACACTGTAAAGAGGGATGCACCGGAATAACTAGGAGTGGTTACAACGTCTCTAATACTATTTATTACAAAGGTTATCGAGTCGTGGCAGCAGATTTGAATGTTTTACCTTTATATTCAATCATACAAATAAAAACAAAACATGAAACATTCAAAGCTGTTGTCATTGATTCAGGAGGCGCAATTGTGGGTAACAAATTAGATCTGCTATCAAAAGATACGCAAACAGCAATTAACTTTGGAAGACAGATTGCTGAGGTAACAATATTGAGAATGGGAAAGGAGGGAAATAAATGAAAAATAAGTTTAAAGAAGAGGATATTGTACTCATTAATTCAAAAGCAATAGACCTGAAATCTTTAAACGGCATAAAGGCAAAAATAACAGAAGTCTTACCATCTAGTGTAAACAATGATTATGAAATTTGTTATTTGGACAATGGAAAAGAATCTAAATTAAGGGTTCGAGAAAATGAAATCCAAGATATTAAAGATAAAAGATTACTGCAGCTAGAAGTTGGTCAAGAAGTAATATATGAACCACTGGACATTAAGGTAGAGATATCACAAATTGACTTGATACATAGCTTTGTTGCGATTAAGTTCTCTGATGGAGGTGTACAAGTGGTGGAATCTGAAAAGATTAAATTAATAGAAAAGGATAGTGATAGTATGGTAGAAAAATTAGGGTACTTTAGTGAAAAAGGTTTAGAACTAGGGAAGTTAGTTGATTTGAAACAAGAGTCATATGGAGACAGTGTTTCAAAAACAAGTAAGCTAGTTAAGATCTTTTTAGAGGATTATAAGAAAGATGATGGTACATACGTACTCACTGAGGAATTAATTGATCACATACTACTACAAGTAAGAATTATTGATAAGCAAAATCGAATCTTTAGTAATCCAAAAGCAGATAAGATGGGAGAATCTCCATATAAGGATATTTCAGGGTATGGGTTATTGGGTGAAAGAATGCAAGGAACAATACATAATTAAATTGATAAAAAGCTTATTTAATCGTTAAAGGAGAGGAAAATCATGAATAAAAAATTATACAATTTCATTGAATTATTATCATCCAGAGAGTTCAAAGCAGGTGTAGTTGCAGAAACAGTTAACCTTGGGGTATTAAATTATAAACTTTGGTTTAATCCAAAAACATTCGTATTGGAATATAAGGATTACCCACAAGAGTCTGTTCAGATAATTTGTTCCGGACATAAGGATTATGAAAATATACCACAAGAAGACAATGGAGAATTGTTATTTAGAATTTTAAATTAATACATAATAAAACGTGTCTTTCGTTATGAATAGGAGGAAGGAATATGAAAATTATTGATAATAGACATTTAGATTTTTCAAACTGTATTCAAATTGGAGATATAGTTTTTGTAGAAAACGGTTCGAAGTATATTTTCTCTGCGCCCAAGAAAGTATGTGACAAATTGGAATTTCCTGTTGTTCAAATAAATATTGATACTTTTGAAATAGAAGATCAAATAAGTTGTAAATTGTTAAATTCATTAAAGCTTGGTAGTAATCTTCCGGTAGGCGGAGTAATAAAAGAAATAATTAAACATAAAAATGTTTCAATAATGTTATTATAAAACAACTCTTTGGTTGTGAAAGGAAGTGGAATATGCAATTACATGAAGAACGAAACTATTACTTATCCTTAAGTAAAAGTGAATATGATAAGCTGATGCTTTTCTCTAACTTAGGTGAATATTGTTTCAAAGGAGATAGTACAACAAAGATTGAAGATTTTCTTTTTAACTATGAATATGCGACTGGTAGAGAATTAGATGATTTTGTACAATGTTTCAATATTCTATCTAATTTAAGTAGATGTAATAAATTCGATATAGGCGAAAATGTAGTAATTAAATTAAATAGTAATGAAAAATTTGATGTTGAATACATAAGCGGATGCTTTTCGCAAGATAATCAATATAATTTGGAAGATTTAAAAGAGATACTAAATGCTTACGATAAGACTACATATTTAACAGATAAAGCACCAGATTACTCTGTAGCATTTATTCATGATATTTACTACGAACCATCATTAGAATTTGTTGAAACAGAGTCACAGTATGAGAGAGTATTAAATCATTTTTTAGAACTACTTAATGCTGCTACGGTTTTTAAAGATATTTATAAATTATTTGATGATAAGCATGAATTAAAAAATCAGACTGTAGAAGATTTACCTTTCTAAATTATGATCAAATTTGTATTATATTGTAAAATAAATTAATAAAAATGGAGGAATTTATAATGAAGGTAATTATAAATAATCAAACAAATTTAGTGGTTGAAGACGAGAATGGAAATATATTATTTCAATGGTTGCCAATTAATCATGTTGGAGGAATTGTAAGTAATATAAACATTAAAACAACGAAACAAGAAGATATTGCGAAAATTGCAAAAGAAATCAGTAAAAAGGTTGAAGAAGAAATTAGAAAAAGCTCTAGTCGATCTCCAAATGGAATAACTCAAACTTGGATTTAATATGAAATAGGAATTTCATTAAAAGGAGATGTAAAGAATGAAAATTACCATTGAATATGAAGGAGATTGTCAATTAGACAAATCAAGTGAGGAGACTAAAATTAATGATTCATTTGGTAAGAGTATCCTATCATATAAGCATGAACCAACATATGAATTAGTTTTACCAAAGTTAGCAAATGCAAAAGTAACTATTGAAGAAGATGAATTACATAAACATAGAGTAATTGAAAATGTAACAATTAAAGTTGATAGCAAGATCAATCAAGAGGAATTAAAACAGAAGTTATTCGATGTTGTAACAAATGAATTAAAGCATTTAAAACTAAATTAAATAAAAAGAATATCTTAAAAGAATAGAGGATTGAGATGGTAAAAGCATTTAGCGTTGAAGACAAATATGTTATTAAGAAAGATAATAAATTCTATACCAAACACAAATTCTTTGATGAAGACATTTCAAAAGCGCAATTTTACACTGTCTCAGGTGCAAAAACGGCTAGAGGTTTTCATCAAGAAGACTGGGAGATTGTTAAAGTTAGAGTTACTTTTGAAGAATTAGAGTAAAATCGGGTTTTTATTTTAAATTAAATAAATAAAAAGGAGAAGGATAAATGAGAAGAGAAACTGTTGAAGAAAAAGAAGTTGTCAAAATTGAAAAAGTTACAACTTCAAAAACAGTAATTTGTAATAAATGTGGGACTACTCAAGTGAATAACAACTGGAATCCACCAAGTGCTGAAGAATATTACTTTTCAAATGACATACATAACATTCAATTGGGTTTTGGGTACGGCTCAAGATTTGACAATGAAAGTTGGAATTTTGATCTTTGTGATAGTTGTTTGGAGTCATTGGTAAAAACATTTAAATATCCTCCTGATGGGTTCTATGAAGATGGATATTCAGTGATCGATGACGAAGAAGAAAAACAAAAGGTATTTGAACATTATAAAAAAACTGGAGAGTGGAATGAGTTTTTATTCAAGTCATATGAAGAATTAGTTGAATTTGCTAAATTCTACAATGTTGAATACATAAATGAAGTAATTAAAGAAAAATTTCCTGATAAACCTTTGTTGGAAGAAGGAGAGTAAATTAAATACAAAATAAATTCAAGATTCTATTGTAAATTAAATTAATAAAGAGGTGTATAAATGAGTGTACTTAAAGTATTATCCTTATTCAGTGGAATTGGAGCTTTCGAAAAAGCATTAAAAAATTTAAATATAGATTATCAGTTAGTGAACTATTGTGAGTTTGAACCAACTGTAGCAAAAGCCTATTCGATATTACATAATGAGCCAATTAAAAAAAATCTAGGTGACATAACAAAAGTTAATGAAAAGGAATTACCAGATTTTGATTTGATGACATGGGGTTTTCCTTGTCAAGATATAAGTATCGGAAATGTTGAAGGAAAAGGACTAGAAGGAGAAAGATCAGGACTTTACAAAGAAGGGCTGCGCATATTAAAAGAAAAAAGACCAGCTTATTCATTAATCGAAAATGTAGATAATTTAGTTAGTAAAAGATACATAGATTCATTTAATTTGATACTTAAAGATTTAGAGGACTTAGGATATGTGAATTACTGGAGAATATTAAATGCAAATGATTTTGGAATTCCACAAAATAGAAAAAGAGTATTTATTGTTTCAGTAAGAAACGATATCGAACATAATTTTAAAATGCCAGAACCACAACAACTTAAAAATAAATGGTGGGAATACATAGATTTAAATGATGGAAGGAAATTAACCGGAAGGCAACAACGAATGATTAATTCGGTAAAAGGT
This sequence comes from Heyndrickxia camelliae, assembly GCF_002844575.1. Taxonomy (GTDB): domain Bacteria; phylum Bacillota; class Bacilli; order Bacillales; family Bacillaceae_C; genus Margalitia; species Margalitia camelliae. The sequence continues at coordinate 27,116 of NZ_PIQO01000017.1, forward strand.
TTAAATGATGAGATTATCAAAATTGAAGGAGATCCACAATTCGATTGTGCAGTTATTACATTAAGACAATCAGGTTTAAGATTTCAAGCTAACGATGAACATCCTACTATTACTGCTTTTTATGGTAAAGGTGGAGGTAATTTCACAATGTTAGCATATAAGGGTAAGGTTATTGGAATTACTCCTCGAAACTGCTTTAAATTAATGGGTTTTGATTATGAAGACTGTGAGAAGTTACAGGACGAAGGAGTATCACAAAGTGCTTTATACGCAATGGCAGGGAATAGTGTAGTGGTCAAAGTTGTAGAAGAGATATTTAGAAACCTTTTAATTGAAAAATAAATAATTAAAATACAGATTTGATTAGAAGAAAGGGGGAAGAAAATGAATCAAAAAATCATCATTAGTAAAGATGACTATATTACAAACACAGAAGATGAATATACTAATAGTTTGAAAATGACATATGAACATACTCACTTTTCTACTTATGAAAAATGGAAAGATTATTTACATATTCAAGTTGATAATTATAATGGTTTCAACTTATATCTTGAAATGAATCCTTGGGAAGCAGAAAAATTATTTTTAGAATTGGCTGATCAAGCTAGAAAATTACGATGAAAACTGGATTTCATTAAGAAATGAGGTGGTTCTATTAAACTAATTAGATATGATATTAAGCTGCCAGTGAGAGTAAGAAAATATGAAGTTGACACTGAAAAGCTAAAATACGTATTAAAAGAATCGAAGAAAAATAGTAGTAAGACTATAAAGCAAATTAGTGAAGCATTAGAAAGACCAAAGACAGAAGTTGAACATTGGTTTAGAAGTGATAATTGTTTCTCTATTCCATCGTCAGAAATATGGCTTGGGCTAAAAGAAATATTAGAAATCAATACTGATGAATTTGATGTTCCAATAACAACTTTTGAAATTAGAGAAGGAGTATTTGATCAAGCCAATCGTGTTTATGATGTGCAAGGATTAAGTCCGACTCTAACCACGAGTGGTGAAGTGAAAATACTAGTAGATAAAAACTTAAATTATAAAGGAGCGAGATTTTTGAAAAAGAACAATTTAAAATTAAATAAACATATAAAAGTTTTATCTTTGTTCTCCGGAATAGGGGCTTTCGAGAAAGCATTACATAACCTTAATGTTGATGTTGATTTAGTTGGTTTCAGTGAAATTGATCAATTTGCAATTGAGGCATATTCTACAATACATAATGTAAGTAAGGATTTAAACTTAGGAGATGTAAGCAAAGTTGATATCAACAACATACCTGATTTTGATTTAATGACATATGGTTTTCCATGTCAAGATGTATCCATAGGAGGTAAGAAAAACGGACTTTCTGAGGGCAGTGGTACAAGGTCGAGTTTATTATGGGAAGCTATGAAAATAGCAGAAGTGAAAAAGCCCAAGTACATGGTAGCAGAAAATGTAAAAGGACTGATTGGAAGTAAGTTTCAGGAAGACTTTAATAAATGGATAACAAGGCTTGATAACCTTGGATATAATACATATTATAAAATATTAAACTCCAATAGATTCTTCATTCCACAAAATAGGGAACGGATATTTGTTGTTAGCATAAGAAAAGATATCGATTCTGGAAAATTTGTATTTCCTGATGGACATGATTGTAATTATAAGCTAGAAGATATTTTAGAACCAGTTGTAGACGATAAATATTTTATTGGTAATCTAAAAGATTTTGAGTCTTACAATCAAGACGAAGTTGAGAAAGTACAAATATTATATAAAGATAGAATTTTAGATGCTGAAAAGAAAAAGAACTATCTGCAATGGGATGTAAGTGGCAAAGGATATAATTCACAACAAGATAGGGCGTTTTATAAAGATGGATTGTGTGGAACTGTTCCAGCTGCAAACACAGGAAATAAACTCAATGTTTATTTAGGTGGATTAGCTGTAAGAAGGCTAACTTCAAAGGAAACATGGAGATTAATGGGATTTACAGACGAGGATCACGATAAAGTAAAATCAAGGTTAAATGAAGTTTTTTATAAGGGGAAGGATAAATCTATTCCTCAGCTATATAAACAGGCAGGTAACAGTATTGTTGTGAATGTACTTGAAGAATTATTATATAACTTATTAAAAAATTAAATTAATATTAATAAAATATATACATATTGTATTACTTTAATTGTTATACATACTACATATTGATTTAGATTAAGATAAAACTTCAATTTTATAAGAAAAAAAGATTAATAGACTGACATTAGGAGAACAACAATGAGAATCAGTGTTTCGTTCCAAATGGAAATAGACCAACTCAAAGACGTAGATAGGAATGAAGAAGAAATATGCCAAGTAATAGAACAAATTTTAGATATTGGATCAAAACAATGTGATGTGTATATTGATGAAATCATATCAGTAAAAGTATTAGAAAGGTAATTAAATTAATATAAAAGAGGAGAATGTTAAATGGCGAAACTAAAGGTACTCGAATTATTTGCAGGAACGAGAAGTATTGGTAAGGCATTCGAAAAGGAAGGTCATGAAGTGTTTAGTGTGGAGTGGGATAAACAACATGAAAATATCGATTGGTATGAAGATATCTCCAAGATAACTGCACAGGACATAATTGAACGGTTCGGAAAACCAGATGTCATTTGGGCATCACCTGATTGTACGTCTTACTCTGTAGCTGGAATATCACATCATAGGAGAAAAGATGAGGATGGTAATCTAAGACCTATTAGTGAATATGCAAAGTTCTGTGATGATACAAATCAAAAAGTAATTAAATTAATACAAGAATTAAATCCTAAATATTACTTTATTGAGAATCCTCGTGGTGGAATGAGGAAAATGAACTTCATGCAAGACTTACCTAGATACACAGTTACATATTGCCAATACGGTGATACTAGAATGAAGCCAACAGATTTGTGGACTAATCATCCTAATCCTAAATTCAAACCGATGTGTAAAAATGGTAATCCTTGTCACGTAGCTGCACCAAGAGGGAGTGCTACAGGAACACAGGGAATTAAGGGAAGTGTAGATCGTTCAAGAATACCGGATGAATTGTGTGAGCATATAGTAAAAATATCTGAGGAATAAATGATGAATACATATAAAATTATAGATTTACAAACTGACAAAGTAATAGCGGTAAATCAAACTGAAGAAGATTTAAAGGTCTTTGCGAATGACTTATATTGGCAAGATGAAACTAGTTTTGAGAATAGTACATATGAAGAAGTGTATAAGGCTATTTTAGGTTGTGATTATGATGTTGAAACAGAATCACGATAAAATTTTCATTTTAACTTGTTTTATAATTAAATATATACGAAAGAAGGGAATGAATGTGAAATTCGGATTAGATGAAAGGGTGGCGATTAAAAAGACTAACAAGATTGGCACAATTGTACAATGTAAACGTGAGGAAATTATTAATCACAGAGGAAAACAAGAAAAGAATACTTACATGGTTAAGGTGGGCGAAAGCCATTTTCACCAAACATATAATGAAGATGATTTAGAACGTGTCTATGATTACGATAAAGATTTTGAATTAATCTTCATTGATATTCAAATGAATACCAATTTAACGTTGAAGAATTACAAAATGTGCGAATATCTACATAAACAAAAGCAGAAATTAATGGAAGAAGGTAATTGAGATGGAAACTGAAACGCAGCAAGAAAAACTTCTAAGTGAGCTGAATAATATTTACTTCAAGATGGATGAATTATTTAAATACATAGATGATCATAAATTAACGGATTATCAATCATTATTAGCATATATAGACTTAAAGCAAATTAGATTTTCATTAGATAAAATACATAATAAATTGAGGTGATACTATGCGAATGGCAGAAAACACCAGAGAAGAACTATCCGATTTAACCGAAAAGCTGTACGAGGAAATAAGGTTGGTTGAAGTATACATAGAGAACCACGAAGGTATAAAAGATTCAACATGGAAAGATATTGAAGGGCTTTTATCGAAGGTTTATAATAGATTAGATAAATTAGAAGATGCAGTAAAATATTCATAAAATACGATTGACAATATAAAAATAAATTGATAATATAAATATATCAAATAAATAAGAAGTGGCTTAAATGGTCACTTCTTTTAATAGGAAGAAGGTGGTGGACATACTATATGCAATAACTATTATAATATCGTTCATAATTGGATCGTTTGTAGGAGTAGGAATTATGTGCCTTATGTCTATTGCAAAAGAATCTGATAATCAATTATATGGAGGTGGATGGAATGGGAACAAAGAAACTGTCACTGAAGATGGAAATTGAAGCAGTTAAAAAAATGATTGCAAAATATGAAGACAAGCTTGAAGCATTGTACATAAAGTTAGCTCAGGAAAATGAGAATGAAACATTTACAGAACATTCGTTCGCATGATATAATTCACCTAAGAGGTGATTAAAAGTGTCTTGGATATCTGAGGAAATACTTAGCTCCATAGATGAAAAGATCATGTTAGATGTTGAAATAAGTGTTATTCAAAATAAGATACTGAAGGCTGAAAATGAAAATAAAGAAGGATTCAAACAGTATCTTGAAAAAATACTTAAATCATTATTAAATCAACGTATTGAACTGGTACAGTTTCATAAGAAAAATGGTGTGAAAATATCTGAGCCAAAGCGAGTGAGTGATATGTTTATCGAATATTACTACTCAGTTAAATATAGTGGTGGTTATAGAGATGGTTATAAAAGATATTGGGACAAAGGTATTCAGTTTAGATTAAAGCAGAAAATGAAGGGATATTTTATGGGTATGCAACTTTCAGTGTGACAGCTAAATAAATTAACAAATTAGTAGACGTATAGTTTCTTGAAACATCAGTGTGAAAAATATATAAAACGGAGTGGTTAAATGGGGAAAGAATTATTAGGGGGTATTGAATTAAATCGTATATATCAGCGTGATGTATTAGAAGGACTAAAAATGATACCAAGTGATAGCATAGATTTGATAGTTGCTGACCCACCATATTTTAAAGTTAAAAAAGAAGATTGGGATAATCAATGGGAAACTGTTGAGGACTTTAAAGTATGGATTAATTCAATCTTTGATGAGTTTTACAGAGTTTTAAAAAATAATGGTAGTTTATATGTTTGGGGTCAACCATCAATTACATCACATTTCAAAATTCTTTTAGAAGAAAAATTCAATTTCAATAATTGGATTATATGGGAAAAAGAATTTGGTAGGAGAGGTCACAGTAAATTTGCCCAATTACACGAAGATTTACTGTGGGTATCAAAGGGCAAAAAACCAACTTTTAATTGGCAAGAAGTGAGCGAACCAGCGACAAGAGCAGGGGCGAAAGAGGGAGATACAAGAGTTTTATCTGACATATGGAAAGCACACAAATGGAATAACGTTTGCAAAGAAAGAGTTGGGCATCCAACACAAAAGCCATTACAATTTTGCGAAAGAATCATAAAGGCTTCTTCTAATGTTAATGATGTCGTACTCATACCTTTTGTTGGTAGTGGTTCGGAGTGTGTTTCAGCTAAACAATTAAATAGAAAGTTTATAGGTTTTGAATTAGAGACTGATTACATAGAAATAGCAAATAAAAGATTAGATAGCATAGAAGATTAAAATAATTTCACCCTGATAGTTCATTCAACACCTCGAAATGTTATAATAAAAACATATTATTGAACTTTCGAGGTGAATTAAACAATTAAATTCATAATCTATTTTAAGGAGGCGAGTTAAGTTGAAAGTATATGATGTCATGGATGAACTTATTTTTAATGCCGATTTAAGACATTTGGATAAGCGATTAAGTGAAATGATCACTGTGGAATTGGCTACACGTATTCAGGAGGAACAACAATATTAACTAAATAAAGGGAGTGAAGGAATGAAGGTAGCAGCAATTAACGCTATTTATGATGTACAAATTGCTCAAGAAGATGGTGTATTACCTTATGACACCTTTGATATTCCTTATAAATGTGGAGATATAATACTCACGCATGATAATGGATTCAAAAGGGCGATCAAAAAGGAATTATACGATGCAATGTATGTTCCGGTAAAGGTGATTAAGCCCAAACCGAAGATTGATTATGAAAGTATGGCTTCAGGATATGAACAAATGGGAGAGTTAATGAAGGATCAAAATGAATTTGGAAATAATAACTATACTGATGAATTACATAAAATTGAAAACTAGTTTACTAATAATAAAGCATTTTAATTAAATGCCTATAATAATATAAATAAATTAACATAAATGAAAGGGTGTAATTTATTGACGTTAATTACTAAAAACAAAGGCAGAAGAAAATTACCATATGATCAAAATAGATTAGAAAAATACATTGATAATATCATGCAAGAGTTTCCTAACTTAGATACACAAAAATACAAACAACGTATTTTCAACACAATTACATCGAGCGAAGAATTTCGTGCTGCAGAAATTACAAATAAACTGATTCTTAATGCTTTAGACAACATCACAATTGAAGAGCCTCAATGGACATATGTGGCATCCAGATTATTCTTAAAGAGAATTTATAAAGAGGCAGCATATAATCGTTCATATGATGATTCTAAAAAGTACGGTAATTTCTATGGATTATTAAAAACTCTTGGAGAAAAGGGAATTTACTCAGAATTAATTTTAAAGGAATACACAAGAGAAGAAATTGAATTAGCTGAAGGTTTCATTGATCCAGATAAAGATAACTTATTTACTTACATCGGATTAAAAACACTTGTTGATCGATATTTAGCAAAAGATCATGATGGAAAAATATTTGAACTTCCACAAGAACGTGCTTTAGTAGTTTCAATGGTTCTTATGTCTAAAGAAGATAAATCAAAAAGAATGGATTTAGTGAAAGAATCATATTGGGCTTTATCTAACCAGTACATGACTGTTGCTACGCCAACTTGGAGCAATGCAGGTAAAAGTTATGGTCAATTATCAAGTTGTTTTATTGACACTGTTGAAGATAGCCTTCAAGGAATTTTTGATTCTAATACTGACGTTGCCAATCTATCAAAAAATGCTGGTGGAATCGGTGTATATCTTGGGAAAATTCGTGCTAAAAACTCAGATATTAAAGGTTTTAAAGGTGCTAGTTCCGGAGTAATACCTTGGATGAGACAATTAAACAATACTGCAGTTTCAGTTGATCAACTTGGAACTAGACAAGGTAGTATAGCTGTTTATTTAGATGTTTGGCATAAGGATATATTCCCATTCCTAGAAGCAAAATTAAATAATGGTGATGAACGATTTAAAACCCATGACTTATTTACGGGAGTTTGCTTACCTGATTTATTTATGGAACAGGTAGAAAAAAGAGGAGATTGGTATTTATTTGACCCTCATGAAATTGAGCAAGTAATGGGATATTCTTTGGAAGATTTCTATGATGAGAAAGAAGGAGAAGGATCATTTAGAGATAAATATGAAGAATGTGTTCAATGTAATGAATTACATAAGGAAAAAGTACCAGCTATAGAAATAATGAAAGCAATCATGAAATCACAACTAGAAACAGGTACTCCATTTATGTTTTATCGTGATGAAGTAAACAGGAAAAACCCAAATAAACATGCCGGAATGATTTATAGTAGTAATCTTTGCACAGAAATCATGGAGAATATGAGTCCTACTTCTGTAACTAAGCAGTATACAGATGATGGAAAAATAATTATTGAGAAACAAGCAGGTGACTTTGTTGTATGTAACCTATCGAGTGTTCACTTAGGAAATACAGTGAAAGATGATGTACTGGAAAGACTAATTCCTATACAAATTCGAATGCTAGATAATGTTATTGATCTAAATAATATTCCAGTGTTACAAGCACAACTAACTAATCAGAAATATAGGGGTATAGGATTAGGAACATTTAGCTGGCATCAACTTTTAGCTTTAAAAGGTATACGTTGGGAAAGCGAAGAAGCTGTGGATTATGCTGATAAGTTGTACGAAAAAATTGCATATCTAGCAATAAAAGCATCTAGTGAAATCGCAAAAGAAAAAGGGACATATAAGGTATTTGAAGGTTCTGAATGGCAAACAGGTAAATACTTTGAAAGACGTAATTATGGTGAATTAGATGATGGTTCACGACTAGTCACAAATGAACAATGGGATGTATTAAAACAATCTGTACAATCAGATGGAATGAGAAATGCTTGGTTATTTGCGGTTGCTCCAAATGGTTCAACTAGTATATTAGGAAACGGAACTGCTTCCATTGATCCTGTCTTTAATCGTTTGTATTTTGAAGAGAAGAAGAATTATAAAATTCCGGTTACTGTACCAGACTTAAATCCTAAAACAACATGGTTTTATAATTCAGCTTATGAAATTGATCAACTATGGAGCATCAAACAAAATGCAGCTAGACAAAAACATATAGACCAGTCACAAAGTTTCAACTTATATGTAAAAAACAATATCAAAGCAAAGGATTTACTTGAACTACATATGACAGCATGGAAGCTAAAATTAAAAACATCATATTATGTTCGTTCAACTGCAGTTGATATTACTGAGTGTGAGACTTGTGCCTCTTAATATATTAATTAAGTATTATTCAATAAGTGGAAATACTAAGGCTGTAGCTAATATAATCTCTGAAAATATTAGAAATAAAGGGCATAATGTCCTTGTTTCTAATATTAATGAGAAAGAAAGTCCTGAAGCGTTTGATTTAATTTTCATAGGATCTTTCACAATAAATAATGGAAAGCTTCCTGTAAAGACAAAAAACTATCTCAAATGGTTAATTAAAGATAATAATTTCAACATACCGAAGTTTTCAGTTTTTGGTACGGGTGATACCCAATGGGCTTACTTTTGTCGAGCAGTAGATGAAATGGAATATCATCTAAACAAAGTCACAGATGTCATTGGAAAACTAAAAATTGAGCAACACCCTGTTAACCAACAACAAAAGATAATTAAATATATAAATGAAGTAATGGAGGCTATACAATTTGAAAAAAATTAAAAAGACAAACTTACTTACACCTGAACTACCTAATAAACCAAAAGGTCTTATTGAAGGGGAAACAAGTGGAATTTTAAATTGGAATGATCTTCAGTATCCGCAATTTTATGAGATTTATAGGACATTACTTAGTAATTTTTGGACACCATTTGAAATCAATATGTCTGATGATATTAAAATGTGGCATAAATTGAACGAACATGAAACTAGGGCATTTTTAAATATCATTGGATTACTTTCAATCTTAGATTCTGTTCAACCTAAATTTTTAAGTAGTGTCAAAGAATATCTATCTGATCCTTCAGCACAAGCAATATTATCTATCATTGAGCAGCAAGAAGTGGTACATAATCAAAGTTATTCATATGTTCTTTCGTCTATAGAAAAACGAGAAGTACAAAATAGAGCATTTGAAATGGCAAGAACAGAGAAGTTAATTTATGAGAGAAATAAGCTAGTGATTGATTTATATGAGGAATTTAGAGTAAATCCCACTATTGAGACCTTATGTAATGCTTTAGCTGGTTCAGTGGTACTAGAAGGTATTAATTTTTACTCAGGTTTTGCTTTCTTCTATAACCTAGCAAGAAATCAAAAAATGGTAAAAACTTCAACGATGCTCAGCTATATTAATAAAGATGAGCTTACGCACGCATTTTTTGTGACTATGTTACTGAAATTATTGATGCAAGAACGACCAGAAATTAATAAAGATGGAAAGTTTAATATCTTTGTGAACGATTTATTTTCAAAAGCAACTGAGTTGGAAATTACTTGGGCTGAATTTGCTTTAAGTGAAATTGAAGATATTGATATGAATGAGATGAAAGATTATATAAAATATCGTGCAAATAAATGCTTGAATATGCTTGGTTTTGAGGCTATTTATTATGGTGTAAGTGAGAATTCAATGCCTTGGATTAGAATATTTAGTGATGAGAATATTAATCTAGGAAAAACTGATTTCTTTGAGAATAAATCAAGGCAATATTCAAAAGTTACAGATGACAATGGATTTGATGATCTGTGATAAATACTGATGAATTAATCGAAAAATTATTTAAAAATAATGCAAACCAAGAATATATTGTACTTAATGTAGAAGGAAGAAATCAATCGGGTAATAAAAAATATAAAATAAGGTTTTTGGAAACAGGTTATGAACGGGTAGTTGAGAAAGTTGAAATCGAAAGAGGTAAAATTAAAGACAAGTTGGCTAAATCAGTTTTCGGAATAGGGATTCTCGGTAACATTAAGATGGTTGATTATAAAAGGGAGTATAGTGTTTGGAGTGGAATGTTAGAACGCTGCTATAATCCTCCGTCAGATTCATATAAATCATATGGAGCAAAAGGTGTTAAGGTATGTAAAAGATGGCACTATTTCACTAACTTCATCGAAGATATTAAACTCATTGATGGCTATGATGAACAATTGTTTCAAAAAGGTAAAATATTTTTGGATAAAGATATTAAGCAATTAAATAAACAAGTTGGGGATAGAGTTTATTCACCTGAAACATGTACTTTTGTATCATATGATGTCAATTTTAAATATGCTAATTTTAATCATAGAAAAAATAAATTCTTTGCCTTGAGTCCAAATGGAGAAGTAACTGAAGAATTTGGAATTAGAGAATTTGCTAAAACTAATGGACTAATCAAGCAAGGTATCATATCTTGTCTAAAAGGTAGAGCTAGTATACATAAAGGTTGGAAATTCAGTTACAGAAAGGAAGATTTATTAAATGAAATTGCTTAAATTATATCAGCCATCTTGTACACCATGTCAATTTGTAGAAAACTTTTTACAGGATCAAGGAGTAGAATATGAATCAATAAATGTACAAGAAGAACCAGATATAGCTTTTCAATTTGGAGTAATGTCAACACCAGTTACTATTTTAGTAGATGATGAAGGTAAAGAAGTTCAACGTGTAGTTGGCTTTAAACCGGATGAAATAGAAGAGGTTATAAATAAATTATAATTAAATTAATAATAAAAGAAGGGTTTTATGTTATGGTGAAGCCCATCTAATAAAAGGAGAATGCTAATGTTAGATGTACAAAACAATAAAATGTATTACATGGTACAAGAATTTCACAAAGCCTTTAATCACCCTTTCAATGAAAAACCTACTCCAATGAACAAGGAAACAGCCTTAAATCGTGCAGTATGGACTGCAGAAGAATTAGTTGAACTGCTATACGCTACAGTTGGAGGTGATCATGAGGAATTTGTTACATTGGTTGACTCATTTGTGACTGGAATAATGAACAATGTAGACAAAATGATTAAAGAGAACAAACCAGTTGATGATATTCTTGTTGCTCAAGCTGATGCATTGACTGATGTTGAATATTTCAATCAAGGATCATTTACAATTCTAGGTGTGAAACCTTTTAATCTATTTAATATTGTACATAGTGCTAATATGGGAAAACTTCATTCCGATGGTAAGCCTCGATTTAGAGACGGGGATGGAAAGATAATTAAACCGGATAATTGGGAGAGAGACTTCGCTCCAGAGTCACGGTTAAAAGAAGAAATTGAACGTCAAAAAGCACAATAATATAAGTATTTTATAAGAATTGAAGGGAGGTGAGAATCATGGAATCAAAAAATCTTAACATTCGTCAAGAAGATAATGGAGAAATTCGAGTAAGTAGAGATGCAGACAATATTCGCTATACTTCAGTAAGAGCGTCTTCTTTCTTCAACTCTAATTTCAAAGAAGAAGTCAAGGCAATTGTAAGAGAAGTATTGGAAGAAGAAAATAAAAAGATTACACAAAGAATCATCGCAGGAATAAAAGATGCAGAAGTAAGAAAATATTAGTATATAAATAAGAGGGTGACGACCAATCGTCAAGGAGGATATTAAAATGGAAAATAAAAATCAAGATAATTTAACTCTAGTGTTATTCAAAGTTGAAGAAGAAGTTCGAAAGAATTATAGTGCAGCAAAAACATTGATGAATACATATCAAACTTTATTGAGGAAATATGAACACAATATACATTTGGACGATGTAAATTTTAATGATCACTTGTCTGCATTTGAAAGAATTAAGAAGGTAGTTCAAGATGAAATTAAAACACTATTAGAGTATGAAGATTATAAACTAGTTGATACATTAGCAATGATTGAAGATAGAATTCTTGCATCTGAATATGTCTTAAATAGAATAATCGAAAAACAAAGAACATATTCAAATTTATTAATTAACCGACTATCTAAACAGTAATGAAAATAAATTTATAAAACTAATTTACAAAATGAAATTAAATTGATATAATTCTAAGTAAGAGCTTAATAGTTCTTACTTATTTTTATAGGAGGTGAAATTGTGACTCTAACACCAGAGGAACTTTACAATAAATATCAACACTATGCAGAACGTACATTATGTGAGGTCTTTCCTGATCCACATAACTTAGCAAAGAAAAAGGGGATTGAGTATGAAGATTTAGTACAGTATGCGAAACTTGGGCTTTGGATTGGATGCTTAACTTATAATCCTAAGAAATCAAAATTTAATACCCATGCAATCAACAGTATTAAGTGGAATTTGTTTAAAAGTCTTAATAAGGAAAATGGATTAATTAAATTAGAAGAAAAAAGGAAATACAGTGAATCTGAATTATATGATGTAGTTTCGATGGATCAACAAATATTTGATGACAATGAAGAAAAGACACTGCATGAGCTAATTGCAAGTAAAGATGATACATATAAAACTGGATTAGGAAATGTTTTAATTAATGAATGCTTAAACAGACTAACTGGTTTTCAAAAAGAAATATTGAAATTACGTTTAGAGGAATATACTTTCGAACAAATTGGAAGTATGTACAATATGACAAAGGAAGCAATAAGACAACATATGAAGAAAATGAAAGTCAAGTTTATTAATTTAAGAGAGGTTGAGTTGGTTTGAATAAAGCAGATAAATACTTTATAAATAACCTAAAGAAAGTAAAAGAAGAAGGTTGTACAGATTTATCCGGTAAAGTAAGACCAAAATATAAAGATGGCTCTCCAGCACATACAAAATATATTACATTTGTACATGAAGAATATGATTTATCAAAAGGTGAATTCCCTATTTCAACACTTAGACCATTAGCTTTTAAATCTGCTATAGGGGAGACTCTAACTTTTTATCAGGATCAAACAAATGACATTGGAATTATGGAAGAGAAGTATAAGTTAAATTGGTGGAGAGACTGGGAAGTAGCTGATACTAATACAATTGGGTTGAGATATGGTGCTACTGTAAAGAGATATGATTTACTAAATAGATTATTAGATACTCTCAACAATGATATGTTTAGCAGGCGTAAGATTATGAATCTATGGCAGGAACAAGATTTCATTGATGAGCCCGATGGACTCAAACCATGCTTTTACGAAACACTTTGGGAAGTACGAGTTTTAGAAGATGGAATATACTTAGACTTACATTTAAATTCCAGATCCTCAGATTTTGGAGTAGCATCAGTCATTAATCGTACACAATATGTTGCTCTACAAATGATGATTGCTAATCATTTTGGATTCAAATTAGGTAAGTTTAGTGTATTTACTTCTAATCTTCATTACTACTTAAGACATGAAGAACAAATAAACGAATTGTTAAAACGCACACCATCAGAAAAACAACCATACATAAAACTTAATGTTCCGGAAAAAACAAACTTCTATGATATTAAACTATCTGATTTTGAGTTAGTTGATTTTGAATGTAAATATCCACAATTAAAATTTGAGTTGGGGGTTTAGTATTTGTCAATAAACATTATTGCTGCATGTGATCTCAATCGTGGAATTGGTTTTAAAAATCAACTCCTATGCAAGCTAAAAAGTGATATGCAATACTTTAAGAAATTAACTACCGGACAGATTGTTCTAATGGGAAGGAAAACCCTAGATTCAATAGGCAAGCCTCTCCCTAATAGAACAAACTTAGTACTTACTCGTAATCAAAAACATCAGTTTCATCCAGAGATAAGTTACTATAACTCTGTTGAGGATGTGATTGAAGAGTACAACAGATATGCTGATGATAGTACAGAGTTATTTATAATAGGCGGAGGTAAGACTTATAAGCAATTTCTTCCTTATGCCAGTAAGATATATTTAACAGTAATCCAATACAAATTCAACCATGTGGATGCATTCTTTCCAGAGATAAATATAAGTGACTGGAATCACCGAATTATTGATTTCAAATCAAAGGATGAGAATAACGAATATGATCATTTTTATGTTGAATATATAAGAAAATAAATTAATAGTATAAAAGTTTACTTTTAATGTGAATTGAGGAAAGGTAAATGATTAAAAATTCAAGTGTTATAGATATACAGCTCATAAGGAATATAAAAATACTTAAACAAGCATTAGAAGATATTAAACAAATAAGTGAGTATCCCAAAGATAGAGATTTTGAATTTAGACTTATGACTACAAATGATATTGCAAAAGATGCTCTATGGAAAATTAGCGAACAATAAAACTTGGCTTTTATAAGGTGGTGATTAAATGAGTCAATGGGCAGAATTAAAAAGGAGAATTGTAGATTTACAAAATAATATGGACTATTCAAATGACATTCCATCTGCAATTCTCGATGATGTTTTAACATTAATGAATGAAATCGAATTGGAGTATAAAAATCCATTTAATAATATTAGAAGAATTTTTAATGAGCAATTAAAGAATAAGACAAACGAAGAACGCAGTCAGCTCGCAAATAAAGTTATGGATGATTACAAAGTAGGTAAATAATGATTTGAAATATGTCTTTTATAAGGAGGAGTGATTATTATATCTTTAAAAGAAAGAATAGAGAGTGCAATATCGAATATAAGTCGAGTTGAATTTGAAAAAATGATTAACTACATAAAATTCCATTACACTGAGAAAGGATACATAGTAAATAAAGAATTCTTAATTGACTTTTATCTTACCAGCTATTCAACATCAATATGGTATGAAGCATTAAACAATTCATTATTAGAATCAAATTTTAATAAAATTATGGACTTGGAAGAGGAAAATTGGGAAAAATGCAGATTTAATCGGTAGTGAGATAGGAGATTATGTTGTTGATTTATTTTTAAGAAACAATTAAAACGTTGATTTGATTGTGAAATAAATATAAAAATAAATTAACATAAACTATTTACAATATATAATTAAATTAATATAATAGAGTTATCAAGTTGATAGATTAGTAAGATAACTCTATTGCAATGATTTAATTAGAAAGGGGAATATATGCTATGAAGTTAATTTTAGAAAGGGAATATACTAAAAATGGTTGGAAATTAAATATGGGAGTGACGGATGAATGGACAGGATCACCAATTCCTATTGACTGTATATTATTAGATGATGTTGATGGTTATATAAAAATTACTTATGGGTGTACAGAAGGGATTGAACAAATGTTGTTTTGAACAAATACATAACGAAGCTCGTAAAAAAGTTGAAAAAGATTATTATGAATTTACTAAACCTAAAAATGAAAAAAATAAACGAGGACATATTCCCGCAAAAATGAGAATTAATTTATTAAATAAATCTGCTAGATTTGTAGAAAAGGAAAACAAGTACATCCCAAGTTGTTCATTTTGTGGGAAAACTGCAAAGGAATCAACATTACATATTGATCACATTATTCCTGTTAGTAAAGGAGGGGCAACTACAGAAGATAACTTACAAGTACTTTGTTCTGAATGCAATCTCCAGAAAAATAATAAATATGATTTGATAATTAACAATTAAACATAATTATAATATGAAAATAAATTAATAAATACATAGGAAATACCGGTAAATAAGTGCTACGTAGCCTCCTAACTGATCATGGGAGGGAAAATTGAAAATGGCAATATTGGAGAAGGAAGTTTGGGTCAAATGTGGATTACCAACAGATAAATATTACAAAGAAAAGGGATACAAAATTCCGTGCTACATTAATGAAAAAGGTAAATTAAAGGCTGACAAAAGTAAAAGAATTTTAGTTAAAATTGAGGATATTCCCGATGGGAGTAGTTCTATTAAAGTAACAAAAATATGCGATATATGTGGACATCACTCAAAAAATATTGCTTACAGTATGGTATTGAGAGGAAGATGCAATACTGATGGCAAAGATAGATGTTTTAAATGTGGTGTACACTATCGTGCATTTATAAAAAAAGAATATGTGAAATACGATAAATCATTGGAATTTTACTCAATTAAAAATAACATAGAATATTTATTAGACGAATTCAGTACGAAAAATAAAAAGCATCCAAAAGAAATAGCATACTCCACAAAAGATGAATATTTGTGGGTATGTCCGAGTTGTAATAGTGAATACCCAATGCCAATTGATAGAAGAACTATAGGAGGGAGTAATTGTCCCTTTTGTGTTGGGGCAAGAGTCAATCATACGAATTGTCTCTGGACTACACATCCTGAAGTTGCTAAGTTATTAAAAAATCAAAATAGAGGATATGAGATTACTCATGGTATTGGTACAAAAGAAATTTTCGTTTGTCAACAGTGCGAATATGAAAAAATAAGCGTTCCAAATAATATTATTAAACAAGGTTTTTCTTGTCCAAGATGTTCAGATGGATTAAGTTATCCTGAAAAGATTATGTTTAATGCCTTAGAACAAACTGAAATTCCATTTAAATTTCAAGAAAGCTTCAAATGGTCAAAAAGAAAACGATATGATTTCTACATACCATCATTAAATTGCATAATTGAAACACATGGAGAACAGCATGTTAAGGAAACAGGATTTACAAAAATGGGAGGAAGAACATTATACGAAGAACAAGAGAATGATAAATTGAAAGAGAAGTTAGCATTAGAAAATGGTATTAAACATTACATAGTTATAGACTGTCAGATATCTGATTTGTATTTTATAAAAGAAAACATAATGAACTCCGAATTATCCGAACTCATTAATTTAAAAAGTATCGATTGGGAAAAATGCCAAAAATTTACCTTGAGTACTATGATTAAAGATGCTTGTAATTTATGGAATGAAGGCATTGAAAATACTAAAGTAATAGGAGATAATCTGAATTTAAGTTCAAAAACAATTAGGATATATTTAAAAAAGGGGGCTGAAATAGGATGGTGCGATTATAATGCAAAGAAAGCACTCATAAATTCAGCTAAGCAAAATGGAGAGTTATCGAGGAAAAGAACAATTCAATTAAGTATGAACGGTGATTTTATAAGAGAATGGGATAGTGCGACAGAAGCTGCCGAACAAATTGGAGTTGCATTACATAGTGTATCTAGAGTATGTAGAAAAGGTTTGAAATATTCTGTAGGTGGATACAAGTGGTTATATGAAGAGGATTATAATAAACTGAAAGAAAATATAAAAAATAGTGATTTACCTAATGCAAGGTGTAGAAGGATAGTCCAACTTAAGTTAGATAATTGCTTTTATAAAGAATGGAATAGTATAAAAGAAGCATCGAATAAATTATCTATCGTTGCGTCTAGTATTTTTAGATCTTGTAATACGAATTATACAGCAGGTGGATTCAAATGGATGTACAAAGAAGATTACGAGAAATACATATCGAAAGCTAATTAATAATATAATTAAATTAACAATACATAACCAATACAACTGAAAGGAGGTGAGAAATATGAGATACGATCAAAAAATTAAAGACTCAATCACATTAGTGAATTTAAAATTACAGAGAGAGTACAATCTTCAGGATAGAGTGCCATTTTATGAACAGGAATATAAAGATTCATTACAAAGAGAAACAGAATTATTACATGAGAAAAAGAGACTTTTAGAAGAGTACCAAGGAGTATTGGAAGATAAGGAAGCAATAAAAAGAGTAATGAAAAGATAATTAAATATATAAATAGGAGTTGATTCGTTGAGAGTTGAATTAACATTACCTTTACCTACATCTATAAATAAATTATACATTAATCAATTCGGTTGGAATCCAAAGACAAAAACTCGTATGCCAACTGGGAAAAGGATTATGAGTAAAGATGGGGTAAAGGTTAAAAATGAAATTCAAAATGAAGCAATTAAACAATTGGCTGCACAAGACTGGGATTATGAATGGACAAAAACTAATTACATATATCAAGACTGTTACATATACATGAATAGATTAGGTAGAGATGATAATAATTTGTTCAAGCTACTTAATGATAGCTTAGAGAAGATTATTTATGACAATGACTCAAGAGTACTAACTAGAACTCAACGTATCTTAATAGATAGTGAGAATCCTAGAATACATTTGATTATAAGTCAAACACCACATAGAGGAATATTTGAATCTGAAATACATATGAACGAATTTGAAAATAAGTGTAGATCATGTAAGCGATATAAACGAAACTGCTCCGTTTTGAAGAAGGCGAAAGAAGGACGTATTCAAGAGGAGATTGATGGGGATTTTGCTTGTAGTAAATATAGTGAGATTAATTGATACATAGAGTAATAGAAAGGAGTTTTAAATGAGAACATCAATGCCTTCCAATTTTCAAATATTTGATTATTGGAAAGATAAAGAACTAGAGAAACATTTTCCTGTTATTTTAGATTGGGGAGAACCTTGCTGTTGGGCATGTAATAAACCAATAAAAGTAGAAACTCAACAGTTATTGGATAAATGTGATTTTAAAGAGATATGGAACAGGACTTCAGGATACTTAGAAAGATGCCACATAATAGCTAAAGCCTTAGGTGGTACATATGAGCCTGAAAATTTATTCTTAATGTGTCCTGATTGTCACATTGAATCACCCGACATATCTGATAAACAAGTATTTTTCAATTGGATAAAAAAACAAAGAAGAGATTGTATTATGGGTTATAACGTTAGAAAGCTGAAAGAAGAATTATATAAATGTTGTGAAATACATAATGTTGATGTAGAAGAGTTTTCAAAATTTGTATGTAACTCGGATCAAAACTTAATTATAAATAAAATAAATACACATGGATTTAAATATAGCGATTCCACCATATTATATGCATGGATGAGTGAGTATTTAAATAGTAGGAATGAAGTTTGTAATACATAAAAGTAATAGGACGAGTTGGGAAGAACATACATAATATTGAGGTGGAAAGGATGAAGACAACAAAGATTATTCAAGGTAAAGAATATAAAGTACTAGAAGTGGTTGATTATGGAGAATACACGATTACGTTTGTAGATCATTCAGATGTTAAAAATGATGTTGACCAAGTACATAGATTTTTGGCAGAATTACTTTATGAACAGGAATTGAGGAAATCTCCTTCCTCTTCATAAAGTTTTATTTTTTGAATATATTTTAGGGGTAACATTAAAAACAGACTCCCCTGTATTAATGGCCGCTAAAGCAACACTTAGAAATCGTAATCCAGTAGTATTGGGGATTTCTACAAATGATGCACTCGGCCTAAATGGTGTAAATTTGATGAGGTTAATGGCTACAAAAAATATTTATTTTATTCCATATGGTCAAGATGATCCGATTAACAAACCGAATTCAATGGTAGCCAAAATGACCCTACTGAAAGAAACAGTGGAAGAGGCTATAAACGGAAATCAATTGCAGCCGGTCATAATTGAAAGGTTCCGAAACGAATAAACAGTTTGGTTTTGAAGCTCGCCTATTGGCGAGTTTTCTGTGAGGATAAAATAGAATTAGTGTAAAAGTTTATGGAACCGGTTCATTCACCTACACTTAAAATTCCCTTTGCCAGTAAGATGAATTAGAGAAAATGATATATTATCATGCGTTAATATGGTAAAATAAAATCGTTATTTCATTATGGTAAATATATAAACTATCTGTATATAGATTTGGAAGGGGAATGCTTAAAATGTCAATATCCAAAGGATATCATGTGGCTGTTCTTGGTGCCACAGGTGCGGTTGGACAACAAATGATGAAAACGCTGGAAAATAGGGAATTTCCAATCAGTAAAATATCGCTATTATCTTCTGCACGTTCAGCTGGAACAGTATTAAAATTTCGAGGAGAAGAAATAGTAGTGGAAGAAGCAACACCTGATAGTTTTAATGGAGTTGACATTGCTTTATTTAGTGCAGGTGGAAGTGTTTCGAAAATCTTTGCTCCAGAAGCAGTAAAGCGTGGGGCAATTGTGATAGATAATACTAGTGCTTACCGAATGGATGAAGAAGTGCCTCTTGTTGTACCTGAAGTGAATGAAGAGGATTTAAAACTTCATAAGGGGATTATTGCAAATCCAAACTGTTCGACAATTCAAATGGTTGTTGCGTTAGAACCAATCAGAAAGGCTTTTGGATTAAATAAAGTAATTGTTTCTACTTATCAAGCTGTTTCCGGATCAGGTACTGCGGCAATTCAAGAATTACATGAGCAAACGAAGGCTATTATTCATGGGGAGTCATTTGAACCTCAAATATTGCCAGTAAAAGGCGATAAAAAACACTATCAAATTGCTTTCAATGCGGTTCCTCAAATCGATAAATTCATGGACAACGGCTTTACCTTTGAGGAAGTAAAAATGATGAATGAAACGAAAAAAATTATGCATATGCCGGATTTAAAGGTGGCAGCTACTTGTGTACGCCTTCCTGTTGAAACTGGTCATTCGGAATCCGTTTATTTTGAAGTAGAAAAGGAAGGATTAACTGCAAAGGATATTCAGGAGGCAGTAATTTCTGGTGCGGGAATCGTTTTAGAAGATAATCCTAGTGAGCAATTATACCCAATGCCAGCGAATGCCGTTGGAAAGAATGATGTCTTTGTAGGCCGAATCAGAAAAGATTTAGATGAAGACAAAGGATTTCACATGTGGGTTGTTTCGGATAATCTGTTAAAAGGTGCTGCATGGAATTCTGTTCAAATCGCAGAAAGCCTCATTAAATTGGGTCTAGTTTAATTCTTATTCTTTTTTTATATATAGAAGAGAATAATTGCCTCATCATCAAACGAAATATATTTAACTTATAGAGGTGTTAAAATGAAGTTAATTGTGCAGAAATTTGGAGGTACATCTGTACGTGATGAACAAGGTCGAAAACATGCGTTAAAACACATACAAAATGCATTGCTGGACGGATATAAGGTAGTTGTAGTCGTTTCTGCAATGGGAAGAAATGGTGACCCATATGCAACTGATACCTTACTTTCCCTTGTTCAGGACCCAAAAATGTTCATAAATAAAAGGGAACAGGATTTACTCCTCTCTTGTGGAGAAGTTATTTCAAGCTTAGTTTTTACAAATATGCTCCTTGGAGAGGAAATTAATGCTACTGCCCTAACCGGTTCTCAAGCTGGTTTTAGAACAAATGCAGAGTATACTAATGCAAAAATCATCGATATGAAATGTGAAAGACTATTAAAGGAACTTGATACTCATGATGTAGTTGTTGTTGCAGGGTTTCAGGGATCTGCTAAAAATGGTGATGTAACAACTCTAGGCAGGGGAGGCAGTGATACTTCTGCAGCTGCTTTAGGAGCCGCTTTAAAAGCAGAATGGATTGACATTTTCACAGATGTTGATGGTATTATGACGGCAGATCCAAGGATTGCGGATCATGCAAGAAAATTACCTGTTGTAACCTATACAGAAATTTGTAATATGGCATATCAAGGTGCGAAAGTGATTCATCCCCGCGCAGTAGAAATTGCGATGCAGGCAAAAGTACCAATTCGTATTCGCTCTACTTATTCCGATAATCTCGGTACCCTGGTTACTTCTTTAAACAAACAGTCAAAAGGCACAGATATTCGTGAACGACTAGTAACTGGTATTGCCTATGTGTCTAATGTAGCCCAAATTAAAGTTTATGCAAAAGATGGGCAGTATGACCTGCAATCAGAGGTATTTAAGGCGATGGCGAATGAAAATATAAGTGTAGATTTCATCAACATTTCTCCAACCGGTGTAGTCTACACGGTAGCAGAGGATGCTATTGAAAAAGCGGCTAATGTATTGCAGCAAAAGGGATATCGACCTGAAATAGAAAGAGGATGTGCAAAGGTCTCCGTTGTTGGTGCAGGTATTAACGGTGTTCCTGGCGTTACTTTTAAAATTGTCTCCGCATTATCTGAAAAGGGCATTAGAATACTACAATCCGCGGATAGTCATACAACTATTTGGGTACTTGTAAAAGAAGAAGATTTAGTAGGTGCTGTTAATGCTTTACATGATGCGTTCAACCTGCAAGAGGAAACATACGAAATAACCATATAATAGCAACATATAGTAATAATAAAATTCACTGTTTTATCCTGAGGTAGAATAAGGGAAGGAGTGGTAAAGATGAGTCGGTTCGGAAGAGTCTCTACTGCTATGGTTACTCCATTTGATGCAAAAGGGAATATAGATTTTCATAAAACAACCCAGCTAGTCGAATATTTGATTGAAAATGGAACAGACTCTCTAGTTGTTGCAGGGACTACTGGCGAATCTCCAACACTTTCGTCAGAAGAAAAGTTAGCTTTATTTAGTCATGTCGTGAAAATTGCAGATGGTCGGGTTCAGGTTATAGCTGGAACCGGAAGTAATAACACATATGCTTCAGTAGAATTAACGAAAAAAGCGGAAGAAGTCGGTGTAGATGCTATTTTGCTGGTTACACCGTATTATAATAAGCCGAATCAAGAGGGTCTTTTTCAACATTTTAAAACGATAGCAGAGGCTACTAATCTCCCAGTAATGCTATATAATGTTCCAGGACGTACAGCAGCAAATATTCAGCCAAAAACAGTTATTAAGCTTTCGGAAATTCCTAATATCGTAGCAATTAAGGATGCAAGTGGAAATTTGGATTCAATGGCAGAAATCATTGCAAATACCAGTGAGGATTTTGAACTATACAGCGGAGATGATGGGTTGACTCTCCCTGTGCTATCAATCGGAGGAAAAGGTGTAATTTCCGTAGCATCCCATATTATCGGTAATGAGATACAAGAAATGATAGAATCTTTCTTTAGTGGTTCTTACGAAGCAGCAGCTAAACAGCATCAGAAACTTTTGCCTTTGATGAGAGGTTTATTTGACGCTCCAAGCCCTGTACCTGTGAAAACAGCATTGCAGTTAAAAGGCTTTAATGTAGGTTCTGTTCGACTGCCGCTTGTTCCTTTAACAGAACAAGAGAGATCTAACTTAATAGATTTGTTAAATAATTGGAAAAGATAAAAGGAAGGGATGCCCTTCCTTTTTTTATTGTTTACTTTTGAATCAAAAAATTTTATCTCTTACGAAAGTTTTCTTTTTTTTATATATTTACCTCAAATTCAGAAAAAAATGGTAATATAATAACATATACCTTACTTATGGAAAGGCGAATATATGGAGATATTTATTTATTTTCTTGCATACATATTTGGACATATATTAACAGCGCCTATTGTTGGCCGTGTTTTTTACGGTAAAAATATCTTTGCCGAAGGAAGCGGGAATCCAGGTGCTAGAAATGCTGGCAGATCCTTTGGGAAAAAAGGTTTTTTGCTTGTATTAATTGGAGATATGCTAAAAGCTATCCTCATTTGCTGGATTGCAGACTATTTAAAAATGGATTTAATACAGCAATCGATTGTCCTGTTATTGGTTATTTTAGGTCATATGTATCCAATTTTATATAGATTTAAAGGCGGAAAAGGAGTAGCTTCATTTTTGGGAGGTATGCTGTATATTGTCCCGTTGACAACACTTAGTCTTGTCGTAACCTTTCTAATATGTTACCCAATTACAAAGTCTTTTACGAAAGCCGGCCTCATCGGTATTTCATTAACACCTATTTTCACCTTTTTTATTTATCATAATTTTTATGCAAGTATCATCATCTTCTTTATTATTATTTTAATAGTTTTGAAACATAAAGAATAGAGAGTAATAATGGGGGACGAAAACATGAACTACACAATAAAAATCGCAAGAGAGACCCAAGAATTTGAGGGGATTTTTCGATTGAATTACGATACTTTTGTAGAAGAAATACCGCAGCACAGTGAAAATACGGAAAGAAAACTGATAGACCAGTTTCATGATGAAAACGAATATGTAATATGTAAAGAAGATGATGAAATTATTGGCATGATGGCTATTAGAGATATAAGACCGTTTTCATTAGATAAAAAACTTGGGAGAATTGAAAATCATTTGCAGCTCTCTTTTTCAAAACCCTGTGAAATTCGGTTATTATCTGTAAAGCCAAAATTCCGAAATGGTCGTGTTTTTGCTAGTATTACAGGAGCATTGATTCGCTACTGTCTATATAAGGGATATGATATTGCATTTATCTCGGGCACAACCAGGCAAACCAAACTTTATAAACATTTAGGATTTGAACCTTTTGCACAACTAGTTGGAAAAGATGATGCATTATTTCAACCAATGTATTTAACAAAAGAAATGTTTTATCA
This sequence comes from Heyndrickxia camelliae, assembly GCF_002844575.1. GTDB lineage: Bacteria > Bacillota > Bacilli > Bacillales > Bacillaceae_C > Margalitia > Margalitia camelliae. Next base: position 51,570 of record NZ_PIQO01000017.1, read on the forward strand.
AAAAGAACATTTAAGAACCCTTTCCATGGTAAATTCCTTCCTACCAGGACCCGTTAGGGTGGAAGACCAAATTCAATCTATTTTTTTATCTCAGCCCGATTGGCATCGGTCACAAGAACATAAGCAAACTGCTGAAAGTGTATTCTCTAAATTGAAACAACTGACAAATGCGAAGAATGTATCAGTTTTTACTGGGACCGGTACAGTTGCCAATGATGCTATCGCTGCACATCTCGCTTCATTAGGATCGAATGGATTGATTTTAATTAATGGAGAATTTGGAGAGAGGCTTGCAGATCATGCTGATCGCTTTGGACTTCAATATGATAAGCTTGCTGTATCTTGGGGAAGTCCTTTTAACATAGAAGAAATAAAAAAGTTATGCAGGCTTAATCACTACCATTGGATATGGTTTGTTCATTGTGAAACCTCAACAGGGATGATAAATAATTTTGATGCCATTCAAAAAGTTTGCGAGGAATTTTCCATAAAAATGTGTATTGATGCTATTAGTTCGATAGGAGCAGTACCTATAAATTTTGAAAAGGCTTATATGGCATCGGGAGTATCAGGAAAAGCAATTGGCTCCATAACAGGTCTTTCCTTCGTACTCTTCAATGAGTTGGAAAAAAGTGTGAATAATGTACCTCGTTATCTTGATGTTAAGTATTATCAAGAATGTGATGGAATACCATTTACACAAAATTCCTATCTATTTAAAGCATTGGATTTAGCATTGGATAAATTATTTGAACCTAATTTTTTTGATAAAAAGGTTTCGGTATTTTCTTATGTTTATGATACTTTGAAAGCTCAAGGTTTTTCTTTCGTTGTCGAAAAGGAACTAACCTCTCCATGTGTAATGACCATTGCCTTCCCTAAAGATATCAATTCGATGGATATAGGGTTGGACCTTTATTTAAATGGGTTTCAAGTCCATTTTCGCAATCGCTATTTAATCAAGAAAAATTGGATCCAAATTGCCTTTATGAGTGCTAATGAAAGCATGGTTATTATCGATGGTCTTTTACATACTTTACAAAATCTATTTAAAGAAAAGACAAAAGTGGCTCCTTAAATAATGCTAGATTTTACTAAAATCATATTGAACAGTATTTTCTTCTTCAAGTATAATGGGTTTAACTGATTTAGGTCGGAAAAACAGCATTGGAGGAACAGGATTTTGAAAAAGAAAAATGAATCAATTAAAATTATTCCCCTTGGAGGAGTAGGAGAGATCGGCAAAAACATGTATGTCTTCGAGGTAGATGAAGACATATTTGTTATAGATGCGGGCCTTATGTATCCAGAGGATGAAATGCTTGGAATCGATATTGTAATTCCAGACATTACTTATTTAGAAGATAATAAAGAGCGTATAAAAGGTATATTTTTAACGCATGGGCATGAAGATGCCATCGGGGCTTTGCCGTATTTATTATTGAAACTAAATGTTCCTGTTTATGGAACAATGTTAACGGTTGCTTTTGCAAAGGAAAAACTAAAAGAAGTTCGTGTAAAAAAGGAAGTTCAATTCCAGATAATCAAAGCGAATACTGTTTTGCACTATGATACAGTTGATATCAGTTTTTTTAGAACAACCCATAGCATACCTGGTTCTATCGGTATATGCATTCATACATCTGAGGGAAATATTGTTCATACAGGGGATTTTAAATTTGACCAAAGCGTATCTGATTTCTATCAATCCGATATTGCTGAAATGGCTAGAGTGGGAAGTGAAGGTGTACTTTGCTTGCTTTCTGATAGTACGGAAGCGGAACATCCAGGTTTAACAACATCTGAGAGGGTTATTGCTGGGGAAATGTCTAATGCATTTTATTCGGCAAAAGGACGAATTATTGTTGCCTGCTTTGCTTCTAACCTAATCCGTATTCAACAAGTTTTTGATGCAGCATATGAAACGGGAAGGAAAATTGCCGTTGTTGGTAAAAGTTTAGAGAGTGTTTATGAAATTGCTGTATCTTTAGGTTTTTTAGATATAAAATCAGAAAATTTAGTTATTCCTGTTTCCGAAATAAATCAATATTCTAAGGAAGAGCTAGTAATCTTGACCACCGGTAATCAAGGGGAGCCATTTTTAGTGTTGCAAAAAATGGCAAAACGCACCCATAAATTTATTAATATTCAAAAAGGGGATTCAGTCTTTATTACGGCCTCACCGTCCCCAGGGATGGAGTTAATCATGTCAAAAACGGTGGACATGCTTTATCGCGCTGGGGCAACAGTTTTATCGGACCGCCGAAAAGTTCATGTTACGGGACATGGGTGTCAGGAGGATCTAAAGTTAATGCTCCATTTAATGAAACCTAAGTATTTCATTCCTGTACAAGGGGAGTATAGAATGTTGATTGCCCATTCAAGACTTGCCGAGCAAGTTGGAGTAGAAAGGGATCATATTTTTATACCCGATAAGGGGGAAGTGCTTGAATATAAGAATGGAAAAATGAGTGTTAGCGGAAAAGTGGCATCAGGGAATGTTTTGATTGATGGAATTGGTGTCGGCGATGTTGGAAATATTGTTTTGCGTGACCGCAGATTACTATCACAAGACGGAATCTTAATTGTTGTAGTGACACTAAGTAAGTATAAAAAAAGTATTGCTGCAGGACCGGAAATTATTTCGCGCGGTTTTGTATATGTCAGGGAATCTGAACAACTTATGAGTGATTCCACATCATTAGTTCGAAATATAGTGGAAAAAAATATGGAGAAAGATGCATTTGATTGGTCGAGTATCAAACAAGATATTCGAGATCAATTAAATTATTTTCTATTTGAAAAAACAAAAAGAAGACCAATGATTCTTCCGATTATCATGGAAGTATAAATAGGGAATCTACAAACACCGAACCATTAATGGTCGGTGTTTTTTGAATGAAAACGGTAGTTGGAGCCGATAATAGATTTTATAGAAGAAAACACAGTTAAAGGAGTATACAAATGACAAATGATTTTCGCATGGAACAGCCAGAGCCGGAAAAAGAACAAGGGGATAAGGATGTAAAGTCAAATATTGTAGAGAAAATCCAACAGCTTGGACAAACGAACGTTCCACAGCTTCCACAGGATAGTAATATCCATTGTTTAACAATCGTTGGCCAAATTGAAGGTCACATGCAACTGCCTCCACAAAATAAAACGACGAAGTATGAACATATTATTCCGCAGCTGGTTGCAATAGAGCAAAATACGAAAATAGAAGGCTTAATTATTATTTTGAACACAGTTGGTGGTGATGTAGAAGCAGGATTAGCCATCTCTGAAATGATTGCTTCATTATCTAAACCAACTGTTTCCATCGTATTAGGTGGAGGTCATTCAATCGGTGTACCAATTGCTGTTTCAACAGATTATTCTTTTATTGCAGAAACAGCAACGATGACAATTCATCCAGTCAGATTAACAGGTCTTGTTATTGGTGTTCCGCAGACATTTGAATATCTGGATAAAATGCAAGAACGTGTGATTAAATTCGTAATGAGACATTCAAATGTAAAGGAAGAGGTATTTAAGGATCTTATGTTTGCCAAAGGAAATTTAACTCGGGATATTGGTACGAATGTGGTTGGGGAGGAAGCTGTAAAATATGGTTTAATTAATGAAGTAGGCGGTATTGGTCATGCCTTAAAAAAATTAAATCAATTAATTGAAAGCAGAAGAGCAAATAAGCAGCATGAGGGGTTCATACAATGATACTTTATACAACGGTACCACAGGAATTAATTTTCCCGACTGAAGCTTCTGCATATGGCAAGCAAGAAATAATTACTTATAATGGCATCCCCATGATGGTGGAAAAAGTAGAGGAAGGAAAGCGGATTATTCGAATATTAAGCACGAATCCCGCAGATTATATGGAACAAAGTATTATGCCAGGACAAATTATTTCCGGTTAATATTAACGTAAGGTAAATACCTTAATAAAGATGGTTATGATATAATGAAAAAAAAGGAGAAGCAGCCTTATTATGGCTGCTTTCTTATATATTAAGTAGGGTGATGTAATGGCTAAGACAAAAAAAAGGACGCGAAAGGAAAAACAAATAAAATCGAATATAAGGTTCGAATTGACAGGAATGATTTTAATTGCATTGAGCATTATATCGATCATCAAATTAGGTGCTGTTGGCAAAGCGCTCGTTTTTTTCTATCGCTTTTTTCTTGGTGAGTGGTACATAATTGCGTTAGTAGGAATGATATGGCTAGCAGGATATTTCATCATAAAAAGAAATATACCTTTATTTTTTACGAGAAGGCTGGTCGGAATTTATTTAATTGTCATGAGCCTATTGCTGTTAAGTCACGTTAAACTTTTTGAGCTAATTTCTCAGGAAGGAAAACTTGTAAATGCTAGTGTTGTCACCAATACATGGGAATTATTTTGGCAAGAAGTCAAAGGTGAGTCGTCCACACCGGATTTAGGCGGAGGTATGATCGGTGCCGTTCTTTTTGCAGTATCTCACTTTTTATTTGATTCACTTGGTACGAAAATATTATCCATTGTTCTCATATTAATTGGATTTGTATTAGTAACAGGCAAGTCATTAGGACCATTTTTCGAAAAAGTGGGCAATAAACTTGGAGAATTCATAAAAGGTCAATGGAAGTCTTCAAAAATGGATCTTGAAACCTGGCGTAATAATCGAAAAGAGAAGAAGGAGCAAAGACAATTAACGGAGAGCATTGAACCTGCCGAGATTCCGATTAAAGATTCCAATGTTGAACATAAGAAAGAACCAACACCTATTATCTCTAGTTTTACAGAAAGAGCATATACTCCGGACGAAATGGATAATGAGCGAAAACAAGAATTCCAAGAAGCATCAGAAGGAGAACCAATGGAAGACGATTTGCCTCCCAATATTAGCTTTTCAGAGGTCGAAAATGAAGACTATCAGCTGCCTCCTATTACATTGTTAAAACGACCTAAGGCAACAGATCAAAGCAGTGAGTATGAATTAATTCATGCGAATGCGGCAAAATTAGAACGAACGTTTAATAGTTTTGGCGTAAAAGCACATGTTACCCAGGTTCATTTAGGACCAGCCGTAACAAAGTATGAAATTCATCCGGATATTGGCGTGAAGGTAAGCAAAATTGTCAGTCTTAGTGATGATCTCGCGTTAGCACTTGCCGCTAAAGATATTCGAATGGAAGCGCCAATTCCTGGGAAATCGGCAATTGGAATCGAAGTACCTAATTCAGAAGTTGCAATGGTTTCGTTACGAGAGGTGTTAGAATCTAAGGGAAATGATCACCCAGAGGCAAAGTTACAAATTGCTTTAGGAAGAGATATTACAGGTGAAGCGGTTTTAGCTGAGTTAAATAAAATGCCGCATTTACTTGTTGCCGGTGCTACCGGAAGTGGAAAGAGTGTATGTATTAATGGGATCATAACTAGTATTTTGATGAGAGCTAAACCGCATGAGGTAAAACTCATGATGATTGACCCTAAAATGGTAGAACTCAATGTCTATAATGGTGTTCCACATCTTCTTGCTCCGGTTGTGACAAATGCTAAAAAGGCTTCTCAGGCGCTAAAAAAAGTAGTAAGTGAGATGGAGAGAAGATATGAGTTATTTTCTCATAGTGGAACACGTAATATTGAAGGTTATAATGAACATGTTAAGCGCGACAATCTGGAAACGGGAACCAAACAGCCATTATTGCCTTATATTGTTGTAATTGTGGACGAGCTTGCAGACTTAATGATGGTTGCCTCAAGTGATGTAGAGGATTCCATTACAAGATTAGCACAAATGGCACGTGCTGCCGGTATTCATTTAATTATTGCCACTCAACGTCCATCCGTTGATGTTATAACTGGTGTAATTAAGGCAAATATACCATCACGCATCGCCTTTGCTGTTTCTTCTGCAACAGACTCTAGAACAATTCTAGATATGGGAGGGGCTGAAAAACTGTTAGGACGCGGGGATATGTTATTTCTGCCAGTCGGTGCTTCTAAACCAATACGTGTACAAGGTGCCTTTCTTTCTGATGAGGAAGTGGAGGATATAGTAGAGTTTGTTATTTCCCAACAAAAAGCTCAGTATCAAGAGGACATGATTCCAGATGACATACCTGAAGTTTCCGAGGAAGTAGATGATGAATTATATGACGATGCCGTGCAATTAATAGCTGAAATGCAGACAGCATCGGTTTCAATGCTCCAACGTCGCTTTAGAATTGGATATACACGTGCAGCAAGATTAATAGATGAAATGGAAAACAGGGGTGTGGTAGGCCCATATGAAGGTAGTAAACCGAGAGCTGTTTTAATTCCAAAACCTACAGAAGAACAATCATCTTAATGTGATTCTAGCTTAGAAAAGTCGTTTTTCTTAATACCCTGTTTCTTATAGGGCTTAATTAGGAAGAACGGCTTTTTTATTAATTTTTAATTCATAATATTCTTTATCTATTGAATGTTTCTACTTCGTTATTTTTCGACAAAATTTTAAATTTATATTTATTAACACAATAAAAAATGATATAGTAATTTCGATTAGTAGAAATAATACATCAGAGGTCTGATGTCTTAAGAATGTTTGGTGGTGGTTTCTTCAAATGTCAGTCAAAGCAGATAATCGTCATTTGTATCTTCAGGTCATTGATCACTTGAAAAATGATATTGAAAATGGCGTATATAAGGAAAAAGAAAAGCTTCCTTCAGAATTCGATTTGGCAAAGGAACTTGGGGTCAGTCGGGCAACATTACGAGAGGCTTTACGCATACTGGAAGAAGAAAACGTTATCACCAGGAGACATGGTGTAGGAACGTTTGTTAATGCCAGACCTTTATTTTCTTCTGGAATTGAACAGCTTAACAGTGTAACCAATATGATTTGTCAGGCTGGAATGGAACCTGGGACAATTTTCTTAAGTACAACAACTCAAGGACCAACAGAGGAAGATATCAAACGTCTATCTTGTCAAAAGGAAGAGGAACTTGCTGTTATTGAGCGAGTGCGTACTGCAAATGGGGAGCCAGTTGTCTATTGTATTGATAAAATTCCGGCACAACTATTCCCGTGGAATTTTTCGAATAGAGATGGATCGATATTTGAAACGCTAGAGACATATAGTAAAAAAAGAATCTCGTATGCTATTACAAATATCGAGCCAATCGGATATCATGAGAAAATTTCACCTATATTAGAATGTGATCCGGAAACGGCCCTACTAGTTTTAAAGCAGCTTCATTATGATGAAGAAGACCAGCCGATATTGTACTCTGTGAATTATTTTAAAGCAGATAAATTTAGTTTTCATGTATTGAGAAAGAGAATTTAAGTTTATGTGCTAAATATTTCTACTAAATCATGATTATAGGAGGAACAAAGGTGAAAAAGCGTAAAATTGGTTTAGCTCTATCACTAGTACTAGCTGCTGGAACACTTTTAGGTGCTTGTGGTACAAGTACAAGCACAAAGGATGATGGCAAGTCAAATGGTGGAAAGAGTAAATTTACTGTCGCGATGGTAACAGATGTTGGAGGAATTGATGATAAGTCATTCAACCAATCCGCATGGGAAGGTTTACAAAAGTTTGGAGCGGATAATGGACTCCAAAAGGGGACAAATGGATACAACTATTTACAATCACAAAGCCCAGCTGACTACACAACGAATTTAAATACAGCTGTTAGAAATAATTTTAAATTAATTTATGGAATTGGATATAACCTCCAAAAGGATATTGAAACAATTGCAGGACAACGTCCGAAGAGTAATTTTGCTATTGTTGATAGTGTTATCACTGGTAAAAAGAATGTTGCAAGTATTACGTTTAAAGAGCAAGAAGGATCTTTCCTTGTGGGTGTAGTTGCAGGCTTAACGACAAAAACAAATAAAGTTGGTTTTGTTGGTGGAACAGATAGTGACTTAATTAATAAGTTTGCTGCAGGTTTCCAAGCGGGAGTTAAAGCGGTTAATCCAAAAGCAAAACTAGATATACAATTTGCCGGTGCATTCGATAAAGCTGATAAAGGACAGTCCATGGCAGCTGCAATGTACCAATCTGGTGCGGATATTATATATCATGCTGCAGGTGCTACAGGTAATGGAGTTTTCACAGAGGCAAAAAATATAAAGCAAAAAGATCCTAATAAAAATGTTTGGGTAATCGGGGTAGACCGTGACCAAAATGATGAGGGTAAAGTTACTGTAAAAGGAAAAGAGTACAATGTAACCTTAACTTCCATGGTAAAGAGAGTGGATTTAGCAGTAGAAGACTTATCTAAAAAAGCAATGGAAGGGAAATTTCCTGGTGGACAACAAATTGAATATGGTCTAAAGGAAAATGCAATCGGAATCGCTCCATCTCAAGAAAATGTTTCAAAAGATGTTTTAAAAGCAGTGGATGAATGGAAACAAAAAATTATCAATGGGGAAGTTGACATTCCATTGAAACCAACTAAGTAATGGTTAAGGGATTGGCATTTGCCAATCCCAATAAAAATGTTAACGGAAAAGCAGAAGAAAATTTTACTTTTCCGTTAGGATTTTTAACCTTCCTAATGTCAGACCTCTAACCAATTCATAAGGGGAAAAAGATTTTTTAACAAGGAGTAGATGCGGGTGGAATATGTAATAGAAATGCTTAACATTCGAAAAGAATTTCCAGGCATCGTTGCGAACGATAATATAACGCTACAATTAAAAAAAGGGGAGATTCACGCACTGCTTGGGGAGAATGGGGCTGGTAAATCAACTTTAATGAATGTTCTATTTGGATTATATCAGCCTGAAAAAGGGGAAATTCGTGTAAATGGAAAACCGGTAAAAATAACCAATCCAAATATTGCGAATGAATTAGGAATTGGAATGGTTCATCAGCATTTTATGTTAGTGGAGAAATTCACTGTAACAGAGAATATTATCCTTGGTAAAGAACCAAAGACAGCAGGTGCCATTAATATAAAAAAGGCTGAAAAGGAAGTTAGGGAAATATCAGAAAAATACAATTTATCCGTAGATCCTCACGCGAAAATTTCCGATATCTCTGTTGGTATGCAGCAAAGGGTGGAAATATTAAAAACATTATATCGCGGTGCCGATATTATTATATTTGATGAACCAACTGCTGTTTTAACACCTCAGGAGATTACAGAGCTTATTCAAATTATGAAGGCATTAATTCGAGAAGGTAAGTCTATTATTCTTATTACTCACAAATTAAAGGAAATCATGGAAGTATGTGATCGAGTAACAGTAATAAGAAAAGGAAAAGGGATTGACACTTTAAATGTAAAAGATACCAATCCAAATGAATTAGCGAATTTAATGGTGGGTCGAGAAGTTGTTTTTAAAACAGAAAAGTCAGAAGCGCGGCCAAAAGAAAATATCTTGGAAATTAATAATTTAGTAGTGAATGACGCTCGAGGTGTACAAGCAGTAAAAGGTCTGGACCTAGACGTTCGCGCTGGTGAGATTGTAGGTATAGCTGGTGTTGACGGTAATGGTCAAACAGAATTAATTGAGGCTATTACTGGATTAAGAAAATCTGAGAGTGGGTCTATTAAGTTAAATGGAAAAGAAATAATAAATCAGAAACCACGTAAGATTACAGAATCTGGTGTTGGACATATACCTGAAGACCGCCATAAACATGGACTTGTGTTAGATTTTCCTATTGGGGAGAATATGGTTTTACAAACATACTATCAAAAGCCATTTTCAAAAGGCGGAATATTAAATTTTAAAGAAATTTATAAAAAGGCTAAACAATTAATTGGTGAGTTTGATGTTAGGACACCAAGTGAATTTACATTAGCTCGTTCTTTGTCAGGTGGGAATCAGCAAAAGGCAATCATTGGGCGAGAGATAGATCGCGATCCGGATTTTTTAATTGCAGCACAACCTACACGCGGTCTTGACGTTGGAGCAATTGAGTTTATTCATAAACGACTAATTGATCAGCGTGATAAAGGTAAAGCAGTATTACTTATTTCATTTGAATTAGAGGAAATCCTTAACGTCAGTGACCGAATTGCTGTAATTTATGAAGGGAAAATAGTTTCCATTGTTGATCCAAGAACGACGTCAGAACAAGAATTAGGTTTACTCATGGCGGGTGCAAATCCTGAGAAAGAAGGTGAAACTAATAATGTCTAACAAATATATAAATATATTAATTCCAATAATCGCTGTATTGCTAGGTTTAATTGCTGGTGCCATTATCATGCTAATAAGCGGTTATAATCCTATTGCTGGGTATGCAGCTCTTTGGAATGGTGCATTTGGACAAACTTTTTATATAGGTGAAACCCTCCGTCAAGCTACTCCTTACATTTTTGCAGGGCTTGCGGTTGCATTTGCCTTTAGAACTGGGTTATTCAATATTGGCGTGGAGGGACAACTTCTCGTTGGATGGATTGCTTCTGTTTGGGTTGGATTAGCTTTTGATCTGCCAAAGATAATTCACTTACCACTTGCTATCCTTGCAGCTATGATAGCTGGTGCTTTGTGGGGATTTGTACCTGGGTTCTTAAAGGCAAGATTAAGAGTTCATGAAGTAATTGTAACCATTATGATGAATTATATTGCACTACATGTTACTAATTATTTGGTAAGAAATGTGCTGTCTAAGCAAAAAGATTCAACTGCACATATTCACAATTCTGCATCATTACATTCTGATTTTTTACAAAAAATAACAGATTTTTCTACTTTGCATAACGGACTTTATCTTGCAATTATAGCCGCAATTATCATGTGGTTCTTACTTGAAAAGACTACTAAGGGATTTGAACTCAGATCGGTTGGTTTTAATCAACATGCATCACATTATGCCGGTATGAATGTTAATCGAAATATCGTTCAGTCTATGGTGATATCTGGAGTTTTTGCTGGTCTTGCAGGTGCAATGGAAGGGTTAGGAACATTTGGGTACGCCTTTTTGCAGCCCGACTTTTCTGGTATTGGTTTTGATGGTATTGCGGTAGCGTTATTAGGTGGTAATACAGCTATAGGTGTAGTAATAGCAGCACTTCTTTTTGGTGCTTTAAGAGTGGGTTCGTTAAATATGCCTATAGAAGCAAATGTTCCCAATGAACTAGTTGAAATAGTCATCGCCTTAATTATTTTCTTTGTTGCATCCAGTTACATTATCAAATGGGCAATAGGACGTTTTAAAAGGGAGGCGAAATAAATGAATTTTATGACGGCGCTAGAAATAATTGTATCATCATCCCTTTTAGTTGCTGCACCGCTGATTTTCACTGCATTAGGTGGCGTATTTTCAGAACGAGCTGGGGTTGTTAATATTGGTTTAGAGGGTCTTATGATTATAGGGGCTTTTACTTCAATTGTTTTTAACTTAACTTTCGCAAAAACGTTCGGTCCTGCTACACCATGGCTTGGACTTTTAGTAGCAATGATAGTTGGTGGAATATTTGCGCTAATCCACGGTCTTGCTTCTATCACATTTAGAGCGGATCAAACGGTGAGTGGTGTTGCAATTAACTTTTTAGCACTTGGACTTGCTGTTTTCTTAGTGAAGAAATGGTATGGCAAAGGGCAAACAGATATGATTGTTCAAAACTTTAGAAAGATTGATATACCAGGTTTAAGTCACATCCCAATAATAGGGGACTTATTTTTCAAGAACGTTACGTATGCTTCCTATTTGGCTATTATTATATCATTTGTTGTTTGGTATGTGATTTACAAGACCCCATTTGGACTTAGGTTAAGATCTGTAGGTGAGCATCCAATGGCAGCAGATACAATGGGCATAAATGTTATTAGAATGAGGTATGTAGCCGTGTTCCTATCTGGTGTATTTGGTGGAGTTGGTGGTGCCGTTTATGCGCAAACTATAACCCTGGATTTTAGCCATGCTACAATTACTGGTCAAGGTTTCATGGCACTAGCTGCGATGATCTTTGGAAAATGGCATCCGCTTGGTGCGATGGGTGCAGCCTTGTTCTTTGGTTTTGCACAAAGTTTGAGTATTGTAGGAGATCAAATACCATTCTTAAAAGATATACCAAGCGTTTACTTATTAATTGCACCTTATGTACTAACCATTCTTGCATTAGCTGGCTTTGTTGGAAGAGCAGAAGCGCCAAAAGCAGATGGTATCCCGTATATAAAAGGTCAACGATAATAAAAAGTTCCGATTTTCGGAACTTTTTTTATTTCATTGGTTTTCTCATTAAGGTTGAAAGGTATCCATATTAATAATGACTAAGTTTGCTTTTATTTGTTCACTGGGTTGTTATATATTAGCTAGCAATATTGTAGAGAAAATATCCTCTAATAAAGGTAAATACTTGTAGGACAACCTGATAAAAATGTATAGTTAGAATAACTTCTTTCCAAAATAGTAAAAGAAACCAAAAGGAGGTTTGTTCATGACGGTCGCTACCGAAACAATTATCCATAAAAATGGATATAATCTACATATTGTAAAAACAAAAAAATATAAAACAAATACATTAGTTTGGAAAATGAAAGCTCCATTAAATGAAGAAACCGTAACATTTAGGGCACTTCTCCCTAATGTATTACAGAGCAGCACAAAACAATACCCTACCACTACTGCCCTGCGTTCGTATTTGGATGATCTTTATGGCGCAGGATTTTATGTCGATTTAGCAAAAAAAGGTGAATATCATGTAATGTCTTTTACAGTTGATATTGCCAATGAGAAATTTTTAAAGGATTCTACTCCTTTGCTGCAAAAAGCAATTGACTTTCTTTCTCAAGTGTTGTTACATCCAAATGCAGAAAATGGATCATTCCATGAAGAAACGGTGGAAAAGGAAAAGAGAACATTAAAACAACGAATTCAGTCAATCTATGATGATAAAATGAGATATTCAAGTGTACGGCTTGTAGAAGAAATGTGCAAAGGAGAGCCATATGCTTTAGATGCAAATGGAAAATTAGACCAAATAGATAATATTACGGCAACATCTCTATATGAATATTATCAAAAAGCGATAAATGAAGATGAATTAGATTTATATATTATTGGGGATATCGATGAAAATCAAGTGGAATCATTTTGCAAGGAACTTGATTTTGCTGTACGTTCTCCACAGAGAATTGAAGCTAGAACGGATATACAAGTTGGAGAACCTAAAGAAATAAAAGAAAAACAGGATGTAAAACAAGGAAAATTGAATATTGGTTATCGTACCAAGGTGCGTTTTGGAGACCCTGATTACTTTGCGCTACAAATGTTTAATGGTATTTTTGGCGGATTCTCTCACTCCAAACTATTTATAAACGTACGAGAAAAGGCAAGTCTTGCATATTATGCTGCAAGCAGGCTAGAAAGTCATAAAGGTTTATTGATGGTAATGAGTGGAATTGAAGCAAAAAATTATGATCAGGCAGTTACCATCATTCGGGAGCAGCTCGAAGCAATGCGAAATGGAGAATTTTCTGATCAAGAAATAGAACAGACGAAAGCCGTCACCAATAATCAGTTACTCGAGACAACTGACACTTCTCGCGGGTTGGTCGAAATTTTATATCATAATGTTATTGGAAATGAAACATTTTCGGTTAATGATTGGTTAGAAAATATAAATAACGTAACAAAAGAACAGATTGTCAACGTTGCTTCAAAAATTGAATTAGACACGATTTATTTTTTGACAGGATTGGAGGGAACAGATGATGAAAAATCAAGTATTTGAACAGCTTAAAGAAACCCTATATTTTGAAAAGATGGATAACGGCCTGGAAGTGTATATCCTGCCAAAAGAAGGTTTTAATAAAACCTTTGCAACGTTCACAACAAAATATGGCTCTGTAGACAATGAGTTTATCCCTCTTGATAATAATAAATACCATCGTGTTCCCGACGGGATTGCACATTTTTTAGAGCATAAGCTATTTGAAAAAGAAGATGGAGATGTTTTTCAACAGTTTAGTAAACAAGGTGCATCTGCAAATGCTTTTACTACCTTTAATCGAACTGCATATTTATTTTCGAGTACCACTAATGTTGAAAAAAATTTGGAAACATTAATTGATATGGTTCAAAGTCCTTATTTCACAGAGAAAACAGTGGAAAAAGAAAAGGGAATCATTGGACAGGAAATAACGATGTACGATGATAATCCGGATTGGCGCCTATATTTTGGTGTCATTGAAAATATGTATAAGCACCATCCTGTAAAAATCGACATTGCAGGAACGATTGAATCAATTTCCCATATAACCGATAAATTATTATATGAGTGCTATAATACATTCTATCATCCAAGCAATATGCTTCTTTTCATTGTAGGACCTGTTGATGTAGAAAATATTATGAAATTGGTGCGGGATAATCAGAACAATAAAGATTATAAAGAACAGTCTGAAATTAAGAGGCGTTTTGAACAAGAGCCTCTTGAAGTGGCAGAAAAGAAAAAAGTATTAGAAATGAATGTTCAAACTCCTAAATGTTTGGTTGGAGTAAAGGCAAAGGATGTTCAGCTTGAAGGGGGAGAAATGCTGAAAAATGAGCTAACGATGAATGTTTTATTGGATATGCTCTTTGGAAAAAGCTCTGAGAATTATTATAGCCTATATAATGAAGGCTTAATTGATGAGACATTTTCATATGATTTTACATTAGAGTCAGGATTTGGCTTTGCTATGGTAGGCGGAGATACAGACCGACCGGATGAACTGGCAGAACGTTTACAAAAAGTGTTGATGGAAGCGAAAGATGGAATGCATTTAACAGAAGAAGCCCTTGATCGAACTAAGAAAAAGAAAATAGGAGGATTTTTAAGACAACTTAATTCCCCTGAGTTTATTGCGAATCAATTTACGAGGTATTTCTTTAATGGTATGAATTTATTTGACGTTGTACCTGTACTAGAAGATATAACATTTGCTGATTTAAAAAAGGCTGCGAATGAATTTATAGAGGAAGAAAGATTCACTGTTTGCCAAGTTATTCCAAAGAAATGAGGTTTGAAAAACTCGGTGCTCCGAGTTTTTTTGTTGCCGAAAGGGAGAGAGTTAGATGAAAAAATATGCTCTAATAACAGGAGCTAGTGGAGGAATTGGAAAAGAGACTGCGATACTCTTAGCTAGAAAAGGATGGAATTTATATCTTCATTATCATCAAAATAAAAAAATAATTGAAGAAATCGTATCTGCGGTCGCATCTTATCAAGTGGAAATCATCCCTATACAAGCAGACCTATCATCCCCACAGGGAGTGGAAAAGATTTTAAACAATACGTTTCATATCGATGCTATTTGCTTTATAAGTGGTATTGCACATTATGGTTTATTTATGGATACTTCCGAAACAATAATGAATGATATGTGGAACATACATGTACAAGCACCAATGCTTTTAACAAGTAAGCTTTTGCCAAAGTTAATGAGAAACCAGTCTTCACAGATCATCTTCGTAAGTTCGATTTGGGGACAAACTGGAGCATCATGTGAGGTTGTTTACTCCACCGTTAAAGGCGCGCAAATTGCTTTTGTAAAAGCACTAAGTAAAGAGGTAGCAAGCAGTGGAGTAAGAGTAAATGCAGTTGCCCCGGGGGCAGTAAAGACAAATATGCTTGCAAAATTTTCGGAAGATGAATTGCATGAGTTAGAATCGGAAATTCCATTAGGAAGATTGGCGGAACCTAAGGAAATTGCAGGAACTATAGCCTTTCTTTTATCTGAAGAAGCTAGCTATATAACTGGGCAGGTACTTGCCGTTAATGGAGGTTGGTATACATAAAGTGGAACTACGAGATGCAAAGATTTAATAACATGTTAGCAACGGATTAATTTTTGTCGTTATGGAAAAACACCAGCGAAAAATTCTTTGACTTATAGGTATAAGAATCTCTCTCTGTAGCAAAATAACTACGAACAAATATGAAGGAGGTTTATACTATGTCTGTCTTAGATAATTGGGATCAATGGAAAAATTTTTTAGGAGATCGCCTTAATCAAGCGAAATCACAAGGGATGTCTCAAGAAACAATCAATCAGCTTGCTGGCCAAGTTGGTGATTATTTAGCTGGCCAAGTTGATCCTAAAAATGAACAGGAAAGAGTATTGGCAGATCTTTGGTCCGTTGCAAATGAACAAGAACAGCAAGCTATTGCCAACGTAATGGTAAAATTAGTTCAAAATAATGGTACACAACAATAGGTAAAAATGCAGGGAGGGGACATTTAACCCCTCTTTTCTTTTTTTTTAGGAGTATTCATAAAAAAGGGGAGTTTTTCCTTTCATCTTGATTAAAAATCATTTATTATATAACCTAGGGTCAACGAATGTTTTTCTTTTAATATCAGAGGGTGAGGAACTCCAGTTGATAAAGATTTACTTTTTTGAAGGAGGTTTATATGGATCGTAAAGAATGGTATTTAGAATATGAAATTCAAATAAACCGACCAGGACTTTTAGGTGATATATCTTCCTTATTAGGGATGTTGTCTATAAATATTATTAGTATAAATGGCGTAGATGAGGGAAAACGAGGTCTTTTACTACTAGTAAAAAATGAAGAACAAATTGTTAGACTTGAATCTATATTACAAACGATGGAAACAATAAAAATAACAAAAATCCGAGAACCAAAATTGCGAGATAAGTTAGCTGTAAGACATGGCCGCTATATTCAAAGAGATGCGGACGATAAAAAGACGTTCCGCTTTATTCGTGATGAGCTTGGTATATTAGTTGATTTTATGGCTGAAATATTTAAAAAAGAAGGGCATAAACTAATTGGCATAAGAGGGATGCCTCGTGTCGGAAAAACAGAATCTGTTGTAGCAGCAAGTGTTTGTGCGAGTAAAAAGTGGCTCTTTGTTTCTTCTACTTTACTAAAACAAACTATTCGCAATCAGCTTATCAGTGATGAATATAATGCCAATAATATTTTCATTTTGGATGGAATAGTATCGACACAAAGGGCAAATGAAAGACATTGGCAACTAGTAAGAGAAATCATGAGAATCCCAGCTGTGAAGGTCATTGAACATCCAGATATTTTTGTGCAAAATTCTGAGTACACCTTAGAAGATTTTGATTATATTATCGAACTGCGAGATCATCCTGATCAAGAAATTACATACGAAGTGATTCAACGGAATAACTTTTTGAACGATGAAGGCTTCGGCGGTTTTGATTATTAGATAATGATTATAGTACATAACCACGAAAAGTTTTAAAATGAGATTGGCAGGTGTTATTGTTGACGGAACTAGGTAGCCGATTAAAAGAAGCAAGGAAAGCTAAGGGACTAAGCCTAGATGACTTGCAAGAAATAACGAAAATTCAAAAGAGATATTTAAGAGGAATTGAAGAAGGAAATTATGATAGTATTCCTGGAAAGTTTTATGTACGTGCTTTTATAAAGCAATACGCTGAAGCAGTTGGATTGGAATCTGAACAAATATTTGAGGAATTTAAAAGCGAGGTTCCGGTAACTCACAACGACGACATTAGTGAACAAATTTCTAGAGTTCAGTCGAGACGATCGGTTTCTGCGGGTACATCGAAAGTATTTAATATATTGCCGACGATTCTGGTAGTTGTTTTTATTGTTGCTGCAGCATTTTTGATTTGGGTTTTGGTTCAGAAATTTTCTGGATCTGGACAAGCTGAAAATCAAAACGTAAACAATAATAGCTCTCAGGTGAAGGTTAAGGAAACAGGACAGTCAAACACGGCAAAATCAAACAATAATGCTGATAATAGCCAAAAAACAAACTCTGAAAATGCTAATACGAAAAAAGATAAAAATGAAACCACGGATACCAAGGATGAAACAAAGCCTGAACAAGAGTTAAAAGTTGATAGTACCAGCGGAATTAATACAACTTACAAATTATCCAATACGGATAAATTCAAATTAACTGTTTCATCAACTGGGAGAACATGGATTTTGGTGAAGAATGGAATAAATGGTAAAACTATATATACTGGTACATTAAACGAAAATGAAAAACAAACTTTTGATTTTTCAAACGAAAGTCAAGCATATATCAGTATAGGGAATGTTCCTAACACTGAAATTTTAGTGAATGATCAAAAATTGGAGTATGCTAATAAAAACACTACTCAAAAAATTACAATTCAATTTGATCCTTTAAAAACTGAATAGTCATCTCCTGATGACTATTTTTAACTTTAAAGTTGGTACAAGCTTAAAATTTGCATACAGCTTGAATACTAGTCAGAAAAATATATTGGAGGAAGTACCTTGAATTTGCCTAATAAAATTACTGTAACACGAATTTGCTTAATCCCAGTATTTATTATTATAATGCTCGTCCCTTTCCCTTGGGGAAATGTAGAGCTGTTAAGTATCAGCATGCCTACAGCTCATTTAATTGGTGCGATTATTTTTATTATAGCTTCAATAACTGACTGGTTTGATGGACATCTTGCTAGAAAATATAATCTTGTCACAAACCTTGGAAAGTTCTTAGATCCATTAGCTGATAAATTACTAGTTTCTTCCGCACTCATTATTTTAACCGAGCTTGGTTTAGTTCCATCGTGGATTGTAATCGTCATTATTAGTAGGGAATTTGCGATTACTGGCTTGCGCGCAATATTAGCTGGAGAAGGAGAAATTGTTGCTGCAGCTATGCCAGGAAAAATTAAGATGTGGGCACAAACAATAGCTATTGCACTATTATTGCTTCATAATTTTCCATTTGAACCGATACATTTTCCTTTCGCTACCATTGCATTATGGATTGCTATGATTTTTACTGTTTATTCAGGCTGGGATTATATCTATAAAAATCGTTCCATCTTTTCCAATTCTAAGTAAAAAGGAGAAGCAACAAATGAATGCTGAAATTATAGCCGTTGGATCCGAGTTGTTACTTGGACAAATAGTGAATACTAATGCCAAATTTCTTTCTATCTCATTAGCGGAGATGGGAGTAAATGTGTTTCATCATACAGTTGTCGGTGATAATCCCCAAAGATTAAAAAAAAGCATTGAAATTGCTGAACAACGTGCAGACTTGATCATTTTTACAGGCGGTTTAGGACCAACGAAAGACGACTTGACAAAGGAGACGATCGCGAACCATTTGGGCAGAAGGCTTGTAACTGATGAAGCTGCTTTAAATTCTATTGAAGCATACTTTCTAAAAGTGAACAGACAAATGACGGAAAATAATAAAAAGCAGGCTTTAGTATTGGAAGGGGCCACAGTTCTACCCAATGAATTTGGAATGGCGCCTGGAATGTTTATCCATAATCAGAATCATTATTATATGCTTCTTCCTGGACCTCCATTTGAAATGGAACCGATGTTTACTAAATATGGACGTAGAGCAATTCTCGCTAAAATGGATAAGCGCGAACATATAGAATCTAGAGTATTGCGCTTTTTTGGAATCGGTGAAGCACAGTTAGAAACAGAAATCGAAAGTATAATTGAAGGTCAGTCTAATCCTACTGTGGCACCGTATGCTTCTGATGGTGAATGCACGTTGCGAATTACTGCTAAGCATCAATCTAGTGAGGAAGCATTGAGAATGATTGATGAAACGGAACGTATCATTCAAGAACGTGTAGGAGAATTCTGCTACGGATATAATGAAACCACATTAATGATGGAAACAGTGAAAAAATTAAAACGTTCAGGTCTAACTATCGCTTGTGCAGAAAGTTTAACAGCCGGAATGTTTGCAGCGGAAATGGCATCTATATCTGGAGTAAGTAATATTTTAAAAGGCGGAGTAGTATGTTATTCCAGTGAAGCTAAGGAAAAGCTAGTAAAAGTTAAAAAGGAAACATTAGATAAATACGGTGCAGTTAGTAAAGAATGTGCGGCAGAGCTTGCAGAGAATATTCGCACGATATTGGATACAGATATTGGAATCAGCTTTACAGGTGTTGCTGGTCCTGACAGCCTCGAAGGTAAAGAAGCCGGGACAATTTGGATTGGAATAGCTGTAAAAAACCAACCAGTAAAAACATTTTTACTATCACTAGCTAGTAATAGAAATAGTAATCGCCTTCGTACAGTGAAGTATGGCTGCCACTATTTAATGCGTGAATTAGAATCGACAAGCAACAAATCATAATTGTTAAATTATGGAAGAAACAATCGTTTTTAGAAGTACCTATTTATAAAAAAGGCATTTTCTCTAATGTAAATGCTCTTTTTTTATGCTTGAAATGAGGTGAAAATAATCGAATAGATGTTCGTTTTTTTGCTTGGCAAATCGCTGAAAAACAGGTATAGTAAGAATAAGGTATTTTTATAAAGTTAATAGAATAAGTGGAATGAGGAGGAAACATTTGTGAATGATCGTCAAGCAGCCCTAGATATGGCTCTTAAGCAAATAGAAAAACAATTTGGTAAAGGGTCCATTATGAAACTTGGTGAACAAACAGATAGAAAAATTTCAACAGTACCAAGCGGATCCCTTGCTCTAGATGTTGCATTAGGTGTTGGTGGCTATCCTAGAGGCCGTGTTATTGAAATTTATGGTCCTGAAAGTTCCGGTAAGACAACGGTTGCGTTACATGCTATTGCTGAAGTTCAGGCAGCAGGCGGACAAGCAGCTTTTATAGATGCTGAGCATGCACTTGATCCCGTATATGCTCAAAAATTAGGGGTTAATATTGATGAATTGCTTTTATCACAACCAGATACTGGAGAACAAGCACTTGAAATCGCAGAAGCATTAGTACGAAGCGGAGCTATTGATATTATCGTTATTGACTCGGTTGCAGCTCTAGTTCCAAAAGCCGAAATTGAAGGTGAAATGGGAGATTCCCATGTAGGTTTACAGGCACGTTTAATGTCTCAAGCCCTTCGTAAACTTTCCGGCGCTATTAATAAATCAAAAACAATCGCAATCTTTATCAACCAAATCAGGGAAAAAGTTGGAGTCATGTTTGGGAATCCAGAAACAACTCCTGGAGGTCGCGCACTTAAGTTTTATTCCTCTGTTCGTTTAGAAGTGCGTCGCGCAGAACAACTCAAACAAGGAAATGACATTGTTGGAAATAAAACTAAGATCAAAGTGGTGAAAAATAAAGTAGCTCCGCCTTTCCGTACTGCCGAGGTAGATATCATGTATGGAGAAGGAATATCAAAAGAAGGCGAAATTGTCGATATGGCTTCTGAGCTTGATATCGTTCAAAAAAGCGGTTCATGGTATTCTTATAATGATGAACGGGTTGGACAAGGAAGAGAAAATGCGAAGTTATTTTTAAAGGAAAATACTGATATCCGGGACGAAATTATGTTTAAGATTCGTGAGCACTTTGGTTTAGATGAAGCTAAGGAAGCACCGATTGATGAAAGTCAAGAGGAATTTGAATTAGATTAAGTTCGAAAGCAAAGCCATACGGCTTTGCTTTTTTCGCATAGATAATGTTTAGTGCAAATATTTTCTGCTGCCGCACTTATGGGATGTCTCCAGAGAAAAGTCATCATCTCAACAGCAGCACCTTGCTCTATTTTCAATTACTTAGTAAGATCTTGCCACTGCAATTTGAATATTCCTTGCATGCTAATGAACGAAGACTCTTCAGCATTTCTAATTTTCAATCCCCTTGACAATAAATATTCGCAACTATAAAATTAATATGTATAATTTTTTTAAAAAATGATATTTTTTGAAGCCTAAGTGCTGTTTATTGAAACCTTTGTAACAATGTGCAGCCGACATGTTTGAGACATGATAAAAGTTCATAGCAAGGGGAGGTGAAAAGATGACACCATTCGTAGCAATCATCTCCATTTTGCTTGGCCTAATCGTTGGTGTAGTTGTTGGCTATTTTGTTCGAAAATCTTTTGCAGAAGCGAGAATAACAGGAGCTAAAAATGCTGCAGAGCAGATTTTAGAAGATGCGAAACGTGAAGCAGAAGCCTTGAAAAAAGAGGCTCTATTAGAAGCAAAGGATGAAAATCATAAACTTCGTACTGATATGGAACGTGAACTTCGTGAACGAAGAAATGAATTGCAAAAACAAGAAAATCGATTATTGCAAAAGGAGGAGAACCTCGATCGAAAAGACGAATCACTAGACAAGCGTGAAACAACACTCGAAAAGAAAGAGGATTCTCTGAATCAACGACAACAACATATTGAAGAGATGGAAAGCAAAGTGGACGAGATGGTACAGACACAAAAATCAGAACTAGAACGTATCTCTGGTCTAACCCGCGAAGAAGCAAAGGCGATTATTATCAAGAGGGTTGAAGATGAACTCTCCCACGAAGTAGCCATCATGGTGAAAGAAAGTGAAAATCGTGCTAAGGAAGAAGCGGATAAAAAGGCTAAGAGCATTCTCTCTCTTGCAATTCAGAGGTGTGCTGCTGAACATGTTGCTGAAACAACTGTATCAGTGGTCAATCTTCCAAACGATGAAATGAAAGGTAGAATTATCGGCCGAGAAGGACGTAATATTCGTACATTAGAGACATTGACTGGAATTGATCTAATTATAGATGATACCCCTGAAGCTGTTATTCTTTCAGGATTTGATCCAATTCGAAGGGAAACTGCAAGAATTGCACTTGAGAAACTAGTTCAGGACGGAAGAATTCATCCAGCACGTATTGAAGAAATGGTGGATAAAGCAAGACGTGAAGTGGATGAACATATCCGTGAAATTGGTGAACAAACAACTTTCGAGGTTGACGTTCATGGACTCCATCCGGATTTAATAAAGATATTAGGACGTATGAAGTTCCGTACAAGTTACGGACAAAACGTTCTAAAGCATTCGATGGAGGTAGCACATCTATCGGGAATGCTTGCCGCAGAACTTGGTGAAGATGAAAGACTTGCTCGTCGCGCTGGATTATTACATGATATTGGAAAAGCAGTCGATCATGAAGTAGAAGGAAGTCATGTAGAGATTGGTGTTGAATTAGCTACCAAATATAAAGAACACCCTGTAGTCATTAATAGTATTGCTTCTCATCATGGGGATACAGAACCTACGTCCATTATTTCTGTCTTAGTTGCTGCTGCAGATGCATTATCAGCGGCACGACCTGGTGCTCGAAGTGAAACGCTTGAGAACTATATACGCAGACTGGAAAAACTGGAGGAAATCTCTGAATCCTATGAAGGTGTGGAAAAATCCTTCGCTATTCAAGCCGGAAGAGAAGTCCGTATTATTGTAAAACCAGAGCAAATTAATGACTTGGAAGCACATCGATTAGCGCGGGATATCAGAAAACGCATCGAAGGCGAACTTGATTATCCTGGGCATATCAAGGTAACTGTTATTCGTGAAACAAGAGCAGTTGAGTATGCAAAATAATAATCACTTTCTTGAAAAGCGGTGTAATTTACACCGCTTTTCATTGTTATAAATAATGGTGATTAAGTTAATTTGTATTTGAAATCCTATAGATATATAAGGTTGAATGATAATTGTTAATAGAAAGGGATTATAATGAAAATATTATTTGTTGGGGACGTTGTCGGTTCACCAGGAAGAGATATGGTATCAGAGTATTTGCCGAAGCTGAAAGCAAAATATCGCCCGCAATTTACCATTATTAATGGGGAAAATGCTGCAGGCGGAAAGGGAATTACTGAAAAGATTTATCGTGGATTTTTGGAGAAGGGTGCAAATGCTATTACTCTTGGCAACCATACTTGGGATAATAGAGAGATTTTCGAATTTATTGATGATGCAAAGTATATGATTAGACCTGCAAATTTTCCCGAGGGAACACCAGGTAAAGGTCTATTGTTTGTTAATATTAATGGGGTAGAAATTGCAGTAATTAATTTGCAAGGAAGAACATTTTTACCGCCATTAGATGACCCGTTTAGGAAAGCAGATGAGCTTATTAAAACAGCAAAAGCAAAAACCAATATCATTTTTGTAGATTTCCATGCCGAAGCGACTAGTGAAAAGCAAGCGATGGGTTGGTATTTAGATGGCAGAGTTTCTGCGGTAGTAGGCACACATACACATGTACAAACAGCGGATAATCGAATTCTGCCAAATGGGACAGCATATATAACCGATGTCGGTATGACAGGTCCTTATGATGGCATTTTAGGGATGGAAAGAGAAGTCGTATTGAAAAGATTTCTTTCTAGTCTCCCGGTTCGATTTGAAGTACCTAAGAGTGGTCGAACTCAACTTAGTGCGTGTTTAGTTGATATCGATCCGAAAACAGGTCATTCTAAAGCGATCGATACTATATTAATTAATGAAGACCATCCATTTGTCATTTAATAACTTGATGTCTAAAAATTTATAGAATTTTGCTCGGTAGATAACTTTTGAAAAATAATCTTCTCCTCAAAGAGCCTATCGGTTAGCAGATGGGCAATAGGCTTTAAGCATTTGATTTTTCTCCTCCTCTTTTTTGGGCAAGCCGGAATACATTCGAGTTCTAGTGAATATAGTAGCAATGGAATGATTATACCAGGATGGTTCACTCTGAATGGGCATTCGGTATTTGGGAAATAACAAGGAGGAGAAGAAATGGAGATATTAAAAGTTTCAGCAAAATCCAATCCTAATTCTGTAGCTGGTGCACTTGCCGGTGTTCTTCGTGAGAGAGGTGGCGCAGAAATTCAGGCTATTGGAGCAGGAGCATTAAACCAAGCAGTAAAGGCAGTTGCAATTGCTAGAGGCTTCGTTGCACCTAGCGGAGTTGACTTAATTTGTATACCGGCATTCACCGATATTCAAATTGAAGGAGAAGAAAGGACCGCAATAAAACTAATTGTGGAACCAAGATAACAAATGAAGCTTGTTTGTATTATTAAGCGAAAATAAAATCTGATTGCGAAAGCGGTCAGGTTTATTTTTTTACATGAAATACATATCCTTTCACACAGTAAGTGACCAAATTTCAACATTAGACTTCAGCTATTGTATTCAAAAGAAAAAGGCTTTATACTAAAATAATGTGTATATTAGTATTTATTATTAGGAAGTTCTAGAAATTTTAGTATAAAATAGATTGAATCCAAGTAGTTTTTTAGTTACAGAAAGGAGATTCTTATGAACGAGAAACAACGTTTGGAAGGTCAGCAAGTGAGTACAGTTAATCCAGCGGACAAAAAATCCGAAAAGGATTACAGTAAATACTTTCAATCCGTATATATCCCTCCAAATTTAAAAGAAGCAAGGAAACGTGGTAGAGAGGAAGTTAAATATCATAATGACTTCCAAATTGATGAAGAATTTAAAGGAATGGGAATTGGTAGGAAATTTTATATTCGTACATATGGCTGCCAAATGAATGAACATGATACAGAAGTCATGGCAGGTATCTTTATGCAGCTTGGTTATGAACCTACGGATACAGTTGAAGATGCAAACGTCATCTTATTAAACACTTGTGCAATCAGGGAAAATGCTGAAAATAAAGTATTTGGAGAAATCGGTCATTTAAAACCACTGAAACTTGAAAAGCCAGATTTATTAATTGGTGTATGTGGATGTATGTCCCAAGAAGAGTCTGTCGTAAATAAAATTCTTGAAAAACATCATCATGTCGACATGATTTTTGGAACACACAATATTCACCGTTTGCCGCATATCTTAAAAGAAGCATATATGTCAAAGGCCATGGTTGTGGAAGTATGGTCCAAAGAAGGAGACGTAATTGAAAACCTTCCAAAGGTTCGTAAAGGAAGCATTAAAGCATGGGTTAATATTATGTACGGCTGTGACAAGTTCTGTACTTATTGCATTGTACCTTATACTCGTGGAAAAGAAAGAAGTCGTCGCCCAGAAGATATTATTCAAGAGGTACGTCATCTGACTGCACAAGGATATAAGGAAATTACGCTATTAGGTCAAAACGTAAATGCATATGGAAAGGATTTTGAAGATATCGAGTATGGTCTTGGCGATTTAATGGATGATCTTCGCAAAATCGATGTGCCGCGCATACGTTTTACCACTAGTCATCCGCGTGATTTTGATGATCGTTTAATTGAAGTGCTTGCAAAAAAGGGTAACCTTGTGGAACATATTCATCTTCCTGTTCAATCCGGATCAAGTGATATCCTTAAGATAATGGGACGTAAGTATACTCGTGAACATTACTTGGAATTAGTGCGAAAA
The DNA here is from genome assembly GCF_002844575.1 of Heyndrickxia camelliae. Lineage (GTDB taxonomy): Bacteria > Bacillota > Bacilli > Bacillales > Bacillaceae_C > Margalitia > Margalitia camelliae. Next base: position 77,612 of record NZ_PIQO01000017.1, read on the forward strand.
ATTAAAAAAGCTATTCCAGATGTGGCTCTTTCCACGGATATTATTGTTGGTTTCCCTAATGAAACGGACGAACAATTTGAAGAGACTCTTTCTTTATACAAAGAAGTGGGCTTTGAAATGGCGTATACTTTTATCTATTCTCCACGCGAAGGTACACCAGCTGCTAGAATGCAGGATAATATTCCGATGGATGTAAAGAAAGACCGTCTCCAACGATTGAATAACTTAGTAAACGAACTTTCCCGCCAAGCATTAGAGAAATATGAAGGACAGACGGTGGAAGTGCTTGTTGAAGGGGAAAGTAAAAATAATCCGGATGTTTTAGCTGGTTATACAAGAAAAAATAAACTTGTAAACTTTAAAGGTCCAAAGTCTGCCATTGGCAAACTTGTTAATGTAAAAATTACAGAAGCGAAGACATGGTCTTTAAACGGAGAAATGGTAGAAGAACTTGAAGTTGCTGAGGTGAAGTAGAATGAAAAAATATACAAAAGACGAGATCGTAGCTCGTGCAACAGAACTTGCAAAGATGATTTCTGAAACAGAAGAGGTTGATTTCTTTAAACGTGCAGAAGCACAAATCAACGAAAATCAAAAAGTTCGAGAAATGATTGCAAGTATTAAGAGCTTACAAAAGCAAGCTGTTAATTTTCAACACTATGGAAAAACCGAAGCACTTAAGATGGTAGAAGCTAAAATTGAAAAATATGAAGCGGAATTAGATGAGATTCCAATTGTTCAAGAATTTAAACAATCTCAAACAGATGTTAACGATCTCTTACAAATTGTTGCATCAACCATCTCTAATACTGTTACAGATGAAATTATCATGTCAACTGGAGGAGACCTTCTTCGCGGTGAGACAGGTTCAAAAGTAAAATATAGTACACCAGGCAGCTGTGATTAATCATTGGGAAGACCATTATCTTTTTAGATAGTGGTCTTTTTAATTGAAAATTAAAATAGCATTAAAGAATGCAGAGATGTCGAAAGTCAGCCCCCCGCGTACCAATAGCCCAGAACACAATACCCCCGTTCACATATAATGAATTAACCCATATAAAGTTATTAGTTTCTATCCTGAACAAAGTGCTGTATTTTCAAAATATGAAAATCACAGTATTGTAAATCCCGTAGCACACGTAAAAATATTGGCACACTAGTCTATAGGCATGCATAGGATGAATTGAAAATAAATGAGGAGGGTTCGCTCGAATGGCAGAATATAGAGAAATAATAACTAAAGCGGTCGTAGCGAAGGGACGTAAATTCACACAGTCCAATCATACGATCACACCGCCGCATCACCCATCGAGCATATTAGGTTGCTGGATTATAAATCACAAGTATGAAGCGAAAAAGATCGACAAAAAAGTCGAAATAATTGGTTCATACGAAATAAACGTCTGGTATTCCCATGGTAACAATACGAAAACATCGGTTGTTACGGAAAAAGTGGATTATGTTGACGTTGTAAAACTAAGTTATCGCGACCCAGATTGTTTAGACGATAAAGAAGTTATTGCACGTGTCCTTCAGCAACCTAATTGTGTCGAAGCAGTTATATCACCAAATGGGAATAAAATCATTGTAAATGTGGAAAGAGAATTCCTCGTAGAAGTCATTGGAGAAACAAAAATTTGTGTTGCGATTCATCCGGATGGATGTGACTCTGATGATGAGTGGGAAGAAGAATTAGACGAGGAATTTGAAGAACTAGATCCAGACTTTTTAATAGGATCAGAGGAAGAGTAAAACTAGGAAGACAGCTTCCTAGTTTTCTTTTTGCTAATACATAATTCTTTCTTAATCCACTTTACTTATAGGTAGCCATAATTAATTTATATAAGGAATTACTCCATTTAATTTGTACAATGAAGGTGGAATTAATCAAATAAGGGGGCGTTCCTATGTCATTTTATTTTCAAGGAATTGATCATGTCCAGTTAGCTGCACCAAAAGGATGCGAGGATCAAGCAAGACATTTTTTTGGGAGTATTTTAGGTTTAACAGAGATTCCTAAACCAGAAAATTTAAGAGCAAGAGGTGGCTGTTGGTTTCAATGTGGAAATCAGGAAATTCACATTGGAGTAGAGGAGGATTTTAAAGAAGCCAAAAAAGCTCATCCAGGATTGATTGTCACTAATATTGGTGATTTGAAACAGACATTAAAGCATCATGAAATAACATGGAAAGAAGAACTTCCTATTGAAGGAAGGTCGCGAATTCATGTCTCTGATCCTTTTGGAAATAGAATGGAGTTTATTGAGTTCATAAATAAATAAAAAGGAAGAATCGGGTGGTGTTAGCCAGCCGATTTTTTTTTACAATTATTAGATTTCATGAAGAACAACCAGTGTTTATGTTATAATATTTTTTAGCTAAATATGTTGTACGGAAAGGAATTTGGTAGAAATGAGTCAATATACCCCTATGATTCTCCAATATTTGCAGGTGAAGGCAGATTATCAAGATGCCTTTTTATTTTTTCGCTTAGGAGATTTCTATGAGATGTTTTTTGAAGATGCTGTAAAGGCGTCTCAAGAATTAGAAATTACGTTAACAAGTCGTGATGGTGGCGGTGAGGAGAGAATTCCAATGTGTGGAGTTCCGTACCATTCAGCTGCTAATTATATTGAACAATTGGTAGAGAAAGGCTATAAAGTAGCCATATGTGAACAAGTGGAAGACCCTAAAACGGCAAAAGGTGTTGTGAAAAGGGAAGTGGTTCAGCTTATTACACCAGGAACCATGATGGAAGGAAAAGGAATAGCAGAAAAAGAAAACAACTTTATTGCCTCTATTACCTCTTTTGATAATCGTTCCTTTGGTTTAGCCTATACGGATTTATCAACGGGGGAAGGCCGTGTAACATTTATTGACAGTCTTTTTGAACATGTAGTAAATGAAATATCTGTACTTGGCGCAAAAGAAGTAGTGGTTTCGGAAACGTTGGATGAAATATATATTAAGCAATTAAAGGAACGCGCGAATACCACTATTTCCTATGAAAATGATACTGAAAAGAAAACAGAGTTTGAAAGAATAATAGCAGATATAGAATCAGAAGAATTAAAGCAGACGGTTATGCGTCTTTTAAATTATTTGCAAAGAACGCAAAAGCGCAGCTTAGATCATTTACAGCCAGTAGCTAAATTTGATATACATCAATTTATGAAAATAGATTATTATTCTAAACGTAATCTTGAGTTAACAGAAACTATTCGATCAAAAGGCAAAAAGGGCTCATTATTATGGCTTCTAGATGAAACAATGACTTCTATGGGAGGACGTCGATTAAAAAATTGGATTGATCGGCCGCTCATTGATAGAAAAGCTATCGAGCAAAGGCATTTTTTAGTGGAAGTATTTTTGGAGCATTATTTTGAGCGTCAAGAATTACGAGAACGATTAAAGGAAGTATATGATTTAGAAAGACTTGCGGGTAGAGTGGCTTTTGGAAATGTAAATGCTCGCGATTTAATTCAATTGAAGCATTCCTTACAGCAGGTCCCAGCTATCCATGCCATAATCGAACAGTTCGATCATAAAGAAACATCGAAACTAGCTAAACGTTTGGATCCTTGTGAAGAACTTACAGACCTACTTGAAAGGGCTATTCTAGAAAATCCGCCTATCTCCGTCAAAGAAGGGGGAATCATTCAAAATGGCTATAATGCTGAATTGGATCGTTATCGTGATGCAAGCCGTAATGGGAAAACATGGCTTGCACAATTAGAGCAGGAAGAGCGAAACCGCACCGGCATAAAATCATTAAAAATCGGCTACAACCGAGTATTTGGATATTATATTGAAGTAACAAAATCAAACTTACATTTATTAGAAGAAGGACGTTATGAAAGAAAACAAACGCTAACAAATGCAGAAAGATTTATTACACCAGAGTTGAAGGAGAAGGAAGCACTAATCCTTCAAGCAGAAGAGAAAAGTACGGAATTAGAATATGAATTATTTTTGCAAATTCGGGAAACGGTAAAAGAATTTATACCTCGTTTACAGAGTCTTGCCCAAATAATTAGTGAAATTGATGTTCTACAATGCTTTGCTACGATTAGCGAAACAAGACATTATGTAAAACCTGTTTTTAATCAGGAGCGGAAAATTGTAATCAAAGATGGTCGTCATCCTGTTGTCGAAAAGGTAATGGATGCACAGGGATATGTTCCAAATGATTGTTTTATGGATATGGAACGGGAAATGCTTTTAATCACAGGGCCCAATATGTCCGGTAAGAGTACGTACATGAGACAAATTGCTCTAACCGCCATTCTCGCGCAAATCGGATGTTTTGTTCCTGCCGGTGAGGCGATCCTGCCAATCTTTGACCAAGTTTTTACTAGAATTGGGGCTGCGGACGATTTAATTTCCGGACAAAGTACCTTTATGGTAGAGATGCTCGAAGCTAAAAATGCGATTACGAATGCAACGAAAAACAGTCTAATTTTATTTGACGAAATTGGGAGGGGTACATCTACTTACGATGGAATGGCACTAGCTCAAGCGATTATCGAATTTATACATGATCGTATTGGGGCAAAGACATTGTTTTCCACTCACTACCACGAATTAACGGTATTAGAGGACAATTTGTCTCAACTAAAAAATATTCATGTTAGTGCGATGGAGCAAAATGGGAAAGTAGTCTTTTTACACAAAATTAAAGAGGGACCGGCAGATAAAAGCTATGGTATTCATGTTGCGGAACTTGCAGAGCTTCCTCATGACCTAATTGTTCGTGCAAAAGAGATTCTTGCTGAACTAGAGGATAGTTCTGAACAACCAAGCGAGGCTCCTGCTATTAATATCAAAGAGGAAGCAATCCAGGCGCAGCTTTCTTTCTTCGATGAGCCTGCTAATACGAAGAGTAAGCAAGAACCATCATCAAAAGAAAAGAAAATTTTAGAAGAGCTAAGAAATATAAATCTACTTGAATTAAATCCATTGCAAGCAATGAATGAGTTATATGAATTGCAGAAAAAATTAAGAGGTTAGGTGGTGTGCTCCTTGGGGAAAATCATTCAACTGGACGATATCCTTTCAAATAAAATTGCAGCGGGCGAGGTAGTTGAACGACCAGCCTCCGTAGTGAAGGAGCTAGTCGAAAATGCTATTGATGCTGATAGTAGCATTGTGGAGATTGAAATTGAGGAAGCTGGACTTGGGAAAATCCGGATAATTGATAATGGGACTGGGATGGAAGAAGATGATGTCCTTCTTGCTTTTCACCGCCACGCAACGAGTAAAATTAAAGACGAGAATGATTTGTTCCGAATCCGTACACTTGGGTTTAGAGGGGAAGCCTTGCCCAGTATTGCTTCTGTATCACACCTTGAAATGTCATCCTCCACTGGCGTTGAATCTGGAACAAAGGTAGTGATAGAAGGCGGAAAATTACTGAGCCATGAAAAATGTTCTGGGAGAAAAGGAACGGATATCGTTGTCACAGATCTATTTTTTAATACTCCAGCACGGTTAAAATATTTAAAAACAATTCATACAGAGCTTGGAAATATTACGGATGTTGTCAATCGACTAACTCTAGCACATCCAGAAGTCTCGATTCGCCTAAGACATAATGAACGGTTACTTTTGCAAACAAGTGGGAATGGAGATGTTCGTCAAGTATTGGCAGCAATTTATGGGATGAATATCGCAAAACAAATGATTCCCATAGAAGCTAGCTCACTTGACTTTAAAATTAGTGGTTATATATCCTTGCCAGAAGTTACAAGAGCATCCCGAAATTATATATCTACCATGATAAATGGAAGATTCATTAAAAACTATTCATTGATTAAAGCTATTCAAGAAGGTTACCATACTTTATTGCCAATTGGTCGTTTTCCAATTATGTTATTAAACATTGACATGGATCCGATTTTAGTGGATGTAAACGTTCATCCAAGTAAACTGGAAGTACGACTTAGTAAAGAACAAGAACTAAATGAACTTGTGACAGGTACAATAAAGTCGGCATTTAAGGATAAAGTGCTAATACCTTCTGGCAATATTCATTCAAAAGACAGAGAGCCAGCACCGATTCAAACATCTTTATTACTCGATCATTTGCCGCAGGTAGATGAACCTGTCAGTAAGAAAGAAGAGGAACCAGTTTTTCAAAAGACTATGTATTCAAATGAATCACATTTACCTTTTGACGATATGAAAAGGGTATTTCATTTGGATGGAAAGAAATCATCGACTACAGAAACAGTGAAGGATACAGAGTATGTTTTCCCAGAAGTAGTCCAAGAACCATTAAATGACGACTTAGAGACTGACTATACCCTTCCATCAGAGGAGAAAATAGAGGAACAAGCGACTAGCCGGATTCCTCCTCTTTATCCAATAGGGCAAATGCACGGAACGTATATTTTTGCACAAAATGATAAGGGGCTCTATATTATCGACCAGCATGCTGCACAGGAAAGAATCAAATACGAATATTTTCGGGAAAAAGTTGGAAAAGTGGAGAAGCAACTGCAAGACCTTATCGTTCCGATTACTTTTGAATATTCAACAGATGAATATATTAAAATACAAGAAAATCTGGAAGAATTAGCATACGTTGGTGTCTTTATGGAACCATTTGGACACAATAGCTTTATTGTTCGTTCTCATCCCATTTGGTTTCCTAAGGGTGAGGAAAAGGAAACGATTGAAGAGATGGTAGAACAATTATTGTCGATGAAAAAGGTAGATGTTAAAAAACTGCGAGAAGAAGCTGCTATCATGATGAGCTGTAAAGATTCAATTAAAGCGAATCGACATTTGCGAAATGATGAAATACAAGCGTTACTTGATTCCTTGCGGCTCGCATCAGACCCATTCACATGTCCACATGGACGTCCAATCATTATACATTATTCTGTGTATGAGATGGAAAAAATGTTTAAACGAGTAATGTAGTCTATAAAGTAGTTAAAATCGGTATAAGGTTGCCGGTTTTAACTACTTTTTTCGTTTTAGCGATTCCACTTTTTATCATTGTATAAATAAATATGTAATGCTGGAAAGATGTTGTTCAATTTACAGGAAAAATATAAACATATTAGTATTTAAAGAACATATGTTTGTATATAATAAGAAATATACAATAGTATATTGGAGGGATAAAATTGAAAAGCATCCTTTTGAGAGCTCTTGAATCCGGTGATAAACTTGAAATGATTTATATCGCTAATAACAATGAAATTACACATCGAACTATTAGAATTCTTTCTGTCGAATTTGATTCCTTTACAGCTTTTTGCTACTTAAGAAACGCACATAGGACATTTTTAATGAAGAATATATTATCAATAACCCCGAAACGTAAGAAATATAATAGACATATTTCCTGATTAAAAAGAAGGCTGACTTATTAGTAAATTGCCTATTTGTAAATGGTTTATTCTATATTTTTTATTTTTTGATGAAGTATTTTGACCTCACGGAATACTATTTTTTGATTTGCATGAACAGTCTTCATAATTTCATGAAAGCTCATTCCTTCTTTATTGTATTGAATAATTACCGGTAAATCTGTATTAGTGGTCTTAGAAATAGCCGCCGCAACAATTAAAAAGTGAAGATCGGCATCTTGCTTTAAATAGTCGTTTATTTCTTCTGGTGTTCGACTCGTATAATTTGCTAAGATAGTGATAATTTTCTCTTTATGTTGTCTATTCAATCTTTTGGTTTTACGCATTTGATCCGTTTTTAATTTTTCCAAATCAACACCAAAATGATTTGCAGTCTCTTGCCAAGAACCGTTTTTCTTATAGAAACGTAAAATATACTCAATACCTTTGTTTGTATACAGTGAAATATGTGCTGCTTTGACAATTTCATGCACTGTATAACCTTGTTTTAAAAGCTTTTGAAATTCTTCATATGTTAACTGTAAATGCCCCTCTTCTTCCACGTTAATATGGTTCTCTTTAGTGATCGCAGTTGCTGTTGTTATGCTTATATATGTAAAAAACATGCCGATTAGGACAATGAATAATTTTTTTTTCACTCTTACTTTATCCTCCACTTCACTAAGTCCCATGTAGGATATCCAAATAAATCTAAAATATGTGTATGTGTAGTAAAAATGAAATACAAAACCCCTAAAGAAAGAATTCCTTAGGGGGAATATATGTGAAAATCTTAATAAGGTTATTACTAATTGCTTTGCTTTGAACCCATATTCCACAAGCTAAATAGAACTGTAACGACTCCAAGAATAACACTGGTCCAAGTTTCTCCACTAGATAAGGAATAAACAAATGGTAAGATAACAAACCATGCCCCGGTTAAAACGGTGATCCAGTTTTTCCAAGAATTCCACCCTGTTTCATTGGAAGCCCAGAAGGACATGATTAGTTGGATGAGACCAATCACAACACTGGACCAAAGTGCTCCAGATTGATCCGAAAATCCGAGAACCCAAGGCGCAATAATAAACCAAACACCAATCAAAGCATTTAATGTACTTCTTGTTTTCATGTCTGCACCTCCTTGAAGGTTTTCGAAATATATAATATTTCGTTACTAAATTGTATGAAAAATAATGATAATGTTTCATAAAAATTTCATTTTAAAAAAACAAAAGCTAAATGAAGCTTTTGTTCAACGTTCCTTTAAAGTTAATTATTGTCGTTTATCAACCTCTGCCTTTTAGAACCATAATCAATTCATCAACCAGATTCAATGAATAGACATAACGTATGAGCTTATCATACTTGCATTCGAAAGAGGTATCTCCTGTTCTATCATGAACCCCTTTCTCGCTTTGTTAAATACACTCCGGATAATAGCGTGAAGAATTGTACATGGATTTTTCCATCCATAGAGGAAAACTGCATAACAATTAATTGTAAATCTGCTTTATTTGAAATTTTAATGTATTTTGTTTATTAATAGACAAATATCCACTATGTTTTTTATTTTTATTATTAAGATGATGTGAAACATGGATAATTATTTTGCGAGTATAAGAGGACTTTTATACCGAATAGCCAATATTCATATATATGAGGGGGGAGAAAGATGGAGATTGTGGTTGAAAGAAAGCCGATTGGAAAGTGGAAAAAAGCCATACTGTGGACATTTATTTTTTTAGTGATTTTAGCTTTAATCATTGCACTCTTTCTGAATTTCTTTACTTTAAGGCTACTTCCTAAAACAGAAGGTGAAATCTATTTAAAAGGAATTAATCATCCAGTAAGTATTATTAGAGATGAAAACGGTGTTCCGCATATTAAAGCAAAAAATGAACATGATTTGTACTACGCTCAGGGGTATGTGGAGGCACAGGATAGACTATTTCAAATGGATTTAAGTAGAAGACAAGCGTCAGGCAGATTAAGTGAAGTAGTTGGAAAGGCAATGATTGAACGAGATAAATTTTTTCGAACACTTGGATTAAGAAGAGCGGCAGAGGAATCTTATCAACAATATTCTACCCAAGGGAAAAATGTTTTGAATTGGTTTGCAGAGGGTGTTAATGATTATATCAAGGATGCTATCTCCTCTAATCGCTTACCGGTTGAATTTACCTTATTAAATTATCAGCCAGAAAAATGGACGTCAATTGATTCCTTAACAATTGGAAAATACATGGCTTTTGATTTAGGTGGACATTGGAATGAACAAGCCTTTAATTATTGGGCATTGAAAAATGTTTCGGAGGAAAAAGCGAAGGAATTACTCCCGAGTTATCCTAAAGATGCACCTCTTATTATTTCTGAATTAAAAGAAAGTCAAATTGATATTGGCAAAAGCTTTGCTAGTGCGGTTAAACCCCCTGTATTTAACGGAAGTAATGATTGGGTGGTAAGTGGGGAGAAGAGTAAGTCTGGAAAACCGTTACTTGCAGATGACCCTCATTTGTCATTAGCGACCCCATCCATTTGGTATCAAATGCATTTGCAAGCAGACGATATAAATGTAAGCGGTGTCATATTTGCGGGTATTCCAGGAATTATATTGGGATCTAACGAACATATCGCATGGGGTGTTACTAATACAGGGCCGGATGTACAGGATTTATATATTGAAAAAAGAAATCCAAAGAATCCTAAGCAATTTCTGTACAATAAACAGTGGTATGATGCACGTATTATTAATGAGCCAATTAAAGTAAAGGGTGAAAAGACAATACCTTATAAGGTAACGATTACGAAACATGGACCTGTCATTTCAGAATTTGCATATCAAAATAAGGATAACACAGTATTTTCCCTACAATGGACAGCATTGGAACCCTCCAAAGAGCTGGAAGCTGTATTAAATATGAATAGGGCTAAAAATTGGAATGAATTCGAGACGGCACTACTCGATTTTCAAACACCGACACAAAATTTTGTCTTTGCATCGGATGATGGAACCATTGCATATAAAGCGAACGGAAAAATTCCAATTCGCAAAAAAGGGGATGGTCTCTATCCTGTACCAGGTTGGACAGATGAATATGGTTGGAAAGGATACATCCCGTTTGATCAACTTCCAAAGGTAGTGAATCCTGTTCAAGGCTTCATTTCTAGCGCTAATAATAAAGTAGTAAATGACCAGTATCCTTACCATATTAGCAATGTTTGGGCACAACCATATAGACAAACAAGAATTCAAGAGGTATTGAATTCTAAAGAAAAGCTTTCCGTAAGTGATATAAAATCCTTACAAATGGATCAAATGAATGTATCGGCTCGGGAATTTGTACCGCAATTTTTGAAATTACTAAATCAAGAACCTTTAACAGATATAGAGCAAGTTGCTGTTGATTTATTGAAGAAATGGAATTATAAAGATGACAAAGATTTAGCAGCACCATTGATATATAATTTTTGGATTAAGGAAATATCGAACGTGTTATTCGGGAAGCAAATACCTAAAAATGTTAGGGGCTTATTTGAAGGTGAGTCACAAGCGGTTGACCAGTTATTGCGAAATGCACTTAGTGGAAATGAAGGGGAATGGGTAGAAGAAAAAGGTGGAATTAAAATCGTATTGCGAACATCACTGAAAAATGTATTGACGGATTTAAAAGATAAATATGGTGAAAACCCTGAAGATTGGAAATGGGGTGATTACCACAAATTATACTTTGCTCATCCAATCTCATCCTCATCTAATATTTTGCAGTTAATTTTTAATCATGAAAAGCCAATTCCTATAGGTGGCAGTAAGGTTACTGTTCAGGCGGCAAGTAACGGTCAAGATGGAATTGTGAATCATGGAGCATCATGGCGTTTTGTTATTGATACAAGTGATATGGGCTCTTCCTACCACATTGTTGGACCAGGACAATCGGGTAATTTTAGAAGCAAGTGGTATCATGATCAAATAAATGATTGGGTGGATGGAAAGTATCATGAGACAACATTAAATATTAATGCTGAGAACGCAAAAGAGCTAAAATTACTGCCGATAAGCAAACAATGATTAGTTTACCGACTTATAATGAGTCGGTTTTTCAATTTAAAAAATAAACTAAAGTATGAACTGAAAATTTTTCGGTTATAATAATTAACTGTTCCAATAGTTATGTGATAATATGGTACGATAGAGAAGCATTGCTCATTCAAGTATAAATAATGTAGCATGCAGGGTGAACCTTCAAATAATTCATAAACTTATATAAGAATAAAGGCTGTGAAATTAATTGAATGATCTTCAGAAGCTTATCGTACTAATTGGTCCCACTGCTGTCGGTAAAACGGATACGAGTATTTATTTAGCGAAGCGTTTTAATGGTGAAATTATCAGCGGTGATTCTATGCAAATTTATAAAGGCATGGATATTGGAACTGCTAAAATATCGAAAGAAGAAATGGAAGGTATTCCACATCATCTTATCGATATTAAAAATCCGGACGAACCTTTTTCGGTTGCGGAATTTCAAAAGCTTGTCCGTGAAAAAATAGCGGAAATACATAATAGAAATGCCATTCCGATGATTGTTGGCGGTACAGGTTTATATATTCAATCGGTTTTATATGATTACCGGTTTTCTGATGATATCGGTAATGCTGAAATTAGAAACAAGTTGGAACAAAGAGCCAATTTGGAAGGAAATATGGTTTTATATGAAGAGTTAACAAGAATTGATCCGGAAAGTGCAAAAAAGATTCATCCCAATAATATTAGAAGAGTGATACGGGCATTAGAAATTTTTTATTGTACTGGTAAAACAGCATCCGATTATCAAAAACAGCAAAAACCAAATCTGCAATATAATGCAGCCTTAATTGGATTAACAATGGACAGGGAGAAATTATATAGCCGAATTAATAAGCGTGTAGATTTAATGGTGGAAAATGGCTTAATAGACGAAGTGAAAAGATTATATGATCGCAATCTGCGCGATGTCCAATCCATACAGGCAATAGGATATAAAGAACTTTATGCATATTTAGACGGAAAGATTTCATTGCCCGAAGCCATTGAACTGTTAAAGCAAAATTCTCGAAACTATGCTAAGAGACAGCTTACATGGTTTAGAAATAAGATGGATGTAAATTGGTTTGATGTGACGGAGAATTCCGAGCGTGCAAAAAAAATAGTAGAAATTTCAAACTTTATTGCAGGAAAGCTGCATGTTAAAATCGAATAAGTAGGAATAGAGATAGAAGAGGAGGATTTGTATGAAACAAGCAGTTAATATTCAAGATCAATTCTTAAATCAATTAAGAAAAGACGGCACTTCTGTAACGGTTTTTTTGTTAAATGGATTTCAATTAAGAGGTCAGGTAAAAGGTTTTGATAATTTTACCGTTTTATTTGAATCAGAAGGAAAACAGCAACTTGTTTTTAAACATGCGATATCAACCTTTGCCCCTCAAAAGAATGTCCAAATAAATTTTGATGAAGCGTAAAGTCGATAGGCGATAGACACGGAAGCTAAGCAGTGTATATACTTGTTAAATAACTAATAGATAAACTTAAATGCATCATTAAAAAACGTATCCCAGGAGATACGTTTTTTTATTCATGTATAAGGATTTGTAATGGATGTAATGTTTAGTAGCGTTTCCGAATAGAATGGATGTAAGGCATTATTTCTTGGGAAAGCGCGAAAAACGACAAATTGCTTCATTTCGGTTAAATCAATACGATGATCTTGTCGTCCTTTCGTACTTTGTGTACTATTTTTGTAAAAATGTTGAAGCATAATAATCCTTTTTCTTTGTTTTGTTATTCCTAGGCATTTGTCACAATTTATGCTTCTAAGCGTATACTGTTTTTAGAATGTGAGGTGAACGCTTTGGATCAACCTATACGTATGAAAAATAACGGACAAATCAGTATTGTTCTTAATGCCCAGCAACGAGAAATACCTCCATCCAGCATCCAAAAGGAAGTTGTTCCAAAGACGAATTCCGCAGAGCATGAAGCGCTTAGGGAAATTGAATCTGAATTAAGTGCTCTCGTCGGGATGGATGAGATGAAGAGAATGATAAAAGAAGTGTATGCTTGGATTTATATTAATAAAAAAAGAGAAACAGCGGGATTAAAAACAAGTAAACAAGCGCTTCACATGATGTTTAAAGGGAATCCGGGAACTGGGAAAACAACGGTTGCGAGAATAATAGGTAAATTATTTCAAAAAATGAATGTATTATCGAAAGGGCATTTAATTGAGGCTGAACGAGCTGATTTAGTAGGAGAGTATATTGGCCACACCGCACAAAAAACTCGTGATTTGATAAAAAAAGCCCTAGGGGGTATCCTATTTATTGATGAAGCATACTCACTTGGCCGCGGTGGTGAAAAAGATTTTGGAAAAGAAGCGATTGACACACTTGTGAAACATATGGAAGATAAGCAACATGATTTTATTTTAATATTAGCTGGTTATTCCAATGAAATGGACTATTTTTTAAGTTTAAATCCAGGGCTCCATTCAAGATTTCCGCTTGTATTTGATTTTCCAGATTATACTGTGGAGCAATTGATGGAAATTGGTAGACGAATGTTAAAAGAAAAGGAATATGTACTTAGTCAAGATGCAGAAAGGAAACTAAAGGAGCATCTGGCATTAATTAAGATGGTTAATCCCATCAGCTTTTCTAATGGCCGCTATGTCAGAAATATTATCGAAAAGTCAATTCGCTCACAAGCAATGAGGCTGCTATCGAATGGAACGTATGACCGTTATGACTTATTAACACTAAGAAGTATTGATTTGGTCTTTCCTGATTCATGATTGATGATTCAGTAAGCTAGTCAAATTGACTAGCTGTTTTTTTATGTATGTTTACATTATGATATTTTAATAAATAATTTGGTAAGATTAATAAGAAATGAAGTGGAAAGTGAGTTGTCGAAATGGCAGAGGTAATAAGAGAAAAGGCAATATTAGTGGGATGTCAGTTACATGATAATGAGGAACGCTTTCTATATTCAATGGAGGAATTGGCTTCTTTAACAGAGACAGCACAAGGACAGGTAGTAACGAAGGTTTCTCAGAAACGGGATCGCGTTGATCCATCCACTTACATAGGTAAAGGAAAGGTGGAAGAAATTAAGCATCTTGAAGAAGAATTGGAAGCAGATTTGGTCATCTTTAATGATGAATTATCTCCTAGTCAATTACGTAATTTATCTAATCTTTTGAATGGAAGAGTCATTGATAGGACCCAATTAATTTTAGACATTTTTGCCGGTAGAGCCAGATCGAAAGAAGGAAAATTACAAGTGGAGCTTGCTCAGCTTCAATACCTTCTTCCGCGCTTGATTGGTCAAGGAACCGAGCTTTCAAGACTTGGCGGCGGCATTGGAACAAGAGGACCCGGTGAAACAAAACTTGAGTCAGATAGAAGACATATTCGTAGAAGGATTAGTGAGATAAAAAATCAATTGGAAGCCATTGTCAGTCATCGTGAACGTTACCGTGAAAGAAGAAAAAAGAACAAAACATTCCAAATTGCATTAGTTGGTTATACGAATGCGGGCAAATCGACTTTATTTAATCGTATATCTAGTGCAGATTCATTCGAAGAAAATTTGCTTTTTGCAACATTAGATCCATTAACAAGAAAAATAATTTTACCCAGCGGATACTCTGCGCTTTTAACAGATACTGTAGGATTTATTCAAGACTTGCCGACTACATTGATTGCTGCTTTTAGATCAACACTTGAAGAAGTGAATGAAGCGGATATTCTGCTTCAAATTGTAGATGCTTCCAATCCTGATTATCATAATCATGAAAAAACAGTTCAAAAGCTTCTAGAGGAACTTAAAATGGACCATCTTCCGCAATTAACAGTGTATAATAAAATGGATGAGCGACATCCGGACTTTGTACCAACTTCAGAAAATCATATTATGATTAGCGCATTAAGAGAAGATGATCGCCAACGGTTAAGACAAAAAATTGAAGAAGAGGCCATTAAAATAATGGTTCCTTATCACGTTCTAATCCCATCAACGGAAGGAAAGCTTTTAGCACAATTAAAAATCGATACCATCCTTCGAGAACTTCTGTTTCAAGAAGATGAACAAATGTATAGATGCAAAGGGTTTGCTTTAGCGAATCATCCAGTGTTGGGGCAATTGGAACAATATCAGCAATAGAAGGAGCACTTAATTTATGTTTCAACATTTAATAAACGGAGATAAAATTCAAGTAATTGTCGAACAGACAGAAAAACAGATAGCCGAAGTTCATCGTCAAATCGATAAAAAAGTGGATGAGAATCAATTTAGGGTTTTACAAAGTTTTCAAAATCATCGTGTTAGTGATACACATTTTATTCCTTCCACAGGATATGGATATGATGATATTGGTAGAGAAACATTGGAAAAAATCTATGCCGAAGTGTTCGGTGCTGAAAAAGGGCTTGTACGTCCGCAAATCATTTCCGGTACACATGCTATTTCTATCGCGTTGTTTGGTATCCTGCGCCCAGGAGATGAATTGCTCTATATTACAGGAAAGCCATATGATACTTTAGAAGAAATTGTCGGCATCCGTGGCAGTGGGAATGGATCTTTAAAGGAGTTTAATATCGATTATAATAGTGTTCCTCTGACTAGGGAGGGGAGGGTTGATTTAGCAGCTGTTAAGAAGGCAATAAAACCCAATACTAAGATGATCGGGATTCAGAGATCAAAAGGATATGCAACTAGACCATCGTTCACTATTGATGAAATAGAAGAAATGATTTTATTTGTAAAAGACATAAAACCTGATATCGTCGTTTTTGTTGATAATTGCTATGGTGAATTTGTTGAGACTAGAGAACCATGTCATGTTGGTGCGGACTTAATGGCAGGTTCCCTCATTAAAAATCCCGGTGGTGGTATTGCCAAAACAGGCGGATATATCGTTGGAAAAACGGAATATATTGAATCATGTTCTTACCGAATGACATCCCCAGGAATTGGTGCAGAAGCGGGAGCTACATTATTCAGTCTACAAGAAATGTATCAAGGATTTTTCTTAGCTCCTCACGTAGTTGGACAAGCATTAAAAGGTGCGGTATTTACCTCTGCTATTCTTGAGAAATTTGGAATGAATACACATCCATCCTGGAATTCAAATCGAACCGATTTAATCCAATCAGTTCAATTTGATGATCCCGATAAAATGATTGAATTCTGCCAGGCTGTTCAATTTGCATCACCTGTTAATTCTTATGTTACTCCTTATCCGAGTTACATGCCTGGCTATGAAGATGATGTCATTATGGCGGCAGGAACTTTTATTCAAGGTGCCAGCATTGAATTAACAGCAGATGGACCTTTACGACCACCCTATACTGCTTATGTACAAGGTGGATTAACATATTCACATATTAAAATTGCGGTCTGTTCTGCATTAGATAGATTGATGAATAAGGACTTAATATAAGAAAAGCAGAAGCCACTTTTCTAGTTCAAGCCCTTAATATTGCAACTAAAAGGAGTTAATCAGTACATAAAGGATCACCCAAACAAATAGGTGATCCTATTTTTTAAAATTTTAATGTGATATTTTCTAACATGTCATTGACTATTTTATTTACATGGAATATAATCGTAGCATGAGAGGGAAGAAAGGAGAATGAAAGCATGAACAAAAAAGAAATCAGACGTTCTATGCCGATATTGCCAATAAGTACAGTAATGCAATTAACTGAACTCTCAGCAAGACAAATCAGATATTATGAGGAACATGAACTGATTTCTCCGTCACGTTCTGAAGGAAACCGCCGTCTTTATTCTTTAAATGATGTCGATTTGCTATTAGAAATCAAGGAGTATCTTGAACAAGGTATTAATATGGCAGGAATTAAAAAATTATTAACGATGAAAACTGCAAAAATAGAAGCAGAAAAGGTTGAGCCTGTAGAGGTAAACAAAACAAATATTTCCGACGAACAAATTCGCAGAGTTCTTCGCGAAGAAATGCTGCAGGCAGGAAGATTTCAACGACCTTCGATGAAACAAAATGAATTCCCAAAATTTTATCATTAATTTTTGCTATTGTGTATAAAGCAGTTGCTTTTATATAACTTATTTCCTAGAGGAGGACAAACAAATTGTCAAAGTATAGCCGTGAAGATATTCTTCGCATTGCTGAAGAAGAAAATGTTAAATTTATCCGTCTGCAATTCACAGATATTTTAGGGACGATTAAAAATGTGGAAATTCCTTTAAATCAATTAGGTAAAGCATTAGATAATAAAATGATGTTTGACGGTTCTTCTATTGAAGGTTTTGTTCGTATCGAGGAATCAGATATGTATTTGTACCCTGATTTAGATACATGGGTGATATTCCCATGGACTGCTGAAAAAGGAAAAGTAGCAAGATTAATTTGTGATATTTATAATCCTGATGGAACTCCATTTGAAGGAGATCCTCGTAATAACTTAAAACGTATCTTAAAGGAAATGGAAGAATTAGGGTTTACTGATTTTAATCTTGGACCTGAACCAGAATTTTTCTTATTTAAATTAGATCAAAAAGGTGAGCCTACCCTTGAATTGAATGATAATGGCGGTTATTTTGATCTTGCACCAACAGATTTAGGCGAAAACTGTCGTCGCGATATCGTGCTGGAGTTAGAAGAAATGGGATTTGAAGTTGAAGCATCCCATCACGAGGTTGCGCCAGGCCAACATGAAATCGACTTTAAATATGCACATGCTTTAAAGGCTTGCGATGACATTCAAACGTTTAAATTAGTAGTAAAAACTATTGCTCGTAAGCATGGATTACATGCTACCTTTATGCCAAAACCACTATTTGGAGTAAATGGCTCTGGTATGCATTCAAATCTCTCCTTATTTAAAAATGGCAAAAATGCTTTTTATGATCCAAATGGAGAATTAGAATTAAGTGATGTAGCGTATCAATTTATTGCAGGAATTATCAAACATGCACCAAACTTTACTGCAGTAACAAACCCTACTGTTAACTCTTACAAAAGATTAGTTCCAGGATATGAAGCACCATGCTATGTTGCGTGGTCTGCACAAAACCGTAGTCCGCTTATTCGAATTCCAGCATCACGCGGTTTAAGTACACGTGTGGAAGTTCGTAGCGTGGATCCGGCAGCAAATCCATACTTAGCAATGGCTGTATTATTAAAGTCTGGATTGGATGGAATTAAAAACGGTTTACAAGCTCCTGCTCCTGTTGACCGCAATATCTATGTAATGAATAAACAAGAAAGAGAAGAAGCAGGAATTATCGACCTACCAGGAACTCTTATTCAAGCATTAGATAAACTGAAATCTGATGAAGTAATGGTTAGTGCACTTGGCGGTCACATACTCGAACATTTCCTTGAAGCAAAAGAAATTGAGTGGGATATGTTCCGTACGCAAGTCCATCCGTGGGAAAGAGAACAATATATGCAACAATTTTAATGGATAAACATTGATTTGATAGGGTTTATGAAGTGGTCAATATATACTGGAGTCTAACTTCGGTATGATTGACCACTTTTTGACCCCAAAATAACCGATACCTCATCCACAATAATTTCTGACTCAATAATAGAAGAGAAGGGGAGTTGGGTAAGCTGAAAGTCATTATTTACATTTTTTAAAGTAGCCAGTAGTTTATTTTCTTGATCGAGTAAAATTGCTTCAGTGTGATCAAGATTCATGAAGAATTGATCTTTATTGAGGTTATTTTTATTAATAAGATTATTTATTTTTTGTATATCATTTTCAATATTTTTCTTTTCTGTTTTACTTACTATAATATTAGTCATAGCAATTGATGTAATCATTAGAATCAAAAAGATAATAAAGAGAGGCGGATTAATAAACACGAATAGCGATAAGATACACATTATCATACAAAAAATTGTACCCGCAATGAAATAATTTTTATTCATGGAACCACTCCAAAAGATTGTTATAGTTCCATTATATTCATAAAAGTCATCTTTTATAAGAAATGACTAACAATAAGAAATAGGGTAGGTGACACAAATAAAAAATCCCCACAATTCTTTGTGAGGATCAATCTCCAGTATATGCGTGTGCACAACTTTAATGAGTATAAAGGAGTGTGGGGAATAAGTCAAACATACTTAAACATCCTTATTTCTCATAAATTTAATCAATTCATCTAGCTTTTCATTTCGTTCCTTATCTATAGTAATTTTATCTTTCATAAAACGAAGTACAGAAATCACAAAATAAATAATGAATAAGAAAATAACTAAGTAAATTAGCATTGCTAAAAATGAAAAGACAGCCACAAGAATCCCCCTTTTTTTATATAATTTCTACAATAAGGGGATAATTCCTCCCCACAAAAGGAAAAAGACCTCAACAAGTTAATGTGAAGGATCAAGCTTTAAAGAGGTCATATCTCATACTTATGTAATTTTTCTTTTGCAGCAATGATTTATGTTGATTTATTATGAATCCATTAGCTTTATAAAATTTGTATGTATCTGGATTATATTCAACATCAGCATCTACCGTTATAAATCTACAAGCTATCCCTAATTCCTCTAAAGCCATCGTATAACCTAGGCACATCCATAATAGAAACTACCATAATGGTATTTTTTGTGCTTTTTTGAAGTTGCTAGTTTACCAATTTTTATAGCTGGCACAGAATTAAAAGGTATTTCTAAGCCCAATCTCTTTTTCTCTTCTTTGTCCAATAAAAAAGCATCAGTTAACAATGCGTCCTTCAAGTTCATTTAATACTTTGCTCATACTAACAACTCTGTCATAGAGAGCGTTGTATTCTACAGGTTTTTTATTTTCACCTTTGCCGTTAATCCAAAGTGAGTCAATATCATCATCACCACGTTGTTCAAGACACTGTCTAATTAACTCTTTAGTATCATTCAATTACACAGGTCTATATCGTTTACCGATAACTTCATTAGCACGATTTCCTTCCGATAAACCATGTTTATTTATCTGAAATACTTCATTCCTACGAGCTGCACTGACAAACATCACCATAAATAATACTGCATCTTGTTCTATCACGTTTAATGAGTTCTTCCCTTAGTTTCATAATTTGGTCATAGGTTAAAAAGAAATCATCTTCTTTTGTTTTAACAGGATCTTTCGGCAAACCTCTAACTTTTTTCGCAAGGTTATTGTCGTAATCATAATCATCATCGTCTTCTATGTAAGTAAGCAGCCGTATATCTTGCGTCAAATTGACTCTAATTTCATCTAATTAAACATATTCTATAAACAGGATTTGCTTTCCTTTTTTATTCAATTAGTTTCTCCTATAATTGATTAAAGGCCACAAACTTTACGAAAAGAGCCTTTTTCATACAGTATTTACGTTGATCACCAAGTCCCCATATCTATGACCACCGAATGACCACTTTTGATGGTATAACGTTTGGAAATGTTTGAAATCATAAATGTACTTTTCTTTATCTAAAGGGATTTTTGAAAAAAATTGAAAGCGATAAAAAGTCACAAAGTTCCGTACGCAAGTCCATCCTTGGGAAAGAGAACAATATATGCAACAATTTTAATGAAGGAACCCCTTGATACTGTTAGTGTTGAGGGGTTTTTATTTCGGTCAATTTCTTAATGGTTCTCTGCAGAAATCGTAATGCCTGATATTTCCCGATTTTAAATCAAAAAAATTGTTCGTGTACATTCTTCTTATGTTCCTCAAATTTGTTCATCCTGTCCTGTTCAATTTTCTTGCTAATGTGAGAATAAACATCAGCAGTTATTTGCTTACTACTGTGTCCTAGTGTTCCTGTATGTATTTCATATTGGCGCCTGCTTCTAACTGTAAAACTGCATGAGTATGCCTTAATGAATAGGGAGACCATGAAGTTGACACTTCTTTAATATTTTTACAAAAGAATTAAATAAGTTTGATTTTGGCATATAATTTCCATCATTTCTTCAAAGAACGTTGAGATCAAAATGATAAGTGCTATTTTATTTTGGTTTTGATATATTTGATGGAACCGTAGATAATTAATTAAACGAAAATATAGGAAGTTGGGAATGAACTCGGTAGATTACCTTTAAATCATGAATATCCCTCAAAAGAAGGGTGAAACAAGGAAACAGACAGTCGGAAACGTAACTCCTGCTGCCAAACGAATTGCCTGTGAAATGAATTTTTGCTTTAAGTTGCTTTCTAAGATGACACGTGAAAGTGACAAAGTTTTAAAACCCATGCTTTCAATTTAAAATAATCAAGCTCTATAGAACAGAATGCCGATGTGGTTGAGTTCCTTTGGCATAATCCAAACGATAAACATTAGGATGGGAAAGTGATACTTAGCAACTAATCGCAAAAGGTAGAGACACTGGCTTTAATGAGTTTAGGCTTTTGTTCAGAGGAAGCTGCAGTTCGTGGAGTTGCCAAGGGATAAAACTAAATAGTTAAAGGGAAGATAACTAGGGAAGAACCTTCCCCTTTATAAAAATCTAATGTGCTATTACATCTTTGTTAGTGCTAAATTAATTCACGACTATTTATTTCAGACACAAGCAACATTAATAGATTTCTAGTTTCTTGGTTAATACTATTGTTATTTGATGCTGTATATCTAAGAATACTTCTATACATGTTTAGAACAACTATATCTGGAAATTCTTTGATCATATTAATAGTATCCAACTTTCGAAGCCCCCTTTCTTACGGGGAAGATTCTTCGATATTTATTATAAAGATTTATCTTTTTTGATATTAGAAATAGTGATAGTGGTTGCATCTTTTAAAGATACTGACGGTATATAATAATCTTTTATTAAAACCAGAAGTCACGAAAAAATAAACTTTACGTTTTGATACTATTAAAGGATATAACCGTGAAAATGAGGGATCATTTAGACCAGAAGAATATTTAAATGGATTAGAAGATTTAACGTCAACAGAAGTGAAGGTATTAATCATTCTTTATGAGACTCTATGCTCTTTCGAAAAAATTGGAAGAAAATGAACTGTAGCATTCTAAAAGATTGATTTATGAAGAACATGAAGGTCGTTATGGATACCGCCGTATTCGTAATGAACCAACGAATCGTAGGCAAAAAGTGAATCACAAGAAAGTTCAACGTATCATGAAAGAATTAGGATTAAAATGCCTTGTTCGTATGAAAAAATATAAATCATATAAGGGTACAGTTGGCAAAATTCCCCCCAATATTTTAGACCGCAATTTTACCACAACTGCCAAATCAAAAGTGGGTTACAGATATTACGGAGTTTACATTATTCGGTGAAAAGCTTTATTTATCACCTGTTTTAGCTTTATTTAATGGCGAGATTATCACCTACACAATCAGCTCTAGATCAACTTATTCCCTTGTTTCAGAGATGTTGGAAAAAGCTTTAGAGTGCTTATCCATCAGCTTCTAATGCATTCAAATCAAGGCTGGTATTATCAAATGAAACGATATCAGCATGCGCTTTAGTCCAGAGGCATTGTGCAAAGTATGTCTTGTAAAGGAAACTGTTACGATAACTCAGTGATTGAGAACTTCTTTGGTATTATCAAGTCAGAATTCCTCTACTTAAAGGAATTTAAAAGTATAGAACATTTTTAAATGGAAAAATATATCGATTACTATTATACGAAATGGATGAAGGCAAAATTAAAAATGAGTCCGGTGCAATACCGAACTCATTTTCCGCAAGTTGCCTAATGAAATAACCTCTAATTTTTAGAGGTCACTTCAATACTGTTAGTGTTGAGGGGTTTTTATTTCGGCAATTTCTAAATGTTTCTCTGGAGAAATCGTAATGCCCGATAATTGCCCGATTTTTAAATCAAAAAAATTATTAGAGTACATTCTTCTTATGTTCCTCAAATTTGTTCATCCTTTCCTGTTCAATTTTCTTGCCGAATGTTAGAATCAACATCATCTGTTATTTGCACACTACCGTATCCAAAGTGTTCCTGTANTTCCTGTTCAATTTTCTTGCCGAATGTTAGAATCAACATCATCTGTTATTTGCACACTACCGTATCCAAAGTGTTCCTGTATGTATTTCATATCGCGCTGCTTCTAATTGTAAAACTACATGAGTATGCCTTAATGAATGAATAGGGAGACTAGGAAGTTCACACTTTTTTCATATTTTTGCAAGGAATTAATCAGACTGGAATGCGGTATTAAATTTTCATCAATTCTGCAAAGGACTGTATAAGTACTATTCAAAGCCGTTTTATTTTGTTTCAGATAAATCTGATGGAACTGTAAATTATTTGAGATTGATTGTCTGATAGTAATTATATGTTTTGAATGATACGTTTTTACATCACCAAAAATTTTTTTTGCTTATACTTACTGTTCTTGAAAGTTTAATGATTTATTTAATATCATGGTATTATTTTTTAGGCAATCTCTGTCTCGTTGAAGGGTTATTGCGTTATCTTTCCTCATCCCAGTTTCAATTAAAACCTTAAAAAATCTCCAATATCTTCAGGTTTAAAAAACTTAATCTAATTTTTTAGTTCTTTTTATAGATACATCTTCAAATGACGGTTTTTATCCATTATTCTACAACCTTCTCAAATAACCATAGATGGTTATTACGAAGCACCGCATAAATGATTCGAATACAAGTAAATGGTGATGAAACAATTGAAGCCCTGTGCAATTGGAATTAGGGAAACAATATTTATTCCCTAAGCATGTGTCGAGATTCGTTAGGGAAGGAGGCAAAATAAGTGGGGAACAAATACATTTTAAACTTCCGGAGATAGACATAGAGAAAACTAAAGAAGTTGTTGAAGCTGATCTTGAAAGTATCGTTTTTATTTACTAACGCATTCAGGAAGAAAAGTTGCCAAAATTAAAGATATCTTTTTCAATTGTACCTCCTGCTTATACCAATGCATTTCATTTATCTACCAGAATAAGTAATGATTGATAAAGTGACTTACACTGGGAATATATAAGAAAGGCAGAATACAGGATTGATTTAAAAAAGTCATCATTAAGTGATATTTCTACGTCCAAGAAATATTTGATTAAGGAAATTATAATGATATGGGCTTCAGTGCAAGAAGGGATTATCGACAAAAAACGAGAATATTTTATATGCTTGCTTTTCTGTTGAGAATTGAGGTATATAAAAAAAGAAGAGCATCTAAAAGGTGCTCTTTTCTTTAATAGGATTGGGAGGAATGAAATATGGGTAAAGGTAAAATACCAGATCAATTAATTCTAGATATAGTAAATGATAAAGTAGTTCCTTTTATTGGGGCAGGATTTAGTAGGAGTTTTGGTTATTTAGGTTGGATGGAGTTATTAAAAAAACTTTCTATTGAGATAGGAATAAAAGATCTGAGAAGTAAGGATTTTGAAAATGGTGATCCTTTGCAAATAGCACAAGCATTTTATCAATTTTTTAAAGAGAAAAATAAATCCCGTACATTAGAAAAATTAATGAATAGGTTAGAGCTAGGAGAGGAAAATCAAGATCTACAAATATTGATTGAAAAAGCGGTAGATAAAGAGGTTGAACATTTATTAGAGAAACATTTTAGTCAAAAAATGTTGAGTTTAGTTGAATCTAATAATGAAAATATGGTTAAGGAAGATATAGATAAGTTAAAGAAAATTAATAAAATTCCATTCCATTATATTGTTACTACAAATTATGATAAGGTTTTAGAAAACGAAATATATCGGGACAAGGGATATGGAGTTTTGCATCCTGGAAAGGGGCGCGAACTGGATTGGAATGAACATGATAAAACAATTTTAAAAATTCATGGTGATAAGGATTCAGATGAAGGTATCGTTTTTACTCATGAACAATATTATAAATTTATGCACGAGTATGGATTTTTTAGAAATAAACTGTATACGCTTTTTTCGACGAATACTATCTTAATGATTGGATATGGGTTTAATGATATTAATATTCATCATACATATTTTCAATTTATAAAAGATTATAGTGAAAACTTAAAGTCTCATAAAAAACTATACATGCTTTTAACTGATTTTGATAAAAAACATAAATGGAAATCTTATTTCCCTTACTATAAAAAATACTTAGAGTCATATAACGTAGAAGTCATTGAATATGAGGATTTACCAAGTTTCATTGAGGATTTAGTACATGAGTATGAAATTGAAACATCATCTAGTGATATCTACCGGTTATTAAATGTGGAAGGAAAAGATCTAACTGATCCATTATTGTCCATTGTGAATGGAGAAAATTTGTCAGTAATTGACGATATTGACAGACAAATAGGATTAGACATTATTAAAGTAATAACAAAGTTTTTTAGAAACCCATTTATTCTAACTGGAAAACCATTTTCCTTAAGCATTGATGAGGAGGGGTTAACACATGACATAGCTGAAAGATTATTCAATGGAGTATTAAGAATCATTACTGTACATCCTAGTTGTAAATCAAAATTCGAATACTTTGAACTGATAAAAGAAACATTAAAGTTTGCATCGATATCAACTACGTGGTCGACTGTTTCTTGGAGAATTAGGGAAGTATTTAAATTAATGGAAGTGTTAGAGTATAAGCCAAAAGATGTATATGATTTACTTACTGGAGAATATCTTTTTACTATATTTTCACAATCTCATCCAGATAAATATTTAAAAGCTTATGACGCGGGACAGTTTATTCAAAGAAAAATTCCATATTTTCCGGAGTTTTATATAAAAAGTTATTTAGCTTTTTTGAAAGATTACATATATGGAAATGAACTAATTGATTATCCATCTGTAAATGATTTTTGGGTAAGCCAGATAAGAGAAAAATTACAATTTAATAACGAGATAATTGATATGTGCGATGTAATTGATTTAACATTATCAAATAACCGAGAAAAGGACTTTAATTACCATGAAGATGACGATGATATATGGTAAATTCTAGTTAAATGTCAGATAAAAGATAAATTTTGTATAGAATAACCTCTGAGCATTTCATTAAAAGAGTATTAAATTTATATCAAAGGAAATTTGATTAAGTGGTGTTCATTACTAATGAGTAGTGGCTGTCGTTTTTTATTACTACATTCCTGCTTATGGAAAAATATAAGCCTTTCTAAAACTTTGCTACTGTGACTTTGAAATAAGGTTTAACTGTTTATAAAAATAGTTAAACCGTTTATAAAAATGATTAAGAAAATCCCTCTTAATTTTTCTTGAATAAGAAAAGGGATTCATCATAAGCAGAAGATGTGATTTAGTTGAGTATCATTACATTAATAATTAGGAGGAACTGATTATGAGCTACACAAGACATTACGAGGGCTTACAGTTAGTTTTTGGACGGATGATCTAGGCAGTACGCCAAGATCTAATGGGTATATTTCGAAAGTCTAGGGTCAAGTTTCGTCTAGGCGATAATCCAGTACGAACTGTGATTAATTGACAGCATCACGTGCACGAAGACGGGGTAATCACTGCTTCCGCGGTCAATTTCTCTTTGGGAACATCCTATGCATTATTATGTACAATCAACGACTATTTGGAGGTTCTGGACTCTACCAGAAAAGTGTGACCCTGTCCGTTGGTATTTACAGTTCACCGAGTCTTGTAATTATTTGTGCAGTTCAGTTCCTCATCTACCGAAATAAATACAAACAATGAAACCACTGCAAAGGAATTTTTGCGGTACAAGGCCAATAACTTTGTTAAACTAAGCATCTACGACAGTTTTATATACTTTAATATTCACGAACGTTCGTTCGCTATCTAGTTAACTATCAACTTCACAAGATGCGGATTACCGATACAAGAAAGAAAATATTAAAGAAAAAATAAAATATACAGTAATGCTATGAAGAAATTATATTTATAAAGAAAAGGAAATAATCTCCTTTTGTCGAATTGAATGATGAAAAGGAGGATTTTTATGTTTGAGAGAAATAATAATGTAGCTTGGGTCTTATCAATAATTGGGGTTATTGAAATAGTAGCAGGTGTATTTTGTAGTTTTATATTTAGCAATGTAGATGGTATATTCTCAATTAGTTTATTTTTACTACTAATCATTTCAGGAATATTAATAGGAGTATTGTTTTTTGCGTTAAGTGAAATTATTGAGTTGTTACATTCTAATAAACAATTAAGCATAGAAACAAATTCATTATTGAAATTAAATAATGAGAAATTGGATAATTTAATCCATTCGCAAATAAAAAAAGACATCGCTATGACTACAAATGGAGATAGTTTGCAAACAAAAAATTCTAATCAAAGTATTGACTGAAAATTAAGCCCGAATAAGTTAGTAATAGAACTGATAAAAGCTCCTGAACTGACTATGTTTATGTAAATGATAGAAAGAATTACTTTTGAAATGGTTATTATAATAAATAATAATGTCCGTGAAATTTCAACCGCTAATTTAATAGAATGGGTTAAAAATAGAAAACGAGAACTTTATATATTAATTGTTTGAAGCACCCTCATTAAAGGGTGTTTTAACTTTATAACTCATGAAGCACGTTAAAAATTTATGAATGGTACCACCCAGAAATACAATTGTTAGTAAGCCACCATGAAATTTTCAATCTTTTCATTATCAAATAGATATCTTGCACATGATGAGTGAGGATTCGCTATTTCTCTCAGTGCTGCATTGGTAACGAAGATGAAATGCACTATACGAAAATGTGCAAAAAGCAAACCCAATATTCATCACCCTTTAAGCAGTGATGCAGTTGATTTTTAAGGATGAGCGGATTATTTTCAGTGACAGTCCAATGATGAGATAGCATAGCAATAATTGTTACTGTTTTATAGGAATGTTCAAGTTTATGAGCATAGTGTATTTTGACATGTAATTCCAATAATTTCAATCATTGTATACGTAAAACTGTACATAATACTTGTGTAAAGGAGTGATATTTTATGAAGTGGAACGAAGAAGCCGCACCGAATAACAACACCCCCTCGGAGGTGTTGCAAACATCTAAATTTGTGGAAAACAAGAAGCAACACTTTCATGAATTTGCTGAAGAACTCTCGGATGGAGGAGAAAGAGATAAATTTATAAAAAAGCAATCGCTTAAAAAGTAAGAAAAAAGGCTGGGACAAAAACCTCCTCTGAAATAAAAAAAGCTGATGGCAT
>NZ_PIQO01000018.1 GCF_002844575.1 Heyndrickxia camelliae
TTTGAAGCTAGTTATGTCCCAGCCTCTTTTTTGACTCCATTTTTGATACCATGCTTTAATACTGGTGCTTGGATATACATTAAACTCCTCCATTAACACTTTAGCAAGGAGTTCATATTGTTGATGCACCATAATATTATTTTGTTCGGAAGCATATATCTGCATTAAAGCATAGTGCGCCTCTTCCGTCACCGGATGCCGTCTGCAAATTTCTTGATACTTCTCGATAGCATTTTCCTTTTGATTAGAAGCATAATACCATTCCGCTATTTGTAAGTTTTTCCGAATCCATAAATCTCTCAATCTTTGACGCTTACTTTCCGCCCACCAATAATCATATTCCGATAAATAGTCATCCGTATACAGAAGCATTAATTCTTCATACTTATGAATGGTTTCCTCATTGATTGGATTTTCTAAAAGAATGTAATTCTCCCATTCTTCGACATCCAATTGAACCCCTTCTATTTTTAAAATATAGCCATCCATAACATTTAAAATTTGAAAATGGATATTAAAGGGTTCCAAAGTCTTTCTAATATGATAAATTGCCGTATACAATTGAGCATAGGCTCTGTTTGGTTCATATTCCGGCCAAAGTAACTCAATTAAAACAGATTTACGAATAAGTTGTCCGTAATGATGAAGCAAATAATGAAATAGTTCCTGTGCCTTTGCGGTCCTCCAGCGTAAAGGAGTATAATGTCCTTTCTCTGTCTCTATTAAAACTTGCTTAAACAGTTTCATATGAATCTTGCGAGCGGGAGGGATTGAAACGGTCTCTTTCCCCTCCCCCTGATTTTGAACCCGTCGAATAGTTTTTACTATTCTCTCCGTACTGACAGGTTTTAAAATATAATCCAAAGCATTAAGCTCAAAGGCTTCAATTGCATAGCGATCATAAGCTGTAATAAACACAATATTCATTTCGGGTCTTTCTAATAAAATTTCCCCTGCCAATTCAATTCCATTGATTTCAGGCAATTGGATATCCAAAAATACAATATCTACCTTATCCCTAAGAGCACCCTCTTTTCCCATAAAGGGATTGGTATACTTCCCTACAATATCAATGTCCGCAACTTTTAGAAGCTGATGCTCCAAATAATCCAAAGCCAATTTTTCATCGTCAATTAGAATAGCCTTCATAGGTTTCTCCTCATTCTCATCATTTAGTAAGGTTAAAGAAGCTTTGATACTATTTAATGGATAAATATTCTAATTGAAATCTATTATATCTGGTTATGTGAGTCAATTCTAAAAAGATGCTTAATTGATTCCATTTCTTATATTTTTATAGTATTAATTTGCAATACTATAATGTATTTTTTTCTTATTGGTATTTTGAATACAGATCTTTCACTATATAATACGACTGTTTTAAACGTTCTGTATACACTGGTTTATTCCAGTTGGTCCATGAATAACCTTCCATTTTTAACAGATTCCCCTTACTTGTAGAAGGGAAGGTATCAGTCAAATTACCGCTATCATCAAAATACAAAGCTCCTATATTGATTTTATCAATGAATGTACTCGCCTGTAATCCTTTTTTGATGATATCTCCCATAAATTCCTTTTGGCTAGGGTCCTTTGCCTGTATTAACATCCACGGAATTCTTAGTTCAATCACTCCATCTTTTTCATTTACATTGTAATCTGCAAGTGAATTATAATTTTTAGAAGCCGGATTTCCGTTTCCCTCTTTTAGTTTCCCCGTTTCATATTTACTAAACGGAAGAGTAATGTCTCTATCAGGTATATAATATGGCTTATTTAATGCATAATATATCCTGGAAAATGCCCCGCTATTTTTCTTCGGCAACTCTGGGGTTGGTTGAATCAATTTTACTTTATGGCCATATAGATAGGTGAAAAAGTCATAGTAATCATCCACTTCCACTCTTGATTCTTTTTTATTTAAATTGATTAAAAAATCAACCCCGTTTGTAAAATGAATACTTTCATTTCCTTTTATAAAATGATTTCCCTGATTCGGAATGACATCTAATAAAAAGATAGGATATCCTTTGCTTTTTGGATTGTAATTTAAACGAATATATAAATATTTTTCATCATGGTCAACATATAAAGCCTTCATGTCCCCCTGTTTTTTTTCATATAAACTATTCGTTTTCCATTCCTTTGTATTGCCATCCACTTGAATTTTATTTTGATCAAAACTTAATAATCCAAATTCCTGCTCATTTGTTTGGGTATTGGACCAGAATGGCCGTCTATCAGGATTATCATAGTCCATCGTGTTCCATGTTCGTTTAAACCATTCATCCTGCCATGTAAATATAAGTCCGCCAAGCAGTTTTTCATCCGAAATGTCCTTGAACAAATGGCTGAGAATTTCTCCTTGCTGCTTCTCTGATAAGTTTCCTTGATTCATCCCATAAATATTTTTGTGCGTTAACCCCCGTGAACTTGGCACTCCAAACTCCGCAACTAAAATCGGAATGCGATGTACTTTATGTAAATCAGATAAATAACCAGCGTAATTATCTAATTGACCGCGACGATTAACAGATTTTTGATATTTTTTATCATAGTTCAGAAAATCAGGGTAATAAGGATAAATATGATAAGAAGCAAATTCCTTCGTTAGATTCATCTCACTTTTCGTATAAATCACATTTGGATTGACACTTACGATATCCTCCTGGCCCGTTGAATCCGACGGATGCTTCAAAATATCAGTCGTAACCCAATTCGTAAAGCTCATCGGTCTTATCCAATGATAATTTTTGATTTCATATTTCGTAATGGTGTCCATTTGCGAAGCAAGCCAGTATTCAAAAGGCTTAGCATTTTTTGTTTCAAAGTACTGTCCGCTATAATCTCCTAATGAAGAATGGACTTTATTTGTATTTTGAACCATAAATGGATCCCATTCTATCCCTAATATCCACCCTATTACGTACTTGGAAATATCTGCCCTATATACACCTGATGCATGTCCGGTTCTCGGTTTCACAATTTTATTTCCGTGAATCACATCTACTGTCGTTTTCATTGCATTTTGAAACGCTTGTAAATTTTTCTTTTCAAACGCATCCTGTGATTTAACTAACGGCTCTTCATCAATCCAAACCCCATGTAATACATATATTTTTTCTTTATGGCTTTCGTTATATCGTTTTAAAGCATTATAAAAACCTGGTGGATGCAGGGTGTAGATACGTATCGTATTGGCATGCATCTTCCCAATTTCCGTTAACCACCTATAATATTCCTCCTCAGTTATAGAGGCTTCACCAGGATAACTTCCTGGTTTCCCCATCCCAATATTCACCCCTTTTATGGTTATCGGCACCCACTTGTTCCCCTTCAAAATTTCAAAGGAATCCTTTTGAATTCTTGCATTATATCCTATTTTTTCTGTGCGATTCTCTTTACTAATGTTATGGGATTTCTGATATTCTTCTAAAATAGTTTCCATCATCGGAAGATAGGTAGACCAATAGAAGGAGCTATCAGAATACTTTTGAGCTAATTTATATACTTTCTGTATACCTTTTATTTGATAATATTGAGGCACTGTTGAAATATCATTAAAATCTCCCGCAAAATAGTAACTAGAGGATGAACCATGCTTACCGGAAATGACAGCTGCAAATTCATCAGGAATATTATTCTTTCTTAAAACATTCTTTCCTTCCGCGGTTAAATTCCACTTATAATTTGCTAATACGGTTGCATCTTCTTTAGGTGTCACGATATCAAACCAGTATTGATAGTTTGGACTATTCTCAAGCCCAAACAACTTCTTTCCTTCCTTTGTGAAAGAAAGGCTTATTCCCCCCTCCTTCATATGTTTCCCCGTTTCCAGGACAACTACTTTTTGAGTAAAATCATTTACTAAAATAAAGCCCTCGCCTTTATATTTCCAAGAATCCTGAAACTCATCCACAATCCATTTAGGAACTTCCTTATTTTTATTGGGATCAAGTTCATCAAAATAGCGTCCGGTCCAACCCGACCAATCAATTCCTAAATAATCCGTCACATTTTTCCTCACTACCTCATTTGTAGGGGACGCAAAAGTGTTATACTCTGCTACAAGCAGACTTTTCTTTTTCTTATTTAACCGGTCTATAATATTATTCCACTCTTTTTCCTGCAAACCGCCATATATCTTCTCTGATCGCGCTCCTTCTCGCGACTTTTCCACCCATGGGAGATCCTCTCTATAAACACCATATGTATCCGCAAGATAAATCACATCATATTTGTCATAGTTACTAGGCAGTGGACGAGTATGGTAGCTTTTCCTCTTTTCCTCTGGAACGAAACCAAAATAATCATTTGATGCGTTATATTTATTATTCTTATCATCTTTGTATTTTAAATAATTTAAAAGCCAAGTAATCCCTAGATGTTCCCGATATGTTTCATTGGGTACCGTTTTATCGATAATGGCAATTTGCAGCTTTTTGCCTGGCTCTAAATACCATAGTAGAATAGGCAAGGATAGAACGATAACCAAAATTAAGACTGCAAAATATACTTTCTTCATTCTGTCCACCCTTTCTTAGAAAGCCCGCCATGCTGCATATTTCCCCAATCCTTTCTTCTCCTAATAAAGGAGACAAAGCCCTCATATCTCCAAATGAGCGTTAATGGCTTATACCAAAATATCTCTAATAATGAAACCAGCATCAAACGATAGACATCTTTAATCCTTGGATATGTGTTCATTGCCCAAGCTTCCAGCAATATGGAGGCTACAGAAAATAGTGAACCATACAAAATAAAAAGGAAGCATAATGCGATTGCAAATTCATAATAAATATCTCCCATAAAAAAGGCGATAATAATATAAATATATCCTCCTAGTTCAATCAAGGGCCCAAAGCATTCAATCATCCAAAAATATGGGAATGAAATCAATCCCACCGCACCGTATTTTGGATTAAAGGTCATTTTTCTATGCTTCCATAAACTTTCAATTAAGCCTTGATGCCATCTTCTTCGTTGCTTTCTTAAAATCGACATATGTTGGGGAGCTTCTGTCCAGCATACTGGCTCAGGTACAAACTCAATTCTCTTCTTTAATTTTTTTTCTTTTATCAACCGATGTAATTTCACCACCAGTTCCATGTCTTCCCCAATCATCTTAGTGGAATACCCGTTTACCTCTACAGCCCATTGTTTAGAAAACACACTGAATGCGCCGGAAATAATAAGAACTAAATTAAATTTACTTAATGCCATTCTACCTAGCAAAAAGGCTCTAACATATTCTATTATCTGCATCACTACAAGAAGGTTACTGGATAATTTCCTTTGGAAAACAGACCCGAGGTGCACATCCATACCATTTGCAATCCGAACATTTCCTCCGGCGGCTATGACTTCTTCATTTGAAAAAATAATAGGTTTCATCACACGCAAAAGAGATTTCTCTTCCAGAAGAGTGTCACCATCAATCGTACAAAAGTATGGATATTTTGAAACATTTATTCCTGCATTAAGAGCATCTGCCTTGCCTCCATTTTCCTTTTCAATTAATAATAAATTTGGGTGAATTTCCGATTGAAATATTTGGCGGATAGGCTTCGTTGAAAGTTGTTCATGTACAACTTTCTGTATCTGTTTCATTTGAAATTGCTCTATCACTTTTTGTTGGGTCTGATCTGTTGAACCGTCATTGACAACGACAATCTCTACTTGAGGATATTGAAGACTGAGCAATGAATGTATGCTGTCAATAATACCAGCTTCTTCGTTAAATGCTGGTACAATTATCGAAACCGGCTTCGTATAAATGGCTTCTATATACTCATCTTCAGCCTCATTATCTAATTGATATTTTTTTCTTAATTTAAAAAAGGAAACAATCATCATGCAGCTGTATGACAAGATGACAATAGCCATATAAAGAAAGATGAGACCGCCAAAAAAAAGTAATATATAGTCTAATATCTTCATATTCAATACACCCTTTTCTTCAGGACTTCATTTGCCATATCTGCAGCAAAAGAATCCTTTGTTTCTAATATCACTTGCTTCAGCAATTTCTCACCGTCTTTATATTTTCCTATTGTCGTTGCCGCTTGGGAACGCACCCACCATGATTGGTCTGTTAATAATTTTTCTAAATGAAGACCAGCTTCTGACAGCGGCAATACTCCCAATAATTTTGCCATCATTAAACGCTCTTCCCATATAGAAGAGTCAATAAAAGGCATATATTGGTTAAGATCTGAAATGATTCCTATTGCATAAATAGCTTTCAAAGATCGAATACGAATTTCCGTATTTTCATGCTGAAGCATCGACTCTAAAAATGACAGGTATTCAGAATTTCTCTTTATCCCCAAAATATCGATAATCGAGCATTGTACATTTAGTGGCAACTTATCAAAGCAATCAAGCAATTCTTCAAGAATTTCAGAGCTAACACCCGCTAGCAATTTCTTATATTCAAATTCCGAAAATGCTACTGTTAAAGAAAGGAATTCTTTTAAAAATGTTTTGGAGTCAAAAGAGGAATAAATTTTCAACAGCAGGAATTGTTCTTCGGCAGATAAATTTCTTGCTTTCAATGCTTTACAATCATTTACAAGACTATCAATATAAAAGTCTATAATCCTGTACATAGCATTCATTCTGGAACTCCATTTTCTACTCTTTAACTTCTTTTGATAATACTGTTTTAAATGCTGATTAGAGAATTGTTTAATCTTATTTTGGATGGATTCATTTGACAAATGTTTTATATAAACAAGAAATATTTCCTCCAGCCCTTGGATTTCAAATTTATCTTTTGGGATTAATTTTCGAGTAAAGCTAATTTCGTCACGAAAATAGCGATACCATAAGGTTTGATTATTCTTGATATACGAATTCTTTTTTTGTAGATGGGCAACTTCTATTCCCCTTCGTATGGATAAATAAATGCATACAAAAAGAAGGAATACCGATAACAGAATAATTCCCCGAATTAAAACATTTATAGATATTTCTATCATGACCATAACCTCTTAAATATTCTTTTCATTTTTGCCTCAAATAGCCGAATATTGAAAGGCTTATTCAAGTACTCATCCACACCTTTTTCATATGCATAAATCATGTTATCTTCCGAATTCATTTTAGTCATCATAAAAATCGTAAACCTTTTGTTGTTCGGTAGCAGGCGCAACGCATGTAAAACTTCCAAGCCGTTCTTCCTTGGAAGAGTATCATTCATAATAACAATATGGGTATGACTTGAATGGTACCAGTCAGATTCCATAAATTCATAACCATCTTGAAAAGTTCTTAGTTCCAATTGAAAGCCCTCTAACGGCAGTCCTTCAATGGATGTTTGCAGTACATGACGAAATATATCATTTTCTTCTAAAATACTTACTCTAATGGTTTCAATCTTTCGCTCTTTAAACAGAGGTACATATTCAATCTGCCAAGCACCTTTCTGTAATCCATTAATTAATTCATTATAACCGCTTTCTAAGAGTGCCTCGAAGCTCACATCGCTTGTACCAATTTCCGCAATACTGGCTGAAAAAGAAAGGTCGAAACGTTGAAACAAGAAGGTGCTTTTATCTTTCACCTGTGCATGCAATCGTTGAAAAAACGCCTTAGCTTCCCTCTCACCACTCTGTGACAATATAACACCCCACGCGAGCCCAGGTCTTTCTAATGGGAATAACAAATCCGTCTGTCTAATGGTAGATTGCAAAAACTTTGTTACTTCTGCTTGTATTTGATCAGCTTCTTCATCAAAGAAATCCACTGAATCATGAATCGCAATAAATATTGCGGTAATCGTAGTCCTTGAGCGTATGACATTGGCTTTTAATACATTAAATAGATACTTAACATTCTCCAGGTCTAGTAAGAGACCATTTGTTTCTAAACTTCCATTTTCTACAACTGAAGCATTCATATATTTCTTCCCTTTATCGTATTTTTAATTTATATAGAGTGGTAATTATTATATTCTCTTAAACTCTACAATTTATCAACAAATGGAATGGGATATCTTAATACCTATATTTTCTATGTTTCAGTATACTACAACTCTGAAAATTTACAATTTTAGAAATTGTATAGAATGAGACGATATGATAGTTTTGATAGTTCTTTTCTAACAGGAAGAATTCATCACAAAATATACTTTTTTTTCAAGAAGGAGGTAGACAAATTAGATGGAGTTGTAAAAGGTGATAAAGCGGATTGGCCTGGGGTTTAGCTTCAGTTCTATTAGGAGTCGCTTTTCTATTGTATCCTTGGGTGCAAAAAGAAAGATTCCATGCTAAACGGGAACATTTTTTGAGTAACTCGGTAAGTATGATAGCAGCTATGATAAAGCAATTGTCCCAATTAAATCTATTTCCAAACAGAATATAAATTCATTAAAAGGGACAATCAGCACGATTACTATTCCAAAGATTCCTTTTAAAACACTTATTTTAATCGATCAATTCAGAATTCTTAAGATAAGGGCATTGGATGGGAACTGCAAAATATTGGACTTTCAGGGTATCGTTCGATTGTATATGGTTAACAATTCAATTGCTTTGAAGAACTTACCAATAATGACAAATGGAGATTGGAACTAAATCTATTACTTTCACTTTTGTCGTTGACCCTGCATTTGGCGTTTCCCGTACGAATTACGAATATAGGAGTATTATCAGATAAAAGCCACCTATATGTAACATTAGTTCCTGTACCCCCATTGGAAAGAAAATCCGCAAAATCAATTAATCAAAGGTGATTGAAAGGCAAAACTGAAATAGCATGGAGGTAATTATGAGGAAAATTAGCATCATCATCATGATGTTACTGCTTGCAGCACAAAGTGTTTTCACCCCACTTGTTACAAAAGCTGACGAACCTCAAGATAACAAAGAGATTAAGGAAAATATTCTTACAAACGCTGTGCTGACATTTGAAAACACCGTTGGTCAACAAGTTGATCAAGTGGACCGCAGTACCATTATCTCAGTAAAATATGACTGGAAACTACCAAATGGGCATGGATATAAGAGTGGAGCAACCTATCAATTTAGACTACCTGAACCATTAGTAGTCTATGAAACTATTAAAGAGGAGCCTATATTATTTAATGGAGAAACAATAGGAACTTTTTCTGTTGATTTTGACGGAACAGTGAAAATTGTTTTTAATGATTTCATTGAAACGCACTCGAATATCAAAGGAACTATAGAAGTTTTATCAAAAATTAGCGAAACTGTCACCATTACCGAAGATAAAAAAATTATTATAACACCCATTGCAGATGGTAAACAGATAGAAATCCCCATTGTTTTTCAACCGGAAGGTCCGACCATTACTAAAAAAGGAACCCCTAACAAACCCTATAACACCGAGAGTATTGCATGGACTATAGACTTTAATAAAAACTTAGAAAATATTCATAGCGCCGTTCTAAAAGACCCGATTCAAGACGGCCAGGAATTAGATGCTAACTCAGTCAAGGTTTATAAACTTATAACTAGATTAGATGGGAGTGTAACCCAAGGGGAGGAAGTTCCCGGATTAAAAATAGAAAAGACTTCTGATGGTAGGGACTTCCAAATCAATCTTGGCGATATAAAATCCGCCTATCGTGTAATTTATACAACAAACATAATAGACCAAGATAAAACCAAGTACGAAAACATTGCTTTTTTAACAGGCAAAAATTTCAAGGAGCAATCAGCAACTGGATCTGTCAGTGTTCACAGAGGTGTTTCTTTAGAGAAAACATCTACAAAATATGACCCTGTATCACAGACCATTACTTGGGAAATTAAATATAACTATAATGAAAAAATTATCCCAAAAGAAAAGGCTATTTTAACCGATATGTTTAATGATTCTCAAGAACTGTTAGAGAATTCATTTACTGTGAAAAAGGTAAACATCGATTCAAATGGCAGAGAAGGCAATATACAAGATGTCGATAGTAGTGAATATACCCTAAATAAATTAACTGAAGAGAAACAAAATGGCTTTAAATTAAAGTTTAACGAGGATATCCAATCTGCTTATAAAATTGTTTACAAAACGAAAGCCTCCAGCCGTGTCTTTGAAAATACGAAAATTACAAACACAGTTCTATCATCGGAAAATAGTAAAACCGCAGAAAGAACCATTTATCAGCAAATCCTTTCTAAATCGAATGATACAACCGACTACAAAAATAAAACTACATCTTGGACCATCACCTTTAATAAGGATTATTTTCCGATGAACAATGTTATACTAACCGACACTTTTACAAATAAAGGATTGACGCTTCTGCCAGAAACATTAACCATCTCTAGCAGTAAAGGTCCTATGCAAGTAAATGAAGATTATAAACTAGTAGTCATCAGCGATAACGAGTTCAAAATTGAATTTTTGAATGGTTGTGATGGCCCCGTAACATTAAAGTACAAAACAGTTTTTAACTATGAGGGAAGGCAGGATCAAACAAAAACATATTTAGACAATAGAGCAATTCTCGTTTGGGAAGACGAAAATGGAAAAGAACACTCTAAAGATGCGAACGCTCAATTCACGCCTGATACGTACACACAATCTAACGGGTTTAAAAATGGATCCTATAATGCAATTAATAAAGAAATAACATGGAACATAGGGGTAAACTATAATCTCAAATCTATCACAGATCCATCCATTGTCGATATCATAAGCGGGGGTCAGCAACTTTTACTCGATTCTGTGAAGGTATATAAAATGGATCTAACTGGAGGTGCAAATGGCACGATTCAAACGGAACTTGCTCCAGACACGGATTATTCTGTTAAATGGGATGAAAGCAAAAAACAGCTAAAGATTATTTTTAATAAAAAAATCCACTCAGCCTATCTCATAACCTATAAAACTAGTCTTAACCATTTGCTGATTAAAGATAAATACGTTAATACAGCAAGTATTTATGACGGCGAAAATAAAGTAACAGACCTTTCTGCCAGTGTTTCTGTACCAAATGGCGGAAAATATATCGACAAGTCGGGAAATCAAAACGGAAAAATAATTAACTGGACGGCTAATATTAACTTTGGACAATCCTATGTATCGGATGTTAAATTAACGGATACTCCAAGCCCGAACCAAGTGATACTGGAAAACTCCTTTCATCTATACACGACATCAGTAGCTGAAAACGGGTCAGTATCCAAAGGATCCGAATTACAATTAAACAAGGATTATAAGCTTGCTTACTTACGGAATTCTGATGGTGAGGATTACTTTGAAATTACTTTTCCAGAACCTATTAGTAAACCGTATATTCTTGAATATCAATCTATGATTCTTGCAAAAGTCGGAGAGTCTATTCAAAACAATATACGGCTTACCGGAAAAGAAATTACAACGGAAGTAACGAAGTCTCAATCATCCGTTACGGTTAAACGAACTATAGGAATGGGAACCGGGGAAGGTGAAGTTGGAAGTCTTCAGGTTACGAAAGTAGACGCCGCAGATAACAAGCTTATGCTTGAAGGAGCAATTTTTTCTCTAATTGATGAACAGAGTGGTGCTGTCATTAAAACATTAACTACCGATAAAGATGGTAAGGTAAAATTTGATAAACTGCTTTATGGAAACTACCTTTTAAAGGAAGACCGTGCTCCTGAAGGATATGTTATAGGCATAAACGATGCCCAACCTATTGAAATTAAAGCACCAACCACCGAGGCGAAAATTGAAAATGAAAAAATCAATCATGCTGTTGAATTAACGAAGATTGATAATGAAAATCATGATTTAAAGCTTCAAGGTGCTGAATTTAAATTGCAGCATAAGGAAGGCAAGGATTATAAGACAGTCGGTACCTACTTAACGAATGAAGAAGGCAAAATCACGCTTAATAATCTAGAACCCGGAGAGTATCAATTTTTGGAATCTAAAGCTCCAAAATATTATAAGCAAGATGATTCCCCTATAAATTTTACAATTGATAAAGATCAGACGTCTCTGAAGAAAGTTACCAAAACAAATGAAAGGGGAAAAGGAAAGCTTACAATCATAAAAGTAGATGCAGCGAATCAGAATTCGTTAACTGGTGCTACATTTGAAATCTATAACAGTAAAAATAATTTAGTAACTACCGTTACTACAGACCAGGACGGAAAAGCATTCTTAGAAGATGTTCCATATGATAAATATACAATAAAAGAAGTTAAGGCACCTGATGGATATGCCGTCAACCATTCCGACATAACCGTTAATGTTGAGAATTCAAATACCGAAATTACAGTTAAGAACAATAAAATTATTCATGCATTAAAATTAGTAAAGGTAGACGCGAATAATCCTACAAAAAGATTAAAGGATGCAGTTTTTAAATTGCTTTATAAAAACGCTGCAACGGATGAGTACGGTATAGTAGAAGGAAAAGAATCCTTATCTACCGACGCAAACGGAGAAATCTATATTGAAAACCTCATTCCAGGGAAATACCAGCTTATAGAAATTAAAGCACCAAACGGATATATATTAGATAACAAACCTATTGAGTTTGAAATAAAAAATGAGCAAATAAGTATCCTTTCCCTAACCATAAAAAATAGACAAATGCCATCTATCCCCGGAGGAACAGACAACCCAAATAACCCTGGAGACACAAATAATCCAGATACTCCAACAAATCCAGGGGATACGAATCACCCAGATAATCCGACAAACTCAGGAGATACTGTTAATCCTGGAGACGCAAATGACCCGGATAAACCAACGAAATCAGGAGACATAAATAACTCGGATAAACCTAATGCTCCAGGAGTTACTGACGTTGTTAAACCTAAAGGTGAAAATTTACCACTAACTGGTGAAAATTCAAACTATACTACTCTTTATATTGGTTCTGGGTTCATCCTTATGGGATTGATTATTTTGCTATATAGAAGAAAGGAAAAGGTTCGATAAAAAGATAAGCTATTGATTGTTACTCCACAATCAATAGCTTTTTACATTTCGATAGTTTTCCGTTTAAAATACCAATGGAATAACTAAAATACAATTGGAAACAGAGTTTTTAGTGCATAGTTCAATCCATATAAGTACTTACGCTTTCATAGAAATACATGCACAGTATCCTACAGTCAGTGATAAATCTATAGATTTGTTATCTACCAATCAATTTCTCGCAATTTCGCATTTATCCTAATAAATGACCTGCTTCTAAAGAAGACTAAGTTGGACAAAATGCCTGAAATCCTTAATCCATATACTTGTCTCACACTATGTTATAGATCTTGTAAATAATAATTATCTCGTATCTTTGAACAAAGTGAGGTTTGGAATATAGTTTCATTTTAAAAAATAAGCAAGCCTTTCCACACTCGTTAACCCTTTGAATATTAGGTGATGATTACATATCGATGAAAAGAATTAATAAATAATCCATAATATCTTTTGTGAAAGCGTTCAAATAAGGCTATCAACCTATCATTTACTTTTTATTTTTCTCAATTACAATTGAAATTCATTTATGATGAAATAAAACAACTATGCAGTGCTCAATATATTTAAACTGTAAATCAAGGTACTTTATATTTGACATATATAATTATCTCTATATAATAATTAGTATAAATTAAAAACAATTATAGATAGATTGCTTCTATCAATTGGTATTGGACAACCTATCTATAATT
Source organism: Heyndrickxia camelliae (assembly GCF_002844575.1). Lineage (GTDB taxonomy): Bacteria > Bacillota > Bacilli > Bacillales > Bacillaceae_C > Margalitia > Margalitia camelliae. The sequence continues at coordinate 13,632 of NZ_PIQO01000018.1, forward strand.
TATAAATATTACATTTAGGAGGAACTAGATTATGTCATTAATCGGAAAAGAAGTACTACCATTCACAGCACAAGCTTACAGAAACGGTGAGTTTATCGAAGTAACGGAACAGGATTTTAAAGGTCAATGGAGTGTTGTTTGCTTCTATCCAGCAGACTTTACTTTTGTTTGCCCTACTGAGCTTGAGGATCTTCAAGATCAATACCCTACCTTACAAGAACTTGGCGTTGAAGTATTCTCTGTTTCAAGAGATTCTCACTTCACTCATAAAGCATGGCATGATACATCAGATGCAATTGGTAAAATTACTTACACAATGATTGGTGACCCTGCACATGTTCTTTCTCGTAACTTTGATGTGTTTATCGAAGAATTAGGTCAAGCTGACCGCGGTACATTCATCATTGATCCAGATGGTATCATCCAAGCTATTGAAATTAATGCAGATGGTATTGGCCGTGATGCAAGTACACTTATCAATAAAATTAAAGCAGCACAATATGTTCGTAATAATCCTGGGGAAGTTTGCCCAGCAAAATGGAAAGAAGGTTCTGAAACCCTTAAGCCAAGCCTTGATCTTGTAGGCAAAATTTAAGGAGTGTTATCATGATACTTGATGCAGATATTAAGGCACAACTAAACCAATATCTCCAGCTTTTGGAAAACGATGTGCTACTTAAAGTTAGTGCAGGTTCTGACCAATTATCTAATGACATGCTAGCTCTTGTAGATGAGCTAGCAACAATGTCATCGAAAATTAAAGTGGAGAAAACAACACTAGAAAGAACTCCTAGCTTTAGCGTAAACCGTATCGGTGAGGATTCAGGAATTGCGTTTGCTGGTATACCTCTAGGACATGAGTTTACTTCTTTCGTGTTGGCTCTGCTTCAAGTCAGTGGCAGACCTCCAAAGGTGGATCAAAAATTAATAGATCAAATCAAAAGCATTAAAGGTGAGTACCACTTTGTAACTTACGTTAGTTTAACATGCCATAACTGTCCTGATGTTGTGCAAGCACTTAATATCATGAGTGTTCTTAATCCTGATATTAGCCACACAATGATTGATGGCGCAGCATTCAAAGAAGAAGTAGAAAGCAAAGGAATCATGGCTGTCCCAACTGTTTTCCTTAACGGTGAAACATTTGGAAGCGGACGTATGACATTGGAAGAAATTCTCGCTAAGATGGGAAGTACATCAGATGCTTCTGAGCTTTCCGACAAGGAACCATATGACGTACTTGTTGTTGGAGGCGGACCAGCAGGTGCCAGTGCGGCAATCTATGCAGCTCGTAAAGGTATACGAACAGGAATTGTCGCTGAACGTTTTGGCGGTCAAATCATGGATACTCTGGGTATCGAAAACTTTATTAGCGTAAAATACACAGAAGGTCCTAAGCTTGCTGCAAGTCTGGAAGAGCATGTAAAACATTATAATGTTGATGTGATGAATTTGCAGCGTGCTAAGAGCATCGAAAAGAAAGACTTCATCGAAGTAGAATTAGAAAACGGAGCTGTGTTAAAGGGCAAAACTGTTATCCTTTCAACCGGTGCCCGTTGGCGAAATATCGGCGTTCCAGGAGAAGCAGAATTTAAGAACAAAGGTGTAGCATACTGCCCGCACTGTGATGGTCCATTATTCGAAGGAAAGGACGTAGCCGTAATTGGCGGCGGTAATTCCGGAATTGAAGCAGCCATTGATCTTGCTGGAATTGTAAAACATGTAACCGTTCTTGAGTTCGCATCAGAACTTAAAGCTGATTCTGTTCTTCAAGACCGTCTTTACAGTCTTCCAAATGTGACAGTCTTAAAGAATGCTCAAACAAAAGAAATTACTGGTACTGATAAAGTAAATGGTATTACCTATATAGACCGTGCAACAGGAGAAGAACATCATGTTGAATTGCAAGGTGTATTCGTTCAAATCGGCCTTGTACCTAATACCGATTGGTTAAGTGATACTATTGAACGCAATAAAATGGGTGAAATTGTAATAGACAAGCATGGTGCTACCAGCATCCCTGGTGTATTTGCTGCTGGTGATTGTACAGATGCTGCCTATAAACAAATTATTATTTCAATGGGTTCAGGTGCTACTGCAGCATTAGGTGCATTTGACTATTTAATTCGGAATTAATAAGCGGATATAAACTCTATTATTAGAAACATCAAACCTTTAACCAAAAAAGCCTTGCTAGCATATTGTTAGCAAGGCTTTTTTTATTTTATACAACAACGGAAATATAAAATATCATTTGTAAATAAAAGTGTGCACTTAAGTACAGAATAAGAAAAAAGTGAAAACAGGAGTGCAAAAAAATGGAAGAATCGGGAGCGATAAGCAAAACTTATTGTATGAGTGAATATGACCTATTAAAAAGAGTGATCCTTTGCCAGCCTCAATATATGACCATTCGCGAAGTAATAAATGAAACACAGGAGCATTTCAAGAATGAGGGTATCCATATTGAACGTGCTCTCGCTCAACACGCTGAATTGGTAAAAACACTAGAGGCTAATGATATAGAGGTAATATTATTGCCATACCATAAAAAATACCCTGAACAAGTCTTTACTAGAGATATCGGTTTTACATTAGGACAAACGATTTTCGTTGCGAAGATGGCAACCGATGTGCGAGCAGGCGAAGAAGATGTTTTAAAGCAATGGTTAGAGGATGAGCAAATTTCTTATTATAACTTAGTGGAGGAACGGATTGAGGGTGGAGATGTTGTCATTGATCGAGAAACCATTTACGTAGGACTTAGCAACCGTACAGAAAAAAAAGCGGTAGAACATTTACAGCGCCTTTTGAGCCGATTCCAAGTTATCCCCATCGCTTTTAAAGAAAAGTACCTACATTTAGATTGTATATTTAATGTTGTGTCACCTGAAGTCGCTCTTGTTTACCCTAATGCCTTAACGAAAAAAGACATCGATTTTTTTGCTTCTCGCTATAATTTAATTGAAGTATCAGAAGAGGAACAATTCCAGTTAGGTACAAATGTATTGAGTATAGGTAACAATCGAATCTTAAGTCTCCCTGTCAACCAAAAAGTAAATGCACAGCTTCGTAATCATGGTTTTCATGTTATTGAAGTGGATATAACTGAAATTATAAAATCAGGTGGTTCCTTCCGTTGCTGTACCCTTCCTATCTTGCGTGAATCACATTAAAAACCCACCCTCCAATGGTTTAGGAACAAATACAATTGGAGGGTGCAGCTTTGTAGAAAGTAATGTAACTCTATCCATTTAAATCATATCAAGCGATTTTTTCTAAGACAAATTGGATATCCATTATTTCAGCAACGAAAGTCTTCCTTTGTATTTCTCCACCAAGCGCTGGTTATGCTCATCTGAACCTTCTATATTTCCACTTAGAAATACTGGTGGTTCAAAACCGTTGTCAGCTAGGATTTGGATAGCTTCAGCAAGGATGGCATTGATAATTACTGCTCCAACAACTGTTGAAGTAGGACCAAATGGTACGCTAACCTTTTCATAAGAAAGGGCTGCATCTCCTTTAGGAGAAAAGTTATCAATGACTAAATCTACAGAATTAAATAAGTGTTTGCCGCTTTCATGTCTGGATGGCTGACTTTGGGAATATTCCAAAGATGTGATTCCAATTACATATGCTCCTTTTTCTTTTGCTGTTAGTGCAACATCCACAGGGACCGGATTCCGACCGGAAGTAGAAAATACAAACATAACATCTTCTTTGCGTATGTCTTGATTCTTCATAAAATCAGCTGCCAAGCCATTTTTGCGTTCTAACTCTGAGGAGCGTAATGCCCCTTCATGAAGCATTAATGGTTCATATAAAATAGGATTAATAGGAACCAGACCTCCAGCTCGATAGCATACTTCTTCTGTTAAAATATGAGAGTGTCCACAGCCGAAAAGTTGAATGATACCACCGTTTTGGATAGCCTTAGCAACCTTCTCTGCAGCCTCTTTCATATTACTCATTTCATTTTTTTCCACTAATTCGATTTTTTCCTTTGCCTTTTCAAAGTATTGAAACAGCATACTCTCTCATCCCCTAACTAAGCTAACGATTTTTTCTACTTCTTGGGGTATAGTTCTCCCAGTTTCTTTGTCAATAGTTGAACCAAAAATATGCGGCATGAAAACGGAAATCCCAGTATCTCTAACACCATTTACAATCTCCACAATATTTTCTGCTGAAATGCCTCCTGCAGGTTCAATAGACACAATCCCTTTTTCGGACGCAACTTTGCATAAATAGACCAGCTCTTCTAAATGTGTTAGCCCCTTTAAAGGCATGAATTTTATAGATTCCACTCCCATGGAAACAGCTAAATCTACTAAATCTTCCACTCTAATTTCAACACCTGATAGTTTTACATATCCTACCTTGCCTGCTGGAGATACAAGACCATTAACAACTTGATTGATTCCTTTTGCTTTTAAATATCCTCTGGCGTAACTTGATTTTTCAAACGGCTGATTAATGTGCCCAGGATTTGCACCAGCTGCAATATGAAGGACCTTTTCCCAGTTGGCGGGATTTCCATTGTCTCCTAAGCCAATACTGACAACCGATGAAATTTCTTTTAATTCCGCTACCTTTTTTATTCCATCCTCTATTCTAGTAAACTCAGAAGATACAATACCAGGAACGACAAATCCTAGACCTGCATCAATAATTTCTTCTGCATTTTGCTTATCTTTAGCAAGAAAATTAAATAGTAAAAAATCATCCAGTTTATTCAGCTTTTTTAATTCCATCCCTCGCACCTTCAATCAGCTTAATCATGTTTTCAATAGCGATCTCAATTATTTTTTCCCCTTTGTCCTTTGTAGCAAGGGTTGCATTTCCTAATACCGCTGTTGAAGTAAACTCCTCCCATGGCGTTGGGGTAATATCTGCACTCATTGGAATCTGTGGGTCTTCCGCAAGTGCCTTCGACATATCCACGTACTCTTCTGCCAAGTAAAGCATGTAAGAAGTCTCAATTTCACAAGCATGGAAATAACTTGAATGCGCAGATTTTGCTTCCCGTACTTCTTCTGTTACCTTACCTACACCAGGATAAAAAAGATATTGAATTTGATAATCGGGATAATCGGCGTAAAGTTTGCGAGCTGCCTCTTTCATTGCTACTGAATTCCCTAAATGGCCACTAATCATAGCAAAGACACGAAATCCTTGTTCGTAGAGACTGACACCCATATCATAAATAAAGCTAATTAACGATTCATTGCTGATATTGATGCTTCCCGGAAAGTTTTTTAAACTCCAAACCTGTCCATAAGGTAGGGTTGGCAGAATGAAAGCACCAGTCCTTTGCGCCACACGTTCAGCTAGTCTTTCAGCTAAAAGATTATCGGTTCCAAGCGGCAGATGTGGCCCATGTGCTTCTACAGCGCCAATTGGTAAAATAGCCACTAAGCTTTTTTTTATTTTTTCTTTTACTTCAAATGAATTTTCATGTTGAAAAATCACAGTGAAAGCCCCCTCCTATTTTTTAAAGGTAAAGCATCTTGCAGGATTATCGATAAAAAATTTATGAACTAGTTTCTCCCCATCAAAACCTTGTCGGTTGGCATCGTCAATAAAGCGCGGCACCCATTTTGCAATTATGTATTCTAGCCCGAGGCCGAAATCATAGTGCTTATAGTAGGTTTTTCTTGCAGTATCGCCGCTTACCAGAATTTGATCTTCATACCCTTTTTTAACTAGCTCTAAAATGCAATGAATGCGTGTGCTTTCGGGTGCATATTTTATTTTCGCGATTCCATCAAAGCTTAGGAATGCACCTGTCCTGGCAATTTGTTCATGGTAATATGGATCCGGATTACGGTCCATATGGCCAAAACTCATATATTGGAGGTCGATCCCTTCACTTCGCAAAAGTTCAATTTGTTCGAGTCCCATGGTTCCGGCTTCTGTATGGGAGTGCATCGGAGCTTTTGTTTCATGATGAGCACGAGCAACGGCACGCAATGTTTTTTCTTCTAAAGGAGTAATGCGGTTATAGCCCGTTCCAAATTTGACTTGTCCCGCTTTAAAAGGTGTCCCCTCTAATCCATCTTCTATTTCACGAACAACAAATTCTGTTAATTCGTTGACGCTTGCACGATCAATCCATTCAGCATAAGTATGATAGTTTCCGATAATTGGTCTTAATTCTTCTTTAATTTTTGCATCCCATAGAAAGCTTTTATTAAATCCTGCTGTTCCTACAATATGGATATCCAATTCATCGGAAATTTCCTTAACCGCTTGGACATCACGGCCATAGTCAACAGCAGTAGCATCCACAATAGAACGCCCACCATGGTTCTTAAAGTCTTGAACATCTAATTTTGATTTTTCCTTATCATCAAGTAATAGGTCGTCTGCTCCTCTTTCTGCCCAGTAAGCCGGGCGACAAACAATATGCTCATGGGAATAGGTAAAACCTAATTCCTCCGGTTGGATATCACCTTTTAACGTACGAATAAAAGCCATGTTATCTTCCTCCATCTAATGTGAAATTAAAATAAATAAGTAAAGGGCAATGACAAGGCCCTTTACTCAAAAACAAGCTTATAAGATTAAAAGAGTAAATGAGCAAGTGCCTTCACAATTGGCCCGAGAATAAACATGTCACAATCGGCTGCCCACATTGCCGTATCAGGTATAGTAGATGAAACTAAGTAATGAACCATGATATATTGTCCCCAAGCAACAACCGTTGATGTTACAAATCCCCCAATCAGTGCACCACGTACACCGCCGGTAGAATTTCCAAATACCCCTGCCGTTGCTCCATGGAAGAACAATACAATCATCGTAGGAACAAACACATAAGAAACGGTATTTCCAATAACCACTAACCAAATTAATGCACCAAAGAATGCTCCCAGAAATCCAAGAATAACTGCATTAGGAGCGAAAGTGAATACGACTGGGCAATCCAGTGCCGGTACAGCACCGGGAACTAGTTTCGTTGCAATACCGTTAAATGCAGGGACAATTTCGCCAATAAACATTTTTACCCCTAATAGTACAACCGCAATACCACCTGCAAATGTAAACGATTGAATGATAGAATACATAGGGAAGTTTTGCCCTGCGGCTTGTTTAATTAACGCGTGAGATCCGGGTGTTCCCTTTAAAGTGATAATAATAGCACCCACTAAAAACAATACCCCCATTGTCAAAGCGGTGATTACATTAGAATCCCTCAAAAACTCCAGACCTTTTGGTAATTTGATTTTTTCCGAGTCATTTTGTTTATTACCAAGAACTTTTCCAAGTAAAGCAGAGAGTATCGCAACAATTGCGGAAGTATGACCTAACGCAATAGCATTCCCACCAGTCACTTTCCTCATAAATGGTTGAACGAGTGCCGGTTGGAAGGTCCAATAAAAGCCCATAAAAATAGATAAAAAAATGACTAATTTTACTAAGGATACATGGCTGGCTCCCACTGTTTCTACAATAATTCCTGCAAAAATAGTGGTAGTCCAAAACATCATATGACCTGTTAAATAAATATATTTAAACTTTGTAAAACGAGCTAATAATACGTTGATTAAAAATCCCAGAAACATGGCTAATGTCACAGCAGAACCAAATTTTAAGTTAAATGCAGTTTGACCCATAAACTGACCTAGGCTACCTGCCTTTAAACCAAATACCTCTGCCCACATTGGCTGGAATATATTTAATGCACCAGTAATAATCCCCGCCCCGGCATTGATAATCAAAAATCCAATCATCGCCTTAAATGTACCAGTTATTGTTTGACTCGTTGTTTTTTTCTGCAACAATAATCCTACTAGAACAATAATTCCGATTAGAAATGCCGGTACACCAAAGATATTATTTGCAATCCAAGTAAGTACTTGCATAGCTGTCCTCCCCGTAAAAGATATTAGTTAAAATGGCTTTCTAAAGCCTCTTTAATTTCATTTAAATCAAAGTAATTGTTTACAATTACTATTTTGCTAGGATGGCCTGATAATGATTCGGCCAATTCATTACTTGTAATAATCAAATCAGGTCTTTCACTCGAGGCACTGGATACATCCGTATTATCTACGTCTGCCTGAATTCCTAATTGGCGTAAAACATTATCTACGTTCATACGTAAAATTAAGCTTGTTCCTTGTCCTAATCCACATACACATAAAATTTTCATGATTCCATTCCTCCTAATAATTGTTCCATTTCCGTATAAGATGTTATATCCATTAGTTTTTGAACGTTTTCTTGATTGTTTAATAGAGTCATTAATTTTTGCAATATCTCTAAGTGTTCATTACTGGATGATGCTCCAAGAGCAAATACCAACTTCACCGGGTCATTAGAAGCGCTTCCAAAAACAATCGGGTTTGCTAATTGTAAAAAGGAAACAGATGCTTCTATTACCCCATCTTCCGGTCTTGCATGTGGAAGTGCAATTTGTGGAGCAAGGACAAAATATGGCCCATTTTCATGATAAGATTGAACCATTGCATCCACGTAACCTTCCTCTACCAATCCTTCCCCCACTAGCAATTTGCCGGCAGCACGGATTGCCTCATCTGGAGAGGTAACATCAACGTTAAATTCTACAAGATTCTTTTCTAAAAACTTCATTACTGATTCCCCTTACTGTTGATACAACTTCTCCTACTTAGAGTAGGCAGTAACTAGATCAAATATTTCTTCTGTAGATCTGGCTAATAAGACTTTATTTAGATTTTCCGGACTGGAAAACATTTCTGTTAGCTGCGAAAGTGCCTTCAAATGTGTCTCCCCATCTATCGCTGCAAGCACTATCACAATTTGGATATCATGCTTCCTACTTTCCGAAAACGGTGCTGCCTTTGATAGCTTTAATAGACTCATACTCAGCTTTTTCACCCCATCTTCCGGGCGCGCATGCGGTATGGCCACTTTCGGAGCAACTACAATATATGGCCCCATTTTATTGATACTGTGTATCATGGCTTGAACATATTCTTCTGATATTGCTCCTTCTCGAAGAAGAGGTTCTGATGCCATTCGGATAGCATCCTTCCAATCTGATGCTTCTTTTTTTAATTGAATATACTTCATTTGCAGGATGCTGCTTAAAGTAGGCTTTCCTATCTCCTTTGCCACTTTTTCAGGTTTATAAAGATATTGTTTCAACTCCTGCTGTAATAGTTCCTTATCAAGAATAGTTGCATGTTTTTGAATGATTTCCATTAAAACATCAATCGAAGAACTTTGTTTTGAACTATTATCGAAATATACATTAACTTTTTTTAATAAGCTTTCCATTTCACTTTCCGTTAAAATGGGATTTACAACAAAGACAGGTTTACTTTTTTCCTGCAGTGGAATAGTAGAAATAATAAAATCGGCATCATACTGATTCCTTTCATATTCCCTCAACGAGACACTGCCGATTAAATCTATCGTGGAAAAAAGCCCCTCTAATTGATGCAAGAGCAATCTGGAAGTTCCCACACCATTTGTGCAAACAAGCAAGGCTTTCTTTCTTTGGGCAGGCTTAGCTCCAACTTTCTGCATCCATCCCCCAAAATGCATCGCAATGAGGGCTATTTCATTCTCATTGACTTCTTTTCCGACCACTGCTTCCAGATGTGAAATAACTTTTTTGGTTAATAGAAAAATATCATGGTATTGTTCTTTAATAGATATGGTCATATCGCTTTCAAATTCCAAACCATAGCGAATTCGGTAATAGGCAGGCTTGATATGAAGAAGAAGGCTTTTTTCTATTTCTTGACGATCCTTAAAGAAGACACAGGCATACTTTTGAAAGTCTGTAACCATTTGCGTAACAACTTTCACTAGAATTTCACTACCGCTATTGACAATTTCAATATCCTCTGAAAATTGAACCCTTGAACTTAACAGATGCTTCGTAATATATAAAATTTCATCTTCAGGGAAATCCATTTCAAAAAGTGCTGAAAGTTTATTGCCAATTTTTTGAGCAGCTTTATATTGTTTGGTATCTCTAAGTACTTCTTTTTCAATTGGGTCAATTATAATTTTCTTACCTTGGGAAACCCTCCTGCAAAATAATAAAAGGCGAAAGGAAAGACTGTATAAAATTTCATCGGTAAATTGTATATTTAATTCTTGCTCACTTTCTCCTACAATTTGTTGAACCGCTTTCATTTTTTCGAAGGCAAATTGGTTTGAGCTTTTGTTTAAAATCATTGGGATTTTAGATAAAAGCGATTGCCAGTTTTCATTCGGCAACACATGTTGAAGGTAATGTACTATTGCTTTTCGTTTATCCTCTTCATTCCCGAAAATCACATATCCAGATTTCCTTTCGAATTCCAAGGTTAGGTTAAACCGAATCAACTCTAACTTTAAGCCCTTTAAATCCTCAATCGTTGTATTTCGGCTTACTCTTATTTTTTCCATTAGATTTTCAAGATACAATGGATTATCCCGCGCCATTAGATAAATAGCCAACCATGCTTTCCGTTCCCTTGCGGAATATTCATAATGCCATGTTCTTAATGTCCCTAACTTTCTTGGAACCTCTTTTGCTGTTTCCTCATCAATAAGAAAACCTGTTGAACGCACGTGTTGAATAGGTAATAAATCATTTTCTTTTAACCAATCATTGATTTTACCAATATCGTAATAAACCGTCCTTCGGGAAATACGATAATTCTCAACCAATTCCTCCACCTTTACATAAGTTTGAGCCTTGATTAAATACGAAAGTATTGCAGTACTTCTTTGATCTAATGACATTAGATAAATACCTCCCTTGCACCCAAAGTTTGTGCAAAAAAGTATTTTTATTCTTTTAGCAATTGCTTGACTATACTATACCTCTATATGTTAAAAATGTAGAGACCAAATATCCCCATTCATTTTGTGCAAATAAGGGATGAAATATCGTCCGTCTTTTTGTGCAAAATTGGACTTAATACGGTGCGCTCTTCTCCTTTATTCTTTAAAATGAAGTTGTTTTCGGAACTACTTATAAATTAGTAAATGGTAAAAACCATCCCTATGGCTGTGATGTTGAACAGACATACGCTCCGCTATTCACCGTACGTAAAAACCGAGTTTAATAAGGTTATTTATGCATTTAACAGAATTACTGTCTCCATATAGCAGAAACAATTGATTTCACAAAAGGTCAAAATAAAAACGCATGGATTTTTTTACGATCCATGCGTTACTGTATAGTATTTAAACCACTGCGATAAAAAAGAACTTTGCCTGAAGTTTAGTATACCTTTCCAACAACAATATTAAACCGTTGCTGTTTCTCTTTCTACATTACTGGACTCATTTAAAGAATCGTGTAAGGATGTGGTTTCACTTAAACCAAGAGCCGCAGCTGTTTTAGTATGAATTTCTTCGATAAGTTCTGGGTTTTCTAATAGTGATAACCCATAAGATGGAATCATTTCTTTTATTTTTGGCTCCCACTCTTTTAGATGTTGCGGGAAGCATTTTTTAATTACATTAAGCATGACCTGAACTGCAGTAGAAGCACCTGGAGAAGCGCCCAGCAGTGCAGCAATTGTGCCATCAGCCCCGGTAATAACTTCCGTACCAAATTGAAGTGTTCCTTTGCCGCCTGCTTCCGTATCCTTAATAACTTGGACACGTTGACCTGCAACTACAATATCCCAATCTTCACTTTTAGCGTTTGGAACAAATTCTCGTAACTCTTCGATACGTTGTTCCTTGGATAACATAAGTTGTTGTACAAGATATTTTGTTAATGGAATGTTTTTTGCACCTGCTGCCAACATGGTGAAGACATTATTCGGTTTCACAGATGCAATTAAATCCATATTGGATCCTGTTTTTAAAAACTTTGGTGAAAAGCCGGCAAAAGGACCAAATAATAATGATTTCTTATTGTCAATATATCGTGTATCAAGATGCGGCACTGACATTGGAGGAGCACCAACTGCTGCTTTACCATAAACTTTTGCATGATGCTGCTCTACAACCTCTTGGTTGTTACATACTAAAAATAAACCGCTTACTGGGAATCCCCCAATATGTTTACTTTCAGGGATACCAGTTTTTTGCAATAAAGGAAGACTTCCACCACCAGCACCAATAAAGACAAATTTTGCAACATGGCGTTCAATAATTCCTCTGTCATTTCTTATCTTCAATTCCCATGAGCCGTCACTAGTACGCTTAATATCCTTAACCATATGTTTGAATTTTATTTCAACATTTTTACTCTCTAAATGGTCGAACAGAATACGTGTTAAAGCACCAAAGTTTACATCTGTTCCTGAGTCAATTTTTGTTGCTGCAATCGGTTCCTTCGATGTGCGCCCATCCATTATAAGCGGAATCCATTTCTTTAATGTTTCCGGGTCATCAGAAAATTCCATACCTTGGAATAAAGGATTATTCGAAAGCGCTTCAAAACGTTTTTTCAAAAACTCTACATTCTTTTCCCCTTGCACTAGACTCATATGTGGCAATGGCATGATAAAATCTTTAGGATTACTGATTAGGTTTTTATTTACAAGATAGGACCAAAATTGTCTTGAAACCTGAAACTGTTCGTTAATATTTATAGCTTTGCTAATATCAAGGGATCCATCAGGTTTTTCGACAGTATAGTTTAGCTCGCAAAGTGCAGAATGCCCTGTTCCCGCATTATTCCATTCATTAGAGCTTTCCTCTCCCGCCCACTCGAGCTTCTCAAAAACAGTAATATTCCAATCCGGAACTAATTCTTTCAAGAGTGTTCCTAACGTAGCACTCATGATTCCGGCACCAATTAAGATAACATCTGTTCTAGTTCGTTCGTTGCTCATTTTTTTCATCCTTACCCTAAGATTTGCAGAAAGGATGCAGGCTATCTGCTTAGGCGTCACAGCAAGCCATGGCGCGACCTAGTCACACACCTTTTCTGCATCAATTATAATTTAATTATAGTATATCACTATTATTAATAGTTTAAAATATTTACGATTATTTGGTATTTATAAAGCTGTTAAATTTTGAAAAATTACATATAGTTCCATACAAAAACTTCCTATTCATTTTTTATATATAATTTTCATTTTCCTCTTGCTATATCTTTAATATGTGTTATTATAAAAATTGCACGAATTGGAAAGCTACTATTCGAAATATTTGAGTCTTTCCAAGCAGATAATTTTTGACCACTTCCCTTCAGGGAGTTAAGGCCATACGGACAGCCGGGTCAAATGCCGATCGGCAACTTTAGTTGCCTTATTGATTGAGTTAGAAGCTCAAATTTTATAAGTTGGTTACTTTACAACCAGTGCTATTGCACATCAACTTGTGAAACGGTCAATAAGAGTGGAAAAAGTAATTATTTGCTATATAGACTCTGATCTTATATTGATATATTCCGAATATTAAAAGGCTTTCTTACAAAAGTGCCATTTTTTTATTATGGATAACCTATACTTTTGTTATAGATTCTTTATGCTTTTTAATGATGTGGATTATATCGAAGCAAGTGTGATGCGCTGATAATGCGTTTTTGCACTTGCTTTTTTGTTTGAGTAGATTATGGCAATCATCCTTTTCCTCCAAAGATCGCTGACAGTTACTCTGTGTGAGTTGGAGTGCTTTGGGAATTTGTTTTAAAAATACTTTTTAGATAGGAGATAGAAGAATGGGAAAAGCTCTAATAATTGGTTGTGGCGGTGTGGCTTCTGTTGCGATCCATAAATGTGTGCAAAACAGCGAAGTTTTTGAAGAGATTTGTATTGCAAGCCGTACAAAATCTAAATGTGATGAATTAAAGGCTAAATTAGATGGCGGCAAAACGAAAATTACAACCGCACAAGTAGATGCGAACAATGTTGATGAACTTATTGCATTAATTGAACAAGTAAAACCAGATATCGTTATGAATCTAGCATTGCCTTACCAAGATTTAACGATTATGGACGCTTGTCTTGCAACAAAAACACATTATATGGATACAGCAAATTATGAACCGGAAGATACAGCAAAATTTGAATATAAATGGCAGTGGGAATACCGTGAGCGCTTCGAAAAGGCTGGAATTACTGCCCTTTTAGGCAGTGGTTTTGATCCTGGTGTGACAGGTGTATTTTCAGCTTACGCACTAAAACATTACTTTGATGAAATTGAATATATTGATATTCTTGACTGTAATGGCGGAGATCATGGATATCCTTTCGCAACAAATTTCAACCCTGAAATCAATATCCGTGAGGTTTCTGCTAACGGAAGATATTGGGAAAACGGCGAATGGATTGAAACAGAACCAATGGAAATCAAACGTGTTTACAACTTCCCTGAAGTTGGCCAAAAGGATATGTATTTGCTTTACCATGAAGAGCTTGAATCCCTTGCTCAAAACATCCCAGGACTTAAGCGTATTCGTTTCTTCATGACATTTGGCCAAAGCTATCTTACACACTTAAAAGCACTTGAAAATGTAGGAATGACTTCTATTGAACCGATTGAGTTCGAAGGAAAACAAATCATTCCGCTTCAGTTCTTAAAAGCTGTGTTGCCAGATCCAGCAACACTTGGACCGCGTACTGTCGGTAAAACAAACATCGGTTGTATTTTCAGAGGGAAAAAAGACGGGCAAGATAAGACTTACTATGTATACAATGTTTGTGACCATCAAGAATGCTATAAAGAAGTTGGCTCTCAAGCCGTCTCTTATACAACTGGGGTACCTGCAATGATTGGAGCTGCAATGATCCTAACAGGAAAATGGAACAAACCTGGTGTATATAATATTGAGGAATTTGATCCAGATCCATTCATGGAAGAGTTAAATAAATGGGGACTACCATGGGTAGAAGACTTTAATCCAGTGCTAGTTGATGATGAACCTGTTCAAGAAAAAGAACCGGAGCTAGCTCGCTAATATGAGGTTTGAAGAATTACCAACACCTTGTTATATAGTCGATGAAGAACTCATCGAAAAGAATCTCAAAATCCTAAATGGAGTCATGCAGCGTACAGGAGCCAAGATTGTCTTGGCACAAAAAGCCTTTTCTATGACAACCATGTATCCCCTTATCGGAAAGTATTTAAGTGGTACAACGGCGAGCGGACTATTTGAAGCACGTCTGGGCCACGAGGAGATGGGCAAAGAAAATCATGTCTTTGCCCCTGCCTATCGTGAAGATGAAATCGATGAAATAATTTCAATTTGTGACCATATCATTTTTAATTCCTTCTCACAATTGGAGAAATTTAAACATAAAGCTCTTCAAGCAGGCAGAAAGGTTGGTTTACGCATCAACCCAGAATGCTCCACACAAGTTGGACACGAAATCTATGATCCATGTTCACCGGGTTCTAGATTCGGAGTAAGACTGGAAGATTTCCGTCCCGATTTGCTTGATGGTGTTTCAGGATTGCACTTTCATACTCTTTGCCAGCAGAACTCTGATGATTTAGAAACTACTTTGAATGCAGTAGAAGAAAGGTTTGGCCAATGGCTGCCACAAATGGAATGGATCAATTTTGGCGGTGGTCATCATATTACAAGAGAAGATTATGATATTCCAACCTTAGAGTCCTGCATTAAGAGAATGCAAGAGAAATACAACTTAGAAGTATATCTTGAACCAGGAGAAGCCGTTGCGCTCAATGCAGGCTATCTCATCACCTCTGTCCTTGACTTCAATAAAAACGGTATCGATATTGCCATACTTGACACATCAGCAACTTGTCATATGCCTGATGTTCTAGAAATGCCGTATCGTCCACCGCTTTTAGGCTCAGGTGAACCTGGTGAAAAGGAATATACTTATCGACTCGGTGGGCAAACTTGCCTTACTGGTGATGTTATTGGAGATTACTCCTTCGATCAGCCGTTGCAAATCGGAGACCGATTAGTTTTTGGAGACATGGCTATTTATACAATGGTAAAGACCAATACATTTAACGGGATGGCCCTACCAGCCATTGCAGTAAAAGATAAAAATGGTGATTATAAGGTCGTACGTGAATTTGGTTACCAAGATTTTAAAATGAGACTAGCTTAATAGATAATTGAAATCAATCAAAATTCCCCAAGCTATTTAAGAACCAGACTCTACTAATATGAGTCTGGTCTTTTTATCTCTTATCTTTTTTTGCGGATATAAAGTAAGTAACGTCGGAATTGTTCCACGTGAAACTTGCCTTTTTATTGCTAATAAATAAGACACCTATTAAAGGTGTCTTATTCTAACCATATTTAATCCCTTTCCAGTAACTCCGCACCAGCAATTCCCGGATGCGTCATTTCATATGGATCTAATATTAAATTTAACTCTTCTTCTGTTAATACATCATATTTCAAACATAGTTCTCGGATTGGAGCACCGCTTAAAATCGCCTCGCGAGCAATACGAGCCGCTGCTTCATAACCAATATGCGGATTAACTGCAGTAATAAGTCCTGCACTCTTCTCCACATACTCTTTCAATCTTTCTTCATTGGCTTTTATGCCTTTTAAACAATTATCTGTAAAAGTGCGGAAAGCATTATTCATAATGCTGATAGATTGCAATAAATTAAATACGAGCACAGGCTCCATGACATTCAACTCAAGCTGTCCTGCTTCGGAAGCTAGGCAGATTGTATGGTCATTACCAATGACCTGGAATGCCACCTGATTAATTACTTCTGCCATTACCGGATTCACTTTTCCAGGCATGATGGAAGAACCAGGTTGCCTTGCTGGAAGGTTGATTTCCCCTAGACCAGCTCTTGGACCAGATGCCATCAAACGCAAGTCATTAGCGATTTTCGACATATTCATCATGCAAACCTTCAAAGCAGCAGATACCTCTGTATAGGCATCTGTATTTTGGGTAGCATCAACAAGATGCTCGGCTCCGATTAATGGCATCCCACTAATCTCTGCAAGATGTTTTACCACTAATTCGATATACCTTGGGTATGCATTTAAACCAGTTCCAACGGCTGTTGCTCCCATATTCAATTCATATAAGTGCTGACGAGATTGTTTAATTCGTTTGATGTCACGGCTAATGACGCGGCTATAAGCTTCAAACTCCTGACCAAGTCGAATCGGCACAGCATCCTGAAGATGGGTGCGTCCCATTTTAATGACATGATTAAATTCTTGAGCTTTTTCCTGAAAAACGGCATGCATATCTTCCATCGTAGCTAGTAAGTTTTCCAAAAGATTTAACACGGCGATGTGAATCGCTGAAGGAAATGCATCATTAGTTGATTGGGACATATTAACATGAGTATTAGGGCTGCAATGGAAATAGTCGCCTTTTTCTTTTCCCAGCAATTCAAGAGCTCGGTTAGCAAGGACTTCATTCACATTCATATTAATGGAAGTTCCTGCTCCCCCTTGAATGGGATCGACGATAATTTGATCATGCCATTTCCCTTCTATCATTTCATCTGCAGCCTTCACAATTGCCTCTCCAAGTTCGGGATAAAGACGCTTAACATCCATATTCGCAAGCGCAGCAGCTTTTTTTACAATTGCCATACCTTTTATTAAATCTTCGTGGATTCGATAACCTGTGATTGGGAAATTCTCAACAGCCCGTAGTGTTTGGATTCCATAATATGCCTCAGAAGGAACTTCCTTTGCACCTAAAAAATCCTTTTCTGTACGCGTTTGACTTTTTGTAATTGACATATTGTTCGCTCTCCTACTAAGTAAAGGCCAAAGCTGGTCGTATTACTCTATTTTATTTGATGGTTGAGCCCTAATTTCAACTGGTAATTAGGGCTCAAAGGAAATAAAAATTAGATTGCTACTATCTAAAATCTTTCGGAATACGACGGGACACTCCTGTTAAGATAGCAGCTTGTACAACAGCATGTCTTACTTTTGAAACGACATGTTCGTTAAAAATACTAGGAATTATATATTGCTCGTTCAATTCTTTGTCTGTTACCACTGAAGCGATTGCTCGTGCAGCTGCAAGCTTCATTGGCTCATTTATTAGAGTTGCCCGACAATCAAGAGCTCCACGATAAATGCCAGGGAAAGCTAACACGTTATTAATTTGGTTTGGATAGTCACTTCGTCCTGTAGCAAATACTCTAACATGTTCAAGCGCCTCTTCCGGAGAAATCTCAGGATTAGGGTTCGCCATTGCAAAAACGATTGGATCTTCTGCCATTTTCTGAACATCTGCAGCAGACAAAATGCCACCTCTTGATACACCAATAAATACATCCGCATCTTTAATAACGTCTTTTAAGGTTCCTTCTTGCTCTTCTACTTGATCTTGCTCAGCCAGCCATTGCCACATTGGGTACGGATATGTTCCGCCCTTTACAATTGCACCATCACGGTCAACAGGAACAAGACTCTTTACACCAGCATTGATAAGCATTTTACAAATGGCTACACCTGCTGCTCCGATTCCATTAACTACTACACGTACGTTTTCCATTTTTTTGCCGACAACCTTTAAGGCATTTAAAAGACCTGCAACCACAACTACTGCTGTACCATGTTGGTCATCATGGAAAACCGGAATATCTAACTCTTCCGTTAACCGCTTTTCAATTTCAAAACATCGAGGGGAACTGATATCCTCTAAATTTATCCCGCCAAAAATAGGGGCTATATTTTTTATCGTTTGGATAATTTCTTCGGTATCTTGTGTATCTAAACAGATTGGAAAAGCATCCACATCTGCTAATTGCTTAAATAACATCGCTTTCCCTTCCATAACGGGCGCAGATGCAAGTGGCCCTATGTTTCCAAGACCGAGTACCGCACTCCCATCGGAAATAACCGCGACAGTATTTCTTTTAATGGTTAAAGAGTAAGCCTTCTTTGGATCTTCATTAATAGCGGAACAAACACGAGCAACACCTGGAGTGTACACCCTTGATAAATCATCGCGATTTTTAATAGGTATCTTAGATTTAATTGAAATTTTCCCACCTAAATGCGCAAGAAATGTTCTATCTGATACGTTGATGATCTTAACACCTGGGATAGCTCTCAGATGTTCAAGGACCTGTTCCTCTACTTTATCACTTACTTCAATTGTGATGTCACGCACGGAAGATTCCGTACTAGAACTAATAACATCAATTGATACAATATCTCCGCCTGCTTTTCCTATAACAGAAGCGACTTCACCAAATGATACATTTTTTAATTCAACACGAGCCACTAAATTATTGTAAGCCATTGCTTATCTCCTTTTGACATTTTTTCTAAGGCATCCTCTATTTAAGAGAGACACTTATCCATCATAAGTCAGTTCTACATGAACTTTCTTATTCTTGGTACTAGTGTACAACATTGTACCAATCTATAAAACTTCTATTTGATTTAACCTTCAAGTACCCTATAGTTAGAATCACTTTCTATTGATTTATTATATAGGAATTTCCTCTTTGGATAAACAATATACAACGCTTTCATTATACTACTAAAATAAAACTTAATTGATAGTTTTTTGTTATTAAAAAATGTTAATTATTGCACGGTTCTATTTGGCAGAACACTAACTAGATAGTTAGTAACCTTTTATAGCTTATTCATTTTTTTTACAAAATAACGCTCTAGCTGTTGTTTCATTCCTTCTTTATTTTCTGCAAATTGTTTATGGCGATGACCATTTCCTCCAGATGGGTGCGGGAATCCTCTTAAAATTAATTCATGATCTATATATCCATTTTCAGCAAGATACAATAGTACCTTCGAAACATTTACACCTAATGGAATGATAAGTGGATTGTCCAAAGCCAATAATTCCTTTGTAAATTGTTGCAGGATATATTTCTTCAGTAATTCCGACTTTAACATATTTGGGGTAGAACCATTATAATTTTTTCCTTTATAAAAAACAGGATAGGAAAGAATCGATACCGTATGAACGAAGTGATTCGCTTTACCAAATAACTCACTTGTAGAAGATAAACCTAAATGATTCTGTAATTGAAGTTCATCCAGCATGGTGATTAAATTTTTCCTCATCGGACCAGAAAAGCTAGCTTGCTTCTTTACTTCATGCAAAATTTCCTCATCGGACCATTGATGATTAGCGCTCTTTACCGCTGAGAATGCCTGTTTCATTTGATACCATCCAGGTGTAATACCGACAATAACTATTCTTGCTTCTTCATTAATATAATCAAAAGGTGCATAGTAAACCTCAATCTTCTTCTTTTCATCTTTCTCCAGCAGAAAGGTTTTACTCTTTAATGTTTCTTCATTAAGAACCTTTAAAGAAAATATTAAATTCTTATACCGATTAAATTTTGAATGTCGGACGATTGCCACTAATAATCCTCCAGTATACTTATTCTTTGGCTTTCACACTTTTATATTAATCAAACAGATTAACAATTATCAGCTCAAAAATGATTGAATGGATTTAGGTAATGTCCGAAAGAATAACCCTTTATATTTAATGTCGAACAGACCAGCAATAAATATTATTATTAATAAAATAAGAATCTTATACTTATTTGAAATTAATTTCATCCGTTTACCCTCCATAAAAAACGTTTATTTAATTACTTATTCTTCAACACTTCTGCAAGTTCATATAAGGAATCGTACTGTTTAATCTGATAATACCGTCCTTCCTTCTGTAAGTATCCTTTCTCACAAAATTGGGTTAGTACATGCAATAAGTGACGGTAGGATACGCCTAAATAATCGCAAACCGTGACGTGTTTCTCTTTATAGATCCCATCATCAGCTAATTGCAAAATAAAATCTGCAAACCGGTTTTCCAGTGGGAAGGCGAGACTTTGTGAATATCTTGTTGCCATAAGTGTTGCCTTTACGCTTAAAAACTTGGTTAACTCGCGCAGAAATTTTGCATCTTCCATTAATTGCGTACGACAGCTAGAAATTGGTAAAGCAAAACAAATCGTCTTCGTTGAGGCTTGAATTCCCTTTGTATAGTAAACCTCATTTAATAATTCCATTTCCCCAATGTAGTCATTTGCGTTGATAAAATTAATTAAAGAAACCTTCCCATTCTGATGTGTGACATATATTTTTGCTTTTCCCTCTATTACATAAAATAGAAAATTAGGTCTCGTGCCTTCTTGAATAATCCATTCATCACGTTGATACTCATGCACTTCCATAATTTCTTCCACGGGCAAAGAAAACAAATACGCAATAGAGTACTTTTCCATATATAATCGCTTTTTCTCACCTGTGTAAATTTCCATCATCCACCTCAAAAAATATGAGATATCTCATATTATTCTCTCGTATCTCCATGATAACATGCAAACAATGGAGGGATATAGAAATGAACACACATCGCTGGATGAGTATGCGGTTTTTTAGTTTTTTCATGACATGGGGTATATTTCTTCCCTATTGGACGGGATGGATGATTCATACAAAAGGATTGACTGTGTCACAAGCTAGTTTGATCATGAGTCTCGGCTTGGTTGCAAGAGGCGTTTCCACCTTATTTGCATTTCCAAATCTATCGGGGAAATTCAGCAGTAAAGCCTTATTAAATGGTGCAGGAATTGGTACGCTTATCGCGATTTTATTTTATATTCCAACCGCTTCCTTCACCGGCCTACTTATCATCACATTAGTATTTCACTTTTTTTATCCTGCACTGATGCCAGCTTTAGATAGTGCTGCTGGTATACTTGTACAAAATAACCAATTGACACATTATGGGAAAAGCCGTCAGTGGGGATCCATTGGTTTCATCTTGGCAGGCATGATTTTGTCTGTCTTTACAGGGATGCTTGGAGATAAAGTGATTTTATGGGCGTTTTTACTTGGTACAGTGGTATCAGTATGTCTTGGCTTCATGCGCGCACCTGCCATTCTATCTTTGAAGCCGACTAAAGAACATACACAAAAGGGTAGTATATTCAAATTATTTCATATTAAATACTTTGGTTTGGTACTTGTTATAGTAATCTTAATGCAAGCGGCACATGCTTCGTATTACAATTATGGTTATCTCTATTTACAAGAAATCCATGCACCAAAATATTTAATAGGTGCGATTATTAACATTGCTGTGATCGCGGAGATTATCTTTTTCTTCATAGCAGATCGGAAGTTTCAAAAATTTTCAGTGGGCTCCCTGCTTGCGTTAGCAGCAGCAGGTTCTTCCCTACGTTGGATATTAGTATTCGCCTTTCCTAATGTAATTGTTTTCTCTTTCGCGCAAACTTTGCACGCATGCTCCTTTGCTATGGGGCATTACGCTTTTATGAAATACCTAATTAAAAACATTTCACCTGCGCAGATTCCGAAGGCACAGGGCATCTATTCAGCACTGGCTCTTAGCTGGAGCACCGCTCTGTTTACGGTTTTCGGCGGCTATTTATACGAGATCGAGCCAAGATATGCATTTATCGGAATGATTGTTTGTACCATTCCAGCAATGCTGCTTGCGCTTGCATATCGGAAATTGGAACTAAGAGAGAAAAAGTGATTTCTATATAGGACTTTATAAAACAGAGAGGCTATGATGAAGAAAGTTTTTAGAGCAAACGTCACAATGCTTTAAAAATTTTATAAATAGGAAAATAGCTGTGAATCTTAACATTCACAGCTTTTGCCTTCCATTTGAAGACAATTATAATTGTATTTTTTCAACAAGCTGAAATCTACTAATTCAGTAATCCAATCCCAGAAAAAGCTTAAAAATCTCTATTAATTGTTTCCACATAATGGTCTACACAATTGGCCTTTCAAAAATAAAGACAGAAACAGCCATATCCTCTTCAATCTTTGCATCCGAAAATAAATGAATTAACTTGGAACCCACAAGCTCTTCCATTCCTTCTGGCACCTTCTCTTTATATACATCCCGAATCATTTCGGTTCTAGCACTATGAATTACTTTTTTCCCCTCTTGGGATTGTGAAATAAATTTTTCCGTTGGAGTTAAAATACCGTACATAGTTGTAACAGCCATATTCTCCACAAAATGAGTAAAAACTCGTTCTGGCCCCTTTCCAAAAATATCTTTTCGCATTTTTCGTACAATATCATTAAACATAGTTTCCTTTTTTCCCATACTCTTGCCTCCTAACAGCCAAATACTATACAGCACAATTTATAAAAGGATTGCAACTTTTTCTTGTGTTTTTTTAGAGAGGAGTATAATGAATATTGCTTTTACAAATTTTTCAAAATGGGATTCTAATAAAGTATTTTGTTAGAGCTCTATTTACTATACCCAATGGATTGATTCATTAGTAGGGATTGCTAATTCATTACTCCATCATAAGAAACACCTTATTCAGAGGTTTTCTTGTGGTGGAGTTTTTTATTTGCTGGGGAAATTGGAAATAAACATATTGGAGGTTTTTTTAAGTAATGTCTTGGCTAGTCTTACATTTTATCGGAATTATTTCATATGCGGCAAGCGGAGCTTTTGTTGCACTTGAAGTAGAATATTCTTTTGTTGGGGTATATGCATTGGGATTAACCACATCCTTTGGTGGGGCACTCTTTCGAAATTTGATTATTGGTCTCCCAGTTTCAGATTTGTGGGACCATGCAACCATTTTAACCGTTTTATTAACACTGAGTCTCATCGTGTTATTACCTCTAACATGGATTAATCATTGGAAGCAGCGGAGTTTATTTTTTGATTCTATTGGGCTTGCCTCCTTTGCTCTGCAAGGAGCAATGTCGGCCAAAGAATATTTTGCCGATGATTTAGGTATCATGATCTTAGCATCGATGTTTACTGGCGTAGGAGGTGGAATGATTCGTGACATAATGGCGGCTCGAAAACCTCTTGCTTTAAAAGAGGAAATTCATGCAATATTAACCATTCTATGTGCTATATGTATTTGGCTCGGTTGGAGCGACCCTCTTCAATTGACAATGATTGTCCTAATAGTCATAGCCTTACGTATGTCAGCTATCCACTATAAGTGGCGGCTTTACTTACCATCTAAAAAGCGCGGGTAAAACCGTGGAGAATTTAAATGGACGAAAAGCAATAGAAAAATTAATGTATAAAAAAAACGAATAAAGATTTTACAACTAAATGTAATGGTTACCTATAATGCTAAAGTTAAAAGCTAGACCAAGATATAGCCCAGATTTTTCAACTGGGCTATATTTTCTTTTATAGGATCAAAATTCCGAAAAATTAGTGTAAGTCACTGTATTTCACAAAGATTTGGCTATTTCTCCTCGTTCGCAGGAGTATCCTTTGTTTCCATCGACCCAGATGGACTTGGCTTCGAGGATTCTTTCGCTGCCATATCCTCAATGACCTGTCCTACGGTAGTAGTAGTATTAAGTTTATGTTCGGGAATACGTTGGTTTTTCACCTGTTTTCCCCTCCTTTCCGTTTTATTTTCTTCTTTTTACTATGAGATATTCTTTTACCTGATAATTCCTTTATAGATTCATTCAAACAAACATTCTTCTGGTGAAACATCAATGAATCCCTCAATACTTGGCTGCCTCAGCGCACGACCTTCTGTCCACTCGGCAAATTTTACTTTTACTGTCTTTTCTGGACGTACCCAGGTGGCATCTGCATGGCGCTGCGGTTTCTTATAAAAAGGAACATTTTCCATAGTGATTTCTTTTAAATCTTTCGTGAGCTCTTTCCAGTCGCTTCCTGTCATCTTTCCCGTCCCAGTGTGTCCCACATAATGCAGTTTTCCATTGGAATCATATAGCCCAAGCAAAATGGAATTAACAGTATCATGTCTTAGTGTAAAGCCCCCAATCACCGCGATAATATCCTGGAAGTTTTTCACCTTGAGCCAATCTCCTCTTTTCTTACCAATTACATAAGGGGAACCGATTTTTTTTAGCACAATGCCTTCCAATGCTTGTTCTTTAACTGCATCAAATAAGCTACGGGTTTGGCTAATGGAAGGAACCAGTTGTATTTGCTTATTGGGAGTGATGATATGAGATAGTATTTCATTCCTTTCACGGAACGATTTGTCATATATCCACTTGCCGTTCCAGTAGATAACATCAAAAATCATATAAATAATCGGTACAGATTCGGACACTATCTTTATGCGATCAAATTTTCTTAATCCATCTCGCCTCATTACCCGTTGAAAAGATGGTTTACCATTTTCCCCTAAAGAAATTACCTCACCATCTAAAATCACGGAACGACTGCTGCAAAACTCACTAATTTTGGTAATCTCAGGATAATGCATTGTTCGTTCATTCTTTTTGCGATTATATAGTCGCACCTGGTCATTATCTGCATAGGTAAGGACACGGACACCATCCCATTTCACTTGTGCGATCCATTCCTCTCCAGTTGGAATGGTTGTACTAGAAACTTCTCCATCGGTAAAATAGGCTCCAGATTAATCACTCCAATTTTTAGATTGACTGCTTTCACAGATTGTTGTTTTCACATTGTTCTCATCCCTTGGTTTCGGAGTATCTTTTCTTAAGATGATGATGGATTTTTAACCAAAGTAAGAACGGATATATGGTTATTTGTCACCAAAAACAATACAGTTTAAGAAAAGAACCTGTAGGTAATACATAGTTTTAGCAATATCGATTGAAAATATAGAGAAAAAACGGGGGGCTTTTAGGTGGAGGAAGTTGTTGTGGAAGGTAAAAGGATTGTAATTACTTCACCAGACAAAATCATTTGGGAGACGCAAAGGATAACAAAAATGGACTATATTCACTATTTAATAAATATGTCGCAATATCTGATTAAGCATGCAAAAGATAGACTATTAATGATTTGGCTTTATCCAAATGGAATAGCTAACAAGAAAATTGAAAAAAGATCTGTTCCTGATTCTGCACCAGAATGGATAAGCCAGATTTTCTACAAAAACAAGGAGCGAATGTTATTAAATGATACTGCGACATTAGTTTGGGCAGCAAACTACGGTGCTATTGAATTTCATGTTCCGTTTGATTGCTATAATAATCCAGATTTCCCCATGGAAATGGTATTTGATTTAGATCCTCCAGATGATAATAGTTTTCATATGGTAATTGAAGTGTCTTTGAAACTGAAGGATGTTCTTCAATCCCTGGGTCTGCTATCTGTACCAAGAACATCTGGTGCATCTGGAATTCAAGTTTTTGTGCCAATTGAACCGAAATATACATTCGAACAAACAAGAAAAATAACTAACTTTATCGCGAAGTATTTTCAGGAACAAATGCCAAAGCAGATTACCCTCGAAAGAGTTGTTTCTAAAAGAGGAAACAAACTTTATTTTGATTACTTACAGTTATGGAAAGGGAGAACCGTGCCCGTCGTATATTCTCCAAGAGCAAAATCATGTGCAACCGTTGCGACCCCGCTGACCTGGTCTGAATTAGAGAATGGTATTGAACCTACAGAATTTACTATTTTAAATATCAGGAGAAGAATAGATGAAAAAGGGGATTTATTTAAGCAGATAACTACAGAAAAACACAATCAATCCCTTCGTGACATTCTAAGCTTTATTGAAAAAAACTAGTGCAGCTTTCATTAGTCCAATATACAGACCCATTTTTCATATACAAATTTGAGTACATATCGGACCTTTACTTCCCTTCCTTTGAGCAAAGCAATTGTGAACAAATATAAGGTCACCTTTTAGTGACCTTATATTAGGCACATTTGTTATGATTCTAAAGCCTCAATTAGTTTCTTTGCGGTACTTTCACTGGACTGAGGATTTTGGCCTGTTACTAATTTGCCGTCTCTTATAGAATGGTCTGTCCACTTTTGAGAAGCAATGAAATTTGCGCCTTTTTCTCGTAATTTGGATTCCAATAGAAAAGGCATATGCATATCTAATTTCATTTCTCTTTCTTCTTCATCGGTAAAGCCAGTAACCTTTTTCCCTTTTACAATTGGTGTTCCATCCTCATAGGTGGCATTTATTAAACCTGCAGGACCGTGACAAACAGCTGCAATTACTTTATCCTCTTCAGCAAATTGTTGTAACACATATTGTAGTGCTTCACTATCCGGAAAATCGAACATAGTTCCATGACCGCCGGGCAGAAAAATGGCGTCATAGCCTTTTCCATGTTCTTTGGTTAATTTCTCCGTACTTTTCAGTTCGGCTTCTGCTTCTTTCCAATTTGGTTTTTCCTCAATACTATTCGGATCGAGCGCCACTTCTCCACCGCTTATACTTGTAACCTTCACATCATATCCTTTTTCTTGAAAGACTAGATAAGGGACCGCGAATTCTTCCAACCAGAGACCTGTTTTATGATCATCAGTAATCGTAGTATGGTTTGTTACAACCATCAACACTTTTTTTGACATAATAAAACCTCCTTATGACGGTATACATATAATTTTTATAAAAAGTAACCACAAATCTCATTGCCCCTTTATTTCGTTGGAAAAGACGGTGAATATTGTTTAGGAACAACAGTTTCCTTGTTTAATTTAGCTGCAGCTTCCAATGTCCAGTATGGATTTCTTAACATTCCTCTTCCTACTGCTACTAGGTCTGCCTCCTCATTGCCAATTACAGCATTTGCTAAAGATGGTTCGTCTAGTCTTCCAACTGCAATAACTGGTGTATTCAGTTTTTCTTTAATCTCTCTAGCAAATGGTACTTGATATGCCGCATGTGTCCCAGGTCGTCCATGGGCTGCTATTTGTCCTTCTCCACCTGCACTAACATGAAACATATCTACACCGGCTTCTTTATAAATTTTCGAAAACTCAACACTTTCCTTTAATCCGTATCCGCCTTCCACATATTCAATGGCCGAAATACGCATTATTAATGGCATTTTACTTGGCATTACACTTTTCGCTGCTTGAATGATTTCTTTGCCAAACCTTGTTAAGTCTTGCCCATATTCATCCGTCCTTTTATTGGTGAAAGACGATTGAAATTGATGGATTAAGTAACCGTGAGCCCCATGAAGTTCAATGGCATCAACACCCGCCTTTACTGCACGTTCAACCGCAGATTTGAACTTATGTACCATTTGTTTGATTTCATCGATTGTAAGTTCTTTTGGAGTTTTTGAATTCTCATCAAATGGTATCGGGGATGGAGCAACAGGAACTTCAGCATCCTCCGCTTTACGTCCCGCATGGGCAATTTGAATCGCCACTTTTGCACCATGTTGATGGCAGGCTTCCACAATTCTTGCAATCGCCGGTACATGGTCGTCCGACCATAATCCTAAATCATAATCAGTGATCCTCCCATCCGGATCCACATCAGTCATTTCAATAATAATCAATCCTGCCCCTCCAATGGCACGGCTAACATAGTGGACATAATGCCAATCTGTTGCGATACCATCTATATTGGTAACGGAGTATTGACACATTGGAGGCATAACCACGCGGTTTTTTAACTCTAATCCTTTCAATTGAAAAGGGGTAAATAAATCCTTCATAGAAAAGTCTCCTTATATTATGATTTAAATTGCAAAGATAAATGTTAAAGATTCTACATAACCTCCTAACACAATCTACTGAAATAGATTGGTTTTGTGATAACCTTTTCAAGCCGACATTCACTCTAAAGTATTAGTACTAAAATCTCCGCTTTTAGTATTTTATAAATTTATAGGATAAACACAAGAAATTTAACCCAATGAATAATACGGGGGAAATTTCGGAGGGTTCACTCTGCTTTTCCTGAATATCCTATTTCGCTAAAACCTTTGCGTTTTACAATGTTAATATCTATTTCCTTATAGCAACTACTGCAATCTTTTGTTTTACCTTATTGTCTTCACTTCTTTTAGTTCAAACTTCAATAAGTGGTTAGTAGCTAACAGAGTATCGTCTTTAAATTTCGAATTCGATTGTTGACAATTTGACCATAATGTATTATCGTATCACTAATTATATTCATATATTGAATAATGCAATGAAGAGGAAGAGTAATTAATCACTCGAATCTTAGAGAGCCCATATTGGTGAAATTGGGTATTCGGGCTTAATGAAAGAAGCCTCGGAGCAGTTGACTGAAAAATGGGAGTAGGTCTACCGGTAATTTCCCGTTAAGGAAATGTGCAGCTTGATAGTAAATTGCTGTATAGTAAGCGGGTTTTTAACCAATTTAGGTGGTAACGCGGAAGCAAGCCTTTCGTCCTTTAATAGGATGAAAGGCTTTTTTTATTTTAAACGTATAGGGGGATATTATTATGTCAAACGACATGGCAGAACTGTTATTTCCGGATGTCCAGCAGTTACCGGCAGATATTTATTCACTATATCCGCCGAGGAAGTTGCCTTCATCTGCTTTGGTAACACGCTTTGCGCCAAGTCCAACTGGTGCATTGAATATTGGTGGTCTTTACGCTACCTTAATATCCGAAAGTTTAGCCCATCAAAGTGATGGAGTCTTTTTTCTGCGTATTGAAGATACAGATAAAAAACGTGAAGTTAAAGGCAGCATCGAAAACATCATCCAGTCATTGTTATTTTTCGGGATTCATTGCGATGAAGGACCTCAGCTTTCAGGTATTGATAAGGGGGCTTACGGACCCTATAAACAAAGCTCACGAATACAAATCTATAAAGTTTTTATGAAACATTTAGTCCAGAATGGATTAGCATACCCTTGCTTCTGTGATACCGACGATTTACAAAAGATAAGAATAAATCAGCAAAACCTAAAAGTAACAACAGGTTATTATGGCAGATGGGCTAAACATCGAGATATTTCTTATCAAGAAGCTAAGGAAGAAATTTCAAATGGTAAACCTTTTGTTATTAGACTTAAATCCCCGGGGTCATCAGATAGGAGAATAACCTATCATGATTTAGTGAAAGGCCCGATTGATTTACCGGAAAATGAACAAGACATTGTTATTATGAAAACGGATGGTTTACCAACCTATCACTTTGCTCATGCCATAGATGATTATCTAATGGGTACAACCCATGTCATTAGGGGTGATGAATGGCTTTCATCCGTGCCTATCCATATTCAGTTATTTGAAATCCTAGGTTTTCCAATACCAAAATACGGACATATTGCCCCAATAATGAAGCAAGTCGGAGCTACTAAACGAAAATTTAGTAAACGAAAAGATCTAGATGGTACCGCTGAGTATTATAAAGAACAAGGCTACCCCGGAATGGCCATAAGTGAATACTTCATGAATCTCATCAATTCTGACTTTGAAGAATGGAGGATGACAAACCCTGATAAATCATTTAGAGATTTTTATATCCATACTGATAAAATGAATGCCAGTGGTGCATTATTAGACATGAAGAAACTGGGTGACACTAGCAAGGATGTTATCGCTAGGCTCACAGCTAAAGAAGTATTTGACCATTTATACAATTGGTCCAAGGAATATGATTCTGCGCTTTATACTTTAATGGATAAGAATAAAGACTACACTATAAATATTTTAAATATTGGTCGGACAAATAGGAAACCAAGAAAAGATTATTCAAAATGGTCAGATGTGTTGCCAATGATTGCTTTCTTTTATGACGAATTGTTTGAAATGGATATATTAAGCGGTTATAAGTTACCTACTAATGTAAGTCTTGATGTTGCGAAAGAAATTATACTAGGATTTAGCAGAACATATAGGTTTCATAATGAAAAAGATGCTTGGTTCCACGGAATTAAAGAACTTGCCGGAGAACTTGGATTTGCCAAGGATATGAAGCAATATAAAGCTAATCCAAATAAATACAAAGGACATGTTGGGGATGTAGCGATGGTCATTAGGGTCGCTCTCACTAATAGAACCAATACACCTGATTTGTTTGATATTATGAAAGTAATGGGTGAAAAAAGGGTTCTTTTAAGAATGAAGGCATTTTTCAGCCAATCCATTGAGTGATCCTTTTATTTTTAAGATAAGTGATAGTTGTATCCATAAGGGCTCATGACAAAATAACAGGCCAAAATTGGAATAATACAATTTTGGCCATCCTTTTTCTGTCATTCGACTTTCGTTTCCATTTACATCGTGGTTATACCTAACCTAGTACCTGGCGAAGTACTCTTACAGCATGAAGCACTGCTTTTTTCCATATTCATAAGTACCTGTTTGCAAAATAAAAACCTAACCATTCCATCATAACACTTCATTTCCACCGGAATACCAGCTGCTCTCCGTTTCTAAGCCTAGACTTCACCCTCATCGAGAAGAGAATTAACTTGGCGGTGAGTACAAGAGGCATCCATTAAATTCTTCCGCCAAGATTGGCGAAGCATATAGGTGCGGCCACTAAATAATGGTTAGTTCCAAAAGCACCACACGGTTTCCACTGTCATATCAATCCTTCAGCATGTCCTTTATGGGTGCTACAAGCACTTATGTCATTCATCGAGAACAATGGCCTCTTTATACATCTTGCTTTGTAAATACGCTAATTTTTTCGCCATCACTTGAGGTGAATCTTTAAAATCTTGCTGTATCCAATATATAAAAAAACCAAGGCTTCCATATGTTAAGAAATAGTTTAGTGCAGGAATCTCAACCTCCGTTTTCTCATCTAGTGTTAGTTCAGTTTTAGATACTTGAACTAGGCTTTCACAAAATTGATTCTGCGATCCTGGTAGCACTTCGCCTTTTAAAATGAGCGAAAAAACGAATTGATTTTGATAAATAAATTCAAAAATAGGAAGATGTCGGGTATCATCATCAGATGAAAAGCGCTCTAAATTTCGATAGCTTTCACGAAAGTGCGCAATTAATTCTTTTAAATAATCATCAAATATCGCTGCTAATAAACTTTGTAAGTCCTTATAATGCGAATAAAATGTTACCCGATTGCATTGGGCGTATTGCGTTACCTCTGTAATGGAGAGACTGTTTAGCTCCTTTTCCTTTAATAATTCCAATAATGCTTTTTTTAACTTATTTTGCGTACGAGCATAGCGGCGATCATTATTCCCCATAGGTTATTGTTATCCCCCAATACTTTTTAATAGGTTTATTTTTACATATATTATGACATTAATTTTTTTAATTGGACAACATTCATAATTTCTGTTAAT
The DNA here is from genome assembly GCF_002844575.1 of Heyndrickxia camelliae. Classification (GTDB taxonomy): domain Bacteria; phylum Bacillota; class Bacilli; order Bacillales; family Bacillaceae_C; genus Margalitia; species Margalitia camelliae. The sequence goes on from NZ_PIQO01000018.1 coordinate 45,507, forward strand.
TTACAAATGTAGTTTATTTTTTTGTTCACTATTATTGATTCATTGGAGGGATAAGGTCATGACCCGTTTAGAGGGGAAAATCGCTATTATTACAGGTGCTGCTCAAGGTATGGGGGCATCACATGCACGTAAGTTTATCGAAGAAGGCGCTAAAGTCGTTTTAACGGATTTAAATGAAGAAAAGGGAAAAAACCTTGCGGCAGAACTCGGCAAAAACGCTTTATTTGTTAAACACAACGTTACTAGTGCCGATGATTGGGCAAATGTGGTGGCTGAAACAGAAAAAACATTTGGCCCGGTAAATATCTTAGTTAATAATGCAGGTATTACAATGGCGAAATCAATGTTAGAAGTAACGGAAGAGGAATACCGCCGAATCGTAGATATCAACCAAGTTTCTGTCTTTTTAGGAATGAAAGCAGTTATTCCAGTCATGCAAAAAGCTGGCAGTGGCTCCATCGTCAATATATCATCAATGAATGGAATGGTTGCGGGGGCAATCGGTTATACCGATACAAAATTTGCGGTACGTGGTATGACAAAAGCAGCCGCTATGGAGTGTGCTCATTACGGAATTCGTGTAAATTCCGTGCACCCTGGTGTGATTGCAACACCAATGGTGGTTCAAGAAGATACAAAAGCAGCAGTGGAAGAATTCTCTAAACATATTCCTCTAAAACGTGTTGCACAACCAGAAGAAGTTTCAAGCTTAGTAGTTTACTTAGCCTCTGATGAGTCAAGCTATTCAACAGGATCCGAATTCATCGTTGATGGCGGATTAACAGCCATATAATATAAACGCCAATCCTAAAGAACCCCTTTCCGCTTTAAATTGGAAGGGGTTCTTTTGTATATAAAATAATTTAATTAAACAATGTTCTGTTAAATTGAATGCTTTATATGGAACAACTAATTACATTCCAATATCACAGCAAAATAGCCTCTTTCCATTTTGCCTATATTGCTATTTACTCTGACCTTAAATACATTATTTAGTACAGTTGAGGCTAAACTGCCACAAGGAAATTTTTCAGATATAAATAATCATTTACCATTTTTACATATATTTTTTTCATCATCACTTATGATACGAATAAGAATATTGATGTTTTAAGAAAACCTGTTTGGTTTTAATTGTTCCTTCCTACACGCTTTCCAATGCCAAAGGTGTAATAACTGATGGAAACCAGTGCCAGAAAAACAATCCCCACAATAAGCGATACACGGGTATCTTTATTAAACAACATGGCTATTAATACTAGAACCAGAAAAGCGATGGTCAGATAGTTAGATATTGGGGTAAAAGGCATTTTAAATGGATGATTTGCCATTTTATCACCTTTTGCTTTTCTGAATTGAATCTGGCTAATCAGAATAACAAACCACGGAATCATCCCTGGAAGTACACTGGCACTATATACGTAGACGAATAAATTTTTAGGTGCAATATAACTTAAAATAATGCCCACTGCTAAACCAATCAGTACACCAATCGTACTTAAAAGGGGCACTCCATTTGAAGATAGTTTTGTAAAGATTTTTGGTGCTTGTCCATTAACGCCCAATGTGTAAAGCATCCTGCCTGCACTATAAATCCCACTGTTACATCCAGACATTGCCGAAGTGATGACAACAAAGTTAATAATACCTGCAGCCGCAGTAATTCCAAACTTTGCAAATGTAGCAACGAAAGGACTGCCAATTGAATTCAACTGGTTCCATGGGTATACTGTCACAATCACAAAGATGGCCCCGATATAAAAAATTAAAATCCGCCAAATAATGCTTTGGGTCGCTTTTGTTAACGTTTTTTGTGGATCTTTTGCCTCTCCAGCTGTAATCCCAATTAATTCAACACCCTGATATGCCCCCATAACAAGTGACAAGGCAAAGAGAAATCCTGACCAGCCGCCTGTAAAGAAGCCGCCATGTTTCCAAAGGTTTGCCAGCCCAGTTGGGGTTCCTCCATTGCCAAATCCGAAGAATATGAGTCCAACCCCCGCAACAATCATAACTAAAATAGTGACGATTTTTATTAAAGAAAACCAAAATTCAAACTCACCAAATGATTTAACCGAAATTAGATTGGCTGCCCCAAGGATTACAAAAGCAATTAATCCCGGAATCCAAGCCGGCAGATGAGGAAACCAATACTGCATGTATGTCCCAACCGCAATAATTTCCGACATACCGACAATTACCCATTGAAACCAATTGCTCCATGCCGTTAAGTACCCTGCCAGCGGATGGATATACTTATAACCAAATGTTGCGAAGGAACCTGTGCTCGGCTCCACATATAACATTTCTCCCATTGCCCTCATAATAAAAAAGATAAAAATCCCTGCCAGCATATAGGCAAGCAGTACAGATGGCCCCGTCCATTGAATGGTACTTGCTGAACCCATAAATAAACCAACACCAATGGTACCACCCAACGCAATCATCTGAATATGTCTCGATTTTAAACCTCTTTTTAATTCTTCCTTTTCCACTTTGTTTCCCCCTTGTTGTGCCTATCTATTCATCTGAATTATTATTCAATTATAATATTATTCTGTAAAAAAGTTCAATTGTATTTTTCAAGAAGACAAATACTCATCCGGCTTTCGTAAATAAAAGGGTTAAAATTATATTGAATTCTAGGATAATTTTCCGATTGGAATACCAAATTTCTAAATAGTAAGTGGGAATTGAAAAGGCCTAAAATGCAGAAGATTATTACCTCTAAGAAGAAAAGTACAGTTTAACAGTTTTCCAGAATCAGAAGAAATTGCTTGGTAAAAAATAACTTTTCAGTGGCAGCGGAGGTAGAGTTTTTTTAAACGCTTCCATTACAGGTCAAGGTTGTAACTTATCTTCATATTGCCCTGAACAATTGTTTGAAACCCTTATGGGACACAAAAATTGTAAATGGGAAATAAAAATATGAGAGACTTATTGGAAAACGAATAAAACAATATGAAAAGAAGTAAACGAATGAATAAATTCCATGACAAAACCATTACCAGATGCATGTTGTTCAATTGTTACTTCAAGGTGCCCAAGACCAAGTAATTGCGGATAACATTGCAGAATGGTTTGCCAATCCTACACAAAAGCGTATAAGGGTTCTCCTACATAAAAATGACGTGTCAAAAAGACACGTCATTTTTATGTATCTATTTCTAAAAGATCAGGGTTTTTGCACTCACTGTTGTAGAGACGTGCACCTTTACATAATATCTGCTACTTTGACAAGTGACTTTCCAAGATTTGCTCCTTTAAATAAGTCAAGGAAGGCATCAATAATATGGTCGAATCCTTCTGTAATGGTTTCTTCATATTTAAGTTTTCCCTCGTTTAACCATGCAGCTAGTGCTGCGCCACCTTCTTTAAATCGATTAGAGTAATCTCCGAGTGTGAAACCTTTCATAAGCGCACTAGTTTTTATGAGATAAGTTTGAACACGAGGACCCATATCAATATTTACATTATTATATGAAGAAATTGCCCCGCAAATTGGAATACGAGCATACTTATTAAGGAGTGGGAATACAGCATCAGAAATGGATCCCCCAACATTATCAAAGTAAATATCAATTCCGTTAGGACATGCTTTTTCTAATGCACTTGGAACATCTTCCTTTTTATAATTGATGGCTGCATCAAATCCAAGTTCATTTAAGAGGTAGCGACATTTTTCCTCCGACCCGGCAATTCCAACCACACGAGTGCCTTTGATTTTCGCAATTTGTCCAACGGTCGATCCCACCGCACCAGCAGCTCCAGATACAACTACGGTTTCTCCTGCTTTTGGTTGACCAATATCAAGCAGGCCAAAATACGCTGTTAATCCTGTCAATCCAATAATACTTAAATTCGCTGTTACAGGGGCTTGCTTCGGATTAATTCTCCGAATCTCCTTCTCATTTGCAACTGAGTATTCCTGCCAGCCAAGATTACCTATTATCACATCTCCTGTAGCAAATTGTTCCGATTTTGATTCTACTACTTGGCCAATCACTCCACTTGTAATGACCTCGTTTAATTGAAAGGGAGGAATATATGATTTTGCATCCTGCATCCTTCCACGTAAATACGGATCAACTGAAATATATATGGTACGAATCAGCACTTCACCATTTGATGGTGTTCCAATTGGTGCATCGATAAAAGCAAAATCCTCCATCTCTGGCATCCCAATTGGACGTTTTGCAAGCTTAATTTGTTTTTGCATCTTGGTCATATTTACTCCTCCATTTGGTAAGGTTAAGGCACTGTTATTTTTTAGTTATGCATAGTCTTTTAAATGACGTATTCCGTTCTCAACTCTAACAATTGATTGAATCAAAGGATAAATTAATAGTATACACTTGATATTTTTTATGTCAAAAGAAATACCTCTTTATTTTCTGCGTTTAGGTTTAACCCGAAATGAGCAACTTTAATATTGAAAGAATAACAAATAGGTTTTTAAAAGAAATTAGGAACCCTATTAGAAAGTCTCGAATCTTAAACTTCAATTAATAAAAATGATTATCCCAATAACACCAATTAACAAGGAAAGCAAATAGGCCACGTCTTTTGTCATTACTTCAGTGGTTTGATAATATGTTCTATCCCTTGTACCCGTAAAACCACGTACTTCCATTGCAATGGCAATTCGTTCTGATTTTCTAATTCCTTGCGTAAATAGTGGTAACGCGTACCTCATAAAAGATTTCCAACTATTTTTTTGCTTGTATCCTCTCACTTTATGAGCCGTTTTCATTTGGTTAAATTCAGATTGGAATAGCGGGATAAATCGAAACCCTGCTAACAGCCCATAAGCCCATTTAGGCGATAGTTTGCATTGATGTATTAAACTCATAATAAGTAATGTTAAGTCTGTTGTTGAAGTAAATAACATTCCATACGTTACAAACCCTAACATTCTTAAAGAAATCGTTAAGCCATGATTCATACTTTCCACGGTAATATGGAACCATGCCCATTTCCAAATTGTTTCTTTCCCTTCCCCAAAAGCCGCCATCATCCAAAATACAAGAATAAAAAATCCCAAGTATGGAAGCAGCCTTTTTAAAAGGTACCTGATTCTCCATCCTCCTAAAAATATCCCAATGAATACCCCAAGTATCCAAATCCAAAACGTTACTTTTGGATTTGGTATGGTCATCAACAGAAACATAACTAACAAATGAGAGAGTAATTTAACAGAAGGGTTTAAGAAAGCGAGAAAAGAATGATTTGATTTCATACCAAAGCCCGCTCCCCTCTTGCATGCATTAACTGGTAGTGAAGTGGGGGAATGATCTCTGCCTCACTTAAAATATCTTGATTAGAAAATAATCCATAGGGTGTCCCTTGATAGGAAACTCTTCCGTTGTTAAAGAGAATGACATGATCAGAATAAGTATCAACTAAATCCATATCGTGAGTTACCATTACAATGGTTGTTCCTTGTTCCTGTCTATCCTTTAATCGCTTAATCAATTCATTAGCTGTTTTTTCATCTTGACCGAATGTTGGTTCATCAAGTAATAATAAAGGCTGATCAAACAATAACATGGTTGCAACACTTAACCTCCGTTTTTGTCCTAAACTTAGGGTAAAAGGGTGAGAATTGTGATATGACTCCAGTCCAAACTCCTGTAACAGTTGAATTGTTTTGGCATAAATCTGCTCTTCTTTCCAATATCTTTGTCGGCCACCAAAGGCAATTTCCTCAAATACTGTATCTGTTATAAATTGAAGCTCTGGATTTTGAAAAACAAAACCTACTTTTTCGTATAATTCCCTTTCCGGCCATTTTTTAAGTTTCGTATTTTCAAAATAGATCTTCCCATTTTTTATTGGCTCTAAACGTATCAGACTTTTTAAGAAAGTGCTTTTTCCACTTCCATTTGCTCCAACAATGGAAACCCAATCACCTTTATGGATGTCTATATTAATGTCCTTCACTATTGTCTTCTTTCTATAACCAATTTCTACATTTTCTGTTCTAATCAAAGTATCCTTATTCATTCTTACTTGAGGATTACGTTTTAGCATTTTTGACAGTTTAATAGAAATAGGATGTGAAGCATTCTCCACAATATCCGTCCATTTGTATGGGAAGAGTTTAGGGCGCCAAATTCCTGCTTCTATCATTTCATGTTTATAATTAAGCAAAATTTCTTCTGGCTTTCCATCCGCAATAATGCTTCCGCTCTCATTTAACAAAATGACTCGATCCATCCATTCGATGCAGCCATCTAGAACATGTTCAACAAATACCATCGTTTGGTTCGTCAATTGTGATATTTGTTTCAATAAATCAAATATCTCTATCCTGCCGGCCGGGTCAAGTTGGGCTGTTGGTTCATCAAAAAACAATACTTCGGGTTCTAATGCTAATAAACTGGCCAATGCCAATCTTTGTCTCATTCCACCAGAGAGAGTTTCAATGGGTGTTCTCCTATCAACCTTTAAGCCCACTTTGTCCATTAACTCTAAGATGATTGGTTCCATTTCATTTCGGGGTATCGATTGATTTTCTAGACTAAAAGCGATTTCTTCATCAACCCGAAGCATACAAAATTGAGAATCCGGCTCTTGAAACATAACACCTGTCTGACTCCTAAGAAATACTTCACCACTTACTTCTGCCTCAACATGCTCAGGAATGATCCCTGCAAGAGCGGAAATTAATGTAGATTTCCCACTCCCGCTTGGTCCTAGTATTAATACTTTCTCTCCTTTTTCTATCGACAAAGTAATATTATTTAGTACCTTTTCAGAACGATTATAGAATCGAATAGAAAGATCTCTACATCCGAGAAATATTTCCATGTATGTCATCCCTTTTTCGTTTTTCCTTCATCAATTCATACTGTCCTAAAACTCCTGTTTTAGCCAGTCCATCCACTATTACCTTCGCTAACCAACCACCCAGAATGATTCCACTTATAATATGAATTCCTAATGTCGTAAAAAATACTCCTGTAGTGTAAAATCCATAACCATTAGCTAATATGTTGTAGATCATTCCCATAACCGCGGCTAAGGCGCCAGAAAGCATTAACGTAATAAGGTTGAAGCGCTTGTATCTAAATATGGCAAAGGCAATTTCGGATCCAATACCTTGAAAGACTCCTACTAGCAAGGCCGAAAGACCAAAATGACTTCCCGTTAATAATTCAACAGCAGCTGCCATAACCTCAGCAATAAAAGCAGCACCTGGTTTACGAATAATATACGCTACTATTGGACTAGCAATCACCCAAATTCCAAACATAAAACCTGCACCTACGGGTCCCACTAATGCAGAAATCGGTATCCAAAGTGTGGACCATCCTAAATAAATAACTCCGCAAGCAACGGAAAGAATGACTGTTAGTACTACCTCCTTCGTCTTCCAGATCATCTTTTCACCATCTCCATTTTTATTGGCCATTCCTCAAGTTTATAGGCCATATCCCAAAACATATACTCAAGTTGACAACTAATTAAAAAATGTTCTTTCATCCTTGCTTTTTCCTTTTCCGTTGCTTCTTTTGCCCATTCATTTATGCGGGTACAAAATTTGGTTGTAATCGAATCTGTCCGATTACCATAAAAATGAATCCATTCATAAAATGGATGAGAGTGATCCGGTTTAACCTCATTTAATAGTCTCTTTCCAATTTCCCAATATGTCCATGGACATGGCAATAAAACTGCCAGAACTTCCCCTAATGTTCCCTCATGAGCAACGGTCAACATATGACGTATGTAATGGAGGGCAGATGGTGATAGTGGAAATCCTTGCAGCTCCTCGTATCGAACACCCGCTACCTGACAAAAATTATTATGTGGATGGGTCTCACTGTTTAAAATAAATGATATCTGCTGATTAAACATCTCCATATCTTCACGATTCTCACATTTTGCAACGGCCATACCATAGATTCTGATAAAGGAATTTAAATACTCAAAATCCTGTTTGACATAATGAATTAGCTGTTCCTTTCTTAGATTACCGCTGGCAATTCCTCGTACAAAAGGATGCTCAAAGATAGCATCAAAGATAGGATTTGCTTCTTTCCTCAATTCCGCTGAAAAACCCATAAAATTTTCCTCCTCTTTGGTAATTGCGGGAAGACTTTAAATGGAGCAATTAATGCTACAAATGAAAAAAGCCACTCCAAAAATGGAGCGGCCGAATATTAGTATATACTCGCACATCGACTCCACTTCCCTACGCTAGTATGAACTAGATCAGGTTCAAAGGGTCCAGAGCAACTCTGTCTCAGCCAGTAATGGCTCCCCTAGTGGTCTTCCTATTAATATTCACTTTACACACGCTTTTTAATTAAGTCAATCACATTGAAAATTTATTGTTCTTAAGTATTAAAAATAATCCAAACGACTCATGTAGTAATGGAGTTGGAGAGTTGAAAATAGTAAAACCTCACTTGCTTATGATATAACTCACCATAATTTATCCAATTGAGATTGCTATTGTTTATTTAAAGTACATAACTTAATTAAATAAAGATTTATGGCAAGCATCATTTCGGAAACACTATCTTTCCAGATAGAGCCTTTGCACAAATCCTCGAGCTTTCCTTTGACCCACCCTCTTTGCATGCATACCTATTTCGATTTCTGCTTTAGGTGAGGATAGCTGCTTGGAATACATAGCCATTATCTCCGACTCAATTAATGAAAAAGATCTTCCTAGTTGTAACTATTTCAGCTTAAAATTCCTCCTTAAGGTGGCTGTTTTAAGTTGTTACGGCAAGGCTTGTAGATGCATGAACATTGTATTTCAAGAATTTCCTATAAATTAAGCTCTAACAAAATAACTATCCCTAAGATCAATTTAATGGGAAATTTTCCGTGTCTCCATCTACATTAGGGAAAATCAATTTGCATTTTAGTTGAACTTACATTAGTAATTAAATTATCTTTCTTCTTAGAGATATTAATTAAACCTGAAAAGGCAATGGGGTGAGAAATAAGATGTTAATTTTCGACCAAAATATCCCGAGTGAATACTGGAATGCCATTATTACAAATGACGAATCATATGATGGACTTTTTTTCTATGGGGTTATGACAACTAACATTTATTGCCGTCCTTCCTGTAAATCGAAAGAACCAAGAATGAAAAATGTAGTAATATTTCATAACCAAGATGATGCTGTTCACCACCAATTCCGCCCATGTAAAAGATGTAGGCCCGACTTATTGATACATCCAAATGAAGAAATCTTAAATGAGCTCGTTGAATGGATAGACCATCATTACCATGAGTCCATAACATTAGAAAAGCTAGCTTCCATAAGTAATATAAGTCCATTCCACCTGCAGAGAATATTTACGCTTTCAAAGAAGATGAGCCCGCTTAATTACATTAACAAGGTCCGCCTAGAGAACGCCACATCCTTTTTAATAAACACAGATAAAAGCATCACTGTTATTGGAATGGAAGTAGGATTTTCGAATCCCTCCTACTTTAGTACATTTTTTAAAAGAGAAACAGGATATACTCCTGTAATGTTTAGAAAAAAATATAAAACAAAATCATGAAAATATAACAGCAAGAATTTGAAAGTAATCGTCCTCCTGAAAATAATATACTTACTTTGCATCAAAAATAGATGGAGGACGTGAAGTCATGCATAAAACAATTGATTCTAAAATATTTTATTTTGGAACCCCAGTTGTCCTGATTAGTACGTTAAATGAAAATGGTACTCCTAATTTAGCTCCGATGTCATCTGCATGGTGGTTGAATCAGTCATGTATGCTGGGGATGAGCGGAAATTCCCAGACTGTCACAAATTTAATAAGAGAAAGAGAATGCGTTTTAAACTTACCTTCAGCAGCATTAGTCGGTGCTGTTGATAAGTTAGCTCTAACTACTGGAAAAAAACAAATACCAGAAAAAAAACGAAACATGGGTTATGAATATGTTGAAGATAAATTTGGAAAGGCTGGCCTTACTACAAGTCCAGCTCAAGTTGTGAAAGCACCCGTTGTACATGAGTGTCCTGTTCAGCTAGAAGCAATTGTTAAGAACATTCATTCATTTGATGAACCTAGTGCAATCAAAGCGATAGAAGTGGAGATAATAAAAACCCATATTGACGAATCTATTTTAATAGCAGGCAAGAAAAATTACATTGATCCTGAAAAATGGAAGCCTCTTATCATGAACTTCTGTGACTTTTTTAGTTTAGGAGTTAAAATACATCCTTCCCGGCTTGCAAAACCATTTATTTCTCAATATGACAATGATTAAAAGGGGAAGAAGATATAAAGGCAAGCACGATTTTAGAAATCAGACTTGCCTTTCTTCCCTGACTAGCTATTGTCTCCTGTATCCTTCTCCAAAAAACTCATTTTTTACAGAAGCAATCAAGTGAGTTAATACCATAATTCCCTGTGAAGTGATGGTTTCCCAAATGGGTAGATGTGAGCCATATATATGGAAAACTATTGATTTATCATGTACTTTGATTTGTTAGCTGCAGTGCGTGTATGCTCTCACCAAGGAATTTAAATACTAAAGAGTAAACTATAATGCTCGTTACTTAAAAAAAGTGCCCCAAAAGTATTGATTTCAGGAGCACCTACTATTTTTCATGACTAATTATCTAAACTGGCAAACACTTTGTGAATTTTGTTATAAAGATGTTTCCAACTTTCGGATAAGCTTGCAAGTTCAGATAAACTCTTCATATAAAGCTTAATAATAAACTTTCCAAGCTTACTTCTAGGATTTGTTTCAAGCGTATCCATAATCTGCTGCAATCTTTCATTCATAACCTTGACCGTTTCCACTTCAAATTCATCATTAGTATAATCATATGTGGCATGTTCATACGCATCTTTAAGATCAAAAGGTGCAGTTAATATATAAACAATGGAAGAAACAATTGGTTCAACAATTTGCGGATTACTTTCCCTCATTTCCGGTGAAACCTGGTTTAACACAACAGTTTCTAATTTATTGATTACCTCTGACATTTAATTGACACCTCATTTTATAAAAATATTTGAACTTTGTATTCTGGCTAAAACAATCACGTATGATAAAAAGAAACTGCATTAGCATCTTTTCAAATTTCATCATGATTATACAAAAAGCTACGCACATTTTTATACAATTTAAAAAAAATAATTTTCCAGCAAGGGTGTGTTCTGCACTTAAGGAAAATACACCGCTTTTTATAATGGGGGAATGAATCATCATTTACTTATGGTACGGTTCACCCCGAATAATCCTAAACGCCCGATACACCTGCTCCACCAACACCAACCTCATCAGCTGATGTGGAAATGTCATTTTCGAGAAGGATAACCTTTCATTTGCACGTTGCATAACCTCGGAGCTTAGTCCAAGCGAGCCGCCTATCACAAATGCAATTTTGCTTTTTCCGTATGTGGCAAGCTTGTCCAGGTCGTCAGCAAGTTCCTCTGAAGTTTTCATTTTGCCTTCTATTGCCAAAGCAATCACATGGGTATCTTGGCTGATTTTTGTTAGGATTCGTTCTCCTTCTTTTTGTTTGACTTGTTGCATTTCCGTATCACTTAAAATTTCCGGAGCTTTTTCATCTGGAACCTCGATGATTTCCACCTTTGCATAGGCAGTAAGTCTTTTTAAATATTCGTCAATTCCTTGTTTTAAATATTTTTCTTTAAGTTTTCCAACTGCAATAATTGAGATATTCACAATTCATCCCCACTTTACAAACAGATTACAAACATGATATCCACAGAACTTATCCACATACCCACAAAATGTATCCACATTTTGTATAGGAATATTCGTTCCCCACAATATATATAATCGTATTCACAGTTGTGGATAAGTGCTTTAGGCCCAAGTTTTAGACATGAAGTCTGAAATTTCGCGTAAAATCTAATTCTTTTTACCTAAAAAATGTATGAGTTCAAAAATATATACATCTCATCATACCATAGTTTTTTATCCACAAAAAAATGCAAGGAATGATTTATCCCCTGCATTTTTCGTTTATCCACATGTGATTACATTCTTGACTCATTTGACAATTTTACCGATACCTCTTTTAACTTACCGCTTCGGTAGAAGGTAATTTTCATTGTATCTCCTGGTTTTTTCTTGTCATATAGATATTTTCTTAATTCAAGAATATCACTTACTTTATGTCCATCTAATTTCGTAATAACATCTAACTCTTTCAAGCCAGCTGCTTCTGCTGGTGAATTGCGAACAACGGATTCAATCATGACACCATCTGTCACATCTTTTGGTAAGTGTAAGGTTTCTTGTTGGTGATATGCTGGGATATCACTTACATCTTGTAAAGTAACACCAATGGATGGTCTTGTAATTTTTCCAAACTTCTCAAGCTGTGTAATGATTGGCTCTACATATTTAATTGGGATAGAAAATCCGATTCCCTCAACGGCTTCTTGAGCGATTTTCATAGAATTTATTCCAATTACTTGTCCAGCAATATTAATAAGTGCTCCACCACTATTACCAGGGTTAATCGCTGCATCGGTTTGAATGACTTCTGCTTGCCAATCCTCTACACCGTCATTATTAATATCCATTGGCACTGTACGGTTTACACCAGAAACAATCCCTTGTGTAACAGACCCTGCAAATTGTTCTCCTAATGGGTTACCAATTGCAATAACAGGCTCTCCTAGCTTCAATTTGTCAGAATCCCCAAATTGAGCAACAGTAGATACTTTCGAGCCATCTACTTCTACGACTGCTAAGTCAGTCCATACATCACTTCCCAATAATTTTGCTGGAAGCTTTGTGCCGTCTGATAAGGTTACTTCTAATTGATCTGCACCTTCAACTACGTGATTGTTTGTGACAATATAAGCTTTTCCGTTTGCTTTCTTATAAATGACGCCAGATCCTGAACCAGCTTCTTGTTCACTAGATCCACTTTTCCCCTGGCCACCAATACTGCCATCCTGTGTCCAGAAGCCTTGCGACTGAATATTGGAGATACCAACAACTGCCTTCTCCGCATTATTTACGGCTTTTGTCACATCGGTTGTAACATTAAGAGATACATTTTTCCCTTGTACGTTATTTTTGTTTGTAAAAGCAGTTGTAGCTTCTTGATTATCCTGGTTATTTGATAATTTACTACTTATATTTGGGACTACCAGCAATACAAGCAGTGCACCAATAATAACCCCAATTAAACTTGACAGTAGGTAACCACCTTTCCCCCTTTCTTTTCGGTAACGGCTTTTTTCTTGATCATCTGAATCATAATAACCCATATCAATCATTCCTTTCCCTGAAAAGGTGACCTCATATTATTTTACCTTTATATGCATTTATTATAATCAGCATTTATTAAAAATTAATTAAAACCTCATAAGAATTACCATTTTTTCTGTTTTTTATGTCTACATTGTGTATAGGTATGTAAAATAAGATTTATTATGGTTTTAAAAAAAGGTGGAGCGAAAAAATTTATTCCTCTCTCCACCTTTTATTCCCGAGACTACTATTCTTGTAAACCATTTTTTATACTGCCGTTAATGGAGTAGGAAGCTTAGGATCTGTATCATATAGATCAAAGGATTCCCCCACTATGAAGCCTTTTGATTGCAATGTTTGAGTAACACTCATACGGGCCAAATCCTTTAGATTATTATCCAAACTTAGATGCGCTAGGTAAATTCTCTTTGTCTGATCCCCGATGCAATCGCTCATAGCCACTGCTGCGTCTTCATTCGAAACATGTCCAACATCACTTAAAATACGTCGTTTTATATTCCATGGATACCGCCCCATTCTAAGCATTTGTACATCATGATTACTTTCAAATATATATACATTTGCATTTGATATGATGCCTTTCATACGATCACTTACGTATCCTGTATCCGTAATCAAAACTAATTTCTTATTATCTTGGTGAAATACATAAAACATTGGTTCCACAGCATCATGAGAAACGCCAAAGGATTCGATGTTTAGCCCACCAAATGATTTTACTGTTTCCATATCAAAAGTAAACTTTTGATCAGTAGGAATTTCACCAATTAATCCGTCCATGGCAGACCATGTTTTTTGATTAGCGAATACGGGCAAATGGTATTTTCTTGCGAGTACCCCTACCCCTTTTATATGATCACTGTGCTCATGTGTTACAAGTATTCCGTCTAAATTTTCTATTTTGCGATCAATTTTTTGAAACAAGGCTTCCATTTGACGCCCGCTAAAACCAGCATCTACTAAAAAAGAATGTTCATCTGTTTCAACATATATCGCATTTCCTGTGCTCCCACTAGAAAGCACACTAAAATGCAAGGACATTTTGAATTCACTCCTGTTTTAAAAATCTCCTGGTTCCGTTTGTTTTGTTTTTAGATTGCCATTTAAATCCGGATTTTTTGGCAATGTTTCGTTGTTATTAGAATCAGAATTAGAATCGACTTTACTATTGTTATTCAAGTCGAAAACTTCCCCTTCAAATGCATTGACGAAAAAGTTCTCCGTTTTTTCATCATTCACTACCGTAAAATGCCAAGTAGGAACTAATAATTGTAACTCAGGTGATTGAACCCTTGTATAATATCCTAATTCGGGCTCCTTTATATGACTTTTTCGCTTTAGCAATCCTTTATTATGCAGGGTATCAATGAGTTTTAACGGTGCAAGAACATCCTTCTTTTTTAACTCATCGTCAATATTCAAATTCAATAATGTCTGTTCATACGAGACAATTTCATTTTTATCATTTAAATAAAAGGTAATTTGACCATTAATATTTTGAAAAATTCTCTTACCCTGATATGTTTGGAAATAAGTTACTTTTTTCATATTTTTATCGTATTTCCAAAAGGAATACTGGTCACTGAACAAAATGTTGTTGTCCTTCATAACCTTATCCATAGACTTTTCATCTATTTGACCAGAAATGAGAATGGGTTTATTAAAATACGATGTAATGTCTGTTCCGTCCTTTGTCAGTAAGGCAGATTGATTTTTCCCCAGCTTCTTAATGTCTTTATTTGAAAATATCTTGGATTTCGCCTTTATATACTGGCTGCTGATCTTATCCTGTGGAAGTGGGTCATACGTAATTTCATCTGCCTTTAACCTATCCTCATCTGAAGTATTTTGAATAACATCTATTTGACTCTTGGAATATTTATTAAAAAGCTGTGTCGCCAAAAATAGGTCAAGGATAAGGAAAACAAGAATAAACATCGTTTTTGTCTTACTCCATTCCATTTTGACCCCTCCCTATCTCTGAAACTGGGGACCATGTGCCATCATATAAACAATACCATGTTGGTTTAAAATTAAGTAGTCTATCCGAATTGCTGGCCGAATTTTCTGTTTCCACGATTGTCAATTGATAACCCAACTCAAGATCACGAATACTATTCTTTTGGACATGTGGAATGGCTAATAAATCTTTTAATACTTGCTTTCCTGTTTTCATGGTTTCATCGGAATAATCAAATAGCGCATCCAAAGATATGAATGGACGACGGTACTCCTGAATATCTTTTTCACCCCAAAATTGCTGAATCTCCGCCATATCATTCGAATTAAATACTGGATACCCATCCTTAAATAAACGGAAGTCTACCTCGTGACTATTATTATTTAAAGAGAAATAACGATAGTCGTCTGTCCATCCTCCATGTTCATTCACAAACTCAATACTTTGTTTTAATAAGGCCTTTGGATCCGATTTATAAGCTGAGTTTTCCGATGTATTAACAAATGAAAATACGTAATTTTTTAAGTCTGCTTTCATTAAACTAGTAATGCTAACATATTCTGTTTTATCATTTGTTTCGCTTTTTTGTACAGAAGCTGGATCACTAAATAATATCCTCTTAAAAATGTCTAAATCATGCTTATCTATAGTGAATTCATAGTTTTTCATAGTCGTTGGAGAACTAGGTAAATATGTGTAGTGGTTATTGCCTAGCTCCACAAGTTCGTACGGTTGATATTGACTTTGCTTTTGCTTCGTTTTATTCAAAAAAGATCGAATTTCATTATTACTCACTGAAGAGGCAGCCAATTTACGGTTCTCTGTATCAATAAAATATATATTTTTTTCCTTTTGTGCTCCTTTTGCAAAATCCACTACTATTTTATCAAAATACACATTGGAAGAATGTTTTTTATTGAATTGAAGAATCCCTCGATAAATTTCAAATGGTACTCGGCTTGGAAAGTCAATTTCCATATGGTTATTTTCTTGTATAAAATAACGAAGTTCCGTTTCAGTTAATGTCCTTTGTGAACCTATATCAAAAAAATGCAAACCCTGTATATCATGTATTACACGATCTATCTCTGAATCTTTAACCGTTCCCATATGAGTATCATTTTGATGAAGCACAATTTTGGACGGCTTAATCAAATCTGGTATCTTTTTAGGATCCGAAATAGGGGTATTCGTGACATCCTGCTTGATAGATTCGTAACTCGGTTTATACGTCCAAATGGTCCATGTTAAGAACATACTACACGCGACTAAAAGTGTTAGAATAATGGTTTTTATTGTTTCAAACTTCATGACCAATCATCCTCTAGTGAACGGTCGAATGGTAGGGATATGTTAATCGTTGTACCCTTTCCTTCCACGCTGTTTGCAGAAATGGATCCACCATGAGCCTCTACCATTTCCTTGGCAATAGCCAGCCCTAAACCTGTTCCGCCCATTTGTCGTGTCCTTGCTTTATCGACACGATAGAACCGTTCAAATATCTTCTTCAATTTATCCTTTGGTATCCCTAGTCCTTGATCGGAAATACTGATTACAATGGATTCTTCCTGAGCTTTGACTCTAAAGGTAATTTGCCCTCCTTCAGGCGAATATTTAATTGCATTAGAAATAATATTATCCAGGATTTGCGTCATTTTATCCTCATCCATCTCAACAAACAAAGCTTCATTAGGAAGTTTTCGTTTGAAAGTGATATATTCAGGCTTTGTCATTTCAAACCGATCAATAATATGATGGAAGAATTCGATAAAATTAATCCAATCCTTAACTAATGGATCGTCTTCCCGATCCATCTTGGATAATTTAAATAAGTCGTTTACCATACGAATCATTCGCTCAGTCTCATTTTGAGTGACACTTATAAACCTTGGTGCAATTTCTTTGTCTTGCCATGCGCCATCTGCGAGAGCTTCCAAGTAACTTCTCATTGTTGTTAATGGAGTCCGCAACTCATGAGAGACATTGGCTACAAATTCACGGCGTTCCATATCAATTTTTTCTTGCTCCGTGATATCGTGCAGCACAATAATAATCCCACTAACGAATCCTGTCTCACTTTGAATCACAGAAATATTTCCTCTTAAAATATAAGTATCTTCATCTGTGCTAAAATCAAGAATAATAGAATCCTGTTGATTTAGTAAATCGTTAAACGTATGATCTTTTTCTATACGTAAGGTTGTGACGATGTTTTGAGAAAGAACTGTTTCACGTGAAACATCAATCATTTCTATTGCAGCATCATTAATAAGGATAACCCGACCCCGTCGGTCCGTTGCGATAACACCGTCCGTCATATTGGATAAAACCGACGTTAACTTTCTTCGTTCCCCTTCTGTTGTCGCCTGGGCTTCCTGCAGCTTTTTCGTCATATGGTTGAATGAATAAGCTAACTGACCGATTTCATCATTTCCATATACTTTAACCTTCCTGGAGAAGTTCCCTTTAGACATTGCCAATGCTTGTCTTCTCATATCCGCGATTGGCCTCGTAATCGTCTGAGCCAACACAATCCCTAGTATCGCCGTTATTATCATAGCAATCGCAGTACCAGTTGTGAAAATATTATTAATTTCATCTAATTGATTGTATACTGATTCAATTTTAGAAACTAAATATATATATCCATATATTTTCCCATTGGATTCAATAGGAAATGTGAGTATCCATATTCTTTTTTTCGTAGAAAGGTCGAAATAAACCTCATCCTGCTGTTCTTCTGTACTGGTGGCTAGCTTGATCAATTCATTAGTCATTTTTTGACCAACTAACCCCTGGTTATCCGAGTCAGATGTACCTAATATAACACTTCGGTTATTCACTACTCTGACCTCAGCAATATCAGACACATTACTATAACCGGATAATATCCTTTTAATCTTTGTTGAAGTATCTTGATCTTCCTTATCCGTTAATACATCTAAAAGACTATATTTTATTGTTTTTGTACGAAGTACAATCGAGTCTTTAAAGTTCTTGACCATTTTTTCTTCTAATTTGTTTACAAAGTAAACACCGATGATTTCCATTGCAAACAAGATTAATAAAATATAAATTAATACAAACTTCACATGAATAGATTGTAAAAAGCTTACTTTTTTCATTACATTACTCCTGTTCAGGATTGCGCAAGTAGTAGCCTACTCCCCTTCTTGTTACAATCCAAGCCGGATGACTCGGATTATCCTCCACTTTCTCGCGAAGGCGACGAACGGTTACGTCCACCGTCCTAACATCTCCATAATAATCATAGCCCCAGACAGTTTGTAGCAAATGTTCACGGGTCATTACTTGGCCTATATGCTGAGCTAAGTAATAAAGAAGCTCAAATTCCCTATGGGTCAACTCAATCGTTTCACCTCGTTTTGATACAACATAAGCATCAGGATGTATGACCAGAGATCCTATTGTAATTTCGCTGTTTACTTCCTCTTCCTCCGATGCAGGAATCGCTTGATGTCGACGTAGATTAGCTTTTACCCGGGCAATTAATTCTCTGGTACTAAAGGGCTTTATTACATAGTCATCTGCACCTAATTCCAATCCTAAAACTTTATCGATTTCAGTATCCTTTGCAGTTAACATAATTATTGGCATTTCATATTTCTTTCGTACCTCTCTACAAACTTCCATACCATCGCGCTTTGGAAGCATAATATCCAGTATGAGAAGGTCTGGTTGAACCTCTTCGACCATTTTTAACGCTTCTTCTCCATCATAGGCACAATAAATCGTGTAGCCTTCCTTTTGGAGATTAAATTGAAGTATATCTGCAATCGGCTTTTCATCATCCACCACTAATATTTTCTTTTCCATTTTGTACTCTCCTCAAAACAAATTAATAAGTGTAATCAATTTATCCTCACTTTGGTAGATATCCTTCCCCATATAAAGATTAGGATTTCCAACCAAAAAAAATCTTTATTTCAAATTAATGTTGCTTTACAATATTCATTCTATATTTTTGCTACAAATCCTCTATTTTAATGTATCATGTTATCCTCTTTAATTCATCTATTACACAATAAATGCTTCTTCCAATTAAACCACTACTTGGATTAAAATTGACTAAGTATGCATTATATACAATCATAATAGAAGCATGGGTAAAACAGGAAATTTATCCTGTATGGGGGACATTATATAGAATACGAAAAATGTTTCGAAAAGCTGGGGGTACTTTTTAATGCTCAAAAAAATCCCTCTAGGAAACCTAGAGGAATTGGTAGATTTTATCTTAAATATTGTAGAGGATTTTTTAAATTTCCATTTTGATAAACTTCAAAGTGTAAATGGATACCAGTTGCGTCACCAGTAGCACCCATTACACCAATATCTGCTCCTTTTGACACAGTTTGTCCAACGGAGACATTAATAGAGTTTAAATGTCCGTATATCGTAACAAACCCATTCCGATGATCAATTTTGATCATATTTCCATAGCCACCATTATCCCAACCTGCAGAAACTACTATTCCATTATCTACAGCTCTGATTGTACGGTTACTTGGCCTAGCAATATCAATCCCTTTATGGAGTTTCCCCCATCGATATCCCATTGTACTAGAGATATATCCCCCGTCTGTTGGCCAAGTAAAAGAACCGGAGCCTCTTGATGTAACTACTTTGGTTCCTTTTACTACAATGTTTGTAACCGGTTTTTTAATAATTTCTTCCTTTTGAACATTTTCCTTTATTACGTTGCCGTTTTCCTCTGTTACAACGTATGTTATAGCAGTTTTACCGTTTTGTCCTTTTTGCTTAACCTTTGTTTCGCCTTTAGCCATTGATTTATCTTCTATTATTTCTTTTTTATATGGTACCTTCTCTTCTTTATAAGTTTCCTTATGTACAACGACATGTACTATTGGTTCATATGCCGTTACCTTTAATTGCTGACCAATTTTTAAGGAATCCTCTTTAATTCCAGGATTCATCTTTAATAGTTGTTTTACCTTTAAATTATGTTTCTCCGCAATCTGTCCTAAAACATCTCCATCTTTAACAGTATATTTTTTTTCTGTAAGAGTACCTTTAAGTAAATAGTTTACAGCTTGATCTACTGTTAAAATTTCATCTGGGCTAATTTCACCATTCTGAATTGAAACTTTTTCCCCGAGACTAACGTCTAATATACTTGATTGATTCTTTTTCAATGGTGGTAAAGGTTGCCTTGCATTTTCTTTACCCTTTATTTCCGCTAAATCTGTCTTTGATATATAGTGCAACTTCAATTTCTCTATTACTGTATTCGCATCTTGTTCATTTTGAACATATACTATCGGTTGACCATTAACTAAAATGCCGGATGCTTCAGCTTTAATGGTAAGCAGCTCTGACGCTTTTTGTACTGCTTCATTATCATCTGTTATAGGACGAAAGACTTGTTCAGGGATATATGTGATTTTGTTGCTAATATCAATTTGATCATTTCCATATTGATTTTGAGCGTTATGTATTTTTGAGTCTGCCAATTTTTCAATAATTTCCTTATCAGAAACCGCGCCAATGTATTGCTGATTTATATAGACGTGATAAACAGTTTTTATTTCTGTTTCCGCATTCGTAGATGTATTAGTGAGGGATAAAGTTAATATAAATAATGCTATAATGACTGCAATTTTAAATAGATTACTAGCCTTTATTTTATTTAGTGATATAAAATTGGAAGTAAATCTTGGATTTCTCCCTTTCCAATTCATTGTTAAACCCCCTATATATGATACCTTTCTATCTTTTATACTAGGTAAAAATATTCAAATTTTTTCAGCACTTTTATAAGATAACATAAAATAATAGATTTAAAGGAGATTTTTTCGTAATGTAACATAATTGTATAAATAGTTACAAAATTAGCTCTTTACTATCGACAATTTCTGCATTATTTTGTCCTAAAAAGCAGAGAAATATCGAGGATTTAGTGGGACTATAGTATTCCCTATTAAATGCTCAATTTATCGATTAGCGCAGTAATTTATTTTCACAAACATTACAAATGTATTACAAGAGGTATTGAAATAAAAAAGCACCGCGAGAGTCTTTGTCATCGCAGTGCTTTTTGGTAGATGGCTCGGGACGGAATCGAACCGCCGACACAAGGATTTTCAGTCCTTTGCTCTACCGACTGAGCTACCGAGCCGTAATTATATTCATTTCCTAAACATAGCTTGTAGTCGCTTCGTAGATTATTCGATCGTGCTCTACCGACTGAGCTACCGAGTTATTATAATATTTAGTAAATTCCTTTGAAGAATATCGACTAGCTACTCAGTTAAGATATTTTTTATGAAATGGCGGTCCGGACGGGACTCGAACCCGCGACCTCCTGCGTGACAGGCAGGCATTCTAACCAGCTGAACTACCGGACCAGATTTTTTTCAAGCTCTCTTGAAAATAATTTATATTAATGGTGAGCCATGAAGGACTCGAACCTTCGACCCTCTGATTAAAAGTCAGATGCTCTACCGACTGAGCTAATGGCTCCAATTATTATTATAAAATACCGTTGTTTCGCTTTTTCACTTGAGGCNCAATTATTATTATAAAATACCGTTGTTTCGCTTTTTCACTTGAGGCATCTACGACGTCCAGCTTTCAGTAAGCCTATTCCAGTAGTGGCTCAAGCTGTACGCTGGGTGCTCAGCTTCGTAGATTATTCATCGTGCTCTACCGACTGAGCTAATGGCTCTCAATTTCATTTTGATTTCATCTATCTCAACAACATGTTCTATATTACCATACAGATTTTATATATGGCAACACATTTCGACAAAATTTTTTCATAAAAATTTTAAAAGGTGATTCTTAAATGAAATCACCTTTTAATTTGGAGTAATTCACCACCTCTTAACGAGTGGATTATCTCCATACACTATAAATTACATTTGTTTGTGAACGATCAGGACCAACAGAGAAAATGGATAATGGGATACCTGTCAATTGTGACACACGTTCTAAGTAATGACGTGCATTCGCTGGAAGCTCATCTAATGATTTGCAGCCAGTGATATCCTCTGTCCAGCCTGGAAGTTCTTCATATACCGGTTCACATTGTTCTAGAATTTTCAAGCTTGCTGGAAATTCTTCAATTATTTGATCTTTATATTTATAAGCAACACAAATTTTTACTGTATCAAGACCTGTTAAAACATCTATAGAGTTCAGTGAAAGGTCCGTTAATCCACTAACTCTTCTTGCATGTCTTACCACAACACTATCAAACCAACCTACCCGACGTGGACGTCCTGTAGTTGTACCGTATTCACGACCAACCTCACGGATTCGATTACCTATCTCATCCTTTAATTCAGTTGGGAACGGGCCGTCTCCTACACGAGAAGTATATGCCTTGGCAACCCCTACTACGTGGTTAATCTTCGTTGGTCCAACACCGGAACCGATTGTTACGCCTCCTGCAATTGGGTTGGAAGAGGTAACAAATGGATAGGTACCTTGGTCTATATCAAGCATTACTCCTTGCGCACCTTCAAAAAGCACTCTCTTAGCCTCATCTAATGCATCATTTAACACAACAGAAGTGTCACAAACATATTGCTTGAATTGTTGTCCATATTCATAATACTCATCTAATATATCTTCTAATTTAAAGCCTTCTGTTTCATAAATTCTCTCTAATAAACGATTTTTTTCCTCGAGATTGCGTGCAAGTTTTTCTTCAAATACTTCACGATCTAATAAATCAGCAATTCGAATACCGATTCTTGCTGCTTTATCCATATAAGCTGGGCCGATGCCTTTTTTCGTAGTACCAATTTTATTTGCACCTTTACGTTCTTCATCTACCTCATCTAATTTAAGATGATAAGGAAGGATGACATGTGCACGATTACTAATACGAAGGTTATCCGTTGCAATGCCTCTATCATGTAGGTATTTTAACTCCTCTACAAGTGCTTTGGGATCAACAACCATTCCATTTCCTATCACACTTGTTTTATCCTTATAAAAAATTCCAGATGGAATAAGATGAAGCTTATAGGTTTCGCCATCGAAACGTATCGTATGTCCTGCATTGTTTCCACCCTGGTAACGAGCAATAACCTCTGCATTTTCGGAAAGGAAATCCGTAATTTTACCTTTTCCTTCATCTCCCCATTGACTACCTACTACAACTACTGAAGACATTCTTGAACACCTCCGGAAATTTAATTATTCACGGTCTTCATGTAACAACATACCTATTTTATCAATTCCCATAAAAAAGTCAACCAAAACACGAACAATAATAGATTAATAATATTTATTTATTCGTAATTTGTTGAAATCACCCTATAAAAAAAAGAAATTGGTAATCTACCAATTTCCATCATGCACCAGCAGGAATCCCTGCGTCATCGAATCTTCTTTCTAAATTAACAAATTTATTGTATTCCTTCACAAAGGCTAAAGAAACTGTTCCAACCGGGCCGTTACGTTGCTTGGCAATAATAATCTCAATGATATTTTTATTCTCTGATTCTTTATCATAGTAATCGTCGCGATATAGGAAGGCAACGATATCCGCATCCTGCTCAATACTTCCTGATTCACGGATATCAGACATCATTGGACGTTTATCTTGACGTTGTTCTACACCACGTGATAACTGTGACAAGGCAATAACTGGAACTTCTAGTTCACGAGCTAAAGCTTTTAAAGACCGGGATATTTCAGAAACCTCTTGTTGGCGGTTCTCGTTAGATCTGCCGCTTCCTTGTATCAATTGCAAATAATCGATTAAAATCATTCCCAGTCCGTGCTCTTGTTTTAATCTTCGGCATTTGGAACGGATTTCATTAATTCGAATCCCTGGCGTATCATCGATAAAAATACCAGAGTTCGATAAACTTCCCATTGCCATCGTTAATTTTCGCCAGTCCTCATCTGTTAAAGAGCCGGTTCTTAAATTTTGCGCGTTTATATTTCCTTCGGCACAAAGCATACGCATAACAAGCTGTTCTGCCCCCATCTCGAGACTGAAAATAGCTACATTCTCTCCTGCCTTTGTTCCTACATTTTGGGCTATATTCAATGCAAAGGCTGTTTTCCCCACTGATGGACGTGCGGCAACTATAATTAAATCATTACGCTGAAAACCAGCAGTCATGCTATCAAGCTCTGTGAAGCCAGTAGGAATTCCGGTAATATCGCCTTTTCGATTATGAAGAAGCTCAATATTATCATAAGTACGTACAAGTACATCTTTAATATTATGAAATGCCCCAGCATTCTTGCGGTTAGCAACCTCCATAATGCTTCTTTCGGCTTCACTGAGCAATTCATCTACTTCATCTTCTCTTGTATAACCTTCAGTAGCAATGGTTGTTGCAGTTCTGATTAATCTTCTTAGCAGCGATTTTTCCCCTACGATTTTAGCATAATACTCAATATTTGCAGCAGTAGGTACAGAACCCGCTAATTCACTTAAATAACTAATACCCCCAATATCCTCCAATTGTTTAGTCGCAGCTAATTCTTCTGCTACCGTTACTAAATCAACCGCTTTTCCCTCATCATTAAGCTTTAAGAAAATATTGAAAATGATTTGATGGGCATTTCGATAAAAGTCCTCCGGAATTAAAATTTCTGAAGCAGTAATGAGTGAAGATGGTTCAAGAAATACAGCACCTAACACAGCTTGTTCCGCTTCAATATTCTGAGGCGGCATACGATCCGCTAATAAATCACTCATACATCTAACCCCCTAATCATTAACGGGAAAATTTTAAAAGAGCAAGCGCCTTGCACATCGACACGTTGAAATCCGCTTGCCAATAGGCTGCTTGCGCTAGACAGAATCTATACTTGTTACCTTATTTTTATAATAAAAAACTCATACGTTAAACAAAAAAATGTGATCAAATAATAAGACCACATTTATAAAAACACATGTTGAACGGTTTCTCCATTCATACGACTATTCTATTTTATCATGAACTGATATTTTTGTAGCTGGCAAATTTAACTTTCTTCTGTAACATGTACATTTAATGTAGCTGTTACATCTGAATGTAATTTTACAGGTACTTTTGTATATCCTAATGCACGAATAGCATCATTTAATTCCATTTTACGCTTATCGATTTGAATATTATGTGCCTTCTTAAGCTCTTCAGAAATTTGCTTACTTGTAATAGAGCCGAATAATCTTCCGCCGTTTCCTGATTTTGCTTTTAATTCAACCGTAATTTTTTCTAAAGCTTCTTTTAGTTTTTTTGCTTCTTCTAATTCTTCTTTTGCCAACTGTTGTTCTTTTTTCTTTTGAGCTTCCAAGCCTTTTAAATTAGCCGTTGTTGCTTCTACAGCTAATCCTTGTTTGAGCAAGAAATTGTGTGCATATCCATCTGCTACATTTTTTGTTTCGCCTTTTTTCCCCTTACCTTTTACATCTTTTAAAAAGATTACTTTCATGATTTTGTGCTCCCTTCCATGTATTCATCAATAGCCTGAAGTAGCATTTGTTCGGCTTGTTCAATGGTCACATCTTTCAATTGAGTAGCGGCATTAGACAAATGACCGCCGCCTCCTAATGCTTCCATTATAACTTGAACATTCACATTTCCCAAGGAACGTGCACTGATTCCTACTTCATTTTCTCCTCTTTTTGTAATGACAAAGGATGCAGCTACTCCATCCATCGTTAATAACGTATCTGCAGCCTGTGCGGTAACAACGGGGTCCACCTTTTCTTTATTATCCCCCTTGGCAATCGCGATTCCTTTTGCATAAAACTTAACTGTTTCAATAAGCTTCGCTCTTTTTACATACGTATTAATATCTTCTTTTAAAAACTTTTGAACTAAAACAGTATCAGCACCAAGTGTTCTTAAATACGAAGCTGCATCAAAGGTTCTCGAACCAGTTCGTAAAGTAAAACTTTTTGTATCTACAATAATTCCTGCTAATAAAGCTGTTGCCTCCAGCATATTTACTTTTTCATCCTTAGGCTGATACTCAAGCAATTCTGTAACCAATTCAGAAGTCGAAGAAGCATATGGCTCCATATAAACTAATAAAGGATTTTTTATAAAATCTTCGCCTCTACGATGGTGGTCGATTATTACCACATTTTCAATCCTTTTAATTAGCTTTTCTTCAATCACAAACGACGGTTTATGTGTATCAACAATGACTAACAGTGATTCATCTGTCGCCATTTCTAAAGCCTCATCCGGTGATATAAACCGACTAGACATATCTGGATTCTGTTTTACTTCGTCTATTAATCGCTTTACCCCTGTGTCCACTTCGGAAAAATTTATAACAATATATGCTTCCTTATGGTTCATTTGAGCTACTTTTCGTATTCCAATTGCGGCACCAATTGCATCCATATCCGGATACTTATGCCCCATCACAATAACTTTATCACTTTCCAGCATTAACTCTCTCAATGCATGCGAAATAACGCGTGCTCTTACCCGTGTTCTCTTTTCAACCGGATTTGTTTTTCCACCATAAAATTTTACCTTTCCATTTAACTGCTTCATCGCTACCTGGTCTCCGCCTCGACCAAGCGCTATATCTAAGCTTGACTGAGCTAGAGCACCTAAATCAGGTAATGCAGGTATACCTGAACCAATTCCAATACTTAATGTTAATGGCACGTTTTGCTTTGCTGTCGTTTCTCTAACCTCATCTAAAATGGAAAACTTATCCTTCTCTAGTTCTCGCAGTATTTTTTCATTAAAAATGGCAATAAACCGTTCTGAAGATATTCTTTTCAGAAAAATGCCATACACCGTTGCCCATTTGTTCAGAATCGAAGTAACTAAACTATTAAGGCTGCTTCGCGTTTGATCCTCCATACCTTGAGTCAGTTCATCATAATTATCTAGAAAGATAATTGCGATCACAGAGCGTTCGTCCATGTAATGTTTTTCAATTTCCATTTGTTCTGTGACATCAAAAAAGTATAAAAGCTTTTCCTCCAATTTCAGGATCACCTGGTACTTACGATCATTTATTGTAATGGTTTCGGAAGCCAATTCCTGTTTAATCGATGGCACTAATGATTCAGCCACATCATATAGTGACCTTCCTACAAGGGTATCTTCGTTAAAACAGGATGCCATAAATTGATTCGTCCACTCAATAAAATAATCATCATTAATCAGCATAATCCCTATCGGCATTTCCATTAAAGCTTCTTCTCCAACTCGTTTAACCCGGTAGGAGAGAGTAGAAATGTACTCTTCGATATCCTCATGAGATTTTCTTTCAAATAAAAAGGCGAAATAAAATAATATACCTAATAAAATAATTCCAATTACAGAAATCCACCAATAGAAAATCGCTATGACACCTAAAAGGGCTAATGATATCGCGGCTAAGCCATATAACGGATATCGAACCATTCGCTTGCTAAAATTGGAAGGCATGAAATCAGCTCCTTTCAGTGAATTTATTAAAGCTCTTTTCTTAGATATTTTTGCTTTTATTTACGAAATCCCCTAGTTACAACCTCTTTAAGATTGTAACTCGATAAATTTCATAAGAAAAGATGCCCCGAAACCTTGCCAGCTTACAATGTATCACAAATGACGTTAAACCATAATTTATGAAGGATACCTTCTTGATTATCATCCTCTTAGCTTACTTCTTATGTCCATTCCTAAATCGATTATACCTAATACCAGGATAATAAACATAAATGGGGAGAAGACGAAGGCAATAACGGTTATCAAGGAAAGAATACCTTTTGACCATTTTAAAATATAACCAAAATAATAGATAAGTGAAAAGCCTTGAATTAGCATTAAAACTTGAAAGATAAATGCTAGATTCAACAATGCCATCGCGAAATAGCTGCCAGATTTTGGATTAACCAGCAATGATAAAATCATGATAATTAAATAATACCATAATACACTTTTAGGTAGTTGTATTTTATGAAAGGGCTCCCATTTAGGTACTTTCACCCCAAAACGTCTAGCTAAAGGGAAATTAATGATTATGAACAACCCTACGAATAAAAATGAAGAAATCACCAACAACGATGGGAACATGGTTTGAAATAGCGATAGAACGGTATGTAATTGCGAAGTTACTTGATCTGCCTGTGCCAGACCTTTTACCTTTAATAATTCAGCAGATTGCTCAAACGAATTTCGAATCGATTTAATGGTGTATTGTAAGAAATTCACATGGAAAAACTTAATGGAAACCATATATCCAATTAGGAGCTCAATTAGAAAAGTAAGGCTGGATGCAACATAAATAATAAATTTAGACTTTTTTATTTTTACACTGTAGCCCATAACAATTCCTATTGTTCCAAGGATAATGGAAAATGGAAGGAAAAATACCGTTCCAATTAATGCAGAAACGACCAAACTAGCAATAAAAAAAACAAACGAATACTTAAAGGGATGTTTTGCACTGTATAGAAGAAATGGAAGGACTAGAAACATCGTTGTTATGATATTAATAAATGGGATATATAAACAAACTAATAACAAGATTGTATATACTGCTAGCAGCATAGCTCCCTCAGTAATTACTCTGGCATTTTTCACTTTTTCACTTCTTACCCCTTTCTCACTACCTATAAACAGTTCAGCATGGCTATATTTTACCATAAGATATTGGATTAATGAAAAGTACACTCCTACTATTCCTATTGTCTCTTACCATTCAAGCTTATAATATACATTCTGCAATGTTTATGTTTCAATTTCAACTTGGAACTGTACCTATGACACTAATCATATAAATTAAAAAAGACAGATTGCTTTGTATCTCAATCTGTCTGATAAAAATAATATTTTGTCTTTATTAAAAGTTTGATTCGGTTGAAAGTTTAATTGTAACTTCTTTCTTTTTACCTTGATGGTAAAATTCGACCTTTACACTAGATCCAGGCTTCTTATGATTATATATATACTTCCTTAATTCAATGATATCTCGTACCTTTTGCCCATCCAGTTCAGAGATTACATCAAATCTTTGCAACCCTGCTTCTTCGGCTGGTGACCCTTGAGAGACATCTGAAATCATTACTCCCTCGCTAAGAGGACTAGTTAGCCCTAAAGATTGTTGTTGATAGTAAGAAGGGACATCACTGATATTTTGCAATGTTACCCCCATAGTTGGTCTTGTAATTTTCCCTTTTGTCTCTAATTCTTGAATGATTGGTTCTACATTGTTAATCGGAATAGCAAGGCCTATCCCTTCTACTGATTCTTCCGCTATTTTCATTGAATTTATACCAATTACTTGTCCCGCAGCATTAATAAGTGCCCCGCCGCTATTTCCTGGGTTAATGGCCGCATCTGTTTGAATGACTTCTGCCTCCCAATCCTCTTGACCATCCTCATCTAAATCAATTGGCACCGTTCGGTTCACGCCAGAAATAATCCCTTGCGTAACCGAACCTGAGAATTCTTCCCCTAAAGGATTTCCTATAGCAATAACGGGTTCACCAAGTTTAATAGAATCGGAATTTCCAAATTGTGCTACTGTCGTTACTTTACCTCCATCTATTTCAACCACGGCTAAATCATTCCAAATATCACTGCCTACTAGCTTTCCCTCTAGCTTTTCTCCATCTGATAAGGTTACCTCTAATTTGTCCGCATTTTCTACTACATGATTATTAGTCACTATATATGCCTTCCCATTGGCCTTTTTGTAGATGACACCAGAACCAGAACCACTTTCTTGGCTTTGGCTATTATCGGTTTGATACCAACTGCTGCTAGTTTGCGATTGTATATTCGTTATCCCAACTACAGCCTTTTCTGTTTTTTCTACCGCATTTGTAATATTTGTTGTTAAGTTTAACGATACGTTTTTTACCTGGGTAGTTTGAGTAGTAGCTGGCTTTACATTGTTTTGCAAAGAATTTGCAGTAGCATCGGTTGCAGAGATTCTACTTTCAATATTAGGAAGAATGATAGATACAGCAACTGCACCAGCAACCACTCCTAAAAGGCTGGATGCAAAATAGCCCGATTTTTTAAATTTTGATTTAGAAAAATCTTTTGGTTGATTTGAATTGAAGTTATTATCCATTATAACCATCCTCTCCGTATAAATTGTTTGTATTCTTTAAACGCAAGCTATATTTCATCTTCAGAAGATTAAAAGTAATTCTAGGTTAGTTAAGTATGCTTATAAATTATCAAAGAAATATTAACTTACTCTTAACTGTGTATAATTAATTACAAATAAAAAAGTACCCTGCAATGAACAGGGTACCGATAAAAAGGGGGTAAAAGAAAAGGTTACCTATGAACCTACTGCTATTTATTGTCCTTACATGATTTAATATAGCAGGGGAAAATTAAAATTAAATTAAAATTAAATTAAAATGGGGAAAAATTAATTTCCATATTTTATTTAAGTTATATATTGGTGAAAGAAGGGACTCGCAAACCCAATTGAAATACATAATAATAAAAATCTGTATGGAGCTGAAGAGAGCAAGAAAATATAATTAGTAGCCAGGATACATACCTCTTATATTAGCCCAATAACCGCAAGGAAATAGATTGGAAAATATAAATTGTATCCATTCGCCATAGATTTATGGAGAACTATCCGTTAATATTATTAGTCCATTACATGTACTGGTAAAATGGGAATGAGGAACAATTTGACCCTCGGATTAGAACTCGTTGGAGATTAGGAGCAAAAATTATAAAACCAATTCGTAAAGCCATAATTGTGAAGGAATCCATTAAGGAATGGGAGAGTAGACAAATATAAAATTTCCCTGAGAGTGGAATGCATATAATAAAGGAGTATTGCAACCTATTCAATTTGTATTAAAGCAGGATTTTGGTATTTACGATGACCCGAATGTTTGGATGATTTATAGGTGTTAGGCAATTAAAACTTATTACTATTGGTATAATATAGATTTCCACATAAAAAAGGACACTCAAATGAATGGAGTGTCCTTTGATTCAAAATTATTCACCAGAAACATATGGTAATAATGCCATTGTACGAGCACGTTTAATAGCAATCGTTAATTTACGTTGGTATTTTGCGCTTGTACCAGTTACACGACGAGGAAGAATCTTTCCACGTTCAGAGATGAATTTTTTAAGTAAATCTACATCTTTATAATCGATGTGTGTAATTCCATTTGCTGTGAAATAGCAAACTTTACGGCGTTTACGTCCGCCTCTGCGTCCACCTGCTGCCATGTTATTTCCCTCCTTTTCTTATTAGAATGGAAGATCATCATCTGAGATGTCAATCGGTTGACCATCATTAGAAAATGGATCTTCATCCACGCGAGTATAGCCTTGGTTGCGCTGTTGATTCTGATTATTGCCAAATGGATTGCCCTGATTTCTTTGGCCACCGCCATAAAAATCATTATTGCCGCCACGTTCAGGTGAGGCATTTCTAGGCTCTAAGAATTGAACACTTTCTGCCACCACTTCTGTGACATATACGCGTTTGCCATCTTGTCCTTCATAATTACGAGTTTGTAAACGACCGTCAACGCCTGCTAAACTACCCTTTTTCAAAAAGTTAGCTACGTTCTCTGCTGGTTTTCTCCAAACTACACAATTAATAAAATCTGCTTCCCTTTCACCCTGCTGATTCGTAAAAGTACGATTTACAGCAAGTGTAAATGTGGCAACAGCTACCCCACTTGGAGTATATCGCAAATCAGGGTCCTTTGTTAATCGACCTACTAAAACTACGCGGTTCATCATCAGAATCAACCCCTTCCCATAAGCTTATATTTCACGTGAAACCAAATGTCATTTTATATAAACACAAATTATTCTTCTTCTTTAACGATGATGTGACGGATAATATCTCCGCTAATCTTTGCAAGACGGTCAAATTCTTGAACCGCTTCTGGGTTTGAGTTAACTTTCACTAAACGGTATAAACCGTCACGGAAGTCCTCAATTTCATATGCAAGACGGCGCTTGCCCCAGTCTTTAGATTCGATGATTTCCGCACCTTGAGTTGTTAATACGTTATCAAAACGCTCAACTAAAGCTTTTTTAGCCTCATCCTCAATATTTGGACGGATAATGTACATAATTTCGTACTTTTTCATCTTTCTGTCACCTCCTTATGGACTATGCGGCCCTTTTTATTATAAGGGCAAGGAGCAATGTATTTAAACGTTCATTACTCACAAGTACAAAGTATACCATAACAATCACCTAATTGCAATGATTGTTCTAACTTCAGTCTTACCATTAGCATTATATGTATGTTTACATTAACACAAACATATGTTCTTGTAAATTTATTTTTAAATTTTGTTTAATACTTTTTCACTTATAAATAGAAAAAGGCAGTGCACGCGCTCTGCCTTTTCTATTAAACGTTGAATCTAAAATGCATAATATCTCCATCTTGTACGAGGTATTCTTTTCCTTCAAGACGAACTCTTCCTGCCTCTTTTGCGGCAGTCATCGATCCTGCTGCCATTAAATCATCGTAGGAAACTGTTTCTGCACGGATAAATCCCTTTTCAAAATCAGAATGAATAATTCCAGCACATTGCGGTGCCTTCATTCCCTTTTTGAAAGTCCATGCCCGAACTTCTTGTACACCTGCCGTAAAATAAGTAGCAAGTCCTAGCAAGCTGTAGGCAGCCTTAATTAATTGATCCAAACCTGATTCTTTAATTCCAAGTTCTGCTAAAAACATTGCTTTTTCGTCATCCTCAAGTTCAGCTATTTCCTCTTCTATTTTGGCACAAATAACAATTACTTCCGCATTTTCTTCTTTAGCAAATTCCCTTACCTTTTGAACATATTCATTATTCGTCGGGTCAGCCACTTCATCTTCCCCAACATTCGCAACATATAAAACAGGCTTACTTGTTAATAGATGTAATCCTTTAACGAGCTTTGCTTGTTCTTCTGTAAATTCAACCGAACGTGCTGGTTTATCAGCCTCAAAAGCCTCTTTTAATTTTACTAGGACCTCATATTCTGCCACTGCGTCTTTATCTTTTTGCTTTGCCAGCTTTTCTACTCTGCCGATTCTTTTTTCTACTGACTCAAGGTCAGCAAGAACCAATTCAAGATTAATGGTTGTAATATCATCAATTGGATCCACTTTTCCAGACACATGTGTAATATTACCATCAGCAAAACAACGTACTACATGACAAATTGCATCCACTTGGCGAATATGGGAAAGAAATTTATTTCCTAACCCTTCTCCTTTGCTTGCTCCTTTTACAATCCCGGCAATATCCGTAAATTCAAAAGCCGTTGGCACAGTTTTTTTCGGTTGAACAAGTTCTGTTAATTTATTTAAACGTTCATCTGGAACCTCAACAATTCCCACATTAGGATCAATCGTACAAAATGGATAGTTTGCAGATTCTGCCCCAGCTTTTGTTATTGCATTAAATAATGTAGACTTTCCGACATTCGGCAATCCTACAATACCCGCTGTAAGCGCCATTCTTGGTCACTCCTCTAAAAATCTATTTATTAATTCAAAATTCCATTCCTCTTATCTTTTGCGAAAAATAAACCTTTCACAATTATATGGATAATATAACAAATGCGCAAGCGCCTTGCACACCAGCATATGGATTTCTTGGTCACGGGCTTGAGATAAAGGAGACACAACGAGAGGCGAATCAATATTGACTTATCGTAGGGATGAGATGGAGAGATCCACTAGCTGATAGGCGCTGTAGCTAGATGTAGACTATTTTCTAAAATTAACTGAGGTGTAGATTTACAATTTGTACCTTCCAAAAATAATAAAAAAGCATGAATCTATTCTTCATGCTTTACTAAAATCTTCTTCATTTTTCTAGTGAATTCTTTACGGGGAATCATAACACTATGACCGCATCCTTCACATTTTATACGAATGTCCATCCCCATACGAATGACCTTCCAACGATTTGTTCCACACGGGTGCTGCTTTTTCATTTCAACAATATCATTTAGCCCAAATTCTTTTTGCTCCATGATTTATTCCCCCCTATGAACCCGATGATTATAAAGATCAGCATCTTCATTTCGAGAATACATTACAAGCTTCGGAAAAGGTGCTTTAATTCCATTAGCATCTAAAGCCAGCTTAATTTCCTTTCGCAGCATTCTTGCGATATACCAATGATACATTGGCTTGGTTTCTGCAACCACTCTTAACATTATATCGGAAGTTCCTAGTTGTTGAACACCTAATAATTCTGGTAGACTAACTATTTCCTCATATTTATTTGACATATTTGGCAATAATTCCTCTATAACTTTTTCAGCCTTTTCTATATTTCCATCATAAGGTATATTTATATCTACTACCGCTAAACTATTGTGTATGGAGTAATTTGTAACCTCGGTAATTCTTCCATTAGGTAAGATATGCAGTTCCCCTGTCCAACTTTTAATCTTCGTTGTGCGCAGCCCTATTTCTTCAACAGTTCCAACATATTTTCCAATCCCTACATAGTCTCCTACGGAAAACTGGTCCTCAAAAATAATAAAAAAACCCGAAATAATATCGCGAACCAGACTTTGTGCGCCAAAACCAACCGCAAGTCCTACGATTCCTGCTCCAGCCAATAACCCCTTGACATCAATAGTTAATAACGAAAGAATAGTTATTAAAGCTACAAAATAGACTACATAAGTAATAATATTTTCAAGTAGTTTCTGTAAAGTATTTTCTCTTCTTTCTGAAATACGAAGCGGTGATTTTGATCGTACTCTAAAAATATTTCGAATTGCCGCTCTCCCAATTTTAATAACAATCGAAGCTATCACAAGAACAACAATAATTTTTAATATAATTTCTCCAATGTTGACCCATAAATCTTCGTCAAGCAATTTAGCAATTGCACTGTTTACTATTTTCTCAAGATAACTCAAGTGGGCTTATACCTCCTTTTCCCTCTCCAAGTAATATTATTTTATCAAGATTTTTTTTATTTTTGTATGAAAGCAACTTACTTGTATCCTCTGTTTATTATTCCAATATAAAATTAAAACTTTTTACCAATTAAAACTAAAAATACATCAATTACGCCATTAACATGTAAATATATTATTTTTCCAAACTTTCCATACTCTATGTATAGAAAAATACATTCCTCCGTATACTGTTAATACCATTAACAAGGGGTGGACAGTATGAATATTGGCAAAGGCCTTTTTGATCGTAAAATAGAAGAAGTTAAAATTCCATATGATGATATTACTGCCAAGGGCACAGTTGCGAGGCATTTATTATCCATGCTACCTGAAGAAATAGAAATACCAATTATTATTGTTTGTATTGGAACTGACCGTTCAACTGGAGATTCATTAGGTCCACTTATTGGAACTTTTCTTAAAGAAAAGGGAAAGTCTCCTTTTCATATATATGGGACACTCGAAGATCCCATACACGCTGTAAATTTAGAGGAAAAACTTCAAGCAATAAAAAGTACATATGAACACCCTTTTATTATCGGTATCGATGCATGTCTAGGAAAACTAAAAAGTGTTGGAATGATACAAATTGGAGATGGACCTGTTAAACCTGGGGCTGGTGTTAAGAAGGAATTACCATCTGTTGGAAACATGCATATTACCGGCATAGTGAATGTTAGTGGATTCATGGAGTTTTTTGTATTACAAAATACCCGCTTGCATTTAGTTGTAAACATGGCCAAAACCATTGCAGACGGAATATACAGAGCTGGACTTTCCTATCGATATCAACATTCTTTGCTGAAACTAAAATGGAGTGAGGGTCAAGAAAATACTATTTAAATTTGAAAGGAAGAAGATAGGTTATACAATAATCTACCTTCTTTTTCTATTTATATAGAGGAAGTTCACACTTTACTTAAAAAATCTAACAAATAAATAGAAAAGCATCTTCGAAAATATTAAAATATTTAAAACAATATTTTCGGAAAGGTGGATTCTAGTGGCTCTAATTCAATGCCAATTTTATTCAGAAGTATTAAATTTAAGCACTTCAATGACTGTTATTTTACCCCAACAAACTACTACACAGATTGGAATGGAAAATAATAGAGGGAGAGAAAAGCTTCAAACCCTTTACTTACTTCATGGCCTAAGTGACGACGATACCATTTGGACAAGAAGAACTTCCATAGAAAGATACGTTGCCCCACTAGGATTAGCTGTGGTAATGCCGCAAGTCCATCATAGTTTTTACACCGATATGAAATATGGAAATAAATATTGGACCTTTTTAACAGAAGAAATTCCATCTATTGCTAGATCTTTTTTTCCATTATCTGATGCAAGAGAAGATAATTTTGTTGCAGGACTATCCATGGGTGGATATGGAGCATTAAAATGGGCTTTGAATTACCCGGAACAATTTTGCGCAGCTGCTAGTTTATCTGGTGTCACCGATATTGTGAAAAGAATAAAAACCTCATCTCCTGAAGATGGTCTTTTCCCCCTAATTTTTGGTACTGAAGACATATCCGGTACAAAGAATGATTTATTTTTCTTAATAAAAAGTGTAAGTAAACTCAAGGAAAAACCATTAATATATCAGGCTTGTGGAACAGAAGACTTTTTATATGAGGATAATATCCGTTTTAAAGAACTCTGCGAAAAAGTGAACTACAAAATTACTGTCAATTTTGGACCCGGTGAACATGAGTGGGGTTACTGGGATACTACTATTCAAGATGTTTTAGAATGGCTTCCGTTAAAAAAATCAAATTAAAAAGGGGAGCGAATTCTCCCCTTTAAAAAACCAAATGATAAAAATGGATGATAGTTACAATAATTGCTACAACGATAATACCAGGCAATAAATTTGCCACCCGAATTTTTGTAATACCGATGATATTCAAACCGATAGCACAAATCATAATTCCACCGGTGGCTGTCATCTCTTTAATAAATGCGTTCATGATTTCCTTTGGAACAAAATGATCTATTTGGGTAGCAAAAAGGGCAATAATTCCTTCATATAAAACTACTGGAATAACGGAAAAAACAACACCAATTCCCAGTGTAGTAGTAAGAATAAGTGCAGTAAAACCATCAATAATTGCCTTTGTATACAGAACATTATGATCTCCGCGAATTCCGCTGTCTAATGCACCAATAATAGCCATTGCGCCAATAACAAATATTAAAGTTGCTGTTACAAATCCCTCTGCAATACTACCTTGATTACTGGAACCTATTTTCTTTTCCAACCATTTTCCCAATTGATTTAATTTATCCTCCAGTGCCATGACTTCGCCTATAACCGCACCAAATACCAGACTTAAAATAACGATTAAAAAGTTGCCGCTCTTAAACCCCATTTGCAAACCTAATACCATTACCGCTAAACCTATTGCATGCATAACGGTTCCCTTTAGTTTTTCTGGGATTCTATGTAATAACTTTCCTAGGAAGGATCCAATGATAATGCAAATCCCATTTACAATGGTTCCTAATAAAACCATACCCTCACCCTTTTCCATATCACTGCTTATAAATAAATTTGCCTTTTTGTTATTACTTTTAAACCGCTTCGTGTCAGTCTCTCTTAAGAGGAAGGATTAAGAAAAAGAGCCTTTGATATAGAAAGAAACCATCGATTAGATGGTTTCCTTCTCCTCTGGGTTTTCTAGTAACTCTAAAATCCTTTGTAAATCTTCCTGTGAGAAAAATTCAATTTCAATTTTTCCTTTTTTCTTAGATTGTTTAATGGTTACCGTTGTACCGAATCTTTCCCTTAAAAATGTTTCTTGTTCCTGTATAAAAATATTTTTCTCTACTTTTGGTTTCTTCGTTTCACGTGAAACCTTTTCATTCAACTGTTGAACCAACTTTTCTAATTGGCGGACATTTAAACCGTTTTTTATCACTTCATCTACTACAGCTTGTAGCTTGTCCTTTTTCTTTAACCCAAGTAGTGCCCGACCGTGTCCCATCGAAATATCACCATTTGATATGAGGTCTTGAATCTTCTTAGGGAGAACTAATAGTCTTAAGTGATTTGCTATATGGGGTCTGCTTTTACCAAGACGTTTTGCCAATTGCTCTTGTGTTAGGTTCAGACGATCCATTAGTGTTTGGTACGCAGTCGCTTCTTCAATTGGAGTTAAATCCTCCCGCTGCAAGTTTTCTAAAACAGCAAGTTCCATCATTTGCTGTTCGTCCAAATCTCGAACTACCACTGGAACTTTATCTAATTTTGCCTCTTTGGCTGCACGATAACGTCTTTCCCCTACAACAATTTCATAGCCCTTAATGCTTTTACGTACAATAATTGGTTGTAAAATCCCATGTTGAAGGATGGATTCCTTTAATTCTTCAATAGCCTCTGGCTGAAATATTTTTCGAGGTTGATAGGGATTTGGCCTAAGTTCTCTTATTTTTACTTCTTGAACAGCATCATCATTTTCGACATTGACATTCGCAAATAATGCATTAATTCCTTTTCCAAGTCCTTTAGCCATTCATCGCCACTTCCTTTGCCAAATCTAAGTAGACTTCTGCTCCCCTTGATTTTGGATCATACACTATAATCGGTTCCCCATGGCTCGGTGCTTCACTTAAACGAACATTACGCGGTATGATTGTCCGGTATACCTTATCTTGAAAATATTTTTTTACCTCTTCAATTACTTGAAGTCCCAAATTGGTTCTGGCATCTAACATTGTCAGAAGCACACCTTCAATCATTAAATCGTGATTTAAATGCTTTTGTACAAGACGTACGGTACTTAAAAGCTGACTTAAACCTTCAAGCGCATAATATTCACATTGAACAGGAATCAAAACTGTATCTGAAGCTGTTAAAGCGTTTATAGTTAATAGACCTAATGATGGAGGGCAATCAATAATAATGAAATCATATTCATCCTTTACCTCTGCTAAGGCACGTTTCAAGCGAACTTCTCTTGAAATAGTCGGAACTAATTCAATTTCCGCACCAGCCAATTGAATCGTTGCAGGCACAGAAAAAAGTCCCTCCACTTCAGTTGGCTTTATAACATCTTTTATTTCAATATCGTCCACAAGAACATCATAAATACATTGCTGGACATCACCCTTATCAATACCTGCACCGCTCGTTGCATTTCCTTGTGGATCTGTATCTACAAGTAATACTTTTTTCCCGATATATGCTAAGCAGGCACCAAGGTTGACAGAGGTAGTCGTCTTACCAACGCCACCTTTTTGGTTGGCAACTGAAATAATTTTGCCCAACGGATGTCACCTACCTTCAACTTCCTATTAAATTACAATCATATTATCTATTTTAACAAAATTTCTTATAATAGTTCGACTTTCGTGAAAAAAATATATTTCCAAATGGAATATTTTATATTCGGACTAAGGTATAGTATCTAGTAACCCCCTTATGATGAGGCTTTTATTGGTTTAAAACTTAAAAGAGAAAAAAAAAAGAGAAACTTAAAACTTAAGCTTCTACTAAACTGATAAATTATTTTTTACTTTTAGGAATCCTAATGGTTATTTGATAGAATTCATCAAAATCCTCTTCTTCAGAATCAAGATTTATTCCATTGTCTGTTACCATTGATAATGATTGTCGAATGGTATTTACAGCAATCCTCATATCTTTACTGAAAGCTTGTCTTTTTGGCCTTGGCTTTTTCTCTGGTTTATTTAGCAGTCTTACAACCGCTTCCTCTGTTTGCTTTACATTTAAATTTTTGGAAATTATATCATTTAATACACGTATTTGCATTTCTGGATCTTTTAAAGGAATAAGTGCTCTAGCATGTCTCTCTGTAATTGATTTCTGTAATAATGCATCTTGAATTTCTTGCGGAAGCTTTAATAGACGAAGCTTATTCGCTACGGTCGATTGTCCTTTTCCTAGCCTTTGTGCTAATGCTTCCTGTGTTAAATTATGTAAATCCAAAAGTTTACCATATGCAATTGCTTCTTCAATCGGTGAAAGTTCTTCTCGCTGTAAGTTTTCTATTAATGCAACAGAAGCAGTTTCGGTATCATTTAAATTTTTCACTATTGCTGGAACAGTATCCCATTCAAGCAATTGGATTGCTCTGAATCTACGTTCGCCAGCAATAATTTCATATTGCCCAGGTTCGTATTCACGTACTACAATCGGCTGAATAATTCCATGGGTATGTATGGTACGCGCTAGTTCTTGAATTTTTTCCTCGTTAAATATCGTCCTTGGCTGAAATCGATTAGGAACAATATTAGAGATAGGAATTTTTCGAACTTCCTCTTTGTCATTTTCTAATTCCGTCTCGAATTCTATCTCTAACTCTTTTTCCTTTTCGCCCACACCAAAAAAACGAGAAAAAGGATGCTTCATTTTCCTACACCACCTTTAAGAAACTCCCTACCTACTTATTCTCTATTATAAGACAAGTTCCTGCATTTTCGTGGGATATTTTTCGTGTTTTTCCTACATAATACGAATCATTGATTAAATTAAAGTCAATGCAACAGTTTTTTGCTATTTACACTTTTTTCTCTATAAACAAGTGAAGAAAATTTTATTCCAAAGGGAGCTTAT
Organism: Heyndrickxia camelliae; assembly: GCF_002844575.1. Lineage (GTDB taxonomy): Bacteria > Bacillota > Bacilli > Bacillales > Bacillaceae_C > Margalitia > Margalitia camelliae. Next base: position 86,195 of record NZ_PIQO01000018.1, read on the forward strand.
TAGGTGTTCCTGGTTTACGCGGATACTTTGTTGGTGTCGATTTATCTTTTTTTACGATAATAATATTCCGCTCACTTTCTTCTAAAGGCAAAGTGAAGGAATGAACCTCTTGTACAGTTCCGCCAAGAATTTTAATTCCCTTTTGTGCTTTTTCTAACTCCTCTTTTGCATTTGCAGCTTTCATAGCTACAAATGTGCCCCCAACCTTAACTAGAGGCAAACATAATTCACTTAGGACAGACATTCTTGCAACAGCTCGTGCGGTTACCATGTCATACTTTTCCCGATGATGTTTATTTTTTGCGAAAGTTTCAGCCCTATCATGATAAAAAGAGGTCTGATCCAGCTCTAATTCCTTAGCGAGATTATTTAAAAATGTAATCCGCTTCTGTAAAGAATCTACGATTGAAACCTTTAAGTCGGGAAAGCAAATTTTTAATGGAATACTGGGAAATCCCGCGCCAGCACCTACATCACATAGATGGATTGGCCGATTTAGATTTACAAAAAAGGCAGCAGATATGGAATCAAAGAAATGCTTTAAATATACATCTTCCTTTTCCGTAATCGCGGTTAAATTCATTTTTTCGTTCCATTCCACTAGTAACTCAAAATAACGTTCAAATTGTTGCAGTTGTTTAGAGGATAGGATTATTCCCTTATCCTCTAACTTTTGAACAAATTGCTCCACATTCATATAAGAATCATTCCTTATTCATTGTCTCCTGAAACTTTTGCAATTTTGCCATGCTCGATATAAACCAGAAGGATGGATATATCAGATGGATTTACCCCAGATATTCTAGATGCTTGTGCAATAGAGATTGGACGTATTTTATTCAGCTTTTGTCGCGCTTCCGTTGCAATACCATTAATATCGTTATAATCAATATTCTCCGGTATTTTCTTATCTTCCAATTTCTTCAAGCGTTCCACCTGTTGCAATGATTTATCAATATAACCTTCATACTTGATTTGAATTTCAACTTGTTCCTCAACTTCTTTTGATAATTCTTTCTCAGTAGGAACTAGCATTTTTATATGCTGATAATTCATTTCAGGGCGCTTTAATAAATCTGATGCCCGAATGCCATCCTTTAATTCACTGCCCCCCACTTCACGAATAAGGCTTTGTGTTTGCTCATTAGGTTTAATAATAATGGAGCGGAGGCGTTCTTTTTCTTCTTCTATAGCTTCTTTTTTCGCCAAGAATTTTTGATATCTTTCCTCGGAAATTAACCCTATCTGATATCCAATTTCCGTTAATCGTAAGTCCGCATTGTCATGGCGCAATAATAAACGATACTCTGCTCTTGATGTTAACAATCGATACGGTTCATTAGTCCCTTTTGTTACCAAGTCATCTAATAATACCCCAATATAAGCATCAGATCTGCTTAGTATAATACCTTCTTTTCCTAATGCCTTTCTTGCAGCATTAATTCCAGCCATTATACCTTGTCCTGCTGCTTCTTCATAACCTGATGTTCCGTTAATCTGACCAGCTGTAAACAGATTCTGTACAGCCTTTGTTTCTAATGTTGGCCATAATTGAGACGGGGTAACTGCATCATATTCAATCGCATATCCCGCTCTCATCATTTGGGCATTCTCAAGGCCAGGGACAGTTTTCAACATTTCATGTTGAACTTCTTCAGGCAAACTCGTAGATAAACCTTGTACATATACTTCTTCTGTATTTCGACCTTCTGGTTCTAAGAAAATTTGATGCCTTGGTTTATCACTAAAACGAACCACTTTATCTTCAATAGATGGGCAATAACGCGCGCCTGTTCCTTTTACCATGCCGGAAAACATCGGTGAACGATGAAGATTTGCATCGATTATTTGATGGGTATGTTCATTTGTATACGTTAACCAACAAGGTAATTGGTCTGTTATATATTTAGTCGTCTCATAGCTGAACGCTCGCCGTTCCTCATCACCAGGCTGGATTTCCGTTTTACTATAGTCAATCGTGTGGCTATTAACCCTTGGAGGCGTTCCCGTTTTAAAACGAACTAGATCAAACCCAAGGCTTTCAAGGTTTTCTGATAATTTTATGGATGGTTGCTGATTGTTTGGACCACTGGAATATTTAAGATCACCTATAATGATTTCGCCGCGTAAGAAAGTTCCTGTTGTGAGAACAACAGTATTTGCACGATATATAGCACCAGTTTTGGTAATGACACCTTTACAAACACCATCTTCTACTACTAGCTCTTCTACCATTCCTTGTATTAACGTTAGATTTGGTTGATTTTCCAATGTTTTTTTCATTTCATGCTGATATTGGTGCTTATCCGCTTGAGCACGTAATGCTTGGACGGCAGGACCCTTACCTGTATTTAACATCCTCATTTGAATGTAGGTTTTATCAATATTTCTACCCATTTCTCCGCCCAATGCGTCAATTTCCCTTACCACCACACCTTTGGCAGGTCCTCCTATGGATGGGTTACATGGCATATAGGCAACCATGTCAAGGTTAATGGTAATCATTAATGTTTTTGCACCTATTCGTGCAGATGCTAATCCAGCTTCACAGCCCGCATGTCCAGCACCTACAACTATTACATCAAATTGTCCTGCTTCATATTGTTGCATAATGGATTTCCCTCCTTACATCATCCATCCTTATTTTCCTAAACAAAATTGTGAAAAAAGCTGATTAATTAAGCCGTCTTGAACACTATCCCCAATTATCTCACCAAGTAAATCCCAAGTCCGTGTTAAATCTATTTGAATAATATCAATTGGAGTTCCTACTTCAATTCCATTCATTACTTCTTCAATTGCTTGTAATGCTTGGCTGATTAAAGCAATATGGCGACTGTTAGATACATAGGTCATATCCTGGGCTTCAATGGATCCTTGAAAATACATTGCAGCAATTGCTTCCTCTAATTCACCTACACCCTTATCTTCTAATAGAGATGTAGTGACAATCCTATGATTCTTTGCCAGTTCTTTTACCTTCTCCATATTGATCTTTTGCTCTAAGTCTGTCTTATTAATAATGACAATGACGTCCATACCTTCAACGGCTTCAAAGAGCTGCTCATCCTCTTTTGTTAATTCGTCTGCATAATTAAGGACCAAAAGAATTAAGTCGGCTTCTTTTAATACTTTTCTTGAACGTTCGACACCGATTCGCTCTACAATATCTTCCGTTTCACGAATTCCAGCAGTATCCACTAGTCTTAACGGCACACCGCGAACATTTACATATTCTTCAATCACATCACGTGTAGTCCCGGGAATATCCGTTACAATTGCTTTGTTTTCCTGAACAAAACTATTTAATAATGATGATTTCCCTACATTTGGCCTACCAATAATAACAGTAGAAAGACCTTCTCGCAATATTTTCCCCTGATGAGATGTTTGTAGTAATTTTTTTAACTCATCCCTGATGTAATATGCCTTTTCCTTTAACATTTTGTGAGTCATTTCTTCTACATCATCATACTCCGGATAGTCGATATTGACTTCCACATGGGCAACTACTTCTAATATTTCTTGACGCAGAGTCTTTATAAGCCTTGATAATCGGCCTTCCATTTGGCCAATCGCTACATTCATTGCCCGATCCGTTTTTGCTCTAATTAAATCCATTACTGCTTCGGCCTGTGATAAATCAATCCGTCCATTTAGAAAGGCCCTTTTGGTAAATTCCCCTGGTTCTGCAAGCCTTGCCCCAGAGTATAAAACTAACTGTAATACTCGATTGACAGATACAAGGCCTCCATGGCAATTTATTTCAACGACGTTTTCCCTAGTAAAGGTTTTAGGCGCTCGCATCACACTGACCATTACTTCTTCAATTACTTCCTCTGTTTTGGAATCTATTATGTGGCCATAATGGATGGTGTGAGATGGAACATCCTTCAGCTTTTTACCGCCAACACCTTTAAATACTTTATCGGCAATTATGATTGCATCCTCACCGCTTAGCCGAACAATTGCAATGGCTCCTTCGCCCATAGGAGTCGATATTGCAGCAATCGTATCAAGCTCCATTGACCTTCACCTCATTTCAAAAATTTTTATCCATATATTTTAAATGGAACACAGTCCTACTTATCCACAAAAAAGAATTCAGTGATTTCTATTTTAACTTATCCACATGTGAATAACAATAAATCTAAATTGAAAAGCGTAAGAGTCTTGGTCATCGACGTACGGATTTCGTAGTCTACGTCTGAGATAATAGAAACACAGTGAGATCATTCACAAGCTGGTGAAATTTACATCATGTAACTTATGATAGGCTAGAGAGAGAAATATACTAGACGATAGACGCTGGGGCTACCCATCCAAAAAGTGCATGCCTTGATCATGACCACTTCTTATGGGAACAAGTACAAGATTATGGAACTTCGCTTTTTCTGCGCAAAAAAAAACTCCATGCTGGTCTAGCAGCACAGAGCTTATTATTTTGGAGATATTACCAAATATCGATTTGGCTCAACACCTTCTGAATAGGTTTCAATTTGATCATTGTTTGCTAAATAGCTATGGATAATTTTCCTTTCAAAAGATGGCATTGGTTCTAATTTTATTGGGCTTTTTGTGCGCAGCACTTTATGTGTTAGCTTTTGCGCTAACTGTTGAAGTGCCTGTTCACGCCTTTCACGGTAATCTTCCACATTCAATGTAATCGTAAAATGTTGATTAGTATGTCGATTGGAAACAAGCTGAGTTAAATACTGTAGAGAATTCAATGTTTGCCCTCTTTTTCCAATAAGCAATCCCATTTTTTCTCCCGATAATTTAATTTCCACTAATCGACCATTTTGTACGACATCGATTTTAGGATAAATGCCCAATTCCTTTGTAATATTAAGTAAATAATTTTTTGCCTCTTCAATAGGATCCGGCTTTAATTGAACATGAACAGTAGCCGGCTTTGCACCAAATAATCCAAACAATCCCTTTTTTCCTTCATCAATGACACGGACATGAATGCGATCTTTTGTTGTGTTTAATTCCCTAAGAGCTGACTCGACTGCTTCCTCGACACTTTGTCCTGTAGCAGTAACTTCTTTCACCTTTTAGCTCCCCCCGATTTCGCAATTGTAGCTACTTCCTTTTTCATCTCAGGACCTTTAATAAAATAGGTTTGGATGATCATGAAAATATTCCCGACAATCCAATATAACGGTAATGCCGAAGGAAGATTCCAAGCTATTACAATAATCATGATAGGCATTACCCATAGCATTACTGCCATTTGAGGATTTTGATTTTGCGGTCCGGCCATCATGACTTTTTGCTGAATAAACGTAGTAACACCTGCTACAATAGCTAAAATATAATCATTAGCCCCTAAATCAAACCAAAGGAAAGACGAGTCTCTGATGTCAGGAGTACGATTAATAGCATGATAGAATCCGTATAAAATAGGCATTTGGATTACCAAAGGAAGACATCCAGCTAATGGGTTAACCTGGTATTTTTGAAAAAGCTGCATTGTTTCTTGCTGTAGCTGTTGTTGTGTTTTGGCATCCTTTGAACTATATTTTTTTCGTAATTCCTGTAATTCTGGTTGAAGAACCTGCATTGCCTTAGAGCTTTTCGTTTGCTTAATCATTAAAGGTAAAATAACCAAACGAATCAGTATAGTGACAACAATAATAGATAACCCAAAACTATTGCCAAATAAATGAGCTACTTTAATAATTAATAGTGATAATGGATATACAATATACTCATTCCAGACTCCCTTACTCTCTGGAGTAATATCCTTGTTAAATTCTGTACATCCTGATAAAACCGTAATCAACGCTATTAATAAAGCTGCTAGGAATATTTTCTTCTTCAATCCTATAGTTCCCCCCTACTTTTTCTTAAAATAATCTCCTTTAATTGCCTTTGCTATTTTTAGTACATGTTCTAAGCTTTTTTTTACTTCATGAAAATTCATTTCGGCCGCTGGTTTCCTAGCGATGATCACATAATCATATTCGCTCTCTATGTAGGGGTACATCTCGTGGAATGCTTGGCGAATATATCTCTTTATTTCAACTCGTTTTACTGCCTTGCCTATTTTTTTGCTTACAGATAAACCTATTCGGAAGTTTTTTTGATTTTCCTTCTTTAATATGTAAATAACAAATTGCCTATTTGCAAATGACTTTCCATTTTTAAACACATATTGAAATTCTATGTTTTTCTTAATACGATGCGCTTTGTTCATCTTTATCACCTGCTCTTCAAGCAAATTCCACTTCCGGCTTTTCTATTTTGTCTAGCTTCAGTACCTATCGACTAGCAAACTACAGTATCCTCCCTAAGATAAGGCACCATCAGGCAAATTACGCCTAATTATACCCAGAGAAAAAGGTAGTTCAATTTTCTACAGATCGTGAACTACACACTGTGTTTCCTAAATCTCAGTCAAAGGCCTACAGTTTGTATGTCGATGAGCAAGGCACTTCCACTTTTCATTTTTATTTAAAAAAAAACCACTGAGACGTTTCAGTGGTCTTAAGCTGATAATACTTTTCTTCCTTTACGACGACGGCTAGCTAAGACTTTACGTCCATTTTTTGAGCTCATTCGTGCACGGAATCCGTGAACTTTGCTTCTTTTACGTGCATTTGGTTGATAAGTTCTTTTCATTCTATGACACCTCCTTCGAGGATAACAATTATTTCAGTAAAAGACAGTCCTTTCAATTATAAAGATGATGTACAGTAATTGTCAACTGGTGATTCCATTACCAAATTTTATCGTTCCTTTTCCATGCGAATACGTATTGTGGATAAAATTTTCGACAAATTTTCTTATCCACAACATTTATTGACATGTTTTGAACAAATTATTTTCCTGTTAATAATTTTTTTCCACATAGACTGGGTGTTGTGGATAATTTATAAATATCATTGCACCGTCAATGATTATTTGATATGATAAATGTGTTTTCACTCTGAATACATCTTTTTCTAAAATACATTTATCCACAGATGTGAATAACTTGTGGATAGTTTATATACAACGCTTGAATAAACTTGTCCACAAACAGTGAATAATGTCGAAATCTGTTTTTCTTTCCTTATTATATGTTTTTCCACAATGAATATAGTTGAATAATTATTAATCTATTATTTTCGAACGAAACAATGTTACACAATAGAATAGAAGAAAAGTAGATTTTCATACAGACAAGCAATACAAGCATTGTAATAACAAAAATAAAGGCTAAGGGAGGGTATGGTGTTGGAAAATATAACTGATCTTTGGAATAAAGCATTATCGATTATTGAAAAAAAGATCAGTAAGCCCAGTTTTGAAACCTGGTTAAAATCAACGAAGGCCCATTCATTAAAGGGTGATACTTTTATTGTCTCCGTACCAAATGATTTTGCTAGGGATTGGCTTGAAGGTAGATATGTACCGTTAATTTCAGGAGTTCTTTACGATATTACTGGTGAAGAGCTTTTTGTGAAATTTATTATTCCTCAAAACCAAGAGGATCAAGATTTTCAGATTCCCGTTTCTAAGCAAAAGAAATTAATAAGCGAAGAACCGGTCGAATCAAACCAAAATATGCTGAATCCAAAGTATACTTTTGACACCTTTGTTATAGGATCCGGGAACCGTTTTGCTCATGCTGCCTCTTTGGCTGTGGCAGAGGCTCCGGCTAAAGCATACAATCCATTTTTTATTTATGGTGGTGTAGGATTAGGCAAAACCCATTTAATGCATGCTATCGGGCATTATGTGATTGAACATAATCCGACAGCAAAAGTTGTTTATCTTTCCTCTGAAAAATTTACAAATGAATTTATTAATTCTATTCGCGATAATAAAGCGGAGTATTTCCGCAATAAATATCGAAACGTCGATATCCTATTAATAGATGATATTCAATTTTTAGCTGGAAAAGAATCAACTCAAGAAGAATTTTTCCATACCTTTAATGCCTTACATGAAGAAAGCAAGCAAATTGTCATATCGAGTGATAGACCGCCTAAAGAAATACCGACGCTCGAAGATCGCTTAAGGTCACGATTTGAATGGGGACTAATTACAGATATTACACCGCCTGACTTAGAAACAAGGATTGCCATCCTTCGAAAAAAGGCTAAAGCGGATGGACTTGATATACCAAATGAAGTAATGCTATATATTGCTAATCAAATTGATTCTAATATTAGGGAGCTTGAGGGTGCTTTAATTCGCGTTGTCGCATATTCCTCCTTAATAAATAAAGATATCAACGCAGATTTAGCTGCTGAAGCATTAAAAGATATCATTCCTAGCTCTAAACCTAAGGTAATAACTATACTTGATATCCAGAAAAAAGTTGGGGAAGAGTATAATGTTAAGCTGGAAGATTTCAAAGCGAAAAAACGAACACAATCTGTGGCATTTCCGAGGCAAATTGCTATGTATTTAGCTAGAGAACTGACAGATTTTTCTCTACCTAAAATTGGAGAAGAATTTGGTGGCCGAGATCATACAACTGTAATCCATGCTCACGAAAAAATTGCAAAGATGATTCAAACTGATGGACAACTGCAAAAGAAAATTGATGAAATATGTAATATCTTAAAAAGCTGATTTACTTTTTTAGGGGATATTGTGAATAACATTACCTACTATATACACAGTCTATCCACATGTGGATAGACTGTATTTCCTTTGCACTTTTCGAGTTATCCACAAATCCACATCCCCTATTACTATTACTACGATTTTAAAAAAGAATATTATTAATATAAGCGGGGGCTCAAGTCATGAAATTTTCAATTCAACGTGATCGTCTGATCCAAAGTGTACAAGACGTTATGAAGGCAATTAGTACTAGAACTACCATTCCTATTCTGACAGGAATAAAAATTGTTGCATCTAATGACGGTGTAACTTTAACAGGTAGTGATTCAGATGTATCAATTGAATCTTTTATTCCTACAGAAGAAGATGGAGCTGAATTAGTAGAGATCCATTCCACAGGTGGAATTGTTCTGCAAGCTAAGTTTTTTGGAGAAATTGTAAAAAAACTACCAATGGATACTGTTGAGATGGAGGTAGTCAATCAGTTTCAAACAGTTATTCGATCAGGTAAAGCTGAATTTAATCTAAATGGTTTGGATCCAGAGGAATATCCTCACTTGCCGCAGATTTCTGAAGAAAATATTATTAGAATCCCAACTGATATATTAAAAAATGTTATCCGTCAAACGGTTTTTGCAGTATCTGCTTCCGAAACACGTCCAATCTTGACAGGTGTAAACTGGCAGCTGGAAAATAATAAACTTTCCTGTATTGCAACAGACAGCCATCGGTTAGCAAAACGAACTGCTGAAGTAGAAACGACAGGTGAATTACAATACAATATTGTTATACCTGGGAAAAGTTTAAATGAATTAAGTAAGATTTTAGATGACAATAATGAACCAGTTGAAATTGTAATCACACAAAATCAAATTTTATTTAAAGCAAAGCATCTGTTATTCTTTTCTCGGCTATTAGAAGGGAATTATCCAGATACATCCCGATTAATTCCATCTGAAAGTAAGACAGAATTAATTATTAACACCAAAGAATTTTTACAGGCAATTGACCGTGCCTCTTTACTAGCTAGGGAAGGCCGAAATCCAAATGTAGTTAAGCTGTCGACACTTTCCTCAGGAGTTATTGAAATTTCATCCAATACACCTGAAGTAGGTAAAGTTGAGGAACAAGTTCAAAGTCATTCCATAGAAGGAGAAGATTTGAAAATTTCCTTTAGTGCTAAATATATGATGGATGCACTCAAAGCATTAGAAGGACTAGAAATTAAAATTAACTTTACGGGTGCCATGCGTCCATTTATCATTCATCCGATGAATGACGAATCTATTATTCAACTTATCCTTCCTGTAAGAACGTATTAAATTAAAGGGTGAATCGGTGACATTTAGATCACCGATTTTCTTGTTTAGACAACCAATAACATTGTCCCTCTTTCGATACAGTTTCTGTACCATCTAAGGTTATTCCCACTTATCTTATTCAAAAAAGTTATTAACATGTGGATAAAGTTTTATAAAAGCACATTAAAATTTGTATGTATAAAGATGGCTTTGTATTCGTTAAAAATATTTAGTAAAATTATAAATTAGATACTAAAATGAGGATGGTATATAAATTTGGATAAAAATGTAAAAATCGAAACCGAGTATATTACGTTAGGGCAATTTCTTAAATTATCTGATGTGATCCAAAGTGGTGGAATGGCCAAGTGGTTTTTAAGTGAACATGAGGTATATATAAATGGCATTCAGGACCAAAGAAGAGGGAGAAAGCTGCATGAAGGTGATAAAGTAGAAATACCGGGGATTGGCCAGTTCGTTATTACTAGATAAAATGGTCAAGTCCTGATTCGTCTCTATTATGATCCGTATATGGAATAAAGGATGTTACAAAATGTATATAGAGGAACTGGAATTACGTAATTATCGAAATTATGAAAAGCTTTCTATTACCTTTGAAGACAAAGTAAATGTTATTCTCGGAGAAAATGCACAAGGAAAAACAAATGTAATGGAATCTCTGTATGTTTTAGCAATGGCAAAATCTCACCGTACAACAAATGATAAAGATTTAATACGCTGGGACGAAGAATATGCTAAAATAAATGGGAGGATAAAAAAAGCGAGCGGTTCTTTTCCATTAGAGCTAATCATCTCCAAAAAGGGAAAAAAGGCTAAATTTAACCATATTGAGCAACGGAAGCTAAGTCAATATATTGGAAATATGAATGTCGTCATGTTTGCTCCTGAGGATTTAAATCTTGTAAAAGGAAGTCCGCAAGTAAGACGGCGTTTTATTGATATGGAGATCGGGCAGGTTTCACCTGTGTATTTGCATGATATAGGCCAATATCAAAAAATACTGCAGCAACGAAACCATTATTTAAAGCAACTTCAAATAAAAAAGCAAACCGATGAAACAATGTTGGATGTTTTAACAGAACAATTTATTCAAAGTGCTGTGAAGATTATTATAAAGAGGTTTGACTTTATTAAAATGCTTCAGGAATGGGCAAGTCCTATTCATACTGGTATCTCAAGAGGTTTAGAATCGCTGAAAATTAATTATAAGCCTTCGATAGATGTATCAGAAGAGTTGGATTCGTCAACCATGTTAAAGATATATGAGGAAAAATTTTCCTCCATTCGAAATAGAGAGATTGAACGTGGTGTGACATTAGTAGGTCCTCACAGAGATGACATGACTTTTTATGTAAATGACCGCGATGTACAGACATTTGGCTCCCAAGGTCAACAGCGTACAACAGCCTTATCTTTAAAGCTGGCAGAAATAGAACTTATTCACGCTGAAATTGGTGAGTATCCTATCCTTCTTTTAGACGATGTGCTTTCTGAATTAGATGATTATCGGCAATCACATTTGTTAAACACCATTCAAGGAAAGGTCCAAACATTTGTTACAACAACTAGCATAGAAGGAATTGATCATCAAACGTTAAAGGAAGCATCAACCTTTTTTGTTAAAGAGGGTTGTATTACCCGCGAAAAATGAGGTGAAAATGTGTATATTCATGTAGGTGAGGATGTGTTGGTCGGGAGCAATGAAATAATTGCTATTTTGGATAAAGAATCGGTACAAGATTCTTCTATTACGCAAGAATTTATACAAACAAGGACCAAGGAAGTCATCAATTTATCAAAGGGTGAATTCAAATCCATTATTATTACCAGTCATCATGTTTATCTTTCACCACTCGCCTCAAGTACCCTTAATAAACGAACAAAATACGAGAATCAACAGATCTCTTAATAAAATAAATAGTGCATGTTTACACAATTGTTTTATATTTTATATGATTTTAATTCGGATTCATAAATAGATTTATTATTCCTTTCAGCGTTTATTTATTTAGGAAGTGTAGGTGAATTTCATTGCCAATGGAACAAGAACAATTGCAAAGTCAATCATATGATGAGAATCAGATACAGGTTCTTGAGGGATTAGAAGCCGTTAGAAAGCGTCCTGGAATGTATATTGGGTCAACGAGTTCAAAAGGGCTTCATCATCTCGTATGGGAAATTGTTGATAATAGTATTGATGAGGCATTAGCCGGCTTCTGCGATCAAATTGATGTCATTATCGAAAAAGATAATAGTATCAAAGTGGTGGATAATGGACGTGGTATTCCTGTCGGGATTCAAGAAAAAATGGGGCGTCCAGCCGTTGAAGTAATCCATACTGTTCTTCATGCGGGCGGTAAATTTGGCGGCGGCGGATATAAGGTCTCTGGAGGTTTACATGGGGTTGGTGCATCTGTAGTTAACGCCCTATCAAGTGAAATGGAAGTCTATGTTCATCGTGATGGAAAAATCCATTACCAGAAATATGAACGTGGGGTACCTTGCTTTGATTTGAAAGTGGTAGGTGAAACGGATCATACCGGTACAACAACTCGTTTCAAACCTGATTCGGAAATTTTTACAGAAACAACCGAGTATGATTATGATATTTTGGCAACACGTATACGTGAACTTGCCTTTTTAAATAGAGGAATCAAAATTACTATTGAAGATCAACGAGTAGACCCGCCTAAGAAACAAGAATACCATTATGAGGGTGGTATCAGATCTTATGTTGAACATTTAAATAGATCGAAAGAAGTTCTTCATGAAGAACCAATTTATGTTGAAGGGGAAAAGGATGGAATCGTTGTAGAGGTTTCCTTACAGTATAACGATGGATTTACTGGTAATATATACTCTTTTACCAATAATATTCATACTTATGAAGGCGGTACACATGAATTTGGTTTTAAAACTGCTCTAACAAGGGTCATAAATGACTATGCTCGAAAAAATGGCATGATAAAGGAAAATGACTCTAATCTATCAGGAGAAGATGTTCGTGAAGGATTAACTGCAATCGTTTCGATTAAGCATCCTGACCCGCAGTTTGAGGGTCAAACAAAGACAAAGTTGGGCAATTCAGAAGCAAGAACTATTACAGATGCTGTATTCTCCGAGCACTTTGAGAAATTCATGCTGGAAAACCCTACAGTTGCAAAGAAAATTGTTGAAAAAGGGTTAATGGCAGCACGTGCACGATTGGCTGCAAAAAAGGCACGCGAATTAACTCGACGTAAAAGTGCGCTTGAAGTATCAAGCTTACCAGGTAAACTTGCAGATTGTTCCTCTCGGGATCCTAAAATAAGTGAAATATTTATAGTGGAGGGTGACTCTGCAGGTGGATCTGCAAAACAAGGTAGAGATAGACATTTCCAGGCAATTCTGCCGTTAAGAGGGAAAATTTTAAACGTTGAGAAAGCTCGTTTAGATAAAATTTTATCTAATAACGAAATCCGTACCATTATTACAGCTCTTGGTACAGGTATTAGTGAAGACTTTGAAATTTCCAAAGCTCGTTATCATAAAGTGGTTATCATGACCGATGCCGATGTGGACGGTGCACATATTCGGACATTACTACTAACCTTTTTCTATCGTTATATGAGACAGATAATCGAAGCGGGATATGTTTATATCGCTCAGCCACCTTTATATAAAATTAGTCAAGGTAAAAAGGTCGAATATGTATACAGCGATCGTGAGCTTGAGGAAGCTTTAAGTAAAATGCCGCAACAGCCAAAACCAGGAATACAAAGATACAAAGGTCTTGGAGAAATGAACCCGGAACAGCTTTGGGAAACGACAATGGACCCTTCCAATCGAACCTTATTGCAAGTAAATTTGGAAGATGCAATTGATGCGGACGAGACATTTGAAATGCTTATGGGTGATAAGGTAGAGCCACGTCGTAATTTTATTGAAGAAAACGCCTTATATGTTAAAAATCTCGACATTTAATTGGGGTTTTAATGGTTATATAAAAAGCAATCAGTTCATGCTGGTTGCTTGATTCTCTTAAAGGAGGTTCTCTAGCTTGGCTGAAACACCGAATGCAAATATAAAAGAAGTTAATATAAGTAAAGAAATGCGCACTTCCTTCCTAGATTATGCGATGAGTGTTATCGTCGCCCGTGCACTTCCAGATGTACGTGACGGGTTAAAGCCTGTACACCGAAGAATACTTTATGCAATGAATGATTTAGGGATGACATCAGATAAAGCTTATAAAAAGTCAGCCCGTATCGTTGGTGAAGTAATTGGTAAGTATCACCCACATGGTGATTCTGCTGTTTACGAAACAATGGTTCGGATGGCGCAAGATTTCAGCTATCGTTACATGCTTGTAGATGGACATGGTAACTTCGGTTCTATTGATGGAGATTCCGCAGCGGCGATGCGTTACACGGAAGCGCGTATGTCTAAAATAGCATCTGAACTACTGCGTGATATTAATAAAGACACGATTGATTATCAAGATAACTACGATGGTTCTGAAAAGGAACCGGTTGTATTGCCATCAAGATTTCCAAACTTACTAGTGAATGGAACATCTGGTATCGCTGTAGGGATGGCAACCAATATCCCTCCACATCAATTAGGTGAAGTAATTGATGGAGTGTTGGCATTAAGCAATGAGCCGGATATTACAATCCAAGAATTGATGGAGTATATACCAGGACCAGATTTTCCTACTGCAGGATTAATTGTAGGGAGAAGCGGGATCCGCAGGGCATATGAAACAGGCAAAGGATCAATTACATTAAGAGCACGTGTAGAAATTGAGCAAAAGCCTAGCGGAAAAGAAGTAATCATCGTTAAGGAAATTCCTTATCAAGTAAATAAGGCAAAACTAGTAGAAAGAATTGCTGAATTAGTAAGAGATAAGAAAATTGATGGAATTACAGATTTACGGGATGAATCTGACCGCAATGGGATGCGTGTTGTTATTGAAGTTCGTAAAGATGCCAATGCAAATGTACTTCTAAATAATTTATATAAACACACAGCTCTGCAAACAACTTTTGGCATTAACCTATTAGCACTGGTACATGGCCAGCCGAAAGTATTGAATCTAAAAGAATGTTTATATCATTATTTGGAGCATCAAAAGGTTATTATTCGCCGCAGAACGGAATTTGAATTAAAAAAAGCGGAAGCACGTGCCCATATTTTAGAGGGATTACGAATTGCATTAGATCATATTGATGAAATTATTAGCTTAATTCGCTCTTCCCAAACAACAGAAATAGCTAGAAATGGTTTAATGGAACAATTTTCATTATCTGAAAAGCAAGCCCAAGCCATTCTTGATATGCGGCTTCAACGATTAACCGGTTTAGAACGGGAGAAAATTGAGGAAGAGTATCAAGAGTTAGTGAAACTAATTGCCGAGTTGAAAGCAATCCTAGCAGATGAAGAAAAGGTTCTGCATATTATCCGTGAAGAGTTGCTAGAAATTAAAGAGCGATTTAATGATAATAGAAGAACAGAAATTGTCTCTGGCGGTATTGAGCAAATAGAGGACGAGGATTTAATCCCTCAAGAAAATATTGTGGTGACATTAACTCATAACGGATATATTAAACGATTGCCAATTTCAACATATCGCAGCCAAAAACGGGGCGGTAGAGGTGTGCAAGGGATGGGAACAAATGAGGATGACTTTGTTGAACATCTTCTAACTACATCCACGCATGATACGATTCTATTCTTCACCAATAAAGGTAAGGCCTACAAGGCTAAAGGCTATGAAATTCCTGAATATAGCCGTACTGCGAAGGGTCTTCCAATCATCAACCTATTGGGAATTGAAAAGGATGAGTGGATTAATACCATTATTCGAGTGGAAGAATATTTAGATGATTCATATCTATTTTTTACCACGAAAAAAGGAATCTCAAAACGTACACCATTATCTGAGTTTGCCAATATCCGAACAAATGGCTTAATTGCAATCCATTTACGAGAAGAGGATGAATTGATTTCGGTTAAACTAACAGATGGAAATAAAGACATTATTATCGGTACTAAACAGGGGATGCTTATCCGTTTCCCAGAGACGGATGTACGTTCTATGGGAAGAACTGCTACAGGGGTAAAGGGTATTACCTTATCCAGTGATGATGATGTAGTTGGCATGGAAATATTAGATGAAAACAATGAGGTTCTTATAGTAACCTATAACGGATATGGAAAACGTACGCCTGCATCTGAATACCGTATCCAAAGCCGTGGGGGAAAAGGTATTAAGACATGTAATATCACCGAGAAAAACGGGGCTCTTATTGCTGTTAAGACCGTTACTGGGGAAGAAGACTTAATGATTATTACAGCAGGCGGAGTACTAATTAGAATGGCCGTTAGTGATATTTCTACACTTGGCAGAAATACACAAGGTGTCAAGCTAATAAAACTTGGTGAAGATGAGTATGTTGCAACAGTTGCCAAAGTAGAGAAAGAAACAGAAGAGGAAGAAGAATTAGACTCACTGGAGGAAAAACAAGAAGATACGAACGAAGAATAATTTTTAAGAGGCATCGTTTTGATGCCTCTTTTTTTGGTAAACTAATATAAGAGGGAAGGTTCTGACAATTCTATTGGGGTGAAGGGTATGAAAATAAGGGTAGAAAATTTAAGAGAAGGATACATTCTCGAAGAAGATGTAATGGGAATGACAAACTCACCTATTATTCCTAAAAAAACAATAATGGATAAAAATTATATTAATATTTTATTAGCATTTAAAGTAAATGAGGTAAATATTGAAAATAAAATGGCGGACGGCACCATTTTAAAGATCGAAAGTAGCGAGAAGAAATTACCATTAGAAGTGAAATCTGAAGGAAATCCTCAAACTTTCTTTCAAGAACAATATAATGCTGCAGTTCAAAAATATAAATTAGATTTTAAAAATTGGGAATCAGGAGCAGCAATTAATGTTGCAAAAGTGAAGGAGTATTTGTATCCAGTACTATTAAAAGTCGAGGATGATGGGGACAGGCACCTTTTATCACTTCATCATTTTTCGAATAAAGAAGATTATATTTATCACCATTCTATAGCTGTAGGTGTTCTTAGTGGGATAATAGCAAAAAAAATGAATTATTCACAAGGAGAGTATTTACAGGCAGCATTAGCTGGTTGCTTGGCCAACTCAGGTATGGCAAAAGTATCTCCCAATATCATAAGGAAAGAGACTAATCTTATAAGCGCTGAAATGAACGAGGTAAAAGAGCATGTTGTTCAAAGTCTTAAAATGGTTCAAAACAATCCATTATTGAAACCTGAAACAAAGCTAGCGATTTTTCAGCATCATGAGCGGCTAGATGGATCTGGATACCCAATGAAGTTGAAAGGAGATAAAATTTATCCCCTATCGAGAATTATTGCGGTTGCCGATGTTTTCCATGCCCTTATTAGTGACCGATTATATCATGAAAAAGTATCAGTATTTAAGGCGATAGAAATATTAAATTCTGATTGCTTTGGTCAATTTGATATATCTGTTATAAATGTTCTATTAAATATCATTTCTACTCAATTAATGATTGGTACAAAGGTGAAATTATCAAATAATGAAGTAGGGGAGATTATTTTTACAAAGCGATCCGCACTTACTAGACCATTAATAAAATTACTAAACAGGGACCAAATAATAGACTTAGAGAAAGTCAGGAATATTAGTATTGAGGAGATTGTATAATAATCTCCTTTATTTATTTTAATAAAGTATTGCAATTTGATATAAAAGTTGTTAGAATAATATTCGTTGGTCTTAAAGAACAACAAAATGAATAAAAAATAATATACTAAAATCATTTGACAAAGTAGCTTATCCATGATAAACTATTAAAGTCGTTAAGATGATTGATCTTTGAAAACTAAACAGAACAAAA
>NZ_PIQO01000019.1 GCF_002844575.1 Heyndrickxia camelliae
CTATTTGAAGCTAGTTATGTCCCAGCCTCTTAAAGGGATACCAATTTAAAAATAGGATATTAACAGGAGGAATTAATACAGTGAAAGCAGGAAGCACCCACCAATTTATTTCTTTTGTAAAGTACCAATAACCGTGGTATTTAAAGTCTATAAAGGTTTCAGTAACTGCCTGGAAAGCGATTGTAAACATCGATATATGCAGCAATTGATTTTTGTTTAGTCGTTTATTGGTTGTAAAAGCTAACAAGTTAAATAGAATAATCGCAGCAATAAATCCAATCATCGAAAAGGTACTTCCTTTTTACATTAGCTTTTTCAACCACACCGCTAATTATACTGTCAGATTTTTTTGTTCATGCCTTTACCTTTTTATCTAGGATAAGCACAACATGTCATTTTCCTCCAAAATAAAATATTGTACTCCTTACAGTTAGGGTTCAGATATAATTTCCAATAATTGAACGTATTTATATTACCAAGCTTGAAGTCACTTATTATTTAAGTTGGTCTTACATTAAGAAACGTTTTAATAACAGAAATATTATAGGCATAGGGAACGAGTCTTTCCTCGTTAGAGCAAAGATAAACTGAAGTTATAACTATTTAACGTTCGCCTATAAAGGATCAACGATTGAAAGAAGGTTAGGCTATGAAAAGTAAGATTCACCGCTGTAATTGCCGTAACATGTGGAGAGTACAAAGCAGAAAGCGGTCTATTACTGCATACACAATGTTCCTAAATGGAAAATGGTATGTTGAATTGAAGCCTGAAAGGAAATCCAATCCTAAAGGATTTGTTGTAACGGATAGAGGTGAAAATATCATTATAAATCCACCTGACCCATTCATGGAATCCTTTGATAAACTACAACAGCTAGTATATGACAAAGAAAATGTATCTTTTAACGTGCATCATGGAAAATATCTATATTTTGAAGATGATGGAGCATGTTACCTTCTTCAAATCAAAACATAAAAACACCATGATGGGAAAATTTCATGTTGATCATCTTGTACTAGGTTGAATACACAAACGCTACTTTTATTGACGACCCCCTTTACCTAAATAGACAAAGTTGACATGTTATCGTTTCTTACTTTTATTATCAATGCAAAATGGTAAGATATCATTCTAAAAAAAGCTTCTTATTTTGAAATGGAACCACTCTTTAAGGCGTGGTTTTTCATTTGACTATAAATATAAGATATACCAACAAAGAATATAGCAGCTGTAAATCATTTATACTAACTAGAAACTGGATATTGCTTTAGCATAGAGAAGCAAAAAGCTAATTTATGAGCAAACTGAATTGGAGATTCCACAGATTGCAGATGGATATACATGATAACTGGATGGGTAAAAAGCCAGTGATTATGAAGGGCACTGATAATCAGTCCCTGTTGAGCTGCCGCCTGAGTAAATGCTGGGATTTCCTCCTCCAAAATTGCAATCTCAGCAATGTTTAGTGCATTACCATATGGATCCAGCGATTCGAAGGTCGCATCGACTCCAAGAACAGCCGTGCTTTTCTTCCCCTGAATAGTTATTTCAAATGGTCGTTTAAAACGAACAGAGCAACCCCCATGTTCTAATGTACTTTTTCCACTTAAGATGTGCGCAAATTGATCACAAATCGAATTCATATGTCCTTTACTCATCTAATTTCTCCTCCTTTTTTGGAAACATATGCAGGAGGAAAAATTGCTATGTATACAAAAAGCAGCCACTAAAGAAACGGGCAATTTAGTCTACAGAAGTTCCGCGATTCAGCAAAAAACACACAAAAATAACTTGTGTGTACGCTAAAGGCAAAATCCCCTGTATTTTCACGGAACCTGTGTCCGCCTTCTGGAGAGCACCACGTATTACTTTTTCCGATCAACGAGTGTGATTTTATACACAACTGCTAATTCAGATTGCTTCATTACATTCGGAAATTTCCCCTCTGCATACTCCAAATTGCCGCTTATTGCGTTTTTCGACGTTCCCATCCAAGCGGCTAAATAAACGGGCTTACCCTTGATTAATTTGATTTTTTTATTTAATACACTTCCATACGAACTCACGGAAATATTTTTTACAGGCTGTGTCGTACTGGATATTCCACTCGGTATTCCCATTAATACATTCAATTCTTTTTCTTCCTGTAACAACTGAGTTCCGAATGATAAAATTTCGTTGTGAAAAGTATTTTTCGGTTCATCAGAAGTACTCATTAGTTCACCTGTATTTTTACCATTTTCATATTTTACGAGTTCCAATTTTAAATCTTCATTCTTTTGCAAGCGACCATTTAACTTATAGTATTGAATAAATTGTAATCCGGTTTTACTGATTAGTGTTTTCTCTTTACTCGATAATTTTAATGGTTCAATGGTCAAATCTGTTGTTTTTACAGCAACATTTTGTTTTGACGTTGAACACGCCGCTAACATAAACACCGCAATGACAAGCATGAAATATTTACTAAATACTTTCAACTTTTATTCCTCCTAGTCTTCCACTGATTCATCTATTATACTATAAAAGTCCAATATAGATATTTTTTTCCATTTCTGCATTCTGGAAAAGTTTTAAGCTAATACTGGTGAGCTATAAAATTTCGGTTGCCGCTCCCCATGTGCTTCTATTCAGTCCTCTTATTGGATACACTTACATCCATGGATAATTCAGCATCTGTATAAAGATCCAGCAATGCAGCTTGATAAAATATGCTCCTGCTTGCCTGTCATGGCTGCCACGATGGTAAGTATTTGCGTATCTATATTATTACGATTCAGAGCTGCCAGCAGTTCTTGCAAAAAGAGTGTTGCCGCTGCGCTCGGGAATATAACGCAAGCCTTTTCCTGTAAATTGCTAATCTCTTAAACGCTGTTCATCGATAAAAATATAGCAAATTCACCTTCTAAGGCTGGCACCAACATACAATCTCCAAGGACATTTTTCGAAAAACAGTGCTTGCTGCTTTTAAAAACGTGATTTACGTCATATTCCCCCATTACTTATAATTCACTCCAATATTCCACCCTTTTATTTCACCCTTCATAAGGACAAACTCAGAACTGGTCTATTTTTCATAAGCTATAAATGAAGTGATAGACAGTTGTATAAGAGGAGGAAAAAGAATGCCATTCGGTGCTTACCCATATCAAGGTTTTGAGATAGGAAAAAGAAAGGATGGTTATGGTGCTCGTATGGGACCAGGTGGATATTTTGGTCCTGGTAGTTTTGGCGGAGTCGGCGGCGGATTAGGCTTAGCTTTCGGGGGATTAGGTGCAGTTGCCGGGTTGGTCGGTGCTGCATATGGTTTGAACAGTTTACGATTATTAAGAGGTAGAGTGCCTTTCTTTTATTAAAATATCATATGCATATACAGGGGTTTTTATAAAAAAACCGTAAATCTTGTGCATCAGAGTACGGATGAGTGAAAATGGAAGGAAAATTTTATAAAGGGAAATAGCTCTTCCATTTTCACCTGATGTTGACTTTTCCAAGAAAAAAGACGGTGAATGAGCTGCAAATACATTCTTATCATTTTTCATAAAAGACCTCTCGTGATGGCCTTCTAATCTACTAAGCTGTCCTCTCTTTTCGCTGTAAAAGCACTGCCCCAATCACAATGAGCCCTTTAAACGCCTCTCTTAGAAATGGAGGAACTCCAAATAAGTTCAATAAATTATTCATTACTGCAATAATCAACATCCCATAAATCGTTCCAATGATAAATCCTCTTCCGCCCATCAAACTTGTTCCCCCCACTACAGCTGCAGCGATAGCGTCCATTTCAGCCCCTCTTCCGGCATTTGCAAAGTCCATAGAACCTATGCGCGTTACTTGAAGAATCGCTGCGATGGCAACAAGAATTCCCATAAGAGCATATACTCTTACCTTAATTTTATCCACATTGACACCTGATAGCTTTGCGGATTTTTCATTGGAACCAACCGCTATAACTTGTCTGCCGAAGACGGTGCGCTTGGATACATAATGGAGGATATACGCTATGACTGCCCAATAGAGAATCGGCATAAGCAAATATCCCCCAATGCTGAAATTGGAAATTTGCAAGAAATCCATTGGTAGAGTAGGATTATACCCTTGCATGAACTGTTGAGTTACACTTCGGAAGATCATCATTGCGCCTAATGTAATAATAAATGGTGGAGTCTTTCCTTTTGTGATCGTAATACCAATTAGTGCCCCTAATAAATAGCCAAAACCTATTACGATAACGACTGCGATAATAAAGGCAGGGATTCCTGTTATCCCTATTTGCGCCAATATTCCTTTAGAGCCTGTATCCAATAGAATCATCGCAAAAGCACCGGTTGCAACTAAAGTAGAGCCTACGGATAGATCAATCCCCGCCGTCATAATGACAAATGTCATTCCTAATGCAATAATTCCAATTCCGGCGTTGTTTCTTAGAATATTAATCCAGTTGTTGAGCCATGACTGGAACCAGCTGCCGAAGGAATCATAATTAAATCCTAATACCAATGTCTGCAGAATCACCATTATGATGAGCGCAATGGCCGTACTAAATAGCGGAGCCTCCTTCCATTTATGACGGAACCACTGTAAGAAGCTTTTCCAATTATTCATCGTTTCCCTTCCCCTCCCTTATTGGGCTAATGAACCGCCTGTTGCGAGACGCATAATATCGTGCTCTGTCATCGTTTCACCCGTTACTTCCCCTTGAATAGCTCCATGGTACATGACAAGCGCCCGGTCACATACGCGGGTTATTTCCTGTCCTTCACTCGAGAGCACAATGATGGCAATGTTTTCCTCGGCAAGTTGCAGGATAATATTGTAGATGTCTTCTTTTGCCCCAACATCCACACCTTGTGTAGGGTTGTCTAAGATTAGCAGTTTCGGTTTTGCCATTAACCACTTGGATAAAATAACCTTTTGCTGATTCCCGCCTGAAAGACTATGAATGCTGTCTGTTTCTTGTCCCATCTTGATTCGTAATGCTTTTCGTTGCTGAGCAAATTCTTCCCTATGTTTTTGAATGCGAAGAATTCCATGCTTGGAATAGGTCGGCCACGTCACGATGGATGCGTTTTCTAATATATCCATATCCTTGATAATCCCATTCTCTTTCCTGTTGCGCGGTACATATGCAATGCCTTCCTTGATTGCATGAGTGGTACTTTTTATGGTTATTTCCTTGCCATTTAAGTACATTTTTCCGGATGCAGGTTTGTCTACTCCAAAAATGGCTTGAAATAGTTCACTTCGACCATCCCCCAAAAGCCCAGTCACCCCTAGAACTTCACCGGCTCTAACAGAAAAGTTAATATCTCGGTAGTCTTTATAATTCGAAAGTCCCTCTACTCGCAAAACTTCTGTCCCAAGCTTTTTCTCTTTTAACAGGGACCCTGTTCTTACCTCATATCCCACCATATATCTTGCCAAATCATTGGTAGTCACTTCGCGGATGTTTCCTTCCGCAACAAGATTTCCATCCCGCAATACTGTGAATCTATCACAGACGGTCATCACCTCATGTAGTTTATGAGAAATAAAGATAATCCCTACCCCTTTACTTTTTAAAGCTCTCATCATGGAAAAAACTCTATTTATTTCATGATTGGTTAAGGAGGTGGTAGGTTCATCCATAATGATGTAGGAAGCATTCATCATCATTGCCCTGCAGATTTCTACTATTTGTTTATAGGAAGCATCCAAATCAGATACATACGTTTTCGGATCTAGAAGAACGTTCATTTTTTTAAAAACTTCCTTCGTTTCGTGCAACATTCTTTCTAAGTCCAGTCTTCCTCTTTTCGTTCTTACTTCTCTTCCAAGAAACATATTTTCAAAAATCGGCAAATCATTAATGAGATTTAGTTCCTGGTGAATAAAGGCAATACCTGCCTCTTGAGATTGTGCAGGATTAGCGAACTTTACTGAATTGCCATCAATGCTTATCGTGCCTGAGTCCGTTTGATGGACGCCGCCAAGTATATTCATCAAGGTCGATTTTCCCGCTCCATTTTCACCAAGCAGAGCACATATTTCTCCCCCCTTTAAGGTAATCGATACATTTTTCAAGACCTCGTTACTTCCAAATGACTTCCTAATATTTTTCATCTCGATTATCATTTCGCAACCAACCTTTATAAAAAGAGGCTATAGCAATGCCATAACCCCTCATGTGTTTTCGTTCGATAGAAACATAGATTAATATGGTGATTGATCATCTAAATATTTTTGGTAATTGGATTTATCTACAATAGTAGTAGGAATAATCGTCTCTTTTGGGACATCTTCTCCATTTAAAAGCTTTAACGCAATATCTACTGCGTCTTTGACCATTGCTGGGCTATATAGTGCGGATTCAATCCAGATGTCATTGTTTTCCGGCATCATTTTAAAGTATTCCTGCATGCCGCCACCGCCAGTGACCACTTTAATATCAGTCCTGCCAGCTTCCTTGATTGCCTGCAAAACACCAATAGACGTTTCATCATCCATAGAATAAACAGCATCAATCTTTTTATTTTTAGTCAAGATATCTGAGAAGTCCTTTAGCCCATCTTCACGAGTAAACTTTGTTGCATAGGTGAGGATTTTCATATCTGGTGCGATCTCCTTCATTGTATCAACAAATCCCTGTTTTCTTAGTTCTGAAACGGATCCTGAAGAAGGAACTTCCAGCATGACTACCGTTCCTGTTTTCCCGATCTTGTCTACCACATACTTAGCTCCTTGAATCCCCATATCTTTATTATCTCCCGCTACCCGGTAGACACCATCTACATCGATTTTGATGTCAAAGTTGACAATCTTTATTCCGGCATCCAATGCTTGCTTAATCGGCACCTCCATGCCTTCCCACTGTGGAAATGCCACAATGGCTTCGGCTCCCCATGTTTTTAAGTCATCTAGTTGGGAAGTCATTTCTTCCGCATTGTTACTCGTCTGTATTTTGTACTCAATCTTATCTCCTAGCTCTTTTGCCCGGAGCTCTGCATTGTACGCAACCGCAGCGACCCAGCCATGTGTAACTGCCGGTGCCAGTATTCCGATTTTGTGCTTTTTGCCACCTGAACTTCCGCCATTACCATTGTTTCCGGATGACTTTTCACCGCCACATGCAGTGAGAAGCGGCACCATTATTAGTACGACTGCAACAAGCATCCATAAAGTCTTCTTCACTCCCCATTCCCCCTCCATAATTTACTCCCAAACAGCATTATTCTATTATATATACTAAAAAGATTACTTCATTTTATGAAGTAGCTTTATTTCTTATACCGAAACATCTAGACATGTTTTCCGTCCAGTATCGATTCCACCACTTTTAACGTGGTTAAAGCTTGTTCGCCTGTAATAGGAGGTTCTTTATCATTCATAATAGAATCTATAAAAGCCTCGATTACACCAGTGCTCGTTTGGTTCTCATTTGTTTGAATGGATTCCAATTCGTATTTAATTACTTCTCCATCCTTTGTTTCAATCAAAAGCGGAAAGTGAGGATGATCATACATTTTCATAATCCCGTTTTGACAGTAGATAATGGTGGAATTATCTTCGAAACCGTAATAAGTCCATGAGAAGGAAGCATTTCCGATTCGTCCTTTTCTCGTTTTTAAAGCACAAACGACGTTATCACATACTTCTATTCGCTTTCCGTTTTCATCGGTTTTATCCAAGGTAGCGTGAAACGCTTTCACTTCTTCGATCACATCGTCTAGTAAGTAGTGAATAAGGTCGATTTTATGGATACCTAAATCTCCTGCAACTCCTAAGGAAGAACGTTCTTTTTTAAAAAACCAGGTAGCGTTCGACTTTTCCACTCCCCAGCTTTCCGGTCCTTTATGGCCAAACGTTGTGGTAAAAGTTAATACGTCCCCTAGTTCTTTCTTCTCAATGATTTGTTTAGCTTTTTGGTGCACCTTAGTCAATCGTTGATTATGGTCTACCATTAATTTCTTACCTGACCTTTTTTGTGCTGCTAGGATTTTTTCTGCACACTCTACATTTATGGCAAGCGGTTTTTCACAAAGGACATGCTTACCATTCAACAAGGCATTAGTGGAATAGATATGATGGGCATCATTGGAGGAACAATCACTTATTGCTATAATTTTTGGATCATGGTACAGTTCTTCCACTGTTTCTACTGCACGACCGCCAAATAAACTAGCTAATGTTTTCGCTCTTTCTAGATGACGGTCATAAAATACAATTTCTTCGACATGTGGATTTGCTTTATATTCCGGCCCATGGCGAAATCTAGCAATCGAGCCGCAGCCAATAATCCCAACTTTTAACCCCAATAGTCGTTCCCCCTTTTTTTCTATACATGATAGATGAAGTATGAACTACTGCCTTATGGTCTTTTGTACCCATTTTTACGTTGGGTTGCATATAAATAGAACCAAATCAAAAAATATTCATCAATTCCAGCCATACTGTTAATAGCAAACCAAAAATGTAATTTTATCTAATTATTAGTAAATACCGAAATCTATTGAAATAGTAATTTTTATCCTCTAAAATAAATGATTGGGATAAAAGTAAAATGTTTCATATTGGTAGAGGGGAAATAGGTATGAAAAAAGGAAAATTAGGATGTTTTGGGATTATTGCCGTGATTGTGTTGATCTTTTTCGTATATCATAGTAATCCAAACAGCGAGACAGCAAACACGAAAGTTGCCTCATCCGACACTCACACAGTAAAAAATCCCGAAAAGCAAACTACTGTTGTTGACAAAGAAGAGAACAATAAAAAAACAGAAGCACCGAAATCTAATGTGAATGGTACCAAAAAGCAGACGGAGGCGGCAAAATCTCAAAAAACCGTTTCAACTGCAAATACG
Source organism: Heyndrickxia camelliae (assembly GCF_002844575.1). GTDB lineage: Bacteria > Bacillota > Bacilli > Bacillales > Bacillaceae_C > Margalitia > Margalitia camelliae. Next base: position 8,841 of record NZ_PIQO01000019.1, read on the forward strand.
GTTCCTGTGACACTGACTAGAACGGTAGATGGAGATACTATTAAAGTAATGTATAACGGAAAGGAAGAAACCGTCCGTTACTTGCTGGTAGATACTCCAGAGGAAAAGAAGCCTGGTACTTGTGTTCAAAATTATGCAGTAAGTGCCTATAATAAAAACAAACAGCTTGTCAACAGCGGAAAGCTTAGTCTGGAATTTGAGACAAATGGGGATAAACGAGATAAGTATGGCCGCCTCCTTGCATACGTTTTTGTAGATGGAAAATCAGTGCAAGAGGAATTAATAAAAGATGGGTATGCGCGAGTAGCATATATTTACAATCCGCCATACAAATATTTGTCCAAATATCAAAGCGATGAAAAAATGGCAGAAAATAAACATCTTAATATTTGGTCTCTAAACGGTTTTGTAACCGATAAAGGGTTCAATGGATGTGCTTCCAAGCAAACAAGCAGCACAACCCGCCAATCTGCTCCATCTCATCGCTCAGCATCTTCGAAACATCCAACAAGTTCTGGCGGCAATGCAAACGCTTTTGTAAATAATCCAGCAGACGACAAAGAAAGCAACCTTAGCTGTAAAGGAAAAATTAAAGGAAACGCCAATAGCAAAATTTATCACATGCCTGGTGATGCCTATTATGACCGGACAAAAGACAATATCGTCTGGTTCTGTACGGAATCCCAAGCTCAGGCTGCAGGATATCGGCATTCAAAGCGATAGTAGAATTAGTGGAAAGCTATTTTCCACTATTTTTTTAGTCGTTTAAGAAGTTTACATAATAATTTTATTGTAAATTAAATATTCACTTACGCTTTTCGCGGACGCACGGTTTGTTATTTCCATAAAAAACCCAACACCCCAAAATGACAACATAGCGATTTAACGGAACCAGCTCCCACCGTTTTATACTTTTTTCTACATGCTGACCAGCTAATCATGATTTTTTCAGTCACTTTTTCCAAAATCAACATCATTAGAAACCTCTGTCTTCCTCCTTTGTACCACAGCCGTCAACAACACCTCTTTTCCATTAAAACGTAATAATAGATTTTTAAATGATAAAATAGTTTATGATTAAACTATTTGACATCTAAATAATCACGTTAAAATATTCGATAGAATCATATTTTAATAATAAAGGAGAAATAAAAATGGGACGTGTTCAAGGAAAGGTTGCATTAATTACTGGTGGAGCATCTGGAATCGGCTTGTCTGCAGCAACCATAATGGCAAAAGTAGTTATTGGCGACTTTAATGTAGTCGGTGCTAAAGAGGCTGCCGCAGCAATTAAGAGACAAGGCGGAGAAGCAGTCGGTATTTTCCTAGACGCTTGCTTACAAAGGGAAATCTATCCAAGAAGCAATAGAATTCACTGTTAAAACATATGGTGCACTAAATGTACTTTACAATAATGTGGGATTAACTAATCTTCAAAAAGATATAGATGTTGTACATATGGATTTAGATGAGTGGGATCGCCTCATGAATGTGAATTTAAAAAGCGTACTTCTTGGAAGCCGCTATGCTATTCCACACATGATAAAAGCTGGAGAAGGATCTATCATCAATACTGCATCAATGGCTGCTTTTGCAGGTGATGCAACAAGATTTGCTTATGGAGCTTCCAAGGCCGCTGTTGTAAATCTTACGCGTTATATTGCTGCACAATATGGAAAGGACAATATCCGCTGTAATGGTGTCGCACCGGGACTGATTTTAACACCAGCTGCGAAAAATAATCTGCCGCCTGCTGTCTTAAATATTTTTGAAAAATATTATGCCCTTCCTTACCACGGTGAAGCAGATGATATTGGTTATACCGTGGTATTCCTTGCTTCTGATGAATCAAAATTTATCACTGGTCAAACCAGTCAAGTCGAAGGCGGCCATTATATAGCAAACCCAAGTATTGCAGACTTTCAAGAATATATCAACAATCTTCCAGCCAAGTAAACAAGGTCCCCTAAGAATTGATGTATTCCTAGGGGATTTTTTTAAGTTTACTCACTGATTTACTTGTTTAATAAACTCTCTCATGAAACCTGGTAAATCTGGCCATGCATGACCGGAGACAAGATTTCCTTCCACATGAAGATGATTTTCAATGTAAGTAGCCCCAACTGCTTCAACATCAGGCTTGCAAGCGATATAAGCGGTTAATTCTCGGCCTTCCATATATTGCTTAACCGTTGTTAAGATGAGACTTGCGTGGCAAATGGCCCCAACCGGTTTATTCGCCTCAAAAAAATGTGCGACAATTCTAGGAACATTCTCATTTAAACGAATATACTCTGGTGCCCTTCCCCCTGGAATAATTAGTCCGTCATATTCTTCCGGATTTACATCTTCAAAAGCAATCGTAGACTCAATTAAATACCCTTTGCTCTCTGTATAAGTATCCCAGCCAATAAAATCATGAATAACGGTTTGAAGTTGCTTTTTCGATGGAGCTGCAATTTGAACATCATACCCTTCTTCCAAACAGCGAAAATAAGGATAATAGATTTCTAATGCCTCTACCGCATCTCCAGCTAATAGCAATACCTTTTTTGTCATCGAAAAAATCCTCCTTTCAAATGATAACCTGACCTAATATTTATATATTCTTGGTAAAAGTTATACTTTCCTCCCGTTTTAAAATTTTTTACATAAAATGCTTTGCAAAGAAAAAGGCGACTGGTAACTATATACCACTCGCCGTATAGATTCAAACTTAAATAGAACAATCCCCTCATGCAATACATAAAACCATTAATAGATTACAAGTAATTTCCCCATGCGTTGAAGCGCTTCCTTATTAATTCTCTATGAAATCTCCCCTGTTAGATTTGAGTTATTCTTCTGGACATTGCAGTTTGGATAATACTAGTTTATGCAATCTAAATAAATGCTGAATATCTTCTTCCGGTATTTCTAATAACCCATTAAGCCTAGTCATAGTCGTATTATCAGATGAAAAAATCGTTTCTAACAACTCTTCCCCTTTTTTGGAGAGAAGAAGGGAAATGGATCTTCTATCTGACGGCGGAACCACTCTTTCAACAAAATTATGTTGAACCAATCGTTCCACTACACCGCTTACAGTACTATTCGTAAGCCTTAATTTTTCTGCCAATTCACTTAAACTAATATTAGGATGAAGATGAAGATGAAAAATCGTTTTTAATTGGACAACGGTGATGCCATGTTTATCTGCTTCTAGTTTTTCAAGCTTATAAATTGCTTTGTTCACTTCTGAAAAAGATTCCAAGATATCATTATTAAATCTATTCATGTCGGTCCCCTCATTACTATTAATTTACCCCATGACTTTCTATCTATTTTATAAACTTAGAGATTAATCAATAGCTCTCAACAACGCATTTCTATTAGAATATAACATAAATTCTCGATCGTTATAACTAGCTGGACCTTCATTTCACATAGAATACAAATAAATAACCGAAGAATACCTCAGGATAAATGTACTAGGTAATGATATTTAACAAAGCTCATTTATCTTTTATCTCCTTTCGTAATGCAATGATTTCCTAATTTTGTTTATGCCCCATTTCTTTTGCTAAAAGAGTAATTATGACAATAATAAAACCAATAAATATGAATATATACTTCCTCTTATAAATCATAAGTACCCTTGCCCTTTATTTTGTTCCCATTAATACTTGAATGATGATTTTCCACCCATGATATCTCATATGATTGACCATCTTAAAAAATATTTTTCTGACATACATATAGTCTGTAACACTTAAATATTTCTCTCGAACGTAATCAACCAGTTTCATTTTTAAATCCAATGAAACGAATTCTTCTACTCGTTCTATTCGTTTGGATAATGGTTTAGAAGTATATTCAGTAAATACAAAAATAAGCTAAGTAGTATTTTTATATTGCTCTTCCCTGTCCCAATTCGGGCATTGATTTCATGAGTTTAAAAAGACCACCGTAAAAATAGAGAAAGGCTACTCCATTTTTGCATTAGCCTTTCTCTGTCCGTTCTTAAACATATTTATAATTAATTCATGGGATTTATAATTCCGTAATATACAATATCTTCAAAAGCACCGTTTTTACAAACATGGTCTTTTAGCGTTCCTTCGTATTTCATTCCACACTTTTTCATTATCTTTCCAGATGCGGGATTTGATTTAAAATGGCGTGCATAGACACGATGATAATTCTTCTCTTGAAAAACGAAATCAATCACTGTCTTGGCTGCTTCTGTCCCATAACCATTTCCCCAATATTCTTCCCCAATCCAGTAAGCCATTTCGCCATTTCGAAAGGAAGGATGATTGGATATAGCTATAGCACCAAATAATTGTCCCGTATGCTTGTCCGTTATAGCAAATTCATACATTTTGTCTAATTCAAAGTTTTGCTCATGATGGGCAAAATCCATGACAGGGCACAATCTAACGTGTAGGGATATGGCAAATTCAATGTGCTTTTATAGATATTATAATTTATTGCACATTCTTGCGACATTTTTTGCATCTGATTCATGGAACAGACGTAGAAGTAATCGATCCGTTTCTATCGTTTTTTCTTGTTTGTTATACAACATTCTCTTCACCTGCCCACGCTTCTCTAACCTCAACTCTTTTTTAACCAAATGTACAATAGTTATCAAATAATTTAAAATAAGCATACAACATTTTGCTATTTAGGACTGCAAAAGCTTTGCAAATATCTTTCATACTTGCAAAGCTTTCCCACCCTAACCTAGTTCGATTTTTTAGATTAAATAAATTCCGACTACTATTGCGCCTATTATCACAATAATACCAAGAATAATATACATGAAAAGAATGCGCGTTAAGTTCCCTTTTGTGGCAGTACTATAGTTTGCATCTGCTTTTCCTGCAACCATTAACGTTCCTACTAATGCTGCAATCCCTACGAAAGCCACTAAAATATAGGCAACCATCATCATTTAGAAACACCTCCACCCAATATGACCAGGCCGAAATTTCATCTTGAAATTCTTTTAATATAATCATAAGGTTGTAATTAATCATTGAAACCATCCAATTCATAAGGAATCTAACCATCCACTTTTTCTATTTTGCATGTTCGAAAGCACGATATAAACGTTGAATTCCTTGTTGTATCATGGCTTCATCCCTTTTTGAATAAGTAAGACGGATACAACCTTTTTTTGTACCGAGAGTACTGCCCGGTGCAAAAATTACTCCTTCTTTTATCGAGTTTTCCAGCAGACGATTCTCATTTATATCTTCTTTAAACTGACACCACAAATGAATGCCGCCCATTGGAAGATGAAATTCTACCTGATCATGGAAATAATGAGTTAGTTCCTTGGCAATGACATCCCTTCTTCGTTTTAAATAGCTTCGTACTAGTAAAAGTTGTTCGTCTAAGAATGTGGAACTTAAGAATTGATTTCCAATCCATTGTGAAATAGAAGAATGCCCAAAATCAAATTGCTGCTTCGCGTCTGCTAGTCGTTCTATTACGGGATTAGGTCCGATAATCCAACCGATTCTTAAACCCGGTGCAGCAATTTTCGATAACGAACTAATATATAAAACACTGCCATTCGTATCCATTGATTTCAAAGTGGATGGTTTTTCCTCTGTAAAGGAAATCAAGCTGTATGGATCATCTTCTATGATTGGAATTCCAAATTCAGATGAGATATCCAGTAGTTCTTTTCTTTTATGATAAGGCAACAAAGTCCCAGTAGGATTTTGATAAATAGGATTAGTAAATATCATTTTGATTCGATGTTTTTTATGAAGATCTATAAGTTCTGACGGATCGATTCCATTTTTCCCAACAGACAGATAAAAAACTTTTAGGCCCGCTGTTTTAAAGATAGGTAGACTAAAACTATAGGAGGGATTTTCAATTACAACAGCATCTCCGGGTTTTAATAAACACTGTATAATAAGATGAATCGCCTGTTGTGCACCTAACGTGATGAGAATTGATTCAGGCTTCGTTTGGATAGTTCGATACTCCCGTACATGATTGGCTATGGTCTGTCGCAATTCCATACTTCCTTGGGGATGGTCATATCCTAAGTTCCCTGTAAACTCCACATTGGATAACGTCTTCTTTATGAAGTCATTAGGAAATAGATCGGCAGATAACTCCCCGCTCGCGAGATTAATAAGATGACTTTCCTCCGTTTCTTTTCTAATCCTTTGCATGACAGGAATATTCGGCAAGAACGTCCCAGCCTCAATGTATCGATTCCAGCTTGGAATCCGCTTTTTCGTTAGCCCCCCAAATATCCCTGCTAATGATGGTTCCACTGCCCTTCTTACGCTCGACTAGTCCATTCGCTTCTAGTTCTGCATAAGCTGAAACAATAGTACTGCGATTTACACCATACCTTTTAGCTAAGTTTCTTTCAGAAGGCAGCGGCTTGTCCACTGGAAACGTACCATCTGTTATACCATTTTCAATATACTCAGCAATTTGCTTGTATATTGGTTTCTTCATGTTTCTATCCGGCTTCCAATCCATTTATCTTTCCTTCTTCCGATATAGTTGAAAAATAGCATCTATATTGATTGTAACGGAAATAGTGAGTGATAATACTATCATTTTTGTCTACATTTTTACAGAGCTTTTCTTCATCATTGCATCCTCCAGTGATACCCACCTTCATTCCTTGATTATAGATGGAAAAACCATCCTACTTTCTTCCTTATTTTCTTTCATCCTACATAACTTTTTTACCTATGCATACAGTTGTAGTAATTGGGTAAGCAAGCTTTTGAATAATGATTAAGGAGGGAACTATAATCTGAATCCAAAGTAATACTGTATGGCCTATTTTCCACAAAATCGGAGGGGAAAAGATGAAAAAGCTGCTCAAGATTTTTAGCCTTTCAATCATTATTTGTACTTTCATTTTCACGGGTATATCAGAGCGGGGTGCCAATAAAGCAAAAGCAGATGGAGGTGCTTCTCCAAAAGCAAATGATTTAGTCATTGATTTAAATGTCCCGGAGGTTAGCCGAGATGTAGCAAATGATACATTGAAGTTAAATGCCCTCCATGTGTATAGTGATGTTCATTTTCTCCTGGCATCCAAAAACATAAAGTGGAGATCTTCCAATAAAAATGTAGCTTCTGTTGACCAAAACGGTAAAGTAACGCTAAAAGGACATAATGGAAAAACGTTTATTTATGCAAGTGATGGATATAGGCAAGATCGAATTTCCATTCAATATAAAGGCAATCAAGATAAGATTGTTGTAGAAAAACAGCATGGCTCTCGTTATGACTTGATTAATAAAGCGATCAATCATATGACCTTAGAAGAAAAAGTTGGACAGATGCTGATGCCTGATTTTCGCACGTGGAAGGGAAAAAATGTAACCCAAATGCAGCCAGAAATTGCTCAACTTATTAAGGATTATCATATTGGCGGAGTGATTTTATTCCGAGAAAATACTGTTTCTGCGGACCAAACCATTAGACTTACAAGGGCTTATCAAGATGCAGCAGAAAAATATGGAATGCTTGTTTCCGTAGATCAGGAAGGCGGAATTGTAACCAGATTGCAAACAGGCACCGATTTTCCTGGTAATATGGCACTTGGTGCAACTCGTTCCGAAGAGCTCGCAGGGAAAGTTGGAAAAGTCATTGGCGAAGAATTGCAAGCAGATGGAATTAACATGGACTTTGGACCTGTGATGGATGTAAACGTGAATCCAGATAATCCCGTGATTGGCGTTCGTTCCTTTGGTGCAGATCCGCAATTAGTAACGGATTTGGGAAAGGCTTATATCAATGGATTACATCAAACGAATACAACCTCCACTGCCAAACATTTTCCTGGTCACGGAGATACAGCAGTTGATTCCCACATCGGCTTGCCGGAAGTACCTTATGATATGGATCGTTTACAGAAAGTAGAGCTTTATCCATTTCAACAGGCAATGAACGCGGGAATCGATGCCATTATGACAGCACATGTAACTTTCCCTAAAATTGATGATACAAAAGTAATTTCAAAAAAGGACGGAACAGAAATTTCCCTCCCTGCAACTCTTTCTTATAAAGTGTTGACAGGACTTATGCGCGAACAAATGGGTTTCAAGGGTGTGATTGTTACAGATGCAATGAACATGGGAGCTATCGTGGAGAACTTCGGACCAGTTGACGCCGCCATTCGTGCTGTGAACGCTGGCGCTGATATTTTATTAATGCCAGTTGGGGTTGAACAAGTTGCAAATGGTTTATATGACGCGGTAAGCTCGGGGGCCATTCCAGAGAGCAGAATCGAGCAATCCGTTAAACGCATCCTTACCTTAAAATTAAATAGAAGCATTGTTAAGTCTGAGGTGGAACCAAATATCGAGGATCAGGTTGCCAACGCTTTAAAAGTGGTTGGATCACCAGAACATAAACAAATCGAAAAAGAAGTTGCAGCGAAATCTATAACCCTTGTAAAAAATGATCAACTACTGCCTTTACAAGTGGCAAAAGAGGATAAAATAGCTGTTGTTGGTTCTTCCAATTACTACGTAGATTCACTATTCAATGAAGTAAAGAAACATCATGATAATGTGATTTATATCAATACTTCCACAGAGCTAACAGCAAATCAGTTAAATCAAATCAAAGATGCAAAATATATTATTGTTGGCACCTATACATCTTCTGTAGCAGGAAGAGCACCGAATGCTAGCCAAATGTTGATGACAAAGCAACTGATTGCCACAGGCAAACCGGTAGTGGCAGTTGGAATCAGAAACCCTTATGACATCATGTCCTATCCAAATGTCGGAGCCTACTTAGTCCAGTATTCCTATAACAAGGCAAGCTTTGAAGCATCAGTCAATACTATCTTCGGTCAAAATAAGCCAACTGGCAAACTCCCAGTAACCATCTACAACCAAGATGGCAGTATTTTATACAATATAGGTCACGGCTTAGGATATTGAACGTATAGGGGCTTGACCATTTTCATGGGAGGGGCGTGGGGGAAAAAGCGTGGGTTGCTGAATCGTGGGGTTGAGGGGTCGCGGGGTCAGACCCCTTTTCCCACCAAAAGGCATGTTCCTCCCATTTCTTCTTCTCTTTTGTCCATTAGAAGCTTTCTAATGGTAGCCTACCTTCTCTTGTCCTTTAAAACCTTTTTAAAAGACAATCTCCTATACTTTTTGCTCCCTTTTGTCCTTTAGAACCCTTCTAAAGGACAATTGCCTTCACTTTTTGCTCCCTCTTGTCCTTTAAACCCCTTCTAAAGGACAATCACCTTCTCTTTTTGCACCCTCTTGTCCTTTAAAACTCTTCTAAAAGACAATTGCCTACCCTTTTGGCTCCATCTTGTCCTTTAGAATCCTTCTAAAGGACAATTGCCTTCACTTTTTGCTCTCTCTTGTCCTTTAAAACCTTTCTAAAAGACAAACACCTTCACCTTTTACTCCCTCTTGTCCTTTAAACCCTTTCTAAAAGACAAGTACCTTCTCTTTTTGCTCCCTCTTGTCCTTTAAAACTCTTCTAAAAGACAATTGCCTACCCTTTTACCTCCCTCTTGTCCTTTAAAACTCTTCTAAAAGACAATTGCCTACCCTTTTACCTCCCTCTTGTCCTTTAAACCCTTTTTAAAAGACAAGTTCCTACTGTCCACCCATGTCCGAGCATGCTCTTTCAAACTATCTGAATTGTATTTTCCTTTTCACCTCAAAACTAATGAAAAAAAATGGGATGAGGCACTTGTGCCCTCATCCCAGTGAGATCTTTTATTTCAACATTTCATTTATTTTTGTTATTTGAATTCCGGCTTGTTTTAGGCTGGTTGTGATGTATTTGGCAAATTCGAGTGCATTTTCGCCGTCGCCATGGATGCAGATGGTGTCTGCTTGGATTGGAACATCGATACCTTGGAGGGATTCTACCTTTCCTTCTTTTACCATTCGAATTACTTGCTGGATAGATGTTTCTTTATTGGTGATTAATGCATGTGGTTGTGTTCTGGGAGTTAACGAACCATCTTGTTGATAGGTGCGGTCGGCAAAAACCTCATTTGCGGTGTGCAGACCAATTTTTTGTCCTGCTTTGACTAGTTCTCCTCCTGCTAGACCAAATAAAATCAATTCTGGATCGACTTTGTATACAGCTTCAGCAATAGCTTCCGATAAAGAAGGACTTTTTGCAGCCATATTATAGAGAGCACCGTGCGGTTTGACATGTTGGATTTTTCCGCCTTCCGATTTAGCGAAGGCGTAGATAGCACCAATCTGATACACTACAAGATCATATGACTCCTGTGGTGAAATTTGCATATTTCTTCTTCCAAACCCCACCAAGTCCTGTAACCCAGGATGAACACCAATGCCGACGTTTTTTTCCATTGCCATTTGCACTGTCTTTCGAATTGTCGCAGGATCCCCTGCATGGAATCCACAAGCAATATTTGCAGACGTAACATAATCTAGAATTTCTTCGTCTCGTCCAAGCTTATAGGCACCAAAGCTTTCTCCCATATCACAATTTAAGTCAACCTTATGCATTTTCATTCCTCCCGAACAAGTTTTAGTAATATACCTTTTTTAAGCTCTTGCAGTTTTCTTTCTCTATGGATAAGTAAAAGCTGGGCCTCTTCATCCGTAATTTCTGAAAAGCGGATCATGTCCCCAGGTTTTGCTTGTGCTAATAATGATAAATCGACAGCGGCAACTTGTCCTATTTTTGGGTAGCCCCCAGTTGTTTGACGGTCTGCGAGTAAGATAATAGGATTTCCATCGGACGGGACTTGGATCGTCCCAAAACTGACAGCTTCGGATAACATTTCTGTAGGATGTTCTAATGATAATGTTTCTCCTTTTAAACGATAACCCATCCGATCAGAATGAGTCGTTACTTCAAATGTCTTTGAAAAGATATCCTTTTGACTTTTATAGGTAAATAATGAAAATTGCCGTCCGCGCATCACTCGAATAGTTTGCTCTTTCTTAAACATTGGAATAAAGTTCGATGCTACCGACCATTCCATTTCTGCGAATGATTCATCTTCCGCTTGTTTTTTCATTTGTAGCATAATTTTAGAAGAAAGCAGACTTTGATTGCAAACGGATACTTGATCTCCCGCCACTAAAGCTCGTCCTTTAAAGCCGCCAATTCCTGCACTAATATATGTTGATTTACTACCCATGACGGTAGGTACAGAAAATCCACCCGCAACTGCAAGATAAACGCGACAGCCTTCCTTTGGCTTGCCAAATCGAAGTTCACTGCCTTTTTTCACATAAATGGTTCTCCACATAGATATAGGTTTTCCATTTATTAAGGGAGTAAGATCCCCTCCACAAAGGGATATTAATGTATCCTCATGAAATTCCAGAACAGGACCAAGAAGAGTGATTTCTAGTGTAGGTGCATTCTCCTCATTCCCAACCAATAAATTTGCAATCCGATGGGAAAACGAATCCATTGCACCACTGACAATAATCCCGTATTTCTGATATCCATAACGTCCCAAATCTTGAATACTTGTGAGGAGTCCAGGCTTTTTAATCGTAATCATCCTTCTTTGCCCTCCCATTCCACGTATTCTTCATAGCTAATAGGTTTAAATCGGACTTTGTCTCCTGCATTTAACAAGCTTGGTACCTTGTCATTCGGACGGAAGAGCTTGATAGGAGTCCTGCCAATTAGTTGCCACCCTCCAGGCGTTGCAATCGGATATACTCCTGTTTGTTTGCCCGCAATTCCAACCGTTCTTTCCGGAATCTTCAAACGCGGAGATGGTAATCTAGGTGCGGCAATTTTCTCAGACATGCCTCCAAGATAAGGAAATCCAGGTGCAAACCCAATCATGTAGACGGTGTATTCAGCCGAGGAATGGATACTAATCACGTCCTCCGTTGTTAATCCATTCATACTGGCAACCGTTTCTAAATCAGGACCGAATTCTTCTCCATAGCATACTGGTATTTCGACTACTCGCGGTTCCGTATGTTGGTTTATAGTTATGTGGGATAAAATTTGGTGCAATTGCTGACATACATATTGTATGGGTGTATCTATATTTAAATGATTGATTATTATCATAGGATTATAGAAAATAGTCACAGTAGAAAACGCAGGGATATATTCAACCATCCATTCAAGAGGATTATCTTCTAAATAGGAAGAAATAGCTAGAACTTTTTGTTGTATTTCGAGATTCAATTCATTCCCAAGTTCAATCATCACTGCCATTTCCCCCAACGGATGCAAGCTGTATTTCATCGCCTCTCCCTCCTGACTCACGATTTTATATAATGTACCTAAATTAATAGATTATTATACTATTATATTTTATTTAAAAGATTTTAACAATTTAATTTATCTATTACCTTTAAAAGCAACATTAATCCTATCTCTTAAAGGCATAAGGTCCCATTTCCTTATGACGATGATAATGAAACATCTTATAAAAAGCTTTTCAGATTATTTTTAATATGATAAAATTCTACTATTATCTAAATAATATTTTAATATAGTATTTTCTAATAAATCACAAGAAAGAAGGTTTCATATGGTTTTAATAGGAGTTGCGTTAATCATTATTGGGTTTGCCCTTAGACTTAATTCACTTGTCGTCGTTACTGTCGCGGGTTTGGCAACTGGCTTAATTGCTGGAATGCCTTTAAAGGAGATAATCACTCAATTTGGGGAAGCATTTACTACCAATCGTTATATGTCTATTTTAATTGTTACACTTCCAGTTATCGGACTATTAGAAAGAAGCGGATTGCAAAATCAAGCAGGTCATCTTGTTTCGAAAATTAAAGCAGCAACAGCTGGCCGCATACTTACCATCTATTTATTGATTCGAGAAATTGGCGCTGCCCTTGGCTTGAATAGTATTGGAGGCCACCCTCAAACCGTTCGCCCACTTATTGCTCCTATGGCTGAAGGGGCTGCAGAAACAAAATACGGGGAAGTTCCGGAAGAAGAAAAAGAGGAAATTCGTGCACACGCGGCGGCAGCCGATAATATTGGACTCTTTTTTGGTGAGGATATATTCGTAGCAGTCGGTGCCATTCTACTTATGAAAGGATTTTTTGATCAAAATGGAATTGATGCCGATCCAATTTCGATGGCATTATGGGGAATACCAACTGCTATCTTCGTATTCATTGTCCATTCCATCAGACTTTACTTATTTGATAAAAAGCTAGATCGTAAATTAGGCAAGCGTGCGAAGAACGATCCATCATTCAGCAAAAAGGATGTGAGCAAATGATTTTTTCTGTTGAACTCGTTTATATAATTATGGGAATAATCGGATTATGCTGTTCTATCTATACCTTCTTAGATAAAGCAAATCCACGCAGACTTTTATCAGGACTATTCTATTTCTTATATTCTCTTACTTTATTATTAGGGAAAGTCATACCGCCTTTTTACATCGGTATAATGGTTATTATCATGGTATTAATCGTTGGTTTAGGAGGTCTAAAGAAAGGTCAATATGGGGAGGCATCTGCTGAACACCGTGAAGAACGTCGTAAACGCCTTGGAAATTTATTATTTATACCTGCATTATTAATTCCGATATTAACAGTAGTTGGTTCAAAACTTTTGGTGAATGTAAAATTAGGTTCTTTGCAATTATTAGACCCTGCCAACCCAACGTTGGTAGCATTAGGAATTGCTTGTATTATTGCCATTATCACAGCAATGGGATTAACCAAAAGCACTCCTAAAACAGCAGTTAAAGAGTCTAGAAGATTATTAGAAGCTATTGGCTGGGCTGTCGTACTCCCGCAATTATTAGCAACTTTAGGTACTATTTTTACATCTGCAGGGGTTGGTAAGGTTGTTTCAGACGTAGTGGCGAAAGTAATTCCTGAAACCTCCTTATTCTGGGTAGTTGTTGTATTCTGCCTGGGGATGGCGATTTTCACCATGATTATGGGGAATGCATTTGCCGCGTTTCCTGTGATGGCTGCCGGCATTGCGATTCCGCTATTAATTAAACAATTTGGTGCCAATCCAAATCAAATTGCAGCGATTTCTATGTTTGCCGGCTATTGCGGGACATTAATGACCCCAATGGCAGCGAATTTCAATATCGTGCCTGCAGCACTACTGGACTTAAAGGATAAAAATCATGTTATTCGCGTCCAAGTTCCTACTGCATTATTTGTGTTAGCTTTCAATATTATTCTTATGTATTTTCTAATAAAATAGGAGGAATGTTCAAATGGCAAAAAAAGTTCTCATTACCGGTTTCGATCCATTTGGAAAAGATATAGTCAATCCAGCTTTGGAAGCAGTGAAGAAATTAGAAGGCAAAAAATTTGATGATGTGGAAATCGTAACACAAGAGGTACCCACCGTCTTTCATACATCGATTAAAGTCGTCACGGAAGCTATTGAGAAACACCAGCCTGATGTTGTTATTTGTGTAGGTCAAGCTGGCGGCCGTACACAAATCACTCCTGAAAGAGTTGCGATTAACGTCGATGATGCCCGCATTCCGGACAATCAACAAAATCAACCTATTGATGAAGCAATTGTGGAAGATGGTCCTGTTGCCTATTGGTCTACATTGCCGGTAAAAAGTATGGTACATCATTTGAAAGAAGCTGGAATTCCAGCGGCAGTCTCTAATAGTGCAGGGACATTTGTTTGTAACCATTTATTTTATGGGCTAATGAACTACTTGGAAAAAAACGCTCCTCATATACGCGGAGGCTTTATCCATATTCCCTTCATTCCTGAGCAAACCGTCGATAACAATGCGCCAAGTTTGGGGCTTGATACCATCGTAAAAGGGCTTGAAGTGGCAGCGGTGGTAGCGGCTAATGAAAAAGAAGATATCCGCGAGGTTGGCGGCACGATTAGTTGATATTTAAACATATCAACCAGACAACATTCAATTATGTTGTCTGGTTTTTCTATTTAAGATAGAAACTTACTTTTAACAGCTACCTACCTTCTTTTCTGGTAAAAAATGTTCAAAAGGAGGAAATTGTAAATAGAATGCAAGCAGAGGGAAATTGTGGTTTACTAATCAATTGCCAAAGTGGGCTATCGTAGCTCATATCGTGCTTATACCCTTTTATTCCTTTTAGGTGCAGGATGAATGTAAATATCGATTATTTGGGAAAGGTGTATCCATTTTCTTATTGGTGCTTGGTTTGATTCCACTCGGACTTTCTTGCTCTCCGAGACTGTAACATAAAACTTTTAATTTGTAGAAAAGAAAGAATGCCTAAATAAATAATACTCTTTTTTGGGCGTTTCTGGATATGTAAATCTTCTAATTACTTTTGCTTTTTTGTCACAAATACATTGTTCGTTCTCATTATCATTTTTTGGTCTCCCCATTGAGAAATTACAGGAAAAGAATTTTCGGATAGAACGGTAACTTTTATGCAATAATGTTAACTTTTTATACCTACTTATTTTTATTTATATAGAAAGAGAGTCAAACGGTACTAGCCGTTAAGAGATGCCATTTTCCTCGCTGTCTGGATTTTGATTGGCGGCGTTCTTTCATCTGACCCACGCGACACCTTTCACCATGCTATTATGAAGTACTTATTCATCATTTATGGGTTGTTTCTTTTTGTGTATTAAATCACCAAAATATATAAATGGTTTCAAGTCATACAAAAGAATAAAGAAAAGAAAAAGATGGAAGACAGAGCGGGCTTGTGATTTTAATGTTGCTCGTCTTCCTTTTTTCAGGTTAGATGAGCTCTTTTATTTCTTAACACCGTTCGCAACCTTTTCTTTTACCTTTGCAATATTCTCCATCTTATTGTCCCAGCATTTTTGACTTAAATCTACTGGATATTCTTCTGGATTCATGGAACGCTTGTATTCCTCCCATAAAATGGCTAAATTATCTTTAACAAATTGTTGGATATCCCTTAATTTTGGAGCTTGATAGACGAGCTTTCCGTTTACAAAAATATCATGATGCAATTCTTTTGCTTCAAAATTAGTAACAAATTTTCTAATAAAGGTATGGACCGGATGGAACATTTTTAATCTTTCTTCTAGTTCCGGCTTTTCCTCCTCCATTGCAATATAATCGCCTTCTGATTTATGGTTGATGCGGTTGATAATTCGATAAATTTTCTTCAATCCTGGGGTCGTTACTTTTTCGGGGTTGCCAGATATTTTAATGGTATCTATCATTTCACCGTTTTCCCCTTCAATTGATACTAATTTATAAACAGCACCTAATGCTGCTTGATCATATGCAGTAATCAGTTTGGTACCGATTCCCCATGCATCAATTTTTGCCCCTTGAGATTTTAGATGCATAATAGTGTATTCATCTAAATCATTAGATGCAATAATTTTCGTATCTTTAAATCCTGCCTCATCCAGCATTCTTCTTGCCTCTTTTGATAAATAGGCCAAATCCCCGCTATCCAGACGAATCGCTTTAAAGTTAATCTTATCTCCAAGTTCCTTCGCTACTTGTATGGCTATTGGCACACCTGATTTTAATGTGTCATATGTATCCACTAAAAACGTACAATCTTTATGACGTTTAGCATATTTATGAAAGGCCGTATATTCATCTCTATATGCTTGAACCATCGCATGGGCATGGGTACCTGAAACCGGAATTCCAAATATTTTCCCTGCTCTCACATTGCTCGTTGCTTCAAAACCGGCGATAAACGCTGCTCTCGCGCCCCAGATTGCTGCGTCCATTTCTTGTGCTCTTCTCGTTCCAAATTCTATAGCCATATCATTGCCGATAACTTGTTTTATCCGGGAGGCTTTTGTTGCGATTAGCGTTTGATAATTGACGATATTTAGTAGTGCCGTTTCGATTAATTGTGCCTCTGCAAGCGATGCTTCCACACGTAGAATCGGCTCATTTCCGAATACTAACTCTCCTTCTTTCATTGCCCGCAGCGTTCCGGCAAACCTCAATGTTTTCAAATATTTTAAGAAGTCCTCATGATACCCAAGTTCATCTCGCAAATAAGCAATATCGCTGTCACTAAAATGAAAATCATTCAAGTACTCAATGATTTTTTCCAAACCTGCAAATATAGCGTATCCATTTCCAAATGGAATCTTTCTAAAATACAGTTCAAATACCGCTTTACGATTATGAATTTGATCATCCCAATAAGTTTCCACCATGTTTACTTGATATAAATCAGTATGAAGTGCTAAGCTATCATCCACATATTTATTTACCATCTTTGTTCCTCCCAATATAAAATAAATCTTAAATCTCTCTTCCCATATTTCCCTTTTTACAATGGTCCATTCTATAATTCCTTATATTCTCTAATGGTATAGATCTAATTTGAATATTTTTAGAAACATACATCAATGTATCTTTTGTAAAGGACTGGTCATTCGATAAATATTAATATATTGGTCTTTATACCCCTGCTAAAGGACAACTCACTCAATAAACATTAGCATATTGGCCTTTATACCCCTCTTAAAGGACAATTCACTCTTTAAACTTTAACGCATTGGCCATTATAAGCCTTCTATAGGACAACTCACTCGATAAATTTTAGCGTATTGGCCTTTATACCTTCACTAAAGGACAACTCACTCAATAAACATTAGCGTATTGGCCTTTATACCTTCACTAAAGGACAACTCACTCAATAAACATTAGCGTATTGGCCTTTATAACCCCACTAAAGGACAACTCACTCGATAAACCTTAGCATATTGGCCTTTATAACCCTCTTAAAAGACAATTCACTCGATAAACCTTAGTATATTGGCCTTTATAACCCTCTTAAAGGACAATTCACTCTTTAAACTTTAACGCATTGGCTTTTATCCCCTTCTTATAAGACAGGTCACTCTTTAAACATTAACGTCTTGGGTATTTAATGCCTTTACATGGAGGGGTTACCCAACAACCCATGAGGTCGTTTGCTTGTATATGTTTAAAAAAGACCGTTTTCCAATAAACCTTTTAGCTTATATGCTTTAGAACTTTTCAACATACTATCTTAAATGGGAAAGTACACTATATATATTTTATGTATTTCTTAGCGGGTTATTTGTTGAATATGGTAAATACTTCTTCTTTTGAATTTTATTTCTGATTATTGGCAATAGCTGAAAATGACTTTATATTTCACTATTAAACTTATTATATTAGAAATTATCCAGCAAAAAAAGGACAGTTTTCCTGTCCTTTTATACAGTTACGGTATTTAATTCTGTTAACTGATAAGCTGTTTCAGTGCTAATTCCCCTCATTAACTCTAAGATGCGATAATGATGGGTAAAGAAGATAATTTGAGTTTGGTTTGATAGTTCTAATAAAATTTTTAATGTTTCCTTCGAACGTACATCATCAAAATGAACAAGAATGTCATCGACAATAAATGGGATGGGTTCATTTTCTCTTACATAGTTTTCTATGCTGGCAATTCGTAAAGCTAAATAGAGCTGATCTGTTGAGCCATCACTCATGCCGGAGACTTCTACTCTTTCACTTTGATTGCGAACTCCCATAATGACTGGCTGATCCTTTTTGTCATACTCTACGGTTAATCCATCAAAGGAGCCTAAGGTTAAGCGTTGGAAGATTTCACTTGCCCGGCTTAAGATAGGACTTTGATTACTTTCACGGTAAAATTCGATGCCTTTTTGCAGTAGGATAGATGCCAATTTGTATGTGATGTACTCTTCTGTATAATTTGCAATAGCTGCTAACTTACTTTGTTTTTCCTCTGCAGCCTTTACCGACTCAAAATTTGCACCTTCTATCTTCACCATATACTCGTTTTTGACAACGCCATGGGCTTGTTCCATTTCCGAACGGGTTTGATCCAACTCTTTTAATTGCTGTTGAATTTCCTGAAGCTCCATTTCTAATGTATCTTTATTGGCAAGGTTCGCTTCCTCTAGCAGCTCCTCTAACATGCGGCCATTTCCAAGCTCAATCAATTGTTCTTCAATCTGTTGGATTTTTTCTTGGATATCACACTTTTGTTTAAAAGCGGATTCGATTTTTTCCAATTCTTCGATAGAATCACAGCCTGCCTGTGTAAGCAATTGTTCTAAAACTTTCATTGCATCTGACAGTTGCACCTCTGCTGTTTTTATCTTCTCTTTTGCTTGAGCTATTTGATTATTTAAATTGATCTGCTTCTCATTGGCAAGTATTGCTTTTTGAAGGGCATCATACATCTCCATCACAGCGAGGTCCATTGAGTATGGCACTAGATTGGTTGTAATGGTTTGATGGATGCTTTTCACACTAATTTCAAATGCTGCAATTCGTTCCTTTATAGCATTGATAACTTTTTCTGTCTGTTTGAGTTCATCATATTGATCAACACATGCTTCAAATGTCTCGAGTAGTTCTTTTACAACATTAGGAGACGCATCCATTGAAATACTGAGCTTTTCAATGGATTTTTGCCAATTTGCTTGCCAATTATTTAAAGACAGCGTTGCCCGCTTCTTTTTATCATTAGCATGGTCAAGCTTCTCTGCAATGATTTTTAACGTTTCCTGTACATTATCCCGTTTATTTTTCTCTTCGGTTAATCTCCTTCTCGTTTGTTCGGCGACACCTAGTAGTTCCTCAAGACTAGAAGTTTCAACGGTCGTTCCAAAAGCAGTTAATGTTTTTTCCAATAATGCAATGAACATCGCCTTTTTGTCATTCAACTCTTTTAATTGCATCGAGGTTATTTGCTTTTTATGATTTAAATCGAGAATGGCATTATATTGTTCCAGCCATTCCAACATTTCTTCCGGTGTTAAAGGTTGTATATGTGCTGGTTGCCAGTGTGCTATCCACTGCTTATTCCAATCATCCATCTTTTTCTTTTCCACATCTAAATTAGATGTAAGCATATATATCTTATTCTTACTTGCTTCAATATCAGCTAGAAGTTTATTTTTTTCTCCGACTTTTTCTGCTTCTGTACGTAGTTTATCCGCGATGTCATCTGCTTTCCGCATGCTTTTCTCAAAGGCCATATCAATTGGAGTGCCTTTTGAAAATTGCTCTAGAGCAGTCTGATTATATTCACCGCTATTGAGCTTTTGACGGATCACAATCCACCCTGCTTCACGGTGAGTTCTTGCGCCTTCAAGCTCTGATAATGTCGGAATGTCCGTTAGAGATTCCAGTTCACGAATTCTCTTCTCATACGTTTCAATTGCTTCCGTTTCTTCTGTAATTTTTTGACGAAGCATTCCCATTTCATAACGAATTTCTTCATATTGTTTTTGAAACTTCTTCACCGTTTCTTTTAAATTAGGAACCTTTAATTGCAATAATTCTTCACTTGACCCATCAAAAAGTGGTAGATTACGGATTAGATTTGCAAGCTGATTCTCGCATTGCCGCAATTGCTCTTGTAATTCTTTTTGAACTCTGTCTAGATTGCCTTCCGCTTTTACTTTATCGATGGCAGTTTCTAAAGATCCTAGATTTCCAATATCCTGTAAATACTGTAACACTGTTTGTGTTTTCGTTAGTTCTTTTTCAAGAGCTTCCAATTCTTCCTGTGCGTTCTTTTCGTTCGATTCTAATAAAGGCTTCTGTTCTGCCAAATCGCGAATGGTTTTCTTTAGTTCTGCGTGAATACGATATTGCTCCACAATATGAATATTATCTGTTTCACGACCAAGCTCTTTTAACATGGAAAGAATAGTTTGTTCTAATTGCCGGTATTTCCCTTCTTGAATAGGAAGCTGTTTCACGTCCTTTTGATAACTGGAGCTATCTCGATATAAGGATTCTATGAGAAACTTTTGATCCAAAATTCCTTCTGGGATAAAGATAGATTGTAATTCGCGTTCTTTCATTTGCAGCTCTTCCTCTGCATTTTTCTTGGCAGCTTTTGCAGCTTCTAATTTTTGCAAGTTTTCTTTCCGAAGCTCTTCCATTCTTTCCGGGAGGTCAGGTATATCTGAAAGCTCAGCATATTTTTCCAACATTTCTTTACGAAGTGCGATTTTCGGCAACGTTTGTTTTAATCGTTTTAATTTGCTTTCTTCTTTTGTTAATTGTTTTATATCTTCTTTTAACTTTTCTATTTCCTTCTTACCATCCAAAAATTTCCGTTCAAGCTCTTTCCAATCTTGGATTTTTAATTGATTTTCGGTGATATTTTTGGTTAGATCTTTTTCTTCTCTTAATGCACTATTAATAGCTGTTTTGGATTTGTTTTTCCCATAAAGACTGCTTGTCTTTGTTTCTAACTCTTCCAGTACATTCCGAAGCACATTGATTCCTGAAGCAGCTGAAAATAGACTTTGAGCCACATTCCCATCACTTTGCAAAAGGGTTTCTCCGCCTTCTCTAAGTCGAACATGGTCCAAAGCAAACATATTCGTAAATTGCTGCTCCGTAATGCCATTTAAAAAGGCTGCAACCATTTTCTCATCAAGAGGATTATTATTTTCGTCTAAAACCGTATTTTTTTGCCCTTTCCGTCGTGCAAATTGCAGTTTTTCCCCATTTGCTCTTTGCAGTTCTCCTTCAATTCTCAGTTTTGCATTGCTATGAAGGAAAGCATCTGCTGTTTGTCTTGGGAAGCCATATAGATAATTGGAAATAGAACGAAGTATCGTACTTTTCCCCGCTTCATTTGGGCCATATATTAAATGGAAGTTTTTATTCTCATCAAAGAACAGATGATAGTCTGTGAAATGACCGAATGCTTGTAAATTTAAATAATTAATTTTCATGCCGTTTCCACCTCAGACTGCGTCGTCAAGTAGTGTAAAATTAGCTCTTCCACTTCTTTCAGCCTTTTCGTGAGAATGGTTGGATCGGTAAAATCAAAAGCATCTTCTCCATTTTTTAATTCATAAGGCAATGCGGACCCCAAATCTTTAAATTCTTGGAGCAAAAGCTCAAATGTTTCCTCATCTTTACTTAATTCCTCCATGTATTCTAGGATGCTGGCAATTGGGGTGCTCTTTTCTTTCCATTCCTCAATATCAATTTGGCGGGTTGTTTCGATTTTCACCTTTTCAATCCAAATATCACCATATCCCACTTCAAGTGCCAATGACCGTAAATTATTGATTACATGCTCTCTTTCTACTAATAACGCTTGATGTGCATCCGTTGATCCGTTGATGCGAACTCGAATAGCTAAAAATCTGCCTTCAGAAAGTTGGTAGAGTTCCTCTAATTTTTCTCTTACCGCATCCATAACGTCCTGTACCGTTTCACAGGAAGATGCATCAACAGAACAGACCTCCCACCTAAGTACATCAAGGGAATGATGCTCATATTGATGGATTTGACCATCCTTTACTGTCACAATCGTACATCCTTTTTTTCCTGTTTCTTTAATATGTCGACCCTGTATATTTCCTGGAAAGAGAATGACTGGATTGCTTTCATGGAGAACTTCTCTTAAGTGGATATGCCCTAATGCCCAATAATCATAGCCCTTTTCCTTTAAGTCATCTAAGGAACATGGAGCATAACTTTCATGACCCTCACGACCTGTTGCGCTCGTATGCAATAATCCAATGTTGACATACCCGTCTATTTTCGTTGGATAGTCCCTTGCAATATTTTCCGAAACCGCCCTCGATGCAAAACCTTGCCCATGTAAAGCAACATGTAATTCTTCTATCAAAACAGTCTCGGGTTTATCAACAGAGAATTCGATAACATTTTCCGGAAGTTTTAATTCTTTCGTAATCAAATTAGCAGCGTCATGATTTCCGCGAATGAGGAAGACCTTAATATTTTCCTTTTGTAATCGGCTCATTTGGCTAATGAAAAATAATCCTGTATTATAATCCTTCCAGTCTCCATCATATAAATCACCGGCAATAACAAGAAAAGCTACTTTTTTATCAATCGCCAGATCCACTAAATGTTGAAATGCTTCTCGGGTCGCATTACGAATTTTCTCAACTGGCGCCCCTTCATACTTTTCCAAGCCTCTTAATGGACTATCTAAATGTATATCGGCCGTATGAATAAATGTAAATTCCAAAGCTAACCCTCCCTTTATTCTAGTTTTCTTCCATTTTACCATAAGAATGGACGACTTTAAGAATTTGATAGATGAAAAATCTTCTAGTAGTTTTCAAAATAAAAAGCCACCTATATGGTCGCTCTTCTTATAAATATTTAAATGACTTTTCCTTCATATGGGATATACGGCATATGTAAAAAATTATAAGATGCTACCTCCTCTACTCTATTTAAGTATGCATGTAAGCTATCCGAAAGCATTAAGTTAACCGGTGAACCTTTCTCATTGATAAGTATAATAGGCTTTTGCATTGCATACGCATACCCGATTTCAAAAGCTGTACCGCTGTCGACATTGGCTCCTTCAAAATCATGGACTGCCACCACAACATCTGCTCTTCGCAAATATTTTAGATCATTATGAAAGGTCACTCTTCTCCATTCCTTCGAGCCAAATGTCAAATGCTTGAATTGATGAAATCTAGCAGAAAAAATATCTATTACATATAGATTCCTCATCAACGCATTTTCTAGCCTTTGTACTCTATCAATCTGCTCCTGATTAAAAAAAGGGCTTGCAATGAATACACGGACCATTTTGAATTCTCCATTTCCCATCTAAGTGGACAGCCTCCTATTATCAAAATACAATCAAAAGTGAAATCAACACATTATATGTTCTAACTAAGGCGAAATTTCATGAATAAAAAAAAGAATCTATAACCAGGATTCATAAGAATAAGCACTTAAACAATGGATGGTTGCCGAAAAAGAACAGCAACATCTGATGGAATGATCACCCCATCTCATTGAATAAAACACAGCCCCTTGCGCTCACCACATAAACATCGTTAGCACAAAGTCATTTAGTAAACCATTCAAACTTTTTCAAAATCATTCATCTCTTATATTTTTTAAAGAATGATATGTATAAAAAAATAGGTTATAGTAAATTATAAGCAATTTACTGGATTTATTTTGTTAGAGGAGAATAAAGCATGAAAATATATGTTGATGCAGATGCTTGTCCTGTTAAAAGTATTATAATTTCGGAGGCGACCAAGACTGGTACACCTGTTATACTTGTTACTAGTTTTCCTCACTATTCATCGGAAGAATATCCCGAGGGTGTCGAAACCATTTATGTAGATACTGGCGCAGATGCCGCAGATTATCGGATTATGAAGCTTGCCGAAACAGGTGATTTAAGTATCACCCAGGATTATGGACTAGCTTCACTTGGTTTGGCAAAAGGATGTACGGTCCTACATCACAAAGGTTTTCTATATACAAATGATAATATCGACCAATTATTACAGTCACGTTATTTAAGTGCAATGGAAAGAAAAAGCGGAAAACGCACAAAAGGTCCAAAGGCCTTTACTAATGAAGACCGTGAAAAATTCAAGCAGCTTTTCAGAAAGATAATAGGTCTGGATTAAAATATACATGATGGAGGGGGAATGGTGATGAATCGTTGCGGATGGGTGAATCAGGATCCAATTTATTTAGATTATCACGATCATGAATGGGGAGTTCCAGTGTATGATGATCGGTTGCTGTTCGAACTTTTAAATTTGGAAGGAGCACAAGCGGGTCTAAGCTGGTATACGATATTAAAGAAAAGAGATAATTACCGAAAGGCTTTTGACAATTTTAAAGCAGAAAAAATCATTAATTATGATGAAAAAAAGATAGACGAGCTTTTACATAATGAAGGGATTGTCAGAAATAAGCTTAAAATTAATGCCGTCATTACAAACGCCAAAGCATTTTTAAAAGTTGTCGAAGATTTCGGCTCATTCCGCGATTACATATGGTCTTTCGTTAATGGCAAACCGATTCAAAATCATTTCAAGGACCTAAGTGAAGTACCTGTAACAACAGAGATTAGCGATAAAATGAGCAAAGAGTTAAAGAAGCGAGGATTTAAATTTGTTGGTCCCACAATCTGCTATTCCTTTATGCAAGCTGCGGGACTTGTTAATGATCATATTATGACATGTGACTGTTATAAAAGGAGATAAATGGAAAAGGACTCTTTTAGTCCTTTTTTCATTAATAAAGGTATTTTTCAACTTCTTCTAGCTCAAACATGCCGCTTTCATTAATAAAATTAGATAAAATTTCAACATGTGCCGCTCCAACGATGAGCAAGATACGTTCATTTGGACTTTCAGCAAGATCAGCAAGATTAGAAAACATGATTAAATTTCGCTGATACCACCAAATTAACCAATCCATACCCACATACTCTTCTGCTTCCTTGATTCTTGCAATATTAATATTTAGTGTATGATGCTGTTTGATTTCTGCTTTTTCATTATATTCACCATACATTTCTAAAATTGTTTTATAGTCCGAATCTGTTTGAGCAACTTGTTTATGAAGCCAACCAAAAAGAGAATCGAATAATTCTGGCTGATGTTCCTTTGCCCACTCATAAACATCCCCGAAACCTTTCTTCCCAACACCTTGCTCCATCCAGTCAATACAGTAAATTTCCTTATGATTCATTTCGGATGCAATTCGAAAACCTAGTTGATAGACTTCGTTAACCGATAATTCTAGATTGCCATCTATATATTGTTTAAACTCCTTATTTAATGAATCTTGCTGCTTTTTTTCCACTTCCACTGCAAGTTTGGTTGGATGGAACTTTTTCAAACGCTCCACAACTTCCTTTATCTCCTCTTGTCGTGTTTCGGATAAAAGATTATCCACTTCCGTTTGAAATAAGTCCGTTGTTTGTCCCATATGAAAAGTTCCCACTATTAAAAGTGTAGGTTTTCGATTTTTTGTATTCATCGTTTTCCCACCTTTTTATATATTTTATTAATACCAATTCTATAAACTCGGGAAAATACCTTTTTTCGAAGTAGGATCAAAATGAAGTAAGGAGGATAAAGAATTTAAAAAATATGTTGCAGCGTCTGGATCAAAGTATTGGGAAACCAGAAAAAGGACAAGCACAACCCGCCGTTAATTAGATAAAATGAATTTTAAAGTTGTCTAAACGTTTTCTCAATTGCCATCTTTGCCCCATACAGCTAAATATTCGTTAAATCCTATTTTTTTCTGCAAACATACACCATTTCGTAACTGTCACTCGTTATCGGTTCTTCCTTCCAATTTTTATAAACATCGATTATTTCGAAGCCATTTTCCGTTAGTAATCTTTCCATTTCTTTCGGAAACACATACCGTAACTTGATATTGGTTCTTTTTTCGTCAATAACTTCCCCTTTTTCATTCATAAATTTCCTTATCGTAATATAATGTTGAATCTGATCAAGAGCATCATAACGGCTTATTGTATATACATCTACTTTTATCTGGTTTTCTTGAAACGACCTCCAGTACTCTTCTGTACTTGGTTGCAATAATTCCTCATAGCTTGGAAATCTTGTCCCGAAGATAAAAATCCCATTTGGTTTTAACTGTTTGTTCACCGAAGTGAGCAGTTTGTCTTGATCCTCATTCGTTAGAAAATGTTGAAACGAATTGCCGACCATATACATAAATTCGCTTTGTACGTGCAAATCAAGACTGGTACAATCCTGTTGAACCCATTTTATTGGCAAATGGAGATTTTTCGATTTCATGTTTGCTGCATCCAACATTCCTTTATGTATATCAACTCCAATCATCTCATACCCTTTATCTGCAAGTGGAATGGTTGCCCTTCCTGTTCCGCACGCTAAATCTATAATTGGCCCAGCAGATTTAGAGGCCCATTTTAACAAGAAAGGTATTTCATCTGTAAAAGCTTCATTTTCCTTATCATATAAAATAGGATCCTCGTATTCCTGAAAATTATCTTTATCCATTAAGTTTTCTCCTCCTATCGATTTAAATGTATTGCTTCAGTCATGTATTTCACAAACTCCCTTAATTGTTCCGGATTCCAATCGATTGGAATACTGGGTTTAGAATATTGCGACAAACTTGCCTTTACCAATTCTTTAAAGGACTCTGGAACGTTCATCAATCCCCATTCTCCTCCTTCTTTTTTCGAGGAAATAATCCCTTCTCTCATATAGAGTAGGATCCTACAAAGATTTAATATGTAATATACTGGATGGTGGACGATATCCTCCGCAGCATTTTCGACATCAAATAGAATAGACTGTCGATAGTATTTTCGATCAATTGGCTGAAAAACCTCATGAATTGGAGCACCGTATATACATTTCCCTCTTTCATATGTCACAACAATATGTGCAGCTAAATCCGGGTCTACCGAATCTCCACAGAGGTAATATTCATCCTCTAAATATCTCTCCCTATGCATTTGGGAATAATGGAGTTCAAATGGTGTTGGATAACGGAACATTCGTAACTCTTTTTCTAATAAAATACTCATTTCCAGTTTATATTCACGTAGCTTCAAAATATCGTCGATTATTTTTTTCTTTTGCTGGATCGTTAACTTTTCGCTTACTATGATTAAGACATCAACATCACTTTTTTCCGATTGAAAACACCCCATTGCCAACGAACCGTGCAGGTAGACTCCTATTAGATTACTCCCTAGGTGATACGTAAATAAAGAGCATACTTTTTTCAAGAACTTTTCAATGGACATATATCCCTACCCCTTTTTATAGAACAAATGATGGCTCACAAAAGCCATCATTCACACGTTACTTGCTTTTTACGATGTTCTCAATCTGTTCGTTTACATTCTCATTTGTATAACCGCCATGATAGCAAATAACCGATTCAATATCATAGTCCAGGAATCTTTCTAATGACTTTAAAGCAGTGTCCATGTCAGGTGTATTCTTTGGAACCGGACCATGTAAAGTGCCATTTCCTATCACCATGGCATCCCCCGTGATAAGGGTTTTGCTTTCTTGTAAATATAGGCTTATATGGCCAGGTGTATGACCCGGTGTAAAAATCACTTCAATTCCTCCGCAATCTGGAAGCACTTGTCCATCTTCTAACAGATAATCAACTGGTGCTTTTGGAGGATTCAAATATAAAGCTTTCATTGGTTCAGGAATGGATTCCCATGCTTCTTTGCTTAGTTTATTAGGATCTGCTTTGATCATATGTTTCTCGCCTTCAATATAAGGCTTATCTTCTTTATGAGCATATACATCGATTTTCCAGTCGCATTCTTGTAGAATCTCTGGTAAACTTCCGATATGGTCAATGTCTTGGTGTGTTAAAATAATGGCTTTTAACTTTTCAAATGGAACCCCGGCATTTTCAAACGCGGCTTGAAGTGCCTTTACCTGTCCAGGCATGCCTGTGTCGACTAATATTGCCTTCTGATCATCCCATATTAAAGCAGGGTTGATTTGAAAGCCCTGGATATTTAATTCAATCATTTCCACATTCTTTGCTACTTTCATACATTTTTCCTCCTTAGGCAACATTACTTAAATTTTCCATAAAAAAATGGTTCCAAATTAAAGTTTAAACCGTATACTTTATGTAGTTCACCTAAATATTCTATCATATCTGCATAAAATCCTTTCTTATTTGCTCTCTAAAAATGGAAAATAAGATACGACTATGATTATATATTCACTAGATTGGCTATAATTTTAATAGAAAGGGAGGAAAAGATATGGCTCGGTTCCTTATGCTTGTTATTTGTGTTGTATTAGTTGTTTTTTCCTGGCCAACTATTAAAGACTTTTTACATAAAAAGGATTATCAGGAGAGTATTCATTCTTTGCAGTCTAAAATAAATGATTTAAAACATAATGCAACTATTATAGCTGGTTCGAATAAGGTACATCATTTGTTAGATCAACTTCGTTCGGATAATAGTAATCAGCCAAAAGCCGAAACAAAATCCGAAAAAATTTCATTAGAAACTCCAACTAAACATATCTTTTCTGTCAATAATATAGAACTAGGTAACACAAAATCATATGTAGAGCGTCGTGTCGGAGCGCCAAAACGTTCCACACTTAATGAGTATGGAGTTAACTGGACGGAATATCATCATCGGTATCAGCAATTTTTTATGGCAATGTACAACAAAAAGAATCAGGTGATCGGTTTATACACGAATCAAAATTTGATTTCTTCCACTAATGGCATTAAAATCGGCACCCCGAAACAAACCGTACGTGAAAAGCTAGGCACCCCTTTGACTGGAATTCAAAAAGGGTTCACCATTTATCAATTTGATAAAAAAAGTGATTATGATGTGTTTTTGGTCGATGATACATACGTAACGATTTTTTACGATAAGTTTCAGCAAAATAGGGTAACAGCGATACAATTGATTAACAAGAACGTGGAACAAGAGAAAAAAGGGTTTTATACGAAAGCAAGCACCGCATTAAAAACAGGGTTTGAATATCAATTATTTGATTTAACCAATGCTTCGCGAGTAATGCATCATCTGCCCATCTTATCATGGGATCAGCATGTACAAATTACAGCGCGTAACCACAGTAAAGATATGGCCGTACATGATTATTTTGATCACAATAATTTAAAGGGACAATCTCCATTTGATCGTATGCAGCAAGATCATATTGTATTTCTTCTAGCCGGAGAAAATATTGCGTACGGCCAACTTAGTAGTATTTTTGCCCATGAAGGATTAATGAATTCACTTGGACACCGCGAAAATATCCTGCGCAAAGATTATCAATATCTAGGAGTAGGAGTTGCCTTTAACCAACAAGAACAACCATTTTATACCGAAGATTTTTACGCAAAATAATGTTGGGGATGGATGGAAGAATGCTTGTTAGGAAATAGTAAGAATGAGCGAGTTTTTGCTCAAAAATTCGTCGGGAGTGATGTATCATGGCTAGAAACAAACTGTTGGTTCCTGGTGCAGATAATGTTCTGAATCAGATGAAAGAAGAAATTGCCAATGAGTTTGGAGTTCAACTTGGTGCAGATACGACCGCTCGAGCTAACGGTTCAGTCGGCGGCGAAATGACCAAACGTTTGATTGCTTACGCTGAACAATCATTAAGAAATCAACAAGGTCAATAATCCTGTGATTTCTAATGAAAAGGGTGTCCTGACAAAATCAGGACACCCTTTGTTTATATTATTAAGGCGAACGTAACTAAATTAGGTTGGAGCTTGTTTATTTTTGTAATGTTATAAAGACCAAGTGAACCTAGTTTTTCCCTTGTGTTGGTCTTTTATGGCCTTATAAAGACCATTAAGATCTAGTTTTTAACTTGTGTTGGTCTTTTGTAGCCTTAATAAAGACCATTTGGACCTGGTTTTTCCCTTGTGTTGGTCTTTTGTGGCCTTATAAAGACCATTTGGACCTGGTTTTTCCCTTGTGTTGGTCTTTTGTGGCCTTATAAAGACCATTTGGACCTGGTTTTTCCCTTGTGTTGGTCTTTTGTGGCCTTATAAAGACCATTTGGACCTGGTTTTTCCCTTGTGTTGGTCTTTTGTGGCCTTATAAAGACCATTTGGACCTGGTTTTTCCCTTGTGTTGGTCTTTTGTGGCCTTATAAAGACCATTTGGACCTGGTTTTTCCCTTGTGTTGGTCTTTTGTGGCCTTATAAAGACCATTTGGACCTGGTTTTTCCCTTGTGTTGGTCTTTTGTGGCCTTATAAAGACCATTTGGACCTGGTTTTTCCCTTGTGTTGGTCTTTTGTGGCCTTATAAAGACCATTTGGACCTGGTTTTTCCCTTGTGTTGGTCTTTTGTGGCCTTATAAAGACCATTTGGACCTGGTTTTTCCCTTGTGTTGGTCTTTTGTGGCCTTATAAAGACCATTTGGACCTGGTTTTTCCCTTGTGTTGGTCTTTTGTGGCCTTATAAAGACCATTTGGACCTGGTTTTTCCCTTGTGTTGGTCTTTTGTGGCCTTATAAAGACCATTTGGACCTGGTTTTTCCCTTGTGTTGGTCTTTTGTGGCCTTATAAAGACCATTTGGACCTGGTTTTTCCCTTGTGTTGGTCTTTTGTGGCCTTATAAAGACCATTTGGACCTGGTTTTTCCCTTGTGTTGGTCTTTTGTGGCCTTATAAAGACCAATGGGACCTGGTTTTTCCCTTGCGTTGGTCTTTTGTGGCCTTATAAAGACCATTTGGACCTGGTTTTTCCCTTGTGTTGGTCTTTTAAAATCATTCTGAAACCACCCTATACAATAAAGATAAAATATCCCAGAAAAGCCAGACATAACANAAAATCATTCTGAAACCACCCTATACAATAAAGATAAAATATCCCAGAAAAGCCAGACATAACACATAGATTAATGGATGTACTTCTTTCCACTTGCCAAGAGCAATCATGGTGATTGGATATAGGATAAATCCTAATGCAATTCCAGTGGCCACACTTGATGTTAGTGGCATCATAATGATTGTTATAAATGCGGGAATTGCAATTTCAATGCGATTCCAATTTATTTGTTTTACTTGTGCTGCCATTAAAGCCCCAACAATCATCAACGCTGGTGCTGTTACCTCTGATGTCACGATAGATAGTAAAGGTGAAAAAAATAACGCGATGAAAAAGCATACAGAGATAATAACAGACGTAAATCCAGTTCTACCTCCAGCTGCAATTCCAGCACTCGATTCCACCATCGATGCAGTTGTAGAAGTTCCCAGAACAGACCCAACCACTATCGATGCAGAATCAGCTAATAATGCCCTGCCAATATTCGGGATTTTATTATCCTTTATTAAACCAGCTTGACTGGCAATAGCAATTAAAGCTCCTGCTGTATCGAAAAATGCAACGAACAAAAAAGTAAAGATGACTGCTAATACCTTAGGGGTTAAGATTTGGTTTAAATGATGAAATACTATTCCGAACGTCGGAGAAATGCTAGGTATTTCACCAACAATATGAGCAGGTTTGTCTATTACTCCCCATAATATTCCGATAATCGTAGTAATCACCATTCCATAAAAAATAGCTCCTCCAATGCGTCTCACCATCATAATAATAGTAATAATAAAACCAATAATCGCCAAAATGGTTGTTGGTTTTGCTAAATTTCCTAAGGAGATTATGGTATCATGATTCGATATAATAATTCCTGCATTTTTGAAACCGATAAAAGCAACAAAAAAGCCAATACCACCTGAAATAGCATATTTCAAATCCTCTGGAATAATGTTAATGATCATTTCACGAATCTTAAATAAGCTTAATAAAATAAATAGTATCCCTGCGATAAAAACCCCTGTTAAAGTAGTTTGCCAAGGTATTCCCATTCCAATACAAACGGAAAAAGTGAAAAAGGAATTTAAACCCATACTTGGTGCAATTCCTATAGGGAAATTTGCTATTAATCCAATTAAAAGGGATCCAATAATCGCAGATAAAGCTGTTGCAGTAAAGACTGCTCCCTTATCCATTCCTGATTGACTTAAAGTTAACGGGTTAACTACTAAAATATACGCCATTGATAAAAAGGTAGTAATCCCTGCTACAGTTTCTTGCCTATAACTAGTATGGCGTTGATTAAAATGAAAAAAAGCTTTTACCAAAAAAATATCCTCACTTTCTTTAAAAACAATGCATCTTGTACCAGTTAGAATAGCCTCCAAAATACTTTAATATAAGCGATAATCTAAAAATAAAGTTCGAGAAACTAGGACGACTTTGGTTAATCCATCCTTTTTTTAACAAAAACGATAAACTTTTTAAAAGGAGTGGTATAACGCAATTCAAATAAAAAAGCTCCCGTCTATTACGGAAGCTGCCATTATGATTCAAGAAGTTAATTGCTATCACATTATTTTTATATAATAACAAAAACTCTTGTAGTCAAGCCATTTACGGCAGCTTGGTAGAAACAATTAGGCCGTATTCCTAATCCTATACAAGACATGTTGTTAATTATACTGAAAGTGACACTTATTACAATAAAATTATAGAAACTGTAATGATTCTAATTTTTCATACAGGTAATAATCACCAATTAGCTATTTGGCAATGCATTCGAATCTACCTTTTTTGAGGTTAATTCTGCAGATTCAGCTATTCATTCAGCAATCTCCAACATATATATAGCCGGTTCCTGCAATAATTCAGCCGTTTTCCCCACTTATTCAGCCAGTTCCTGCAATAATTCGGCCATTTTTACCATTAATTCAGCCAATTCTCCCATTTATTCAGCCAAACCAAAAAGGAGACGTTTCACCGTCTCCTTTTTTCCGTTCCTATTCCTTTGAAATAACAAAAACACCGCCACAATGGGACATTGGATGAAACTCACAACGGAACTGATCCAAAGCAACAGAAATTTCGTCCGCTACAATGTAAAATTCATCGGGATCCCAATATTCGATACTGTCATGCTTGCATTTTTCTAGGTCAGCTCTAGTATGAAAAGAAATATCCCCAATAAAAATTCTTCCGCCTTCTTTTAGCAAAGTTAATAACTCACATATAAATTCTATTTTCCGCTGATCTGTTAAATGATGTAAGGCATAGGTACTAATGATGGAATCATATTTTTCCCCTTTTATGTTGATCGGCAAGCCTTCGGTAAAATCATACTCCATTAGGTTTGCCAATGGCATTTTTGATTTTGCCATTTCCAACATTTTTTTCGAAAAATCAATTCCATTAATTTGATGACCATATTCATATAATTTATGAGTCAATACTCCAGTTCCAAAGCCAATATCCAATATTTTAGATTTTGGCTTCTGCATGACTTCATTAAATATAGTGTTTAATACTTTTTTGTAGCCAGCAAATGGATACAAATTGCTCTCTTCACTTAATTGAACCGTATGATCATAATTATCCGCCCATAAATCAAAACCTTGTTTAGTTAGCAAGAATGCTCCCCCTTACTTGGAACCAGCTATCACGAGCACTCTTTTATGCCCATTTTAGCAGTCCCTATTATCTCCCTTTGGCAATTGAAGGTTTTTCCTTTCTTGTTTCATCATGCATCCCACCTTTCATTGTTATTTTTAATAATATCTTAATTTTCGTTACTATTAAACTACCTTTTTCAAAAGAATGCATAATATTCGCAATATCAACACTTATTCTATACTATTAGTTTATGACAAATAAGGAGTTGATTTCCTATGGCCAAATATCGTGTTGGAATTATTGGTACTGGTTTTGGAGCGAAAGTACATGCACCAATGATGAATTTTCACGAAGGTTTTGAAGTGGTCGCCATTGCCAGTGTATCAAGAGGGAATGTCAAAAACGTGAAGAAATTAAGCGGGGTCGAGAATGTGTATACGGACTGGAGGCAAATGCTTGAGAAAGAACAACTTGATTTTGTGGTGGTAGCATCCGCTGTCCATTTACATAAGGAAATGACCCTTGCAGCATATCAAAAAGGTATTCATGTACTTTGCGAAAAGCCAATGGCGCTAAATATTGGGGAAACAGAAGAGATGATTGCTGCCCGTGATGAAGCAGGAAAATTAGGATTGATTAATCATGAATTCCGATTCCTTCCCGCTCGAACTAAAGTAAAAGAAATTCTGGATAGCGGTGATTTGGGGGACATCGTGCATGTTCGCTTTGAATGCACCTATACAAGCTATAATTCTCTAATTTCCAATTCACGGGGGTGGCTTGGCCAAGAATCCACAGGTGGCGGAATGCTTGGGGCTATCGGTTCACATATGGTGGACTCCCTTCATTGGTGGCTGAGCGCTCATTTCCGTGAAGACTCTGCTATTCTCACTACACATGTTCCAGAATTTACAGATGAAGAGGGCAATGTGGAACACCGAACTGCAGATGATTCCTACCAAGTGATTGGAGCTTTAGAAAATAATGCGACCGTTACACTAGAGCTAATGTCCGCTGCACGCCAAAGTTCGAACAGTTTACGTCTTGAAATATTTAGCAATAGAGGAACACTTGTTATGTTGGATGATTCTAAGGTGTTCTTCTCATCAGGTGATGCGCCTCTTGAAGAGGTAGAGCTTGCAGCAAACATAACGGCTCCAGCAGAAATGCCAGCAGTTGCTGCTCGTTATTACAACGGATTTAACCGTATGTTGGATGCATTATTTAAGACTTTCGAAAGCGGAGAGAAACATCCATATCTTTCTGAATTTGAAAACGGCCAAATGACACAAAAAGTCCTTGATGCTGTTCGTTTATCTGCCAAAGAAGGAAAAAGCATCACAGTGAAATAG
Source organism: Heyndrickxia camelliae (assembly GCF_002844575.1). GTDB lineage: Bacteria > Bacillota > Bacilli > Bacillales > Bacillaceae_C > Margalitia > Margalitia camelliae. Next base: position 43,849 of record NZ_PIQO01000019.1, read on the forward strand.
AGGTGCAGATACCTTCCCGGTTTATGCAAAGACCGAGTGCATACCACTCGGTCTTTATTTCGTTCGGTTACTCAGCACACTAAAATTGAATCCACCGCAAGCTATCCAGTATTTCTTTTGTAAATGGTTTATCCGGAAACATTAAAAACATAGGTTTTGATATGTGTTTGGTTGCCGGTTCGATATTTAAATATTCAAAGGTCATGTTAAGGCGAATTGGTCGCTAAAAACACATTCTGAATCAAGATGATGATTATTAAAAAATACTTGTAGGCATTGTGTTTGTTCACCATCATTAAGTGTAAATGGATTGGTGATTTGGAATACCTGTTCATCAAATCCTGCACGAATCTGACTGGAACCCGATTTTGTATTTAAGTGAAAAACGGTATCTTCCAACGTCGATTTCTTTGACCATATTTCCGTAAAAGAATACTCTTTGATACTTTGATATGGATGCACTAATTCAGTAAAATGAGCGAGAATTGGCACTCCAGGTAATGTCAGAAAGTATTGCTTTATATTCAGGCCCTTCCATTTTTCGTGTTCTTTTAGAGTGGTTTCCATCACCATTCCATGCCATTCATTTTGAGCATGATCAACTTTCTTCACAAAACGCGACTCAGAATCTTCTTTCAAATATGAAAATAAACTTACCCCATTCAAATAGGATCTCATTCCCCCTGCCCATGGATTCCACCATGCTTTCGGCTTTGGTTCAGGGTAGAAAGTATCGAGCCATTCTTGCCCTTTATAGGATAATGAATATAGTGCCGGGAAGTAGCTGGCAGCTGCTTTAAATGTTAAGTCTCCGTTTTCGATAATAAAGCTAATATGATGATCCTCTTCTACTTTGGTCATGTTGATTTCTGTCTGATCCTCATTCAGTAAAAGCATGGAGCCTTGTACTTTCTGTGATTCCGATTCTAATCCGTACTCAATTGGAACGAAACCTGATGAATTTGACAGAAAATCAATCTTAAAATCCTGATTATCCTCTTGTTGAACAGAAATTTCCTGCACCCGTTCTGGTTCTTGAATAGTTAGCTTCCCATGAAAATAACGATTTTGGATTCTTTTTAATACCAAGGTTTTCCCATTTTTCATTACAGGATTAAATGATTCCGGTCTAAGTTCCAGCTCTTTTGTCAACGAATGATTAGTTGTCAACTCATTTGCGAAAACTTGGAATTCTTGAACGTTCTTGATCGCCCCTAGAGAAAATTGGATTGGCTTCGACTGCTGCTTTTCGCTTGGATGGATCCTCCCAAGTTCTTCTTCTAAATAAAAATACCAGCCCTCAAATCCTAATTTTACCGATTCATCCCATGTAATCCCGTGAGGATCTTTTTGATCATCGGAAAATATCCAATTTCCAGTGACATCTTTGCTATTCAATTCACCAAAATTAGTCATTCTTGGATCACTAAAATAGATTACTTCGTTTTTCATTGGTATATATGTTTGTAGGATATGGTGCTGAATCGGCTGATAGATAAATAAATCATTTACTTGCGAATCCCCTAGATTTTCAAGCTCCAGCCAATAGTTCAATAGACCTTCACTAAATAATTCAAAGCATAGAGCAAGCTTCATTGCATATGGTTTTTGAACCTCATAATAAAGCTTCATCGTTGCAGCAGCATCATTGTGATTCCATTCATAATGCGAAACTCGTTTTTTAGAAAGTTCCCCAATATATGGTTTTCCGAATTTAGGAGGAACAATGGCAGTCCTTTGCCCAGTCCTTTCATAATTTCCTATAGTTATAATATTATCTCTTTTACGTACCAATACTTTATAGTAACCATTTTGGAGATACAGATACTCTTTATCATATCCACCAGCCTTAATACCAAAGGACGAGAGAGAGAAAGCAAGAGTCTCTTTCCACTCATATTGTTCAGCATCACATTGAACTTTGATCGTACACTCAGATTGCAGAAATCCATATTTTTTGATAGTAAAAGGAATTTTGACCATCCCTTTTTCGTTTATTGTTGTTTTATGAACAGCTTGTTCCCATTGAACATCATGATTTTCCGGCAATTCAATCATCACTTCTGCATGCTTCTTAAGATGATTTTCCAACTCTAAATAGACATACTGTTCTTTATTTGTATTATATCGACTTGGTTGGTATATCGTTTTTACTTTAATCGCTTTTTTCGGATAAATGCCAATTGCAAATAAGGAAGATAAACCATTTAGATTAGTAGATATTTCGACCCGTGGATGAGTAACCCACTCATTTGGTTCCTCACCTTCTTTTATATCCACTGGCAGTTCAAATGTATAATCATGTTGGATGGTAACGGTTTGTTCCCCGCTTACGTGAATTCTATCGTTTTTATTTCCTGCAATCTTAGCATTTACAGGCTCTACAGATTTATTTTTCACCGCAAAGTTTATCGCAGACTCTCTGCCTTCTATTTGTGTATGTTCTTTTAGAGAAGCTTCTATTAAAATATCATTCGTTTCAATAAGTCGAATGCCTCTTCCGCTTTTTTCAATCTGAACACGCAGAAAATGCGTATCATTCTCCCAAACATATTCAAAATAGGTAAATCCATTTACTTTTATCCCATCAGGTTTTACTTCAATTGCCCTTACATTATCTTGGTACCAATCTAAGTGTTTAAAATAAGGCTTTATAAAGTCATTTTGCATGACAAGCGGGATAAAATTCATGAGATGTGTCGTTTCATCGCGATCTTCCCAAAAGAATCCGTATTTTTTATAGAGCGGTACAGCTTTTACGTTTCCAGGCCAAGTATACAGGTCAATTCTCGGAAATCCCAATTCCACTGTCTTCTCCACTGCTTTTAAAACTAGCTGTTTCCCAATCTTCTTGCCATGATAATCTGGATGGACATTTATCAAGCGGATATATAACGCATTAGTATCCTCTTTATATTCCGATATACCGCAATATCCAACCACTTTTTCTCCGTCTAATGCGAGGTATAAAAAAAGATCCTCTGAATTTGCCTCTTGTTGCTTCACTTGTTCGGCTGTTCTGACGCTAGCATCACCGCCCCAGCTTTCACGGCTTTCATTCCACATATCCGCGACGGGCTGTGCCAGGTCTTCATGATATTGCACGATTTTAATTGATTCAGTTATAGAATTCATCTTATTTGCATCCCCCTGTATGTTTTTTATTCGTATTTTTTCTACGTTGAGTCGTCCTTATTGCTTTTTAATAACCTTCTTGTTTTTAACCTCATTTTTACCTCTCCCTTCTTATATTGGAAGTTTTTTCTTCCTTCCGTAATACTAAATCAACTTCTCCACTTTGTAAATATTATTCTGAAAAATGTTACAACTCGTTCTCTTTTCAATAACTAATGGTAGCTATATGATATGATGTATAAAAGCAAAAAAATCCATAAAGTGAGGCTACTATTTTGAAAAATACGAAAACAAATGCTATGCGAATGTTAGAGAATGAAAAAATAGATTACTCGATTATCACTTATAATGCTGATGATGGAAAAATAGACGGAATTTCAGTTGCAGAAAAAATCGGAAGGGACACAAAAGAAGTCTATAAAACCCTTATTACACAAGGATCCAGCAAACAGTATTTTGTATTCGTCATTCCTGTTGCGGAAGAATTAGATTTGAAAAAGGCTGCAAGGGCAGTTGGCGACAAGAAAATCGAAATGATTCCAGTCAAGGATATTATGAAAGTATCCGGCTATATTCGCGGCGGCTGTTCACCTATAGGGATGAAAAAATCGTTTCCAACATTTATTGACTCGAGTGCTAAATCCTTAGAAAAAATCATTGTAAGCGGAGGAAAAATCGGCATACAGATTGAACTGACCGTTGCCAATTTACTGAAAATGGTTCATGGTACTTTTGGTGATGTATTGAAATAGTTTTTCATTTATCCATAAAAAAGGTCCAAATCATTTGTGATTTGAACCTTCCATAACGAATTCTATTTACTAGAATGGATTTGTTCCCAACAGACTTGCTGTTTTTACATAAACCCGTGGATTTAATTTTAATTGAGATACGATAAATTCCGCAATATCTTCCGGATGTATATACTTTTCTTCACTCTTCGTAATCAAGTTAGTTTTAACAGCAAGCTCCGTTACTACCGTACTTGGTGTTAAAGCTGTTACACGAATATTATTACGGCGTACTTCTTGAGCTAAGGACTCTGTCAAACCTATAACACCAAATTTGGATGCACTATAGGCACTTGAGGTAGCTGCCCCATTTAATCCATTGGTAGAGGAAATATTAATGATATCTCCCGCATTTTTTTCCACTAATTGTGGAAGAACTGCACGTGTTACATAATATGTTCCCATTAAATTAACATCAATAATTCTCTTCCATTCTTCTGGGTCCATATCTAAAACACTTGCAAAGCCTCCGATTCCTGCATTATTTATTAGTATATCAGCAGTTCCAAGCTCATTTGAAAGTTTCGTTACCGCTTGGTCTACTTGCTCTTTAACAGAAACATCAACCGAAGCATATGCTGCTTTCACACCTAAACTTGTAATTTCATTAGCAACTTCTTTCAGCGTTTCCTCTGTGCGTGCCATTAAACCGATATGTACTCCTTCTTTTGCAAGGGCTACTGCAACCGCATGGCCAATCCCTTTTCCCGCACCTGTAACAAACGCAATTTTTCCTTTTAATGACTGTGCCAATCAAAACATCTCCTTTCAGTATGTATCATTTACCTCTGTTGACTTTTTTCAGTACTTCCATATTTTATGCCTTTTGTTCTTTATATACAAGGAACTTGCTTTCCTAACAATTTTCCTATTCAAGCAAAAGGAAAATACACCTATCTATTCTCCCAACTAAATACTATGCAAATAGGGATATTGCAATATTCGCCTTGGCAGTAATTGCGCCACTAACTCTAACTCTGGAAGAATCCACTAGCGGGGTTCAAACTCCACAATATAGCATCATTATTGTTTTTTTCATATCAAGAAGATTTATTAAGACGGTCTCGGTTCACATGTAGCTTATATTATAGCTTGAATGTTGATTTATTCCTCACCAGCTATATTACATTGTCCGTATCAATTTTAATATCTTCAAGGCTTATTGTCCCTTTGCACTCAGAGGTAATTCTGCTTATTAAAAGCAAACCTAATAAATCAATAGCGATAAAAATCATATAGGCTAAATCAAAACTACCAGTATATTTCAACGATATTCCTAAAATTACAAATGGAAGGGCGCGGATTGAATTAGCGAACGGTGTCACTAAACGGTTAGCTGATGCAAAATCATATCTTCCTGGTTAGATGTTTCCAGAATAGATTTTCTTACATGTAATAATTCTGCAAATATTGCTTGATTCCTTTATAAATGAAAACCCCAGCATCAAATGAATGCTGGGGTTAAAAATTGCCTATCTTTCCATAACCGCAAAATAATTCCCTTCATCATCTGCAAAGTTAAAAACTTTGCCAGACGGCATGTTGACAATTTCTCCTACTGTAATGTTTTTATCCTTGAAGCCCTTATATAGTGCTTCAAGATCTTCAGTAAAAAACATTAAGGACGGTGTACCAAGATTTATTTCTGGTGACATCTTTGCTACTAATTCCTTATTATGAAGAATGATGCTTGTTTCGCTATCTTCTGTAGGCGCAATCTCATACCATTTAAATCCTTGTCCATTATCTTCTTTCGCGATCAGTGTAAATCCGGCTTTTTCGGTCCAAAACTTCAAGGACTCGTCTTGGTTATTTACATATAGCATTATTTGACCGACTTTTTTAATCATCTAGATTCCCCTTTTCTAAAATATAAACTTTTTATCATAATACACGATTCTTATAGTATATAGCAAAATCAGTCCACTCCCCATTTTCATAAGAAAACTCTTTTCTTATGCATTCAAAATGGAAGCCGGTCCGTTCTGCAAGTGTGATAGAAGGTTGATTATCCACATTAATATGAAGCTCAATCCGATGATAGCCTAAGTATTCAAAGAATGATTCAGTAGCCTTAGACACACTTTCGGTTGCATAACCGTTTTTCCAATATTGATTATGGACGGAATATCCCATCATTGCCCATTGATACTCTTTTCTGAGGATGGTACTTATCTCTAATTTTCCAATGTTCACTCCATCCACTTTGCGAAATATCCCAAAAACATATGTGTCATCCTTTACAGCAGCCTGATAAAAACCATTTATCCATTCATTAAACCATTCCTTTGTGGATAAGGGCATATTCAAAGGGCGGCCGTCATCATATTTATATTGGGATGGTAATCGATTGTCGTAATTTATATACCAATTTTCATAGTCTTCTATTAAATACGGCCGAATGATTAGTCTCTCTGTTTCTATCCTCAAATTTGTTCTTTCCATATTCATTACTCCCTTTGCAGGATCTATTTCAAGTTTTTACTGAAAAAGCATAAATCATGGACATGCTCAAAGCCTGCTTTTTGATATAGAAGAATCGCTCCTTCATTAATTGAATTTACACAAAGCCCGATCTCCTGTATATTTTCATATGAAAATAACCATTGTAAGGCAATGTTTAATAATCTTCCCCCTATTCCTTTTCTCCTAAATTCTTCTTTTACTGCAAAAAATTCAATGCTTGCCTCACCAAACTCCGGATTGGCTTCTACATAAATATACCCGGCAAAAACGTTATGTTCTAAAGTGATGAATACTTTTCTGTCGTTATTTAATCTGTCTAAAATTTGCTGACCATTATAATATGATCGTGGAAATGCTCGTTGGTGAAGATGTATAAAGTCAGAACGAAACTCATTTGGTAATTCTATAAGTGTTTCTCTCTCGTAAAAATTTCGTTTATGCTTCTTTATTTCCAGTATGGTTTGTTGATTCTTCATTTCAAAACCTTGTACTTCCGCAAAATGAATACTATTTAAGTTCCTTTTATTAGGAAACATATAGATTTCCTCAATAGCAGCAGGGATATGCTCTAGCATCCTTTGCCATATATCGGTTGAAATACTCCAGTTCTTTTCCGTAATAAAAGGTCCCCACATTTCAGCACTATGATTTTCGATATCAGTATCCAAACCGATGACACCGATCAATTCATCATTCTTATATGCTGTAAGGAAACTTTCCCAATACGGAATATCCAACTCATTGGTTAATACATTTTGGATTTCTTCTTTGTCCGTTCCACAATAGCCAATATGACACTCCGCATTTTTATTCATTATAGAAATAAATCTGGCCACATCCTCCACTTCATTTCGATCCATTCTTTTTATTTCCATAATCATTCCCCTTCTGCCTGCAATGCGAGAATTTTTGTCGGTTATCCGGTACTTTTTTTTAAACTTCTATAAACCATAAAATTTTCTTTTCCCCAATTATTTACTAATGTCTCTTTCCGTATGACCTGCCATTTATTAAAAAAGGTTTGTCCATTTTTATTGAAGAATAGGCCATTTCCAAGATAGTAAGCAGCATGAATGATATCAGAATGCTCATTTTTCCATACTATAATATCCCTTGACTGCATCTGATCAATCTCACAATCTACCTCCTTATACCCTCGCAATTCCAGGCCAAGCAAAAAAGTATCAGGATGGACCCACTGATTGATGATCCACTCACTCTCCTCCAAACGATTTGTTGCAGCTGCTAATGTGGCCGCCAAGCAATTAGGGCCATTCATAGTTGGAAAGCGATTTGTATATTTTTCCAAAACAGGAGTTATCTTGTCATCATAAAAATCGAGATTTTCTTCTATATCCATATAGGATTCTGCTAATTTACTTAATAGATTCCTTTTGAAATCGACTGGTAACTGACTCCACATTTCCTTTTGAAATACAATAAATGAATCCGCTTCATCTTGTACTAAATAAGATTCCAGCAATTCTAGCGTCTCCGTTTGATGAATTATAGCTACTGCTTGTAACCCTTCTTGAACGAATACCCATGGATATATTAATCCTCTGTTTAACCTTTTTTGTATATGTAAAATCGCCGTTCTTTTATCTTGATCAAGGCTTGAAATTAGCTGGGGATGAGCTGCACAAACATATTTGCCATCTTTAGAAATATTCCATAGCTGGTAACTATTATTAATATCAATGTTTGTATAACTGTTATGCTCTTTAAATTCAGAGCGTGGAATAATGAGAGAGCCTATAGGCAGATAGTTTAGAACTTGTTCCATCGTTTCAAAGAAAAAAAGATCTATTTCCGGAACAGCTATTTGGCACCAACAGTCTAGTGTAGATTCATCTAAAATGGATGTTTGATTTAAATTACTCATTTGCATCTCCTTTCCATTGTTTCTTACAATTATATACTATTTCTAACGGAATTTTCAAAATTTTTAGGATAAAACTTTTTCATTATACAATTGCCAATGATGTATGATTATGGTAAATTATATACATCTTAATTCTAGGTAGGTGATTGGCTTGTTCAACCGGGAATTGGTAAAAGGAAGTACTTCTCTGCTCTTACTTCATTTATTAGAAGAGCAAGACATGTATGGCTATCAGCTTTCTAAAGAAATGGAACGACGAAGTGAGGATGCATTTCAAATAAAAGAAGGCACATTGTACCCAGCGTTAAAAAAATTAGAAGAACAAGGTTATATTGACTCATATTGGCAGGATCAAGAGAAAGGTCCGTCTCGTAAATATTATTGCATCACAAAGGCTGGAAAAGAGGCACTACTGCAAAAGTCTAAGGAATGGAGCCGCTTTGTTGGTGTTATGACAAAGGTATTAGGAGATTAACGATGAAGAATCTAAAACAAGATTATCTGCACAAATTAAGACTAGCTTTACACAACCATCCTGAAATAGAGGATATTTTGAATGAAATATCCACGCATATGGAGGATGGGATTAAAGATAAAATGCTAGTTGGAAAATCGGAAAAAGCAGCGACTGAAGAAGTCCTTTTTGAATTAGGAAATCCATTAGTTTTGGGAAAAAACTTTATGCAGCCTGCTCGTTCGAGAACAATGATATATTTGATTCTATTAAACTGGGCATTTTTTGTATGTGGTATATGCCTCACATTGAGCCATCAACTAAGTGATTGGGCAATAGTAAAAGATACTTGGAATTATTTATCACATAAGTCGAATTTCATCCTGCTGCTTTACTCCATGTATTGGGTTTATGTAGGATATACTATTGGAAAGCAATACGGACCGAACGGAAAGAAAATGGTAAATAAAACAATGATGTGGGCGTCCATTCCGAATATGCTCCTGATGATTATTACCCTATTCAATGTTATCCCTGGGGAAATGTTTTCACCTTTTCTTAATCCAGTATTTATAGCAGTTTGTGTCCTAGTAACCGTACTTTTCTTTCCACTTAGTAAGCTTGCATTTAAAATTGGGATCACTTATGGTCTCTAATTTTTTTATCTATATACATAGAATTTCTATGTATATTAAAGGAGGGCACTGAAGATGGAATTTCTTTTATTGCCACTTATCATGGTATTTTTAGCTATTTTTCAGCATCGTTTTACTGGTATTTACTTTCATTCAAAAATATTGTTCAAAAGTCCTCTAAACTGCTGGAGGTGCTGTACTAATCATTAATATAGTTCTTATCACTTTCACTGTGCTAGGAACCATTTATACACCTTTTTCCATCTTGGTTTTTATGTTTCTTTCACCGATTCTAAGTAATTTGCTTGGAGTTATATTAAATCGTTTTTTTAACAATCCTTTCGAAAAAGGTTATATGCCATTCTAATCGGTCAATCAGTCTATATCGCTTTGTTTTTCTATTCCTTATCCAATGCATCCCATTTCCGTTAAAGGACCCTATAGAAAATTCATGTATGGGATCGTTTTTGGACTTTTAGTTGGCATTATAATCTGTATTTTGCAGCGATTATCGGTATTACTATATTTCTTCACCAAAGTTATCAAACAAATTAAAATCATAATAAGATGGTGCCTGGCACCGTCTATTGGAGGATTTTTATCATGTCATTATCTCTTTTGCTTTTTATTGCTCTTGTTTTATCTATTTTGAGTACTCGATTTATCAAAGTGAATTTTACAGTAAAATATCAATTTCAATCACCGTTCACCGTGGGTGGTGTAATTTTAGCTATAAATATTCTGCTGATTACCATTACAGCTTTGGGTGTATTTTTCATTCCCTTCTCCACACCCGTTTTTATAGTTTTGTCTCCAGTAGCTAGTGTTATAGCATGGGTATATATCAAACAATGTTTTCCAAAGCCTATACTGAAGAGATTATCTGCAATTTTAATCGGTCAATCTGTTTACATGATCCTGTTCATCTATTTCTTTTACAAAAATCAACATTTAGTACCGCTCTATCCTGGAGAAGATACCTTTATGCGAGGTCTCGGGCTCCTAATCGGCATGATTGTTTGTATCGGTGCCACAGTAATTGGCCTCATCACGTTTTTATTACCAAAGGTACCAGGCACCAGACTAGAATAATGTTATTCTGGCACCTGGCTACTCTGTGCAAAAACCCTAATTCAGACAACCATTCTGCAATATCTTTAAAAGGGATAATATTTCCGATTTTTTCATCCATATTACTTCTAACGGAGTCATGAACTTTTACCACTGCTGCTGGTAACAATCCTGAAAATTCATTTGGAATGAATAAGATTCCATTTAGTGGATATTTTGTTCCAAATCCTATCATCATTTTCTCTTCAGCCACAGCGTTGAACTCCATTGCGCTGAGAGTTTAATGCAAATAATTAGACAAAGAACGTGATCACTAGGATTAATAGTATTGGTCCGAATATAATCAGATAACCCATTGGATGAGCAAAATTGATGGTCCATCCAACTCCAAAGCGTTTTTCAACAAAGATAGATGGATCATTTTTATTAAAGTAAAAGAGTCCGCCCTTCCAGTATTCCTCATCCTCATCTATGTCAGATACACCCACTACGGATGGAAATTCATTATTTTTATCCGCATTTCCTACCTTAACCGCAAAAGTGATGGTTCCAATTAATACAATAGCTAAAAAGATAATGGGGATTAACATCTTAAAAGAATCATGTACAAATCCCGGATGAATGGTTGTTAATTGTAAATAAGAAAATAGCCCTGTAATCAGAAAACTTATGATAAACATTAACCAGCTAGAATACTTACGTAAAGTTAGTTGACGAACCTTGGACGCTGTTGGGTTTGTTGCATTAATTTTAATTCCCGACCTTTTCGTTGCTTCCACTATTCCTAAGAACATCATTTGCATAACAAAAAGAATTAGTAACATTAAAATAGCCGATAATGGCGTCTTATTAGAAAAAGAATCCGGCTGCCCATCTGGTCCCCAATGCATTGGAATTTGTTCAGGTAAATTCGGATATTGCAATGCTGTATATACTACTAATCCAAGCGTAATGATTACCGGTAATAAAAATACATACCATGGAAGCATCTCATCTTGAAGACGAACATTTAAATCCGTAATTTTCACTGGTTTTACATCAACCATCCATTTTTGTTCTTTCTTCCGTTGCAATGTTTTTGCGTGAAAGTAGAAATATAAAGACATGCTAAGCAATATTATTGCAAATGTGATTCCAATTCCAGTTAGAGCTTGTGTATCCTCTGCCAGATTACTGTTTATAGCCCAAATTAAATAAAAGACTAACCCAATGACAGATAGAAAAAATACCAATAAAGAATATAACTTTTTATAAGATTGAAGTTTTTTATCCTTCACATATGAATCCGGAATGGAAACGCCAAACACTACCGTCCTTTTCACGATATAAGGCAAGATGGTTTGCATGATAATCAATACTACCATTACTGCTATTGGAATTGTTATAGCCATATTTACCCCTTCTTTCCTTTATTTTTTGAACCCTTTAAATCCTTCACGATAGACTCAATAAGAGTGTGAATTTGTTCCTGTTCCAACCCTAGTACTAACGATTCTGCAATTTTTGGTCTCCATTGCACTGTTAATTGTTCGTATAAGGCCTCTCCAACAGCAATTGTTTTCGGAGACTGTATCACTGCACCTGATTTAGGAACAATTTGGATGATACCCTTTTTCTCCAACTCATGATAGCTTTTATTCACTGTATGCATATTCACTCCTAAATCAGCAGCTAAAGAACGTACCGATGGGAGTGAATCTCCTGGATTAATATCCCCTTTGGCTATTCCCTCTACAATTTGATTAAATAATTGGGTATAGATAGGAATATCAGATTGAGGTTCTATTTGTATCATCATCCGTTTTCCACCTCTTTTTGTTATACTTTTACTATAACAGAACTGTTCTAGATTGTATAGAACAATTTTGTTCAAAATTAAAAAATAGGCCATTTATTACTTTCTTTTCCATATGTAAGCCTCATTCATTGAAAGAATCTTTAAAAATTGATATTCTAAAATTTGCAACATACTAATTTAAAGGAGAGATGTTTGATGAATTTCGTTACGTTAAACAACGGAGTAAAAATGCCGCAGCTAGGCTTTGGTGTTTGGCAAGTAAAAGATGACGAAGCAACTGCAGCAGTAGCAAAAGCACTTGAGGTTGGTTATCGTTCCATTGACACTGCCATGATTTATCAAAATGAAACAGGTGTTGGCAAGGCACTAAAAGAAACATCTGTCCCACGTGAAGAGCTTTTCATCACAACAAAAGTGTGGAATAGTGACCAAGGCTATGAAAACACATTAAAAGCTTTCGATGCAAGTTTAGAAAGATTGGGTCTTGATTATGTAGATTTATACTTGATTCATTGGCCAACTCCTGAATTCGATCAATATGTTGATACATATAAAGCATTAGAAAAACTTTATAAAGACGGTCGTGTAAAGGCAATTGGTGTATGTAACTTTAACATTGAGCATTTAGAACGTATTTTATCAGAATGTGAAGTAAAACCTGTTCTAAATCAAGTAGAATGCCATCCATACCTTTCACAAACAGAGTTAAAAGAATTCTGTGCAAAGCATGATATTTTCGTGGAGGCATGGAGTCCGCTGCAACAAGGTGGAGAGGTTCTGAAAGATGAAACCATCCAAAAGATTGCGCAAGCGCACGGCAAAACTCCAGCACAAGTTGTATTACGCTGGCACTTACAAAATAACACCATTGTCATTCCTAAGTCTGTTACTCCTTCCAGAATCGAAGAAAACTTTAACTTATTCGATTTCGAATTAACTGCAGAGGAAATGGCAGAAATCAACAAGCTTAATCGCAACGAACGTAAAGGTGCAGATCCAGCTACTATGAATCGTCGCTAAGTTAAAAAGATTTTTAGGTTAGGAGTACTCTCCTACCTAAAAGTCTTTTTTTTATTTCCAACAATATCATGAACAATCCCGTCTAATGCATTCCATAATTTCCAAAAGTGATAAAATAATCATATCTTTAGTACTTAAGGGAAAGAGGGCTTGTGATGAAAAAAATCTTAATAATATATGCCTCCATGACAGGAAATACAGAGGTAATGGCGGAAATTCTTGAACAGTCCTTGCTAGAAGAAGGATTAGAAGTTACCGTAAAAGAAGCACTTCGGGCAAAGCCTAAAGAAATGCTAAAATATGATGGAATATTATTAGGTGCTTATACATATGAAGGCGGAGAGATTGGCGATGAATTCATGTTATTCTACGAAGAGATGGATCAAATTGATTTAACCGGTAAATTAATGGCTGTATTTGGTTCAGGTGATACATTCTATCAAGATACATATTGTGTTGCTGTTGATATAATTATAGAGAAATTAATTGAATTGGGTGCAAATGTCGTCCTTGAAGGGTTAAAAGTGGATCTTATCCCTGAAGGCGAAGATGAAGAACGTTGCCTGAAATTCGGTAAGGATTTTGCAGAAAAAGTCAAAGAACTGATGCCGTCGTAAATTTGGCCTGCTGGAAGTCAGGCCACTTTCTCCTAAACACTCCCTTCCACTGCTTCCATTTTACAATTCTAAAAATTTAAGATATTGTAATTGTACTAATTCATTGAAAAAGGAATGTTCATTCATGAAGGATATACTATTAGAAAACCTAAGCAATTCAGATCCTCTTTTAAAACAACTAATAGAAGTAATCGGTCCCCTTCAATTGCACAGACGTGATGATTGCTATTCGGCATTGTTGCGTTCTATTGTCGGACAGCAACTCTCTGCGAAAGTGGCTTCCGTTCTAAATGAACGTTTGCGGAATATAACGAACGATCAGTTAACTCCTGAAATAATACAGTCTTTATCAGATAACCAATTACGTGAAATTGGCATCTCCTTCCGAAAAATTTCTTATATTAGAGATTTAACCAAAAAGGTGCAACAGAAGGAAATATTATTCGATCACTTATTCTATATGAGCAATGAATCTGTTATAAAGGCGCTCACAGAAATTAAAGGAATCGGACGCTGGACAGCAGAAATGTTTCTCATTTTTTCACTTGGAAGACTGGATGTATTGTCCCTTCTTGATATAGGTTTGCAGCGAGGAGCTAAATGGCTTTACTCCGCCCCGAAAGAATCAGATGGCAAAAAACTATTAGAAGAAAAAGGAAAGCATTGGGCGCCCTATCAATCCATTGCCTCTCTTTACTTATGGGAAATCGTAAACCGTGAATATGTTTTGTCCTATCCTTCATTTGCAGAATATACCCTATCAACTAATTTATAATGGGATATATTTTTTTCGAATAAACCTGACTGAAAATTGGTACATCTTTCGTCTACTTTATAAAGGGGGGATACAATGGAACATAAAGAAGAACATTCGCTAGTGAAAGTTGCCATCAACGGGGAGAATACGATGCTATGCTACACTACACTTACAAGGGGGAAACAGAATTGGCGTCCCTCCCCTTTACTTAAATCAAACAGAATCGGTAGAAAATCTATCTTTTAAAAATACCCACACCAATATTGTCCATAGTGTTATTGACTTCTACGTACCTGATTTGAAACGATACCATTCTTTTTTAAAAGAACAAGGAGGCGAAGTGGGAACGATTAATTTCCTGCCTGGAATGGAAGGAAAAGGCGGGTTTGGTTTTAAAGACCCAGATGCAAATCTATTATCCGCGTGCAATGTGACTCACCAAGGTCAAGTATATAGAGCTGGGTTGTGCCTAGCTCTTTTTTCATGGGAAGACTTCTCTCATGGTAATAATGATTATTAAAAAAATGGAAAAAACCACTATTTTATATTAGGTTATCCAGCTAACTTTTTGGTTCCCCTAATCCCTTGTAGAAGTCAGTTTCGTGCCCTATTTAAACGTAAAAAGTAAAAACCAGTGCCAACAGGAAATCTCAATAGCACTGGTAATTATCCATTATTCTTTCACAAACTCAATCGTACTTCTTACCGTATCAATTGGGCGCACATAGCTTTCAATTTCTGCACGCTTTGGCTCTAAAAATGGCGGTAAGGACAATTTTTCACCTAATGTTTCATATGGTTCGTCTCCCATAAAACCAGGTCCGTCGGTAGCAAATTCGAATAGGATTTGCGGAGCAACTCTTGCATACAGTGACTCAAAGAAGAAACGATCAACATATCCGGAAGTATGGAAGCCGAAATGGCTCATCCTTTCAATCCATTCCTCTAATACTGAACGGTCTTCTACACGGAACGCTGCATGATGGACAGTTCCATAACCTTGTCGAGCAGGAGGTAAAATGATATTTTGCTCCACTATAACTTGTGCGCCATTTCCGCCTTCGCCTACTTCAAATAAATGAAATGAACCTTCTTGTGCGATTTCTTTGAAACGAAGAACCGTTTCCATCATTTCTTTAAAATATCCAAAATCTGCAATGCGGACAAAAATAGGCCCTAGGCCTGTAATGGCATATTCTAATGGAATTGGCCCTTTTTGCCAAGGTGTTCCTGAAGCTACCCCTTTGTTATGCTCATCCGAAATTAATTGGTATTGTTGATCATCAAAGTCCACAAAGGATAATGTTTTTTTGCCGAATTGATCTTTAATGCCAGTATGATTTACTTTCAAACGATCAAAACGCTTCACCCAGTAATCTAACGCTGCATCACTAGGTACCCGAAAGGATGTTTTAGAGATTTCATTTGTTCCATGTGTACCTTTTGGAATCCCTGGAAAGTCAAAGAACGTCATATCTGTGCCAGGACCACCTGTATCATCTGCAAAGAATAGATGATACGTTTGGATATCATCTTGATTTACTGTTTTCTTCACTAAGCGCATACCTAATACAAATGTGAAAAACTCATAGTTTTTTTCCGCACTGCTTGTAATAGCAGTAACATGATGTATACCTTTTAAATCATGCATGTAAAATCCTCCTAGCACCATAATTTATTATTATTATTTCCAAAACATTTGGTTATCTTCGATAGTGAATATATTTCGAAACGTAAATATCTCGAATTCAAGATAAATGTATCACATTTCCTAGTTTTTGTAAAGCAGGAACGGTACCTTAAGTATTGTGGGAAACCATGTTGAATCCCCTGCAGATTTCTCAGCTCTGATGGTGACGCGATATTTGCGGCACATTCCTTTAAAAACTATAACCGCTTTAATAAATAGACATTCGAAATTGGTAATACAAATCTATAATCCCAATGGCGTAATCATACTTAGCCATTGGGATGCAAAGAAAGTTTATCATCACGTAATCTTTTACATTACTAGCGTTTTTCCCTCCTGCTCTTGCCACTCTTTGCAAACATCGACCCATTCCTTTGCATTAGCATATAGCCATAATTCATCATTTGTTAGTTCAATAGCAGAGTTAGAGCTTCCACATGCCGGGAAAACGGTAGTAAATCTTTTTAATGAAACATCCAAATATACATCGAGATCATTTATTAATCCAAAAGGACAAACTCCACCGATAGCATGTCCTGTTTGTTCCAATACTTCTTCGGGACTTAGCATACGTGCCTTAAAGCCAAAATGAAGGCGAAACTTTTTGTTATCTATCTTTGTATCTCCTGCTGCAACAATCAGAATCGCCGTTCCCTCCTCGTCTCCCCTAAAAGAAATGGTTTTTGCAATTCGAGCGGGAATTACTCCGATTGCTTGAGCTGCCAATTCAACTGTTGCACTTGATGTGTCAAATTCCTTAATATCCTGATCTCGATTCCATTTTTTTAAATGAACACGTACATTTTCTAGTGACATTGATACCACCCTTTCCATTGTTTATTATGGAAGATAATACCACATTTTAACGAGATAAAGAAATAAAAAAAACTTGCAAAAGGATATTCAAACCTTTTGCAAGTACCAACTAAAGGCTAATATTCTTGTCATCATTTTGGTATCTTGGAAATCTCGCTGTTTCTTTGGAGATATTATGAAAAAGCATGATGAAAATTGGTACAATTACCACGAGTGAAAGCATTAGCATGAATAATGTGAGGGACCAAGGAGTAATTTCTTTGTAGGTTTTATTAGAATAGGTTTGAAAAAAATTACTTACATCATTATTTCCAATAATTTGTGAGTTATCGATGAATTCATTTTTATCGACGGCATAATAATAGATATTTGTCGAATCAAAAAGGAAAAAAGAATCGCGTCTTTGCTGGGCTTTCACATATCCAACCACAATGGTTGAATCATATTCCTCCACTTTCTCTTCATTTTCTGGAGTCTCCGGATCATCTACTGTTATTATTTTTTTCACGTGACCGTTTGTAATAATAGTATCTTTAACAATCGCAGATTTTGAATCATAATAGTGCATATTCTCCACTAGGTACTTTTCTAGTGCTGCACGGAATTTCTTTTCGTCGTCCTTGCTCTCTGCTTTAATATTCGGTGAGCCAAAAAAGAAAAACAAGCATCCTAAAACTATAAAGCTAAACAAATAGTGCCTTACATACCACGTCATTCCCTTATTCATTTTTTCATTCCCCCCGAAAAATATTTTATCTAACTATCTGTTCCTCCTTCTGAAGTGCTTCTTACATTTTTGGAAATCTAACCCTTTTTCTTTTATTGTAAACGTTTACACTTAGAGTTTCATCACATTTTTTAAATAATTTAAGTATTTTTAAATATTTCATTGGGTTGTACTTTTGTCATATAGGATAAAAGAGCGAAAAGGGGTATAATAAAAAGGAAGGGTGGTGACTTTCCAGTGAAAAATCGAACAAAGAAAATCAGAAAAAAACGAACAGTTCTTAAAGACTACTTAAAAGATACATTAAAAAATTGGAAACCAAAACCGGGGAAAGCGCCTTTATCTAATAGTAAAAAGTTAATTAGTTAAGGGTATTTTTACCCGCTCCACTATGAACTCCTCTCTATAAAAAATCTCAAAGAAACTAACACATGAATGCTATCATTTCATGTGTTTTCTTTTTTCGTTGGCGCCGTTAAAGGATTTTGTTGATTTTTTTAAATCTTTCCTAATTTATAGCTGAAACTTACTAAGAACAAACATTCGGCAGAATTTTAGATGAAAAGAGCGTTTAGTAACCTATTAAAGTACATGACAAATTACCACATATGGTGTTCGATTAATTAACGAAAAGCGGTAAAGCTTTGGGCAATAGTGGAAAATTTATTTAGTCGATAAGCAAAAATCTGAACATGTCCATATTTTTGTTAATTAGAAACTAAAAAGAAATATGTTTCCTTTATTTTAATCGAATAAATCAACTTTTAAATTTAGAGAACCTTTTGTTTATCAATTTTCGCCGAAACGCATCGTTCTCCAGAATCCATTCTTTTGTCTAAAACCTCTTTCTACTAATTTTTAGCAAAAAAAAATCCCACTTCATTAGCAGGATTGCCATCGTTATTTCACATAAAAAAGTATTCCAAAAAAGTGGCATGCAGATCCTGCCATTACAAAAAGATGCCAAATCGCATGATACTTAAATCCCCGCCACACATAGAAGATTGCTCCAAGTGTGTAGATTATTCCTCCTGCAACTAGCAGATGTACTCCAGCTGGATTCAAATTCATGACAACTGGATTCCATATTAAGACAATTAACCATCCCATGAAAACATAGAGAATAGTGGACGTAAAAAGATATTTTTTAACAAAATAGCACTTAAAGACTGTTCCCAAAATTGCAAAGCCCCAAATAACCCCAAACATGGTCCAGCCTTCCCAGCCTTTCACAATAATTAATAAATATGGAGTATAGGTACCGGCAATAAAGAAATAAATAGCAGAGTGATCGAGTATTTCAAACACATCTTTGGCTTTACCGTTTCTCCATGAATGTACCAGTGTAGAGGACAAATAAAGAAAGAGCATGGTACATCCAAAAACAGTAAAACTTACTATTTGCCATGCAGTTCCATCCATCGCAGAAAAGCAAATGAGCAGCACGAGCCCGGCAACACTTAAAATTGCTCCTATTCCATGGGTAATAGAATTTGCAATTTCCTCCCCCTTCGAAAATGTATGAGTAGCAGCCATTAGAATCCATTCCTTTCTTTTATACTTTATTGTACCTTTCTTTTCCCTTTATACTCAAGTTTAGAGAATTTCTACAAACAAATTTTGTTAAACCTCGAAAGGAATTTTGATAACTATGATGAGAAAAAGGATCTGATGATCCAACCCCCAATGACCAAAGAAACTTTATTTACTGGCAGTAGCATTATTATCTTTTCTAAAAAGGCCAAGGAAAATAAATATTAACTAAAAAAGAGAAAGCATGCAGAACAGAAATAATACCTTTACCGAATCCATATGGGGCGAAAGGATTGATTAATATTGCCGTGATAAAAAAGATAATTGGTGTAAAAATTAAGAAAATAGTCCTGACCAAATTGTTCTTTTCCTTTTTTTTAAGAAAATTTATACCCAACCACCTTTTACTATTAGTAATATAAAAACAAGCCCCAATTAAATTAAAAAAAGCACTTATCCACCCTCTAATATCGGAAGCTTCACTTCACTAAATGGAAATCATTAATCATTACATCGTATTATACATTTCATTCCTTTTTAAACGTTGTCATTTTAAATCATATGTAAATTCAAACAGACATGTGTTATGGAAAATGACAGCGATGTATACCTAGTAGAAAAACCACTAAATTGACAAGTTTTTCGGTGTGCTCAAGGCACGTCCTGAAATAACAACAGCATTATATTACACAAAAAACTAGATCCTAAATAAAGATCTAGTTTTTTGTGCAAGGAGATTTAAACGGTAAATTGCTGTTGAAGATGAATGGAAACAATAAATTCATTTAAGTGGTAATGAAGTCTATTCACATCATCTAGTTCTATCACAGGATTTTGTGGCTCTGATTTGTCGATAACACTATCTAGCAGGTAAACTCCTTGGGTGGATTTGCCTTTCAAATTCGCAATCACGGGCCTTAAGGCATAATCAATTGCTAGTAGATGTGACTTGCTTCCCCCTACCATAAGTGGAAACACAGGCTTGTTTTTAAATGCACCTTCAGGCAGCAAATCCAATAGTGCTTTCAATACTCCTGTGTAAGATGCTTTATAAACCGGTGACCCGATAATAATTCCATCTGCATTTAGAATATTTTGAGTAATTTTCACCACTTCAGGGCTATTGAATCTTGCATATAATAAATCTTCTGCAGGGATATCGAGAACCGAAACATAGCTTGTCGAAAATCCCTCTCTTTCTAAACGTCTTTGCACATAACGTAAAACAAGATCCGTCCTGGATATAACGGAAGGACTTCCAGATACAATCACAATATTACTCATTCCTATTCCTTCTTTCTCTGTCATGAAATTCAAAATAAAAAGTCCCCTAATTCTGAAAGAAAAGAGGACTTGATTAGCTAGCTCCATTCTTATCTTCCAAGGCTTTGCTTGCTGGAATTAGCACCTTTCTGATTTTAACAGAGGTTGCTGAAGCGTCATTGGGCCAGTCCCTCGGCTTCTCTTGATAAGGAGTATTCATTTTTTACATCTTAATCTTCATTCCCTCTTTTTGTCAATATAAATTCCGAGATTTTATATAAGAATTATAAGATTAAATTAATTTAAGTTTATAAACGACTTTTTCACATCAATTTTTTTGTCTATCATCTTTTTAGAATACAACCAATCAGAAATATTCTTCCAGACAGCCAAATCCTGGTGACCGAATCCTTCTGTATTACTGTTCATTAACGGCAATAGGATGTTTAAACTCTTCGATTCTACTTGATGATCAAGTGGAAAAGCAGAATCCTCATGCTTATATAATATATTTAATGCAGCTTTTGGGTCTTTTGTTACATCTGCTTGCCCCTTTGATATCGCCTTCCAGAACTTCTTTATGGTCGCTTTCTTTTTACTTAGATTCCGTTCACCTGTAATAAAAATCAGTTCATAATAATTCGGTACCCCATATTTGGCAGGATTAAACGTATTAACAGGATGACCTTCTTTTTCAAGAAGAAGTTTTTCATGATTAATATATCCGCCTTCAATTCCGTCTACTTTATTTGCCGTTATCGCTGGAATGAGATCAAAGCCAACATCCGTTGTTTTCACTTTGTCTGGATTTCCGCCATCATATTTTACCATCGTCTTTAATACTGCTTGTTCAAACTCCAGAGAGGAGTAACCAATATTTTTCCCCTCTAACTCTCGCGGTCTCGTAATTCCGCTTTTCTTTGGTACCATCAAGTAATTTAATGGTTCTCGAACAAGTGCGGCAATTGAAACAACCGGTATTCCCTCTGCTCTTGCCATGACCACCTGTGGTTGATAGCTTATTGCTAAATCCACTTTGCCTGCAGCAACCAGCTTTAAGGGATCGGTCGTTTCGGACGGCATCTTAATATCCACATCCAAGCCTTCCTTCGCAAAATAGCCTTTTGCTTGTGCTGTATAAATGGCTGTATGCACTGCATTTGGATACCAATCCAGCATAATACTTACTTTTTGCAGTCCTTTTTTTGTCTGTGCCTTATTACCTTGAGAACAACCTCCAAGTAAAAGAAGAACAGCTATCATTACTAATATTAACCATTTTTTCATTCTATTCACCTATTTCTTATTCCATGATAATATTTTTCTCTCTACGAGACGAACAATTATAAACAACACCATTCCAAGTAAAGAAAGAATCGTAACAGCAGCAAATACTCCTTCTGCGTTTAAATTTCCGGACATTCGTCTGCTATAATATCCCAAACCCTCACTTGCTCCTAACCATTCCCCAATGGTCGCTCCGACAACCGCAAATACAACGGCTAACTTCATTCCAGAAAATATGTATGGCAAAGCAAACGGAATTTCTACCTTTATAAAACACTGCCATTTGCTTGCCCCCATTGTTTTCAAAAGATCGATGTACTCCCTGTCCACTTGCTTTAACCCATCATAAAAATTCAATACAATCGGAAAAAAGCATACTAATATGGTTACTGCCACTTTGCTCCAAAGCCCATAACCAAACCAAAGGATAAAAATGGGAGATAAAGCGATGATAGGAATCGTTTGCGAAATAAGGACCAGCGGATACATCACCTTTTCCATCGGCTTTGAAAAATACATTGCAATGGCTATTCCAATTCCTCCTACTAGCGCGAACAGAAATCCTATTAAAACTTCCCGAAAAGTAGCTCCTAAATGAACCACAAATAATTCATGTGGATAATGAATCATCATTTGTACAATCGATGTAGGAGTGGGAATAATAAAAGAAGGTATTTTTTCAGACTGAACAAGCCACTGCCACACCAACAAACAAACAATTGAGACCACTATAAATAAACTATATTGTTGCCGAAATCGCTTAAACCAGCCCATCAGTAATCCTTCTCTCAAGTTCTTTTCGATATTCGATAAGCGAAGCAGTATAAATCATTCCCGCCTCTCTTGGTCTAGGCAAATCCACCCTAATTTCCTGTACTCCTTGTTGTGGATGAAGTAGTAAAATTCTATCACTGAGCAGAATTGCTTCTTCTAAATCATGTGTAATAAAAAGAATCGTTTTGTCTAGGTCTTCCCAAATGGATACCAGCCATTTTTGCATGTCTCGCTTTGTAAAAGCATCGAGAGCTCCGAATGGTTCATCTAATAACAGCACTTTTGCTCCTGTCAGGAGGGTTCGCACAAAAGCAATGCGCTGTTTCATGCCACCGGAAAGCTGTTTAGGCAATGCATTTTCCCATTTTGCAAGTCCCGTTTCGCGAAGCCATTCTCTTGCTTCTTCCTTTGTATAAACGCTCCCCTTTTTAATTTCTGAACCAAGCATTACATTTTCTAAAACCGTTCTCCAAGGTAATAGCAAGTCCTGTTGCGGCATATAGCCAAAGCTTCCTCGTGAAGGTATCGCTTCATCCAGCAGAATTCTTCCCTTATCCGGTTGAAGCAGTCCGGCAATCATTTTTAGAATGGTGCTCTTACCTGATCCGCTTTTTCCTATTAAACTAACAAATTCTCCTTTTTCCACGGTTAAGGAAAAGTTAGACACTATCGGTTGTTGGTGATAAGTAAAAGAAACCTGATCTATGAAAAGTGTCATTTCATAAATTCCTTTCTATAAAGGCCGATTAACTCAATGCCTCTTAATATAAATGATGCTATCGACTTAAAGTGGCCAATCCTGACCTCGGTACAACATCTCCCAAAATAAATATTCATATTTAGATGTTGTCTGAAAATGCTGTTCTAAATTTACTAATTCTTCCTCTGGCTTTCCCTCCGTAATTTCATCTAATAATTTAATCAACCATTGTGCAATCGCCCCGAATTCATCAGAAGAATATGTTTCAATCCAAGTTTTATAAGGGTTGCTCTCCAATTCATGGCCATATTGTTTTTTCAGTAGTTTCCCTATTTCCCAGTAGTCCCAAGCACAAGGCAACAGACATGAAATCAGTTCTGCAAGAGTTCCATTTTGAGCAACGTTTAACATATAACTTGTATATGCTAAGTTGTTGGGAGTCGGTTTAGTCTGTTCCAATTCCTTCTCTGTTACCCCAAACCTTTTCGCATACTCACGGTGTACATTCATTTCAAAATGGAGAATATTATGTAAGAGCTGAGAAAAATGTGTCATGGCTTCAAGGCTATTCGCTTTTTGAACACCGATGGCATAAAGTCTTGCATATTGAATCAGGTACACATAATCTTGTTTCATATATTCCTTAAAGAATTCTGTTGAAAGTGTGCCTTTCCCTATACCTTGTACAAATGGATGATGGTAGTTTTGATTCCAGATTGGTTGAACATTACGAAATAAGCGTTCAGAAAAAGTCATTATGCATTGCTCCTTCCTTGCAACCTATAGGTCACGATTAAATATACTGTTTTTACGAATCATTCCTTGGAGTGTTTGATTTTTCAGTAATACCTTTAAAACAACAATTCCAATAATTGCACCGCCAATAGAACTAACAATAAATGCCGGGATAAACCCAAATACAGCTGCCTTTTGACCAAGAATAAGAGTAGCCAGTGGATAACAGCATATTGCACCAAGGATGCCCGTCCCCACTACTTCACCAGCGAATGCCCATAAAAGCTTTTTTGTTTTCATGAATAAAAGTCCGGATAAGCAGGCACCAATCATGCTTCCAGGAAAGGCAAAAATCGATCCTGTCCCCGCCATGTTTCGAATAAGCGAAACAATAAATGCCTGTGCAACCGAATATATCGGTCCTAAGAGAACAGCCGTTAAAACATTTGCCATGTGTTGAATTGGGAAGATTTTTGCAAAACCTACCGGAATATACACAATATTGCTTGTCAATGTGGTAATCGCAATGATCACGCAAGTTAATGTCATTTTCTTAACATTACTCATAATAAAAACTCCTCCTTTATAATCATAAAAAAACCGCTCTCCAAATAGAAAGCGGTTATAGCCTAAGTTGTGAAAACAACACCCCTTGACCGCTTCCCTACGCCAGTACAATCTGGATCAGGTCCAAAGGGTTTCAATCCTACGATATCTCTCAGCCAAATCGGCTCCCCTAGCAAATAACAATATTAAATTAAATAGGCAAAAACGTAAAAAAACCGCCCTTTTTGCGCAAGGACGGGTTATGATGACATTAATATATGCAATATCGCAGTAACATCAGCCACTTCCTTACGCCAGCACTAACTGGATCAAGTTCAAAGGGTCCAGACGATGTCTGTCTCAGTCTAAAAAGACT
Organism: Heyndrickxia camelliae; assembly: GCF_002844575.1. Taxonomy (GTDB): domain Bacteria; phylum Bacillota; class Bacilli; order Bacillales; family Bacillaceae_C; genus Margalitia; species Margalitia camelliae. Next base: position 68,925 of record NZ_PIQO01000019.1, read on the forward strand.
CCCCTAGTGATTCTTTTATTCATTTATACAATTATATTAACATATTTTTAATAAAAAGAAAGACCGAATTTTGATTACATTAACAAAAGAACCATTGGCGATAAAGTAATCATCAGCCTTTTTGTTCTCTGTTTCATAAATTCATAAGGAATTTGCGTATTTTGTTTTCTCATTTCTGTCTGTTTCATCGCTATCCCCCTTTTTAAAATAATTCAACTTTTTTGCGTTAACACAACTTTTTATATATAATATCCATTTTTTAAGCATTTGTTTACAACTTTTTTCAACTTATCCATAAACAATTCTAAAAAAGAAAAAACAGTTTTCATATGAAAACTGTTTTAGTACTAATTATGTACAGCCGCCTTTGCCGTAATGTAATGATAAGAAAGTTTTAAACCACCACTCCTCAAAGTGGGTGTTCGCAGGAACCTTTCTGCATGTCCTCCATGTCTTATAGACAGAGGCCTGTCATTCCAATTCCTATATAAAACTCCCTATTACAGCTCAAAGGTTAAAACTTTATTATGATTACGAACAACGCAGCTTGTGTTATTATATTACTCCCCTTTTAGTAAAAAATCAAATGAAAGGTTTTCCACCTAATTATTTTAGTCGAACTTAGTTTAAACATTACGAAGCTGGAACTTCCTCTTTGCGATCAATCCTAAGCGTATCGAGAATAATACACCAATAATAGCAAACACAATAATCATCCCTACTACACCAATCCAACCGAAATGGCTATAAAATGTTCCGCTCAAGGTTCCCCCTATACTGGAACCTGTATAGTAAAAGAATAGGTAAAGGGCAGATGCCTGTGCTTTATCATGTGAAGCAAGCTTGCCAACCCAACCGCTCGCAATAGAATGTCCTGCAAAAAATCCAAAAGTAAGAATAGCAATCCCAATAATTTTAAACCAAAGATTTGTATTTAAGGTAATGAGAGCTCCAATCAACAATATGCCGATTGAAAATTGGAGAATTTTTCTTCTTCCATGTTTATCGGCAAGCATCCCCATCCAAGTTGAACTAAAGGTTCCAACTAAATAAACAATAAAAATAAAACCAACTAAAGTTTGACTTAGGGAATATGGCGGAGCAGTTAATTGAAAGCCAATATAGTTATACAGAGAAACAAAGCTTCCCATTAATAAAAACCCAATACCAAATATATAAAATAAGCCAGGTTCTTTAAATTGACTAATAAGGGAAGAACTTAACTTTCCTATTTCCAATTTACGCGCGTGAAAATGGGTTGATTTTGGCAACATAAACCAAAACAACAGGCTCGCAAGTAAACTAACGATCCCAATGACTACAATCGCAACTCTCCAGCTGAAATAATCGGTAAGGACACCACTAATAATCCTGCCGCCCATTCCGCCAATTGAATTCCCACTAATATATAGCCCCATTGCCATACCAAGACTTTTTGGTTCAATTTCTTCTCCTAAATAAGCCATGGCAATGGCAGGTAATCCTCCTAAAACAATTCCTTGTAAAATTCTTAATAAAAGTAATAAATGAAAACTAGGACTAAATGCTGTTAATATTGCTAATATCGAGGAAGCTACTAATGATATGGTCATAACTGGTTTTCGCCCATACACTTCTGATAATGAACCTGTTAAAAGCATACTTACTGCTAATGCAATAGTAGTGGACGATAAAGTTAAACTCGATACTGCTGGTGACACATGATACTCCCTTGCAATATCGGGGAGTAAGGGCTGTGTGCTCCAAAGGATAGCAAATGTATTAAAACCACCAGCAAATAATGCTAAATTTGTCTTTTTAAAACTGGCGGTACCACGTTTAATGTAACCCATGATGAATGATAAACTCCTTTTACTTTGTTATAAATGTTTAGTGTGCGAAAGATTTTTCACAAAATCAATAAACTTTTTCGTCACCGGTGATAGGTATCTTCCTTTTTTCCAAGTAAGCCCGATTTCTCTCCTGCATATCGGGTTTCTTATACGAATCAGTTTAATTTTATTTTTATCCAATACCTTCACATCCGGAACAATGGATACCCCTAACTTTGCTTCTACTAATCCTGCAACCGTACCAATCTCTTCGCCTTCAAACGTTACATTTGGTGTAAAATCGGCCTGAGAACAAATCTGATCAACAATGGTCCGCAGTCCATAACCATTTTTAAATGCAATAAAAGGTTCATGCTTGATTTCAACTAAATCAATTTCATCTTTAGAAGCAAGTGCATGATTGGCAGATACAATTAAAAATAACTCTTCTGACCACAAAGATTCCCAATGAAGTTCTTTATCATCCTGAAAGTAGGATAATAAAGCAAGATCACATTCCCCTGTAAGCAATTTTTCAAAGACTTGATTAGAGCCTGATTGGCTTAAATCGAATCTGACTTCCGGATATTTTGTTAGAAACATTTGCAAAATGCTTGGGATAAAACTTATCCCAAGAGAATGCAGAAAAGATAATGATATGGTTCCGTGATTAGGATGAATCATATCTTGTATTTCTTGTTTGCCCAACTCAATCTCATGAATGGATCGCTCCACTCTTTGTAAAAACATTTTTCCATATTTATTTAACACAATATTTCTTCCATTACGGTCAAACAGCTGCACCTCTAACTCCTGCTCCAGCTTTGAAATCGCCCGACTTAGGGCTGGTTGAGAAATATTTAGAATTTCCGCAGCTCGGGTAAAATGCTCCGTCTCTGCCACCGTTTGAAAGTATTGTATTTGATGCCACTCCATCGCATTACCTCACTAAAATAATTATTACGTTACTTATCATACTCCACTATTCATATAACTTCCAATTGTATATTTGCATGATATTAATGCATATTGGTTATGAATGATAGATTACAACCTATGCTCATCATCTAGTTAATACTTTAAAGAATTGTTCCTAAAATATAACAAAACGAAAAGCCTATACTTCCTTTACAAATGATACACCGATTGTTTCAAGATACTTCATGTCTCGTTCATAATGAATAACTTTTCTATGCACATACATTCTTCTTTCACAAATATGCGAAAATAGATTATACTGGTCTTACTATGCAAAAGGAGGAATTTCCTTTGACTGACAATAATCAATCCGAATCTCCAAAAAAGAAGATCAGCTTGCAAGAAGCAATGAAGCAGCAGCTTGAAAACAAAAAGAACCAGACCCTTCCTGGTAAGGGAAAAGCGAATAACGACCTCTCAACAAAAAAAATGAAAAGCCAGCAAACAAAAAGACCAAGCAATACCCGCAGAAAAATGGGTGTATAATGAACGGACAAATTCGAAACCACATATTCCCTGGCCAGGAAGTTGAGATTGTATTAAAAAACGATCAAAAAACCGGAAAGCTTACAAGGGGCATCGTGAAAGATATCCTCACCAAATCTGGCACCCATCCCCACGGTATCAAGGTCAGGCTAACTGATGGACAAATTGGACGTATACAGAACATTCACTCTAATTAAAACAATGCCCCATAAATGTTCTCAGAGCGTCTAACATTTATGGGGCAGTTCATCTTGAGTTTTTATGTATAAAGTTATAAATGATTATCTGTCCATTCCTTATTTATAATGATTAGCGAGTCTGGAAAATCTATTCTGATGATGTTGTTACAACTTAGCTTTAGAATGTATGTAGGCAATGAAAAAGAAGGTTAAATCACTGATTTAGTAAGAAAGGCGATAAGGCTGTGAACTCCTTTATGTAGAGTTAATGGCAGTACAGGTGTTTTTCACCTACCGTAATATCTTATTTATGTAAAACAATAACTAGCCTAATCATTGTTATGAAAAAAGTAAAATGACTATCAAAAGTTTTTTTTGATAGTTTTTTTATTTCTATGAAAAAAATAACGTACGAAAATTTATATCGGCATAAAACACTATACCCCTTACTATTGCTAATTGGAATTGGATAAAGGTATAGCTATATCTGTATGACATAAGGAATAGTTCGCTATAAAAAATTAGAGCAACAAAGGAGATACAGCACAGATTAGACATTCATAGCGTTACATTTATCCCCCATTCATTTTATTACTATTATTCTAATCTAGATACATTTTAGTGAGTTTTATGACTATTCACCTTGCAAATAGGTCATCCAATCGCCGGATTCAATCAAATTGCTTTTCTCAAAGAGTGGATTTTTTCCTAAATACACAAATACTTCTGTTTCCCCCTCATTGGTATAAACCGTTCTTTTGATTCTATCATATAGATTGTTTTCCCCGCCCTCTTCATAATCCTCCAATTCATCCACTAATTTCAATTGATCATCATCCACCACATATATTTCTCCAAACACCTTGGTAGAAGGATGTTCTTTAATAGCCGGATATCCTAATCCTGTATCATGCAGTTCACCATAGGTCCAACAGCGATTTGAAATGCATGTAGCTCCCTTTAAATAGTGCTCGTTGGCCCCGCCTTTTCTCAATGTTCCGTAGACAAAAACCTTGTGCATTCTGTACACTCCTATTTTTTAAAAAAAATTATACTAAAAATTTATATTAGATGCATCTTCCATTTGTTGTTTTATACCTATTTCCAGTACATCGCTCATAAATTTATTCACTATCAACTAATTTGTTGTGATATACATGTTTAAGAAATATACTAACCTGTAAAACAACGCAGGTTAGTATATTCCTTAAATTAGAACCAACTTAAAATCTTATTCCACAGTTTCCCCCACCAAGATGCCGATTGCTTCGCTTGATTTGTGTTTGAATATTTAATTCGATTAGTGTTTAAGTTGTTATTTGCTTGAACGGAATTATTTTTTTGTATGGAATTAGTAGTGGAAGAGGATGTAGTGATTACACTATCTTCAGTCGGTTTCTCTTTCACATCCTTGTCGATTACAAGTACATATGTTTTACGTTCATCATCTTTCGTTACAACAATCGAAACGATGGTCTTTTTCGCATTCTCCCCTAATGGAATAGTACTATTCTCGCCTTCAATGGAAACAGATGCTCCACTTGTTCGAGCAGTTGCATTTATCGTTACTTTATCGACACTGTTTCCAACCGCTATATGATAGGTATACTCATCGCTAGAAAAAGCTTTATTCCAAGTTCCATTCGATACGCTAAGACTGCTCAATTGTGCTTGACTCGCTTTCATCTGACTTCCCGATGTTTGACTGGATGTTTTCTGAATGTAGGTGGTTCCTTGTCCTATGTTCATGCGACCTGTATTTTTCGATACGGTTTGAGTGGAAGAAAATGTATTTTTAATCTCACTACTATTTCTTGTATTTGCTATATTTACAGGAGGAGTTTCATTACCAGAATATGTTTTCTTACCACCATTTCCTTTATCCGTTGTTGGTTTTTTCACAGGTGATGTATGATTCATTTTTGCTGCTCGAACAACATGAAGAATGTATCTCTTACTTTCCCCATTTTCTGCTGTTACCAATATAATGATGTCAGACTTACCAACAGGAAGCTTTACTGATACACTCCCCTCCTTTAACTCCGTTCCATTTATTCTTACTGTTTCTGTAGAATCAAATACTTCTGGTGATACCGTTAAAGAATCCACTTCATTTGGAAGTTGCACATTATAATTAGTAGTATTCGAATTAAATACTTTGGATAATCTTCCACTTGATAGCTTAATATTTTTTAATAAATTATTGTCACTAAGTTTGCGGACAATGGTAAGAGTATAAGTAACTGGTGTATCTACACCATCATCCACTACAATCGAAAAGTCATTAGACCCAGTCTTCAAATTTAATATTACATTTGATGGATCCTTAACCGTATTTCCGTTTATGGTAAATACTTGATGTTCATTACCTGAAATATGTAGAACAACATGATTCTGTTGATTTTCAACGGTTGCATGATAATCAAATACATCTGCCGAAAAGGTCTCTTCCATCTGAATACCATCTAGTTCTAAATGCTTCAATTGATTGACAGATACAGTTTGTGCTGAAGAGATATCCGATGTTGAATCAGCAGATGATGGCGGTACCCAAATGGAAGTTCCCGCACTTATTACTGTGGCCGCCAACATCATTTTCAATGATTTTGCTTGCATAACAATCCTCCCCGCTCCTTTACTAAAAGCCATCTGATTAGCAGCAATCTATCGTGATTAAATTGCCCTTTCGTATTAAGCTTCGTTATTTATAAAAAATATCATTAGAATCTTAACTTTTACTTAACAAAGCAATTCATTTTGTAACTAAATTTTTGTTTGATAAAATATATAGACAAAATTTAATACAATTGGAGGAAAAGCATGAACACATCTCCGGTTCACCATACATTAAAAAACATTCGATATTCCGTACTAGACCTTTCTCCTATTATAAAAGGAGGAAGTGCGTCCGATTCCTTAAAAAACACACTTGATTTGGCACAACATGCAGAAAAATGGGGGTATACACGATATTGGCTTGCAGAACACCATAATATGCCTGGTATTGCAAGTTCTGCAACCTCTGTCGTAATTGGACATGTTGCAGCAGGCACATCGACAATCAGAGTCGGTTCTGGTGGAATTATGCTTCCAAATCATGCCCCGCTAGTAGTAGCAGAACAATTCGGTACCCTTGAGTCCCTCTTTCCAGGGAGGATTGATTTAGGACTAGGACGTGCACCTGGTACAGATCAAGTTACAGCACATGCATTGAGACGTGATCGACTAAGTGATGGATCGGATTTTCCTGAACAGGTTGCAGAACTTAGAGGATACTTCGATCCGTCATTACGAACAGGTAATCGTTATGTAAAAGCCGTTCCAGGAGAAGGTCTGCAAATACCAATTTGGTTATTAGGCTCCAGTGGCTTTAGCGCGCAATTAGCTGGTCAGCTAGGACTGCCATTTTCTTTTGCGAGCCATTTCTCGCCGCAGAATACATTACCGGCTCTTGACTTATACAGACGAACTTTCCGTTCATCTAAAGCATTGGATAAACCATATACCATGGTTGGAGTAAATGTCATTGCAGCTGAATCAAATCAAGAAGCCGAAAAGCTCGCAACATCAATGCAACAGCAATTTCTTTCCTTAATCCGTAATAATCCAGGTCCATTGCAACCACCTATTGATAATATCGATGAGATTTGCAGCGATTATGAAAAAATCTTACTTCAAGAAAGAACAGGCTCTTCCATCGTGGGGGATCGGGAAACAGTAAAAGAGAAACTGCAAAATTTTTTAAACGAGACAAATGCGGACGAATTTATTATCAATGCTCAGATTTATGATCATGAGGCAAGACTGCGCTCATATAGAATAGTATCGGAGATTATGAACGAGGAATAAAAAAAGGTAAGTGTCGCAGATTAGCATAAGAATCAGAGAATTTGGTATTAACTCTTCGACTGGATAAAGGAAACTCAGTGAAACAGTCCACAACCAGTAAAAATAGCACCTCCATTTTCATCCGATGTACACTTATGGCTAAGAAAGACATAGCCATCCACTAGCGGTTAGCTGCTGGTTGTAAAATTTTATATCATCTTCTCCTTAAAGAAAAGCTCAGTGGTTTCCACTGAGTTTTCTTCTTTATCTGAAATTATGGTATAATAAAGCAGAACAAAAGATTAGGAGGATTCCTATGCACACAAACCAATTAGTGATCATTAATCATCATAAAACTATTTGCCTACAAGTTGAAAGAATGGCTATCTATTTACAAAGCAAAATCATCGAAGCTTATGACCAAAACCAGCAAGTATACTATGTATTTTTTTACAAGGATCACTATCTTACTGCGGCGAAAACGACAAAACTAATGAGAAATTCCCATATCGAACATGCATTTAAAAATGGAATTATTGTACCATCCGACCACCCACTAGTCAGATCGCTTATTTCCTCCGATCAACTTTACAAAAAACGAACCTTCTTACAAGTAATAGCCAAAATGGAAAAAATATTATCACCACATGAAATGGCAAACCTTGCTACATTTTTCGAATCCTTTATTCCTAGAAAGAAAATTTTCACCTATATTCAAAACCTCTTTTATGAATATCGCCGTAATGGAAAAATGTTTCATAGCTACCGCATTATCCGAATTCTAATGGATTTCACACCTACTCACTCATTTGTAAAAGAACTTTCCAATCACTTAGACTTTATAAAATTCGCAAAGCTCTATCATCAGGGGTCAGACATTATCTTTGAAAAAGATCCAATATATGCAGAAAAGGTTTATTTTTCTAACGTAAAAGATAACTCCTATTTTCAAAAACTATCTTCCCTTCTAGAACAACAATCTAGATGGACAGATTTGGTTGCTCTGTATATTCACCAAATAGCATATAATCAAAAATACTTCTCTTCCCTTCTGCTTCTTTTAGAGAAACATTTTCAAGAAGAAGAAATTGTACAGATATTAGAAGACTTGTCTAATCAAGTTCCAGACCATGAAGAGATCCAGCAGTATTTACTAAAAAAATATTTTCACTTACACCAAACAGAAAAAATCTTAATTTTATTGTCCTCCCAAAACCTAACACTTAACGAAATGCAAACAATGGAATTTATTAAACTGTTAGAGGATTATAATTTGGAGGTTCATTCTGATTATCTCGAAAAACTTCATTTGTTTTTCATCCCCTTCTTCAACCTAAATCCGAAAAAAGCAGTGGATTTTCTGCAAAAATGGATTATACATTTACTTTCAAAAGGATATGACATACTTGCCATAAAGAAATTACTGGCACCTTTAAAGCAGGTAAAAGAAGCTCTGCCTATTATAAGGAAGCTTGATAAGATGCAGACGCTTGCCAATGACCCCGACCAACAACTCTTACTTGGTCAACTCTATTATCAATTTAAACAATATCATCAGGCGATTGAATGCTTTAGCTGGGAAATGGAGCTAAAAGCTGTTGATCCAAAACCAGTTCAATGGCTGTCAAAAATATATAATGAATTAGGAATGAAACAAGAATACATGGCTTATCAACAGCTTTGTATTGACATGCAAAAAAGAGCATAATGTTAAATTATGCTCTAATCCTCTTATTAAAAGCTTCCAAAGGGCTTGTCCTTTTGGAACTTTTTTATTTAGTCTCAGGCTTCAAAATACAAATGCCGGTGTAGGTGGCAGCCAGGATTAAAATCTTCATTGCATTTCGGACAACGATAATCACAGTCCATATATTGTATAATCGTTAATTCCGTGCCGCAAGTTCCGCATAAAATTGCCTTTTGATCAAAGTCTTTTCTTGGCCATACTGCTGAGTGACCACATCCATGTTCCTCATGGCATTGATAACAAGGATAATACGTTTGACAGCAGAAAAATTTAATTGCAATTCGATCCTTTTCAGTATGGTAGTGAGTGCAACGTGTCTCCTCATCTACTAAACTACCTTTCACCTCATGGCCTTTAATTATCAATATATTGACCTCCTGAATAAGAAAGTATGGCTTGTCCAAAGAAAAAAGATATCTTAATCATGTATATAGACATTTGTCCCAATTGGTACTATATTAGCTAGTTCCAATACATCATTATTATACATTCTGATGCAGCCATGTGACACGTTTTTTCCAATCGAGGAAGGATTATTTGTGCCATGGATACCATAATGCGGTTTAGATAATCCCATCCAAAATGCTCCGAAAGGACCTCCGGGATTTTTCTCTTTATTGATAATCGTGTAACTACCAGTGGGTGTGGGTGTTAGCATCTTTCCAATTGCGACTTTATATCTTTTAACCACTTTATTGCCATCTAATAAAGTTAATCGATGTTTCTTTGTATTAACATCTAGCCATAAGACCACTTTATCATCTCCTAGACTCCGTTTTTCACATTCTATGAGATGATTTTTAAAATGTTCATAGTTAGGTATTTGCCTATTTTTTGGGGAGATAGGCTCCATCCCAGCTAATTTACATACCATTATATTGTAATGAAAAAGAGAGAAAGGATTGGTTGATAAATGCCTCCATATTTTCATCATTATTACCCAACTTATGGACATGGATATGGTTACGGCCATTATCCATATCATCCTGTAGCATATCATCCAGGATATTACCATCATCCATATTATGGACATTACAATAATCATTACGGTCATCCATGGCATCATGGGGGACACTACGGGGGACACTACTAGACTATCTGAGAAGATATGGTTGCCACCCATATCTTCTTTCATCCTATAGAATTTAAAGGAAGAAAAACTTCAAATACAGAGCCCTCATTTAATTTACTCGAAACCGTTATCGTACCATTATGATTTTCTATGATTTTTTTACTAACCATATAGCCGAGGCCAGTCCCCTTCTCCTTCGTCGTGTAAAAAGGTTGTCCCAGTTTTTCTAAGACCGAGTCTGGGATGCCGCATCCCTCATCAATAAAACGAATATGTACTCCATTTGTATCTTTTACATTTATTTGAATGGTAAGGGATCCACCCGTTGGCATCGCTTCAATTGCGTTTTTAATAAAATTGATGCAAACTTGTTTTATCTGATTAATCTCACACAAAATATAAATTTCTTCCTCATAAAAATCTGTTATAATTTCAACATTATTTAATATTGCTTCCATATTTAATAGTGTAATCACTTCATTCATTAAGGAATGAATCTCTATGGTTGAAAAAGTTACTGTCTGCGGTTTAGCAAGTATAAGTAGTTCACTTAAGATTAACTCAATGCGATCGATTTCAGAAAGAATAATATCGAAGTATTCAGTTCTCTTAGACAAATCTGATTTAATTAATTGAATAAAACCTTTTATGGCTGTCATTGGATTACGTATTTCATGAGCAATTCCTGCTGCGAGCTGACCAGCAATAGAAAGCTTTTCAGAACGCACAAAAAGTTCCTCCGCTTGCTTTTTTTCGGTAATATCGCGGAGGATAATCGCCCAACCATCAATTCCCCGTTTTTGCTTCGGGAGCGGAAATCCAGATATTAGGACATTTAGATGAGTTCCATCTTTTTTAATTCTTTTGGTTTCATAAGACTCCTGCGGTGTTCCGTTTTTTATTTGCTTTACAATATAAGATACCTCTAACTGGTCCTCTTGGATGATATAAGGCAGACTATCCAAATTTAATCCGAGTATTTCCCCTGCTTTCCAGCCTAGCACCTTTTCAAATGATTTATTTACCCTAATCACTCTATCATCGTTATTAAAGATAATAATTGGATCGACATTGTGATCGATAAAGGATTCTAAACGTTCTCTAGCTAGCTTTAAATCTTTTTCCACCTTTTTTTTAGCTGTAATATCTTGAGCGATTCCATAAACTCCCACCACTTGTTTATCGACAACCATTGGAATATACGTAACATCGAAAATCAATGATTTTCTCCTTTTTGTATTAGCCATTATTTGAAAGCGCTGTACATTCCCAGTAATTGTTTGAGTATAATGATATTTTATTTTTTCCCTATTAATAATAATCGAATTTGAAATATTGTCATTACCCAGTAAATCTTCCATTGAATATCCTAATGTATCTTGGAAGGATTGATTTATAGAGGTAAAATTCCCCTCTAAGTCCAAAGAAAAGGTCACATCAGGATGATTTTCAAATAAAGATTTATACCGTTCTTCACTTTCCTTTAATTGAAGCTCATAGTTCTTCCTGTCCGTGATATTCCTAGAAAACGATAAAACCTCTATTAACTGATTGTTTTCATCAAAAATTGCATGGGCATTAGTTTCGAGCCAAATATAATGTCCATCTTTATGTCTTACACGATAAGAAATCCTATTGGTTTCTGCAAAATTTACTATATATTGGTGACTTTCTAAAATCTTATTGATATCATCAGGGTGACAAAAATCTAGAACACATTTTCCGATTAGTTCGTCTGGCGAGTAACCTGTTATCTCGTAACATGATTTAGATATGTACCGAAACCGAATGGATGAATCAGACTTACCAATAATATCTACGGAATTTTCTGTAATCTGTTGATATTGCTTTTTTATTTCTGATAAATTTTTCTCTGTTTTTTTCAGCTTACTTATATCTTGAATCTGTGATATAAAAAATAACGGTGAATGATTTTTATCTCTTACTAAAGTTACGGTTAGAAGCATAGATATGGTATGTCCATCCTTATGAAGTAAACGTTTCTCCGCTGAATAAGAATCGCGCTTTCCTTCTAGCACTTCCTGTTTTATACGAGTATTTATTTGTAAATCATCAGGATGTATATATTCAGCAATGTACATACATCTTAATTCATCTTCCTTATATCCCAGTAATGAACAGGCAATTGGGTTCACTTTAAGAATTTTACCGTCCAATGAAATTAATGACATTCCGATTGGAGCATAATGAAATGCCTGCCAAAACAGGGATTCCTGCTCGACACCCTCATTATTAACCATGATCCTAATCCCCCATTGAAATAACCCCAAGTTTCTTTTATCTTAGCAAAATATTCCTTTGATGAATACAGCAATTTACAACTTTTTACCTATATTATTTTTGAGATCATAACTGTTTTCTATATAAAAGTATTCTTTTTCTGTAAAAAATCTAATACTATATGAATATATAAAAAGGAGGATTGTACATTTTGAAAATTAGAGAGATAAAACGTAATGCAAGACAAACCTTAAAAGGTAAATGGGGATTTGCTATTTTGCTTGTCATTATTACATTTGCTGTAAATAGCATTGTGCCCTTCTGTGTTAACATCATCGTGGATGGTGGAATCTCAGATAATAGCGATTCTTTAGGAGCGAATATCGGAAATCTTGTGTCCATTTTTGTCATTCCTATTTCCATTGGTTGCAGCTGGGTTTACTTGAGCATGGTTAGAGGAGAAGAGGCTAAGATTAGTGATATATTCCGCTTTTTCTCTGATGCAAAACGATATTTTAAGGCAATTGGCTTAACTTTACTTGTTCTTATATTTACAATATTATGGTGCTTGTTATTTATCATTCCAGGAATTATTAAGGGATTTGCTTATTCACAAGTAAATTATTTATATAAGGACCATCCGGACTGGAAAGTAACACAGCTTATTACAGAAAGCAGAAGGTTAATGAAGGGATATAAATGGAAATTATTTCTCCTATATTTAAGTTTTATTGGATGGGGAATCTTATGTATCTTCACATTAGGAATTGGTTTACTATGGCTTGTCCCTTATATTAATACATCTTTAGCAGAATTTTACCGTCAGAGAGTGGAAACAACCGAGAAAAAATCTGATTTAATATAAACATTTTGATAAATATAGAAGAGGGTAACCCTCTTCTATTATTTTTTCACAAAACTAACAACATTTTATCAAACGACTGTTGTTTCTCCTTTTGCAGGACTATGTTGCTCTAAATAAGTTAAGGTAGCCACCCCCATTGTTTTAGCAGCAATTAATAATGCCCGCTCATCAATATCAAACTTGGGATGATGATGAGGATAAGTAAAATCACGATCCGGGATTTCCGCTCCTGTAAAGAAGAACGTTCCTTTCACATGCTGTAAATAATAAGCGTAGTCCTCACCGCCCATTTGTGGTTCCCCAACAACAACCTGTTCCACCCCTGGAACGGCTTTTGCCACCTCTGCGACAAATTCGGTCTCTTCCTTGTGATTCACCAATGCTGGATACCCTCTAGAATAGCTATAATTATATGTAGCTTCAGAAGACTGGCAGGTTCCTTTTACAATCGTTTCGATTTCTTTTTCGATTAAGTCTCTAACATCTTCATTAAATGTTCTGACGGTTCCTCGCAAAACTGCCTTATCTGCAATAACATTAAAGGCATTATCCGCAACAAAGGAGCCAACCGATACCACTGCTGGAGATAATGGATTAACCCTTCTGCTCACAATTTGTTGAAGACTTAGAACTAATTGAGACGCTATAACAATGGCATCTTTCGTTTGATGCGGTGAGGCACCATGTCCTCCTCGACCTTGAATGGTAATTTCAAAACTATCAGCAGCCGCCATGACAGGTCCAACTCCATAAACAATGGTCCCTACTGGTACGCCTGATGATAAGTGGGTTCCATACATTACATCCACTCCGTCTAAGCAGCCGTCCTCAATCATTGCTATCGCACCACCAGGAGCTACTTCTTCCGCATGCTGATGAATAAAGACAACTGTACCCTCCAGTTCATCTTTCATACTATTTAAAGCCTTTGCTAATCCAAGCAATGTCGCGGTATGTCCATCATGCCCACAAGCATGCATAACACCTGAAACTTTTGATTTATAAGGAACATCATTTTCTTCTTGAATCGGCAGCGCATCAAAATCTGCTCTTAATCCCACTGTTTTACCAGGTTTTCCGCCCTTTAGAACAGCTACGACTCCACGACCGCCTACTTCTGTTCGCACCTCATGTCCTAATTCTTGATGAAAGGCCGCAATAAATTTAGGAGTCTCTACTTCTTGAAAAGAAAGTTCAGGATTTTGATGAAGATGTCTGCGTATTTCCACGATTTCATCATATAATTCATCTAGTTTTGCAAATAATTTTTCCATATTGATTCCTCCTAAAATATTATTTATATAAACCTTGATATATAAATAATCAAAGTCTATTTCATTATGAAACTCGTATTTCATTTACTTTGTTTTGTTAACTCTATCATCGCTTAAATATATTTTCAATAGACTATACATACTAAATTTTCCATTAATTTTCGACATATTTATTTCTATAATCGAACTATTTTCCTAGTTCTTCATTTTGCTGTATAAATGATTCCAGCTCTCAACATGTTATTATTGAGGTGGTACTATTGTGTAGAAATTTACTTATTTCTGTTTTGGTGAGTATTATCCTAACCATTATTCTGAATATTATTTTATGGTGTATATTTGGATTCCCGCATCTATAAAATAATAAAGGGCAGATTTTCATCTGCCCTTTACTCTTACTATTATCTTTGGATCATTCTACCATCTTACATAAGCTGTACCAACAATAATCAATAGGATAAACAATACAACGATTAATGCAAATCCTGCACCTGCGCCGTAACCGCCACCGCCGTAGCCGTAGCCTCCATATCCGCATCCACCGCACATAAAGGTTCACCCCCTTTATTTTCAATCAAGATTGTGAGTTACAATCTATATACATAAGTTATGTCGTGTTCAATAAATCTGTATAGACAAACATATATCTTGAGGAAGAAAATTTAATAAAATGTCATTTATAATTGGAGGTTCTCTAGAAATATCTTTTTATAAGAAAAAAGCACATGTCATAGACATGCGCTTTAATGGAGGTGCTTTATGAGTGGTCACGGATTACTTTAGAATATGCAAATTAAAAAAAATGTTAAAGGACAAGGATGGAGAAAATAAAAATGTGTTTTTATGTAATTGCATAGAACTTAATCAAATCATACGTCTTTTAAAGCATTACTTTATTCGATCCACTTGTTTTATATACTGCTCATATACATTTTGCCATTCATCCATTGAAAACTTCTTTAAAGCACCGTTTAATAAGGATTGAAATACATCCATACATATATGCCAGCCTGCTATGTCTTTTGCTGTATGATCATTGATGGCAGGAAAAATATCTTTTAACACTAATAAACAGCCATCAGATTGTGAAGTCAGTTCGAAACGAACGGAGCCTTCGCCCCATTCAAATTCCAGTATAGATTCCTTTTCAAAGTCTAGAATTCTCATTTCAATGGTTTTTTCTGATCCATCATTCATATTAAACAGGACGGTTCCATTTTTTCGAAGATCTTTCACTTGAAGATTAGAGAACCATTTTACAAGCTTATCATTTTCAGTTAGTGCGGCCCATACTTCTTTAACTGAATGTGGAAGCATACGTTTAAAAATAACTATGCAGCCACTTCCTGCCTTTTCCATTTCCGCTAACATGATTGTCCTCCTAAAATTAGAAAAGGCTACCCAAATAGCCTTTATTCCCTTTAAATGTTATAGGTTATTTTCGCCAAGTGTTGAAACTTGCCAAGTAATGCCAAATTTATCTGTTACCTGTCCATAAGAGGGACTCCAGAATGTTGGTTGAAGAGGCATTATTACTTTACCTCCCGCTTGCAGTTTTTCAAAAACTTCTTTTGATTTTTCTGCATCGCTTATATTTAAGGCAATTGTAATATGATCTCCTACTTGATGTGGTTGTCCAGGGAATGTATCCGAAAGCATTAATTCCGAATTGCCAATTTTCAAATGTGCGTTTAATACACGATCTTTTGCCTCTGCTGGTGTTGGATGCTCCGGATTATCGGGCATTTCCCCAAAAGTTTTAAATTCCAGAACCTCCGCATCTAAAGCATCCTGATAAAATTTTACCGCTTCTTGGCCATTTCCGTTTAATACTAAATAAGGATGAATTCCTACAATCATCATTAACACCTCGAATTTTTGGATTTTGAAGTATAAGAACATATGTTTGATTCTGTATTTTATATTAACATATTTACTATTATATTGCAAACGGTTTCTAGTTTTATTTTTCCTATGCACCAAAAATGTTAATTTATTTTCTTGACCTAAAATAAAAGGGACTTTTTCCTATATAAGCTGCTGAATCGCATCTTCGATTTTACGATACTTAAAATGATACCCCTCTCTTTCAAGTCTTTCTGGTATAACCCAACGGCTTTTCAAAATTAGTTCTGTTTCCGTTTTGATTAAAATGGCTCCTATTTCCAGCATCCATTTAGGAGTTGGGAGACCGAATTTACGATTCATTGCTTTTCTTAATAGCTCCATCCATTCTCGATTTGTAATTGGGTTGGGAGAAGAACAATTAAATACCCCGTTTAAATCTTCTCGCTCTTGGAGGAAGAGAATTATTTGGAAGATATCTTCAATATGTACCCAGCTGAATTTTTGAGTACCAGGTCCTTGTGCGCCGCCCAGTCCAAAACGAACAAGGTTTTTAAATGGCACAATGACACCTCCATGCTCCCCTAACACAATTGCAATTCTTAATGCAATTTGTCTCGTTTCCCTCAAGTCAAATTCAAAGAATACTTTCTCCCATTGTTTTGCTACATCTACGGAAAAACCAGTGCCAATCTCCCCTGATTCCTCTGTCATTGGTCGATCATCTGCATGTCTATATATCGTTGCTGTACTCGAATTAATCCAAAGCTTAGGGGGATTTTGACATTTTTTTATAGCGTTTCCTAGGATTTTCGTTGTTTCTGTTCGAGATCGAAGGATATCTTCTTTGTTTTTTGCATTATAGCGGCAATCAACCGATTTACCTGCTAAGTTTATTAACATTTCCGCGTTTTCTAATGCTCCCACAATCCCCTCATGGCCATCCCATGTAATATGATTGGGCTGTCTGGAGATGACCTTTACTTCATAATCCAAATCTTGAAACTTCTTTTGTAAATACAAACCTATAAAACATGTACCACCTGCCAAAACCATTTTCCTTTTCATGTTATTTCCCTCATTTCTTCGTATGGAAATCGAATTTTTAGGCAAAACAGTTTGTGAAATTATTTACATATAATATAACAAATATTTCCAAACAATTAAACTGTTTTTATATATAATAAAAAACGTTGTGTATAAACAACGTTTTTAAAGTGACAATAATTATTTTATGTAAACTAATTTCAGTAGTACAAAAAGAACATTAGAATACTAATACAAATCCCTACAATTGCACCGACAAACACTTCAATTGGGCGATGTCCTAATAATTCCTTTAGAGCTTTTCTTTGTTCTTGTGGAGTATTTTTTGGGTTCGTCCGCATTTCTTTTACAAATTCATTAAATTCCACTATTAAACCATTTAGAGCTACAGCTTGATTTCCAGCATGCCGCCGTACGCCCGCTGCATCAAACATAATAATGGAACTAACAACAACGGCTATTGCAAATGAGGTAGACGATATTCCATTTACAATTCCAACGGCTGTAGATAATGATGCTACAGCAGCAGAATGGGAGCTTGGCATACTCCCACTACTAAAAGCAAGCCCCACATTCCATGATCGATTAGTAACAAAATACAATGGTACTTTTACCACCTGTGCAATAATAATGGAAGTAAAAGCAGCCATAAGCGGGTAATTACTGAATAGACTCAAACCGAAATCTCCTTTTGACTATTCTTGATTTTCGTCTTTCATCATCTTTTCAAAGGCACGCGCAACTTTTTCAAATTCTTCATCACTCTCGATTGCAGATAAAAAACCATCTGGATCATTTCTCAAGTAAAACACATCAATATCATTATTGTCGTCTTGGTGGAGATCTTCTACAAAACTTACTGCTATATATTCATTACCCGATTCAGTTAATGTTCCAACTACTTCAACCTCTTGTTCTTCATTGTCTGCTTCACTTATCGTAAAAACTTCTCCAACTTCATATTTTTCCATTATGTTTTTCCCTCATTTTCAAATAGTATTGTAGTATTAATTTGTCCAATTATGATTGTTTTAATAAAACATAGTACCCAATTTAATGGATTAAAAAAATATATAATCCACTAACCTGTCTTGGGAAAGTTTCTACCCTAATTGTTCTTTATTGAATCATTCACCTTAGTTTCTGGCATAATTCTTTAGTTTTATTCCCTTTTCTACTAGGTTTCCTTGGCTTTAGGCACCATACTCCCCACGAGAAGTTCCCTTTTTCTCCAATCACGAAATGTTCTCATTCCAAGCATCCCCAAATTAAATCATGAGTATTTCCCGAATATCTTCTTCTGTTAAACCCGAAGCAGCACTCTCATCCGGATGTAAAATTTCATCGATTAAATGTCGCTTTTTATCCTGTAGCTCATTTATTTTTTCTTCAATGGTTCCACTCGATATCAGTTTGATTACTTGAACGGTATTTTGCTGTCCGATTCGATGTGCGCGATCTGCTGCTTGTTTTTCCACCGCCGGATTCCACCAAGTGTCATATAAAATCACGGTATCAGCACCTGTTAGATTTAAGCCGGTTCCTCCCGCTTTTAAGGAAATTAGAAATAAATCTCTTCCGCCATTATTAAATTGGTTGCAAAGTTGGATTCTTTCTTCGGATGGTGTTTGGCCATCAAGGTAATAAAAGGAAAACCCTTGATTCGACAAAGCTCTCCCAATTAAATCGAGCATTTTAGTAAACTGGGAGAAGATTAATACTCTTCTTCCAGCTTGCTTTGATTCCTCTATCATTTGCAAGAGGCGTTCAAATTTTGCAGAACTTCCTTGGTAACCATCAACAAACAAAGCCGGATGACAACAAATTTGCCGTAATCTTGTCAATCCTGCTAAAATCTTAATACGATTTTTTCTTAAAGTATCTTTATCTAAATGCTTTAAAGTATCATGTCTAAGTTTTGCTAAATATGCCGCGTATAGCTTTTTCTGAGCTGGCAGTAATTCAACGGAAGCCCTTTCTTCCATTTTTTCAGGAAGTTCAGCTAATACATCTTCCTTCATCCTGCGCAGCAAAAAGGGACGAATTCTTCTGGCAATCGTCTTTCTCGTAAGATTACTATAATCCTTATATCCATGGAATAAATCAGGAAAGACAATATGAAAGATAGACCAAAGCTCCTCCAGCGAATTTTCAATTGGTGTTCCCGTTAGAGCAAAACGATGATTTGCTCGGATTTTCTTTACCGCTCGAGCAGTCTGTGTTGTTGGATTTTTAAAGCTCTGGGCTTCATCAAAAAACACAGTATGAAAGTTTTGCTTTTCATACCAGTAAATATCGCTTCTAAGCAATGGGTAGGAAGTAATGATGACATCCACTCGTTCCAGTGATTGCTGCAAGTTTTGCCTTTCCTTTTTACTTCCATCCATCACAACTGCTTGAATTTCCGGAGCAAATTTAAATATTTCACTCAACCAGTTATGGGTTAAGGAGGATGGACAGACAATTAAAACCGGTAGTTTAGCATTACGAACATTAGTCAGCTCTGAGAGGATAAATGTGATGCTTTGCAATGTTTTACCAAGCCCCATATCATCAGCCAATATTCCGCCAAATCCATAGCTTGCAAGTAATTTCATCCATTGAAAGCCGCGTATTTGGTATTCTCTTAAAATCGACTTTACTTGGTGAGGAACCTCAAATTTATTGATTTCATTGTTTTCCAAAAATCCCCTTAATGATTTTTCTAAATCGAGAAGTTCATGATTTTCAATCGAGCTTAATGCCTTTACTCCTTGAATCATAGATACTTGAATGCTGCTATCTATGTGATCCTTTTCAGTAGGAAGAGCATATAGAAAACGATGAATTTCCTCCAATTCCTTTGTCTCCAGTGAGAAAAGCGTTCCGTCTTTCAAGCGATAATACTTGCGTTTTTCCTCTAATGCCAATAGGATTTCACGTATTTCCTTTTCAGGAATTCCATCCATTTCGAATGTGAATTCAAGCCAATTGGTCCGTTCTTTTGAGGGTTTTACGCGAATACGCGGTTTTGTATTTTTCTTAATAATTCGGTTTCTCACAGAAGTAGTTGCATAAATCTGGACATATTTTTGCAATTTAGGAACAATATGATATAAAAATTCATATTCTAATTCCTCATTATGCAAAAAATATCCACCTTCTGTTTGCGTAAACCTGCCTTCCCTCATCAATTGAAGAATTGCATCTTCCTTTTCCATATCCCTAACAATTATAGAGTTGGAGCGAAGTTCTATTATCTCTAATGGATTAAACGCGAAAGTATCATATTGAAATTCAAGACCTGCTAAAAGACGGTTTTTTACTCTGTCCAAATAGAGTTTTGCTATTAAAGGTGTTTTATTCATTTCCTCCAAAATTTCAGCAGAAAACTGGACATCCACCATTCTTTTTAAAGATGGAATCACTTTTTCCTTCATAAGATGGAATTGCTGCGAAGGTATGAGAATCTCATTTGTTCCCGATTCTTTTAGCAATTGTTTTATACTGATAAGCTTTTCAAAGTCTCCGAAACTAAATTCATATAATTTTCCAGTAAATAAAATGGATTGGTAGGAATCCAAAATGATTAAATCACTTATATTTTTTACCTTTAGCAGATAGGAATCGTTCAAAGTCTTTGTAAAAAGAAATGGAATGGGCAAAGAATCTTTTATAATCTGAATGCCATAAAAAGCATGTCCATTGTATTGAAGTTGAACTGATTGCAACTTTCCTAATAGTGGTTTTAGATTTTCCCATATAGAAGGAGGGATGGAAATGGTATGAAAACCAAATTGCTGCTCAGTCTTAACGAAGATCGTTTCATCCTCTATTGTTTGAACAAGCTGCTCCATAACAGCATCTATATCTTTTGAAAAACAATGCTGAGCAGGATTAAACGTAAATTCGGATGAAAGTGAACATTCCTTTCCCTCTTTCCAATTCATTAGGAAATCGCGAATATTCAGTACCCTTATTCCTTCAATGCTTATTTCCATACCGAAGATACTTTTTCCCTCTTCTAATTCGATAACCTTGCAGATGAGTTCAATATCAAGCACTTGTCTATTTTCAAAGTGGTGTCTATGTGTGCTTGAACGTTTTTCTGCATTAAATAGTTTTAATAAATTTTCAGTTATCCCATCAGATGGTACTTCTACTACATCATAAAGAACTGGCGTAGTCGTCCCTCTCTTTTGTTTATCATAAATGGCTAATAGAACTGCCGCTATATGCTGACAGTCTTTTTGATAGGAAACGAGACTGGGACAGCTGCAATTCGCTTTCAGCTCTTTACCATCTTTTTGAAGGACAACATGAAAGTCTTCTGTTCCTTTTACGAGTGCTTCGCAACATTGGGAGCTTATTTTCTCAAAGCTAACTTTATTGGAGCGAAAAAAAGCCTCACCTCTTTTGAAGGAGACGATCCCGCATCTTTCTTTAATGATTTTAGGACTTAACCTTACATTCACTTATATTGCTCCTCCCAAGGACGATCTTCTTCATTCATTCTATCATGTTGGAACCAGTTTATTAAATCAAAACCATCTCCCTATTCTTTGCCAATAAAAAAGGTTTTTTCCTAATTTTCCACGAATATATTCTATTATACGAACAAAAGGGGGTAAAAAAGTGACAAATAATATTCCTGTATCAAATAGTAAACAGTACACCATTGAGCAGTTTTTTAACTCTGAATCTATAATGTATAACTCTATTTCTTATGATGAAAAAAATGTGTTATATTCCAGTGACAAGAGTGGAATTTATAACGCTTATATTGTTTCATTGGAAAATGGTTCGCACAAGCAAGTGACGCATTCAACTGATAATGCTATCCACGCGATTTCCTTTTTCCCAAATGATAATCGCTTTTTATATTTAAGCGATAAAGGCGGAAATGAGATTCTTCATATCTATGTACAAAATGAAGATGGATCTGTTAGCGAGTTGACAACAGGTGAACAAGAGCGTGCGGAATTTTATCAATGGAGCAGGGATGGAAAAAGTTTTTTTTATGGTTCCAATAAAAGAAATCCAAGCTTCATGGATGTATATGAAATGGATATAGAATCATTTCAATCTACCTGTATTTTTACTAATAACGAGGGATATGAGTTTGGTTCGGTGTCTCCGAACAATCGGCTTCTTTCATTTGCAAAAGTGAATAACTCCAATGACTCCAATATTTATATTTATGATCGTGATATAGATCTTTTAAAACATATCAGCCAGCATGATGGGGATGTCCATTATATACCTCAAAAGTTCAGTGAGGATTCGATGTATTTATATTTTTTAACAGACGAGAATGATGAATTTCAGTATTTAAAGAGATATCATATTAATACGAATACTTCTGAAGAAGTCATGAAAGAAAATTGGGATATAATGTACTCTTTTTTCTCACAAGATTACCATTATCTTGTCTACGCCATAAACCATGATGCCAAAACAGTTGTGAAAATCTTAAATGTTACAACCAACCAACTTTTAGATCTCCCCAATCTACCGGAAGGACAGATAGTGAACATAAAGATGTCGAAAAGCGAGCAAGTGATTACCATCCAATGTAACAGTTCGAATTCTCCGTCCAATTTATATGCTCTTCATCGGGAATCAAAAAAGTGGAAAAAACTCACCAATACATTAAATCCTGAAATTAATCAACAGGATTTAGTAAAGGCTGAAGTCATTAGATACCCATCCTTTGACGGTTTAGAAATTCCAGCTATTTATTATAAGCCTGTGATACGAAATGGCGAACTAGCACCTGCATTAGTATATGTACATGGTGGACCTGGAGGACAGTCCAGAATGGAGTACAATCCGTTATTCCAATACCTTGCTAATCAGGGCTATGCTGTCTTAGCAGTGAACAATCGAGGCAGTTCTGGATACGGGAAGTCTTTCTTCAGTGCTGCAGATCTTCAACATGGAGAAATTGATTTAGAGGATTGCATACAAGCGAAATCATTTCTTCAATCACAAAACTATATTGACAACAATAAAATTGGCATCATTGGTGGAAGCTACGGAGGATATATGGTTCTGGCTGCACTAGCCTTCAGACCAGAAGAGTTTAATATAGGAGTCGATATTTTCGGTGTTTCAAATTGGGAGAGAACATTGAAGAGTATACCGGCATGGTGGGAAAGCTTTAGAGATGCACTTTATAAAAAACTGGGCAACCCATATACCCAAACAGAATACATTCGCAGCATCTCTCCATTGTTCCATGCAGAAAAAATCAATAAGCCATTAATCGTTCTTCAAGGAGCCAATGACCCCCGTGTCCTACAAGTAGAGTCGGATGAAATCGTTGCGGCGTTGCAAAAGAACAATGTACCTGTTGAATATGTCGTCTTCCCTGATGAAGGACACGGATTTATGGAAAAGGAAAATAAAATTATTGGTTACAAAGCGGTTCTTGCCTTTTTAGATCAATATTTAAAACAGGTATAGCAATAGGAAAGGAACAGATGATTTTTTCTGTTCCTTTTACCTGCTTTTTTTAAACTTCATCTTCTAGATTTCCAAATGTACCAAAAAATTCATAATGAATATCTTGTTCTGGAACTCCCCATTCTTTTAGGATTGAATTAACCACCTTCATAAACATTGTGGGTCCACAGAAGTAAAATTGAGCTTTATTTGAAGGAAGCACTTCCTTCAACCATTCGAGTGTTATAAATCCTTCTTTATCAAAATAATGCATTTCTTTATCTGATTCTGTTGGCTTTTCATATATAAAATATGATTTTACGTTTGGATGTTGACCGCTTACATTCCTGACGTGGGTTCTAAAAGCATGTACATTCCCGTTTCTTGCAGCTTGTATATAATACACTTTTCGTTCTGGTTGCTCATTAGCTATATAATTCAACATAGAAGTTAAAGGAGTTAATCCTACTCCACCGCTTATTAAAACAACAGGTTCTTGACTATTTATATCTAAATAAAAATCACCTGCTGGAGAAGAAATCGGAAGAATATCTCCTTCATTGAAGTATTTATGAAGATCGGTTGAAACCACACCTGGAGGCAGCCCTTCTCTAATTGGATCTTCGCGTTTAACACTAATTCTATAATAGTCAAGGCCAGGTCGATCGGACAAACTATACTGTCGCAAATGTGTATATTTTTCTTGTTCTATTTCCACTTTGACCGTAATATATTGGCCAGGAATAAATACCGGAAGCTGCTTGCCATCCTTCGGTTTTAAATAAAAGGATGTTATGATATCGCTCTCATCTACTTTTTTATCAATTACGAAATCTTTAAAACCTGCCCATCCGCCTGACTGTGTTTCCGCATTTTTATATAGTTGATTTTCCATGCGGATAAAGACATCGGATATAACATCATATGCATCTGCCCATGCGTTCATAATCTCATCCGTTGCCGCGTCACCAAGAATTTCCTTTATCGCTCCCAGTAAATTTTCTCCAACGATTGGATAATGTTCCGGTTTAATATTTAAGCTTCGATGCTTTTGCCCAATTCTTTCTAAAGCAGACATTATAGGACTCATATCCTCAATATTTGCTGCTGCTGCATAAACGGCATCTGCAAGTGCCTTAGGTTGATGTCCTGTAATTTGATGAGTCATATTAAAGATATTTTTTAATTCTGGATGGTGCTCAAATAATCTTTGATAGAAACGTTTGGTAATTGCCTCACCATGTTCTTTCACGACTGGAAGTGTACTTTTTACAATTTCAAGTTTTTTTGGATCTAACTTCTTAACGGTTTTCACAACCGATTGCCAATTATTTTGTTCATCTGTATTTACCATTAACATCCCTCCTTCTCTTCTCAAATCTAATATGCCCAATTTCATTGGGTCACCGTGAAAGTCTTCACTATTAGATTCTTACACTCCTTCCATTTACTTTCATGTAAAATGAAAAATTCTGCTTATCTTGGTAAAATAAAAGAAAGAGTTTGATAAAGGAGTTGAGAAAATGAAAGACATTATCCTTTTCGATGGTATTTGTAATTTCTGCAATCAGAGTGTTCAGTTTGTCATCAAAAGAGATCCATCTCATATATTTCATTTTGCTTCTCTACAAAGTGATATAGGACGAAATTTATTAAATGAATATGGTATTAATGAAAATGTGAATAGTGTTGTATATATTACAAACGGCAAAGCCTACGTAAAGTCAGATGCTGGCCTCCAGATTGCCCGCAGGTTGAATGGATTTTGGAAATTACTATATATTTTCTATCTTGTTCCTACGCCAATCCGAGATCTTGTATATGATTATATTGCCAAAAATAGATATAAATGGTTTGGTAAGTCCGATAGCTGTATGATTCCATCACCAGAGATAAAAAAAAGATTTTTAGAGTAATTATTCCTTTGTTATTTAGTTTACATAATATTTTTATTGTTAAATTAAAAATTTCATTTTTATAAAAGGAATTTTATCCCTTTCAAGCGAATAAAACTAATATCATTTGTGTTTTTTTCCAATAACGTATCATTCTGGAGGATGCCTATGAGTGTTCCGTCTAATGAAATGAACCAAAAACGCACATTATGGCAATGGATTAGTTTTATTACCCCCTACGTCTATTCTACAGGGATTGTATTAATCATTGGTTGGATGCTGTCTGCAGCTATAATAAATGGTATTGATACAGTGAAGCATCATTCATGGAAGGCTTTTTTCCTGCCAACAAATTCCCATGCTGATGGGGAATCTTGGGTGAATACTGTTGCTTATGCCATTATTGATTCTAATTTAAATAACATCATCTTTCGTGGTATTTTCTTACTTATTATTTGGGTGCTTCTCTTTTTAATGATTCCTGTGGCTTTTACGCGCTTAAAGCGGTTTAAACTCTTTAATTTTGAATTTGAGGTGGAAGATAAAGAACAAGCGGCAATCCAAACAGTAGAAATTAATGGCGGTAAAGCAAAATTAATGGCTTATTTAACTAGTGATGACGCTGCTGGAAAGTTATTTGATTTCTTAGAAGGGACGGTTATCAATTATCAAGAGGCCCTAATGTATTTTCTTGATGAAATACAAGCTGGTTATCATCAGCATTTTAATGCTTCTTTTAGCTATATTGTGCATAAAGATGATAATCTACCGCCGCAAATAGAGGAATTAGCAGATGAATCGAGGGAAACTGGAGAAGCTGTATTAAGGAATAAAACGGATAATGAAAATTTATTAAAGAAAAATTATCTTGTATATTATTTTTATTTTGAAAATCATACTTTTATAACCGTACTTAGCAGTTATCAACATCAATTCGATATATTTGATAAATATTTAATCGAATTGCTTCATAATATTATAAATAAAAATGTAGAAAACATCGAATACATGGTTGCGTTAACCTCTGAGGATAATGAAGAGGATCTAGCTTAATGCTTGACCAAAAAGAGGATTGTCTACTAAAATTGAAAGAAAGGAGGGTAAACAATGAATTCCCATTTTCAAATCCCAATCCACTCTAATAAAGTAAAAGAACGTGCGGAGAAAAAATTAAAGGAAATGAAAGCGAATAAGAAAAATGGGCGTTCTACTGCCAATTCATTTGTGAAACCTGTCCATGTTAGTAAGGACGATCCAATTGTAAAACGAATGCTGGGGCAACTATAAACTACATTAAACTTTCCGTACTTTATTTTGATGTAAGACTTTTGAATGCTTTCGAGCCATATCCTGCATAATAATGGAGTTAGCAATTAAATCAGATGGTTGCCTTACCGATAAATGATTTAAATCTACATCACGTACACTTTTAAACCGTTCTCCCCGCAAATATCTCTTATAGAGTTCCAACGTCCGCATCTATTTCCCCGCCTTTCCTTTTTTATCTTATTCTTATTACTTCGTTTCCGCTAATCAAAATTATTATCTCCTTCATCATCATTTAAAAATGCCCAACAGTATAAACCATTGAGCCTGATCGTCTATTAATGATCATTAATATGTGAAAATACCTCATCTAAGCTTTGGTACCCTTTTGACTCTCCATCTTCGAACTGAATAGTCCAATCCTGATTCTGTAATGCAAGGCGGCCGTAATGATCCTTTTTATAAGGCATGTTTACCATATAAATTTTACCATCTTTTCTAACTGTATACCCCATATAAAACGTATCCCTTATCCCTTCCTCTTCGTAGATGCCAATATCCTCCAAATCATATTTCGTCATAAGTCCTTTTAATTGATGAGTCATATCATTTTTTAATTGTACATATGGAACATATTCCATTTGGATCCCTCCCACGCTTTTTGTATATTGTGTCCCTTCCTATAAATAATATGTTTATAGAAAAAAGAGCCCCAGCATATGGAGCTTTATGTCCTTCCCTTAGGAAAAGTGTTACTAGAATCCAACTTTACTCATTAAAATCTAAATTACTTGGATGTTTAGGTAGTAGATGATCTTGTGAAAGCATGTTTGTAGTCTCAACTTTATCATCCACTTCTTCAAAACGGAAATCGTCTGCCCACACCTTCCCTCTACCAATCAGTAAAACACCAAAGTGAATAGACGAACTCTCTTCCGGTATATCTAAAATAATTGAATAGTGGTTCCATTCAGTTGTACCGTGTATAGAACGATTTTCCATATTATCAAATTGAATTGTATCGCCATTGCCATTATCAACACGAAACCAAGCACCGCATTTTGTTACTTGTTCTGTTTTTAAGAAGCACGACATCTTTATTCTTTTTCCTTTGTAATTATCCGCTTGGAAACTTTGCATCATTGTCCCAAATTGTTGTTCATTTGCCTCACCCTTCGTATAAAGCAAACCTGATTTTGTGCCTGAATGAAATATACTATTGTCTATCTTTAACTCATACAATTCAGGATTAGAGCCACTTAAACCCCAGCCTTTCATTTCTGTTGTGTTCAAATTATTCTCCTCCTTTACCATTTGTATATCTCTCATAAGTTTGCGGAATTTTCCAGGCGGCAAGTTGTATACTTCTTTGAATGCTCTTGAAAACGCCTCTTGAGATTGAAAACGACAATAGATGGCAATTGTTATAATTGATTCATCTGTGTGTAATAGAAGCGACGAGGCCAATGCTAAACGCCTTAGACGTATATATTCTCCAATCGATTTCCCCGTTTCTTGCTTAAATACCCTAAATAAATGATATTTTGAATATCCAATAAGGGAAGGAAAAAAGTCAAGTTGAATATCTTCTGTGAGATTTTTTTCGATATAAGAAACCATTTTTTGTGTTATTTCGCTGTAATACAACTCGCTCACCCCAAAATTATTGTAACGAACCGAAAGAGAATATTTTTGATCCATATTGCTATTTTTTCTTTCTCGCAAAGATTAATTTTCTGCTAACTAACGGGTTTCCTTCTATCTCTTGTTTCTAAATGATTAAGATATTCCTAAAAAATCCCCCTAATCAAATTAGGAGGATCTTATCTTAATCGCTTTTTTCACTATAATCCAATATATTGATCAAGAAAATCTGCCACAGCTGTATAGGCTGTAATATTATTTTTTAATTTAACAAAGAAATGTCCCTCATCTTCAAAACGGATATAGGTTACCGGGTGATTTCTCTCTTTCAATTCATTTACAATTTGTTCTGCCTCTTCAATCGGAACACGAGGATCATTTGCCCCATGAAGAACCATTAAAGGGCTAGTAATATCCTTTGTCCGATGAATTGGATCAATTTCATCGAAAAATTCGCCATCTTCTTCAATGCTTCCATATTCAAGCTCTCGCAATTTGCGGCGCCATGAACCGGTATTTTCCAAGAACGTTTTAAAGCTTGAGATTCCGACAATATCAATAGCTGCAGACCAAAGTTTCGGATAATGAGTTATAGCAGCAAGCACCATAAATCCACCATAACTTCTGCCCATAATAGCAATTTTATCAGGGTCAGCATTTCCGTTATTCTTTAACCATTCTACCAAAGCTGTTAGGTCTTTTACAGAATCCATTCTTTTTCGGACATCATCCAAATGGACATATGTCTTTCCATAACCAGAGCTGCCCCTGACATTAGGAGTGCAGACAGCATAGCCTCGATTCAGAAAATACTGCAGGAAAGGATTGTACACAGCTCTAATCTGACTTTCCGGACCACCGTGGACAAACACAACGACAGGAAGTTTTCCTGCATGCTTCTTAGGTTTATAATAAAATGCAGGAACCTCTAACCCGTCAAACGATGAAAAACGAATTAATTCTGGCTCCACTAACTGTTCTTCAATGACTGGAGACTTGGAAACAAATGTCAATCTTTTCGCTTTGTTTGTATGAACATCCAGTTCCCAAATATCAGAAGGATATTTCGGTCCGTTGAAAACATAAGCAAGCTTGGAATCATCCGGTGAAAAAGCTAACTCTGTAATGGCACCAATTGGTGTATCCCATGTAGAAAATTTCTGTTCCAAAAGGTTAAAGATGACCCCTTTGGATATTCCACCTTCATTCACACTGTAGGCAAGCAGATTTTTATTATTGCTTAATGTCAATTCTTCTAAATCCCATTCTCTTTTATCCAACCAAGTGAGATTGGAAGTAGTTAAATCTATTGCAGCTAAACCAATAAACTCACGATCTTTATTCGAAAGAACATAAATCTGATTTCCATCCTTACTAAACTGTGGAGATAGGAATATTGCTTCTCCATCGTGTTCGGTTAACCATCTTACTTCTCCAGATTCTAGCTCTAATATGCCAAGATCATTATCGAGATTGGATTGTGTCCTTTGAATAAGCAGGGATTTACCATTTGGATGCCATTTAACAACGGAATAAGTCCCGTCCTGTTGATACACTTGGCGAATTTCCAAGGTTTCGATGTTTTGAATATAAAGGTCAAAGTAAGTAGGATGACGGCGATTGCTCGACCATGCTATCCATTTTCCATCGGGAGAACTACCGCCATAATGGTGAATATGGTCAGGTGAATCGGTTAATGGAGTTATATCACCCTGTTCACTTAGTAAAAAAAGCTGCTCTTTTTCATTTACTCCAACATCCATCCCAATGACTCGCATTTTAGTTCCAGATATATATTTTACAAATATAATTCTCTCTTCTGTAAAGGAGGTTTGAGATGGCCACCCTTTATCTGACCAAAGCTCCCATACCTGCGGAAGGCCAGTATAATTCGTTATGAAGCTCAATACCTCACCATTTGGATGATAAACCGGATTCCCAGCAGATCTGACATGTAAATATGGTTTGACATCTATCCATTTCATACAAATCCCCCCCGATAAATTTATTAACTGTTCATTATCCTTGACGCTTTGGTAAAAGCGGCTCACTTACTTCTTGGACTCCTGCAAGGCCTAATACTGTTAAGAATATTTTTTGTACTCCATAATAAGCTTCCTTTGGATCAAAAAATTCATTTAATGTATGTACTCCTCCAAAATCTCCTCCACCTCCAAGGGTGACCGCTGGAATTCCTAGACTAATCGGTACATTAGAATCTGTGCTGCTCGGATTATCAAGGATTGGCTCAAAACCGAGAGCTTTTGTTGCTGCTAATGCTGTTTGCACAATCACTGCATCGGGTGCTTGCGAACCTGCAGGCCTGTCCCCTACTAATTCCAACTCCACATTAATGGAATCTGTATTCCAACGTTTGTTTTCCTCTATAGCAGCTTGTTTTATCGAAGCAATAATTTGCTCTTCTAATTTCGATAATTCATCCTGTGAAGTAGAACGAATATCGACGAGCATATTGGCATTTTGCGCAATCGTATTAACAGAAGTACCTCCGTTTATAGTACCAACTGTAAAAGTTGTCTTCGGATTATCCGGAACTTTTAATTCGGAAATTTTTGCAATCGCTCTTCCTAAAGCATGGATAGCACTTGGCTTTCCAAAATCACCAAAGCTATGCCCGCCTGGTCCCAAAAAGGTTACATGATACCTGTGACTGCCTGTTGCCAGGTAAGTTGTTCGTTCCGGATTACCTGGTTCAATAGAAATAAAGCCGTCAATATCCTTTCTGTTTTGAAAAAGCGCTTTTACTCCTCGTAAATCACCTAACCCCTCTTCCCCAACCGTGGCACAAAAGATAATATCCGCTTTTGTTTGGATATTCGCTTCATCTAAAGCACGAACTAGCGTTAACACAACTGCTAATCCCCTACCATCATCTGCAATTCCTGGTGCAAATATTTTACCGTCCTTTCGTTGCGGTTCCACATTTGTCCCTTCTGGAAAAACAGTATCCAGATGTGCAGAAACAACAAGTTTCGGCCCATTCCCTGTTCCTCTGCGTACTCCAAAAATATTGCCTGAGTTATCCACAGATACGTCTGCCAAACCAAGTTCTAGCAAACGTGTTTTGTATACCTCTCCCCGTGCCTCTTCCTGAAAAGTAGGTGCTGGAATCGCGGTTAATTCCATTTGCTCCGCAACGGTTCTCTCATTTTCTAGTTTAATAAACTCCAAACCCTCTTTTACCTGCGTATTCGAAAGAATTTTTTCAATCGTTTCTTCTACAGTCTTAGTAATCACTTTTTTGGGGAGCCTCCTTAAAATTGTCTTTTGTTCACATCATTTATTATATTCGAAAAATTCAAGGTTTTTCTACTTTAATGCTCATTAAATAGAGAAAAAGACTAGCGCGTAGAATGCTAGTCTTTCTATTAATCCTCATCCTTCACATCTAAATCTTCCGGAATCGGTTCATTTAAGTATTCCTCTATTAATTTCTTCATTTTTTCCATTTGTTCCAGATGGGAGTTAAACTGCTCGCGATTAATTAAAAATTGCTCCCCATCATGAACCACTCTAATTTTTTTTTGTTGAATAAGTTTTTCAATATAAGATTCCGGCAAGGATAGATATTCTGCTGTTTCCTTGATCGTTAAATACACAACAATCACCTCGCTAATTTACTAGCTTTATCTTTATCCAACCTCTAACACTTTTTTAACCAAATACTAGTGTTCACTTGGACCTCTTGCAGCCTAAGAACTTTTTCCTTAAGCTTACCTTTTTTATTCAGGTTTCACAAAAAGTAGGTGTAACTTTTCATCCTTTTTGACAGCCTATAAAGGACATTTGCTTACCCTTTTTAC
>NZ_PIQO01000002.1 GCF_002844575.1 Heyndrickxia camelliae
CTTGGGTACCCTTTTTTAGACTGGCGATAACTTTTCCTTTTGTTGATGCACTTGACCTAAGGTTCAAACTTGAGTTCGAATCTACATCAACATATTTAGTTGCTAATTTTACGCTATTTTGCGAAACATTAACAGAAGTTTCAGCTGCAGATACATGAATTGCCTTTTCATACGCCACAGTTGATAATACAGCAAAACAAAGACTAGGAATAATTACCTGTTTTTTCATCATAACCTCCTTAGTTACTTTAGAATAATTATTTTTAATAGTTTCATAATAACATAGATATCTTTGTTATAAACTTAGTTATGCGAAATTTGTTGAAAAAATTGATATTTATTATTTTACCGTTATTTACCATAAATATCTTTATAATATCCAATTTGATAATGGTAGAGTAGAATGAAGTTCTATAAGGTCAAAATATGTCCATAAAAAACGACTTACACGTGAATAAGAACCATATCTTAGCTAAAAATAATTTTTATGAAAGAAAATAAGGAGAGTTTATTTAATGAAAATTTTTACGGATATAGATTTAGATGGATTGGGCTGTGGAATTGTTGCAAAGCTTGCATTTGGTGATGATGCAAATGTTTCATACTGTTCCTATCGAAATTTAAATCAGCGTGTGGAGCACTTCATAGATAATCCCGATTATCACAATACGGAGACTTATATTACGGACCTTGCTGTTAATGAGCATGTCGAAAAAAAGCTAGAGAAACGATTCCAAAATGGACATCCTATTCAAATGATTGACCATCATGTCACTGCCATGCATTTTAATGAATATGAATGGTCCATGGTTGTTCCTGAATATAGCACCGGCAAGAAAACTTGTGCAACATCACTGTTCTATGAGTATCTTGTCGAACATAATAAAATACAAAAAAGTCAAGCCTTAGATGAATTTGTGGAATTAGTTCGTCAATATGATACTTGGGAATGGGATGAAAATAATAATGTCACCGCTAAACGTCTAAATGACTTATTTTATATGATGGATAGGGAACATTTTGAAGAAAATCTTCTAAAAAGATTAAAAGATCATCCTCATGATTTTACCTTAACAGATACAGAAAACCTGCTATTAGACGTAGAGGACAAAAAAATTCACAGGTATATCCATTCTAAAGATCGACAGCTTGTCCAAACCAATGTAGAGGAATACTGTGTGGGAATTGTCCATGCAGAGCAGTATTTATCAGAACTCGGCAATGCGTTACATAAATTAAATCCCCATCTTGATATGATCATTTTAATTAATGCTGGAAATAAAAAGGTAGGCTTTCGTACGATTTACGATCATATTGATGTATCAGAATTTGCCTCCCGCTTCGGAGGCGGCGGCCATCCAAAGGCATCAGGCTGTGATTTATCATCGGAAACATTCGAAAAGTTTGTAGTAAACGTGTTTCCTATCCCACCTCACAGGCCAGATCCTGATCGAAACGAAATCAATGTTAAAGCAGCTCCATATGGTACATGTTATGAAAATAGAAAAGGTGATATTTCTTTTATCCGTCCCTTAAATGAGAATGCTTTTGAAGTTATCCATAATGGTAAAAAATTGGATGAATTCTTTGATGCCTATGAGAGCGCAGAGCATTATATTAAGCGGAATTATACCTCATGGCTCCGGTATGATAATGATCATCTGCGTCATTTAACCAAAGCTTTGCCGATGACGCTAGATGAAATTAAGATGAATTATGAGAAGGTGATTGGGAAGTTTATTAATAATCTTGAAAAGATGGAATAGAAAGAGTGCAGGTCTCTAATAAGAGATCTGCACTTTATCTATGTAAAAAAACAAATTGTAGCTTTTTCTACGTTTATGTAAAAGTTAATATGAACATCGTATACCTTTAAGTCAAATCTGGATTTATTTTAAAGGTATACTAAAGTCCCCATAAGATAGTATTTTTCCACCTTTAAGAATAGTATACTTACCACTATTATAATTTTTATAGGTTGTGCTAGAAGAAGGAATATATGCTGAATATCTTCCCTGTTTAGTATAAAGCAAAGGAAATTTCTCTTTATAGACGAAAATCGTAAGGTACGCACTTCCATCGCCGACTCCAGTTGATTGATGATTTGATATTATGTAATTCCCAGTAGTTACGTTGTTATCAACAGACAAATAATCACTCGAAAATGCAAATAGTGGATATAGTTTAAATATCGATATCAGCATGATAATAAAAGGAATTAAAGAAGGGATTCTTGATTTATATAAATAGAATAGAGCAAATGAGGTTACTAACGGTGTAAAAATGTCCATAAACCATGCGATGTGAGTCAAATTAATATTTAATGCTTTTGAATATATTATAATATCAAATTTCGTAATTAATATAAACATGAATATTCTTATTACCAAATAGATAACGGAAAAGAAAATAATTCCGATATAAAACTTATCCTGTATAGAAGCTCTTTTCATCTATAGCTTTTCCCCCATTTCATTCATAATGAATTCTTGTCATCAACTGATGGTTTTATATTAGTTAGAGCAATTAGATTACATTTATCTTTGTTTTAGGTATGGTGGGCTTAGCGATTATGCCATCCCGACAAAATTTCGGAATGCAAGGTTCAGGTAGAGTATTTTTCATTTACCCCTTTATTTTACCATGCCTTCGCGAAGCCAAAATGATTTGAAATCTTCGCAGTTAAATCGTCTTTACCAAAGGTTGAAAACCTGCGAAAAAGTATTCGGGAGAAAATCGTATTAAACTGAGGAAGTTCAATAATATCATCAAATATAAAGTTTCCAAAAAAAAAATAAAGCATAAAGTTTCCAAACTGAAATTTTATGCTTTTTCGTTACAATAATAAAAAATCCACCAAGTATGTATTTGGTGGAGACGGTGGGAATCGAACCCACGTCCAGAAATATTGCCACTTAAGCTTCTACGAGCGTAGTCGATATATTTTGGTTTCGCATCCTCTTATGCCTACCGACAGGCGTCCGAGATGCTAGCCTGATTGTGCTCTTCCATAGTCCCCAGGCGGAGGACGTCCGGCGTATCCCACTTAAGTTGAGACCCTGACCCTACCACATGGGCGATGGAGGGAGGATCAGCTTAGTGCTTATTAGGCAGCTAAAGCTAGGTTTTGTTTAGATTTGCCAGTTATATTTAGGCTTGCGTTTTTACGAGGTCGACCCCTCGGCTCGCAACTCAAGCTCAAACTACCCCTGTCGAATCCGTAACGTCCCCATATATAAAATATTGGGATTTAGGACCAATCCTCATGAGCTAAGTGCTACAAAAAATAACTTACGAACTGGCTACATGTACTATTATAACATGTTTATCGATTATTTCAATTGTAAATTTTTGTATCCTTCATCAGTATTGTTGCTGCTTCGCTTTAAATGCCTTTTCTATCTCACGTTTTGCTTCTTTTTTCTTTAAGTCTTCGCGTTTATCGTAATTCTTTTTCCCTTTTCCCAGTCCAATTAGAACTTTCGCAAATCCATCTTTTAAATACATCTTCAACGGAACAAGCGCATAACCTTGTTCTTTCGTTTCACCAATCAATTTATTAATTTGTTTGCGATGAAGCAGAAGCTTTCTTGTTCTTAGTGGATCGTGATTATAACGATTCCCTTGCTCATATGGACTAATGTGCATATTGTAAAGAAATACTTCGCCTTTATGAATACGTGCAAACGAATCTTTTAAATTAACCCTTCCAGCTCGAATCGACTTTATCTCCGTTCCTTGCAGTACGATCCCAGCTTCGTATGTTTCTTCAATAAAATAATCATGGCCAGCCTTTTTATTTTGGGCCACAACCTTGCCTTCCCCTTTTGGCATTCTGACTCCCCCATTCTACACTGTTACGATGGCCAGGCACTTATAAGTGCCTGGAACTACATTTTATGGTCTAGTTTCAGCACCTATCAGCTACGGGAATGTCACAGGCGCTTTCACGTTTCTTATTTTCTTTTCTTGTTGCGATTATTCTTTGGTTTATTAGAGAATGACTTTTTCTTCTTCTTTTTTGCTTGAGGTGGACGGTTAGACCATTCTCCCTCTTTTTCTTCATTACCTGGACCTTTTTGCTTTGAATCCTTTTTGTGACCGCGAACTTTCACAATATGTGGTTTATCATCTGGGCTTCGACGTGGTCGGTTATTTTTCATCCCAACAATTTCAAAATCAATATCATGTTCATCTTTATTTACTTTGATAACTCGAACGGTTATTTCATCGCCAATACGGAAGACATTTGCCGTCCTCTCCCCAATCATAGCATATTGGCGCTCGTCGTAGCGATAATAATCATCTGTCATATAACTTACGTGCACAAGACCTTCAATGGTGTTCGGCAGTTCCACAAACATTCCAAAATTGGTGACCGAACTGATAATTCCATCAAATTCTTCTCCAATTTTATCTTCCATGAATTCTGCCTTTTTCAATTCATCTGTCTCACGTTCAGCATCTACTGCTCTTCGTTCCATTTTAGATGTATGATCGGCAATTTCACGTAGAATAGCATCCCATTTTGCACGTGTAGCTTCATCTAATTTTCCATCTATTAAATAGGTGCGGATTAAACGATGCACAATTAAATCCGGATAACGACGAATCGGTGATGTGAAGTGAGTATAGAACTGTGTTGATAATCCAAAATGTCCTAGACTTTCTGGATCGTATTTTGCCTGTTGCATCGACCTTAACATGACGGTGGAAACAACCATTTCCTCTGGTTTTCCTTGCACCGCTTCAATAATTTCCTGAAGTGCCCTCGGATGAACAGAGTTTGCAGTTCCTCTGACAATCAGTCCAAAGTTTGTAATGAATTCAAAAAAGCGCTGGAGCTTTTCTGCCTTTGGATCTTCATGAATTCGGTACATAAATGGCACTTCAAGCCAATGAAAATGCTCTGCCACGGTTTCATTAGCCGCAAGCATAAACTCTTCAATTAATCTTTCTGCTACAGAACGTTCTCTAGTCACGACATCTGTAGGTTTGCCCTCTTCATTTACAATAACCTTTGCTTCTTTAAAATCAAAGTCGATAGCACCCCGAAGCATTCTTTTCTTTCGAAGGATGCCAGCCAGTTCTTCCATTGTTTCGAACATTGGAACCAATGCTTTATAATGATTCCTCAGTTCCTCATCTTTCTCTACTAAAATCTTATTAACATCTGCGTAGGTCATTCTTTCCGTTGTTTTAATGACACTTTCAAAAATTTCATGACTGACCACTTCACCTTGATCATTGATTTCCATTTCACAAGAGAGTGTAAAACGATTTACTTTCGGATTTAAGGAACAAATTCCATTTGATAAGCGATGCGGAATCATTGGAATAACACGGTCCACTAAGTAAACACTAGTCCCTCTTTCATATGCTTCTTTGTCAATCGGAGAGCCTTCTGTTACATAATGACTAACATCTGCGATATGAACACCAAGTTTATAATGACCATTTTCCAGTTTTGTTACAGTAACAGCATCATCCAAATCCTTTGCATCTGCCCCATCAATGGTCACAATCATCTCACCCCGCAAGTCGCGGCGGTTGCCGATTTCGCTCTCATCAATCGTGTCAGGCACTGCATTGGCTTGATCTAATACCTCTTGTGGAAACCCTAGAGGTAGACCATATTTATGTATAATCGAGAGTATATCTACTCCAGGATCATTTTTATGACCAAGGATTTGAATTACTTCTCCTTCCGCATTTTTTCTTCCTTCTGGATAGGAGGTTAAGCGAACCACTACCTTATGTCCCTCTACTGCACCCGCATTAGCATTTTTCGGGATAAAAATATCACTGTCCAGCTTCTTATCATCTGGAATAACAAAACCAAAATATTTGCTTTCCGTATAGGTTCCGACGACTTCTTTAATAGCTCGCTCTAAAATTCGAACGACAGTACCTTCCCGTCTGGCACCTGAACTTTCAGCAGAGACACGAACAAGCACAATATCTCCATGCATAGCATCATTGGTTTCATGCGGAGGGATGAAAATATCATCATACCCCGGTTCTTCAGGCGTGACAAACGCAAATCCCTTTGCATGTCCAGATAGCTTACCTCTTACTAGATTCATTTTTTCTGGGAGTCCATAGCGGTTACTTCTTGTTCTAACCACTAATCCCTTTTCTTCCATATAAACGAGTGTTTTTACAAAGTCTTTAAAATCTGTAGAATCCTCAATACCAAATGCAGCTTCAAGTTCCTGCACAGTTAAAGGCTTATATGTCTCATCTCTCATATAATGTAAAATACGGTCAACCCGTGAAAGTATGTTTTCTTCCAAATTTTATCCCTCCGTCATTGGGAACATTGTTCGTGTTTTCACTCAGACAGTCCAATTTAATGTCTCTAAAAACTGATAAACATCCTCATGCAGCTGTTCTTTTTCTTTTCCTAGAGTAATGACATGGGTAGATTCCTCGTACCATTTTATCTGCTTATTGTCTGATTCGACCTCATTATAGATAATATTGGCACTATCTGTATTGATCATTTCATCTTGTCTAGCTTGGACGACAAAGGTTGGAGCATAAATCATGTCAACATTTTTACGAACATCTGCTATTAGCTCTTGTAATGCTTTCAACGTTCCCATCGGTGTTTTTTTAAATTCTTCGATTTCGATCTCTATTTGTTCTTGGCTTTTTCCTTCTAGTTTTTTATATTGACGAGCGTAATCTACTACTCCGTTATACATGGTTTCTTCACTCTTAATGTACATAGGTGCACACATAGGAATTATACCCTTTACTGCTACAGTGTAACCCAATTTCAGGGAAAATACTCCACCTAGTGATAAGCCGGCTACTGCAATTTCCTCATAGCCTTTTTCCTTAAGATACTCATAGCCTCCTAGAACATCCTGCCACCAATCTTCCGGACCTGTGTGAACCAGTTCCTCCGGTGGTACACCATGTCCCTTATAAATAGGTGCATGGCATGTATAGCCCTTTTTCTCTAAAAATCTTCCTAGCATTCGAACATCTGCAGAGCTGCCGGTGAAACCATGGAGAAGTAATACGGCTCTTTTTCCTCCTTCAAATGTAAATGGCTTAGGTGCTACTATTTTCATTATGTACAAACTCCTTTTATTTCAATTCGTTCCCATATTATTTTTAACAGAGTATGTGTAAACATTCCAGAAATACGCTTAATTCTTCGTTTATTAATAAGAATAGACTCTTCTCTGTGGAAGCTGTTATTGTAGCATATTGCTATGTATAAAAAAACCTGACCTCTTGTGGCCAGGTTGAGTACTCTCTTCTTATTCTCCGAAAATAGAAACTGCCAATGCAAATATGAAAAATAAAACAGCAAGCACAATTGTGATTCTATGAAGCACTAAATCCATACCACGAGCTTTTTGTTTACCGAAAAGTTGCTCCGCTCCACCGGAAATAGCTCCTGAAAGACCAGCACTTTTACTTGATTGTAATAATACAACAATAATTAAAGCAACCGCATCAATAATTAATAAGGTCAAAAATAATGTATGCACGAAGACCCACCTCCTGAAAGAACAATCGCAGAATGCTGATTTTAGACGGTTGTCCAATCTAAGTTAGCATCCGGAACACAATAGATATATTAAATGTATCATAACAAAGAAATAGATACAATGATATTTTATGAGTATGCATATACTATCATTTCAGTTTTGCTAAGAATAGTAATTGTTTGTTTACTTTTTTTCGGGCACCATACTTCGGCTTTTTTCGGCATAACCTAGGGTCAGACCCTTCATCCCAAATAAAAATGGGACAAGGGGTCTGACCCTTCGTCCCATTTTGTCCTATTATTTAGATAGGTTATAGAATGAATTTCTTCCAAGGTATTGTGCTGTTTCGCCAAGTTGGTCTTCGATGCGAAGTAATTGGTTGTATTTCGCAACGCGGTCAGTACGAGATGGTGCACCTGTTTTGATTTGACCAGCGTTTGTTGCAACAGCAATATCTGCAATAGTTGTATCTTCTGTTTCACCAGAACGGTGAGAAACAACAGCTGTGTAACCAGCACGTTTTGCCATTTCAATAGCATCGAATGTTTCTGTTAATGTACCGATTTGGTTAACTTTGATAAGAATGGAGTTACCAACACCATTTTTAATACCTTCTGCTAATTTTTTCGTATTTGTAACGAATAAATCGTCACCAACTAATTGTACTTTTTTGCCAAGGCGTTCTGTTAGAAGTTTATGACCTTCCCAGTCATTTTCATCTAGACCGTCTTCGATAGAGATAATTGGATATTTAGATACAAGCTCTTCGTACCAGTCAACCATTTCAGCAGATGTTCTTACAACACCTTCACCTGATAAATGGTATTTACCGTCTTCTTTATTATAGAATTCAGAAGATGCAGCATCCATTGCAAGCATAACGTCTTCACCTGGTTTGTAGCCAGCTTTTTCGATTGCTTCGATGATTGTTTGAAGAGCTTCTTCGTTAGATCCTAAGTTAGGAGCGAAACCACCTTCGTCACCTACAGCTGTATTTAAGCCTTTTGCTTTTAATACTGATTTTAGGTTATGGAAAACTTCTGCACCCATGCGAAGTGCTTCTTTGAAAGTAGGTGCACCTACAGGCATGATCATGAATTCTTGAATATCTACGTTGTTATCAGCATGCTCTCCACCGTTTACGATATTCATCATTGGTGTAGGTAGTTGCTTAGCATTGAAACCGCCAAGATATTGATATAATTCTACTCCAAGGAAGTCTGCAGCTGCACGAGCTACTGCCATGGAAACACCAAGGATTGCGTTAGCACCTAATTTTCCTTTATTTTCTGTGCCATCTAATTCGATTAACACTTTATCGATTAATACTTGCTCTGTTACATCATAACCGATAATTGCTTCTGCAATTACTTCGTTTACATGTTTTACTGCTTGTTGAACACCTTTGCCCATGTAACGGTCTTTATCACCGTCACGAAGTTCTACTGCTTCGTATTCACCAGTGGAAGCACCGCTTGGTACTAAGGCACGGCCGAATGCTCCTGATTGTGTATAAACTTCTACTTCAACAGTTGGGTTACCGCGGGAATCTAATACTTCACGTGCATATACTTCTGTAATATGTGGCATAATTTTTCAATCTCCTTTTTCTTTCAAAATTAAATTAATGTTTAATTAATGTAGAACCTGTCATTTCTTTAGGTTTTTCAACATTTAATAAATCAAGCATTGTTGGCGCTAAATCACCTAGAATACCGCCATCACGCAATTCAATTCCTTTTTTCGTTACAATAACTGGAACAGGATTGGTTGTATGTGCTGTCATTGGTTGTCCTTCAAGAGTCACTACCTCATCCGCATTACCATGGTCAGCTGTAATAATTGCTGTCCCGCCTTTTTCAAGAATCAAATCAACAATTTTTCCAAGGCATTCATCAACCGCTTCAATTGCTTTTACTGTTGGTTCAAGCATTCCTGAATGACCAACCATATCAGGATTAGCAAAGTTTAAAATAATCGCATCTTGTTTATCATGTTGGATCTGATCTAATAATGCTTCTGTTACTTCATAAGCACTCATTTCAGGTTTTAGGTCATAAGTAGCTACCTTTGGTGAATTAATTAAGATTCTTGTTTCACTTGGGAACTCTGCTTCACGTCCGCCGCTCATAAAGAATGTAACATGCGGATATTTTTCTGTCTCAGCAATTCGAAGCTGTTTTAAACCATTTTGTGATAAAACTTCACCAAGTGTATTATCAAGATTTACTGGTTTAAAAGCAACATAACCATCAACAGATTCAGAGAAAAGTGTCATACATACAAAATATAAATTTTTAGGATGTTTAGGTCCACGGTCGAATGAACGGAAATCATCATTCGTAAATGTGTTTGAGATTTGAATTGCACGGTCAGGACGGAAGTTATAGAAAATAACGGAATCATTATCCTGAATAGTAGCAACCGGCTCTCCATTTTCCTTTGTGATAACAGAAGGAATAACGAACTCATCTAAAATTCCATGCTCATAAGAATCCTCTACAAGCTGTAATGGATCTGTATAAGTAGGACCTTCACCGTATACCATTGCACGATAGGATTTTTCTACACGTTCCCAGCGTTTATCGCGATCCATAGAATAGTAACGGCCAGAAATAGTCGCAAATTCTCCAACACCATATTCCTTGAACTTTTCTTGTGTTTCTTTAATATACTTAGCAGCTGTTTTGGGACCAACATCACGTCCGTCTAAGAAAGCATGAACATAAACCTTATCTAGACCTTCATCAGCAGCTAATTTTAGTAAAGCAAACATATGATTAATATGGCTGTGTACACCGCCATCCGATAAAAGTCCGAAGAGGTGAAGTGCGGTTCCGTTCTTTTTCGCATGTCGGGCAGCTTCTACAAGAGTTGGGTTTTTTTCGAATTCACCTTCACGAATCGCCACATTTACTCTAGTTAAGCTTTGATATACAATACGGCCAGCACCTATGTTAAGATGCCCAACTTCGGAGTTTCCCATTTGACCTTCTGGTAATCCAACTGCTTCGCCGCTTGCTGTAAGAGTATTATGAGGGAATTCATTCCAATAGCGGTCAAAATTTGGTTTTTTCGCATGTGTTACAGCATTACCTTTTGTTTCACTGCGAAGACCAAACCCATCCAAAATGATGAGTGCAACTGGAGATTTACTCATGGCTTACCGCCTCCAAAAGCTGTAAAAATGATTGTGGTTCTAAGCTGGCACCGCCAACTAAAGCCCCATCAATATCCGGTTGTGACATATATTCTTTGATATTTGCAGGCTTCACACTTCCGCCATATTGAATGCGAATAGCATTTGCAGCATCTTGTGAAAAGTTTTCTGCAACAACACTGCGGATATGGGCGCATACTTCATTTGCATCTTCTGCAGTTGAAGATTTCCCTGTACCAATTGCCCAGATTGGTTCATAAGCAATAACCGTTTGTTTTACTTGATCTTCTGTAAGACCTGTTAAAGCTTTTTTTACTTGTGAACCAACTAGCTCTTTTGTTTCATTATTTTCACGCTGTGCTAATGTTTCACCAACACAAACGATAGGGATTAAATGATATTTAAAAGCAGATAGCACTTTTTTATTAACAGCATCATCTGTCTCATTAAACATTTCGCGGCGTTCAGAATGTCCTAGAATAACATAATCCACACCTAAATCTTCTAATGCTCTTGGACTGATTTCCCCTGTAAAAGCACCGCTTTCTTCGAAGTGCATATTTTGTGCACCAATTTTTACATTTGAATCCTTAGTAGTTTCCACTAAACGCTCAAGGAACAATGCTGGTGAACAAATAACAGAATCTACTACATCATTACTTGGAACAAGGCCTTTTACCTCTTGAGCAAAAGAAGTAGCTTCCGGTAATGTTTTAAACATTTTCCAGTTCCCTGCGATAATTGGCTTACGCATCTTCCATCTTCCTTTCTCTAAAGAATTACTTATCGTTCAATGCCGCTACACCTGGAAGAACTTTTCCTTCCATAAATTCAAGAGATGCACCGCCACCTGTTGAAATATGGTCCATCTTATCTGCTAGGTTGAATTTTTCAACTGCAGCAGCTGAATCTCCACCACCAATAACGGAGTATGTATCATTCGCATCAGCTAGAGCTTGGGCCACACCTTTTGTACCATTTGCAAAGGAGTCTAATTCAAATACTCCCATCGGTCCATTCCAAATCACAAGCTTAGAATTTTGAATGACCTCTTTATATCGTTCAACCGTTTTTGGACCTATATCTAAAGCTTCCCAGTCTGCAGGAATATCTTCAATGGATACAACTTTTTTATTTGCTGAATCGGAGAAGTCATCTGCTACGACTA
Source organism: Heyndrickxia camelliae (assembly GCF_002844575.1). Lineage (GTDB taxonomy): Bacteria > Bacillota > Bacilli > Bacillales > Bacillaceae_C > Margalitia > Margalitia camelliae. The sequence goes on from NZ_PIQO01000002.1 coordinate 11,840, forward strand.
CATCTACTGGCATATAGAAATTCACATTTTTTTGTTTTGCTTTTTCCATAAATGACTTGGCTAATTCGATTTTATCTTCTTCTAATAAGGATTTACCGATTTCATATCCTTTAGCTTTAACAAATGTGTAAGCTAAACCGCCGCCAATAATTAAGTTGTCGACTTTTTCAAGGAGATTTTCGATTACACCGATTTTGTCTTTTACTTTTGCGCCACCAATAATAGCTGTAAAAGGACGTTCAGGGTTGGATAAAGCTTTACCAAGTACTTCTAATTCTTTTTCCATTAGGAAACCGGCAACTGCTGGCAAGTATTTAGCAATTCCTTCTGTTGATGCATGAGCACGATGTGCTGCACCAAATGCATCGTTAACGTAAATATCCGCTAATTCAGCAAATGCTTTTGCAAGCTCAGGGTCATTTTTTTCTTCACCTGGATAGAAACGAACATTTTCAAGAAGAAGCACATCACCATTTTCTAGTTTCTCAACATCACTCTTGGCGATTTCTCCATAAGCTTCATTTGATTTACGTATATCTTTTTTTAGTAACTCGCTAAGGCGTTTTGCTACAGGAGTTAATCTTAATTCTTCTACCACTTTTCCCTTCGGACGTCCTAAATGGCTAGCAAGGATAACCTTAGCACCTTGGTCCATTAAATATTGGATAGTTGGTAATGCAGCACGAATTCGCGTATCATCGGTAACATTTCCATTTTCAAGTGGAACGTTAAAGTCTACACGGCAAAATACACGCTTTCCAGCTAAATCGATATCTTTAATTGATTTCTTGTTCAACTTATTCAGCCTCCTTCTAATAAGGATATATTATGGATTATTGTTAACCTATAACCATACACATTCACATAAAAAGACTTTCTGTACGAATAACAGAAGTGCGTGTGTATGATAAAGTCTTAACAAAAAAAGGAGTGGGGAATGTTCCCCGCTCCCCCTGTTGCTCCCTTTTTCATTATAAATGTAGGGATGTTAAATATCCATCAATTCTTCAAAAAGTATAACACATATATCGAATTGATGTGTCATATTATTGGATATTATAGTCCTTTTTGAGCAATGTAATCAGCTAAGTCTACTACACGGTTAGAATAACCTGTTTCGTTATCATACCAAGAAAGAACTTTTACCATGTTATTATCTAATACCATAGTAGATAATCCATCTACAGTAGAAGAAACTGGTACACCATTGTAGTCTTTAGATACTAATGGAAGATCTGTATACGCAAGAATTCCTTTTAATTCGCCTTCAGCAGCTTCTTTCAATGCAGCATTTACTTCTTCAGCAGTAACTGTTTTGTCAAGTTCTGCAACTAAATCAACTACAGAAACGTTTGAAGTAGGTACACGCATAGCCATACCGTTTAATTTACCTTTTAGTTCAGGTAATACAAGTGCAACTGCTTTTGCTGCACCTGTTGTTGTAGGAATAATGTTTTCAGCTGCTGCACGAGCACGACGATAATCTTTATGTGGTAAATCAAGAATTTGTTGATCATTTGTGTATGAGTGAACAGTAGTCATCATACCGCGTTTGATACCAAATTTTTCATGAAGAACTTTTGCAAATGGAGCAAGACAGTTCGTTGTACAAGAAGCATTTGAAATAACGTTATGATTTTGTGGATCATATTTATCTTCGTTAACACCCATAACAACTGTAATATCTTCATCCGTTGCTGGTGCAGAGATGATTACTTTTTTAGCGCCTGCTTCTAAATGTTTTGCTGCATCTGCACGTTTTGTGAAACGACCAGTAGATTCAACAACGATTTCTACACCTAGGTCTCCCCAGCCTAGTTGTGCTGGATCACGTTCAGCAAGAACTTTTACTTTATGACCACCTACTACTAGGCTATCCCCATCAACTGTTACTTTTTCTTCAAGAGTTCCGTGAACACTGTCATATTGAAGAAGATGTGCAAGCATATTTGCATCTGTTAAATCGTTAACTGCTACGATTTCCACATTAGGATTTTTTAATGCTGCACGAAAAACATTACGACCGATACGACCAAAACCATTAATACCAACTTTTACTGTCATTTATATTTCCTCCTTTGGATTATAAACAGATATTTTATTTCAAAAGGGTAATCCCTTTTAAAAGCTATAAATTAAGAATTTCTTTTGCTGCACCTTCATCCGTGATTAGTACGGTTGATTTGGTGGTAGCATTCATAAATGCTTTGATTGCCTTTGCTTTCGATGCTCCACCTGCAACGGCTAAAACATTTTCAACATTCGGCAAGTCTTTTAACTGGAGACCAATCGTTGGAACCTTATGTACGATTTCGCCCGCTTCATTAAAATAATATCCGAATGCCTCTCCAACAGCATGGCCATCTATAATCTTTTTCATGTCCTCTTCTTTGGTTTTTCGCCTTTTTGCCATCGTATGAGCCTCCCCAATACCATGCAAAACCATATTGGCATTTTTTATGAGGCTAAGAACCTCTTTTATCATCGGCTCTTTCACAATGGATTCATATACTTCCTTACTTACTTGATCAGGCACATAGAGGACACGATGTGTGGAACCAGTATTTTCTGCCATCTTAGCGCAAATTGTGTTAGCTTGGTTTTTGACATCTTCGCCTATACCACCTCTTGCCGGCACGAAAACAATTTCCTTCTCGGTAAAATCTGTTGTCAACATATCAGCAACAGTGGCCATGGTTGTTCCACCTGTTACAGCTATGATATTTTTCCCTTCAAGATGTTCTTTCATTCTTACGGCACAAGCTCTTCCAAGCTCACCTTTTACCCATGGGGTTTCATCGCTGTCTCCAGCGACTATAACAACTTCTTGTAGGTTCAATATCCTTTTTAATTGTTCTTCCATTTCATTAATCCCCGAAATCTCTCGCATCATACTTTCCAAATCCTGTAACACTTTTAATCCAAGCTTTGTTACACTCATACCGGATGATTGAATGGAAATCAACTTTTGATCTTTCAAAAACTCTACTTCACTGCGAAGTACACGTTCCGAATGCCCTAGTTCACTTGCCAATGTTCTTCTTCCGACTGGCTCCATAAAATAAATGGATTTTAGGATTTGGTATCGTTTTTGCATAGTGGAAAGTAAATCGGGTAATAATTTTTTTTGAACCTCAATTAATGAGTACATCTAAAATTTTCCCCTTGTTTATTATTATCGGGTCAAAAAGCGTCCCAGATAGACATATTGTGTCCCATCTATTCGAAAAAAAATACCCTTGCTACAGTTCTTATTTTAGCAAGGGTATTTTTATAATTCAACTAGGAAGCATCAATTTTTTTGCTGCAAACGTTTACTTATCGTAAAAGGATCAATTTGCCCATATTGCACAACTTCCCCTTCGATTTCAATGACCGGGATCATCAGACCGTACGTTTCGATCCATTCATCATTACTCTCAATATCCCTCTCCACAATCTCAAATAAATAATCATCCTGAAGAAGGTCGAGAATTTGCTTTGCATCTTCACAAAGATGGCATTTTTTCCTTGTATAAAACACAACTTGCTGCAAAGAATAAAACTCCTTCCTTATACAAAACGTCTTCTTTTCGATGAGGGCAAAATATTGAGTTGATCTCGATATTTTGCAATTGTTCTCCTCGACACCATGATACCTTCTTGCTGCAAAGCCGCAACAATGGCCTGATCGGATAGGGGGGTAAGTTTGTCTTCCTGTTGTATTAAATGGACGATTTTATCTTTTACTTGAACAGCAGATGCATTTTTCTCATCTGCACTATTTAGTGCAGATGAGAAAAAATATTTTAGCTCGAATGTCCCAAACGGTGTTTGTATATATTTTTCCCGAACTGCCCTGCTGACAGTTGATTCATGAGTTCCAATGTCATCTGCCACTTCCCTCATTGTCATTGGCTTTAAATGTCCCTTTCCTTTAAAAAAGAAGTCCATTTGCTTTTGTAATATCGAACGTCCGACTTTTAACAGTGTTTCTTTCCGCTGTTCTAAGCCCTTCATTAACCATTGAAAATCATGGGCCTTTTCTTTTAAAAATTGCTTTACTTGAACATCCCTATAAGATGACATCATTGTATAATAATCCCTCTGAAATTGCACTTTTGGAACATGCCTTTCTAGAAGATGTACATCTAGAATCCCTTGTTCACTAGTTACAATTAAATCAGGAACTACATATTGAGGGCGTTCGGTTGTAAAATGCGAACCAGGTCGCGGATCAAGGGTTTGAATAAAATCCGACGCTTCTTGAATCTGTTGGATATCAACATTCAATTTCTTCGCGATTATTTTCCACTTTTTATCTGCAAACTCCATAAAATAATCGCGAAGAATATCAATCACTACTATTGGACATTTCTCTTGTCTTTTAGCTTGCAAATATAAACATTCTTGCAAGCTTTGTGCACCAATACCTGCAGGTTCAAATGATTGAAGTAAATGAATCCCCTCAATAATAACTTCTTCCTTTACCCCTAATGTTTCTATTAATTCCTTTTTTTCAATAGTTAAGTACCCGTTTGCATCCAGGCTGTGGATGAGACAATGAATAACTTTTTCTTCTGTATTTGTTAGCGCTTTCAAATGTGCTTGAAATAATAAGTACTCTTGCAATGAACCGGATTTATGGGCAATTTGCTGTACCCAATCTTTATCATCTCTTTCAATCGTTCTGAATTTGCTTTTCTTCGTATAATCAAAATGAGGGTCCATTAATTTTATATTGGAATGTTCTAACTGTATAAGGGGGTTTTCCAGCGCTTTGGTTTCTAAAAAAGAAGACAATTCCTGGGCTGAATATTGTAAAATTTGAATGGCCTGTGTCAATTCCTGTGTCATGGTCAGCTTTAATGATTGTTGCTGCCACAATCCTACCTGTAAATCCATCAAAACAACCCCTTTCTTGATTTTTATTTTACAATAGATTACTGGTTTCGTATATTCTTTTCTTTTTTACCGCGACAAAATGACATGATATTACTACGGTAAGTGATGTTCAAAAGGTTTCCAGACATTGTTTATTCATGCCTCTGTTTTTTTCCAAAAAGTAGATTGGCACTTTAAATGTTTTATAGGTACAATATACTAGTAACATTGACTGTTTTTAATTTTACTAAGGAGAGTCAGTATGAACCAATTAAATAGTGAAAACCAGAACCTTTCGCGTATTAATCGTAATCGCAAAAACATAAGAAAACGGTTTTGGCCACGAATTATCATTGCATGCATCGCCGTCTTTGTTTTAGGAAGCGGATTTTTATATGGAACGAATAAAGGTCTACAAATTAGAAAGATGTTAGTCGGATCTGTGTTGTCTACTCAGCATGCCCGCTATGTGAAATATATGGGATTTTTACTCCCACAATCTGAAATTAATAAACTGAAAAAGGCATTTTACCATCCACCAACTTTCCAAACGGCAGTTGCCAGCGTTAGTACGGATTCTTCAGCTCCCAAGCTGGATGTTCATGTGGATACCATTAATACAGCAAACTATACTGCTAAAATTTTAGTCATTTCCGACCCAACCACTGTTCATTTAGTCCAGTCAAAATTATCCGGTAAAGGGCAGCCACTCTCTGAATTAATAACCGAGAATGAAGGAATTGCCGGTATTAACGGTGGAGGTTTTGCGGATCAAGGAGGAACAGGTTCAGGCGGAAAAGCCACTGGAATAGTTATTAGCCAAGGAAATGTTCTCGCTGCACCAAGAGAAAATCGAAATACGCCCAAGCTAGTTGGTGGATTTCTAAAAAACGGTCAATTTATTACTGGGAAATATTCGGTCAACCAATTATTGAATCTTGGTGTTACGGATGCAGTCAGCTTTGGACCTCAATTAATAGTTAATGGTGTTAATCGAGTTACTCCGGCAATCAATGAAGCGTGGGGATGGGCTCCGCGCACAGCCATTGGTCAAGCAAAAGATGGAAAAATAATCATGATTATCACTGATGGCCGCTTTTATTGGAATAAAACACATCGTGGTGCTTCTATGTCGGATATGGTCCAAATGTTTGAAAAGTATCAAGTAAAAAATGCGATTGCAATGGATGGCGGCGGATCTACGACAATGATATTTAAAGATACTTTACAACTAAAGCCTGCAACAGATACTGCTGTTGGAATGCGGTATTTGCCAAATGCTTGGGTAGTTATCCCACACTAAAGAAGAAACCCCATTTTTCAATAAAACAAAAAAAGATGCTAGGTCAAAACCCAAATAAATAATAAGTAGCCCGAAGATTTTACGTCAGTAAAACTTTTCGGGCTTTCTTTTTTAGTGTCTCTAAAAAAGCGTACAATAATATGCTGCCCATGCTTAGTTCCGCAATCTTTAATTTTATCTAAAGCCACAATTTATACACCCCTTATACTAAAAGTTCGAACCTTACTTCGTGTGAAGCAATACGCACGAAAATAATCCTCTCCAACTCTTTCTACCTTAATAAGGGGTTGATTTATAGGATTTTTAGATCATAATTAAAAGGTTATTAAATGAAACGAATTTTTATTGGTCTTTACTTTGAAAAAATCTTATTAACTTAAGATTAGCAAGAAGTGTTATAAAAATAATTGGGTAAAGTAGTAAAGAATACCAAAGTTTCCAACTATTGTAGTAGAAAAATGAAGTTTGTAAAAACACCCATTCAAAGAAGATTGAAATGATTGAAGAAAGTAATATATATAATGCTTTTATGAAGGTAGATCTTTTATATGGATAAAAATTTAAGAACAAGATATTTACTGCAGGGTATAGCAATGTAATAATAGGGAGTGTTGCCCAATCTACTCCTTTATGGAAATAACCAAAAAGGTCGTACTTCAAATCAAGATATACATTAACCATAGCTTCAAAATATAAAGCAAAAAGTGTAGTGGTGTACATTTCTAAATTGGAAATTCTTTTTTTAGAAAAAATAATAATGACCCAGAACATCATTGTAATCATGTAGGTTAAAAGCAATTTAATTACCTCTTATAAAAAAATTAGAAAATGTTTGAATTACATTAGTATTATTTATCTATTTTTATTATCCTAATCACAATTCTTAAGTTTACAAATCATTAGGATGATTAAATAACTCTTTCAAAAGCTTAAAATATGAATAAATAGGCTATCTCCTTAGCTTAGTATTCTTATCTTTAAAAAACATAAAAGCCCCTCTCGATTGAGAAGGACTTTTTGATTTGTAGCAAAAATTCTGGGAGATTAAAACTTAATTTATACTTTCATGTAAATTCATTAAGAATGCGGTAGTTTTTTCCTTAAATAAAAATAATGGCAGTGGTAAAAATAGCATGGAAGTTTTACAAAAAGGAGAGAAAAGTATGACTCAACTTGATGTAAATAAATTAAGTCAAGCTAAAGCAAATGTAACACTCTCAGTTGAAATGCTTACAAAGGCAATCGAAAAAGCCGATTCAGATGCCATCCTTGCACAGGAAGCTGTAAAAGAAGCAGCAAAGGAAATTTCATCTGCTTTAAATGCAGTTACACAGGCTCAGAGTAAAACCCCAGACTGGTAATATGCAGATAAAAATGCCCCTCTCTCATGGAGCGGGCATTTTTAAATTAAACTAAACCTTCCAATAGTTTGTTGATATTTTCCAATAAAAACATAATATATTATTTCTCATGCTCAGTATATTACTTTAAAATTATGTCTCCGAACGATTAGGACATTCAACAATCGATACAACCCTTAGACATTATGCACATGTCATTAAAAAATTGCTTGAAGCAGTTACAAAAGCAGAAATTCAAACATATCAGCAAATGCTTGTTGTGCAAAAAATGTTTTTTTATAGTTTACTATCCAATTCTCTCAAATATAATTAAAAAACACTTATAAATGCTGATACATCAACAAAAATAAGTGTTTTATAACTTTTTTAACATTTAACTCATATTATCTTAACAACGCCCTCGGCAGGAATCGAACCCACATCTCAAGAACCGGAATCTTACGTGCTATCCGTTGCACCACGAGGGCATATTTGAACTGTACGGATTATAATTATAGTCTAGAAATCAATGATTTGCAAGCTATTTTATGGTTTAAAATGAATTATTTTGGTTAAAGATGAATAAAGGAATATTTTTTGAGAAATATAAGCGATTCCTTTGACCTTTATTGACCATTAGTGTATGATGTAAAGTACATAAGGATTAAATTTCCTTAAAAACCATTCAGATATGTTTTAATCTGAATGATTAAAAAATGTGAGGAGGAGAAAGTATGAACTTAATCCCTACAGTTATTGAACAAACAAATCGCGGGGAACGTGCCTACGATATCTATTCCCGATTATTAAAAGATCGAATCATCATGCTCGGCAGTGCCATTGATGATCAAGTGGCAAACTCTATCGTTGCCCAATTATTATTTTTAGATGCTGAAAACCCTGAAAAAGATATATCCCTATATATCAATAGTCCTGGTGGAAGCATCACTGCAGGTATGGCCATTTATGATACTATGCAGTTTATTAAATCCGACGTACAAACTATTTGTATAGGAATGGCAGCATCCATGGGTGCATTTTTACTTGCTGCAGGTCAAAAAGGAAAGCGTTATGCATTACCAAATAGTGAAGTGATGATTCACCAGCCACTAGGCGGTGCTCAAGGACAAGCGACTGAAATTGAAATTGCTGCTAAACGTATTTTATTCTTACGTGAGAAGCTAAATACTATCCTTTCTGAACGTACAGGTCAACCTCTAGATGTAATCAGCAAAGACACGGATCGTGATAACTTTATGACCGCTGAAAGAGCAAAAGAATATGGTCTTATTGATCATATTATTACACGTAATGAACTTGACTCCAATAAATAAAAAAAACGCCTTGTTAGGCGTTTTTTTTTTACTTTTCATCTTCAATAAATCTGGTCAATTCCTGAACAGCTATTTTTTCATCATGTCCATTGGCACTTAATGTAACAATAGATCCAGCTCCAGCCGCAAGACTCATTAATCCCATGATGCTTTTAGCATTAACCTTTTTTCCATCCTTTTCTAAAAAAACCTCTGAAGAAAAACGGTTTGCCTCCTGAACAAACAATGCTGCCGGGCGTGCTTGCAATCCGGATTTCCGCTTTACTTCCACTTGTCTCTCTTCCATTCCTGGCTCCCCTCTCTATTTTTTTATTTATTGGTTACAGAAAAATCTCCGGCACGAAGCTTTTCCGCAATTTCATCGATTTTTCTAAGCCGGTGATTAATACCAGACTTACTTATAGTACCGCCAGATACCATTTCCCCAAGCTCTTTTAAGGTAACATCTTGGTACGCAACACGTAGCTCTGCGATTTCCCGCAGCTTTTCCGGCAATACTTCCAAGCCTACCGTTGATTCGATATATCGAATATTTTCAACCTGTCTTAAAGATGCTCCTATGGTCTTATTTAAATTAGCGGTTTCACAATTGACCAGTCTGTTCACAGAGTTGCGCATATCGCGAACAATACGGACGTCTTCAAAACGGAGCAATGCATTATGAGCACCAACTACATTCAAGAATTCAGTAATTTTTTCTGCTTCTTTTAAATAGGTTATATATCCTTTTTTTCTCTCCAATGTTTTACTATTTAAACCGAATGAATTCATTAATTCACAAAGTGATTCATTATGTTCCTTATATTGAGAAGAAATTTCTAAATGATAGGATGAAGTTTCAGGATTATTGACCGAACCACCAGCAAGGAATGCTCCTCTCAAATAGGAACGCTTGCAGCATTTCTTTTTAATTAAACTTGGCGATATATGGTGATCAAAAGTGAAATTTTCACCTAAAATCTTCAGATCCTCCAGAATAGCTTTTGCCATGCTTTTTAAACGAACAATATAGACATTATTCTTTTTCAACCGCATTTTCTTTCGTACAAGCAATTCTACGGGGGTATCATATATTTTTTTTATCAGTACATATATGCGGCGGGCAATCGCTGCATTTTCTGTTTGTACATTCACTACTAATAATTTATTAGAAAAAGATAATGAACCATTCATTCTGATAAGTGCAGAAAGCTCCGACTTCGCACAGCAATCCTTCACTTGCAGGTTGGTTAATTCCTTTTTCGTTTCCGATGCAAATGACAACCCCAAAACCTCCAAAAGTGAGTATTTCACTTATTTCATTTATTTACTTGGCAGCATGTCATATAAAATTCTTGCTACTTTATCCGTATCGTGACGGATTAATCCACCTTCATACGTAAGAATTTGATCATAAATGACATCTAAACCTAAATTCACTAAATTATCTACATCGTAGACTACAGGCTTTGCTAGTTCCTCTTTGTATCGTTCTTGAATGTTTTGAGGAATTTCTTCGTTATTTACTAAAATAGTATCAATAAAACGGCATTGCATATGTTGATATATTGCTTCGACGTGGTCACTGGCCGTATAATCAAGCGTTTCCCCAGCCTGTGTCATTAAATTGCAAATATAGACCTTCTTTGCCTTCGCCTTGCAAACCTCCTCACCTAACTGAGGAACAATTAAATTTGGCAATACACTTGTATATAAGCTTCCAGGTCCAATCACGATTAAATCTGCTTGTCGTATCTCCCTTATCGTTTCAGAAAGCGGATAAATCACATCCGGTGTCAAAAAAACACGTTTTATTTTCTTTCCGGAAAAGGGGATTTTTGATTCTCCTGATACAATCGTTCCATCAGTCATTTCCGCATGAAGAACAACGCTTTGATTCGCTGCAGGCAAAACTTTTCCATGTACGTTCAATACTTTGCTCATTTCTTGGACAGCATGTACAAAATTGCCTGTAATGGATGTTAAAGCCGCAATAATCAAATTGCCTAGTGAATGCCCAGACAGTTCGTTATCTGTCTTAAAGCGATGCTGAAACATTTGCTCCACTAATGGCTCGACATCGGATAAAGCTGCCAACACATTTCGAATATCTCCAGGAGACGGCATATCCATTTCTTCGCGGATTCTTCCCGAACTTCCGCCATCATCTGCTACCGTTACAATGGCAGTAATGTCGACGGGATATTTTTTTAACCCTCTTAACAATACAGGTAATCCGGTCCCTCCCCCGATGATCACGATTTTAGATTTTTTTTCCGTCTTCATGCTGTTGTTTCCCTTCTTTATGCTTAATATCCCTATGGGAAATGCACGTATGATAATCTTGCTCAAAATAGTGGCCGATATATTCTGTTAAAGCAACGGATCGATGCTGTCCCCCTGTACAACCTATTGCGATTACTAATTGACTCTTTCCTTCTCTTTTATAATGGGGTAGCATGAAGGTAAGCAGGTCCGTAACCTTCTCGAGGAATTTATGAGTCTCATTCCATTTCAACACATATTCATATACTTCTTGATCCAATCCCGTTTTTGGCCGCATATGTTGAATATAGTGGGGATTGGGAAGAAATCTTACATCAAAAACCAAATCTGCATCAATTGGAATTCCGTGTTTAAAGCCAAATGACATAACATTCACTGTAAAGGTCGCCTGTTTATTTAGGGAGAATTCCGTTAATATTTTTTCTCTTAATTCTCTTGGTGTCATTTTCGAAGTATTATATAAAATTTGCGACCGTCCCTTTAATTCCTCCAGTAGCATTCTTTCTTGAGCAATGCCTTCCGAAGGCAACCCTGAAGGGGATAGAGGATGTACACGACGTGTCTCTTTATATCTTCGAACTAATACGGAATCATCAGCATCCAAGAAAAGAATCTGCGGAGCAACCCAGGAAATTTCAGCTAATTCATCAAGCGCTTTGAATAAAGAATCAAAGAATTCCCTGCCACGAAGGTCCATACCAAGTGCTACTTTATTCATTTTATTATTCGTATCCTTCATGAGCTCCAAAAATTTAGGAAGCAAAGTTGGCGGCAAATTATCCACACAAAAAAACCCCAAATCTTCAAAGCTTTGAATAGCTACCGTTTTTCCCGCACCAGACATTCCTGTTATGATAACAAGTTGAACATTATTTGCACCTATGCTCATGATCGTTTTCCTCCCGTTATATTACCCCGCAAAAGATGGTATTTGTGCCCTTTTCTAGCTAACACGATATGGAAAAAACCAACAATTTGTTCCCATGTAAAATCATCTTAACTTGGGTCAATTCGATATGAAATTAATTCGAAATCAGGTGTATATGTAAATTGACCATAGATAATACCTTTTCCGTGAACAAGATAATCTAAAATATGATAATCACCTTTTGCCATCGGTAAGTTCTTTATCTCCTCAATTGGGTGCCATGCTAAAATTCCTTCGTCTGATTGCAATAACTGTAATCCGTCATACTCTGTTGCCATGAAGGAAAACATCATCCACTCTGATACGATTTTATCCTTATCGAATATATCAAAAGTAAATATTCCCTTTAATGTCGGTTGTTTTAGGAAAATTCCTGTTTCTTCCCGATATTCTCTAATTACTGATTCCCTAATGGATTCTCCTTGTTCCATTTTTCCACCTGGAGCTACCCACCAATTTCGCCGGGGTTTTTGCAATAGTAATACCTCATTGTCTTTCACCAATATACAATTCGTTACACGTTGCACTACACTCACCTCTTTATAGTTAGGCTGTTTTCGTATAAGTTGTTGTTGCACACCCATTTGGCCTACTATTTCATGTATTTGGAGACTAGCCTTTCCTTAAAAGAATATCACTCTGAAATGGGATGTGGAAATTTAAAACGTTTTCTGTTTAAGATACATCAAATTATAAGAAAAAAGCCTTAAATAAAAGAGTTAACGTCTTTTTATATTCATTTTATTATACTATTTATCTACCTTCCTAACAAATGTAAAAACATAAGAATGTATTGTTTAAATCAAAAAGGGCTACGTTATATTCAATTATTTACCCAATGCTTTGTATACAGCGTCAATTGATACATATAAATACTCAAAATCCAATTTGAAACCATAAAAAAAGCTCCAGGCAATCGCCTGGGCTTATCAAGGGTTCTTATTAAAAAGGGGGTCAATTTCATTTGTCTTAATCATACAGGATGAATGTTTCACAATGATTACAGGAAAATTAAAACAAAATTACTTTTATCAAATATCTCTTTAAAAGATTAAAGTACTACTGATATTTACTTAATGTTTAGCTTTTCTTTCAATTCCTCTATATAATGTTGAGCACTCTGGGCAGCAATACTTCCGTCACCAGTTGCAGTTACAATTTGGCGAAGTGTCTTCTCACGAACATCTCCAGCTGCAAAAATACCAGGAATTTTCGTTTCCATATCATCATTTGTTTCGATATACCCTGTTTCATTTACAATACCAAGACCTTCGAAAGGTTTTGTTAAAGGAACTAATCCAATGTAAATAAATACACCATCCGCTTTAAATTCCCTTTCACTGCCATCTTCGGTCGATACAAGGGTCACAGAGCCAACTTTTCCATCTTTTTCGTTAATTTCTTTCACCGTATGATTCCAAATAAAATCCACTTTTTCGTTTGCAAAAGCACGATCTTGCAAGATTTTTTGTGCTCTTAATTGATCGCGGCGATGAACAATCGTTACCTTACTAGCGAATCTTGTAAGATATACACCTTCTTCTACTGCAGAGTCTCCTCCACCAACAACCACTAATTCCTTGTTCTTGAAGAAAGCTCCATCACAAACCGCACAATAAGAAACACCGCGTCCGCCCAATTCTTTTTCACCTGGAACGCCAATTTTCTTATATTCGGCACCTGTAGCGATAATAATCGCTCTGGTTTTATATTCTTTAGAACCTGCTTTCAGTGTCTTATATTCTTCACCATCAACAATTTCTTTAATATCACCATAAGCATATTCAGCACCAAATTTTTTGGCATGCTCAAACATTTTATTGGAAAGCTCAGGTCCTAGTATACTGTCATATCCAGGATAATTTTCCACTTCCTCTGTATTCGCCATTTGTCCTCCAGGAACACCGCGCTCAATCATTAATGTAGATAAGTTTGCACGTGAAGCATACACAGCAGCTGTCATTCCAGCAGGACCAGCGCCAATTATGATGAGATCATATATTTTTTCATCCATATCTCAAACACTCCTTACAACACCCATATTTTACTTTATCTATTTCTTATCTATATTACTCTTTATTATCATTCCCGATATTGATTTTTATTAAAGATAAGCCATCACGGCATATATCTAAACTTCTGCTTTTCCAAACAATCCTAAATCGAGAATCATTATCTATATATTAAAAGAATGTTCTTTCTCCGTCCAAACATATGCTTACTGATAATATTGACGGATTGTTTTAATGTATTTCTGTAAGGTCGATGGTGAAATATGATAACGTCTTGAAATCTCTGATTGACTTATTTTCTCGTTTTGAAACTGGTTCCATACATAATCGACTGCTGCTGCGTAAGCATTCTGATTCGTAAAAGAAACTCCCTCTTTTAACCCATTAATAAATATGGAGAACCACATATGAAATAATCCTGTTGTTTGTGGATAAATAGGGTGATGATGTTCATATAATAAAGAGGCAACACCATGCCCTTTCCCAATGATTCCATCTGGATCAAATTGTTCTTTCATACCTGCATCCAATACGTTTGCCAGATATAATTTCTCGGTAATCGTAAATTCATCCAAGCTTTTAAAATCAGAGTGTGAAATAATTTCCTGTTTTCTATCCGTAACAGAAATGAGAAAAATCCCGAATAGCCGTTCTTCCAAATAATCGCTTCTCAATTTATTAAGGATGGATGTAACATGGTTTTCAAAACCAGCATCGGTTTGTTGATTATTATTCCAAGGCTCTGATCCCTCTTTTTCCGGGCTTAACTCCAATAATTGCTTCCAAGCAGATCGAGATGTTTGTTCATGACCAGTCGAATAGGCAACATGTGAGAGCCAGTAGTAAAAGCTTGCATCTCCCTCAAAGCCTTTTTTCTTTAATTTGTTTAACCAATAAAATGCCTTATGATGTTTTCCCAACAAAGCAAACGTAGCACCAAGCTTATACTGGTGTTCAATTAATAACGGCTGGATTTTTTCTAGACCGTCCAATAGTTCCTGAAGTTCTTCATCACGATGCTGATGAAATAAGAATACAGCCAAGTTACAAAGTGCATGGAGATTTCCCGGGTTTTTATCTAAAAGCTCCTTTAACACATTGGCAGCTTTCTCCATTTCGCCTAAATAAAAATAGCCAAGAGCTAAATTATTATAGGCTGACCAAAAATCCGGATACTTTTCAATCATTTCTTTTAAATTTTCAATAGCCATTTGAAAATTCCCAGATTCGAGAAGCTGTCTTGCCTTCTCCTGTTTCATAATTAGCTCATCCTGCATATATAAGGAATCCTCTAAATCTGTTTCTTCCGTATTAATGACATATATTAAGTCCTCTGCTTCTTCTGCAAATTCTCCATATGGATCTATTTCTAAATATTTATTGGCATGTTTATATGCTTCATGAAATAGTCCTAACTCAGCAAAGTTATTTGCCAAAAAATAATGGCATTCTGTCATATTGGGATCCAATTCCTCTAAAATACGGGTAAAAAGATCATTAGATAATTGAAACTCATCCAACTGCATACAAACCAGACCAAGCTGACAGGCAATCATCGGTTCATATGGTTCCAGCTGCATAGCACGCTGCAAATATTTCTTGGCTTTCTTTAAGTCATGTCGATGGTAAGCATTTATTCCTTTATTAAAATAATATTCTCCTGTAGGTATAAAGGACAGGACAACACCTTGCTCCTGCCTTAATTTTGAGTCTTTTGCCATGAAGGTCCCTCACAAATCTTCCAAAGTTAACGATAGCAGTTTTTCGTGTGAAAACAGAATGATTACGAAAAACTGCCATGACATTATTTATATCAATTTAAAAATTATACGACTAACACTATAACTACTGTAGTATACCATATAAAACTACAATGATTAACAGGCAAATAATAAAAGTAATACCATTGAATTGCCCATAACGGTCGCTTATAAAATGCATATCTAATAAAAGAAAAGCTTTCCGATTTACACAATGAAGGTACCTATATAACATAGATACCTTCCGTTCATTATTCTATTTCTTTTCTATATATCGGATCATTTGCCCGTCTTTCTTCTAATTGTTCCTTTGTATAAATGACTTTCATTGGGTTTCCGCCAACGAAAGAACCTGCCGGAACATCCTTATGTACTAATGTTCCCGCTGAAACAATCGCACCATCTCCAATGGTTACTCCTGGCAAAATGGTCGAATTGGCGCCAATCATCACTTCGTTGCCAATGCTTACATTTCCTAGCCTGTACTCCTTTATTAAATATTCATGAGCTAGTATCGTTGTGTTATAGCCTATCACGGTATTTTTTCCAACAGAAATTTTCTCCGGAAACATAACATCCAGCATAACCATTAATGCAAAAGATGTTTGGTTTCCGATCTCCATTCTTAAAAAGACTCGATACAGCCAATTTTTCAAACCCAAAATCGGAGTATATCTTGCTAATTGTATAACTAGGAAGTTTTTGACCACCTTCCAAAAAGGAACGGTTTTATATACATGCCATAAGGAATTTGCACCTGAAACCGGAAAACGTTCCGTTTTTCTCATTCATCTATCGCTCCCACGATTTTTAGCAGGTCACGCATATTATCTAGAATATAATCGGGTTCATAACTTTCAATATATGCTCTTCCCTTTGCAGACCATGCTACTCCTGCAGAGAATGTTCCTGCGTTTTTTGCTCCTAAAATATCGTGATAGTTATCTCCAATCATAATCGCTTCCTGTGGCGTAGAACCAAGTAACTTCAATGCTTTTTCGATTGGTTCAGGATGCGGCTTAACATTTTGAACATCATCGATAGCGATAATGATTTCAAAAAAACCGTCCAAATTTGTTAACTTTAGGCCCTTTCTTACTGTAGAGGAAGTTTTCGTAGATACAATCGCAAGCTTATAACCTTTTTCTTTAAGCGTTTTTACCGTCTCGTATACACCATCAAATTCTTTTACTAATAAATCATGATGTGCTAAATTATGCGTGCGATATCTCTCAATCATTTCATCCACCTTATCGACATCGATAGACGAGAAGGTTTCCTTTAAAGATGGCCCAATGAATGGGAGCACATCCTCTCTTGTGTATTTATCTGGATAATAATGATTTAATGTATGTAAAAAAGAAGCAATGATTAATTCATTTGTGTCAATTAATGTTCCATCTAAATCAAAAAGAATTGTCGTTATTTGTTTTTGCATCCTTCGCTACCCTTTCTACTGTCAAATACTGTTCATAAATAATGATAAATCTTTTTACAAAAAATGAAAAGAAACCGGTATGTACCAGTTTCTGTTTTACCCTTCAATGGTGCTTGGAGTACGTTTGGAGTAATCAATGCGATTCCATATAATTCCGACTATAAAGGTTAAAAGGATAGCCGTAACTAGTCTAATAAGTAAAAGATAGATAACAGGTATCCCGAGAGGAACAAAGATTAATGTGTCTTCAACAACTGCATGACATCCGCAAAGAAAAATGAAAGCTAGTGTAGCATCTTTCTTGCTAACACCGTCTTCTTTAACTGCTTGAATCATTACCCCAGCTCCATATGCTAAACCAAAAAATAATCCAGCTGCAAGGGTTGTAGAGGTGTTTTCTCTCATTCCCAATAATTTTGTCAACGGTGCCATCCAACGAGAGAATAGATGGAGTAACTTCAAGTCTTTTAAAATTTGAATACCAATCATCAATGGAATTACAATTTCCGCAAGCTTTATCACACCTAATGCAGCTTTTTCCAATCCATTTAACATAATCGCCCAAACTCCAACGATTTTCTCTTGTTCCGGTACGATTGTGCCAAAATGAACAGGCTGTTGACCGCCATGCCAGCATAAATTAATGATGACTGCGGAAAGAATAGCCAAACCAACTCGCACAAGTATCATCACCCAAATTTTTACCCCTACTTTAACAGCGACACTTGATTCAATAAATAAATTATGAGCGAAGCTTAGCATGACTGCAATAATGAATACCTCTTTAAGTGACAAGTCAACGGATAAAATACCTGCAATCCCTGCATATAAATTCAAAAAATTCCCTAATACAATTGGAATTGCTGCATCACCCGATAAGCCAATAAGCTTCATTAACGGTGTGACGATTTTTATAACCCAAGGTAATATTGGAGTAAATTGCAAAATGGTGATCACTAATGTAATAGGAAAAATAATTTTCCCTAATGTCCAAGTCGTTTTTAACCCTGCCCATAGTCCTATTTTTAGCGTTTGCAGCATTTCAGTAATTCTCCCCAAGGTTCTTGTTATATTGAAAACTTAGTTACAGGTGTTGCTTACAATACTTAAAAATGATTAGTTGGGACGAGGAACCGGACCCTTATCCCATTTCATGGTAGTGGATTGCAGAATAACCTGCTTTTCTTCTGAAGATCCATAAAATAATGGATACTACTACTAATGCGATCGAAATCATTTGAGCCATACGTAGATCACTAGTTAACATTAAACTGTCTGTTCTCATTCCTTCTATGAAGAATCTTCCTATCGAATACCAAATTAAATAACTTAAGAATAACTCTCCTCTGCGCAAATTTACTTTTCTTAAGCATATTAATAGGATAAAGCCAACCAAATCCCAAACAGATTCATATAAAAAAGTAGGATGATAATAATGACCATTAATATACATTTGATTAATAATAAAATCAGGTAAATGCAAATTCTCTAGGAACGTACGACTAACTTCTTTGCCGTGCGCCTCTTGGTTCATGAAATTGCCCCAGCGGCCAATTGCTTGACCTAAAATTAGGCTCGGTGCACAAATATCCGCCAGTTTCCAAAAGGACACGTTTTTTGCTTTGGAAAAAATAATAGCGGTCAAAACAGCTCCGATTAATCCACCATGAATGGCAATTCCACCATTCCATATCTTAATAATTTCACTCGGATGTACCGAATAATAACTCCATTCAAAAAGAACATAGTAAATACGCGCGCATATAATCGAGATAGGAATTGCCCAGATCATTAAATCAGCAAATAAATCTTTATCAATCCCTAGCTTTTCTCCTTCACGAATGGCTAAGTATAAACCAATGGCTATGCCGCATCCAATAATAATTCCATACCAATGTACTTCAAAGGACCCTAGATGTAGCGCTATTGGATTTAGTGGTTTAATATTATCCATATTCATTGCTCCTTTCCTTGGAAAGTTTATTTTTCGTCATTATCTCCATCTTCAATGACGTCCGCGAGTCTCTCTGTAAATTGCTGAGCAGCATTTACCCCCATTTTCTTCAAGCGATAATTCATTGCTGCTACTTCAATGATAATGGCTAAGTTTCTTCCCGGACGAACAGGGATAGTTAATTTTGGCAACTCTGTATCAATAATTTTTATCTTTTCTTCATCTAATCCTAGACGGTCATATTGTTTCATTTGATCCCATAGCTCTAAATTTACAACCATAGTGATGCGTTTATGGCTGCGAACCGCTCCCGCTCCAAAAAGTGTCATCACATTTATTATTCCGAGGCCACGAATCTCTAATAAATGCTCTATTAAATCTGGAGCATTCCCTATTAAAGAATCCGTATCTTCTTGACGAATCTCAACACAATCATCTGCAACAAGACGATGTCCCCTTTTTACTAGTTCCAAAGCTGCTTCACTTTTACCGACACCACTTTTACCAGTAATTAGAACTCCGACTCCGTAAATATCAACAAGGACACCATGAACCGCAGTTGTTGGTGCTAACTTAAATTCTAAGTAGTTTGTTAAATGGCTTGAAAACCGTGTTGTTTTCATATTTGTACGCATAACTGGAACAGAATATTCATTTGAGGCTTCTATTAATTCTTCTGGTATATCCAACCCTCGAGAAATAATAATTCCTGGTGTTAAATCGCTGCAGAGCTGCTCCAAGCGATGCTTCCTTTCATCCTGATCCAAGCGTGAACTGAAGGTAATCTCCGTCATTCCTAACAGCTGAATTCGATCTGCAGGATAGTAATTAAAAAATCCTGCCATCTCCAAACCTGGACGTGAAATATCACTTGTCGTAATAGGGCGATGGATGCCTTCTTCCCCACTAATTAATTCTAAATTAAACTTTTTAATAATGTCCTCAACACGAACCTTCGCCAAAGTATTATCCTCCTTGCATTCAATCTGCATTAGTATACAGACAAGCAATAAACAAAATTCTCCTACTATATGAGTAAAGCTTTCTTTATTGTAGCATTACAATGTAGCGGAAGACTAGCCTTTAACTTTACAAATGTCCAACATAGGTACCGAAATTATGCATCAAAGCATATGATAAAAGTAGACAATCTGTATATTCAATAAACCTAAGGAGGAGAGTGAATTGAAAATAATGCTAGATGCTGGTCATGGTCCTAATACAGTTGGAAAGAGAAGCCCTGACAACTTTAAAGAATTTGAATTCAATCACAAAGTAGCGGAATATACGAAAGAACTTTTGAATGATTATAAAGGGGTTACCGTATATTTTGCCCATTCAAAGCAAGAAGATATCCCATTAAAAAAACGGTCAGACAAAGCAAACAAATTAAAAGTAGATTGTTATATTTCTATCCACGCTAACGCATATGGCACTACCTGGAACGATGCAAATGGCATTGAAACTTATGTATATGTAACAAAACCAAAGGAAGCCGTGGATTTAGCGGAAAAAGTCCAAAAAAATCTGGTGATTGAAACAGGTCTAAGGAATCGAGGTATAAAAACAGCTGATTTTCATGTTTTACGTGAAACAGAAATGACCGCCATTCTTTGTGAATGCGGATTTTATACTAATAAAAAAGAAGCTTCCTTATTAAAATCGAAAACCTACCAGAAAACATGTGCGGAAGCGATAGTAAAAGGTATCGTAGACCAATACCATTTAAAGAAGATTACCTCGCCAACAAAAAATCCTGTTAAGAAAAAAATATACCGTGTTCAGATCGGAGCTTTTGAGAACAAAGAAAATGCACAAGCATTAATAAAGGAATTAAAGGAAAAAGGATATAATCCGATTTTAGTAGAATGATGGAAATATATTACATAATATGTACCCTTTTAAAGTAATACATCCAAATGTGACCTGACTACTTTAATAAGATAACCTCTGTATGGAACAGGGGTTACTTTTTTCTCCAGTGCATTTGATAGCGCTCATGGGAATCAAAATCTGAATTAATAAAAAAATCATGATGAATTTAAACTATATGAAAAAGAAAAAAGGTTTTATTATCACCTACCTGGACATAAAATATACAAGCTTATATTTGTTTAGTTTAGTGCTTTAGTGCTTAGTTTTAAACCTTACAGCCCTATTGTCCAGTCAAATCTGCCGAAATGAATTTAGGAAACAAATACAGCTTTTTCATGCGTGGGAGGTTGGGATTGGTGGTGCTATCTAGGTATGTTATATAGATAGGTTTTCTATCCAAATAATCTTGTGCTTAGTGCATTTAGCTAATCTTTTTATCTTACATATTGAAAACAATTTAAAACGTGGTTGGGGAGTGTATATGTTCTTATTTTTTGAAAAGTCGGTGTTAATCATGGCTATTTTAAGGATGATTTCCGGGAGTATTGAGGTATTTGCAGCCATTCTTATATTAAAATTGAACGATGCCGAAAAAGCGCTTATTGTTAACAGTTCATTAGCCTTAGTCGGACCTAGTATTTTAATTCTTACGACTGCCGTGGGGTTAATCGGTATTTCCGAGAAATTATCTTTACTGAAAATCTCTTTAATTTTTAGCGGAGTCATCTTATTACTAATTGGAATAAAAGTAAAATAAAAAACACTTAATTATTTATTTTCCGCCTTATATTCACGATACACCGCCAACATTAATTACAACCACCCCCTATAAGGTCTATTCCTGCCAAATTTGTTTAGTAGGGGAGAAAAACCTCTTGATTGGGGTTTTTCTTTTACAAATTATGTACAAGTATCCCATGTATTTAGGAGTGATTCAATGAATCTTGGTGTTCTAATTAGTTATATTTTCTTAGGATTAACACTTGCCGCTCCAATTGGCCCAGTAAATTCTGCAAGGCTTGATAAAGGCATAAAAAATGGTTTTTGGCATGCATGGAGTGTCGGAGCAGGCTCATTGATAGCAGATGGTTGTTTTATGTTATTGGTTTATTTAGGCTTTGTTGAGTTTTTGGGAATTTCATTAATTCAAGTTTTTCTTTGGCTTTTTGGGGCATTTGTACTCATTTACACTGGTATTGAGAGCATTGTTAAAGTGAAAAACATAAACTTAAATCATACGAGGGGAAAAGAACCGATACATAGATGTTTTTTTATTGGATTTTTTATGTCTATCACTAGCCCACTGTCCATTTTGTTTTGGATTGGTATTTATGGTTCCGTTTTAGCAAAAACTGCCGCAACTTACGGGTCAGAAGCGCTTATTCTATACAGCAGTATGATTTTTCTCGGATTAACCATATGGGACATTTTTATTGCAGCCTTAACAAGTGGGTTTAGAAGGTTTTTAAATGTCAGGACACTAAAAATTATATCGGTGGTTTCAGGTACCTCTTTGATTGTATTTGGATTATATTTTGGAGTTCAAGGAATGAAGGTTTTAGCAGGATGGACATAAAGTTTTTACTTTTTGTATTTCATCTCTGTGTTTGTACAAACAAAAAACTGCGTATTAAGAAGGTTATTAATATGGAATCGAGAAATAACAGAAAAACAAAAGTACTACGTATTCCGCTGAGAATAGTGATTGTCAAAAACGAACCCTATAGAGTAGTACATTTTCGAGGTGTCTACCCTATAGAGTACATTTTAAAATTGACTAGTCATATTTTCCTTTATTTAAGATAGTATTTTGCAAAATAATATTGGTAACAGACATAATAACTGCCATTAAGAATGCCATCCCAAAGCTATGGATTTCAAAGCTTTCCCCCATAAGCTTATCTGTTATTAATAACGTGATGGCATTAATGACTATAAGAAATATTCCTAATGTCAAAATTGTTATTGGCAGAGTTAATATAATCAAAATAGGACGTACCAATACATTCAAAATTGATAATACGAAGCTTGCCGCCACTGCAGCTCCAAAACTTGATACTTCGAAGCTGTGGAAAAAACCTGCTATTGCTACGAATAGTATTGCATTGATGAAAATACTTATTAACCACCTCATTAAAACGAAACCTCATCCTTCCTATAGTACAGCTTCTTTTTTCTCCACTTTTTTAATATTAACAGAGCCAGTTTTAGTGTCTGCAAATACTCTTGTTAATTCTTCGGTTTCACCAGATTTCTTGAAGCTTATTTGTTTTTGTGCTATATCCTTCTTTTCTGATATGGTTTCTACATCATCTAACTCAATTTTTATACTTCCAAAGTTAGATTTACATTCCCCCTCCACACCACATCCATCAGGAAGGAAGAGATTAATATTCCCTGTTACAGCTTTTACATGAACAGTATCAGCTTGATTTTTTAAAGTGCAGTGAACATTGCCATTAAATGATTGCAAGTCAACGATATGATAGGAGCCGACAACATCTATTTGACCATTCATGGTTTCAGCAGCAAGTCTTTTTGCTTTACTATTTTGAATAGTAATTTTGCCATTTGCTGTTTCGGCCTCCAATTTATCTGTTATCATATCATGTAAAGAAATTTTGCCGTTTGCTGTTTTTGTTTTAAAATCCTGGACATCTAATTTTTCAGCAGTTATTCTTCCATTAAAGGTACGAATAATCGCCTTTTCATACGTGCTTCTTGGAACATAAACGACAGTATCAACTTTCATCCATTTCGATTGAGTAGAAAAGCGCAATCGTTTATTTTCTACCGAAAAATAGCTGTTTTCAATAAAAAAGCTGCGGGCATCATCACGTTGATCTTTTCTATATACCTTCGCTTGACATTCCACACGTGTATCAGGTTGATCCCAAGGTTTTATTTCGACATGACCATTTGCAACATCAATGTCAATCTGAGTGAATTCTGCTTCTGGTTGTTGAAATACATGTGGAAATTCAACTGATTGATTAAAGGGGAATTCAAACTCTTTAATTTTTTTCACCGCGGAATTAACAAAGTCTAAAATTTTCTCGCGAGTTGCATTGAATTGAAATCCTTCTTCTGCATCCTCTTTATTAGCATGGTTATCTTGATCATGATTACCCTTCGCGGCTGAATCAATTTCATGTTTTATATCGTGTACATTTTCGTCTTTTCGTTTATTTTCATTATCCAAAGCTTCTAATAAGGTTAATGCTTCCTCTGTCGAAAGTTTTCCGTCCTTCACTAGATCTAAAATACGCTTTCTTTCCATTTGCATCTTTAGCTCCTCCTTTATGATTATTAAGATCCTCTAAAGATGGATTTGTACATAAATTTTTTAACAAGGCTCTTTTATTAAGCTTTGCTGCTTTTGTAAAAGAAATCCCCAATCCCTCTTCAATCGCCTTAAGAAAGAAAAGGCGCCCTACACTGAGTCTAACTTGAAATTTATAACGGTTACGAAAAGCAACAATTAATACGAAAACAGCCATTATTATTACCTATTTCTATTTTCGCATAACCCTTCCTTTTCTTCCTCCGTCTTAGGATGGAATTATTTTCGTTTTATAGACGAAAAAAACCTAAAAATATATGTAGACATACATTTTTAGGTTTTAGCATTGGATATCTTGTATTCACTACTTCTCTTTTCCATTACTTTCTCCCTATACTCTTTTCTCTCTATTTCTGACATTGCTTTATAATCCTTAAGAAATTTTTCGTATTTTGGAACAACCTCTGAAACTTCTCCAAAGGACTTTACCTCTCCATACTCAATCCACAATGCCTTTTCACAGAAATTTTTAATTTGTCTAAGGGAATGGCTAATGAAAAAAATCGTTTTACCCTTTTCTTTAAATTCATTCATTTTAGCTTCACATTTATCCGCAAATATTTTGTCTCCAACAGATAACGCTTCATCAATAATTAAAATGTCTGGATTTATATTTACCGAAATTGCAAATCCCAAACGAGATTTCATTCCACTTGAATAATTCTTTACAGGTTGATCGATAAATTTTCCAATTTCGGAAAACTCTATTATCTCAGGCTCTAATTTTTTTATTTGCCTTTTGTTAAAGCCAAGCATCAAACATTTTAGTTCAATATTCTCTCTCCCTGTTAACTGATTATCCAATCCAGAGTTGATTGCGATTAAGGCTACATCGCCATTAATTTCAATACTGCCTGAAGTGGGAGGAATAATGCCAGATATGATATTAGAAAGCGTAGACTTCCCAGAGCCATTAACACCTATAATACCAATTACATCGCCTTTTTCCGCTTCAAAACTTATATTTCTTAAAGCGTAGAAATCCTCCCCATATCCTTTAGGCATTACAATATCCAGCAATTTATCTGAGGTTCTGCTGTACATTTTATATTTTTTCGCAACATTACGGAGTATTACTGTTTTATTCACATATCTCACATCCGTATTATAAAAAGTCAACAAATCGATTTCTGAATTTCACATGTAATACTGAACCGATAAATAGAAGGACCAGAATAACAGCCCAAAAATAAAGAGTGTAATGCCAATGACTTACTAAATACCATTTTTGGCTAAGTAACGAGTTTCTATACCCTTCGATGATGTAATAGATAGGATTTAATTTTAATATACCTTGATATTTTGCTAATATTCCTGTTGTTGGAGCCCACAATATCGGTGCTAAGTAGATCATCATTCTCATAATCGCTGTAACAATCATATTTACATCCCTAACTATCGTAGCCAGTGTAGACGTTATGAGTGAAATCGAGAAAGTAAGAACTATTGCGGCAAACATATAATATGGTAATTCTATATAATGAATGGAGATTGTAAATCCATAAAAATGTAATATTACCATAATCACAACTAATAACATTAAATGCTGGTAAAACTTCGCGATTATTACATAAGATGGTATCACACTCAATGGAAAGCTCATTTTGGCAACCATTTTAATTCGTGAATAAATCGCTTTAGTACCTTGTGTAATAGCCGGATTAATGAAAAACCAAGCAACAATTCCCGCTATCATCCAAGGAAAATAGGCAATGTCCCCCTCACCTTTTCTACCAGTAATACCAACACCAAACACAATCCAATATACACCAATTTGGATCATCGGATTGATTACTTCCCACAAAATCCCTAAATAATTATTTTTATTAGCACTTTTCACTTCATAAGCTGAGAGTCTGCTTATAAGGTAGATGCTTTTAAATTGCTCCTTAATTACAGTAAAAACAGATTTCATGTAATAGTCCTTTCTTAGAAACCAAAAGAAACTTATAATAAAGTTAATATTCTTCCCTATTTGTACATATATTTATAAAAAAAATTGGAGGCTTTTTAAATTATTTATACCCATTATTTACAGTAAATAAATCCTTCTTGATTTTTGTAGTCGATATTCCTACCGTTCTCGGTAAATATACAACTTCACAATAGTCCTTTAGAAAGTCAAACTTTCCTTTCCAATCATCCCCCATAACAAAAATGTCCACATTATGGTTAACGACATCGGATATTTTTTGATCCCAATTATTTTCCGGAATGACCTCATCCACGTACCGAATGGATTCCAGAATAAATTTACGATTTTCGTAACTATGATAAGCTTCTTTATTTTTTATTTTATTGAACTCGTCAGTGGATAAAGCAACAATTAAATAATCTCCAAGTTCCTTTGCTCGTTTTAGTAAATTTATATGTCCCCAATGAAGTAAATCAAAGGTTCCGTATGTTATAACTTTTTTCATTCTAAACCTCTCCCTTATTGCAGGTATTTTAAGTGGATGATTCGAGCAAGATAACAATGGTCTTTACACAAAATAAACACATCCAATATTATAATCGAAAACACACTACTTTCAAATACAATAAATGTTACTTTCTTAAAACTGGACCCACACTCCCCTTGGTTATTCTTATCTTTCATTAAGTAGAAGGGGTTTATACAGTGCAAGGATAATAATAAACTAGCCGGGATATTGCATTTTTTCCCTTTGTTCCTTTTTTTGAATAAATGGTGACAAATAATGGATTAATTGCTGACTTGACTGCCCAGTTGAGTATTTATTCCACATATCAGAAAAAGCTTCAATTTCCTCTAGATTAAAGGAATTATTCCTTATTTGATCTATTATTTCTGTTGTCGTCAAAGCTAATGGCCCAGGAATCATCTCTTTATAATCAAACCACACCCCTCTTTCATGAATGTATTCTTCCAAATCATATGCAAAAAAAATCATGGGTCTTTTTAATAAAGAATATTCAAACGGAATAGATGAATAATCGGTAATTAGTATATCAGTGATCATTAATATTTCATTCACATCAACATAATCGGAAAAGTCAAAAACAAAGTCTTGATTTATGTCTCTGATGTCCAATTCATTTCTGATTGCTGGGTGCAATCGTAGTAAGATTACATAGTCCTTACCCAATTTTTCTTTCATTAAATCTAAATCTAACCTTAATTCGAAAGAATCCAAACTCTCATCTCTGAAAGTTGGAGCGTACAATATTCTTTTTTTATTTTTTAAATAAGGAAATTTATTTAATATGTTTGTAACAATCAACTGTTTATTTTGCTCATTAAAAAATATATCGGTTCTGGGAATACCAACTCGTAAAATTTGACTTGCCGATAAATCAAATGCTTCCTGGAAGATCTGCCCCATTATATCTGAACCAACTATTACTTCAGAAAATCTCTTATAAACATTTTTAAAACGTTTAATATCTTTTCTATTTCGGTCTTTTATGGAATGATCTTTTAATCCAAACTTTTTAAATGCACCAGCTGCATGCCAAACTTGAATACATTTTACATTCTTTTTAAAGTTTACAACAGATAAAAATGCGTAATAATTGTCGATTATCACCGTACGGGACGTTGCTATATGATAAATCGATAAGATTATGTTAATTAAATTTAACGTTTCAAATTTAATGGACACAGCATCTTTAAACTTTAGATTGTATTTGCATGATCTTGAATATAAAAAAACAGTATCGCATTGTATTTGCTGACGTTTCATTTCTTCGTAGAGAAAAAGTGAATTGTCACCAAAAGAAACAATAAAAGTGATTTTGTTTTTCAGAGGAAAAATGCTCATTATTAAAAACAAATATCTATATGTCGTTAAATAAAGCCAAATTGCGACTTCTTTAATCAATCTTTTCAAAATATCACCAGCCAAATTCATAGCTTTTTTTCTTTTTTTCGTCACTTATATAATTATATCATTATTTTTTTAACAAAACGTGACTCTATGGTTACAATATGTTTTCTCAAATTTTTTATTTTATTTATTGCCATAAAGTATATTTGAAATAATAGATTTTTGCACTTATAATAATCCCTAGATTTAATGGCGTTATTGTATAATTTATAAATAGAAAGGTAATGGAATAAATTATGAGTTTACTCACCAAGATAAAGAGGCATAGGATAGTTACTCAAATCTATAAAAGGGCATTTAAGCTTGCCTCCTATTTACCTGTAAAAAAAAATCTGATAGTTTTTGAAAGTTACTCTGGTAAGCAATATAGTTGCAATCCTAGAGCTATTTATGAATATTTGAAGCAAAATCACTTACAATACGAAATGCTTTGGAGCGTGGACAAGAACTTCGAGGAAACTTTTAAAAAGGAAAACATTCCTTATGTTAAAAGATTTTCTATTAGATGGTTAATGAGTATGGCTAGAGCACAATATTGGGTCAATAATGCAAGACTTCCTTTATGGATACCAAAACCTAACCATACTACTTACTTGCAAACTTGGCACGGAACACCGTTAAAGAAACTGGCAGAAGATATGGATGAGGTATATATACCTGGTACAAATACCGAATTGTATAAAAAAAATTTTAGAACAGCCACAAGTAAATGGGATTACCTTATATCACCTAACAGATATTCAACAGAAATCTTCAAAAGAGCCTTTAATTTTAATAAGACTGTTATCGAATCCGGGTATCCTAGAAATGATTTTTTATATAATCACCGTGATTCTGAAACAATACAAAAAATTAAAGAGAAATGTGATATACCTTTGGATAAGAAGGTTATTCTTTATGCCCCAACTTGGCGGGATGATAATTACTACAGTAAAGGTAAATATAAATTTGATATAAATTTGGATTTAAATAAATTAAAAGATCAATTTGGTAATGATTATGTTATTATTTTAAGAATGCATTACTTGGTAGCTGAACAATTTGATTTGTCATCGTTTAAGGGTTTTGCATTTGATTTATCCAATCATGAAGATATACGAGAGTTATATTTAATTTCAGATTTACTGATTACAGACTATTCATCTGTTTTTTTTGATTATGCAAATTTAAAAAGACCAATTTTGTTCTATGTATACGACATCGAACATTACCGTGACAATTTAAGAGGATTTTACTTTGATTTTGAGAAGGAAGCACCTGGACCTCTTTTAACAACCACTGATGAAGTAATTCAAGCAATCAAAGATGTAGAGCAATGTAACTTCCAGGTCAACGAATTATTTCAATCCTTCTATAATAAATTCTGTTACTTAGAAAATGGAAATTCTTCTAAAAAAGTAGTTGAAAATTTGTTCCATGATAAAACAAATTAACATCAAGCAATAAGACGATTTTTTAACTACTGGAAGGCGGTCAATAATAATGTTCTCTTTTTTTAAAAAACGTAAAGGAACTGTTCTTAAAAATATCCTTAAAATAAAACAGTCTGATAACTTACTACTAATTGAAGGTGAAATCTCTAAACCAAATTATTTCGTCGAGGGTTTATGGCTTTTATCTAGAGATGGAACAAATACATTACAGCTATCTGATATTAAACCGTCTCAATTATTTTCTTTCAAGGTTGATTTTAATGATATTCAGCGTTCCATATTACCCTCTTCACCAGAGATCTATGATTTTTACTTAAAAATAAGTACGCACAGCTACTTACTAACTCCGGATGAATTAGAGAAACTGGAGAAGCGTAAAGGCTTTAAGAAATTAAACCAACAAGATAACGATATTGAATATTTCATACGGCTTGGACGTTTCAAGGAGACTACATTAAGCGCTGTAAGCTGGTATAAGAATGCTGAAAATTTCAGCACCTTATTTATAACAAAAAAAGGCAATATTTCATTAGCGCATAATGTAGAAATAAACGTTAAACCAAGGTTACAAATTGAAAAAGTTAAATCAAAGAAAAATGAGATTCATTTAGGAGGAAGAATTTTTTCTTCTCATCTCAAAATAGAGTCAGGAAAATTATTGCTTAAAGGAAGAACCACTAAAAAGGAAATGTTTGCGCCTGTTACCTTTCACGACCTCCGTGAAGAAACAAGGCAAAAATACGGTCTTAACAGATATACTTATAAATCCGACCTACAATTACAAAATATTAATAATGGAAAACTTTTGGAAGAAGATATATATGATATATTTCTCGTATTAAAATTTTCGAATAGTGACGAAGAAAAAATTGTCCGTGTGGGAAGACCAACATTCAAAACCAAACTTTTCACTAAACAAGCAGTCGCTTTTAATAATGGTGAAGTAACTATTGTTAACCCTTATTATACTTTTAAACAGTATAATCTCTCGTTAGAAGTTTTTGAATTTGATCATGATACTTATTCCTATATGACAAAAGTCTTACGATGGTCCTGGTTACTTAGAAGATTAAATCGAAAAAAAGATATTTGGCTAGTGGGTGAAAGATCGTACAAAGCTCAGGATACAGGTTACCACTTTTTTAAATTTATGAGAGAGTCTCACCCAGATAAAAATGTATATTATGTTATTGACAAGAACTCTCCTGAATATCGTAATGTTGAACCATTAGGTAATGTTTTGCATTTTAAATCAAAAGACCATATTTGGAATACTTTAATGGCTACAAAAATTGTTTCTTCTCATCATGCAGATTATCTATATCCTACTCGAACACCGAGATTTATTAAGGCAGTAAAAGCAACAAAAATTTTCTTGCAACATGGTGTAATGGGTACAAAAAATATGATTGCTAATTACGGAAAAAAATCTCGTGGTTTTAATACAGATGTATTCTTAGTTAGTTCTGATTTTGAGAAAGATATGATTGTAAATGATTTTGAATACGATCCAAGTGATGTTTTTGTTACTGGGTTATCGAGATTTGATTCCTTATTAAATAATGATACTGAAATAAAAAGACAATTACTGATTATTCCAACGTGGAGAGATTGGATCGGAAGTAATATGGATTTCACCGAAACAGAATACTTCCAACGCTATCATGATCTCGTTCATAGTGATGAATTGCACTCACTGGCTAAAAGGTACGGCTTTGAAATTATTTTCTGTTTACATCCCAATATGCAAATGTATACCAACTATTTTAAAGACGCTCCGGTTAGAGTTATTAGCCAAGGTGAAGTGAATGTACAGACACTTTTAAAAGAAAGTGCAATGATGATTACCGATTATTCGAGTGTAGCATTTGACTTTAGTTTTCTTCATAAGCCAATAATATACTATCAATTTGATAGAAGTCGTTTTATTGGAAAAAGACCATCTCACTTGGACTTAGATAATGATTTACCTGGTGATATTGTTTATAATCAAGAAACTTTGCTAGAAATATTAACACAGTATGCCGAAAATGATTTCAAAATGAAATCAGATAATTTAATCCGATCTAATAAGTTTTTAAAATATAGAGATTGTCATGCTAACGAAAGAATTTATGATGTAATAACATCATATAAACGCCAGCATAGTCGAATTCAAGAATTTTTTGATGGAGAGCTTGGAAGTGCTTTATACAGGAAGTTTAGAAAAAGTAGATATTATTTTCCAATCATGAAATCCTTCTATAAAGTTTCAAAAACTATTTTACCTGTTGATAAAAAGCTAATATTAATTGAAAGCTCTTTAGGTAAACAATACGCGGATAGCCCACGTTATATTTATGAAGAGATTCTAAAAAGAAATTTAAATTACAGGATTGTTTGGGTATGCAATCGCAGTAATGTTCGGTTTCCAGACATCAATACGCGAAAAATAACAAGATTAAGTCCTGAATATTACTATTACCTTGCTAGGGCTAAATATTGGATTAATAACCAGAATTTCCCTACCTATATTTCAAAAAGAAAAGAAACAACCTATATTCAAACTTGGCATGGAACGCCGCTAAAAAAAATGTTATACGATATTGAGACTATACATGGAAGAGACGAAGACTATTTAAAACGTGTTTCTTTCGCAACAAGACAATGGGATTATCTACTTTCCCCTAGTGAGTATGCAACAAATGCGTTTAAAAGTGCGTTTCGTTATAAAGGCAATATACTAGAATTGGGCTATCCAAGAAATGATCTTTTTTATAAAAAAGACGTACAAGATATTACCACAAAGGTGAAAAACAGATTAAATATTCCTAAGGATAAAAAGGTAATCTTATATGCCCCAACATTTAGGGATAATCAAAAAGAAAAAAATAAATTTGTCTTTGACTTAAATCTTGATTTAAACGAATTACATGAACATCTAAAAGATGAATATGTTTTACTCTTAAGGATGCATATTGTTGTTAATAATAAATTAGTTATTCCAGAGGAATATAACGATTTTATTTACAATGTATCAAGTTATCCTGAAATTCAAGAACTATACTTAATCTCCGATGTATTAATAACAGACTATTCTTCCGTAATGTTTGATTTTGCACATACAGGAAGACCAATACTTTATTATACTTACGATCTTGAAGATTATAGAGATAACTTAAGAGGATTTTATATGGACTTTGTTTCAGAAGCCCCTGGGCCATTTTTAAAAACAACGTCCGATATAATATCTTCAATGAAAAAAATTGAAGGTATTGAGACGGAATTCAAAGAAAAATATGATGCATTTAGGGATAAATATTGCGGCTTTAGAGATGCTGATTCCTCCAAAAGAATTGTTGACTATTTTTTTAATAGATAGGTTTTCTCCACAAACTACCACAATAAATAAAAAGATGATCTCTGGATTGATTGACAGAGATCATCTTTTTTCGATTTTATTGAGTCTCAAATGTTTCCGCATTCGTATGTTAGACAACTCTAATACACAAGGTATAACGAATCACCAGATAGCGAAGTACATTACCTCTATCGAGCAAATTCTTCTATTTCCTTCATTTTTCTACTCATTCTATCTTTATCCCGTTCCAATATTGGTTTTAAATATTTTCCAGTGTAGGATTCTTGAACCTCTGCGATTTTTTCCGGTGTGCCGGTTGCAACAATGGTTCCTCCGTTCGATCCACCTTCTGGACCAAGATCGACAATATAATCCACTGTTTTGATAACATCTAAATTATGTTCAATAACAAGTACCGTATCACCATTCTCTACTAATCGCTGCAAGACATCGAGCAGTCTAGCAATATCATCTACATGGAGACCGGTTGTAGGTTCGTCCAATATATAAAATGACTTACCTGTAGAACGACGGTGCAGCTCAGATGCAAGCTTTACCCTTTGTGCCTCTCCTCCTGATAAAGTGGTGGCTGGCTGACCGAGTTTAATATAACCTAATCCAACATCTGCAATGGTTTGTAATTTCCTTTTAATTTTCGGGATGTTTTCAAAAAATTCAAGTGCATCCTCCACGGTCATATCTAATACTTCCGCAATACTTTTGCCTTTGTATTTTACCTCTAATGTTTCGCGATTATATCTCTTTCCATGGCAAACCTCGCATGGTACATAAACATCAGGGAGAAAATGCATTTCAATTTTGATAATCCCGTCACCTCTGCAAGCCTCACAGCGCCCACCTTTTACATTAAAACTGAAGCGGCCCTTTTTGTATCCGCGAATTTTTGCTTCGTTAGTAGCAGCAAAGACATCTCGTATATCATCAAATACACCCGTATAGGTAGCAGGATTGGAACGCGGTGTTCTTCCTATCGGTGATTGATCAATGTCAATGACCTTTTCCAAATACTCAATTCCTTTAATATCTTTATGCTCACCAGGTTTGCTTTTGGCACGATTAAGCTTTTGTGCAAGTGTCTTATACAGAATTTCATTTATAAGGGTACTTTTGCCGGATCCAGATACACCTGTAACTGCAATAAAAGTTCCAAGCGGAAATTTTACATTTATACCTTTTAAGTTGTTTTCTTTTGCACCCTTAATTTCAATATAGCGTCCATCAGGTTTTCTTCTTTCATGTGGAAGTGGAATGAACTTTTTTCCTGATAAATATTGACCTGTCAGTGACTTTGGATCATTCATTACATGCTCAGGTGAACCGGCAGATATGACTTCTCCACCATGAATTCCAGCACCGGGACCAATGTCAATAAGGTAATCAGCTGCAAGCATTGTATCTTCATCATGTTCGACAACGATGAGCGTATTCCCAATATCACGCATATTTTTCAAGGTAGAAATAAGGCGGTCATTGTCCCGTTGATGCAACCCAATAGAAGGTTCATCGAGAATATAAAGTACACCAGTTAATCGGGAACCGATTTGGGTTGCAAGACGGATTCTTTGGGCTTCCCCTCCAGAAAGAGTTCCAGCAGCTCGGCTTAACGTTAAATATTCCAACCCGACATTCACAAGAAATCCTAGTCTTTCCTTAATTTCACGGAGTATCAGATTAGCAATTTTCCTTTCTTTTTCTGTAAGCTCTAGAGTATTAAAAAAATGATCAGCATTTTCGATTGAAAGCTCCGTTACTTCCCCAATATGTTTATGATTAATCTTAACAGCCAGTGTCTCTTCCTTAAGACGATACCCTTTACATTTTGGACATGCTTGTGTGGCCATATATTTTTCCATTTGTTCTCGAATATAATCGGAGCTTGTTTCTTTATATCGGCGTTCAACATTCGGGATAACACCTTCAAACTGAATGTTTCCTTCCCGTATTTGACCGAAATCATTCTCATACCGGAAATAGATAGATTCATCCCCAGAACCATATAAGATTTTATCCATTTGATGCTTTGGTATGTCTTTCACAGGTATATCCATGTCAATTCCAAAATGGTTGCATACCGCTTCCAGCAACTGCGGATAATATTGAGAACTAACAGGTTCCCATGGTGCAATGGCATGCTCCTTTAAAGAAAGTTCCCAATTTGGAATGACAAGTTCAACATCTACTTCTAGCTTTGTTCCTAATCCATCGCATTCAGGACAAGCTCCAAATGGGCTATTAAAGGAAAACATGCGCGGCTCCATTTTATCAATCGAAAAACCACAAAATGGACAAGCAAGATGTTCGCTAAAGAGCAGTTCTTCTTCCCCAATAATATCAATAATGACTTTTCCATCAGCAAGACGTAACGCTGTTTCCAAGGAATCTGCCAGCCGGGCTTCTACTCCCTCTTTTACAACGATTCGATCAATTACTACTTCAATGGAATGCTTTTTATTTTTCTCAAGAATAATATCTTCCCCAAGATCAAGTAAATCTCCATCCACTCTTACTCTGACATAGCCTTGCTTTTTGATATCCTCCAATACCTTTACATGAGCTCCCTTTCTCCCGGATACAATAGGTGAGAGCACTTGGAGCTTTGTTCTTTCTGGATATTCCATGATTCTATCAACCATTTGCTCAACCGTTTGCGAGGTAATCTCAATCCCATGATTCGGACAGATCGGCCTTCCGACGCGAGCAAATAAAAGGCGTAAATAATCATATATTTCCGTAACAGTTCCAACTGTTGACCGAGGGTTGCGACTTGTTGTTTTCTGATCAATAGAGATAGCGGGAGATAAGCCTTCAATTGCATCCACATCAGGCTTATCCATTTGTCCTAAAAACTGCCTTGCATAGGCAGATAAAGATTCCACATAACGTCTTTGTCCTTCCGCATAAATCGTATCGAAAGCAAGAGATGATTTTCCTGATCCAGAAAGTCCTGTAACTACGACAAGTTGGTCACGCGGTATCTCCACATTAATATTTTTTAAATTATGGGCCCTTGCTCCCTGTACAATAATTTTATCTTTTGCCATAAAGGGCATCATCCTTCCGCTTTCAATTCTAAAAGTGTATCACGAAGTTGGGCTGCCCGTTCGAAATCAAGCGCCTTTGCTGCCTCTTTCATTTCTTTTTCGAGACTTGCTATTAAATCTTCTCTTTCCTGTTTTGTTAGCTTTCTTGATTTTTCTTTAGGAGTATATTCCTCTTGCTCCTCGGCAGCATGGGTGGCACGGATTACATCATGAATATCCTTTTGAATTGTTTTAGGTGTAATACCATGTTTCTTATTGTATTCCTCTTGAACCAAACGTCTTCGTTTTGTTTCTTCAATCGCTTTTTGCATAGAATCTGTCATTCGATCTGCATACATAATCACTTGACCATTTGCGTTTCGAGCGGCACGGCCAATCGTCTGAATAAGAGAGCGCTCAGATCGTAAAAATCCTTCTTTATCTGCATCGAGAATGGCTACTAGTGAAACTTCAGGTATATCCAATCCCTCTCGAAGAAGATTAATTCCTACAAGTACATCGTATTTTCCGAGACGAAGATCGCGGATGACTTCAATTCTTTCCAATGTTTTTACTTCAGAGTGCAGATATTGTACTTTGATGCCCACTTCTTTCAAATAATCTGTTAAGTCTTCTGCCATTTTTTTCGTTAGCGTTGTAACAAGAACTCGTTCATTTTGTTTCACACGTTCATTAATCTCACCTAAAAGATCATCAATTTGTCCTTCAATTGGGCGTACATCGATGGTAGGATCAAGCAAGCCTGTTGGTCTGATAATTTGCTCCACCATTTCAGGTGAATGCTCTAACTCATAAGGCCCAGGAGTTGCGGAAACGAATACTATTTGATTGACATGATCTTCAAATTCAGAAAACGTAAGTGGTCGGTTATCTAATGCTGAAGGTAAACGGAACCCATGGTCTACCAAGACTTGCTTCCGTGCCTGGTCTCCATTGTACATTCCGCGTATTTGCGGAAGTGTCACATGTGACTCGTCTACTACAATCAGCATATCTTTTGGAAAATAGTCTAATAAAGTATATGGTGTTGAGCCTGGAGGGCGCAGAGTTAAATGTCTTGAGTAGTTCTCAATTCCAGAACAAAATCCCATTTCTCGCATGATTTCAAGATCATATCTGGTACGTTGTTCAAGTCTCTGTGCTTCCAACAGCTTATTGTTTTCACGTAATACCTTTAAGCGCTCTTCCAGTTCTTTTTCGATATTTTCAATAGCAACTCGCATTTTCTCTTCACGCGTAACGAAGTGAGAAGCTGGGAAAATCGCGACATGATCCCTATCACCAATAATTTCACCCGTTAAAGCATCCACTTCACGGATCCGGTCGATTTCATCACCGAAGAATTCTATACGCATACAATGTTCGTCACGGGAAGCGGGGAAGATTTCGACTACATCTCCCCTGACTCGGAAGGTTCCGCGCTGAAAGTCGATATCGTTTCTTGCATATTGAATATCAACAAGCTTTCGGAGTAATTGATTCCGTTCTATTTCCATTCCGGTCCTTAGGGAAAGCACCATTTC
The DNA here is from genome assembly GCF_002844575.1 of Heyndrickxia camelliae. Lineage (GTDB taxonomy): Bacteria > Bacillota > Bacilli > Bacillales > Bacillaceae_C > Margalitia > Margalitia camelliae. The sequence continues at coordinate 49,461 of NZ_PIQO01000002.1, forward strand.
CCGATATTCCTCTGGAGAACCTAAACCATAAATACAAGATACACTGGCAATGATGACAACATCATTTCTTTCAAATAAAGAAGATGTAGCAGAATGCCGCAATTTATCTATTTCATCATTCACGCTGGAATCTTTTTCGATGTATGTGTCTGTTTGCGGCACATATGCTTCTGGCTGATAATAATCGTAGTAACTGACAAAGTATTCAACGGCATTATTAGGAAAAAATTCTTTAAACTCACTATATAATTGACCGGCAAGGGTTTTATTGTGTGCAATGATTAATGTAGGCCGGTTAATTTCTTTAATTACATTGGAAATTGTAAAAGTTTTTCCAGTACCAGTAGCCCCCAGTAATGTCTGATACCTTTTGCCAGAACGAATTCCTTCGACAATTTTTTGGATTGCTTTCGGCTGATCTCCTTGGGGTTGATACTTGGAAATAAGCTCAAATTGACCGTTCATGCTTTAACCTCCCATCTTTCTAGAAATATAGCTTTTTATCTTGTTCCATTTATCCTCATAATCCTTATTCTACCACAAACCTAAAATGTTTAACCACTAAAAAGCGAACAAATTTTCGGTTTTTTATACTTATTCATAGCTGTATTTATTTGTACAGAACTTTTTGACATAGACGCTCACAGCAGTGCGAATGGGTTTTATTCAACCTAATAATAAAGCAAAAAAAAACGCTTAATATTGTAAGATACTTACTTACATTAAGCGTTGTGATTTGGCTGTTTTTTATGTTTTTTAGGACTCATCTTATTGGCAAAATAATAGCCGGCAGTTAAGGAAGCAGCATCTATAATATACAATAACTCTGTATGAGTATAGCCTTTATAAACAGATGCAACAATCAATCCCACTGTTAATAAGAGCCCGATTATTTTACTGTATGTAACCCTTGTAAAAAACACGACTAAAATTGCAGGTATGAAAATGGCGGCGATTATTTTTCCAATCATACACATCCCCCCGTACCTTTCTATCATAACCAAAAATTCAGAAATGGAAAAGTGAAATTTAGTCTAAAATACTTGCATTTATAATTTTCCTCGTTATACTGTTTAATTCACTATGCTCGATAAATTTTTCATTAAGCATGTCGGGCAAAATCTCTTTTAAAAAGTATTGGACACTTTCCATTTCTTTAAATTCTAAAATGGTCATTAAAGATTCCTCGTAGATTTCTTGGAAAAGGCTTTCGGGATTACCTTTCTGTATTTCGCCAAATGATTCATACAATAAATCAACCTTATCTGCAACAGACAAAATCTTTCCTTCTAATGTATCGTCTTTTCCTTCCTTAAACCGTTCTAAATAAATGGATTGAAATTCCTTTGGAAACTCTTTTGTCACAAACTTTTTTGACATTTGTTCCTCTACTTGACTGAATAAGTCCCTCAACTCTTTAGAGGCATATTTAACAGGTGTCTTAATATCACCTGTAAAAAGCTCATTATAATCATGATTTAAGGCCTTTTCATATAAGGATTTCCAATCGACCTGGTTCCCGGCTTGCTCCTCCACTGTTCCAAAAAATTGTGCAATTTTCGTAACCTTGAAGGAATGACTTGCAACGGAATGCTCTTGAAATTTAAATTTACCAGGACATCGGTATAGCTTCTCCAAATCCGATAAACTTTTAAAATATTGATGAACACCCATTCCTATCATCCTTATCTGTAAATGTTTCCTGTGATTGTATCATGAAATCATGAATTCACAAAGAAAATAATGAAAAAACCTCATCATTCCAAAAGATGAGGCTCTAGTATTATTTGTTTAAGTCGATAAGAGATCCCGTTTTCAAATAAACAATCCATTCACATATATTCGTCACATAATCCCCGATTCTTTCTAAATGCTGTGCCACTAGAAGAAGATGAGATGCTTGATTAATCCAGTTAGGGTTTTCTTTCATGATATCCACTAATTCCAAGAATATCTTTGCATAATATTTATCTATGTTATCATCCTTTTTCGAAATATCGATGGCGGCGTCTCGATCTAATTCTACGTATGCAGCTAACACCTCATGAACCATTTCCTTTATTAATTCAGACATTTTCGGAATGTCTATTAAAGGTTTTATATAAGTCTCGTTCTTCAAACGAATGGTAGCCTTCGCAATGCTTACAGCATGGTCCCCCATTCTTTCGAGGTCAGAGGATACTTTAAGCATTGTCGCAATACGTCTTAAATCCGTACCTACCGGCTGTTGGGTAGCAATCAATTCAAAACATTTTTGTTCCACTTGTACTTCCAGTTCATTAATACTTTGATCATCCACCACAACTGCTAAAGCAAGTTCAAGATCCTTCTCCACTAAAGACTTCATTGCCATATAAATGGCTTCTTCCACTAAAAGCCCCATCTTTAATAAATTTTCATGTAACTCTGTTAAGCCATCCTCAAAAATTCGTCTAGCCACCATCATTTCCCCCTTGCATCTAAGCATTACTTTCGTTGTTGAACAATTTAACCATGTTTGCTTTTCTAAATTTATCCCCGATTTGTTCACGCGCCTATCGGTACCTTGCTTTGTTTCCGTTATTTCACTTGATTACTACGGAGGTAAAATGAAACTTCGAATTTCCCTCATCCATCCACCGATGTGCAAGGTGCTTACGCATTTGCTCTTCCCCTTATCCGAAACGGCCGGTAATATAATCCTCTGTTTGTTGTTCCTTTGGATTAGTAAAAATGACATTCGTTTCATCGAATTCTATGACTTCACCATTTAAGAAAAAGGCAGTTTCATCTGAAACCCGAGCAGCCTGCTGCATGCTATGAGTCACAATTACAATCGTATATTTTTCTTTTAATTCTAAAATTAGCTGCTCTATTTTGGATGTTGAAATAGGATCAAGTGCAGATGCAGGCTCATCCATTAAAATTATTTCAGGCTGAATCGCCAAAACCCTCGCAATTACTAGGCGCTGCTGCTGGCCACCAGAAAGTCCCATAGCTGAAGTATTTAAGCGATCTTTTACCTCATCCCAGAGGGCTGCTGCTTTCAAACTTTTTTCCACGATTTCATCTAACGTTAGTTTATGTTTTATGCCATGGATTCGCGGCCCGTATGCAACATTATCGTATATGGACATTGGAAATGGATTAGCACGCTGAAATACCATTCCTACCCGTTTTCGTAAGTCAACGACATCCATTTTTGGATCATAAATGTTTTGGTCTTTAATAAAAATATTTCCTTCCACCCGAAATCCCGAGATTAAATCGTTCATACGATTTAATGTACGAAGAAAGGTCGATTTTCCACAGCCTGATGGTCCAATTAAGGCAGTAACCGACTTTTCTTTGATATTTAGTTGAATGTTTTTTAGCGCTTTAAAATCATCGTAATAAACATCTATAGAATCCGTTTGAATGATAGAAGCAGTAGTAGCTGTTATTGTCATCCTTTTTCACCTACTTTAAGAAGTTGTTCTGGATTATCCAAAATTTCCCGAAATATAATCTTCTGTTTGTTTTTGCTTTGGATTTGTGAACATATCCTTTGTGGTACCAAATTCAACTAGCTTTCCCATATAGAAAAATGCAGTATGATCTGATATCCTTGCTGCTTGATGCATGCTGTGCGTCACGATGGCAACGGTATAATCATTTTTCAACTCGGTAATCAGTTCTTCTATTTTTCCAGTTGAGATAGGATCAAGTGCAGAAGCAGGTTCATCTAATAGTAGTACTTCAGGCTCCATCGCAATTGCTCTAGCGATACAAAGACGCTGTTGCTGGCCACCGGAGAGATTTAAAGCAGAGCGATGCAAACGATCCTTTACCTCATCCCAAAGTGCCGCCTTCTTCAAACTTCTTTCTACGATTTCTTGAAGTTCTTTTTTATTTTTCTGCCCGTGATGTTTGGGACCGAATGCAACATTATCAAAAATAGATTTCGGAAACGGATTTGGTCTTTGGAAAACCATCCCAATATTTTTACGAATTTCAAATAAATTTACCTTGGGGTCATTTAAATTCATTCCGTTATATAGAATATTTCCTTCTATACGACAGCCCTGGATTTCATCATTCATTCGATTTATACTGCGCAGAAAAGTAGATTTTCCACATCCAGAGGGACCAATTAACGCTGTAACCTGATTTTTATAGAATGGGAGAGATACATTATGAATTGCTTGATGTTTCCCATAAAATACATTAATATTCTCTGTTCCAATTGCTATCTCTTTTGGCTTTTCATTAGGTTCTTCTTTTACCAAATAGAGAGGAGGATTCTTTTCTTTTTTTAATACAGTGGATACCATATCTTCGTTCTCCTTTCCGGCATTAAGATGAGGTCATCCGTTTATATAATAATTTCCCGATATAGCGGGCACTTATATTAAAGATTAAGATAACAATTACTAGAAGTGCTGAGGCACCGCTTGATACTGCTGCCACATCTGGCATAAGTCCTTCTCCGTTAATTTTCCAAATATGAACGGCGAGGGTTTCAGCTGGTCTTAACGGGTTAAGTGGTGAAGAAGGATTAAATGGATTCCAATTTGTAAAATCAAGAATCGGCGAGCTCATTCCTGCCGTGTATATTAATGCTGCTGCTTCCCCAAAAACCCTTCCTGATGCTAAAACAATCCCTGTCACAATCCCCGGAACAGCTGCTGGAATCAGCACATGTTTAATCGTTTCCCAACGAGAGACTCCCAAAGCTAATCCGGCTTCTCGTTGTGTCTCAGGTATCGCTCTTATTGAATCTTCTACTACCCTTACCATTAAAGGAAGGTTAAACACGGTTAAAGCTAATGCACCTGAAAGGATGGAAAATCCCCAACCCATATAAATAACGAAAAATAAAAATCCGAACAGTCCTACTACAATAGAAGGCAAGGATGACAAAACCTCAATAGCAGTTCTTAATATAGAGGTAAATGCATTTTTCTTCGCGTACTCTGCCATATAAATTCCTGCACCTAAGGAAAGTGGGATACTTATGACCATTGTCAAAATTAAGAGATAAAAGGAATTAAACAATTGCGGGCCAATACCGCCCCCAGCCTGCACTGCCTGCGGCGGAGAAGTGATAAAGTGCCAATTAATATGAGAAATTCCTCTTAAAACAATATATCCAAGCAATCCTGCAAGAAGGATGATAATGAAAGCCGCTATTAGATAAAAAACAGCTGTTGCTATACGATCTGCTATTTTTGCATTCATTAATTGGACCTCCTTCTTCCGATAATTCGAACACATAAGATAAAAAATAAAGACATGAATAACAAAACAAGCGCAAGGGACCAAAGTGCATTATTTTCTACTTGACCCATGATGGAATTTCCCATTCCCATTGTTAAAATACTTGTTAATGTGGAAGCTGGTTCTACTAAAGAATGTGGAAGGACAGAGGCATTTCCGATTACCATCTGAACCGCTAATGCTTCCCCAAAAGCTCTTGCCATCCCGAATACAATGGCAGTTAACAAACCAGGTCGTGCTGTTTTCAAAACAACTCGAAAGATGGTTTGCCAGCGTGTTGCGCCTAGAGATAAGGATGCTTCTCGTAAGGAATTAGATACTCCCTCTATCGCATCAACAGAAAGACTTGTAATCGTTGGTAAAATCATAACTGCCAAAACAATAGTTCCAGCTAATATCCCAAACCCGCTTCCAGTAAAAGTATTTCGGAGGAAAGGGACAACAATTGATAAACCAACAAAGCCGTATACTACAGATGGTATCCCTACTAAAAGCTCAATTACTGGTTGAAGTACCTTTTTGCCAAATTTCGGTGATATCTCTGTCATAAAAACAGCTGCACCTATTGATAACGGGGCACAAATAATTGCTGCAAAAAAGGTGACTGCAAAGGAGCCTACTATTAAAGGAAGGGCACCAATTAATGGTTTTCCAAGTTCATCTACTTTTCCCGGAGACCAGTCTTTTCCAGTGATAAAGTCCATAAAGCTGCCATGATTGACAAAAAAGGTGCTAAGACCCTTTGTAGCCACGAAAGATATAATAGAAATGGCTACCAGTATCATAATAAAGACAGATGAAAAAGTAATGATGCGTCCACGACGTTCTGTCCAGATCTTTGTTGTTGTATTCCAGCTTTTATCTGTCATTTTTAATTCTTTCACTTCCAAAATGGTTTCCCCTTTCTCCAGAGGTTAATAGAAAAGCAAAAGCGCATGACATTGAATTAGGCGCTATAGCTAAACATATAAAGAACATCAGACCCAATCATCGAGAAACTCGATGATCGGGCCTATTTTCTTTCTACTTATTTTTGTGTTACATTTCCTTTTGCATCGCGTTCTACTTTCATACCTGTTAATGGAAGATATCCAAGTTTAGTAACAAGAGAATCCTGCACGCTTGGACTTAACATATAATCTAAGAAATCTTTCGTAAGTCCCTTTGGCTCTCCATTTGTATACATATGTTCGTATGCCCAAATCTTCCAGTCGTTCGTCTCTACATTTGCTTGTGTTGGTTCCACACCATCCACCTTTAAAGGCTGAATAGAATCATTGAAATAAGAGAATGCTAGATAACTAATGGCACCTGGAGTTTGGCTGACAATTTTCTGTACAGTACCTGATGAATCTTGCTCTTGTGATTTCACTGGAGTTGCACCATCTAATGCCATTTTTTCAAATACTGCTCTTGTTCCAGAACCCTCAGCACGGTTGATGACCACGATTTTTTCGTCTTTCCCACCAACATCTTTCCAATTTGTAATTTTTCCAGTGAATATTTTTATTAAATCTTCTTTTTTAATATCCTTAACACCTGTATCCTTATTAACCACAGGACCCATACCAACTACAGCGACTTTATGGTCAACAAGTTTACTTGCATCTACACCTTTTTCTTCTGCAAATACGTCTGAATTACCAATGTCAACAGCACCTTCAAACACTTTACTGATACCTGTTCCGCTGCCGCCTCCTTGAACGTTAATGGTAGTTCCGGCATTTTCACTCATATATTGACTAGCAGCTTGTTCAACAAGTTGTTGCATTGCTGTAGATCCTACTGCTGTAATGGAACCAGTTACTGCTTCTTTTTTATTTCCATCGCTATTGTTATTAGATGAGGAGGAAGCGTTAGATTTGGTAGAATCATTTCCGCATCCTGCTGCTATAAAAGCAAACATTAATAACATCCCTAGCATTGCTACTAATCTTTTTCTCATTGATTGTGCCCCCTAATTAGTTTTCATTAATCTTACAAGTTTAAGATAATACTAGGGTGTTAATGTGGTATTAATTAATTGTTAAGAATATGTAAAGGTTGGATGATAAATGATGAGGAAGTTCAAATGAGCCTTGTTTATTTATTGCTGGAAATAAACTGCACTAAACTTATAAATACATTGGTGATAATAGAATTGCATATGTAATGTTCAAACTCGCATAAATTTAACACTAAAAACTATCCATAATCCGATAAACAAAAAACGTAAAGACTGCCTATTTCTTGACAGTCTTTACGTTTGTTTTTTTGGTAATATAATAGTAAATTGAGTACCTTTTCCTTCCTGGCTTTGCACTTCAATAACCCCATGATGGGATTCAACCAGATGCTTAACAATTGCGAGGCCAAGGCCAGTACCGCCTGAATTTCGAGAGCGCGCTTTATCCACCCGATAAAATCGTTCAAAAATCCTTGGCAAGTCCTTTTCTGCAATGCCAATACCTGTATCTTTTACACTTAACATAACTTTCGAATCTAAATCCTCTACATTAATTTCAATAATTCCATGTTCTGGCGTGTAAGTAATAGCATTGGCTACTAAATTTAGAATGATCTGCCTAATTCGATCCTTTTCTGCTTCCATATAAAGTTCGTTATAATCAGGTAACTTTATGTTAATTTTCTTTTTATTCACTTCTTCTTGCAATGTTTGTACCGTTTCATTGATAACATTTATGATATTTAAAACCTCAGGATGCAATGGCAGCTGATGCTGTTCAATTTTGGATAAATGTAAAATATCTGCTATTAAGCGATGTAATCGGTCGCTTTCGTCATAAATAATCTGAAGAAAGGAACGGCATAATTCTTCATCATACATGGCTCCATCCAATAAAGTCTCTGCAAAACCTTTAAGAGATGTTACAGGTGTTTTTAATTCGTGGGAAACATTTGCAACAAACTCACTTCGCATTTTTTCCAGACGTCTTATATCCGTTATGTCGTGCAAGACGGTAATAACACCGTTAATATCCCCATTCACTCCCAATAGTGGGGCAAAATGCGCATCCAAAATTCTTTCCTTTGGATAATAGATAGACACTTCTTCATGAATTTTAACGCCTTGCTCTAAACAACGTTCGATTAACTGGCTTAATCCGAAGTGTTTTCCAGCTTCAATATGCAGCTTACCTGTTAATTCAGAAGCTTTAGTACCAATGATTTGTTCCATAGCCGGATTAACTAGCGCAATTCTGCGGTTTGGATGAATCAGCATTACCCCGCTTACCATATTAGTTAATACTCCTGTTAGTTTCTGCTGATTTTCATGTATTTCATTCATTTGTTTTTGTAAGCTAATAGCTAATACATTTATGGCATGCGATAATTCTCTAATTTCCCCTGTGGTTTTTAGGCGTACCCTGCTTTTATAATTATTTTCCGATAAATTCCGTGCAACATGGATTATTTCCTCGATTGGGCGGGAGATACCCTTAGCTAATTTTATCCCTATTACACTTGATAAGATGAGCGTAACTCCCATAGTTAATCCTAAACTAACCCATAACTTTACGATTGCCTGCTCGATTTTTCCCAATGTATATGCAGATCGGACAACACCAATTAGCTTATTATTTTGCTGGATGGGGATAGCCACATACATCATGTTATACCCCAGAGTATGGCTATAACGGACAGACTCCCCCATTTTTTTATGTAAATTTACTACATTTTTAAACTCAGGACGGTTAGAGTGATTATCCATTTTGCTTGGATCATCTTCCGAATCAGCTAACACCCTTCCAGAAGTATCGATAATCGTAATTCTTGGTTGATTTTTGGCATAAAAACGTTCTACTGAATTTTGCAAGGTCGAATTATTACTCGTTAAATCCGAAATATCAATTACCTTTGACACTAAATGAGCATCCTGTAATAATTGTTGGCGAGTCATATCCATATAAGTTTTTTTCATCATATCCGCTATAAAGAATCCCATTGCAAGTAAAATAAAAAATAAAAGGATTAAAAAAGTGAGCGATATACGAAGCCAAAGCTTTTTCATGTTTACAATCCTTCCATTTTATAGCCAAATCCTCTAATTGTTTTAATATATTGCGGCTGTTTCGTATCCAGTTCGATTTTTTCACGGAGATGACTGATATGTACATCCACTATTCTTGTATCTCCTGCATAATCATAATCCCAAACAGCATTTAATAATTGATCTCTGCTTAAGACTTTTCCAGAGTGTTGGCCAAGATACAATAATAATTCAAATTCTTTTGGTGTTAACTCTAATTTTTCCCCCTTAAATCTTGCTTCATATTGTTCAGGGAGTATATCCAAATCCCCAATTCTCAAAACTTTTTCAACCGTTGCTTCACTCTCTTCACTTACCTTTGTACGGCGTAGAATTGCTTTCACCCTTGCAACTACTTCTCTAGGGCTGAAAGGTTTTGTTAAATAATCATCGGCACCAAGCTCGAGCCCGAGGATTTTATCTAATTCATCATCTTTAGCTGTTAACATTAAGATAGGAGTATTTATTTTTTCTTGACGCAGCGACTTGCAAATTTCCATCCCATCCATTTCAGGAAGCATTAAGTCTAATACAATAAGATCTAGCGATTCCTGACTTGCAATAGCATAGCCTTCCTTCCCATTTAAAGAAGTAATTACTGTAAAACCTGCTTGTTCTAAATTAAATTTCAGCAAAGTTACTATTGATGGTTCATCATCTACAACCAGAATTTTGGCCACTACTAAATCCCCCTCCAGAAAAACCTTCTCGTTTTCATTCTACAATGCTGTTATAGAAATTGGGAAGCACTTTATAAATTTCAACTGTTCTATTGAATAGAGCAACCTCTTTTTTTTTCATAAATTTTCCCGTTGTCAAATATTGCCCAGTATGAATATTATCCCAAAAAATAAAGAATTCGATTAAAATATCATAAATGGACTGGATTTATACAAAAATTTTTCAAAAAACCATTTTATGGCCTAGAAAAATAAGTTAAGATTAAATTAAGAACTTTAAAATATGATAATATATAGAAGGATGATCTAAGGGATATATTATATACATATATCTCAGTAGATATTTATACCTTAAACAAGTTCAATACTATTGAACCTTAAATAGGTGCAAGGAAAAGGTGGTTAATACATTATGGCTTATGTCATTACATTCCCATGTCAAGGGGAAAAAGCAGCGGAATGCGTTGAAGTTTGCCCTGTAGATTGTATTGCAGAAGGCAAAGATCAATTCTATATTGATCCAGATATTTGTATCGACTGCGGAGCATGCCAAGCAGTTTGTCCAGTTGATGCAATTTTCCATGAAGAAGAATTACTAGAAGAGGATCTACCTTTCTTAGAGAAAGCACGTCAGCATTTTAGCTCTTAATAAACTTTCTTGACAAGCGCTCAACGATAATCGTTGAGCTTTTTTATATTCTTTGCAGGGTTCTTTCCTTTTTGAAGCGAATTATACTGACATGAAGGGAGTGATTCTTACGCAAACATTATTTCGTTATAATTGGCAAATAAGGGATGAATGGTTTGAATGGTGCAAATGTCTTTCAGAAGAGGAACTTATGAAACCACGTACAGGGGGAGTTGGCAGTATTCTCAAAACTTTGTTTCATATTGTAGATGTAGAGTACAGCTGGGTATGCCATATACAAGGGAAAAGTGAATTTGAAGAACCATATGAACATTACAATTCTTTAGAAAAGGTAATAGGATTATCCCAACAATTCCACTTTGAAGTAGAGAATTATTTACAGACATTAACAACTGAAATGGAAGACATCATAGTCCCAACGGAAAGAGGCGATGGCTCTATTCAGGATTTCACAGTTGGGGAAATTCTCAGACATGTCATTGCCCACGAGATCCATCACGTTGGTCAAATTATCGGTTTGGGCAAGAGAATTGAACAGAGCCCCCATTTCAGCTAATTTGATTGGCAGAGGCTTGGCTAGAAAAACACCATAATAAAAAAGCAAAATTGCCTTTTCAGCGGCATAAGGATATGTCAGATTAGCATTACATGACCTTCTTAGTCTGCCGCTAAGATAAAGTAACACGAATAACTTTTCTCATTCTTATCATAAAAAAACAATGCCTATTAACGGACATTGTTTTTTGTTTGCACTTTTATTAAAAATAAATGAAATAAAGAACAACCGCTATTGCAATTCGATAGATTGCAAAAGGAAATAATTTCACTTTATTAATTAGCTTTAAGAAAAAGCGAATAGAAAGAAAAGCAAAAACAAATGCACTTATAAAGCCAATAACGAAAAATGGTATAACATCAACGGTAATGGATTGCCAATGTTTTAGTAATGAAAGAAAACTGGCCCCTAGCATAACAGGAACAGCCATTATAAAAGTAAAATCAGATGCGGCCCGATAACTCATACCTAGCAACACACCACCAGAAATGGTCGAACCGGATCTTGAAAACCCTGGCCATAGGGCAATACATTGAAATAATCCTACTAAAAATGCTTGGACATAAGTAATCTGATCAACCGTCTCAGCTTTTGGTTTTTTAGGGCGAAACAAATCAGCAGCAAACATTAAAAGAGCTCCCACTACTAAACCAATCAATACCGTTTTAGTAGAAAATAAATGTTCATCTATGTAATCTTCAAATAAAAATCCAAGAATTGCCGCTGGCAATAATCCTACAATAATTTGTGTTAATTTCAGTTTATTTCCACTTTGTTGCACTGTATTTTTCTTTAACCCCAATAAATACAGAAATCTCTCGAAAAACACAACGACAACCGCTAATATTGATCCTAATTGGATTACTACTTTAAAAGTATTGGCCGCTTCCTGAGAAAATAAATCTTTGGACTTTAACCAGAGATCGTCCACGATAATCATATGACCCGTGGAAGAGACCGGAGCAAATTCTGTCAATCCTTCTACAATTCCTAAAACAAATGCAACAAATGATTCCCACCAACTCACATTCATCCCCCCTATTTCTTTCCATTTCACACATAACAAGTATCTTAGCACTGAAAAACAAGATCAGTATTTAGGTTTCGTTAAGATATGGTTAATTTTTATTATAAATCCTGATCATTTGACTATTCCACGAAAACCATAAAAAAATCCCAAACACAAAGTGTTTAGGATCAAAAATTAAATAGATTTCTTATAATTCCCTTTTGATTTTCTGCCAAATAAAGAATTGTAAAACTTAATAATCGCATCCAAAATAGGATTTAAGAATCTTTCTAGCTTTAATATAATAAACGTAACAATTGCTGCTACAATGATACTTGCAACTACATCGAATGGATAATGAACCCCTACCCAAACACGAGAGAACCCAGTAATAACCGCTAAAATAATCATGGGCACACCAATTTTACGATTGCGTACCAATATAGCAAATGCTATTGCAAAGGAACCTGTTGCATGATCACTTGGAAAGGATGCATCTGCTGCATGCTTAATAAGTGTATGAACATCATGGTGGGTAACAAACGGACGCGGTTCATAATAAATTTTAGAAATAATGATATTTACAACTAAAGCTACAATTCCCGTTCCTAGAGCGTATAACGCATTTCTTTTGCTCTTATTGCTGCCTAAAAACCATATTCCAAGAAGACAAAGTGCATAAAGTACTAAAGCATAATTCGTGAAGAAAATCATTACGTCATCTAAAATAGTAGAATGACCAGATAAATTGTGAATGGATTGAAATAATTGATAATTCATTCCTTTAACTCCTACTTTCTTATTTATTAATCTCGATATAGACATTAATTTACCTATATATGTTTCATAATTCTTTAAAAAGACGTTTTTCTATTTAACAGACTCTACTATTAAACAAAAAGTTCACGTAAAATAATAGTGTAAAAATTACCCACAGAGATTTGTGTTTATGATTTACCGATTACACCCACACTATATAATGGGACTCTTATCATTTTACAAAAATAAATTAAATAATACTACATTTTCCTTGAACTTTCTCAATCATTCACCCGTCATTTTATATGTAAATTGCTTTTAGGTATGGAGGAGTAAAAATTGAATTTACTTATTCATTTAATTGACCAGTACGGTTATATCGTATTGTTTTTTTCACTAATGCTCGAACTAATTATTATACCGATACCAAATGAAATACTGATGAGCTATGTTGGATATCTCGTATACCAAGGGAAACTGAATTTATTTCTAACTATTTTGTTTGGTGGAATTGGCGGTGTTATTGGCGTAACAATATCCTATTGGATAGGTTATAAGCTCGGTGTACCATTCTTTAATAAATATGGAAGTAAAATTCATATGGGACCGGATAAAATGGAAAAAATGTCGAAATGGCATCGAAAATATGGAAAAAGGCTTCTGCTGTTTTCCTACTTTATCCCAGGAGTTCGCCATATTACAAGTCTCTTCTCCGGCATTACTAGGATTTCTTTTAAATCCTATGCAACTTTTGCTTATATAGGAGTGTTTCTATGGGTAGGAACCTTCATCTCCCTTGGTAATATCTTTGGTCCAAAATGGGAGCAATTTCATCAGCAAGCAAAAATCTATGTCATTATTGGTTGTGTGATAATTGGAATTATTTATTTATTGTATTTCCTAATCAAAACATATAAGGCACAAATTAAAGAAAATCTAATTATTTTATTCGTTCATAGCTTTAAACGCTTTAGAAGTTTTCTTAAAATAAAAATATTTATTTTCTTTATCACCGTTGTTTTTGTGGCTTTATTTAGTTTAATGATCGCATTAATAGATGATTTCATTGGAAATGAGTTCCAGCAATTTAACACAATAGCCAATACAGTTGTCCTGTATGTATTTAATCAAAACTGGACCCATTTAATGGAAAGATTCAGCAGGTTAACATCCTGGCAAGCGCTTTTGACTGTAGGCATTTTGACTATTATTTGGATCGCAATTAAGGGAAAGAACAAATTATTAGAATATCAATATTACGTAATTGCGATTATTGGCGGTTTTTTATTAAGCAAAGGACTGCCGTTACTTTTTAATATGATAATGACAGGGAGAGTAGTCAGTAAAAATTTCCCGAGTGAGGAAACATTGTTGTCCATCGTGATATTTGCATTCTTTATGTATGTAGTTGTCCGTCATAGTAAAAATAGTTTATTGAACACTATTATTGTAAGCTTAGAAATTTTGATTTTGCTTGTTATTACCGCAAGCCATATCTATTTAGGCTACCAGCACCCAAGCGATCTTGTCGCAGGATACACGTTTGGCGGTGTATGGGTATGTTTAGTTATTCTATTAATTGAACTGTCAAGATTATTGAATTTACTTAAACATTCAACTCCTTCGAAATAAGAACCATGACTGGTTCTTTTTTTTGGTATGAAAAAGGACCGAACTGAAAATGTCCGGCCCATTCAAAACTTAAATATGTGATTGTCTTATGTGAAGCTTTTTTCCTGCGATTTCATCAATTCTGGTACAATGAACTCCTTGTTTCTGCAGTGTTCTAAACACATGCTTTAATCCTTCAATGGTATATGTTGGGGCATCTTCATTTGCACCCCATGTTTCACCACTGTCATGCAATAATACAATATCTCCTGCTTTTACATTATCCAAAATGCCGCGGACAATTTTTTCACTTCCACCTTTGCTGCGCCAATCTCCAAACATTTTAGACCATAGAATAAATTGAAATTTCCCTATTAAGAAGTAATCAAAAAAATTCATCAATCCCCATGGAGGACGGTAGTAAATGGGCCTTTCTCCCGTGATTCCTTCTATAATTGAGGCTGATTTTTCTAAATCACGCCTAATCGTCCATGGCAACATTAGCCAGTTAGAACGATGAACATAATTATGAATACCAATTAAATGACCCTCGTTATGCATTCTTAATATAAGTTCAGGATTTTTTTCCGCTTTCGAACCCACAACAAAAAAAGTAGCTCTGATTCGATGTTTTTTTAACAAATCCAGGAGCTGCCCAGTATATTTTGGATCTGGTCCATCATCAAAGGTAAAAGCGACACCTGTTTTTGCTTTATCCTTACGAAGAACCCCTAACCCAAGACATCTGGATATGATATATGGAACAATAGTATATAAAAGAATAATAGCAAGGATAATCATTAATACCCCCATATAAATTCACATCTCTCTTCTAATATTAGCTAGTTTCACCGACTATCGACTAGCAAACTTTCGGGCTTCTCCTGCGATAAGTCAACATCCGCTCCTAAACTACTTCGCCGTGTTTATCTTAGTCGATTCCCTACAGGTGAAATTTGCACTTGAATTTCAATAGTCTGTACATCGATGGGCGAGTCGGTTCCACTTTTCTATTTAAATATGACTATAAAAGGCGCCTTCACGTTTTAATAAGCGATTGGTTCTCCATTTTGTCATTGGGGATAATTCGGTTTCATAGAAAGGTCTTTGTTGCATCATCGACTCTGTAATAATGTCAACTGCCTCAAATGCAGCTGCTTTTTTATTCAGGATTTTTGCATTTTTCTTCATCCTTATCACGTCTGCCGAATTATTTAAAAAGGTTGAAATAGAAGATATTAATTCAGCCGTATCTTTCACGTTAACCGCAACCCCTGATCTTGTTAAAAATTGTGCATTTTCCTGTTCCTGTCCCGGTAGAGGCTTATATAATATCATTGGCAATTCCATTGCAATTGCTTCTGAGGTTGTAACTCCTCCCGGTTTTGTCACGATTAAATCGGATATTGCCATGAGTTCCTGAACATGTTCAATATATCCGAATAAATAAATAGGATGTTTAGTGGAATGAAGTTTCGACTCTAACTGCCTCCGTAATTTTTCATTATGCCCGCATAGAATCATAAATTGCGCTTTAAATGGCAGTGTATCTAATGTACCCGGATTTAAAAGTTCTTCTCCAATTAATCCTTCTCCGCCTCCCATCATTAAAATAGTTGGCAGACACGGATTTAAACCATGTTTCTGAATTAGAGCTTCTTTACTCATCGGTTGCAGAAACTTCGTACGAATTGGAATCCCTGTGCATGTGATTTGTTCCCCAGTTATACCTAAATGAATTAACTCCTGTTTCACACCATTTGATCCTACAATATAATGATTGGTGAAAGGATGAATCCAATAGCTATGCGTCGAATGATCCGTTATAACTGTCACAAGTGGAACATTTGTCAGTCCATATTCCTTTAATTTGGAAAGTATTCCGGCTGCAAAGGGAAAAGTACTGACTACAACAGTAGGTCTTATTTGCTGTAGAAGCTTCAGCATTTTTCCCATACCAGCTGACATAATATTATTTAATCCCAATGAAAAAGCATTTCGATCATGCGTTTTTTTATATAAATATCCATAAAGCTGAGGCAGCATTTGGATACTTTTCATATATACATAGTGGCTAATCGGATAAACATTTGGATGTGCCCATGCCATAAAATCTACTACTATCGATTCAAAGTCTGGAAGCCGCAGTTCTACAGCCTCTCGAATGGCTGTTGCTACTTGTTGATGCCCTTGACCAAATGAACCGGATAAAATCAAGATTTTTTCCTTTTTTTTCATAACCATATCAATTCTCCTCAATTGCCTTTTACCTTTTCATAAGATAAAAGGAGGATATTTTCATTGGTATTATCCTTTTAAATTTAAAGATTCTTATTAAGAGACTTGTCTGTTGATAGAAAAGTTCATTCATGTAGAAATTTATCGTTAATAAATGAAAAAACCCTTAACAAATGCTAAGGGTTTGATTAGATATTTTTTAATATTAACCATATATCAGGTAACAAACTAAGGCTTTTTTCTTCTAGTTGTAAATTTCAAATGCAACCATGAAACGGATAAACCTAATGAAAACCAAGAAATCATTAAAAGAAAAATCCCACCAAATAATGGAAAGTTTATTGCAGCCACAATCAACGATGTGCCTGCTAAAAGCACTAACCATTTTGGCCTTCCTTCCATTATTCGGAATTGATTTCCGAGATTACCGCTTATAAATATGAGACCCGCAATCAGAGAAATAAGCACCCCAATTATGATCAAAATGACAATTGGGATTCCAATAATTAATATCGTTAATAAGACACTTAACGCAAAAAGCGCAAGGCTTGAAATAAAACCAGTTATTATTATTTTTCCTGGCTTCATCTGAAACCCTTCTGGAAGAGATGTCCATTTATGTTTGGTTGCAATTCCTGCGATAACCGTAATGAGAAGCAGAAGGATGCTGATTGCCAATCGTGTAATCCAAGATGCCAAAAATAACAAACCGCCAAGGATAAAACTATTCTTTGTTTCATTATTTAAGTTTAAGGATATAATTGGCTCTGTTACTTTTGCTCCAATTTCTTGATTTATTTGGCCGCCAATCACAAGCACGGGACCTTTAATATTAGCTGTCTTATTGATTTGCAAATTTCCATTAATAACTACTACCGCTACTTTTACTTCCCCATTTATCGTTGCATCATTTCCTAAGACAATGACATTTTCCACTTTTTCATTTTTGGGAATAATGGTTTCCTTTTGATTGATAATATTTTTTTCATCTGCTAAAACTGGTGTCAGCAAAAGAGAGGAAATAATCATCATCAGCAAAAAACTTAATAAAACCCTAAATCTTTTCATCCGTACATCCCCTTATTCTGCTGTTTTTGACCGCAATAAATAGCGAACAGACCAAACCGATAACCCGACGATAATGATTGTTGTGATAGCAAAGACCTCTAATAGAAATGGAATAGACGATAGAACTAAAACAACAGTATGAGACAAACTGACTGCGATTTTAATCAACTCAGAAGCAACCGTCACGCCAACATAGAATAGATCACTAAACGCAAATAAACTTATAGCGATGATGATTACCATAAACAAAGCAGGCAATCCTACAATCCAACGATAATAAATAGAAGCTTTCGGATTTATTTCCTTTATTTTAGCCATTATGGCATTTTCAAAATGTATATCTGGAATCTCAATGGAACCATATAAAAAAGAAATTCCTTCTTGTATTTCCTGTAATTCATGAAATATGCCAGTACATCTACTGCATATTTCCAGATGATTCTTGACCTTTATATATTCCTTCTCACTCAATTCATCGTCTACATAAGCGGAGAGGAGTTCATCCACATGTTCATTCATATTCATCACCTCTGGAAAGTTCCTTCTTTAATATTCCTCTAGCTGTATTAATTCGAGATTTTACGGTTCCTAATGGAATGTTCAATATCTCGCTAATCTCCTCATAAGAATAGCCTTGAACATCACGAAGAACGAGCGCTGACCGATGTTCCACAGATAATTTTTTCATTGCCTCCTGAATGATAAGCTTCGTGTTTGTACGATCTATTGGAGAGGATGAATGGCGGAGTGAATTATGCTCTAAATTTTCCATTTGCACATGCTTACTTTTTTGTTTTTTCTTTAGCCTATCATAGCATAAATTGGATACAATTCTCGTTAACCACGAAACAAAGGCAAAATCATTGTCTAGTTTATGAAGTGAGTAAAACGCCTTCACAAATGCATCCTGCGCAACATCCTCTGCCTCCCCGCGATCATTCATCATGGCATATGCATGACGAAATACCTGACCTTTATATTTAGAGACGAGTGCTGAAAAAGCCTCTTCACTTCCACCTCTTGCTTCTTTTATTAACAATGTTAATTCATGGTCCACAGCTTCAACTCCTTGAAAGAAAGCGAAAGCCAATCAGCTAAACTGATACATCCATTCGTTTCCTACTGTCCAATTAATGGATTGTTATATTAAAAGACTTTCAAATACATGAAAAAGTTCATTTCAAAAAAAGTTATTATTCATTTGAAAAAGAATAATTTTATGCAACCTTACAGAAAATAGTATCGGTGGCAAACATTGTTTTATGTATAAAATTTTTTTTTTAATGCTTCGAACTTTTTTATCCGAGAAACAGTCATTTTACATGAGAGATGATTAAAACGAAATAATTCATATTATCATTTTTAAAGGAGAAATAAAAATGAATATTCCAGTACTTACGATTGTTGTACCCTGTTACAATGAAGAAGAAGTACTTCATGAAACAACCAAACAATTATCAGAAGTCATTTTGCAATTGATAAAAGAAAATCTCATAACAGATAAAAGTAAAATTTTATTTGTGGATGATGGAAGCCGTGACCGAACATGGTCCATTATCGAAGAACTTAATGGTGTTCATCCGTATGTAACAGGATTAAAATTAGCCCATAATGTCGGACATCAGAAGGCCCTATTAGCCGGCCTTGAAATAGCGGGGAAAAATTCGAATTGTGTGATATCCATTGATGCTGATTTACAGGACGATATTTCTGTTATAAGAGAGTTTATCTTGAAATATCATGAAGGTTACGAAATTGTCTACGGTGTCCGCAAAAGCAGGGAGACAGATACTTTCTTTAAAAGAGCAACCGCTCAAGGGTTTTACCGATTTATGCAGATGATGGGTGTAAATGTGGTGTATAATCATGCGGACTACCGTTTAATGAGTAAACGTGCTCTCGAGGAACTAAGTAGATACAAGGAGCAAAACTTGTTCCTGCGCGGAATTGTTTCATTAATTGGGTTGAAAACAACGGAAGTATATTACGATCGCAAAGAAAGATTTGCAGGGGAATCAAAATACCCATTGAAGAAAATGCTTTCCTTTGCATTTGAAGGCATTACTTCCTTTAGTATAGCACCCATTCGTCTTATTACTTTAATTGGTTTTCTGTCCTTTTTATTCAGTATTTGCGTAGGAATTTATGCATTGGTTATTAAATTCATGGGACATGCTAACACCGGTTGGACTTCCTTAATGGTCTCCATTTGGTTTCTCGGAGGTCTTTTATTAATGAGTGTAGGATTAATAGGGGAATATATTGGGAAAATCTATGAAGAAACAAAGGGAAGACCACGGTTTGCAATTGAAACGGATCTATATTCAAACGAAATGGTGCAAAGTGAGACTGGCGCAAGATTTAATATGATTCGAGGAAAAAAGGGATGAAGCATTCCTTTTTTCGCTTTTTATTGGTAGGCATCATCAACACGATTGTCGGGCTGTCTTCCATGTATCTATTTCTACATCCTTTGCACTTTTCGTACTGGCTTTCTACTTTTTTAGGTAATACAATTGGCTGCTGTGTCAGTTATTTTTTGAATAAATCTTTTACATTTAAGAGTGACAAGCCGTTCGCTAGCAGTATCACTCGGTTTATTGGCGTAATTCTTATTTGTTATTTTCTTTCTTATTATATAGGAGAAAAAATTGCCTTGTTACTGTTTTCACAGCTTCCTATTCTGCCTTCTGCTTACGGAAAGGATGCTGCCATGTTGCTTGGCACCGGGCTTTACACAATATGTAATTATTTCGGTCAAAAATACCTTGTCTTTCGAAGAGAATCCTTGGCGGGATGAAGGGTTGGGGTGGGATGAAGGGTCAGGTTCAATTTCCCAGAAATAAAAATAAGACATCGTATCTGATTCCTTTAGCCTCATAGAAAATGGGATGGAGCGCCTGACCCTCTATCCCACGTGGGTTGGGGGGCAGACTCCTCTTCCCGCAAATAAAAATGGGACAAGGGGCCTGACCCTTTATCCCATTTCCACTCGTAATACGCGCATGGCGTTTAGTACTGCTAGCAGGGTGACACCGACATCGGAGAAAACTGCTTCCCACATTGTTGCAATACCAAAAGCACCTAATAGAAGAAAAATAGCCTTGATTCCAAGGGCAAAAATAATATTTTGCCACACTATTTTTCTTGTTCGTTTTGCTAATTTGATAGCAGTAACGATTTTCGATGGTTCATCTGTCATGATGACAATATCTGCTGCTTCAATTGCAGCATCTGAACCAAGTCCTCCCATAGCTATTCCCACATCTGCTCTTGCTAAGACCGGAGTGTCATTAATTCCATCTCCGACAAAAATAATTTTTTCTTTAGGATGCTTCTGTTGATCCAATTTTTCTATCTCTTCTACTTTATTATGTGGCAATAATTCGGTATGAACCTCATCAATTGTTAATCTCTGTCCAATTAATTTTCCTACATTTCGGGCATCGCCTGTAAGCATGACAGTCCGTTTAATGCCTAATTTCTTTAAGGATTGAATAGCTGATTCTGCATCGTCTTTTACTTCGTCAGAAATAATAATGTAACCGGCATACAAATTATCAATGGCAAGATGAACAATGGTTCCAATCTCTCCTGGTTCCACAAAGGAAATATCATGTTGCTTCATTAACTTCGAATTACCAGCGAGTACTTCTTTTCCAGCGATATTTGCCTTTATACCATACCCCGATATTTCTTCGTATTTTGTTATCAATTGCTCATCAATTGCTTCTTTAAACGCCTCCCTAATAGATTCCGCAATTGGATGGTTCGAATGCAACTCTGCATAAGCAGCATATTTCAAAACATCTTTATCAGAAATATTAGATACGGCTTGAATTTTCGTAACTTGAAACACGCCTTTTGTTAAGGTTCCAGTCTTATCAAATACAACATATTTCACATCATTTAAAGCTTCTAAATAATTGCTGCCTTTAACTAAAATTCCTGATTTCGATGCTGCTCCAATTCCTCCAAAAAAGCCGAGGGGAATCGATACTACTAATGCGCATGGACAAGAAATAACTAAAAAGACAAGCGCACGGTAAATCCAATCCGAAAAAGTTGCACCACTAATCAAAAGCGGAGGAATCAAAGCTAATGCTAATGCGACAATGACGACTACTGGTGTATAGTAACGGGCAAATTTGGTGATAAAATTCTCCGTTGGTGCTTTACGGCTACTCGCATTTTCCACTAAGTCCAATATTTTCGAAACCGTTGATTCACCGAATAATTTTGTTACCTTAACAGTTAGTAGGCCATTTTGATTCATAAAGCCACTGAGAATTTCACTGCCTGCTCTTACTCCGCGAGGAATGGATTCTCCAGTAAGTGCAGATGTGTCAACCATGGAACTTCCTTCGACCACAACTCCATCTAGAGGTACTTTTTCACCTGGCTTGATAACAATTATTTCGCCAATTTGAACATCTTCAGGTGATTTTTTTGTTAAAATGCTACCGGTTTTTACATTGGCATAATCTGGACGGATATTCATCAAAGCACTAATGGATTTTCTGGAACGATTTACTGCCAAGCCTTGAAAGAGCTCTCCGACTTGATAAAAAAGCATAACTGCAACACCCTCAGGATATTGCTTAACTGCGAAGGCACCAATTGTTGCGATTGCCATTAAAAAGTGCTCATCAAAAACCTGTCCTCGGATAATATTTTTAACAGCACGTAATACAATATCTCCACCAACTATTAAATAGGCAATAAGGAATATTCCTAATTGATAAATTCCTGATAGCGGGGCAAACATTCCAATCGCTGTTAAAATGGCGCCAATGC
This sequence comes from Heyndrickxia camelliae, assembly GCF_002844575.1. Lineage (GTDB taxonomy): Bacteria > Bacillota > Bacilli > Bacillales > Bacillaceae_C > Margalitia > Margalitia camelliae. The sequence continues at coordinate 72,096 of NZ_PIQO01000002.1, forward strand.
ATAAGCGAATTACTATCTTTTGATTAAGACCGCTGTGATCATGATTATGTTCATGGCCATGATGAACTTGTTCTCCTTTTTCTTTAGCCTGAACATGCGGCTCTAATTTCTTCACGGTTGCTTTTGTATCCGTGATTACCCGCTCTAATTGTTGCTCATCCACTTCTACTGAAAGGGTCCTCGTTGCAAAGTTTACCGTGCTTGAACGAACACCGGAAATGTCTTTTACACCCTTTTCAATTTTCAAGGCACAATTTGCACAATCCAATCCTTCGAGTGTAAATTCTTTCTTTATCATTTTCTTCTGAAGTGCTTCCATGTCTTTTTCTCCTCTCCGCACTTTTACATCGTTAAATCACTTTTTATAGATAGTATGAATTATTCTATGGTGAAATATGACCATCAAAATGCATATATGAACAATTAATCATATAATGTACTTGTTTTCATTATATGTAGTCGACGTGAAAGATGTCAATAAAAGTGAGAATTTTATTTTAATTATTGTGTATTCGTTGTTATATGCCATTGATTTTTTTATACTTAGAGAAAAGGAAATAACTGAGGTGATAAGATGAGCGAGGAAAAGGAACCAATTGAGAGCTACGATCTTGATGAAGAAACATTATTTATGGTCTCCCAAACATTTAAAGCACTATCAGATCCGACACGTTTGAGAATATTAAATTTATTATTTTCTGGTGAGCATTCTGTTAACGATATTGCTGAATCCCTTTCATTACTTCAATCAACCGTCTCCCACCAACTGCGCTTTTTAAAAAATGTCAGACTCGTTAAATTTCGCAGAGAGGGAACAACCATCTACTACTCTCATGATGATGAGCATGTTATGGAATTATTAAGGAAAGCTATTGACCATACCTATCACACTTAGAAAAACGGAAGCGCCATACTCATCAGCGTATGGAAGGGGAAAATTTGTAATGTAATTTTACAAAATGTTTGAATTAAATCATACTCACTGATGGCTGATTGCGCTAGACAAAAGATAATACTGGAAATAATTTATATGTTTATACATAATGCCTAACTATTGAGTGAATAGTTAGGCATTATTATCCGGATAATATTGATATATGGACAGATTTATCGACCAGTTATTTACCTCTACTCCTTCTAATTGAAGAGCCATTTTTTGTTCATCGTCCTTTAAGGAGATTTCCCCTTTTGAACTTATGACACGATGCCAAGGTAATTGGTGCTTCTTACTCATAGAATGAAGAATTCTAGCAACCTGTCTTGCTCCTCTTGGACTTCCAGCAAGTGCCGCAATTTGTCCATAAGTCATTACTTTTCCCGATGGAATAGTGCGAATAATTGCGATAACCTGAGCTGTAAATGGTGACACAAGTTCATCCCTTTCCATCTTGTTTAATATCCCCACATAATGCCGCTAACCGATGAAGCTCTGCTAGGATTTGGTCATATACGATTTGTTTTTCTTCCTTAAATGGTTTCCCATCTCTAAAATAAATTTGCTTATCAGCAATAATTTTCCGCTTTTTCTTACTCACATACAACGGAATAAAGCAAACATGTTTGCGGGTTATGTTGAAATAATATTTTTCAATAGAAAGGAAACCATCATACATATCCTTCATTTCAGAAGATGTATCACTATAGTCCGTATCAGGAAAAATGGCAATGCTCTCACCATTGGACATTACCTCTGCACTATGCTTAAATGTATGGACAATTTTCCTTGATCCTCTATATACTGGGATGCCTTTACTGGAATGAAGAAGATTAGGAACAAATGATGAAATGAAAAACGCACATATTGCAGCCAATGTGCGATTCCAGCCAAATCTTTTTGTAAAAGTGTAATTTACATAATGGTCATAGCACGCTTTTCGATTAAGAAAAACATGGAGAATCCATGCATGTATACATTCCGTGAACCATAGCAAAAGAATATATGGTCCAAATAAATTTTGATGATGTGTGATATAGACGACAGGTCCGGAATTTTTTGGTGTTTGTACTGTATACTTTGGATAGAAAATACGGACAATTCTTCGGCATATTAAAAATAATATTCCATAGAAATTTTTCTTTATCGGTTTCACTGTCCTTCATACATCCTTTTTCTTTTTTTAAATACCCAGTGAAGCTGGATTTGATAGCTACATATTCCTAAAATGATATCGAAACATATTTTTGCAAAAACAACATTGATCCCCAAAAATTTATTGGTACATGTAATTAGTAAATAAGAAGAAATTATAATTGCTAGACACAAAATATAGTATTTTAAAATTGACTTAAAAAATGTGTTGCCCGCTTTAAAGACGATTCTTCTATTAATATAAAAATTATAGGAGGAGGAAATAGCCCTTGCTATGAATGTAGAATAAAACACTCGCCATTCAAGCGGTAAATCTTTTAAAAGAAAATTATTAAGCAGAACAAAAACGAAAACATCAATGATGCCGGACGTTACCGTCGAAAAAAAATATTGCAAAAAGCCCGATATAAGCCGAATAAATATTCTAGTAGAATCGACTATGGAATTATAATGTGATCCTTCATTATTATTAAAATATACCGTTTCAATCGGTACTTCACTCATAGTTGCATTCAGTTTTTTTACTTGAATAAGCATATTCATTTCATATTCATAGCGCTCGCCTTTTAATTTTACAAAAGCAGGCAGCAAATTGATAGGTATTCCTCTTAACCCTGTTTGCGTATCTTTAATGTTATATCCATATAACAAACGGAAAATAAAACTTGTTAACTTATTTCCGATCAAACTCCGTTTGGGAATATTTGTTTGATCGAAATCCCTAACCCCTAAAATAATCCCATTCGGATCTCGCTCTAATTCTTTTGCAATTTTAAAAACGTCCTGTATCGTGTGCTGTCCATCCGCATCGGCTGTGATAACACCGGCTAACTCTTTATAGTTTTCCAGAACATAGGCAAAGGCTGTTTTTAATGCTCTTCCTTTTCCACAATTTACATCATGTGTTAGAACTGTGCACCGTTCATTGGAAGCTAGTTTTTCAAAAATAGGAAGCAGCTCCTTATCGCTACCGTCGTTTACGACAATTATTTGCAGAGCACCTTTATTTAACAATTCCGCAACATAGTCAATTAAAGTTTCTTCAGGATTAAGGGCAGGAATTATAACGACACATTCTTTCATTTCGCACCCCCTTTCATACCCAAATACGTCCGAATCCAATTCAATTTTATACTTTCTTTTTTTCTATTTCTAATGATTTACTTGGGACTTTAAATGTAGTACAAAATATGTACTTCCTATAAATTATGCGTTATTTTGCTTCATATAAATATATTTTCCATGCAGCATCCTTATCTTCAAATGATCTTAGAAAATGTAATCCATCCTGTTCAGCGTTTAAGATTGGGACGGAAGAGAAAATATATTTTCCTCCTAAGTTCTTGAATGCGTTAATATTAAAATCTAAATGATGGATTTTCTTTTTAGAATCCTTACGAAAATCATATTTTTTTCCTAGTTCCGCTACAAAAAGATAGCAGCGGCCACCCCATGTATCAAAATATTTCTTTAAACTAGGGCTTTTATCCAGCTCTCCGGCAATAATTTTACGAAATTGATGCTTATACGCTAACGGATAAAAATTATTATATGTATCAATCGTGTAAAAGCCATTGTACTGAGCAATTGCGGGATGAAGGCCAATGCTCGCAACTCGATAAGATGATTTTGGCTTTCCAATATAATCACTGATTTCCTTGAACTCATGTTCTGCATAAAATTGTTTAAAAGAAGGTGCTCCAGCAACACGATAATAAATTTCCGGATTACAGGCACATAAAACGACAATCTGCATGATTAAACATACCTTTACAAATTCCCGCCAATTCCGCCCATACTTCCATAGGATGCAGGCACCTACTGCAAACATCATATAGATAATTAGTGGCCGCAAAAAGTGAAACCTAGCAAAATTAAAGGTATTCAACAAATTAATTCTTTCCTTTAATGGCTCCCAGCCCTTATAAAACCAAAAAGCATACCATAAAGAAAGAACAAAATTTAGAATAAAAATTTGGACATAGCGTTTTTCGAATCGCAAAGCTTTTTCTTTCCACAGTTTCCATAATACAATGAAAGATAGCGGAACAATGACTAACGTATGCAAAGTCATTACATGGGTATGGCCCAGAAAGTAATTTTTAAACGTTAATCGGATGGAGTGCCAAAATCCAAGGGTTGAACTGACAAATTCGTTTCTGCTTGTAGGTTCTGTTGGGAATACCAGCGAATAAACGAGGCGATATTCAATTCCCAAATACAATAAGGTCATAAATCCGATACTTCCTAAAAATTTAACATTCCAGTCCCGCTTTACAATTACATCCCGTATCCAAAGTAAGCCCATTGCCACAAGGAAAAAGAAAAACCCCAATACAAAACTAGAGTAGAACGGTAATAGTGTTAGAGTAAGCCATTCTTTCCATGCTCCTTTTCTTTCTCTGATCGTTAAAAATGCCCATAAAGCCAATGGCTGCCCAAGCGTGCTGAGCATTCCGGATGGCCAAACAGGTGTCAAGGCAAATGCCAACGAGACCCATACCCGAATCGGATATGCATCATCCTTCTTAACAAAATGCCTTCTTAACAGCAAATACATTCCTATAAATGCAAAGATTCGAATCAGTGCTTGACTTATCCCATATGCTACTATTGACGGGAATATTTCATGAAGCCACTCTATTCCACTGAATTCGGTACCAAATGAATTTCTCGGCAAACCGTTAATAATTTGGGGAATTGTTGCATTAATTGGTCCAAATAGCTGTCCACTTTCCTTCATCACTTTATACCAGGCGATATTAGAGTCCATATTATCATGGACTCGTATATGGCTGTTCTCACCTAAAATAAAAACAGGAGCGAGAAATGCAATAAGTATAATTGCTGCAATGAGTAAAAGTTTTTTTTCCTTGATCCAATTCGAGGAAGTTTCTACATTCATTTCTTATCTCCACACACCAATCATAATTGAATAACTAAGTAAAAATGGATAGATACTTATCTCTTCAAATTTTTAATAAATCAAAACATGCGCTTCAACCATTAGTTATTATACGGTTACAGAGGTTCTGTCACTGTTTCTAACAATTCACGCATTTTTTTCAATAAGGGTTCTTTGATTTCTGGCTCTTTTAAAGCAAATTCAATATTGGTTAAAATAAATCCAAGCTTTTCTCCCACGTCATATCGCATACCATCAAAGGCATATGCCAGTACTTTATGCTGATTATTTAATTCCATTATCGCATCTGTTAACTGAATCTCCCCTTGGACACCGCTTTTTTGCTGCTCTAAAATGGGGAAAATTTCAGGAGTTAATATATAGCGTCCCATAATCGCTAAATTTGAAGGAGCCTCTTGAACAGATGGTTTTTCTACAAAATAATTCACATCATATACCTTGCCCTGCTGACTTAACGGAGCAATGATTCCATATCGGTTTGTTTCATCTTTAGGAACCTGCTTCACCCCAACAACAGTTGAACCAGTTTCCTCATATATATCAATCAACTGCTTTGTACAGGGAATATCGGATTGGATCACATCATCCCCTAATAATACTGCAAATGGCTCATCTCCAATAAATTTTCTGGCACACCAGACAGCATGGCCAAGCCCCTTTGGTTCCATTTGCCTTATATAGTGAATATTAGCCAATTTTGAAGGCCTTTGTACACTCTCTAATAAATCCAATTTTCCTCTTTTTAAAAGGGTTAATTCTAGTTCAGCTGCATGATCAAAATGATCTTCAATTGCCCGTTTACCTTTACCAGTTACAATAATGATATCCTCTATACCGGATTGAAAAGCTTCCTCCACAATATATTGAATAGTGGGCTTATCGACAATCGGTAGCATTTCTTTCGGCATTGCCTTTGTAGCTGGTAAAAACCTTGTTCCAAGACCTGCAGCAGGTATAATCGCCTTTTTAATATGTTTTTTCATTTATTTCTCCCCCAAGAAAGCTAACTTTATTAAAGGCTTTTTCATAAATCACGCATCGTTAATAACTAAATATTAAGATAAGAAATTCGGCAAACAATATTCTTCCTCTTCAATTACATTGGTTAGAAAAAAGCCTTATTATATATAATGACAACAACTTGTTATTTAGTCCGATTTTCATTTCCCTTATTTGCCATTATGACCATCTTTCCATTTTTATTTCTCTTTTTCTAATCTTTTTCGAAAAATGTTGCATCCTTGGTATCAATTCCATGATTCATGAATGTGAATTTCCACTTGTAATTCTTGTCGAAGTAGCATTTCTGCCCCAAAAAGCAGGATAAAGCTTTTCCATAAAAGTACTGCGGCCTTTCGTGTAGGTTTTTCTCTCAAGTAAAGATTGCATTACCTTAAGAATGCTTTGGGCATCATGCAATTCAAGTCCTTGAAAATAACTATCCTTTCTTTCAAACAATTGGGATAGTGACTTGCTATTATCTAAAACAGAAGACAACTGATTTTCAAAAGTATCTGCATGATGCAATTCAAACACTAGTCTATTTTGTTTTAAAAATTTCAAATTTATTTCTTCTTGACCAGGCAGTGCGGAATGTATGAAAATAGGCAGTCTCTTTTGCAATGCTTCACTTACTGTTACTCCCCCTGGTTTCGTGATGATTGCATCTGCCTGCTCATATAGTGCATTCATATCTAATCTTGAGGATATATAAGATACAGGATGAATATGAGATACATTCCAGGAAGATATTTCTTGGTAAAGCCGCTGATTATTACCGCATAACACGATATATTCAAAACGATTAGACTCTCTTACCTCCTGCAACATAGTTAGAATAGCTCCCAAGCCACTGCTTCCACCTGATACGAGAATTTTTTTGCGGTTATGATTCCAGTCCAAATGATTCCCTAATTTTTTAAAATCTCCATGCACTGGTATTCCCGTAACAAAAACCTTTGTTGCTGAAATTTGATACTCTTCCAATAATCGTCTTTTAATTTGTTGATTCGGAACAAAGTGAGCATCGATGCCCTTTTTCCCCCACACACTATTGATAAAAAAGTCAGTATAGACATTAACTACTGGAGTAGTAAGCTTCCCTTTTTGTTTTAAATGGCTAAGTAATAAGGAAGGAAAACCATGTGTACATATAATTAGATCCGGTTGTTCCTCTTCTATTAATTGCTGCATTTTAACTAGAAATAAATGATGATACCATCTGACTTTTACAGAGGATCCTGTATAAAATAGATGCTTATACACCCATTCATATGTTCCTGGTGCATAGCGAATCCATTTTAAATAGGATTTTGTAATCATTCTTTCTAATTGATTGCTTGTATAAGTTAAAAAATCCATTTTATTAATAATCAAATTGTCCATGTTTTCGTTTAATAAATGAATAACCGCTTCTGCAACCTGATGATGTCCAGATGGCATCCGCATAAAGGGAAATATTAATACTTTTTTCATTTTGTTAGCTCCTTTTTTAAAGGCAATAAATAAACCTACAAATTAACAGACTTACTTAAAAGGCAGAAAGTTCATTTGATATTTTTCACATACCAAAAAAGAGGACTAAAATTAGCCCTCTCTAAAAAAATCAACTTGATTCAATAAAAGACATCGTTATTTCCAGATTCCTTGTATGGATGAAACATTTTTTGACTTTCCCAGAGGTTTTATTCCATACATATCTTCAATCGTGCGCAAAACTGAATAATGATCAATATAATTTGAATATTCCCCTGTTTTCACCATTGGCCCTACAAAAATCGTTGGAATTTGGTTCGGCTTTTTGAAATTATCCTCATCCCATGTCAAAATAAATAAACTATCATTTTTACTCGCCCATTGGATAAACCCTTGTAAATTTTTCTTTAACCAAGTATCTGCTTGCTTCACCGTACCATCATGCATATCATGTATTAAATTAGGGATGACAAAAGAAACGGTCGGTAAAAGATTATAGTTTTGCGGAAAACTAGTGAACGGTAAGTTATAACTTTTGGGTACATTAGAAAAATTCACCTATGGGCTATGCTTCCGATGGTAAGACTGTGACTTGCAGCCTTTAAAACCAACAGAAGGTAAATCTTCTGAATATCCGGCAAAGCTTTTTCCGACCTTTTTTAACGCATTTGCCAAATTATTAGAAGAAAAGGTATAAGGCAGCTATCACCTGTGACTCCTTGTGTATCTCCAGAGAATAATGCAAGATAGTTGGGCTGGCTAGGATGTGCAATCCCATGGGAATTGGTAAATAGGACACCATGATCGGCAAGTTGATTAATGTAAGGTGCATCTTTATTTCCAATAATTTGATTGTATGAGTGATTTTCCACAACCACAATAATAATATGTTTAGGCTTTGGAAGATTCCATTCACTTTTAACTGGCTTTTTCGATTGTGAAACATTTTCATAATGATGCTGATTTTTCACCAAAAAAACTATAATACACCCTATTAGAACCAGTCCTATCAACCCGATGACCCATTTTACTTTCTTCATTGCTCCACCTTCTTGGATAAATTATATCGTTTTTTTATTATATATTCTCATTTACCTAATTTGAGTCAACCTACTATCCATTTTTTGTTGTATGAGATAAATAATCCGATAAAAAAAAACAGACCAATAAAATTGATCTGTTTTTCCAGTTAATTTTCGGTTGCTTGTTTCACGAAAGTTTGTTTGGTTGTTTCCTGCGATATTTCTTCTCGATTCGGCTTCACACGTTTCATGAAGAAAGCAAGTATCAATGCAACAAGTGCAATACAAACAGAAACTTTAAAGGAATCATTAATTCCTTCCACCATTGCTTTCATACCCAAATGCTCTTTTAATGCAGCAATTTGTGCCGGGCTTTCCTGACCAGTAAGCTTTTTCGTAGCAGATGTAATTAAATTTGTTGCATGTGTTTCCGTGCGGTTTGACATTACCGTGATTAGCAGGGCAGAACCAATAGCACCAGATACTTGCTGCAATGTATTGTTCATTGCTGTACCGTGCGGATTAAGCCGCTGTGGTAATTGATTTAAACCATTTGTCATGACAGGCATCATTACCATGGACATACCGAACATACGTGCAGTATATAATAGAATCAATTCCGTATACGTAGTGGATAGTGTCAAAGTACTAAAGAAATAAGTAGTAACAATCGTAATTGTCAGGCCGATTATTGCTAAAACTCTTCCGCCAAATTTATCAAACAGTTTTCCTGTAATCGGAGACATAAGGCCCATTAAAAGCGCACCTGGGAGTAACATTAAACCTGATTTCAATGGAGAAATCCCTCTAATTGTTTGGATATACATCGGTAACAATAACATGGCAGAAAACATTGCCATCATTAATACAACAGAAATAGCAGAAGCTAATGTAAACATTGGATATTTATAAACACGAAATTCCAACATCGGCACTGGAATTACAAGCTGGCGCCAAATAAAGAGAATTAAAGAAAGACCGCCAACGATTAAGGTAATATAAACTTCTGGCGCATCCCAGCCTTTATCTCCTGCAGAACTGAATCCATAGAGAATTCCGCCAAACCCAATTGTGGATAAAATAAATGAGAGTGTATCCAGCTTTATTTCTACTTTTTCTTTTTTATCTTTCAATAGGAAAAAGGCAATAACTACAATAGCAATTGCAATCGGCATGACAATATGGAAAAGCATTCTCCATGAATAGTGTTCCACAATCCAACCGGATAAAGTAGGTCCAATTGCAGGCGCGAACACCATAACTAATCCGAATAAGCCCATTGCTGCTCCTCTTTTCTCAATAGGAAAGGAAGTGAGCATTACATTCATTAATAGAGGCATCATAATAGCAGAACCAGAAGCTTGAACGATTCGTCCAGCTAGTAAAACCCAAAATTCTGGAGAAAACCCTGCTAAAATCGTACCGATAGAGAACAAACTCATTGCCACTAGAAATAAACGGCGAACGGTATACCTTTGAATGAGAAATGCTGTGGCTGGTATCATAACCCCATTTACAAGCATATAACCGGTTGCAAGCCACTGCACCGTTGACATCGAAACATGAAAATCATCCTTAATGGAAGGTAAGGCAATATTCAATAACGTTTCATTTAATATGGAAATAAACGCTCCAATTAGCAGGATGACAATAATCCCATACGGAGGTTTTTTTGTTTCTAATAAAGATGCGTCCATCTAGTTACCCCTCTCTTTGGACTAATAGTCCATTTTTTTATACTTTGATTATAACGCAAAGATTATATTAAACGGATTGCTCCCTTTTTGCAACAAAAAAATGCTCGTATTGTATAAAAAAATAAATTGCGATAGTATTGCATTAGACTGGTAGTTTATTATTATTTTTAGGTGATATAAATGAATGACCGAAAACAGCATGTAATCAAAATGGCTCATCAATTATTTATGGAAAAAGGATTCCAGGCTACATCCATTCAAGACATTTTAGACTTTAGCGGTATTTCAAAAGGAACTTTTTATAATTATTTTTCTTCCAAAAAAGAATTGCTGATAGCCATTTTCAATTCCCTTCATGAAATTCTGGAGATAGAACGAAATAAACTTCTAATTGGGCAAGATCCATCTGATCAGGAGATATTCATTAAACAAATAGAGCTACAAATGAAATTGAATAAACAAAATAAGCTTTTTGCCTTATTTGAGGAAGTTTTGTTTTCAAATGATATGGACTTCAAAGATTTCTTAAAACAAATGCAGTTAAATCAATTGAATTGGACATTTTATCGCATGGTCGATATTTATGGTGATGATAAGAAACCATATTTATTGGATTGCACAATCCTTTTTACGGGAATGCTTCACCATCAATTTCATGTATTCTTTCATCAAAAGCAACCTGGTTTGACTATTCAACGGATTATACGCTATTGCATAAATCGTATATCCAGTGTGGTGGAGGAGGTCTCATCCGCTGGTGAACAATTGCATGATCCGCGTTTAATAGAAGAATGGTTTCCAACCAATAAAAGGATGAAAAATCAAAAAAAGCTCGAGCAAGCTTTAACCAATTTAAAGAGAATTGTTAGGAAAGAGTGTCCAAATGAAAAACAACAGTTAAAATGGATGGAGTTGCTTGATTTTCTTCAGGAGGAAGTCCTTCATTCCAAACAGCCTCGTGTGTACCTGGTGGAAAGCGCATTGGATTCCTTAGTGGAGGATCCATGCAAAGTAATGAAAAAGGAACTTCATACAATAATTAATCTCATTCACCAATATATCCATCAAAATGATAGCGATTAAGCAAGCAGCCCCTTTGCTGCTTTTTTTATTGGTAATTAAAAATGCAGCCACCTCATCACTTATGACAAAAAATGTATTATTTTATAAAAATTGCAGAGTATATAAATAATCTTTTCGGAAAGGAGATGAATACTATGTTGAACAAAATGAAGGCAATCTTGATATTACCCTTGCTTGTAATGCTTGTGGCACTTCCTGTTCATGCTGAGCCAATGACGAATACGGAATCGCAAAAACAAGTGGTAAAACTAACCAAACAACAAAAAGAAGAGTTAACAAAGATACATCTGGATTTACTAACAAAGCGAAAACAGCTGATTATGAAGTATGTAGAATATGGAGTAATTCCAAAGGAAAAAGGCGATAAGATGCTTAAAGGAATAAATGAGCATTATCAGGATATAAAAGAAAACGGTCCCGATATGCATTGGAACAAAATGCATCATCACCACTGTCATCATCACCATAATGACTAAAAGATTGATTACATAAAAAACCAATGAAACCCCTTTTATACAAATGGTTTCATTGGTTTTTTTGTAGTTAGTATAGGTCCTTTTTGTCGAAATTTTGTCAGGCAACATTTAATTTTTTTTTTTTATACCGATATAAAAAGTAGAATGAACTAGATAAAGGATATTTATACTGTTATAGGGAAGGGAACAAAGATGAAATCTATTAAATCAAAAATTATTTGTACGACATTGCTCATGCTAGCTATACCTGCATTAATTATCGGACTAATCGGCTATACTCAGGCAAGGCAGCATCTCAATGATTTGGGTCAAACCAATTTAAAAAACGGAGTAAAAATGGCCATTCAAATGATAAATGGGTTGAATGATGAGGTAGTTAAAGGCCATTTAACTTTAGAAGAAGCACAGGAAAAAGTAAAAACTGCTCTCATCGGTCCTAAAAATACAGATGGAACCAGAACGATTACTAACAAAACGGACCTTGGAAAAAACGGCTATTTTTTTGTGTTAGATAGTAAAGGAAATGAGCTTGCACATCCTTCCATAGAGGGACAAAATGCTTGGAGTTTAAAAGACAAAAAAGGATACTATTATATTCAAGATTTAGTGAAAAAAGCAAAGTCCGGCGGAGGATTTGTTACATATGATTGGCAGCTTCCAAATGATAAAAATCATCAGGCAGAAAAAATAACCTACAGCGAAAGCGATCCAAACTGGGGATGGGTAATTTCGGCAGGAACTTATTCAATGGACTTTTACAAGTCTGCTGACACTATTCTCTATGTATTGCTCATTACATTGGCAATTGCCTTAATAGTAGGGATTATTATTACTCTCCTATTTTCTAAGCATTTGGCGGATCCAATTAAAAAGATTACCTTGCAAATGGGAGAAATGGCCAGCGGAAATCTTACCGCGGAAGTAACACAAACTAAAAGAAAAGATGAAATAGGTCAATTACAAACCTCTATGAACTACATGAAAGAAAAGCTTCGAGACATGATTCTTGATATTACGAAAGTATCTGATCATGTAACTAGCCAAAGTGAAGAATTAACACAGTATGCAGATGAAGTGGGAATCGGAACAACCCAAATTGCCACTACCATGCAGGAGCTATCTAATGGTGCGGAAGAACAAGCACACTCTGCAACTACACTATTAGAAAAAATGAGTGATTTTTCACAAACCATTATGCAAGTAGCAATACAGGGGGAAACGGTAAAAGAAAGCTCCACTCAAATGTTGAATGTAACCGATGAAGGTAGTCAAAACATGCAGCAATCCGTTCAACAAATGCATGTAATAGATGAGAGAATTAAACAATCATTGGATATGGTAAAAGGATTGGATAATAAAACAGGCCAAATCACTGATTTAGTGAAAGTCATTAAAGATATTTCGGAGCAAACGAATTTGTTGTCATTAAATGCAGCTATTGAAGCAGCACGTGCAGGTGAACATGGAAAAGGCTTTGCCGTCGTTGCCGATGAGGTAAGAAAATTAGCAGATCAAGTTACTCAATCTATTTCCAATATTACAACCATTGTGACAGATATACAAAATGAATCCAAACAAGTGGTAGACACATTGGAAGATAGCTATCGATTGGTAAACGATGGCACAAAACAAATAAATATTACCGGCGAAACCTTTAATGATCTTAAAGATACCATTAAAGAATCAGGCAAACAGGTTGAAAATATGGCTGCAGCAATGTTCCAAGTATTGGATAATACAAAAGAAATCAATGAGGCTATAGATACCATTGCATCTGTGTCGGAAGAAACAGCGGCTGGCGTCGAGGAAGTTACCGCTACGACTGAGCAATCGAGCAGTTCAATGGAGGAAGTGGCAAAAAGCGCCAAGCGTCTGGAAGAACAAGCGACTAATTTAAATAATTTAGTTCAGCAATTTAAATTTTAAGAAAAGAAGTAAATTCATGATTTGTCAATTTTATGAAAATCTCCACTTTTTACGTTAAATATGTTATAGTGTAAGTAATTCAATAGAAATGACTCGGAGGAGCCTGTCACTAGGGATTAGTATGTCCCTTGGTGATGGGCTTTTTTTGTATTTTTTTATTAAAACAAAGAAAACTTATAAAACGAAAGGTGGAAATCGATGTGTTAATTTTACAAATAGCCATTATATTAATTGCCTCGAAAATAGCTGGTAGCCTAAGTGTAAGATTAGGACAGCCTTCTGTATTAGGGAAACTCTTAATCGGTATTGTGCTTGGCCCGTCCGTTCTTGGATTAGTAAAGGACACAGAAATCTTGGCGGAATTCAGTCAAATAGGCGTTATATTGTTAATGTTTATAGCTGGATTAGAAACTGATATCGATGAATTTAAACGTACAGGCAAAGCGTCTACTTTTGTCGGTTTTGGAGGGATTATTGTTCCATTGGTTTTAGGGTATTTTGCAGGGATGATTTTACATCTTAATATGATGGAATCAATATTTCTAGGTTTATTACTTTCCGCAACAAGTGTAAGTATTTCTGTTCAAGCACTCAAAGAAATGAACCAATTGAAAACGCAGGAAGGAACGACTATCTTAGGTGCAGCTGTAATTGATGATATAGTGGTCGTCCTTGCATTGGCCTTCTTAATGAGCTTTTCTGGTGGAGATGTTCATTTAACAACGGTAATACTAAAGAAAGTACTATTCTTTGCAGGAGCAATTCTTGTTGGCTGGAAACTCGTTCCTTGGTTTTTGCAAAAATTCTCCTCATTAAAGATCTCTGAGACGGTGATATCATCCGCTCTGATTATTTGCTTTATTTATGCTTATTTAGCTGAATATACGGGAGTCGCTGCTATCATTGGCGCTTATATAGCAGGTGTCGCAATAAGTGTTACGAAATTCAAGCATGATATTTTTGAGAAGGTAGAAACCATCAGCTATTCTATTTTTGTTCCGATATTTTTCACTTCTATTGGTATTACAGCCGAATTTTCAGGTATTACGAAAAATATTATGCTTATCGTATGTCTAAGTATTTTAGCTATCCTTACGAAATTAGTTGGGGCAGCCATTGGGGCAAAATTGGCCGGATTCGGCTGGAATAGCTCATTGGGAATCGGTTCTGCAATGGTCTCTCGTGGTGAAGTTGCCTTAATTATTGCTGCAATAGGTTTAGAGACCAAATTGCTTAGTCAAGAAATGTTCGCGGTCATCGTAGTGGTAGTTCTTGTTACTACGATAGTAACTCCTCCCATGATGAAGCTATTTTTTAAACGAAATACGGAAACAGAAACGAACGCTGCATAGTTGGTAAAACCAAGGTTAAAAGCAATGCTATTCGCATCGAATTGCATTGCTTTTTTTAGAAATTCATTATTCTATTAGAGATATCTAATATAAATATATACCATCGAAATCGCCACACTTATAAACATAATTGGCAGACCGATTAACGTATATTTGATAAAAGAAATTTTATATCCTTCTTTCCCTGCCATTCCAGCAACAATCAAGTTAGCACTGGCACCAATTAATGTTCCATTTCCTCCCAAACATGCTCCCAAGGATAAGCTCCACCATAAAGGATTTAAATCGTGGATTCCAAGTGATCCCATCTGTTCAATTAGCGGAATCATTGTGGCAACAAACGGAATATTATCTACAAAAGCGGACGCTATGGCACTTAACCAGAGGATAAGGAACGAGGTAGATGTCTCATTTCCACCTGTTAAATGGATCGCATAAGTTGCAACTTTTGCAATCACTCCTGTTTCTACTAATCCTGATACGAGAACAAAGAGACCGACAAAGAAGAAGATAGTCGTCCATTCTACTTTTGTAAGAGCATTGTCCAAATAACTTTCTCCTACTAATATCAATAAAAGAAAAGCTCCCATTAACGCAATAGTCGCGGATTCTACCTCGATGATTTGATGGACAAAGAAACCGATGATCGTTAATCCCATCACGGTTAAGGATTTTATCATTAATGTTTTGTCGGTAATTTCATCCTTTTCATTAAGATGCATGATTCGCTCCCTGACCTGATCTGAAACACGTAATCCTTTTCGATAGAAAAAAGCAAGTATTATCATCGTAACAATGATAATCACAAGAACAATAGGTGCTAAATTTGTAATGAAATCCATAAAAGTGATGGATGACACCGCACTTCCAATCATGATATTTGGCGGGTCCCCAATCATTGTAGCGGTTCCGCCAATATTGGACATCAGTATTTCCGTAATAAGAAACGGCATAGGATTAATACCTAGCTGTCTTGTGATACTGAATGTGATAGGAACCATCAGCAGAACCGTGGTTACATTATCTAAAAAAGCAGATCCTACTGCAGTAATAATCGAAAGAACGATTAATATCCAAAGCGGTCGCCCTTTTACCTTTTTTGCAGACCATATCGCCACATATTTAAATACACCAGTTTCCGCGGTAATAGACACTATAATCATCATACCAATTAATAGACCGATTGTATTAAAATCAATATGATGGATAGCAGTTTCTTGATTCACTATCCCTAAAAGAACCATTAGTCCTCCACCAATCATCGCAATAATCGTGCGATGAATTTTTTCTGAAATAATGATTCCATAGGTTAGGAAAAAGATGATAATGGCATAAAGTGCTTCATTAGTCATAACACAGCCCCTTTTCTCACTAGACTTATCTTTCTAATATTTAAATAAAAACATTCGCTAAAAAGGAAATAAATTCCCTAAAAAACGCAAAAAAGGAGCCCTATATGACAGGCTCCTCCAATAAAACGTTCCTATTTAATTTAAATTCATGGTATCAAAAAGTTTGATTTTCTGCAACAACTTTTCATTGATTTATGATATTGTTTTAGGGTAGATATCATATTCAAATACCCACAAATGATATAAATAATCTGTTGGGGAAACTTAAAAGAAAAGTAATACATGTTATGTTGCAGGAGAGGATTTTTTATGAAGAAAAAGCAATTTGCCGTTTTAGGACTTGGACGCTTTGGCGGCAGTCTTGTCAAAGAGTTTCACGAATTAGGTACAGAAGTGTTAGCGGTAGATAAAGATATCGATAAAGTAAACGAGATGGCCCAGTATTCAACTGCTGCAGTGCAAGCAAATACAATGGATGAAATTACCTTAAAAAATTTAGGTATACGTAATTTTGATCTGGTCTTTGTCTCTTTTGGTGATGACATAGAAGCAAGCATTCTTACTTCGTTAGTACTTAAAGATATGGGAATCAAAGAAGTTTGGGCAAAAGCACAGAATACCTATCATGAAAAAGTACTAAAAAAGATTGGTGTGGATCGTATCATAAATCCAGAAAGAGATATGGCGAAGCGAATTGCCCATCACATGGTTTCCGAAAAAATTTTAGATTATATCGAGTTGTCAGAGGAATTCGGAATTGTTGAGATTATGGCTACGGATAAGATCCATCTTCATACATTAATTGAACTAGATGTTCGTGCAAAGTATGGGTGTAATATCGTGGCAATCAAACGAGGTACCGATATCATTGTTTCTCCGATGGCAGAAGATAAGATTTTCAAGGGTGATATATTAATTGTAATTGGGAAGAACGAGGATATAAATAGATTTGAGGAAGAAGGTGTCTAAGATAAAGCACAAAGTGATCCATCTTAGCCCTTCTCAGCTGCTTATATTAGTGTTTTTTACAGCTATTATGCTCGGTACCTGTTTATTGAAATTACCTATTGCGTCCTTTCATTACGTTCGCTGGATTGATGCCTTATTTACTGCAACATCGGCAATGACAGTAACAGGTCTTTCTACCATTAATTCTGCAAAGGAATTTACCCTGTTTGGTCAATTTGTCATTATCGCCTTGATTCAAATTGGCGGATTAGGCATTGTTTCCTTTGCCCTTTTAATTTTTATTATGTTAGGAAAAAAAATTGGACTTAAGGAACGAATTCTTATTCAACAAAGCTTAAATCAGACATCCTTAGGAGGTGTCATTAAGCTTGTTCGAAATCTTTTTCTTTTTTCATTCATGATTGAATTTATTGCCATGCTGTTTTTATCGATTAAATGGATCCCTGAATACGGGTTTTGGCGTGGTATCTTTTATAGTTTCTTCCACTCTATCTCTGCTTTTAATAATGCAGGATTCTCAGTGTGGTCCGATAATTTGATAAGGTATGTGGGCGATCCAATTGTCAATATCGGAATTACCGGTCTTATCATACTTGGAGGAATCGGCTTTACAGTTATGTCTGACATTTGGTCTAAAAAAAGCTTTCGGAAGTTAAGCCTTCACTCTAAAATCATGATTATTGGAACGATTGTAACTAATTTGCTTGCAATGGTATTCATTTATATATTGGAATATCACAATCCACATACATTAGGGCATTTATCCACACCGGATAAATTATGGGCTTCCTATTTTCAGGCGGTGACAACCAGAACAGCAGGATTCCAGACAATGGACCTTAGCAACTTAAAGGAACCTACTGCCTTATTATTTTTAATATTAATGTTTATTGGTGCAGGAAGTGCATCAACAGGTGGAGGAATAAAGTTAACGACATTTATTGTTATCGTTATTTCTGTTATTACTTTTATTAAAGGTAAACAGGAAATTGTATTGGCAAAACGAACCATCACCAATTCCATTTTATTAAAATCATTAGCGATATTCAGCATTGCCCTACTGGCCATATTCCTGTCCGTGTTTGTTTTATGTATAACGGAAAAAGCTCCGTTTCTTAAGGTATTATTTGAGGTAATTTCTGCTTTTGGAACAGTTGGTTTAACCATGGGATTAACGACAAAATTGACGATTATCGGTAAAATAATCATTATCATGATGATGTTTATTGGCAAGCTTGGTCCTTTAACACTCGCTGTTTCTTTTGCCAAATCGGAACAAGCAAGTATCCGTTATCCAAATGAGGATATTTTAACTGGATGAATGAATGAAAAGGTGCATGAAATGCTGATTTCATACACCTTTTTCTTTATCACAATTTAAATTTTGATATAACAACCTGCAATTCATCTGCCAAATTTGAAAGTGATTCAGCGGAGCTAGTAATTTCTTCCATTGTCGCTAATTGCTCTTCAGAGGCTGCAGCATTTTCTTGACTACCAGCTGCTACCTGCTCGGAAACCTTCCTTGCCTTCTCCACTGCATCAACAATTTGAGATGCCATTGCTTGAATCTCTTCCACCGAAGCAGACACATCCTCTGCCTTTCCGGTTACTTTCCCAATAGATTCTGCAATTCTAGTAAAGGACTCATTTGCTTCTGTTGTGTATGTAAGTCCTGTATTTACTTTTTCATTTCCTGATTCCATCGATAATACTGCCTTCTTTGTTTCCTCTTGAATGGTAGAAATCATTATAGAAATCTGTTCAGAGGATTTGCTTGATTCTTCCGCCAATTTGCGTACTTCATCTGCTACGACAGCAAAACCTTTCCCTTGTTCTCCAGCACGAGCGGCTTCTATTGCAGCATTTAATGCCAGTAAATTAGTTTGTTCTGCAATACCTGTAATAAGGTCCGTGATTTTTCTTATTTCATCGGAGCGTTTTGCTAATGTATGAATTGTCTTTACAGCTTCATTAACAGACAGATGAATCTCCTTCATTTGGGAAACTACATTTGCAATAGATTCCGTGCCCTTTCTTGAAAGGTTACGAGTTTCTTCGGAGGAATGCAGCATTTCCTCACTTGCATCAGCAATTTGATCCATCCCTACAGCCATTTCTTTAATGGAATCAGTCATTTCATTAAATGTCCGAAGCTGCTGTTCCGTACCTTCTGCATTTTCCGTTATCACTCGTGTTACCTGTTCTGCAGCGCTCGTACTTTGCTGGGCACTAGCAGTTAGTTGCTCGGAGCTTGCCGCAACCTGAACACTTGAATCCGATACTTGGTGAACAACAGCTGATAAGTCCTGTACCATCTTGTTAAATGAATCGGACAATTCCCCGAGCTCATCCTTACTTTTTACCTTTACTTGTTTAATACTTAAGTCACCCATTGCAACTACTTTCATTGCATCTGATACTTTCTTAATTGGATTGGATATCATTCTGCCAATAATCATTTCAATAATGATGGCAATAATGAAAGTCGCTACGGTGATTATGATTAATAATGCTTGCACATTTTTTACATGAACAGTCGTTTCGCTATTAACCTTTAACAGCTCATCTTCCTGATGTTTCTTTAAATCCTCGATACTTTTTTGGAAACTGATAGTGATGTCATTTACAGTATTTGATGTATACAAGGTTAATTCATCCTGTTTATTTTCATTTTTTAGTTCTATCTGGTGCTCTGCTGCTGCAAAGTACTTATCATCCATATCGTCAAGACTTGCATATAGACTTTTGCCTAAGGAGCTTTTCACAAGTTTTTTAAGTTTTATCATCGTGTTTTTGTAATTGTCTTTTGCCACTTGATATTGATTATAATAAGAGGTACTTCCCGTTAGTAAATAACCGCGAATATTCGCACTCTGCTGATAAAATTGCGTTTCTAATTGATTTGCTAAATCAACTTTCTTAGACGTCACTTCAATTAAGTTGTTATATGTTTTATTCACACTAGATAGCTCAAAATAGGATATCCCCGCTAATAGCACTAATAAAAAAATAACACTGCTAAAACCTGTAATAATCTTTTTCTTTATGGACCATTTCATGTTGTACATATCTCCTTGTTTAGGTTAAAGTTTCCTATCTTTTATTTCGACAGATTGCGCAAAAAGTTTAGAAATCCTCTTATACATTGTCATGAATGGGATATTCTCGTTTATGTCATATTAAAGTTAAAGCATAAGTATATGGAGGAAGATGAAATGACGGATGAAATTAAACTACGACCACTTGAAAGAGAGGATTTAGAGTTCATTCATAAACTCAATAACAATGCTAAAATCATGTCCTATTGGTTTGAAGAACCCTATGAAGCTTTTGTAGAGCTTCAAGATCTATACGATAAACATATCCATGATCAAGGAGAACGAAGATTTATTTTGGAAAAAGATGAGGAAATGGTTGGATTAGTGGAATTGGTGGAGATAGACTATATACACAGAAGAGCTGAATTTCAAATTATTATAGATCCAAGGTTTCAAAATCATGGCTATGCGAGCACGGCAACTCGAATGGCAATGGATTATGCGTTTTCGGTATTAAACATGCATAAGCTTTATCTGATTGTGGATTCGACCAATGAAAAGGCCATCCATATCTATAAAAAAGCGGGTTTTCAGGAGGAGGGCATTTTTCAGGATGAGTTTTTCGTGGATGGGACTTATCATAATGCGATTAGAATGTGCATTTTCCAAAAGCAATATTTAGAATTAATGTAACCCACTCTATTCAGCTTTGTTAGTTTACATTTAAATATCTTAAAATAAAATTGTTTTATTATCGTTCCCCTTTACATAAAATGTACAAGTTCATACTTGGAGGGGATCGTTTTTGTTAAGTGGAGGGTTACTGCTTAGTTACATCTTTTTAGGCTTATCATTAGCTGCACCGATTGGGCCAGTAAATTCTGCGCAGATTGATAAAGGAATCAAAAATGGATTTTTTCATGCCTGGATTGTGGGAGCAGGAGCTGTAACAGCGGATGGAATTTTTATGGCAATTGTATATTTAGGCTTTACCCAATTTATTAATATCCCAATTATTCAGGTTTTCCTATGGCTATTTGGTGCTTTTGTATTAATTTATACAGGAATCGAAAGCATCACAAGTGGAAAAAAACTGGCCATTTCACAGACACGAAATAAAGATTCCTTAATTTCCTGCTTTCTAACGGGTTTTCTTATG
The DNA here is from genome assembly GCF_002844575.1 of Heyndrickxia camelliae. Taxonomy (GTDB): domain Bacteria; phylum Bacillota; class Bacilli; order Bacillales; family Bacillaceae_C; genus Margalitia; species Margalitia camelliae. Next base: position 93,663 of record NZ_PIQO01000002.1, read on the forward strand.
TCCATTACTAATCCTTTATCCATTATGTTTTGGATTGGCATATACGGATCGGTCCTTGCAAAAATAGCTATAAATTACGGACCATATGAAACGTTTATTTGTACAAGCATGATATTTCTAGGGTTAACTCTTTGGGATGTTTTTATGGCATCTCTTTCTAGCGGATCACGTAAATTTTTAAATACAAACTTTCTTAAGATTATCTCCTATTTATCTGGAATCTCCATGATTGGATTCGGGATATATTTTGGAAGTCAAGGGATTAAAGCATTGTTTTTCTAAATAAATGACTTACATATTCATACCTCCTTTTGTAAACAGTAATAATCATGAGGAGGGTTTGGATTGGGAGAAAAAAATACTAAAGATAAAAGTAAAGAATCAAAACAAGGTCATTTAAAATGGTGGCAGCTTTCCCTTATCGGTGTTGGATGTACGATTGGTACTGGGTATTTTCTTGGATCTAGCATTGGCATTAAAACAACTGGACCCTCGATTGTATTTGCTTTTATCCTAGCAGCAATCGGCACATACATAGTTTTTAATATGCTGGCTAGAATGACAGCCGAGGACCCTCAGGAAGGCTCCTTTTGCTATTATGCAAAAAAGGGATATGGGAAATGGGCCGGGTTTTCATGCGGATGGAATTATTGGTGTTCTAATATTCTTATCATGGGGAGCCAGTTAACCGGCTTGTCCATCTTATCACGCTTTTGGTTCCATCAGGTGCCGCTTTGGGTTTTCTCTGCAGGTTACGCGATTCTCGCCATTATCGTTGTTTTATTAGGCACGAAGGGGTTCGATAAAATTGAAAATATCCTAGCTATACTGAAAACAGCTGCCATACTCATGTTTATCATATTAGCTGCTACAGCCCTTTTAGGCTGGATAAACGGACATTCTGATAATCCTAGTTTCCCCCATACATGGGATGCCCTATTTCCTAAGGGCTGGAAAGGTTTTGGCGCTGCAATTATCTATGCCTTTTACGCTTTTGGCGGAATAGAAGTAATCGGTATGATGGCGATGCAGCTGAAGAAGAAAGAGGACGCCCCAAAAGCAGGTACAAATATGTTAATTGCTCTAGGTATTATCTATGTTCTTTCTCTAGGACTAGTTGTCTGCATGGAATCCTACCATGTCTTTAGCGAAAAAGAAAGTCCATTTGTAAAAGCGATGGATGATTATCACCTTCCCTTTTTTCCACATGTCTTCAATGGAGCTATCATCATTGCTGGTTTTTCAACGATGACAGCATCTTTATTTGGGGTTACGCAATTGCTTGTTACGTTGGCAGAAGACGGGGATGCTCCAAAATTTTTTGCTAAGAAGCTAAAGAAGTGGAAGGATTTGCCTCTCCCTTCCTTAGGGCTTGCAACAGCTGGCTTGCTTGTTTCCATCATTACTGCTTTATTATTGCCGGGAAAAATATATGAGTATATAACAACAGCAGCCGGCATTTTACTTCTATTTAATTGGTTTTTCATCATCATTTCTGCCCTTCGTCTTTTGCAATTAAAGATGTGGGAAAAAGTGATGTCCATCTTTGGCAATATTCTTATTTTAGCTGCTATATGCGGGACCACTTTGGACAAAGAAATTCGGCCGGGTTTGTACGTTAGTATAGGAGTAGTAGCGGTAATTGTTGTTATTTCCATCATTATAAATAGAAAAGCAAAAACTCAAGTAATTTCTTAGTACACGGATTTTATGGCTTAGTCATACTCAGGATGGCTATTCACAAAAAAACGCAAGAATTTTGATTTTGATCAAATAACGGAATCCACAGTTCTCCTATATATAAAAATACCCTATTTTATCACAGATAACGGAACTAGAATCCGCCAGAATAACACAAAGGACCAAATCGTAATTACTTACGGTTTGGTCCTTTATAATCTACGCTCTTTCTAAATTACCTTGTTTTTGATCTTCTATTGCCATTGCCCGTACTTCGTAATGTTTTTTCTTCCCTGTTGCTGTATATGGCAATTCATCAATAAATCGATAAAAACGCGGTCTCTTATAGTCTGCGAGCATTGGATGTTCTGCACAGTACTTATTCAATTCATCTGCTGTTAAAGATGGATCCGCCTTTATAACATACGCCACAACGGATTCCCCACGCAACTCATCAGGAACTCCAACGACTACAGCCTCTTGAACCTTTGGATTTTCACTTAAAATTTCTTCCACCTGTACCGGGTGAATATTTTCACCTGATGCAACGATCATATCATTTTTACGACCAACAATCGTGACAAATTCATTTTCATCCCAAGTTGCCATATCTCCAGTATAGAGCCAGCCTTTGTAGAAAACTTTTTCGCTTTCTTTTTCATTATTGACGTATGCATAAGCTGTTTTTCCTGGCGCTCTTATAATCACTTCGCCAACTTCTGCATTGTCCTTAGCAACATGATCGTCAGCCTCACCCTTGCGATCTGGATACGTTTTGACAACCGCTACATCATCATCTGTACAAGCTCGTCCAGCAGAACCTGACATTTCAGGAAGATCATATGGGCGAAGGAAGGTATTCCAGAAGGTTTCCGTCGTACCATATCCATTAAATATATTTGGCGTTAATGTTTCCTGATATTTTATACAATCTTCTTTGCCGAGCGGAGCCCCCATCGTTACAATTCCCTTTAATTTCGATAAATCAACAGGATGCTTCTTTTGCTGATTATAAAGCATTTTTAACATTGGAGGAGCACCAATAAGGAAGGTTAAATTATACTCTTCTGCATATTTTAAGCATGTCTTCGGATGGAAATAACGAAGAATAACAACCTCGCCTCCAACATATAGAGTTGGGTTTGGACCGCCGGAATGTATGCCTCCGCGATGAAACCAAGGACTCATATTCATCGTTTTATCTGTAGGATTAAGAGGAAAGTGCATTGCCACATCATGCGCAGAGAGAATATCATTGATGTTATTCAAAGGAACACCTTTTGGCATACCTGTTGTTCCGGATGTATATAGACGCGTATTTTCATCATAAATATGACGAGTAACCCTTTCCGGTTCATCCTCAGAATGATCCATTACATATTCAGAATAAGTAATATGACCGTCTGGTGCTGTCTTTTCTCCTGTCACATCTACCATCACTACCCGTACAGGTTTATGCTTTGCCATTTCTAAAGCTTTGATTGCGGTATCTTTAATTTCTTCATCATAAATAAAGACAGCAGGTTTACTGTCATCAAGAATATAAGCTGTTTCTCCAGGTGAAAGTCGGAAATTAATTGGGCTATTAATCGCACCTATTTTCTGTGGTGCTAAATAAGTAAAGACAAACTCCGCTGAATTCAATAGCTGATACATGACTACTTCATTCTTGCCAACCCCATCTTTCCGAAGTGCGTTAGCTAATTTATTTACTTCACGATTTAATTCCTCATATGTCCATGTCCGATTGCGCAGTGTGCAAGTTAATGCAGGACGGTTGGCAAACCGATGGACATTGCGCATGAAACCATTAATATAGGTAAATTCATGCTCAAATGTGTCCTGAAACATACGAACATCATATGTAAATTGATTCACATCATTCATCCTTTCTATCATTAAAAAAATTGACAATCATTCATGTCAATTATCGCCAAATTTCAACTTATAAAATCCAATGTATGAAGAAATTTACTGATTAAATTCTGGCCATATATTCGTTAATTTTTCCCAAAGCTCAGGAAATCGCTTTTTTAGATTAAAAGGATTCCCATCATTGTCCACATAAGTATGAGTAGTGAACCCTTCACAAGCAACTTGTCCATCCTCTTTGATAATTTGATAACTAAATGCCATTCTTGATCTAGTGAACTCTGTCAAACTGGTCCGAACAATAACCTTGTCCTCTGGGCGTAGCATTTTCTTATATTCGCAGTCTGCCTTCAAACAGACAATGGCAATGCCCAGTTGATGAAAAGTTTTCATATACGGAACATCGCTTTTCTCCCAAAAATACATACGACCATTTGTAAACCAGTCAAACGTTCTAGCATAATAAGAAATTCCTGCTGCATCACAATCTCCCCATGTGATATTCATTTCCATTTCTTTGCTTGGATAAGTAGTTGTCATGTTCAGCTCCTCCTTTCATTCATAGTATTAGAAAGATAGCTAATATAAATATAATATCCGTGTCAAGATTATTTTAGCACCAAACTTATAAATGTTACATTTTTTTGTCTTATAGCGAATTTTTATTATTTTAATATAATTAAATCTCCTTACTAAATGAAAAAAAGCAGGAGCTAAGAGAGTCCTGCTTTAAAGTAAATATTATTTGAAATTAGCCTTTTAAGATGCTTCGCCTGAATCCCATTTTTTCTTTTCCTCTACTGTAATGATTCCAAGCTCATAATGATCCCCTTCAAATATAGCACCTTGTGCAAAACGTACTTGGTCGTTTGTATCCAATACTTCAAGCTTGCAATAAGCACGATTTTTTTGAAGTGCTTGATAAAATTCATCTGTATTTTTAACTACATGCCCATTGCATTTATGAATGACTTCCCCTGTTTTTAAGGACAGTTTTTCAGCCGGTGAACCTGGAATCACTGCCAAAATAATGAGGCCATAATCTCTTGGGGTAAAATAGTATGGATTTGCTCCTTCGCGGACACGATGTTGGTAAGAAATCCATGCTCTTGCTACGATTGCAACTATAATTGAAACGATAGATAGAACGGATATCCATAAGCCTCCTGCCGCAATGGCAGCTGTTATTATTCCAGCTACAATAATTTGTTTGCCAAGCTGTTTCACTGCCACTTCTGGCAAACCGCTCTGAATTTGCTGCTGGAAACCAATTATGAACGGTACCAGAATAAGAGAATACGAGTGTGTACCCCAGTCGAAGGTGGGCCACCAGCTAAATGGTGCAGTTAATGGCCCAGTGGGCAAAAAGCAAAACATTGGGATTAGCCACATTCTCTTGGCGTGAAAAGCACCTATCGTTAAACCACGGCGACTTCTTCGATATTTTGGAGAACTCTCCTTTCCTCCATTCCGAACCATGAGAATTCCTTCTGCGATTAAAAGGAGGCCGACCAAAATAGCCAATCCTACTAAACTAGCATCCGTCGTTTTTTCAATATATTGCCCAATCCATGGAATTTGAAAATGAAATTGCTTGGACAAATATATCACTACAAATACTAGCCCCATTGTAAAAGCTGAAGATAGTAGGCGGAAACCGCCAATCAAGATAAAGATAGTTGTCGAGAAAAATAGGGTTACTAATATACCAAAACTAATTGTGAAGCCATTTGCCACAGAAATGATAGACAAAATAAGCCCTGCTACCCATCCAGCAGAAAGTAAATATCGCAGCTCTTGTAATGGAGGGTATACACTAATATGGAAATCTGAACGCTCTCTTTTCACACGCAAAAACCCCATAAAAACGGCAGCAACGATTGCAAAATATAAACTCGGATGAATAAAAAACTTTCCGATGCTTTTAAGTAACTCAATCCCCCATTCCTGTGCCAATGTTAATCACCATCCTTTTTCATTAGTCTAATATTTTTATTTTAGCAGATGGAAGGATTAAAACCTATTACCTTTTATAAAATAAAAGAAACAAGCTAAGCTTGTTTCCTAGTTTTGATTACTAATATATTTTAACGCTACTTGCAATTGAAGATCGTTTTTCTCCTCTTTTCTTGCCTGTTCTAATGCCGTATCGAGTTGTTCGGCTGTTTTGGTATCAATTTCACCCGTTATAGGAAGCTTTTCTTGATTTTGAAATGCTTTTACCGCCTGTTCTGTTTGATTATCAAAATAGCCATCTTCACGTCCTGGCCCATAGCCTAAACCAGAAAGGATTTGCTGGGCAAGTTTAACTTGCTCATTATTAGCATCTATCTTTAAAGAATCATCTACCTTTAATGGATTTACATAAAAATACTCTGGTTGTTTGACCTCAATGTTAGGTTTGATACCTTTTTGATGAATCCAATTTCCATCTGGTGTAAGCCATTTATACATAGTCAATTTAATGGAACTTCCATCCCCTAATGGCATGGCTGTTTGGACCGTTCCCTTCCCAAATGTTTTTTCACCTATTAATGTATATCCGTCCGCTTCCTGTAAGGAGCTTGCTAGTATCTCCGCTGCGGACGCACTTCCTTCATCAACCAGTACAGCAATTGGATATGACTTCTTCTGCTTCAGCTTTGAATAATAAGGAAGCTTATCGCCATTGCGTTGTTCAATTTGAAAATAAGGTTTATCATTTGGAACGAGACCTTTCAACATATCTTCCACGCTAGATAAATAGCCGCCCGGATTTCCTCTTACATCAATGATAAGTCCACTTATATTCTGTGATTCTAGTTTTTGAAGTTTTTGATTAAAATCGACAGCGGTATCCTTGGAAAATTGAGTAATTTCCAAATATCCGATTGATTTCTCACCTTGTTTTTTGATTGCCGAAAATACGGTTTCAAGTGGGATGCTTTCCCGTTTCACTACAAATGTTAAGGGATTGCTTGCGCCTTCTCTTTGAATCTCCAATGTGACCGACGTTCCTTTTTTACCGCGGATTTTCGTCGTTGCTTCTGTAAGATCCAAGCCATGAGTGCTCACACCATCAATTTTTACAATGACATCTTTAGGACGAAGTCCCGCCTTTTCAGCTGGTGAATCTTTATAAGGGGCCACAATAACAATCTTTCCATCCTTTTGTGCTACTTCTGCCCCAATTCCCTCAAAGGAGGAGTCCAAAGAATTGTTAAACTGTGTTGCTGTTTTTGCATCCATATAAACAGAAAAAGGATCATTTAAGGTACCTACCATGCCTTGAATTGCCCCTTCAACTAGTTGCTTCTCATCCACTTTTTTCACATAGGATTTCATAATAAGATCATACGCTTGAGCAATCTTAGATAAATCAGGGAGAACCTGCTGCCCTTTTAAAGGAATTTGTGCTGTATTCTCTTCGATTTTTTGCTGGAGGTCATGATAATACCATTTCATCCCTGTATATGTGCCGCCTGCACCAGTAAGTAATGACCCTGAAATAACAACTGCTAACCATCTACGTTTCATCGAAGTCCCCCTCATCACGGATAAATATAGCTTTTTCGAGTGAGATTTAGCGGGAGAAGTGCTTGACTAAATTTCACAAACCTATTCTTCAATATATGATTGGGTGGGACAGGTTATGATAACGAAGTTTTGAGTTTTGGTAAATGGGAGCGGGCTATTTTGAGGTGATTCGGATTGTCATTATTATTTTCGTTTTTTTATAGTCTAGGGAAGAATAGGCTTATTATCTATACAAAGTGTATTTTGAATTTTCTTTTTCTACTTTTTTCGTTTTCCCTCATTTAAATGGACACTGGCTTTCTCTTTTTGCCTTGTTTTGTCCTTTGGAACCTTTCTAATGGACACTTGCCTTGTCCTTTTGAAACCTTATAAAGGACATTGCCCTTCTCTTTTTGCTCCACCTTGTCCTTTGGAACCTTTCTAATGGACACTTGCCTTGTCCTTTTGAAACCTTATAAAGGACATTTCCCTTCTCTTTTTGCTCCACCTTGTCCTTTTGTTCCTTTCTAATGGACACACGCCTTCTCTTTTTGCTCTGACTTGTCCTTTTGAATCCTTATAAAGGACATTGCCCTTCTCTATTTGCTCTGACTTGCCCTTTTGTTCCCTTCTAAAGACCATTTGCCTTCTCTTTTTGCTCTACCTTGTCCTTTTGAAACCTTATAAAGGACATTTCCCTTCTCTTTTCGCTTTAACTTGTCCTTTTGAACCTTTCTAATGGACACCTGCCTTCTCTTTTCGCTCTGACTTGTCCTTTTGAAACCTTGTAATGGACATTTCCCTTCTCTTTTTGCTCTGACTTGTCCTTTTGAAACCTTATAATGGACATTTCCCTTCTTTTTTCGCTTTAACTTGTCTTTTTGAAACCTTTCTAAAGGACACCCGCCTTCTCTTTTCGCTCTGACTTGTCCTTTTGTTCCCTTCTAAAGACCATTTGCCTTCTCTTTTTGCTCTGACTTGTCCTTTTGAAACCTTATAATGGACATTTCCCTTCTCTTTTTGCTCTGACTTGTCCTTTTGAACCCTTCTAAAGGACATTTGCCTTCTCTTTCGCTTTAACTTGTCCTTTTGAACCTTTCTAATGGACATTTCCCTTCTCTTTTTGCTCCACCTTGTCCTTTTGTTCCTTTCTAAAGGAACACCTGCCTTCTCTTTTTGCTCTAACTTGTCCTTTTGTTCCTTTCTAAAGGACACCCACCCTTCTCTTTTCGCTTTAACTTGTCCTTTTGAACCTTTCTAAAGGACACCCGCCTTCTCTCTTCGCTTTAACTTGTCCTTTTGAAACCTTTCTAAAGGACACCCGCCCGCCTTCTCTTTTCGCTCTAACTTGTTCTTTTAACCTAAACTCTACAAATTCGATTTCGCCATAAAAATAGAAAAAGAACGTGTGTAATTCCACACGCCCTCCAATAGAAGCATATCTCTAGATACTTAGCTGCAACTGACGATTTTTTACAGTATAGATATCCGCTAGATCCTCCACCATTGCGCTCGCGGTTGGCAGTTTACCGGCGCCTGGTCCAATCAAGGTAAATCTTCCTAATAAACTAGCTTCCACCGTAATCGCATTGTCGACTCCATCAACAGAATAAAGTGGATGGCTTTCTTCTATTAATATCGGCTTAACGGAGGCTTTGAGGTCGCCGTTTTCCTGATAAATATCTGCTATATGCTTATACTTCAAGTTCCGTTGGGAGGCCTGTTTTACTTGCTCCGATGTAATTGCGGTAATCCCCTGTAATTCAACTTCCGACCAAATTGGCTGTTTCCCAAAAGCTAGCTCACTTAAAATCATCGTTTTGCAGAATGCATCCTTGCCGCTTATATCACTTGTCGGATTCTCCTCTGCATAGCCATTTCGTTGTGCTAATTTTAACGCCTCGTCAAAAGATATTTCATTATTACGCATTTCAGTTAAAATAAAATTTGAAGTACCATTCAAAATACCTTGAATTCTTTCAATTTTATTCACCTGAAGTATTTGCTTTAGTGTTCTAATAATTGGCACTCCGCCGGCAGTCGTTGCTTCATACCTGACACTTACATCGTATTCCTTTCCTTTCTGAAGAAGTTCTTTCCCGTAGCGGGCAAACATTACTTTATTAGCCGTAATCACTTGGATTCCTTTTTCGATTGCCCGTCTTAAATACGTATACCCCGGTTCTTCCCCAACAATAGCTTCAAAGATAACTTGCAATCCGGGAATCTTTAAAATATCCTTAAATTCTGTTGTAATGAATATATTAGAATCGATATCCCGTCTTTTATGTGGATCCTTAATCAAGACTCCTACAATTTCCACTTCTTCTCCTAAAAGACCTTTTAGCCGCTGACGATGGGTTTTTAACGCTGTATACACACCTTGACCAACAGTACCATATCCTAAGAGGGCTGCCTTAATTTTTGCCATTACATCACCTTTCCTTTTTGGAATAACTAGCACATTGGATAGGTGCTCCCACTCTATCATTTTTTTGTACTACTTACACCGATTAAGTTTTTTTCTAAAGCATGCTGGATCAAGTATCCCCATTTCTCGAATTCTACTAAAAAGCCATCATGGCCAAAATCAGTTGGGACCTTATAAAAATCGCCTTTTTCCACTGCTTCGATAAATGCCTCGATATCTTCACATGGATAGATTAGATCATGTTCAAAACCGATCCCCGTTACATGAGCCTTAATGGTTGATGCAGCTTTTGTTATACCGCCTCTTCCTCGCCCAATATCATGAGAATTCATGGCTTTTAATAAAACAAGATAGCTATTCACATCAAACCGTTTAGCTAGTTTTTCACCTTGATAGTGTAAATAAGATTCCACACTATAGAAATTGTCCGATTGACTCTTCCTGTTAAAACGTTGAGAAAATAACTTTGGACTACGGTACGTTACCATTCCGACCATTCTGGCAACCTCAAAGCCTTTTACCTCATGGGAAAATTGGTAATAACCGTTTTTAAAATTTGGGTCGCCTTCAATAGCAGCAATACCAATTCGGTTAAAAGCAATTCCGTAATCACTTAAGAAAGGTGTGGATGCAAGTACGAAAAGCTGCTCCACGTCATCTGGATACATTACTCCCCACTCCAGTACTTGCATACCTCCTAAAGATCCGCCAATCACCGCTTTTAATTTTTGGATGCCTAGCTGATTGAGTGCAAGCCGTTCAGCATGAACCATATCCCGGATTGTAATAGAAGGAAATTCTGAACGATACGGTTCTTGTGAATCAGGTTGAATGGATAAAGGTCCTGTCGATCCATCACAACCTCCCAGCACATTAAAGGTAATGACTTGCCATTGATTAATATCAATGTACTTACGGTAACCAATAAGCCCACTCCACCAGCCAGGCTCTCTTTCCGTTCCGATTGTAAACTGGTTTCCTGTCAAGGCATGGCACACGAGGATGACCGGTGCATCCTCAGGACCACATCTTTCATAGGCAAGTTCAATATTTAAGAACTCACCATTTTCCAGTTTCATGCTGCCGATTCTAACGGTTTGAATGTTTGTCATGATACCGAAACAGCTGTTGCTTTTAAAATAGCTTGTTCTAAGTCTGCAATAATATCTTCTGCTGCCTCTAATCCAACAGATAAACGAATAAGTTCTTCTGTAACTCCGGTTTGTTTTAGATCTTCCGCACTTAATTGTTGGTGAGTAGTTGAAGCTGGATGAATAATTAATGATTTCGCATCTCCAACATTGGCAACATGGGACCAAAGTTGAATATTGTCGATTACTTTTCGTCCCGCTTCTCTTCCGCCTTTTATTCCAAAATTCACGATGGAGCCAAATCCATCCCTAAAATACTTTTTGGCTAATTCATGGGAAGGATGACTTTCCAATCCTGTATAACTCACCCATTCTACAGCCGGGTGGCTTTGTAAAAATTGGGCAACCTTCAATGCATTTTCATTATGTTTTGGAACCCGCAAATGTAAGGTCTCAAGCCCTTGTAAAAATAAGAAAGCACTATCCGGACTCAATGCCGGCCCAAAATCCCGAAGCAGTTGAACACGAAGCTTGGTAGCAAAAGCCGCTTGAGGAACGTCTACCCCATAGCGCAAACCATGGTAGCTTGGGTCTGGTTCTTTAAAGCCAGGGAATTTGTCGCTGTTCCAATCAAAATTTCCGCCATCGACTACTACTCCGCCAATAGCTGTTCCATGTCCGCCAATCCATTTTGTTGCAGAGTGTACAACAACATCTGCTCCCCACTCTATTGGATTGGTTAAGTATGGGGTGCCAAAAGTATTATCCACAATTAATGGAATGCCATTATCATGTGCAACTTTTGCTACAGCTTCCACATCTAATACATGTAAGCTCGGATTTCCGATTATCTCCGCGTATAATGCCTTGGTTTTTGAAGTGATTGCTTTTTGGAAGTTCTCTGGGTCATCTGCATCGACAAATTTCACATTTATGCCATACTTTGGAAGGGTTACTGCAAATAGATTATAAGTTCCTCCATATAGGTTTCCTGCTGCAACAATTTCATCTCCTGCCCCAGCAAGGTTTAAAATGGAGAAGGCGATTGCCGCGGCTCCAGATGATAGAGCTACTGCAGCAGTTCCACCTTCTAAAAGTGCAACTCGCTTTTCAAATACATCAACAGTTGGATTCCCAATTCGTGTATAAATATAGCCTTCTTGTTCTAAAGCAAACAATCCTTGTGCATAATCCGTATCTTTGAAAACATATGAGGTAGTTTTATAAAGTGGTACTGCACGTGAACCGGTTACTGGATCTGCTTGTTGTCCCCCATGTAGCAATAATGTTTCTGGGCGTAATTGTTTTTGTTCTGTCATTTTTCCATTCCTCCATTTTGGGATTAATTTGTCTTCGAGAAATTTTTAAGACAGGGGTGAGGGTTCCAAAGAGGAATTAAAAAACCCTCTTATAAGAAGAGGGCTTGTTATGCAGGTTCCTCCCCTTATCTTTCAGACCTCAAGGATCTGTAGGAATTAGCACCTTATCAAACATAAGAGTTTGATGGTTGCCGGGCATCATAGGGCCTATTCCCTCCGCCACTCTCGATAAGAGTATTCATTTAATTTTCATAAAATTTAAAATTACTTTTAATGTGCATTATAGTAGAGTGGTAAATCATAAGTCAATAGTTTTTTTGAAAATTTTTGTATGTTTTGAATACAATCATTTTAGGGATGATTGTATGGCATCCTCGAATTGTTTAATAATATCGTTTGCACTCTCAATTCCTAATGAGATGCGAACCACCTGTTTATTAATGCCTATTTTCTCTTGGAGTTCCTGTGGTAAAGCCCTGTGCGATGTGCCAAGTGGATACGAAACAGTAGTTTCAACACCCGCTAATGTTGGAACAATTTTTACCCAGCCAAGAGAGGCAAAGAACTGGCTGATATTGCATTTATCACTCAATTCTATTGTTACAATTGCACCGTTTCCTTTTTCCGAAACATATTTCGGATAGTAAACTCTTTTTACCGATACATTTGCCATTAATGCCTGTGCCAATTCCTTGGCATTGGATGCCTGGCGTTCCATTCGCAATGCCAATGTTTTGATGCCTCGGCATGTGAGCCACGCCTCAAATGGACTTAAATTTGCGCCAAGGTTCACTACTTTTTCACGTGCTCTCTCCACAAGGTTAGCATGTCCCACTAAAACCCCTGCAGTAACATCACTATGGCCACCTAAATATTTTGTCGCACTGTGAACAACAAGATCTACCCCTTCCAGAAACGGCTGTTTCAAATAGGGGCTTGCAAAGGTATTATCCACCATTGTGATAATGGACTCTTCTCTTGCAATCTCGACGAGTTTTCCGATATCCTCCACACGCAAAAATGGGTTAGTTACGGTTTCAGTATAAAGAAGAGTCGTATTTTTTTGAATGGAGTTTTTGATTTGATCACTGTTCTCAAATGATATAAAGGTCGTTTCAATTCCAAATTGTTTTAGCTCTTCTTTTAATAGATGATAGGTTCCGCCATAAAGGTCCTCCGCTGCAACGACATGGTCTCCCGCTTTTGCAACAGAAAGAATCCCAGCTAAAATAGCAGACAACCCTGAAGAGGTAGCTACGCCAGTGGGTGCACCTTCCAATGCTGCAACTGCCTGTCCCAGTTCATCTGTGTTCGGATTGCCCGTTCTACTATATAAATACGGGGATTCCCCTTGATAGAACCCTTCCAACTCTTCCAAAGAAGAAAAGGTAAAAGCTGTTGTTTGATAGATTGGCGTCGTTTTACTGTGAATAACGTTCGTGTTCTTTAATGAGTTATGTACCACTTTCGTATCGAATGAAACACCCAAATTCCACACCCCGCATATTATATTTAATTAAACAGATTGTACGCTTGGTTTACCTTGATGTCAAAACAATTTTGTGGGATTTAGGGACAGGTTCCTCGTCCCACCTACTCTGTCGGATGTGGGATTTAGGGACAGGTTCCTCGTCCCGATGTGGAATTCATGGCGGATTACAAAGGTTACTTCCGGTTCCCATGACCAAAGGGGAGAATGAAAAAAGGGACAGGTCCATTATCCCAAAAAGTGGGACGAGGGACCTGTCCCCCAAGCCACTATAAAATAGGAGATAGTAAGCGAGAGACGGATTCTTTAAAACGTATATACATCGGGCGATTTCGGTAATCCTCGATGGTTAATTCTCGTGATTTTTGCATATCATCTTTATAAATGTTTTCGAGTTTTTTTGCGAGATACTGGCTATATAAAAAGGCATTTACCTCGAAATTCAAGCGGAAACTGCGGTTATCAATATTTGCGGTTCCGACCGTTGCAATTTTACCGTCCACCACAAGCATTTTCGCATGAATAAAGCCATTTTCGTAAATATAGACCTTCGCGTTTGTTTTTAAAAGTTCGCCAACATTCGAATAGGTTGCCCAGTAAACGAACATATGATCCGGCTTATTTGGAATCATCAAGCGTACATCGACTCCAGACAAGGCCGCAATTTTCAAGGCATTAAGCAAACTATCATCCGGTATAAAATAGGGCGTCTGCATATAAATATATTTTTTGGCAGAATTGATCATTTTAATATAACCGTTTTTAATCTGCTCCCATTCCGAATCTGGACCGCTCGATACGATTTGTACATCTGTATCCCCTGTTGATACAATATCGGGAAAATATCGTGTTTCATAGCGGATTTCTTTTGAGGCTGCCTGATTCCAATCAAGAATAAATCTAGTTTGCATGGCATACACTGCTTTACCGACAATTTTTAAATGAGTATCTCTCCAATAGCCAAATTTCTCATTTAACCCTAAATACTCATCTCCAATATTAAAACCACCGATATAACCTATCTCTCCATCAATGATAGCAAGTTTTCGGTGATTTCGAAAATTGACGCGTAAATTGACATGGGGAATTTTGGCTGCAAAAAAGGATGCTACCTCTCCCCCAGCTTCTATAAATTCCCTAAAAAATTTCCTTGGCAATTTGCGGGACCCCATGTCATCATAAACAACGCGGACCTTTACTCCTTCTTTTGCCTTTAAAGTTAATAATTCAATAAGCTGTTTTCCTAAATTATCATTGCGAATAATATAATAAAGAAGGTGGATATGGTCCTTTGCTTTCTCAATATCCTTAAATAAAGAATGGAATTTATCCTTACCGTCGATGAAGATTTCCACATCATTATCATGGGACATAATTGCTCCATCATTCACTAGAAGCATGTAAACTAAGTCCTTATATTGGACCGTCCTTTCATCATGAAACGGAAATGAATTGTGGCGCAATAAATCAATTTGATTCTTAGTAATCTCTTTTATCCCAATTTTCTCTTGATCTTTCCAATAAAAGATTCTTCTTCTGCTTAGGTTTTGTCCCAATATTAAGTATATTATAAAGCCTACAATCGGTAAAAATAACAGGACAAGCATCCATGCCCAGGTTGCTCCTACATGACGCCTTTCTAGAAAGATAACAACCCCTGCTAACACAAAATTTAATAAGAAAAAAAAGGCAAATAAGACCGTTGTAATTGTCATTCTGTTCTCCTTTAATCCAGTCCCGCTTAACTATCTGGCTCAAACAGTATCATAACATAAATGCCTCTAAAACTTCCATCTGAAAAGGCCATGCCATAAACAGCAATAATTCTTTAGGTCCTTAACATGTTTAAGCATAATAGTATATGTCCAACTATCTTATTTTATAGCCTTTAAACATAAATTGTTCTAAATAGGAAAATAAATACGAAGAGTAGTATCCCATGTGGGTGTGATGTAAATAAATAATTGCTACACAATTGCAAGTCCAAGACCTGCCCCTTCTACTGACCGATATTCAAAAAATTTCCGCTTTATAAAAAGCAAATCAAAAAACCTCTTTTGCCAATCTAATTCCCGTAACTTAACGGGCACAAAAATCATTTATGGTTTCAATCGAAATATCCATACTTCTTTTGACTTATTATATTTTTTAGCATTCGTTAATAAATTAACCCAAACATTATTTAAAAGAGACTCCGTCTATTTCCGTGTTACGCAAGAAATAGATAATCATAATTTTTGTCACTTATCGTCCATTGATACTATCGGACTAATTCTTTTATTTGTTATGCGGCATTAAAGGAGTTCTTTTCATAAGGTTCCCATTTCCATCGAAAGGTTTAACCGTGGAAAATGGGAATTGACCGTTGTGGATGTGATGGTGCCTCACATAGACGAATATGAACACTTACCAGAATTAAATTATTGGGATCATTTTCCACAATCAAAACGGTGTCCTAAGTATCTTAAAAGAAAAATGGGGAAATGAAAAAGAATTCAAGAAACCTTACTGTTCATACAGCTTGATTTTTGAATTCTTCTATTCATCGTTTGATTTAAAAAGAAAATGGGAATTGGTAGCTACCCCATTTTATTTAACCATTTCTTGAACAAGCTTTCGATTCTTCTTATAGAATACTTCATTGTGAGAAGAGACCATTGCAAAAGAATCTGCCTCCGGATCGATGTATTGTTTTGCCTTATTAACAGCATTGGCTGCATCTTGAAAGGCTCCGGCAATTAAGTTCAATTTTCCTTCATGTTTTAAAATATCTCCGGCTGCAAATAGACCCGGTACGGATGATTCACTCATGGGCGTTCCGTCGATGTAAAATTGCTCCGCTAGTTTTATATTAAGCTCACTTTCATTTAGTAGAGCAGAATCAATGTCAAATCCATGATTCACTACAACCTCATCGACTTCAATTTCTGTTACTTTCCCAGTGAAGCAATGTTCCAGTTGAACGCGTTCAATTCGATCTTCGCTTCCGGCAATTAATTTAGCAATTCGGGTTTTCGCTAAGCACTCTGCCGAACTGCATTGCAATTGATTTATTTGGGCTTCATGTCCTGTTAAACATGCTTTTCGATGGGTTACATATACCTTTTTTGCAATTGGCTCTAGTTCATTCGCCCAATCTATGGCAGAATTTCCGCCTCCAGAAATTAATACAATTTTATCTTTAAAATACTTCAAAGATTTTACGGTGTAATGCAAATTCGAAACCTCGAAGCGTTCTGCCCCTTCAATATTAAGTTTTTGATGCTTGATAATCCCGCTACCAATAGCCACAATCACCGTTTTCGATAAATGCTCACGTCCCGATTCAGCCTTTAAAATAAATAATCCTTCTTCATTTTTTGATATGGAAACAATTTTTTCATTTAAAACTACCTCAGGATTAAAAGTTAGACCTTGCTCCACAAGCTGATTAATTAATTTCGCTCCAGGTAGAGGTGCGAGACCGCCTACATCCCAAATCATTTTCTCCGGATAAATATGTATTTTCCCTCCGAGTTGTGATTGATATTCGACAATCTTTGTTTTCATTCCTCGTAATCCACTGTAAAAAGCAGAATACAGTCCAGCTGGCCCACCGCCTAAAATCGTTACATCAAAGCATTCTAATATACTCAAGTTGCTCTCTCCTTATCTGTAAAAAGCAAATTTATGTCTTTCTATTATAGAAAAATGTTGGTTGACAAATAATATGAATCACTTTATAGTTACATTGTAACTGATAACGATTATCAATATCAACAATTTATTTTTATCGGAGGCTACCTTATGGTTCTGCTCTACACGGATCATTTACATATCGGCTATGGTGAACGGTTAATTGTTAAGGATTTGTCTATTGAAATCCCTGAAAAACGAATTACCACTATTATAGGTTCTAATGGATGTGGGAAATCAACATTATTAAAGGCAATGACACGGATTATCCCTCACCAATCAGGTTCCATTATTCTTGATGGCAGAAGTATTACAAAAGAAGATACGAAAGATTTAGCCAAAAAGTTGGCAATTCTTCCGCAAACACCAGAAAGTGCAGCGGGGCTGACGGTTGGAGAATTGGTCTCATTTGGGCGCTTTCCATATCAAAAAGGGTTTGGGCGGCTTTCCAAAAAGGATTTGGAAGTCATTAACTGGGCTCTCGAAGTAACAGGAACGATTGATTATAAATATCTGCCTGTTGATTCCTTGTCTGGTGGACAACGTCAACGGGTTTGGATAGCAATGGCATTAGCACAAGAAACAGAAATGATCTTTCTTGATGAACCGACTACTTATTTAGATATGGCTCATCAATTGGAAGTGCTGGAATTATTGCAGAAGCTTAATGAAGAGCAAGAAAGAACTATTGTGATGGTATTACATGATATCAATCAAGCCTCCCGTTTCTCTGATAACATCATCGCTCTAAAAGACGGCCAAATTGTTAAATCTGGCGATTGTGAAGAGGTAATCACTCATCAAGTGCTAAAAGAAGTTTTTCATATTGATGCAGATATTGGCAGAGATCCAAGAACAAATAAACCTATTTGTATTACTTATAACTTAATAAAAGGAGAATATGAGAATGAAAAAGAGAATCATCCCGTTTTTAGTTATAGTGGTAGTGCTAATGCTTAGTGCTTGTACCAGCGGCAATGAAAATACATCAGGCGGTTCCAAAAAGGACCAAAAGAATGACACCATTACCTATCAATCTGAGAATGGTCCAGTTCAGGTGCCTGCCCATCCTAAAAGAGTTGTGGTTCTAGCAAGCTATGCGGGTAATGTAATGTCTCTAGGAGTTAATCTTGTTGGAGTCGATTCCTGGTCCAAGATGAATCCAAACTTTAAGGATAAATTAAAAGGGGTAGAAGAGGTTTCAGAGGATAATTTAGAAAAGATCATTGCATTAAAACCAGATTTAATTATTGGATTATCCACTACAAAAAACCTTGATAAATTGAAAAAGATTGCCCCTACCGTAACATTTACATACGGAAAAGTAGACTATTTAACACAGCATATTGAAATTGGAAAGCTCTTAAACAAAGAAAAAGAAGCTACTGACTGGGTAAATGATTTCAAGAAGCGTGCCGATGAGACTGGTAAACAAATTAAGGAAAAAATCGGAGAAAACGCAACCGTTTCTGTAATTGAAAACTTCGATAAACAACTATATGTATTTGGAAACAATTGGGGACGCGGAACCGAAATTTTATATCAACAAATGGGATTAAAAATGCCGAAAAAAGTGGAAGAAACTGCTTTAAAACCTGGCTATTATGCTATTTCACCAGAAGTACTGCCTGAATTCGCAGGTGATTATATCATCTTTAGTAAGAATTCGGATGGTGATACATCATTCCAAGAAACAAATACGTACAAAAATATTCCAGCTGTAAAAAATAAACATGTCTTTGAAGTGAATGCAAAAGCATTTTATTTCAATGATCCAATAACACTTGATTATCAGCTTAAATACTTCCAAAACGCATTTCTTGGTAAATAATCTGATTGTTGAGGGTGGCACGATTGTAATTGGGTCACCCTCTTTTCTTATTTTTAGTACATTGTTGCTTTTCGCATCTTTTAAATAAAAAAAGTTGGGGTGCTTATGTATAAAGCTAAAAGTTCAAAATCTATAATAATAAAATTTATTATTGTTTTCCTTTTATTAATGGGGAGTTTTCTTGTTGCAATGATTTATGGAGCTGCTAATACTAGTGTGAAGGAAGTGTGGCTGGCTATTACAACGAATGCTTCTTCAGATACCATCACCATGATTCGTGAAATCCGCTTTCCAAGGGAAGTAGCCGCTATTTTCGTTGGAGCAGCTCTTTCCGTTTCCGGAGCCATTATGCAAGGTTTAACGAGGAATCCGCTGGCAGACCCAGGCTTGCTGGGGTTAACAGCTGGAGCTAATGCCGCTCTTGCCATCATGATTGCCCTAATTCCTTCGGCCAATTACTATTTAATCATGTTTGCATGTTTTCTAGGAGCTGCGATTGGCGTTCTAATGGTATTTGGGATTGGGGCATTAAGAAAAGGTGGCTTTTCCCCGCTTCGAATAGTTTTAGCTGGGGCGGCTATCTCTGCTTTGCTGTATGGGATAGCAGACGGTGTAGGTTTATATTTTAAAATTTCAAAGGATGTTTCCATGTGGACTGCTGGTGGCTTATTAGGTGCTAATTGGAGCCAGCTAAAGCTAATAATTCCACTTGTTATGATAGGAATTATTATTTCGCTTTTATTTTCCAGACAGCTTACAGTGCTTAGCCTAAATGAAGAAGTTGCAATCGGATTGGGACAAAAGATTACTAGAATAAAAATCATCCTTTATATTATTATTATTTTACTTGCAGGTGCATCTGTTGCGATTGTTGGAAACCTAGCATTCTTAGGGTTAATGATTCCCCATATTGTTAGACAAATCGTGGGAACAGATTATCGATTTATTCTACCGATGTCTGCGATTTTCGGTGCAGCTTTTATGTCTATTGCCGACACGTTAGCACGTACCATTAATGCACCTTATGAAACTCCAATAGCTGCTATCGTAGCAATCTTTGGTCTTCCTTTCTTTTTATTTATTGTCCAAAAAGGAGGAAAAGCGATCTCATGATACACCCGTCCATACTAAAAAAACAGCGCATTATTATCACGATATTACTAGTTCTTATTATCCTTACCATTATTACTGGAATGAATCTTGGATATGCATCGATTCCCTTTAATCGATTAGTCCCTATCCTCTCCGGACAAGGTACATTTAATGAAAACTTTATCCTATTTTCTATTCGTCTACCCAGAATCATTATTACTTTATTAGCAGGTATGGCTTTATCTGTATCGGGGGCAATTCTACAAAGTCTCACCCGCAATGATTTAGCGGATCCTGGCATTATTGGAATCAATTCTGGGGCCGGTGTAGGGGTCGCTGTATTCTTTTTATTTTTGCCGATTACTTCTACCTCTTTTGCTTTTATGCTGCCAGTAGCAGCATTTATTGGGGCTCTGATTACCGCACTACTCATTTATATTTTCGCTTATAGTAAGAGCGTCGGCTTTCAACCGGTTAAGTTAGTTCTGGTCGGTGTAGGATTTTCCATGGCTCTCTCGGGAGTGATGATTGTATTAATTTCTGGAGCAGATAGAGATAAGGTTGATTTTATTAATAAATGGTTAGCCGGGAATATTTGGGGTACCGACTGGCCCTTTATCTGGGCAATTCTGCCTTGGATTCTTATTTTAATTCCATTTACATTATATAAATCGAACCGATTAAATATATTGAATCTGACAGAACCATCAGCGATTGGTGTTGGCTTAAACATTAAACGAGAGCGTTTTATTTTGCTTCTTGCATCTGTCGCATTAGCTGCCTCTGCCGTTTCTGTTACGGGGGGAATTGCTTTTATCGGATTGATTGCTCCCCATCTAGCAAAGTCGCTGATAGGGCCGAGAAGTCAACTTTACATGCCCATTGTCATTCTGATTGGGGGATGGCTATTAATACTTTCTGATACGATTGGCCGAAATCTTGTAGATCCTGATGGAATTCCCGCTGGAATCATAACCGCCATCATCGGTGCACCATACTTTTTATATTTATTATTAAAAGAAAGCCGATCATAATAGAAAAGACACCTTGCATTTGTCTGATTAGCAAGGTGTCTTTTCTGTTTTTTGTCAGTACATTTGAGGGACTCCATATTTTTATAGTCATTTCTATTAAAAAATCCCCTTATTTTACACCACTTAAGAAAAGTATAAAGAGATTGAAAACAAAAGGGAATCCTCCTGTTTATGTTTTCCATGCATTGTATCATCCAGTAACATAAGGTCATTTATATAACGATATTTTAAACCACTTACATATCAGAGTAATATGATGAAAAATACTATAAGCGTGACCTAATCCTGCACCCCACTAGGCTATCGAACAGGTCAAGATGGATTACAGTCTCTTCCTAATATGCTTCACAATGTTAATCGAAACAGAACTTCATCCCCAAAAACCTATATAATCTGAATAGTAAAACACTCATAACAAAAAACCCCTTGCCATTGACAAGGAGTTTTCTCTATTTATTAGAAGTTTATATAGTTTCTTGGATTGACTGCGTTGGAATGGGATGCTGTCCATTCTCCAACGTAGAATTCAAAGTGTAAATGCTGTCCATAAGCTTCGCCGGTTTCTCCCATGTAGCCAATAACTTGGCCTTTATGCACGGATTGCCCATTTGAAACGAGTCGATTTCTCATATGTGCATATACGGTTGTATATACATTACCATTTACGACATGAGTAATCATCACACAGTTACCGTAGCTGTCTGATAAGTAAGAGCGAAATACAACACCGTCTCCTGCTGCTACAATTGGCACTAATCCGCCTTGGGCTATATCAATACCGGAATGGAAGCCGTCGGCATCAAAGGATCGATTACCAAATTCAGAGGTAACCCGTCCAACCGCCGGACGCATAAAAGTTCCTGAAGTTACGGATGGAGTACTAGCTGACCCACTGGCAGATCCTCCACCGCCAGAGCTAGTGGAACTACCACCGCTACTAGTGTTACCACTGCTACTAGAATTACTACTGCTTCCGCTGCTTTGAGAACGTTGTTTTGCTGCCCTCTCGGCTGCTGCTTTTTCCGCTGCTTCACGGGCAATTCTATCCTTTTCAAGTTTTATCGCTTTCGCAATTGCACTCTTTTGAGCCGCTAAGTTTTCTTTTTCTTCTTGAAGAGACATTTTTTGTGATTCTAGCTGTGTTTTCTTCTCTCCCAATTGTTTAAGAATCTCTGCTTTTTTTGCTTGTTGCTGATTTAAGTTACTCTTTAAGCTTTGTAGTTCATTGACCATGCCACGAAGATCTTTTAATTTTTTCTCTACTTCAGCCTTCTGTTGAACAAGAACATCTTGATCTTTCTTTTGTTGATCCATTATTTCTTTATCTGCGCTTACAAGTGTGGTAACTGCTGATAAGCGGTCAATGAGATCACTAATACTTTCTGCATCTAAAATTACATCTAGATAGTTCACCGAGCCGCCATTCGTCTGCATAGCGCGTGCTCGTTGTTTTAACAACTGATCACGTTCTTGGATTCGCTTCGTTAATTCCGCGATACTGTTTTGTAAAGTCGTAATTTGCTTTTGTGTGTCATTTATTTGAGTTTGCTTTTCGCCAATCTTTTTATCTGTACTGGCAATCTGCGATTCTATTTGTCTCATTTGTGTTGCTAAATCAACCTGTTTTCCGCTGATATCCGATATTTGTGCATCTTTTTTATCTATACTCGAATTAACGCTAGAACTCTTCTCTTCTACTTGCTTTTTTTGATTTTGAAGGTCATTAAGCTTAGAAGCAAATGCGTTTGAATGATAGGTAAAAACTAAAGGCAATACTAGCACAATAGAAAACAATGAACGTTTTTTCAATGACTTAACCCCTCTCACTCTTTCCAAGCTATATGTATATAATCAGGAACGAAAAGTACCTACTCTTTTTTTGTACTCTCCGTTCATGATGACTGTCTTACTTGAAATATGTTATTTATTATTTTTAGTTTCCTTCATTACACTTTTAAGAAACGGCGTATGGACATCGCACTTCCCCATATACCAATAAAAATTCCAATCACTAATAGCAGTGCACTCACTTCAAATATAAATGGGCTGAAGTTCAAGATTTGAATGAATTGGCCCATCAATCGCGGAGCAATTATTTTATGTGCATAGTAGTAGCCGACAGAAACAATTAAAATTGGTAAAATCGAGCCTAGTATTCCAAGCCAAATTCCTTCCATGACTAACGGCCAGCGGATAAACCAATTTGTTGCTCCTACTAATTTCATAATCTCAATTTCTTTTCTTCTGGCAAAAATCGTGATTTTAATAGTGTTAGAAATTAAGAACATCGCTGTAAATAGCAAGCCCACTACTAAAACTAACCCTACATTTCTACTTATCTTCAACACATTAAATAATTTTTCTACTTTACCTTTACCGTAAATAGCCGATTCTACATGATCCATTTTTTCTATCTGTTTGGCTACTTTCGGAGTATCCGTTGGGTTCTTCGTTTTTACGACAAATACGTCATATAAAGGATTGTCTTGTTTGAATAATTCGAAGTCCTTCCCCATTTTCTTAATCAAGTCCTGTAACTCTTCCTCTTTCGATGAAAAAGTAATGGACTTTACTTCTGGGATATTTTGAATTTGGTTATGCATATTGGTTTGATCCTGCTTAGTAGCAGTTAAATCTATATGGACCCGAATCTCAACGTCATTTTCAATATCTGATGCCACCTTGTTCATATTCATCATAATAACGAAGAAAACGCCTACTAGTAATAAGGTAATGGTAACTGCACTTGCTGACGCAAACATCATCCAGCCGTTACGACCAAGGCTCTTCAGACTCTCACGGAGATGACGCTGAAATGTTCTAGCTTTCATATCCGTATTCCCCCCGACTTTCGTCGCGAACGATTTTTCCACCTTCGATTGCAATAACACGATGTCTAATCGTATTGACAATATCGCGGTTATGAGTTGCCATCACAACAGTCGTTCCACGCTCATTAATTTCTTCAAATATCCTCATAATATCCCAAGATGTTTCCGGATCAAGATTTCCTGTAGGCTCGTCTGCAATCATTACACGTGGTCGATTAACGATGGAACGCGCAATCGAAACCCGCTGCTGCTCGCCCCCGGAAAGCTCGGTTGGAAGCATTCGTGCTTTATGTTTTAAACCAACAAGATTCAGAACGTCCATCACACGTTTTTTGATTGATTTTGGAGGTTCTTCAATTACTTCCAACGCAAAGGCTACATTTTCAAAAACAGTAAGTGTTGGCAGCAACTTAAAATCTTGAAACACAACACCTATCTGTCTGCGAAAATATGGGATTTTACTATTTTTCAGTTTAGAAAGATTAATACCATTTACCATAATGGAGCCGTCTGTTGCTTTTTCCTCACGGTATATCATCTTAATAAAAGTTGACTTTCCTGCACCACTAGGACCAACGACATAGACGAATTCTCCTTGTTTTATATGCACGTTCAGGCCATTGGCTGCAATAACTCCATTTGGATACTTTTTATAAACATTTTGCATTTCTATCATCTAATCACCTATCTTTACTGTAATCTTCTTTCTAAGTTGCAGAAAAAATCTGTATTCAGTGATTAACTATTTTCGTCAAATTTTAAACCTCTATCAAAAAATAGCAAAAAACATCGTAATTCATCGAAATGAATCACAGAATTATTATAACATCCCAATACCAGTAAGCATATTACATTTTTATTTCAAACCTTGGAATTTACTTGTAATTATATAGTTTTGAAGTTTGTTCTTTGCCGTATATGATTGCTTTTGGATATAGATGAAGTGTAATTAAAGCATAGAAGTAATAATTATTCGGAATCGACAGACCGAAATCATTGTCGAAAAGCCCAAAACCTGGTAGAAACGGCCCAAATAATACCTTTCAATGGATTGGGAATATAGGTCTAACGACTCACTTCAGGTCTAAAGATTTACTCGAACTCCGAGTTCTTCTTATAACTATAAAAAAGACCTGATGATAAACATCAAGTCTTTACGAAATTATTTTTTGCTTGCTAACCAATCCGCAATGGTTTCAGCGTCTTTACCGCTGTATAAACCGGCTGGCATTGCTCCGTTACCTTTACCTTTTTTAATGATGTTTAAAATTTCATCTTTACTATATTTAGACCCTACTTTTTGCAACTTTGGACCAACATTACCGGCTAAATCTTTGCCATGGCATGAAGAGCATTTTGCATTAAAAAGCTTTTGCGCATCACCGGCATTTGCAGTTGTAGTAGTTTTGTTCGTATTGTCGCTTGGTTTACCTGTATCCTTCGTTTTGCTTGAACAAGCAACCATTGCAAACGCAAGCATAACAATCATTACTACTCCGATTACTTTTCTTTTCATCCTTTTTTCCTCCTTAGGAATGGAAAATGCTTCTTGCATTTCCAGTATAACAAGACTAGTTTTTTTTGAAACCTTCCCCAAGTACCTCAAATGCATCCATAACAACGACAAATGCAGTTGGATCAAGACTTTTCACCAATTGTTTCAACTTTATGAACTCTGTCTGATCTACTACACACATGAGTACGGGTTTTTCACTTTCCGTAAATCCCCCATATGCTGATAGTTTTGTCACACCACGGTCAATTTTATTCAAAATACCTTCACGAATTTCTTGTTGTTTATCCGTAATAATTAAAGCTGTTTTGGAACGGCTAATGCCAATCTGTACAAGATCAATCGTTTTACTAGTAACAAATAGCCCAATCAGTGCATACAATGCTTTTTCGATATCAAACACGAATGCTGCGGATAACACGACAAGTCCATCAATGATGACAACACATGTCCCAAGTGTCAAACCTGAAAATTTATGAATAATTTGGGCTGCCAAGTCAGTGCCTCCTGTAGAGGCTTTTCCCCTAAAAACAATACCTAGTCCAAGACCAACCCCAACCCCACCAAATATAGCACCTAATAGTGGATCTTTGGTCCAAGGCTCCATATGTTCTGTTAAAAAGACAACAAAAGGTAAAAAAATAGTACCAACAAGCGTTTTCACCCCAAATTGAAAACCTAAAAAGATAATGCCTGCAATAAATAACGGAATGTTAAACGCCCATTGAACATAGGCAGGCTTCCAACCAAATACCCCGTGTAAAATCGTACTGATGCCGCTTACTCCGCCGGATGCAACTTCATTGGGGAGTAAAAAAACATTAAAGGAAATAGCTATAATCGCTGATCCAATCAATATGTATATGTATTCCAATATTTTTGTTTGAACTTTATTTTCTTTTATTTCCCCTCTTGATTTCTTCATGTATTATCCCCTTCTATGTTGTGATAGACTTTCCGACAGAGAGTATAGCATGGGGGTGATAGAGGTGTCTACATAGACATAGTTTTTATTTAAACAAAAAACACTCATGCCTATTGTTCCTTGGCATAAGTGTTTTATTCTTAGGAAAGTCGAAAACGTAGATAAGCGTTGATAAATGGATCAATATCTCCATCCATGACGGCTTGAACTTTCCCGCTTTCTGTATTGGTGCGGTGATCTTTCACCATGGAGTATGGGTGGAAAACGTAGGAACGAATTTGACTTCCCCAGCCGATTTCCTTTTGTTCCCCGCGAATTTCTGCTAATTGCTTTTCTTTTTCTTCAATTTCGCGTTGATACAGTTTTGCTTTTAACATACTCATTGCGGTTTCGCGGTTCTTAATTTGGGAACGCTCTGACTGACAGGACACAACGACACCGGTTGGAATATGTGTAATCCTCACCGCAGAGTCGGTTGTATTAATGTGCTGACCACCGGCTCCACTGGATCGATACGTGTCGATTCGAAGATCCTCTGTTCGAATATCAATTTCGATATCGTCATCAAATTCCGGCATTACTTCACAGGAAACAAAGGAAGTATGACGGCGGCCTGATGAGTCAAAAGGAGAAATACGGACTAAACGATGAACGCCTTTTTCCGCTTTTAAATATCCGTATGCATTATGGCCCTTAATTAACAATGTGACACTTTTAATTCCTGCTTCATCACCTGCTAGATAATCAAGAGTTTCTACTTTGAAGCCTTTCTTTTCACCCCAGCGTGTATACATTCTAAGCAGCATAGAACCCCAGTCCTGAGACTCGGTTCCGCCGGCACCTGGATGAAGTTCTAGGATTGCATTGTTTTTATCATAAGGCTCGCTTAATAAAAGCTGTAATTCAAACTCATTTAAACGAGTAACAAGTTCGTGAAGTTCCGATTCCAGCTCAGCATGCAATTCCGAATCCTCTTCTTCTTTTACTAGGTCATGAGTTAGCTCAAGATTCTCTTGTGTATCTACCAGTTCCTTATACTCATTCACTAAATCTTTTAAGCCATTTGCTTCGTTTATGACCTTTTGAGCACCTTGTTGATCGTTCCAAAAATTTGGTTCGAGCATAATTTCATCTAATTCTGCAATGCGGGCTTCTTTGTTTTCGAGGTCAAAGAGACCCCCTAAAATCCGCTAATTTCTTAGCTGTTTTTTCAAGTTCCGATCTAATTTCAAATAATTCCATATCATTTCACCTCATGTTGATTTCAAATACGTAAACGCCTCGATAATCGGCGTACGAATTATGGTATCCGTTCGCGAGCTGATGTTTACCCGCAAGAAGAGACGAGTAATCCGCTAGCCGATGTAGTCCTTTATTTTAAAGTAACTTCTATGTGACAAGAAATCGGAATCGCCTTGGTTAGTCTGGAGAGACGATTCCGAAATAATTCAGTGTAAAATATTAAAGATTTTTCCCATGACATTGCTTATATTTTTTCCCGCTTCCGCATGGGCAAAGAGCATTTCGGCCGATATCCTGTTTCTTTCTAACAGGCTTTTTC
Organism: Heyndrickxia camelliae; assembly: GCF_002844575.1. Classification (GTDB taxonomy): domain Bacteria; phylum Bacillota; class Bacilli; order Bacillales; family Bacillaceae_C; genus Margalitia; species Margalitia camelliae. Next base: position 121,502 of record NZ_PIQO01000002.1, read on the forward strand.
TTAACAGTTTCACCATCTTCCTTTGGATTAACCGCTTGGCCTTTCGCTACCTCTTCACGTTGTAGGTTGTTACGAATTTCCGCCTTCATGATATATTTAGCCGCATCCTCTTCAATGGCCATAACCATTGATTCAAACATAGCAAAACCTTCACTTTGATATTCACGAAGCGGATCGACTTGTCCGTAAGCACGTAAATGAATACCTTGGCGCAAATGCTCCATTGCATCAATATGATCAATCCATTTCGTATCCACAGCTCGAAGAAGAACAACCTTTTCAAATTCGCGCATTTGTTCAGAGCCTAGTGATTCCTCTTTTTGATCATAATCCTTTTTCACTTTTTCAAAGATAAGATCCACCATTTCCTCTGGCTCTTTGCCAAGGAAATCGTTCGCAGATACAGCACCTTCTTGTAAAAGATTACCGTGTACAAAATCTACAAGTCCTTGCAGATTCCAATTTTCTTCATCTTCGTTCCTAGGTGTATGAATGTCAACTGCACGTTCAATTACTCTTTTGATCATATTTTCTACAATATCACGAAGATTTTCGGAATCGATAACTTCATTACGTTGATTGTAAATAATCTCACGTTGTTGGCGAAGCACATCATCATATTGCAATAGCTGCTTACGTGCATCAAAGTTATTACCTTCCACACGTTTTTGTGCAGATTCAACCGCTCTAGATACCATCTTACTTTGGATAGGCTGTGAGTCATCCATTCCTAGTCTCTGCATCATATTCTTCATATTATCAGAACCGAAACGGCGCATCAATTCATCTTCCATAGATAGATAAAATTGTGTAATACCAGGATCCCCTTGACGTCCTGAACGTCCGCGGAGCTGATTATCGATACGGCGAGATTCATGACGCTCAGTACCAATAACAGCAAGACCGCCAAGTTCTACGACACCTTCTCCAAGCTTGATATCAGTACCACGCCCCGCCATGTTCGTTGCAATAGTTACGGAACCTTTTTCACCTGCAAGAGCAATAATTTCAGCTTCACGTTCATGATTTTTCGCATTCAAGACGTTATGTCGAATGCCTTTTTTCGATAAATATTGAGAAATTAATTCCGATGTTTCAATTGCCACGGTACCAACGAGGACTGGCTGCCCCTTTTTATGACGGGCTGCAATATCTTCCACCACTGCACGGAATTTACCATCCATAGTAGCGTAAATTAAATCTGGACGGTCATCACGGGCAATAGGTTTGTTTGTCGGAATAACAATAACCCTCATATTATAAATATTACGGAATTCCTCTTCTTCCGTTTTCGCTGTACCCGTCATCCCGGCAAGCTTTTCATACATACGGAAATAGTTCTGGAACGTAATTGTCGCCATGGTCATACTTTCATTTTGAATTTCTACCGCTTCTTTTGCTTCAATCGCTTGATGCAATCCATCACTGAAACGGCGGCCCTTCATTAAACGACCAGTAAATTGGTCAACGATAACAATTTCTCCGTCTTGCACCACATAATCCACATCGATATGCATCGATACATTTGCTTTTAAAGCCTGATTGATATGATGGTTCAATGTTACATGATTAATATCAAACAAGTTTTCAATTCCAAAAGAACGCTCTGCCTTACTGATTCCTTCCTCTGTTAACTGAACACTTTTAGTTTTTTCATCATAAGTATAATCTTCTTCTTTTTTCAATGTACGAACGAATGCATTAGCTTGAATATAAAGATTGGTTGACTTTTGTGCCTGTCCGGAAATGATTAATGGTGTACGAGCCTCGTCAATTAAGATGGAGTCAACCTCATCAATAATCGCAAAATGAAGTGGTCTTTGTACCCTCTGCTCTCTATATAAAACCATATTGTCACGAAGATAGTCGAAACCAAATTCATTATTTGTTCCATACGTAATATCCGCCGCATATGCCTCTTGTTTTTCTTCACTGGACATACTGTTGAGATTCAACCCTACAGTTAATCCTAAAAAGTTATATAGCTGACCCATTTCCGTTGCGTCACGGGTAGCCAAATATTCATTGACTGTTACGACGTGTACACCTTTACCGGATAGAGCATTCAAATAAACAGGCATCGTTGCTGTTAACGTTTTACCTTCACCTGTTTTCATTTCAGAGATGTTCCCTTCATGTAGGGAAATACCACCCATCAGCTGAACATGATATGGGTACAGCCCAAGCACACGGCGTGCCCCTTCTCGAACAACTGCAAATGCTTCCACTAATAAATCATCTAAAGTTTCACCTTTTTGATAGCGTTCTTTAAATTCCTCCGTCTTTTCACGAAGCTGATCATCAGATAACTTCTCCATATCAGAGGCTAATTGCTCAATTTGATTTGCTAACTTATCTAGACGCTTAATTTCGCGTTTATTTGCATCAAAAACCTTTTCTAAAAATGCAACCATCCATAACGCTCCTTTATCATCAACTGTGAGAGGTATTTATTAAGGCCGTCTCTTAAAGCACCAATTTGTCACTCCTGAAGGCGACAACCGAATAAACATCTCTAATGTGGACAGGTTTGACCGGCCATTATAAGAAAAGATGACCCGAAATGTAGTCTATAACCATTTATATACATTCTGTACGGATTCAAAAAAATCCTCTCACACGACATGCCAATTATACTACTTATTAAATTTTAACATTTTAACCTATGAAGTGACAACCAAAGAGGTGAAGTGGATTGCGGGGAAAAGGAAGTTTTTATGGTAATTTTAAGTGGATATAAGAACCCTTGTTGTGTTTCTGTACCGAAATGGGCTATTTTTCTATATTTACAAACGTACGTTATTAGTGAAGATTGCGGTGATATTGAGTATTTATTTCTAAATAACGGACTCAGGATCCGCTTAGGAGCTCGCATACTGACGCATATAAAAAAGCAAGTGCTCCATCATCAGCACTTGCCTTTAAAAATTAATTTCCTAAGAAAATTGCTCCATATACTAACGCTCCACCAATCACATATACGGGGCTAACCTTCCATTTTTCTAACAATAATAAACTTACAATTCCGATAATCGCTGTTTGAACTATTCCAACACCTTTATAGGAGGTTGTAAAAAAGTCAATTGTCATAACTCCTAATAAAACTGCAATAGCCGGACGTACCAGCTTCGTCATGTTTTTAACTTTATTTGTGTCTTTGAATTTCATTAGAATTCCGAGGAGTGCAATGATTAAGATTAGAGAAGGGGCAACACATGCGAATAATGCTATGATAGCACCTAGCACCCCGCCCTGTGCATAGCCGATATACCCAGCCATCTTCGTTGCAATCGGTCCAGGCAAAGCATTTCCAAGTGCCACTATCTCACTAAATTCATGAACCGAAAACCAGCCGTAACGATCTACTACCTCATTTTCCAGAAGAGGAATCGTTGCAGGTCCACCTCCATATCCTAGAAGGTTCGCCATAAAATTCGCTAAGAAAATCTGCCAGTATATCATGATGCCTTCACCTGCTTTTCTTCCTTCTTATTTTTAGTAAGGAGTGCGGAACCAAGCAGACCAATTATTAAAATAGCGGGATGAATACCTAATACTTGCATCACCACAATACTGATAATAAGAAGAATAATTGTTGCAGTCCATCCCATGGTACTTTTCGATTTTTTGATAAAATCCCATGTCAAGACACCTAACATGACTCCGGCAATTGGAATTACCGCTTTGGACATTCCATTTACCCAAGGCTTATCTTTGTAAGCATTTAATACGGTTAAAAAAATAATCAATAATACAACGGTAGGCAGTACGGTTCCTACTAGTGCGCTTAACATTCCCCAAAAGCCACCAACTCGCCAGCCAATATAACCTGACATTTTCGTATTGATAGGGCCTGGAAGAGTGTTCGCCAATGCCAAGATGTCGGAGAACTCATCATCATCCATCCACTTATACGTTTCCACTACTTCTCTTTTCATAAGGGGGATTGCCGATAGTCCTCCGCCATACCCAAGCATTCCTGACCGGAAAAAGGCAACAAATATATCCCAAGATTTCACATTATCACATTCCTTTTTTTGTCTCTTTCACTGTTGTTTTAGTTTGAGACTCCATTCCAAAAACGATTCAACTATATTTTACGTGATGACCGACCTTAACCCTATGGAGAGCAAGGTCAATCATTTTTACTTTTTAAATTTAAAAAATCTAATATACCGCAATGGAACCATCTGTTCTCGATTCGGTTCCACCCATTAAAACACCTGTTACAGGGTCGCGCCAAATCACTTGCCCACGGCCAAAGCCTCCTCCATCGGTTGCAATTTGAATTTGATGACCTTTTCGCACTAATGCCTGTGCGATATGATTTGGAAAATGACATTCCACTTGAATTTTCTTTCCCTCTATCCACTGCCAGCGCGGTGCATCAAGTGCCGCCTGCGGATTCAAATGAAAATCAATCGTATTCATAATGACTTGGAAATGTCCTTGTGGCTGCATATATCCCCCCATTACCCCAAATGGCCCGACAGCTTCCTTACCTTTCGTTAAAAATCCGGGAATGATAGTATGGTAAGTCTTCTTACCAGGCTTTAATGCATTGGGATGTTCTGGGTCTAATGAAAAATCTGCTCCACGATTTTGTAAAGCTATTCCGGTGCCTGGCACCACAATACCGGATCCAAATCCCATGTAATTACTTTGGATGAATGACACCATATTGCCTTCCCCATCTGCAGCCGCTAAATAAACTGTTCCTCCGCTTGGTGGAGTGTAAGGCTGAGGAGTGATTGCTTCCTCCCCAATTAATGCGCGCCGCTCTGCAGCATACTCCTCAGATAAAAGATGATCCACTTCCACTCGCATATGTTGGATATCCGAAATATGCGCTTTCCCATCCGTAAATGCAAGCTTCATTGCTTCAATTTGTTTATGATAAGTATCTACCGTTTCTTTTTCCGTAAATTCAAATCCACTGGCAATGTTTAGAGCCATGAGTGCAACTAATCCTTGCCCATTTGGCGGAATTTCCCAAACATTGTAGCCACGATAATTGGTAGAAATCGGTTCTACCCATTCAGCATGATACGCTTCTAAATCCTCTTTCGATAAATATCCATTATATTTTTGCACGTAATTTGCAATTTTTTCTGCTAATGGACCACGATAAAAGCTTTCCGCATTTGTTTCTGCAATTTCCCTTAGTGTACTCGCATGACCGGGAGAGCGCCAAATTTCACCGATTTCCGGAGCCCTCCCATCAGGTGCAAATGTTTCAAACCACGATTGAAACTCTTCTCCAGTCATATTTTGTTTATAATTTCGGTATGCGGACTTCCAATACTTTCCGAGAATTGGCGTTAAAGGATATCCTTCCTCGGCATAACGAATTGCAGGTTCGAGTACTTCTTTTAGCGACAACCGACCAAACTTCTTCGAAAGCTCCGCCCACCCGGATGGAGTACCAGGCACAGTGACAGGCACCACACCATGAACAGGCATTTTTTCATATCCGCGTTCACGGAGAGCTTCAATCGAAATCGATTTTGGCGAAGGCCCGCTGGCATTTAATCCATGAAGCTTTCCTTCTGTCCATACTAGTGCAAAACAATCAGACCCAATTCCATTGGACGTAGGTTCCACAACTGTTAAGGCGGCTGCAGTAGCAATCGCTGCATCAATGGCATTTCCGCCTTTGCGAAGAATCTCAAGTCCTGCATGGGCAGCTAGCGGTTGTGAGGTGGCAACCATCCCATTTTTTGCAAAGACAGTATTTCTTGTAGATGGATACGGCTGGTATAAGTGATCAAGATTCACGTTCTACACTCCCCTTTTTGTGTTCAATTGTAAAGCAAAATTATTATTTTCTTTAACAAACGTAATCTCTATCTATGATTATAGTAAATTTTCATCTTTATGACTACTATTTTTCTACAAAATTCTTAATCTTTCACGAAAATGGGGATCTGCACGAAACCGCACGAGGATTTATGCAAATGACTGTGATCGGACCGATTTTTCTCGCGAATGGACCGAAACTGCTTTAGAACGGACCGACTTTTCTTCCAATCGGACCGAAAAAGACTGTCAACGGACCAAATTAGGTAATTAGTCCTACTCAATGATCAAATCGTACTAAAGCTTCAATCCATTCCTACTCTTAAATCTCCGCAATAAAATATTACTCTCCACCCTTGTGATACCTTCTAAATTATAAAGTTCATTGTTAATGAAGTGTTCAAGGCTTGTGAAGTCATCCACCAGCACATGCATATGTAAAGTACTTGGACCAGTCATTTGATAACAGCTTGCAACACTTGGATTGTCCGCTAATTTTTGAGCAACCTCCACTAAATAAGCAGGTTCACAATCCACTTCGAAAAAAGCGGAAACTTGTTTTCCTATTTTCTCCGAATTAATGACAACTGAAAATTTTTCAATTACACCATGATTCATTAGCTGATGGACACGCTCACGTACTGCTACCCGGGATAAATTTAATTGCTTACCGATATCCGCATACGATAAACGCCCATTCTCTGTTAAAAGCTGTAATATTTTACGATCGATATCATCTATTTTCATGTACACACCCCATGTATGATTTTTTTTTACTATTATACAGTAACTTGACCAAACTATAGCAGTACAAATACGTGCGTCTTATATCAAAAAAATCCGCAACCACTTGGTCACGGATTTTTTTCTACCTATTTTGTTTCAATTAAACCGTATTTGCCATCTTTTCGACGGTAGACAATATTGGTTTGATTTGTTTCAGAGTCTGTGTAGACAAAGAAATTATGCCCGAGAAGGTTCATTTGCAGTACAGCTTCTTCACTATCCATCGGTTTTAAATCAAATTGCTTAGTTCGGACAACCTCTAAGTCATTTTCATCCTCATCTACTTGAACACTAGTGGCAACATTGGATGCAAAGAACTCTCTTTGGTTGCCATTTTCACGGAGTTTTCGGTTTACTTTTGTTTTATGTTTACGGATTTGTCTTTCCAATTTATCAGTTATTAAGTCAATAGCAGCATACATGTCCTCATTCACTTCTTCAGCTCTTAATACAAGCTGTGGAAGCGGGATGGTGACTTCTACCTTAGAAGATTTGCCTTGATATACCTTTAAATTCACATGAACATTGGTATCAGGCACCTCATTAAAATAACGTTCTAATTTACTTACTTTCTTTTCAACATATTCCCTTATTGCTGGAGTTACCTCAATGTTTTCGCCACGAATGTTGTAGTTCATCATATGGACTCCTCCTAATTTGGCTGCGTCTTCATGAAATCTGGGCTTGTCTTGCCGAGACTTTAGAAAACACATTACCTTTTTTTAATGCTATGACTATATATTTCTATTATACACGTCTATATTCCTGCTTAAACCTAAAAAGATTTTTGTCGAATTTCTCGGGAAATATTAAAATTTGTCGAAATGTCACTTTTTCACTAGGACAATGTCCTAAAATAATTTCCAATATTAAGGCATATACCCAAACAGCTTATGCCTCTTTAACATATCCTTTAGTGAAAATGTTTAATAAAAATATAAATTTTGAGGAGGAAAAAGAATGCATCCTGATTTTCAACATGGATATGGTGTACCAGTACAAGATGAAAGAATTTGGGGCAGACCCGGGTTTGGCTGGGGGAGACCTGGCTTTGGTTGGGGGAGACCTTGGGGATTCGGAAGACCATTCGGCTTTGGGTTCGGAGCGCCATTCTTAGGCGGCCTTGCAGGAGGATTAGCTGCGGGTGCCTTATTAGGTCCTGGATTATATGGTGGCTGGGGCTATCCTGGTTATGGATTTGGATATCCAGGAGTATTTTGGTAAGAATTGTGTAAAAGAGGCTTTTTTTAAGCCTCTTTATTCTTATAATTTATAATGATAGATCATTTTAAATTAATAACAAAATCAAGATCTACCACAGCTTCATTTCTTTCAATGCGAGCTTTGATTTCCTGAATCCAATGCTGGAGCCTTGCATTCCTTTCTTCCATCGGCACCTTTTTACTAAAAACTGCATATAGTTCAATATCCCTTTGCTTTAAAAACAACGGAATCGTTTCTAAGCATTCTTGGGAAAGTTCATTTTCCTCACGATACCCTTCCAAAAAAGCCTTTAAAAATTCTTTTGCAAATTCATTCCGTTCCAATTTGGTTCCAAAATAATGCTTGCTAATGGTCGAATAATACAACGGAATTGCAATATCAACTGCAAAATAATGATAGCAGGAATCATCAAAATCGAATACGTGAATGGTTTCTCCATCATAGAAAAAATTTCCACTGTGGATATCTGTGTGAAGCAGCCCGTAAGATTCTTGGGTTATAGGTAATTTTTCAATTTCTTGTATCACTTTAAGTGCAGCAGCCAAAGCCTCTTTATCCTCTTTCGGATAATAGTACTCCAATTCCAATAAGTCATTACCATTCCAATGAGAACGAGGCTGAATATTCGCCCCTGGTCGATATTCCTTTGTAACACGATGCATTTTACCTGTGACTTTCCCCCAAATACGGAAAAGCTTTTCATCAAAATCCTCTACCTTAACCGGTTTACCCGGTGCTTTTTCAAACAAACTTGCATAAAAAAAGGAATCCTCTGCCTCAAATGCTTCCACTGTTTTTCCATTCGGTGATATAAATACTGCTGGAATGCTAATTCCATGACTATGTAAATATTGAATCCAATCGAGCTCCGATTCCAACTCTTTTTGTGAACGATGCGAACTATGGGTGATCCTTAAAATTTTAGCCACTCCATTTTGATATACCTCAAACGCATAATTCTCAAAATCTCCTAGCTTCTTCACATTAGAATCTAATTGATAAGTTGCTAATATTTTATTTAAGATTTCCGTTGTAAATTGTTTTTCTACTGAATGTTCCATGAATCTTTCCTCCCATATCCAAATACTTGCCAAAATATATATATTTGACATGGGGTAGAGTTTGACCTGCTTGGAAATTTATTCATTACATAAAAAATATCCCCAATGAGAGGATATTGAACTAATGAAATTAATATTTATGATTTAAAATAATTCCAAGTATAATAAACTTTAAATATTCAATGGTGTCTGAATTTCTTTTATCAATTAAATATAAATGATGGATTAATTCAATTACTTTATTTCTCTTTAATTGACACATAATTAACGTAATGGCCTCCATTCCTGTTAGCCTTATCGTTTCCTCTATAGTAACCTTGATTGAAATTACAGTATCGAACTCCAGATACTTCTGTAATAAGGATTTTATTTGGTTGTCGCTTAATCGAACTTTTGAGTAAAATGAGGGAAAATCATCGCTAATTTCCTGATCAAATAAAATCATGGTGGCCACGCCCTTTTTTAATAAATGATTTATCAATTCCATTACAATTTTCGCAAAATAAAAAACCATTTCAATTAGGGTAAATTGAAACGGCCTTAAAAACAAATCTAACTATGTCTTTTTGTTTTAATAAGGTCCCTTGCAAAATTCAATTATTTTAACACACTTTAGTATATTACTCTAATACAGGACATATTTCGACAATTTTCATAAATAATTCACTAAATAAAATAATACAAAATTCGACAAAAAATAAAAAAACAAGAGAATCTACTCTTGTTTCAATCATTTACTTAATTACCGCATCTTTTATTTTTTGCTACTATTTCAGCTGCTTGTATGACTGTACTCAGAATATTAGTGGCACCCTGCCGATCCGCTGTATATGCTGCGCGAATATAAGGACTGCTGTCCTTATTTACAATATAATGTGGAGGCAATTTATTAAGAGAAATCGCTAATATATCATTTCTGCATCTTTTACAGGTGCATGATAAGTGCAGCTGTTCGATATTCTCATCTAGAACATTTTTCACGATTTCTTCCATTACATTGTAGATAGGCATATGTATTCCTCCAGCTGCATAAAAAGTCTTTTACAATTAATGTAATTATAAAGTAAATGTATAAAATTGTATATATATTACAAAAAGAAAAGATCTCCCAATTAGAGATCTTCAGCGAATTAATGATTATTCAATAGTTCTCCATGTTCGATTAGAAATTTTTCAAATTCATGCTTCGACATTGGTTTGGCAAAATAATATCCTTGTATTTCATCACAGCTCATTTCCTTTAATATTTTGAGCTGATTCTCCTCTTCAACACCTTCTGCTACTACTTTAAATCCTAGTGTATGAGATAGTGAAATAATCGAACGAATAATTTCCGCATCTATATGGTTAGCTAGAATTCCTTGAATAAACGAACGATCAATCTTAAGAAAATCAATCGGTAATGATTTAATATACCTTAAAGAAGAATAACCTGTACCAAAATCATCTAAAGAAATACTAATCCAAAACTTCTTTAACATCTTTAATTTATCTATTGCTTCATCGATATTGTAAAGGGCTATTCCCTCTGTAATTTCTAGATTCAAATACTCAGAGGATAATTGACATTCTTCCAATATTCGCTCAATCATAGGTACAAAATCATTTTGCAAAAATTGTTTTCCAGATATATTCACACACACTTGCATTGGTGAATACCCTTTTTGCTGCCATTCTTTATTTTGTCTGCAGGCTGTTTCCAACACCCATTTACCAATTGGAACAATTAAACCTGTTTCCTCTGCAATAGGAATAAATTCTGCTGGTGAAACACTGCCAAGCACAGGGTCATTCCATCTAGCTAAAGCCTCCATACCGGTTATCTGCTTTGTATATAAATCTAATTTTGGTTGATAAAAGATTTCTAATTGATTTTGTTCAAAGGCTATTCTTAATCTTTGTTCCAACTGCATCCTGCGATTAGAAATTTCACTGAAGGCAGAAGTATAAAAGCGAAATTGATTTCTGCCGAATTCCTTTGCAAAATGAAGGGCAGCGCTTGCATTTTTTATTAGCTCCTCCAAAGACTCACCCTTTTCCGACACGGCAATACCAATACTTACTGCTGTCCTTATTTCATGTTCTTCAAGCTGTAAAGGTTCCGTAAAGCGTGTTAATAATTGTTGGGCTAATGCTTCGGCTTGACTATGGGTTAAACGGGGCAGATAAAGAATGAATTCATCTGCACCCGCACGAATAACGGTCCCAACCTCTTTTATCGCATCTTTTAATCTTCTTGTTGTCACTAATAGGACCTGATCCCCAACATGGTGACCGTAAGAATCATTGATTAATTTAAACCTATCGAGATCAAAGAACATCAAACAAGTAGAGCTGCTTTGATTTTTCACCTCGCGGAAACGTTGAGAAAGATGATATTGAACAAAATTCATATTAGGAAGCTTAGTTAATGGATCATGATACGCTAGGGCTTCTAATTCTGCCTTCATTTTTCGTTTTTCTGTCATATCTAAAATTATTCCAAGGACAGCCCTCAACCCATTAATAGTAGTTTTCATTGCTTGGAATTCCAGGTACTTCACTTCACCACTAGCGTCTCTTATTTGGAATTCTTCCTGAAAGAGTGGTACTTTTCCCTCTTCTAGAAGTTGAAATTGAATGAATAATCGCTTTCGTTCATCCTCCCGAATAAACTTAAGAAAATTAGTCCCAAGTAAATCGTCCTCTGTCACTCCTAGAATATTGGTAACCCATTCATTCACATACACCAACTGTTTCTCTTGAATTACATAAACTCCTAAGAATGCCTTTTCTAACAAACTAGTGTACGTACCTTCTACTTTTGATAATGCTTGTTTAACGTCAATAGACCGACTTGACTCGACATCCCCCACCCCAAGGCAGGTACATACCACATGTATTCCATGATATTCCCCCTTGATTAGGATCGGTAACTTCACGATTTTCCAAAGCGATTGGTCAGGAAAATGAATCGTATAGGTATGAGATTCTAAAGTCCTATAAACCTTTTCAATAGCTAAATCTACATGCTCTTTATATTCACTTGAAACAAGCGAGCTAAATGGCTGACCAACTAATTTGGTAAAATCACCTGATTGAAATGGGGTATCAATGGACAGGATATTTCCTTCCTCATTCAATAAAGCGATAAAGAATAAGTTATTTATTTCCTTTAAACGGTTAGTAACTTTTGTAGTCATGGTTATTTCTCCAAGCATAAAAGTAGTATGGCATTCTGTAAGTGTTGAGAAAATCACCTGATACCAGGTAATCAGTTTTATAGGCGGATTCAACTTCCCTTTGATCAATTCTTTCCAAGTTGCTCAAGCCGGATTAAGGGACTCTCGAATAACCCTTTTCTTTTTAATTCGATTCCTCCAAAATTACGTGTGGAGAAGTACTAAATTTCAATAGAAAAATACATGCTGCTACTTTTTCATTTTACTTTTATTCACTTATTTTCGCTTATCGTAAAAGAAACCGTCTGTTTGCATATTTTCATATGGGTTAATATATCTTTTCATGGATGTTTTTTTCTTCGATAATCCATTAATATCCTCTTTGATATCTTGTTTTATTCTAAGTAGTAGTTTATCAAGCTCTTTTTGTTGCTCAATAAGCTGTTTTCCCACTAACACTTCCTTCTCGGTAAAAGGTGGCTTTATTAAAGGCAATAACTGTTCTCTTTTATTAAGCAATTCTTGCATTTTTTCCATTGCCTTATCACGGTGTTCCGAAGTGACTTGTTTTAATGTCGTAATTAACTCATCTGTAAGAACAAAACAGGCTTCGACCGCATTCATTATGCTTGTCCACCTTTTCCATTATATTGTTGCTGACGGTTTAGTTGGATAACCTCTTTCCAAGTGTCGCGGAATTCTGTAATAAGTTCTTCCACTTCGTTTAAAATAGAGGAATCATTTTTTATATTTGATTCTATTAAACGACGATTGATGTAATCATAAAGTGACATCATTTTTTTAGAAATATCATATTCCATCTTCAACGTAACCATAAGTTCATGGATGATATTTTGTGCCTTTTGAATGTTTATATTTTTTTCTTGAATGTTCTTTTGTTCAATCGATGCTTTTGCAAGATTAATAAATTTTAAACATCCATTATATAACATTAAGGTTAACTCACCAGGTGCAGCAGTTGTTACAGAATTATTTTGGTATGCCTGGTATGGGTTATATACTGCCATCGGTAGTCTCTCCTTTCAATTACTGTTAACTAGCAAACATTTGCTGTATATAGCTTGCTTGAGTATTCGATTGTTGGATGGCCTGCTCCATTGCCGTGAATTGGCTATAATAACGATTCTCTATCTGTGTTAAACGGTCATTGAAAGATTTAATCTGGTTGTTCAGATCATTTAAACTGCGTCCAATCACAAATTGATTATTGGTAGAATAACTATTACCAGCCTTTTCTTTAAGTTGGTTCATAACAGAGGTAACATTATCATACAGTCTTTGCACGATTCCTTTTGACGATACAGTATCCCCTGTGCCTCGGAATAAATTTTCTACCGAAGTTGGATCTGCCTCAATAGCAGCTTTGAGCTTATCCTCATTAATTTGTAATTTTCCACCGTCCATAAAATTAGCCGTAGTGGTTATACCTATTGTTGCTAATTGATTATAACTGGAAGAAATATTTGGATTCTGAACAGGCTGATATATTAATGTACGCATTTGAGTAAGTGCACTGGATAAAATCGTATCTCCTCTTAATAAACCACTTTTCGCTTTTGCATCCCATTGCTCCTGTTGTGTATCGGATAGCTGTTCCCTCTGATCATCAGTTAATGGAGGATAATCTCGATCTCTTTCCTCTGTCAACTTTTTATTGACAGTATCAATTAAAGTATTATATTTATCAACCAAATCCTTAATATTATTAAAAACTTTATCAGTATCGTTACTTACAGATAATGTCACGGGCGCCGATGGATTTGTCACTTCCCCAGTATTAGGATCTGTTACATTGAACGTCTGCTTGAGTGTATAAGTAACACCATTAATTGTAAAAGTATTGGAGTTTCTTTCCGTCTCAAGACCATTGATAGTAAATTTAGCATTTGTACCACCTATTTCTTGAGAACTATCGTCAAATTGTAAAATAGTTTTTAAGAAATCACTATCATCTGTAATGATTTCACTACCACTTGAATTGAAATCCCCTGTTTCCGTTCTAGTCAACGTCACTTTATCTGAAAAAGAATCATAAAACATCGTTACTCCAACTTTAGAATTATTTACCTGATTCATCACAGTATTCAAACTATCAGAACCTGTAAATAAAAAAGTTTTAGTATTTACTTGGTTATTCGCTCCATACGTCTTTAGATTAAAAGCAGAATAGTTTTGTGTGGAGTGAACTTCAATTGTTGTATCTTCTGTAAATGTGGTATTTAAATTAGTAATTTTACCAGTAGCACTATCATAGGTTCCTAATATATTACCACTTGCATCTTTTAACGTATCACCATCTAAAGTGTAGTCTGTTCCGTTCACTTTAACAGAAGATAATGTGTATTTTCCAAGATTCAATTGTATTTCGGTAGCATCTTTATTTACTGTTTGCTGTGTAATGTTTTCTTGAGTAGTATAATCCACTTTAATAATGCTGCCAGCAGGCACATTGCTATTAAATGTTAGATTTCCATCACTATCAACAAGTACCTCATTATCAGCTGCCGTACCAGAAGTAATAACCTTATAGTTTTTTCCATTCACTTCAATATTCATATAGTTTGGATCTAAATTTAGAGTCTCGCCTTTTAAGTCTAACTTCGCTGTATTAGTACCTTGAGCAGTTATAGATTGTGTCTCTACAGACCCTGTTTTCCAAGTAATTGAACCGCCAGCAAAATTTTGCGACTCCAAGCTTTTCGTAGCATCAATCTTATTAGATGGACTAGCAGAAATAGTACCATTATTTTTTTTAGTAGCAGCTGTTGCTAATTGGCTAACACTTTGAATGGTTGATGAGGACAATGAAGCTACACTTGAACCAGTAGCTGTTACATAATTATCATTGGATGATGTTACGTTTCGAACACGATATTGGGTTGTATATTTCATATTTGATAGTGCAGTTTGGAAGTCTAAAAAGGCAGAATTTATCGTACGATAATCATCACGTTGCCATTCTAGCACTTGCTTTTGCTGTTTCATTTTATCCAATGGAATTTTTTCAGCTGTCATCAGCTGTTTTACCATTGAATCAATATCCATTCCACTTGCAAGTCCGAAAATTCTTTGTACCATGAGGTGTCACTCCCTTTAAATCTTTTTATCTACTAATAATCCTAAATGCTTTTCCATTTCCGCAAAAATATCTAGCATCTTTTTCGAAGGAATTTCTTTTATTACTTCTTGTGTTTTATCATCAACAATCTTAACGTAATATTCGTTTAATTGATCATGCAATTCAAATTTCAAATGTTTGTTCGAAGCTTGAACAAATTGGTTCATACTCTCAATTACTTTTTGAAGCTTTTCTTTTGGGTAATTCTCTTGTAATTGTTCTCTCTTTTCCTCTTGTAAAAATATAGGTTCAGCTGCTTTTACAATGTTAGTATCACCTTGAACCGAATTTGATGAATTTGTCGTATGGATTATCTGTCCTCCAGCAATTCGGTCAATCATTTTGAACTCTTCCTCTCCTTAATAACTTCTACTAATAGTATCGGAAGGTTAATATAAATTGTTTAGTTTTCTTTCCTGAATCTCTTTATGTAATTAATAAGATATTTATTATGTGTTGGTCATTATTCGATAAGACTACTCAAATATTTTATGAGGTTCAAAAACCTTGAAAACACGGTTAAAAAAATACGCAATTTTTGATTCAAATCAAAAATCGCGTATTTTTATCTTAAATTGGTTGAAATCTAAAATAACAGATTATCAACAAATTTATTTATGCTAATATAAGGATTCTATCTTCTTAAAAAACGTTTTTCAGCCGGTTTAAAACCATGTGCTGCTGATTGCTGATAATAATAATCCGCTTTTTCTTTTAAACCGCATAATTCGTATAATAACCCTAGATTATAGGCTGGTAAAAAACTTCCCATACCAACTGTACCTTCTAAAGTGTTGGTTTCACCTATTTTTAAACATTGCAGAAAACAACTTTCAATCAATTCTAAATCATTTAGATTCGAGTTCGGTTTACTAGAAAAATAATTCATTAGTAAGATTCCCTTAGTAAAAAAGAAATCTGGATAGGAAGATAAGAACCGTTCTTCTTTTTCAATAATTTTGAGCCCTTTTACAAATTGACTGGATTTTGATAAGCAATGAATATATTGAACAATTAAACTTGGAGCATAAGGCTCCGTCCTGTTAATCAACATATAACTTTTTTGATAATATTTATTTGCTTCCAAATAATTTTCTTTACTTTGATATGCTTTTCCTAATTGATATAAATAATAGGGATCATTAGGATTTGATTTAATTTCTTCCTGTAACAATGGAATATTTCTACTACTTTTATCTACTTTATAGTATCCATCATGTAAAACTTCTATTTTAGTTAATTTCCTTGGTAAATCTGATACAACCTGTTCATGAATTCTGCCTTCATACCTCGTTCCTTTCGGAAATAGTCTTAGGCTATATACAACGGCTTCATGCATAATTCCATCCTGCTCGTATGTGTTTACAACTTTTACTCTACCAATAGCTTGCCCATTATTGATATGATTTTGAATTTCTTGACGATAATTTTGTCTAAAGTATTCATCAGCATCCAAAATAAAAACCCAGTCGCTAGTAGCTTTAGAAATAGCATAATTTCTGGCATCAGCAAAGCTATTATTCCATTTGTAATCAAACATACTAACTCCCATGGATATTGCAATTTTTTTCGTATTATCAGAAGAACCGGTATCTACTACTACTACCTCATCAACACTTTCTTTAGCGCTCTCAATACATCTTTTAATTTTTTTCTCTTCATTTTTCACAATTAATACTAGACTTACGGTACTCATTAATAGTCCTCCCAAAAAATAAAATTGAAAGAATCCTCATTTCCCAAAATTCTTCCAATTCAAAAAAAACAGATAAATAGAACTTTATGCATATATCAAGTACGATAAATGAGTTCTAATCCCCTATTAAAATATCTAGTTGTTCCATAAAATCATGGTAATAATTATCATGATAATGCAGATGAAACAAATTCCATCCTAATGTATGATTTTTTGTTAGAAAATATTTTGAATGATCTAATTGAATATATTTGAGATGAAATTTATTAATTACATAATTGTCAATTTTATCCCAAATCTCATTATACAACGATAAGGGTTGCAAATACGACACAGTATTATTTTCAAGTACTCTATTTCCAAACCTAGCTTTATTAATAATGACATTGCAATTTGGTAGATTGTTTTTTATAAACCTCATAAAGTTTTCCATAGCTGGCATCCATACACTAAGGTAATTGGAAGTATCATTTTCTATTTTAAGAATAAATTTTTGTGGAAGTTCCTTATAATATGTTGTATTACAAAGGTACCAATGATTATTAGTCATAATATTATCATTTGAAAAAACTACCCCAAAAAAAATATCAGGAAAATATCCATTATTAAATAATCAGGCTGATTCTCTATAAGATCTCTTAAAAACGTTTTATTTAAATCTGCTTCTGCGATTTCTTTATTCCTAGAAGCAAATTTACTTACTGTATAATCTAATTTTTCACTATCAAATTTTACTTCTGGACTTAAGACACTGATAATCGATGAATGCTCTGATGTAACCACACATCGATATCTTTCTTTATAATTGTGATTTAGTTTTGAATTAAAATTATCCCTTGTGATACATGAACCATAACACGCAATCTTTTTTTGCATTTAAAAGCCTCGCTTACTATAAAATTCATATTAAAACATTATTTTCTAACATCAATTACCTGTCCTGATAAATCAGATAATAAGGTTTGAAGTGATACCTGAGCAACTTTTTCTGAATTTAATAATGTTTCTATTGGTTCAAATCCAAAACTCTCCCTTCTCATAGGAGTATTTGTTCTTTCAGGATTAATTGCATTAATTCTAATATTTTGTTGTACAAATTCTTCAGAAAGTCCCTGCACCAAATTAACTAATGCTGATTTGGTCGAAGAATAGATAGAGTACAAAGGTCTTCCTCTAGTATAGGAACTTGAAGTAAATAATAAGATTCCACCCTGACTTAAACTAAGATAAGGTATTGAAACCTTTACAACATTAATGGCTCCTAAATAATTGATATTTATTTCATCAACAATATCATGTATTTCCCGCGATTCAATTTTTCCCATTTTCAACGTACCAGCAGTGTTTACTATATAATCAATCCTCTGTTCTTTACTAAACACTCTTTCTAGTGTTTCAACTAAAACCTCATAGTTAGTTACATCTACTCCATTTTCACGAGAAAATGTATAAACTATAGCTCCATATTTTCTTGCTTCAAGATAAATAGATTCCCCTATTCCCTTAGTTCCACCGAATATGACAATCACTTTATTATCTAATCCGTTTAGTTGAGCATCGCCATAATATTTGTTTGAATTTAATTGAAAAAGCCTATCCGCTAAATATAAATCTTCTTTATATGTAATCTTGATATTTTTGGTCTCTCCGTTTACCACAAATACATCCGCTAAATTATATTTTACTACTAACCCGCAGTCATCTGTAACACTATTAAAGTCGTCTGATTGAGACATGATATGGGCTTTCTTTATAATTCCTACTCTAAATGCTTGTGGTGTTTGTCCCCTTCTTAATGTATTTCGGTCTGGAATATCTTCAATTAATTCATCTTCATTAATTTTTATAATTGTATCTGCAGTTGTAATTGCAACATCAACTGCATTATATCTTTCTAAAGCTTTAAAGCAGTCATTTATAATTCTTTCACTTACAAATGGCCTTACAGCATCGTGAATTAAGACTTTATCGGAGTCATTCATTCCCGATAATCCAATGAAAGAACTTTCCTTTCTTGTCTTCCCCCCATTAAGTAACCTTTTAACCTTCTTATAATGATTTTTTAGTAAAATATCCTCCATTACGGTTTTATAGTTAGGATTCACCACTATCGTTATTTCATCAATATTAATATTATTTTCAAAAACTTCTATCGTATGCTCAATGATTGTCTTCCCTGAAATTTTAATAAATTGTTTAGGTATATGGTTTCCCAATCTCTCTCCATTACCTGAAGCTAAAATAATTACATGATTTTTCATCTACTTTCGCCACCTAAACGTCACTTAATATACATAACCAATTAAACTAAAAATCCCGTCCCCTATACTATCGACTATTTATTAAGAAGTTTAAGTAATTGTTCTTAAAAAGCAATATTCATATAATTTATTAAGTCATTAAAATCGTAAAAAATTACAAGAGAGTTGGTATTATATTTACAATATAATTATTACTTTCTCGATACATAAAATTTTATAAAAAAAACCGAAATTAAACCGATAAAGAGTATATATAAAACATCAAAAATATTATTTTATTAATAAAACTTTTAAGAGGATTCAGAAAGGAAGTTTATATTGAATAAATTAAAAGTCGGTGTAATTGGGACTGGTGCAATGGGAAGGCATCATGTTCGTATATACGATAGTTTAAGCCATGAAGTTAAGTTAATTGGGATTTTTGACAATAATAAGACTATAGGAAATGCAATAGCAACACAATTTAATATAAAATTTTTTGATCAATTGGATGAATTATTAAATGAATGTGACGCTGTTTCCATTGCAGTTCCAACGATTTATCATCATGAAATCGCTAAAAGGGCTTTAGAATTAAATACTCATATTTTGATAGAGAAGCCAATTGCATCTTCAATAAGTGAAGCAATTAATATTATGTCCCTTTCAGATTCCAAGCAATTAATTGTTCAAGTAGGACATATTGAAAGGTTTAACCCAGCTATCGTTGAATTAAATAAATTACAAAATAGTCAAAAAACCATAGGAATAGACATAAAAAGATTAAGTCCCTACAATGGCAGAATTACGGATGTCGATGTGGTTCAAGATTTAATGATTCATGATATCGATATTGTTCTTAGTTTCTTTAACAAAAGCATTAATGACATATCTTCAATAAATGCTTTTGGAAAGTCGGTCTTTTCCCATAACAATTTAATAGACTACGCAGTTGCATCGATTCAATTTGACAACGGTATAATAGCTAATCTAACAGCTAGCAGAGTGACACAAGAAAAAATTAGAAAGCTGTGTTTAACGACTGATGATTCTTATATTGATTTAGATTACATTGATAAAAAAATAAGCATATATCAATGGACAAACATGCATGAAAGTGTGGATAGTACTGCGACATACAAGCAAGAAAGTGTTGTAAGCCGTGTTTTTGTCCCAAATGAGGAACCATTACTCAATGAGATTAAAAGTTTTATTAATTGTGTGAGATTAAATAAATCCCCTGTAGTAAGCGCATATGACGGATTAAAGGCGTTAGAAGTTTGTGAAAAAATTAGGGAGAATATTAATATTAACTTAAAAACCCCTGTTTCTATCTAAACTAGCAACATATTAAATGAGGATAGAGTAAAAATATATTTAATTAAAAATTCGTATGTATGATAAAATTTATCAATCAAATCAATAGTTTCACGAATATCTTCATAATGGAGGCTGAAAATGTCTAGTGAATACTTTTGCCATCCAACTGCAGAGGTTAGTTCAAACTCAAAGGTTGGTAAGGCAACAAAGATATGGAATAATGTTCAAATTAGAGAAAATGCAATTATAGGAAGTAACTGTATTCTTTCAAAAGATGTCTATATTGATGAAGGAGTCCATATAGGTGACCATTGTAAAATTCAAAACGGTGTCTCTGTTTATAAAGGGGTTACCATTCATAATAAAGTATTTTTAGGCCCGCATATGGTATTTACAAATGACCTATTTCCAAGAGCGACAAATGAAAATTGGAAAATAACTGAAACTGTTGTTAAAGAAGGCGCATCAATTGGTGCTAATGCGACAATTGTGTGCGGCAATGAAATTGGAATGTATGCTATGGTAGCCGCGGGTTCTGTAGTAACAAAAGATGTCCCAGACTTCGGACTTGTGGCTGGAAATCCTGCCAAATTAATTGGTTATGTTTGTCAATGTGGTACAAAACTATTAAACATTAATGGATGCTTATTTACATGTCCCTCATGTAAGAAAGACATAACTATCGAAAAAAATCAGGAGGGGACAAAATGATTCCCATTGCTAAACCGATAATATCAAATGCCGAAATAGATCTTGTTAATGAGGTACTTAAAAGTGGTAACTTGGCATCAGGTGAATATGTTAAGAAGTTTGAAGATGATTTTGCCAATTATATTGAAATTCCTTATGCAATTGCTACATCATCCGGCACAACCGGTCTGCACGCTGCAATTGAAGCACTGGAACTACCTGAAAACTCCCAAATTATTACTACTCCTTTCACGTTCATAGCAAGCAGTAATTCTATATTATATAGTGGCCATAAGCCTGTTTTTGCAGATATTGATCCCAATACTTGTAACATGAGTACGGAGCATATAAGGAAATTGGTCAAAGAGAACAATAATATTAAAGCGATACTGGTTGTTCATCTATATGGTCTCCCTGCTAACATGGATGAAATTATGAAGGTTGCAAACGAGTTGAACCTTAAAGTAATAGAAGATTGTGCTCAAGCACATGGAGCTGAAATCAATGGCAAAAAAGTAGGGACCTTTGGAGATGTTGGGGTATTTAGTTTTTACCCTACTAAAAATATGACCACCAGCGAGGGTGGTATGATTGTTACAAAAGATGAAGAAATTTACAATAGAGGTAAATTACTTATTAATCATGGTTCATCTGAAAGATATGTGCATACTATATTGGGATATAATTATAGAATGACTAATATTAGTGCCGCAATAGGGCTCGGACAGCTGCGGCAGATTAATCATTTTACCTCACAAAGAATTAAAAATGCAAAGCTATTAGATAAAGGACTTAAAGATATTGAGTGGTTAGATATACCATATGTCCCCAGTGGTTACAAGCATGTCTATCATCAATATACAATCAAAATTAAAAATAAATTGAGAAACGATGTTATAAACAAGCTTGAAAAGAATGGAATCGGTTATGGGGTACATTACCCAACACCAATACACTTACAGCCTTTATACAAAGAACTAGGTTATAATGGCATCAGCTTACCGAATGCTGAAAGATTATCCTCCCAGGTTCTTTCTATTCCTGTTCATCCAAGCTTAAGTGAAACGGATATTCATACGATTATAGAGGTATTGAAATCCATTTAAAATATAATTACATCATTGTTCAATGGAAAAGTGGTATCCAATGGGTATCACTTTTTTTATGTTGTTGATATTTTTATACATTCCTGTAAAGATTGTATTGTAGTAATAAACAAATTTAACAATGGTTTATAAAAAAAGAATGCAACCCTTTTTAAGCGAGTTGCATTCTTTTTCAAATTTATTTTTCAAAAATCCGTTGACGTAAACTCAAGAGAAACTTGTTTGGCTCTGTGCTACGATTTTCCAATAATGTAATAATTTCCTGTGCTGCTCTACTTCCTGAATGACCATCCGTCAAGTTATACACCGACTGTAGTTCTTTTGCGATTCTTTTCCCTTGCTCCTCAAATAAGGCCTTGTTCATTAAATATTCATGAATATTTTCACCAATATTTAAGTTTATAACATTACTTCTTAAAAAGTGCTCACCGGTATTCTCTTCAATCGGAGGATTATTTACCGGATTTAATAACAGTATATTTTGCTGAGTTATCATCGCTTCAAAAATCATGCTACTCGTATCAGTGATAACATAATCTACTATTTCTAATAAAGGAATTAAATCCCTCGGATCACCTGTAACATTATTAAAGTTATTCATGATTTTATTTCTTCTACTCGTCTCACTCTCTCTGTGTGCTGTACCAGGATGAAGCTTTATAATGACATTATAATATTCTTCTAGTAATTTTATTTCGTCTAACCAATCATCGATTGAACTTAGATGACCATATGTTGGAGCATACATAATTGTCTCTTTTGATTCGTCTAGTTGAAATTTTTGCTTAACTTGATCCATATTATCAATTTCTTTTCTAAACCATTTATCAAATTTTGGTACTCCAACAACTGCACAATTATCCTTGATGGTTAGACGCGAGGCATCATATTCACTATAGCAGAGAATTTTATCGTAAAATACATTCCACCAGGAGTAATTCCAGTACTCTTTTGCCAATAAACCATAAGGAGTTCTTACATGAACTTTTGCTACATCATTTAACCATGCTGAATAATAACAGCTCACCATACAATCATACTGAAACTGGGAATCTTTAATGGCAGTAATCGTATAAGCTTCTATATCATTACGATCTATATTCCCAATAAACGATAATAAGTCATTAAACATATTTTGTGTTTCTGGTGTATCCCCATATTTATCGTTAAGAACAAGATGACAATTAACCCCTTGCTTTACTAATTCATCAATAATTGATTCATACACAAAATAATGTTGAGTAGTTTCCAAGAAAAATCCAACTATATATTCCGAAGAAGTTTGAGAATTGTTACCCTGATGAATTTTATTAGAAAGGTATAATAACTTTGGACTTCCTGGATATAGCTGAATCCCTATTGTTAATATTTGATCAATATCCCATAAATAAGTCTCGTTACCTTCTAAGTGCATTTCTAATGCATTTTCAAATAATCGATAATCCGTTTTTCCAAAACTAATAGCAACAATTAACCATTCTGAAGCAAGTTTGAAATCACCCTGCTCCTTATAATATTTCACTAAATTTATAAATGTTTTATCATCATAAAGATGCGGATCAACTTTTTCATAATATTCCTTTGCTTTATTTTGATAATCAAAGCGAAATAATAAGTGACCAATAGAAAGATCAATATTTTTAAATGCATCAGCTTTAGATACAATCATTTCAAATAGATCATATTTTTTCATCTGTAATGTTTTCTCTAGTAGGGCTAGAAAATCATCTTTTATCATGTCCGTATTTGTTGGAACATTATCGAAAACTACATAATTAATTAATTCTTTGATATTTTCCTCATTTGTTAAATTAGATAGAAGGACTGGTATTCTTTTATCTTTTAAATAGGCAATATCGGCTAATAATAGATCATATATATCGATAACGCCGTTTTCTATCATAGCTCTTAGGTCTTCAAAAGTTTCTTTTTCAAAGAAATACGTTAAACTTTCGGCATGCCCCTCTATTAGATCTATTTTAATCTCGTAAGATTTTCTCAAATCAGAAGCCTGATCAAGTTCTTTTAAATATTTTCTGGCGATTTCTGTTTCTGCAAGAATAGTAAAAACCCGAATAAATTTTATTACATCATTACTGCTCTTAATGAACCCATTTTGATGTAAAAATTCGGAGACTTCTTCTACAGTAGAGGTTTCCAACAGTATTTCCATTAAATTCAATAAGGATCTGTAACAATATTGATTAAGATTTAATGCTTTTACTAAATGAAAAACAGCCTTTTCATAGTTGCCCTTATCTTTATATATGCTACCCAGCATTTGATGCGGACGGTATTCCTTAAAATCTACACTTGTTACAATTTGTTGGTATTGATCCGTATGGTCTAATAAAGATTCCAATTCAATGATTGCATCATCCGAACGATTCTGAGCAACATATATAATTGCTTTAAAACATTTAAAATCAGGAGATTCTAAATAAATATTCTCGGCATCTGCTATGACATTTAACGCGTCCTGATAACGTTTTAATACATATAAGCAATTAATAATTTGAATTAAGCAAAAGGAGACCCAGCTAAATCGAAAGTCTGGCTTTTTTTGATAGGCTTTAATATATGATTCTAACGCTTTTTCCGTTAATCCTTGGGAAAGCAATTCATTTCCTAAATTAAAATAGTCAAATCCACTCTGACCAGTTATACTCATTTGCTTTTCAATTAACTTTGTATTTCGCTCATTTTTTTTCTTTGTTCCAACCACATTATTTAGGTAACCAGAATGGTAGAGGATAAGTCCCAAACTTTTTATTCTTAGTTCGCCATCTGTTCTTGTTACTTGCTCATGAACAGATCGACTATAACCAATAGTTGGAAGATTCCTAAAAATCCTTACACTATGATTTTGAACAATTGTTTCTCCATAATTACCAGTAAAATTAAATACTTTTACTTCACATGCATCGAATGTTTCTATTTCAAAACTTTTCAATTCCTGAATGGCCGATTCTAAATTACTTGAATCAACATACTCATCCGCGTCCATTACAAGTATCCATTCACCAGTAGCTTTTGACTGTGCAAAGTTACGAGCATCCGCAAAACTGTCATTCCAGTCATAATGATACACATGATTAACATACTTTGCTGCGATTTCTTTAGTTTTATCTGTAGATCCAGTATCAACCACAATTATCTCATCTATAACATCTTTAACAGAGCTTAAGCAACGCTCTAACACTTTTTCTTCATTTTTAACAATCATACATAAAGAAACAAAAGGTTTCATATATTATCCCTCATTAATTTTATATTGAACTCAACAAAATATCGTGACCCCCGAAGGATGCCACGATATTTTGTTGAATTCCTCTCCTAAAGAGGAGAGGAATAAAATTAAATAATTAACGAAGAAGTTGAAGAACTCCTTGTGGTTGTTGGTTAGCTTGTGCAAGCATTGCTTGAGCAGCTTGTGCAAGAATACCGCTCTTAGTTTGATTCATCATTTCTTTAGCCATATCAACGTCACGAATACGAGATTCTGCTGCTGTTAAGTTTTCAGAAGATGTGCTCAAGTTGTTAATAGTATGCTCTAGGCGGTTTTGTAACGCACCAAGATTTGCTCTTTGAGTAGAAACTTTTGTGATAGCTGCATCAATAGCAGAAATGGAAGTACTTGCAGATGCGTTGCTACCAACACTAATTCCTGTGTTGATTCCAAGACCAGTTGTATTCATAGCACTGATACCGAAGTTGATGATTTGTCCGTTGTTCGCACCAACTTGTAGAGTAGCTGAGAATGAACCACCTAGCAAGTTTTTAGTGTTGAACTCAGTTGTGTCAGCAATTCTATCAATCTCAGACATCAATTGGTTAAGTTCAGTTTGAATTTGAGTACGGTCGTCAGAAGTGTTTGTATCGTTTCCACCTTGTACTGCTAGCTCACGCATACGTTGAAGGATATCATGAGTTTCGTTCAATGCGCCTTCAGCAGTTTGGATTAAAGAAATACCATCTTGAGAGTTACGAGCTGCTTGGTCTAGGCCACGGATTTGTCCACGCATTTTTTCAGAGATTGCAAGACCAGCTGCATCATCACCAGCACGGTTGATACGCATACCTGAAGATAATTTTTCCATAGATTTAGATTGTGCATTTGAAGCAGTGTTTAATCTGTTCAAAGTGTTAAGAGCTGCAATATTATGATTGATAATCATTTGTTTTTCCTCCTTGAATGTATGGTTCACATCCTTGTGAACACAATTAACTTGTTTCGATAAGTGAGAGCCGGCCGGTCTTTCACTTACCGCTTACATTACTTATATCGACAGAAATCAAGGAGGTTTAATAGTTTTTTTTAAAAATTTTTTTGTTTTTTACTTGGGAGAATATCAAGTAGATTTTTCACTTCTAAAACTGCATTTTTATTCTCATTTTGTATTTCAATATAGATTTCTTTCCTGTGAATTTCTATATTTTTTGGGGCATTGATCCCTATTTTAACCTGGTCACCATTTACAGCTGAAATGGTGATTTCAATATCATCGCCAATTTGAATGGATTCTCCCTTTTTACGAGTTAGAATGAGCATCTATTTTCCCCCTTTTATATAAAAGAGTGGGTGTTTCGTTACATAATTTGAACCATTTATGATCATCTGCTTGGCTTTTTTATTTTTAACATTAAACAATAATGGCGCTAATAAATTGGCGGTTGTTTTCTCAAATGGGTCTTGCACAGTCAAAATAGTTAATACCTGTAGGTCCTCTTTTGATTGAAGCTCTAATTGCTCTAATGTCTGTTCATCTATTTTAAATTCATAGTTTGGTACGAAAGAAAATGGATTCGAAATAACAAAAGCAATCTCTGGAGTTTTCGTGGATTGTAAGATAAAAAATCCTTTATCTTCTTGCAATGGCAAAATGCAAAATTCCTTTTCCTCTGGAAAACCTGGTAGTCCATTTTCAAATTGCCATATATCATTTTCATTGATTTCGACTTCACTATGGTATTTGGTCTTCATTAACATTTATTTGATTCACTCCTAAATTTCTAACTCAAAATTTATACCAACAAACTTTAAATTATCAAAATCAATTTTCAAATCCTGATATTGTTTTATTCCAACTTGAACACTTCCAGGATTATAATCCATGATTGGTTTATTGATTTTTGTATTATTTATCGGTTTCTTAATATTCCATTGTATTTCCACGTTTCCTGGATCATATTTTAGCTTCACACTGCCTATAGAAGGAATGAACCCGATATTTACATCATACATTGGTGGTTCACTGTTTTGTTTCGCTATTTTTGGGATAGCCTTCCCGTGATTTTCTATTTTCATGAGTTCATTTCCCTCTTCTGCTGTCCTTGCTAAACCTTTCACCCAATCTTGATACCCCTTCTGTGCAATTTCCCTTGTCCTTACGAAGATTGACTTCAAATCTAAATCAGCCCTTGCCTGTGACTGATCTATATTTAGTACCGATGGTGTTCGATTAATCGTCATTTCAGCAGGTGGTTGTTGTAAATCCAAATCGGCAGTAGGCTGTTGAATTGACATCTGCCCCGGAGTTGTTGTAATTTCAATTTTTGCCTGCGTTGATTGTAAGCGAATTTGTGGCATATTCATTTTTGTTCACCTCTAGTAAAAAAAGCTATCCAAATTGAATAGCTTTACTTTAAAAAGTCGAGTAATGTTGGCTGTATAATGCTAGCGCCTACCCCTAGTGCCGCACGAAAGGCACTTTGTTGAGCTATAAAGTAAGTGATAACTTTATCTAAATCTGCATCTTCATTATCAGACATCATTTTCGTTGCTGTTACTTCTTGCTCACCATTTCTTGTTTCCATTAAGTCAATTCTATTACTTACAGCTCCTAGGGAGGCTCGTTCGTTTGTAATTTTATTTGTAGCCTGATCTAGTTTGTCTAAATATCCGCCAATATTAGAAGGATTACTCGAATTTAAATCGTTAATTAAATTATTTAGATCAAAAAATAAGTCTCCACTTTGTTGACCACTGAACACACTAGTATCTGGATTAACTTTTAAAGAAATCCCCTTTGCCAATTCAATATTTACTGGATTATTATTTGTTGAAAAAGTAGGTGGGTTCGTTGACAAGTCAACAGGCTTTGTAACGGTATCGGTACCATTAAAAATATATTTATTTCCCACTTTCGTATTAGCAACCTCAACTAAATGATCGCGTAATTGCGTAATCTCTGTAGCAATCGACTTTCTTTGATTATCTTCAAGTGATCCATTCGATGCTTCCACAGTCAATTCTCGAATTCTTTGCATTGCCTGAGTAGCTTCATCTAATGCAGAATCGGCATTATCCAACCAGTCATGTGCTTCAGAAAAATTCCGTTTATATTGCTGTATCTCTTGCAAATTAGTACGATAATTGATGCCTTGCATTGCAACGACCGGATCATCGGATGGTTTATTGATTTTCTTTTGTGAAGCAATTTGGTCTTGTAACTTACCTAACTTATCATAGTTGTTTGATAAGTTATTAAGAAAATTCCTTGATAGCATCGTTTGTGTTACTCGCATTTTAATACCTCCTATCTTCCGCCAGTTCCTAAGCCATTAATAATTTTATCGAGCATTTCATCCACAATTGTGATATTTCTTGCAGATGCATTATAGGCTTGTTGAAATTTAATCATATTTACCATTTCTTCATCTAAAGATACAGAGCTTACAGATTGCCTATTTTGATCTACTGATTCCTTTAGATTTGAACTATTTGCAGTTAATCGATTGGCTTGTTGTGCATCTACACCAAGTGAACCAATAACCCCTGCATAAAAAGACCCTATTGTTCCTTTGTTAATCATATTGGATCCATTTGTGGATAAATCTTCATTCTGGAAGTTTGCTAGTTTAATAGCATTCTGTCCATTTCCCGGTTCCTTTGTGGCAGAGCTTGAGGCCGCAATCATGGAAGTGGTTATTGAACTATTAAGTTCGATATTCTTAGCATAATCAGCGCTATTTCCACTACTTGCAAAAATAAAGAAATTATTACTACCCGCATTACCATTCAAATCAGTTCCAGAGCTATGTATATCATTAAATTTTTGTGCAAATGTTAATGCTAACTTATTTAATTTGTCTAACATATCAGGATAGATTCCACTTGATCCATTCGTACCTACATATCCATAACTTTCTACTAATCCCTTAAGAGACCCTTGAGAAAAACTTGCTACATCAAAATCAATATTGCCTTGTTTTTCAAGAGTAAAACCGCTTATCATTTTTTCGGTTGGATTATCGCTTTCGGGACCTTCTCCAGATTTGAAACCAAGTTGATAGTATCCATCACTATCTACCAATGTTCCAACACTTTTATTACTTGCGTCTAGAATCTCAATTTTATATGGACCTTCTGCAATCGGTGATGCACTAGGTGAAGTTGGTCCTCTTGTAACCTTGATATTAACATACGTTGAAAGCTGATCTACCAACCTATCCCTATCATCGTATAAATCGTTCGGGACATAACCGTTAGGTTCTACTTTAGCTATTTGATTATTAAGATCATTAATTTGCTTTAAAATCGAATTAATATCTTTAAGGGAAACCTGTAATTTATTCCCTAAGTTATCTTGAATCTCACTCAATGAATTGCTTAAGTAATGAAAGGTTTCTGCAACCGCCTGAGCGCGGTTCAAAACTACCGAACGTGCCCCTTCGTCCTCTGGATGTACACTTAAATCTTGAAGTGCTTGGGATAATTGTCCCATTGTTGCAGATAAACCATCATCACTTGGCTCATTCATAATTTGTTCCATCTGGGAAAGTGCGTCTGCTTTAGTGCTCCAGTAACCCAATTGATTATTTTGCCCACGGTATTGCTGGTCGAGAAATGCGTCTCGGACACGGCTAATATCTGCAATCTTCGATCCAGTCCCCATCTGTCCAGGTAATTGTGGGCGGTTCATTCCAACCGGAGGATACGGCTCAGTATGAGTAATGTTCACTGTTTGTCTTGAATAACCATCTGTATTAGCATTTGAAATATTCTGCCCTGTTACATATAAGGCACTCTGTTGGGTGTTCATCCCGCGTTTTGCCGTTTCAAGGCCGAAAAATGTTGAAGTCATTTGTTAACCCCCATTAACTTATTTTGATCTGTATTATGCCTTCGAATCAAATGCAGTAAATGAAGGCTTTTGGGTTGTTCTTGGTTGGTTTGGTCGACCGTAAGTGTAGCTTTCCGGTTTTGGTTGAATCAAATCAAGAGTCATGTTGACATATTGCAGTGAGAGATATATTAATGATTGATTTAATTCATTTTGCTCTTTCAATTTATCTACAATTTCTATAATTTGAGTTTGTAAAAATGATAGCTTTTCCTTCAACTCAATTGGAGCAGCATCTATACATTCAGAAATGGTTACATCCTTGTCAGTATGTAAAAAGTCATTTGCTACCTTTTGACGTTCCAATTCAAGTGTATTAATTGCAGCAATATGCGTTTGCTCATCCTTTAATAATTGCTGGAGGCCCTCCATGTCGTTTTCCTTAATGATGGTTGTTTTTTTTAAAGATAGTTTATATAAGCTTTCATGGAGCTTGTACAAATTTTCAAGGACTGTAATTAGCGGCTCAGACATGAAGATTCCTCCTTTCTATTTTTCAAAGTAAAATTTCGAAATCCCCTTCGCAATTTTCTGCGGATCAACTTTATACTGACCGTTCTCCACTTGAAGTTTTAGCTGTTCCACTTTCTTTTGACGCTCTTTTTCCACGCTGGACACTTGCTGCAGTTCCTTAGCGGTTGAAGATATTTCGACTTTATCATTTTGTTTATTTATATTTTTGTGTTGATTTAATTTGTTCATTTGTTGTTTATATGGATTAATTCCGGATGTTCCGTAATTATTAATTTTCATTTGTCTACGCTCCTTTCGCTCGAACGTATTTGTCTTCTTTATATTATATCGGAAGATTTACTGGATGTTTTATAGTTTATTTTTCCTATTTACTTAAATAGGTTCGATGTTTAGAGGTTTGATTCTTGATTTTTTCCGTTTCTTCATGACGACTTAGGTCATTTTTTATTTCAGAGGCACACTTTGTACAAACTGCGCCATTTTGTATAAGTGTTCCACATTTTTTGCATGGATACCCCAAGTTTGGAAATTGCGTACTATGTAGCCTGCCTTTTTTAACCCATTTGTAGATTAATTCTTCCTCAACCTCTGTTGCTTCAACAATTGTACTGATCGTTGCCGCTCTATTTTCGCGCTTTCTCAAAAATTTCGAAACTATATCATATTTTTTTTCCTCTTCTTTATAGCACTGCTCGCAAACCTCGCGTAGGTTATTTTTAATAAATAGGGTACCGCATCGAGGACAATTTTCTAATCCCGCCATTTGAATTCCTCCTGAAAAACCTTTCTATTATATATATCGGAAATATATTTCAATTCTTTATCCCCTTGCTACCGTAAAAGAAACGACAGATTTCGCGCCAGCCATTTTTAGCGTTTTAGCAGCATGTCGGATTGTTGAACCTGTAGTATATATGTCATCAATTAGGAGAATAGCTTTTCCATGGACTGGTTCTGCTACTTGAAATACATTTTCAATGTGGATTCGCTCTTTCCGTGATTTTTTCGATTGTTTTTCGGAATGTACTCTTGTTAGAGCATGGTAGGGTTGGGAACCAGCTGCCAAGATAAGTGCCTCCGCTTGATTAAAACCTCTTTCTAAAAGACGTTCTTGACTTAGTGGTATGGGAACGATGAGGTCATATTTGATGAGCTTCGTTGTTTTGCGGATTTCTTGCGCAAATATTTCCGCTAAGATATAGTCCCCTCGGAATTTGAATTGTGATAATACATCCTTAAAAAAATCATTGTATTCATATATGGAAATATTTTTTTCTAATATTCCACTCCATTGTTCATCTTGCTCCCAGCGAATACAGTCTAAACAAATATTATTTTGAATGTATTCTGTTGCGAGTTTTACAAGCGGACGGCCACATTTCTCACATGTTTTTCCCGATATTTTTGTGAGTTTTTTCCGGCAATCATCACAAAGGAGTTCCTCCTCATGCTGAAAAAAGAAAAAGCTCCATGAAATCCTTGGAACTATATAGATATTGCATAGCAGACAATATTCAACCATCAATTAGCCCCCTTTTCTTCGCCTCACGGTTCATATGGATAATATGGTTTTGTGCTTTAATCATTTCCTTGGAATGTCCAAAATGGAAAAAGGCAATGATTCCTGTAGGGTATTCTGCACTTCTGCCCACTCTCCCGGAAATTTGCACGAGGGCAGCCTCGGTAAAAATTCGATCCTCCGCTCCTACGACTGCTACATCAATGTTAGGGAAAGTGACTCCTCGTTCTAAGATCGTAGTAGTTAAAAGGATAGGGGTTTCTTTCGCACGCATTCTTTCCACTTTCTCTTTCCGTTTTGGGTCTTCTGCATGGACAGATTCAATTTTGGGATGAAGTTTTTGAAAAAGCGGAGCTGCTTTTTCCATCAATTTAATATTTGGTAAAAAGACTAGAGTTTGTTTTTCTGCCTTAAGGCGTACAGAAACCCAGTTCTCTATTACCCTTGGGAGCTTGTCTTTTTCAATGTGCTTTCTCCAGTTGCCACACCAATTAAATTCTGGAACTGGGAGTGGATGTCTGTGGAAGCGTGCGGGAATTGTGACATAGTTTCGTTTTCCTATCATGCATTCGTTTTGCCATTTCGAATTTGGAGTTGCAGTTAAGTGGATTTTTGCAGAAATCTGCCGTGCAGCTTTTTCCACTGCCCACTGTAAGGTTTTATCAAATGTATAGGGAAAGGCATCGACCTCATCGACAATGACAACATCAAAGGCATTTTCAAAGCGGAAAAGCTGATGGGTGGTGGAAATAACAAGTTGTGCGTATTGATGGCGGTCTTGGCTTCCTCCATAGATGGCGGAGATTGTGGTGTGGGGAAATACTTTGCGAAATCGCGGGGCCAATTCCAAGACGACATCGGTTCTTGGTGTAGCAATGCAAACGCGTTGTCCGGTTTGAAGTGCTTCATTGATCCCTGCAAATAGCACCTCGGTTTTGCCAGCTCCACACACCGCCCATACTAGGATGTCTGCTTTTGTTTGGATTGCCTTTACCACCGCTGCTGAAGCATGTTGTTGACCATCTGAAAGCCTTCCCTCCCATTGCAGGGGATGTTCCGTAGGAGGGACTTCAGGATCTGGCCCGTTCCAGCCTAGTAAGGGAGTACAAGTGGAAACACGGCCCATCATGATGCAATTTCGGCAGTATGTACAATTTTGTTTGCAGCGTGTACATGGGAGAGTAGCAAATAGATTCTGATTTGTGTTTCCGCATCTGCTACATTTCCATAAATTATTTTCTTTTGTAATTCCGTCTTGATAGGTTATGTGTTGGGATGTTGCGTCTAGTAGATTTGAAGGGATTTCACTTTCGAGAAGTTTACGACCAGAGAGGAATGCTTGTAATTCAGAGGACAATGAAGAGTCACTCCTTTATATTTGTTTGTAATAGTTTTTTAGAGGACACTAGTTTCGCTATCTGTTACAATATCGATGTTTTTCCTATGTTCAAGGATTGACATTATTCTGCGAAAAGGAAGTGGTTTTCATTAGAATTTTGTGAATAGCATAATGAGTGTCCTCTAACAGGATGAAATGGAATAACTGAACTTGTGTCCTCAAATGGAACTATAATGACACAAATATGCATATAGCCACTCCTGCCTGGAATGGCGCTTCAATATTTTATTTTAACATCCAAGTTAGTCCCATACCGCCTTCGCCGATATGCGTTCCTATCACGGGGCCGAAATAACTAATGGAGAACTCAACATTTGGATATAGTTTTTCTAGTTCAGACTTCCATACCTTTGCCTCATCTTCACGATTGGCGTGGATGATGGACGCTTTTAATGGGATACCCTTCGCTGCATCTTCACCAATTAATTCAACGATACGATTCATCGCCCTCTTTTTTGTGCGGATTTTTTCAAAAGGAACAATTACTTTATCGACGAAGTGAAGGACCGGCTTGATTTTCAAGAGACTTCCGATCATTGCTTGAGCACTAGATAAACGGCCGCCACGTTGGAGGTGGGAAAGATCATCTGCTATAAAGTATGCTCTTGTAGATGCTTTTAGCTCATTCAGTCGTAATAAAATTTCTTCCGGAGATTTTCCTTCTAAGGCTAGCTTTGCAGCGTCAATAGCATAGAAGCCCTGTGCCATACAACTGATTTCAGAATCGTAAGGATATACTTTTACACCTTCCACCATCGTACCAGCCGTCACAGCTCCTTGATAGGTTCCGCTGATTCCGCTAGACAAATGAATGCTTATGATAGCATCATGGTCTTTTGCTAGTCTTTCGAATAATTCAAGAAATTTTCCGGTTGATGGCTGAGAGGAAGTCGGAAGCTTGTCCAGTTGCTTCACTTCTTCATAAAATTGATCTGCGAATAAATCTACTTCTTCTTCATATGTTTCACCGTTCATAATAACGCTTAGCGGAATCATATAAATGTTTAGTTCTTCGCGAATTTCTTTTGGGATATATGCAGTACTGTCTGTAACAATGGCAGTTTTCATATTCACTCATCCTTATGACTTATTTGTTTACCATTTTATAAAAGATCATCCAATAAATCTATATAAAATAGCGATGCGGAAAAAGTAGATTCTTGGTGGATGAAATGTATGGAAGTTTCTATTTCGAAGGTAGTTCCTACTGTGACTTCTGTTTATCATTTTTTTCGTAGAATAAAACTTCTTAAATTCTTTCAATCTTATTAATTCTCCATTCAAGCTTACTCTGTATGTCATATAAAAGATCCAAGACATATTTTAGGTTTGTCGCAGAATTACCAGTGTATCAGGTCTGTGGTATACGTTCTTAAAGCCTGTTTCAAGGTAGTGTAATCTTCTGTCAAACCAACAAATCTTTCATCCATCCCATCAAATTTTTCATTCATCTCACCCAAGAGGACAAAATTTCTTTTAATTCATTTGCCATTTTATCTATATATACCAATACAGTCTAGTACGTATAATTGTGTTTTCCTAGTAATACCATTCTTAAAATAGTGGAATCAACTATAAAAAAAACAAAAACAGGCGGCTTTCACCGCCTGCTTTTATTATTTTTCAACCACTGCATGTCCGCCAAATTCGTTACGCAATGCCGCTACCACTTTACCTGTAAATGTATCATCCTCTAATGAACGATATCTCATCATCAAGGATAATGCGATAACTGGTGCTGCTGTTTGGAAGTCTAGTGCTGCTTCCACAGTCCATTTTCCTTCACCGGATGATTGCATGACTCCTTTAATTTTATCTAGCTTCGCATCCTTGGAGAAGGCATTTTCCATTAGTTCCATTAACCAAGAGCGGATAACGGATCCGTTGTTCCACACCTTCGCCACTTTTTCGTAATTATAATCGAATGGGCTCTTTTCTAATATTTCAAAACCTTCAGCAATTGCTGCCATCATTCCATACTCAACGCCGTTATGTACCATTTTTAAGAAATGACCGCTACCTGCATTTCCAGTATAAAGGTATCCATTTTCTACAGAGATATCTTTGAACACACTTTCTACTTGATCAAAAGCTTCTTTATCTCCACCGATCATCGTACATGCCCCGTGACGTGCTCCTTCTACTCCGCCGCTTGTTCCACAATCTAAAAAGTAAACGCCTTTAGCTTTGCTCTCATCGTAACGGCGCAGGGAATCTTTGTAATGAGCATTTCCTCCATCGATGACGATATCTTTTTCGTCTAATAAAGGTAAAATTTCTTGGAATACTTGCTCTGTAATATCTCCAGCTGGAACCATTAGCCAAATCTTGCGTGGGCGCTCAAGCTTATCAACAAGTTCTGAAAGAGTTGTTACTCCTTGCGCACCTTCTTTAGTGATATTTTGAACTGCTTCTTTATTTACATCGTATGCACTTACTTGATAACCTTTTTCCATTAAGTTCAAGGAAAGCTGGTATCCCATTTTTCCTAATCCTACCATACCAATTTGCATTTGATTTGCCACCTTTCAAACTTTTTTTCACAATGACTTCATTATAGAAGAAAAAAATTTCCACGTAAACATTTATAGCTGGTCCTGCATTAGGATTCCCTATTTATCGAAAAGATTCCATCCAATTATTTAGTTTCCATGGCCATAATAGACGTTAACTTCCATTGTCCATTTTCTTTATGGTAAGTATTGATTTGCCTGCTGGTATTAATGAGTTTTTCCCCTTTTTCCGTAACCGTAGTTTTCAATTCCATATATACATTTGCATCATTGGGCTTGTAGCCAATTACAGAAGTTTTCGTTGGCTCCATTTTGATATCCATCGTATCAAATATTTTTTTTGTATATGCCTTTTCCTTATCGTATTTAAAGGATTTTGAATTTTTCGAGATAATTTCCATGTATGCGTCTAGATTTTTTTCATTAAAAGCCTTTATGTATTGGCTTGTAACTGCCAGCAATGCTTTTTTCTCTGCTGCAGGAATGTCTTGCGCTTCCTTTAAGGATGGCTGCACAGTAGTCTTAGACACAGCCTTTTCCCTTGTGGTTACTGTCTGCTTTTGATTATCCGATGCTTTTTTATCAGTGGAGTTATTATTATTACTGCATGCTGCTAATAAAAATATACCTAATATAACGAGGCCAATTAATTTTTTCCATTTCATTCGAATGTATACCTCCTATGAATCAATACCTTCATTTTATTGATTTTGGCAGGGTAATACAAATAGTAAACACATTAAATGAATTTTAACAGAATTATTTTTAAGTATTGTGAAGTTTTTGTGGCAATGTAGACACAGTCTGAAACTTGAGGGAACCGATAGAAATCCTTTCTGAATGAACCGAAAATGATAGCGACCCGACCGAAATCACTATTCTACAGAACTAATCGGGTATAGAGAACCAATATAATAAGTCAACATTAAATGAACAAACAATGTAAAAAGCATCTGCCCTCACAGGCAAATGCTTCCCCCCTTACTGTCCGCGCCGAGCAAAGTCGACAAACTTAAACTTATCGAGACGATGGCGTGATTCGGTATATTGAAAAAGACTTGCATCCTCTAAATAAACATAGTTTTTTACGACAACGACATGTTCATAATTTTTTAAATCTAAGTATCTTTGATCTTCCTCTGTCGGTTCATCTACGGATATTTCTTTTTTTGCAAAGCTGATGGCGAGTCCTAATTCCCCTTCAATATATTCGTATATCGATCCCTCGCATATCTCCTTCGTTAAAGCTGGCACATATTTTTTCAAAATAAAATCCTTATCCAAAATAATTCGCTCATTTTCCAATTCTCGTGCACGAATTATTTTCCAAACTCTGTCTTTCCCTGCGATATGAAGCTGTTTTTGAATATAATCATCCGGTTTCATTTCGTCCAACTCGTATACGATTGTTCGCCATGGCTTCCCAGTCTTTTGAGCAATTTCTTTAAAGCTTACAAGGCCGGAAACCGGAAAGTCAAAGCGGCCTACATCCAGAACGAACGAGCCTTTGCCTTTAATCTTTTGAATATAGCCATTTTGCGAAAGTAAATTTAATGCCTTTCGAATGGTTTCGCGCGAGGTTTCATATTTTTCTACCAGTTCATTTTCGGATAACAGTTTCTCATTTGGCTTCAGTTTTCCTGATTGAATTTGTTCTACAATTTCTTCGTAAATGGATAAAAACTTGTTTTCTCTCATGATGAGAATCCTTTCAAAAATATCGTTTACTCTATTTTACCGATATTTAGATGGCTCTACAATCACTCTATTATTTCATGTAAAAAACAATGGATTCATATGGTCTTAAGCTATTCGTCTGAACATTATTTTTGGAATCCGGATAATTCGAAAGAAGAATCTCACTTGAATAATCAGATAGATCTTTCGGATTTACAAAAAGTGTTTCTTTATCATAAAAATTGTTTACTACCAACAGCTTTTCATTTTCTCCGTTTCGGATATAAGCAAAAATTTCAGGATGATCCTCTAAGATTAATTCATAATCGCCATCCGTAATAATATCGTATTGCTTACGCAGCTGGATGAGTTTTTGATAATGATAGAAGACGGAATCGACATCCTGTAAAGCATTCTCTACATTTAATGTCTTGTAATTTTGCGCAACATTGATCCACGGCGTTCCTGAGGTAAAGCCTGCGTTAATGCTGGAATCCCATTGAACAGGAGTGCGGGAATTATCACGGGATTTTTGTTTTAAAATCTCGATAACTTCCTTTTCATTTAAGCCTTGTTTTAACATTAACCTGTACATATTAAGAGATTCTACATCACGATACTCCTTAATCGACCCGAAGTTTGGATTTGTCATTCCGATTTCTTCCCCTTGATAAATATAAGGGGTTCCTTGCATCATATGAATGGTTGTTGCAAGCATTTTGGCCGATTCCTTTAGATATTCACGGTCATTTCCGTAGCGGCTCACCACACGAGGCTGATCATGATTACACCAAAATAATGCATTCCAACCACCGCCCTTATTCATCTGTACTTGCCATTCAGATAAAATCCTTTTTAAAGATAGAAAATCAAAATCGGCTTTTGTCCACTTTTCACCGTTAGCGTAATCTACTTTTAAATGATGAAAGTTAAATGTCATACTTAATTCATGTTCGGCAGGATTCGAATACTTGATACAATTATCGATTGTAGTGGAGGACATTTCCCCTACGGTCATAGCATTATATTTTGAAAAAACCTCGCGATTCATTTCTTTTAAAAATTCGTGGACACGTGGGCCATCCGTGTAAAATTTACGTCCGTCCCCTGTCTCATCATCTAGAAAACGCAGATCTTTCGAAATTAAGTTAATGACATCTAAACGAAAACCATCCACTCCTTTTCGAAACCAGAAGTGCATCATTTCGTAGACTTTTTTCCGAAGTTCCTCATTCTCCCAGTTCAGATCAGCTTGAGATACATCAAAAAGATGCAAATAATATTGGCCTGATTTTTTATCGAGCCTCCATGCAGAACCCCCAAACTTCGATTCCCAATTGGTTGGTTCACTTCCATCATGTTTAGCATCTTTCCATATATAAAAGTCACGATACAGGTTGTCCTTAGAAGAACTTGCCTGCTTAAACCATTCATGTTCTATGGACGTATGATTCACAACGATATCCATTATGATTTTCATACCACGCTGGTGCGCCTCTTGTAAAAGCTGTTCCAAGTCCTCCATCGTTCCAAATTCCTCATAGATTTTATAATAATCACTGATATCATAACCATTGTCTCGCTGCGGGGATTGATAAATCGGGGTTAGCCATATGACATCAATGCCAAGTTTTTTTATATAATCGAGTTTTTTTATGACTCCTTGAATATCCCCTATCCCATTTCCTGTTGTATCATAAAAACTTCGCGGATATATTTGATATACTGTTGCTTTCTTCCACCAAGGATGTTTCATCTAATATCACCACTTTTTTGTTATTCGTTTTTCACACTTAATCAGTTGCAAATATATAAAATGAAGACACGATACCACCCCGCTGGTGGTATCGTCGTTTTTAATTTATTTCTTTTTTCCTATCTTTCCAATGACCAATGTTAGTACGAATGGAACGACTATAGCAATTGCCATCCCGATGAAAAATGGTCCCCAGTTTTGTGCACGGATGGATAAGAATGCTGGCAGCCCGCCAACCCCAACAGATGGTGCAAGAACATGGTTAATGGTAATGAACATTCCCGCGATTGCAGAGCCGATAATAGCTGAGATAAAGGCGAAACGGAATCGCAGATTCACCCCAAACATGGCGGGTTCGGTAATTCCTAGGTATGCAGATACTGCAGATGTTAAGGATAACCCTTTTACCTTTTCATCACGTGTTGCAAACATCATACCAAGCGCGGCTGAACCTTGAGCGATATTAGATAATGCCACCATTGGCCATAAGAATGTTGTCCCAGTGCTTCCAATCAATTGTAAGTCGACTGCAAGGAATGTGTGATGCATCCCTGTAATTACAAGCGGTGCATATAGTAATCCGTAGATTAAACCGCCTAGCGCAGGTGCTGCATGGAAAATTGCAACAACAGCGTCAGTAATTGCATTAGCTATAGCAAATGTAACAGGTCCGATAACGATAAAGGACAAAAATCCAGTAACTAATAATGCAATTGGTGCAACTAGTAAAAGCTGAAATGCATCGGCAATATGCTTCTTTAAAAATATTTCGATTTTTGCCAGAACCCAGGATGCTACAAGTACTGGCAAAACTTGCCCTTGGTAACCGATTTTTTGAATATGAAGTCCGAATAGGTTCCATTCTGGAATTTTGTCTGTAGATCCATAAGCCCAGGCATTTAAGAGATCCGGATGCACAAGCATTAAGCCAAGTACAATACCAAGCAATGAATTTCCGCCAAATTTTTTTACAGCGGACCAGCCGATTAATGCAGGTAGGAAGGTAAAGGCCGTATTGGCAATTAAGTTGATAATGCTAGCAAAATCCGCCCATTGCGGATATACGTCCACAAGTGATTTTTTATCAAAGAAAATACCTTGTCCTGTTAAGATATTATTAATCCCCATTAATAAACCAGCGGTAACGATTGCCGGCAAAATAGGAATAAAAATATCTGCTAATGTTTTAATTGCACGCTGGAAAGGATTTAGGTTTTTAGCAGCGGCATCCTTAATTTCTTGTTTCGTTGCATGACCGATTCCTGTTAATTCAACCATCTCATTGTATACCTTATCTACTGTACCCTGGCCAATAACCACTTGAAATTGACCATTAGCTGAGAATGAGCCTTTCACAAGGTCAATGTTTTCTAATGCTTCTTTATTCACCTTTGCCTCATCCGCTAACGCAAAACGCAAACGTGTTACACAGTGTGTAGCAGCTGTGATATTTTCCTTGCCACCAACTGCTTGAACAATTTTCTCTGCTGCTTCTCTATTGGTTGACATATTCTCCCCATCCTTTTTGATACCGTTTACATGAACGAGTATTTTTTTGCCTCCACTGGTGTATGGAGACGTTTACATTATTAACTAAAAAAATATGAATCTAATAATTCAAGAACTTGTATATACAAGATGAATGTATGTGTTTATCATAACTTGTATATACAAGTGTGTCAATATATTTTGAGAATAAAAAATACCCTGCAATTATGCATAGAGGGTATTAATAACTAAATATTTCACTTATTAACATAGATAAATTTTCGCTTAAATCTACTTCTTCTCCTGTACTTTTCAAGCGCACAAACGGACGGTGAAGATTATTTTTAATTCTGGTGACAATTGCTTCTTGCCCATTGTTTAATCGAACCTTGGCTCCTGGTATATAGGATGGAATACTTTCAATAAATGCTTGTACTATTTTGGGGTCAAAGTCTATTCCATTTTTGGACATGATCATTTCTAACGCTAAATGCGGTAATGCTTTTCTACTTGAAACAAGATGTTCATAAAGGTTAGAGACCGCACAAATTTGCGGATATTCAAGAATCTCGGAGCTCGAAAGTTTACGCGGATACCCGGAACCATCATATCGTTCATGATGCTGAAATGCAACATGAGCGGAAAGCAAGCTGATTTCACGATTATTTCGAATGATCTCAAAACCCTTTTTTGGGTGAAGCGTTTCATCTTTCCCTGCAACCTTTCCAATATCATGCAATAAGCTTCCCATTGCAAGATCTCGCTGCTGCGAATTGCTGTAACCTAGGGTTTTAGAAGTCTGAAGAGCAAGTAATGTTACATTTACAGAATGAGCGTAAGGCTTTAATTCTTCAGATACGGATGATGACGGTATTAAAAATATCGTCTTTCTTCTTATAACTTCTAAAATAATTTTGTTAATGGTTACTTGCAAATCAAATACATTTAATGGTTTCCCCTGTCTAGCTAAATCATATGCCTTTTGAACCACCTCGATTGCGTCCATCCAAGTTGGCATATCAAGCAATTCATCCATTGTTATTCCGTGGGATTCGGCATCTTCCACTATGAGGGTAGAAATATTCATTTGCTTAATTCTCTCCAAATATTTTGGATGAATGGTTCGTCCAGCGGCAAGTAATATTCGCTTTTGCCGATCATAAATTGGTCTGGCAAGCTGCATCGTTGTATGATCATAATCTTCTATTTGGATAAAACGCATTTCTTCATAACCTTCTTTACTACTTGGCATATATCTTTTCCGTATATATGGGAAGAAATTTACCCCACTTTTATATTATCGGCTTATATAAGGTTTATTTTAAGGTATTCGCCAATCACAAAAATTACCAAAAAAAAAGCCCTCTCCCAATGGAGAAGGTCCCTTAACGTACTTCCACCCAACCGTTTTTAATCGCTGTTACTACAGCTTGCGTACGGTCGTTAGCACTCATTTTTTGTAAAATATTTGATACATGGTTTTTAACTGTTTTCTCACTTATGTACAAAGCCTCTCCGATGACACGGTTGCTTTTTCCATCCGCTAAGAGTTGTAATACTTCACACTCGCGTGGTGTTAACAAATGCAGCGGTCTTACTACTTCCGGCTGTTGATAGCCTTTACCAGTATTTTGTCTGTTTGCGAGTCGGCGATACTCTGTTACAAGATTATGTGTAATTTTAGGATGTAGATAAGATCCTCCATCGGCAACTACTTTTACCGCTTCAATCAATGCATCGGAATCCATCTCTTTTAAAAGATATCCTGTAGCACCTGTCTTCAATGCATGTGTGACATAGTTTTCATCATCGTGGATAGATAAAATAATAACTTTCGTGTCTGGATATGTTTCAACTAATAGTCTAGTAGCTTCAATTCCATTTTTGTTTGGCATATTTATATCCATAAGAACGACATCTGGTTTATGCTGTTCAATAATTTTTAAAGCTGCATCCCCATCGTCACCTTCCGCAACGATTTCAAATGACTTTTCAAATTCTAATATACGCTTAACACCTTCACGAAATAATTGATGATCATCTATTATGGCAATTTTCGTTGTCATTTGCCTTTGCCTCCTTGTCCATTCCTCAATTTTCTATCGGTACTTGTATCGTTACAATTGTGCCTAATCCTTGTTTAGAATCAATGGTAATATTTCCATTCAATAGCTCAATTCTTTCTTTCATGCCGACTATTCCGAATGAGCCTTCTTTTTTTGCTCTTACATCGAATCCTTTGCCATTGTCTTTTATAATAACAACGATACGGTCTTTACCCATCTCTAGCTTTACCTGAATAACAGAAGCTTCGGCATGTTTCAAGGCGTTTTGGACAGATTCTTGTACAAGTCTGAACAGCGCAACTTCATAATTGGATT
Source organism: Heyndrickxia camelliae (assembly GCF_002844575.1). GTDB lineage: Bacteria > Bacillota > Bacilli > Bacillales > Bacillaceae_C > Margalitia > Margalitia camelliae. Next base: position 165,057 of record NZ_PIQO01000002.1, read on the forward strand.
GTAGCCTTACTTCCTCTCCAAAGTTAAAAAATTGAATATGAGGGGTTCCATTATTATATTCTTCGGTTCTCGCTAAATATTTTCTGAGGGTAGGCACTAAACCTAAATCATCCAGCGCCATCGGTCGTAAATCGTATATGATACGGCGAACTTCATATAAGGAAGACCTGACCATCCGTTTTAAATCGGATACTTCACTGATTGCTTCCTGTGCGCCTCTTTCCCGGTAAATTTTTTCAATCAAATCGGATCGGATTAACATATTTGCAAGCATTTGTGCAGGACCATCATGAATTTCTCTCGACAGACGCTTCCGTTCTTCCTCCTGAGCCTCTATCACTTTTAAGCCAAAATCCTGTCTTTCCTTTGCATCTTCAAGCGCACTTCCAATTTGTTTCAGGTCTCTAGTTAAATAATTTAGAACTACACTCGTTTGTGAGACTAAATGATCTGCCCGTTCGATTGTTTCCCGAACATTAATGAGACGCCGCTCTAGTTCATCTCGCCTTTTACGGAGATTTTTCTCTAACTCTCGATTCATCGAAAGCTTCATTTGGAGATTATGGGCTACCTCATATGCATTCCGAACTTGTTCCTCTGTATAATCGCGGAAATTGAGACTAACCTCAGAAAGTCGGCGTCTTGAAGAGCGTGTCTTTATTTCTAATTCATCGCCTTCTGTAATGACCTTTCCAACCATTTCTTTAATCTCTTTTAATTCACTTGTAAGAGCTTCATAGTCTTGACGACACTGCTCGCCTATTTGAAAAATCTCAGACTTGCTGCTGTCAACGGTTAAAATCATTTTCTCCAGTATATCGTCGAGAGCCTTCGTATCAATTTTTTTTAAAGACATCTAACATTCCTCCAGGGTCATCTCCCTTTGGGATAAAATTATTTTAACTCGATTTGAATCAATATACTATTTGGAATCATAAGGAAAATAAAATTAGGAAAAAGCACCTAACACATTTTTATATCTTATGACCTATCACTAGATTCTTATTATAATATTCGAGATTTTTAGTATTTTTCCCTGCTAGTTTGTTAAGAAGGATTTGTTTCATTAAAAAAAACTTTATCAAGCTAACGTGCCATATTTTCTAAAACAATTATAGCACCCATTGCTTCTTCTTATTATACCAAAACTATGTTTCTCAAATATATTTGTTTTATTACATTTTGTTTAGTATTATTGCGATATTTTGGAGAATCCAAGCTTTTTTTGCTACCATAGAGATAGTAAAATTCGGAGGTACCTTTATGTTAAAACAGTATTTTACAATAAAAAATTTCGGTAGCCATGAAATCATCATTCAAAAATCAAGATTTATTGCCCATGTTAACCGAGTTACAACCGAGAAAGAGGCTCAAGATTTTATCCAAGAAATCAAGAAAAAGCATTGGGACGCAACCCATAATTGCTCTGCCTACATGATTGGTCAGCATAATGAAATCCAAAAAGCCAATGACGATGGCGAACCAAGCGGAACAGCAGGTGTTCCAATGCTCGAGGTACTTAAAAAACGCGATTTAAAAGACACCGTAGTCGTAGTAACTCGATATTTTGGCGGAATCAAACTCGGTGCAGGCGGCCTTATTCGTGCTTATGGAAAAGCCACTTCAGAGGGAATTAATAAGGTTGGAGTTGTTGAACGTATACTAATGAAGGTCATTCACACAAAAATAGACTACACATGGCTTGGCAAGGTGGAAAACGAGCTTCGTTCCTCCGTATACAAAATTAAGAATATACATTATGTAGATAATGTAGAAATAGAAACATTTGTCAAAGAAGATCAAGTGGAGAAATTTAAGGAATGGATGGTTGAAATAACAAATGGACAGGCGGATATTTTCGAGGGAGAAATATTGTATTTGGAAAGAGATGTAGAAGCAAATTGAAAGTACTACTCATCGAGCATATAGATGGGATGAGTGAATGTGGGCCTTTCAACTTTCACCTTATTTATTTTAGGGAAAAATCCCTTTACTCATAGCTAGACCGAAACTGCACTGAAGAATGAATAATCTTATTAAATATAAGAAAAACGGATCTGTTAAGAATCCGTTTTTTTTGTGTTTGATTTCATCATATTCAATAAAGGTTTATAATTTTTACCAACAAGCTCTATACTTTCCACGAAGATTTCCATAGCAACTAATAAAACAGCCACTAATATAATAGATCCCCACATTGTTGACATGGAAAAAATAATTGCTGCTAAGCCAAACATTGCCGCTATAGCATAAATGATTAATACTGTTTGCCGATGTGAAAAGCCAAGACGCAACAAACAATGATGTAAATGGGATTTATCCGGACCAAATAAATATTGTTTGTTAGCAAAGCGACGAACCATCGCAAAGAAAGTATCTGACAAAGGTACCCCCAGAATAATAACTGGTATCACCAAAGAGATAAAAGTAATATTTTTGAATCCAAGTAGGGATAATACAGATATCATATATCCAAGAAAAAGTGCTCCTGTATCCCCCATGAAAATTTTAGCCGGATGAAAATTATAAATTAAAAATCCTAATGTACTCGCTAATAATATAGCCCCTAATGTCGCTGCAAAAAAGTTTCCCATTAGTACGGCCATTCCTGAAATCGTAATTAATGCAATACTGGAAACTCCAGCTGCCAAGCCATCTAATCCATCTATCAAATTGATCGCATTGGTAACTCCAACAATCCAAATAATAGTAAATGGAATAGTGAAGAAACCAAATTCTAATTGACCGCCAAACGGTAAATTAATAAAATCAATCTCAATTCCACCTAGAAAGACGACAATCGCTGCTACTAATTGTCCTGCTAATTTCAATTTAGGGCTTAATTCGTATTTATCATCTAAAATACCAGTGATAATAATGATTAAGCCGCCTAAGAGAATGGATAACACAGATACTTTATTATCAGTTGGCCATAGAATTAAAAATCCTATAATAAAACTTATGAATATGGCCAGCCCGCCCATAAGCGGCATTGCCTTCTGATGAACTTTTCGTTTATTTGGAAGATCCGTAATACCGTATTTAAGGGCAAGTCTTTTTACGAAAGGAGTAATAATTAAAGAACTAATAAAGCATATAAACATCGTTATATATATTAATACCATTTACATCCTCCTTATACTTTCAAGACCCCTTATAATTAAATGGATAATCGTCTTATAACCGTATATAATAAATGTTGTGCTCTTATAGTCGAAATTTGTAATCAAATGCATTATATCACATGATCTTGATTAATTATAGAATATTTTTTTTAGAAGAAATACTTTCTTTTACCATATGCATGATGATTTATTTCATTACTATCGACCTAATTTTTGTATGACTACTTTGAATAAAAAATGCGGAATTGCTAGCATTCTTTTCCATCTTGAGGGTTGTTTTATTAAGCGATAAAGCCACTCTAGATTTAATTTTTGCCAAGTTTTTGGAGCACGTTTCACTACACCTGCAATGACATCAAAACTTCCCCCAACACCCATAAAGATTCCTTTTTGAAAGTAGTCAAGATGTTCCGCAATCCACTGCTCTTGTTTTGGAACTCCTAATGCTACAAAGATAAGATCCGGCTCTGTCGATTTAATCGTTTCTTTTATATTATTATCATTCCAATCAAAGAAACCATTATGTGAGCCAACAATTTCTACTTGTGGATATTGTTCATGTACATTTTTCAAAAACAAGTCTAATACAGGCTCTGTTGCACCTAAAAAATAAACACGGAATCTATTTTGGTTTGCATGTTCCAATAGTTCCAGCATCATATCTGTTCCTGATACCCTGCCTGGCAGTGGTTCATTTAACATTTTGGAGGCGATTACAACACCAATACCATCAGCGGTAATATAATCTGCCTTTTTTAAATACCCCTCGTACTCTTTATCTTTATAGGCTCGCATGATAATCTCAGGGTTAGCGGTTACCACGAATGTTTTTTTATTTTCTCTAATTTTCTCCTCCAATAATTCAATAAATGAATGATAATCGGAGTGTACAATTGGAATACCTAATATATTGAAAAACCTTTGTTTCATTATGAATAAATTCACCCCTGAAATGAGTGCCATTTATATTTTTAAGTATACTAGATTTAAGATAATCCATACTAAATGTTACTGTATTATAAATACTTTGTAATATTTTACTGTGTCAATCTTAAAATACTCTTAAAAAATCACAAATGGAACATTTATTTTTGACAATAACTGTCCTTTAATTCAACTAATTATTTCTATTAGATAATGTACCAAAAGTACATTCATTATTCTAGAAACTTTTTGCACGAACTATTTCACAAAATCTTTTTACTGAGTTAATCATTTTAATAGAAGTTACCTAATGACACCAAATTTCCCAAATATTCCACTAAACTCTATATCCATTTGAACTGAGCTTGGATTTGCCTATTCGTGTGACCATTTGGTACATGATATTATTGAACGTGTTCAAATCCCTTACCAATTTGCCCCTATTATCGAGACCTACAGCGTTCGCATAGATGAAGCGATAACGACTTTCATTATCTCAGGAAAGACGTCGTTAAATTCCGAACTGTTCTTTAGCTGCATTTTAAGAAAGAAGTAGCAGTATACATTTGATTTTGAAATGAAATCAGTTAATTTTACGGAGGAAGGAATTACAAAGATTGAAACGACCTTCTTCAATAGATGACATTGTATTTGATTCCATTGACCATAAGTATACTGCTATTACAAAAGAAGTAAAGCGTCTATCCACCTACATAAATAAACACGGTTCTACTGTCTCTGTTTTTTTATATATTCAATGGCTTTTCGATGAATTTCTTGTATTGATTCTTTCATTTTTAAATCGGAAGATACAGCTGCCTTTATATGATTATTTTTCATAATAAAAATTGGTGCAGCTTTCGATTGGGAGGAGATAATTTTCCATTTATCTTTTTTTCTTTCGAGAATAAGATCAATAACCCCTAAATAACTCCCCCAACTTCCCCCCTGAACAGCTGGCACTCCATTAATCGTTCCCTTCACGTTATCAATTCCCGGTACACCTTTAAATTTAGATAAATCCGGAAATGTTAGATGGGTATGTCCAAACAAAATAGCATCAATTCCTTTTACACGGCTTAAAGGAAGTACTGCATTTTGTTCATTTTGATATGGGTTAGCCAATAAGGAAATACCAGTATGTGCAAGAACGATAATTATATCAGCGCCTTGTTTTTTTAAGATAGGTATATGTTTTTCTGCACTTGCGACAATATCATCCACCTTTATGTTATCCTTAAGTGCATCTTTTTCCCATCTCGTAACGTAAGGAGTAATAAATCCAATTACGCCTACTTTCAACTGGTGGCTCACTCCATTTATATCCATTACCTCTTTGTTTAATATTACGTATGGATTAAATAGATGAAATGTATCAAAATCCGTTTGCAAATATAGATTAGCATTTACATACGGGAAATTAGCGTCTTTTATAACTTTATTTAAGAATGGTACACCATAATGAAAATCATGATTTCCGAATGTTGCAGCATCGTATCCTAGCATATTCATTGCTTTCATCATTGGATGGATACCATTCCAATCTAAAGCCTTTTTCTTTGCAACATAGTCCATTAATACATTTCCTTGGAGTAAGTCACCATTATCAAATAGAAGTGTATTTAAAGAATCCTGCCTTGCATTCTTAATTAAAGTTGCAGTCCTCACTAAACCAAAATCATTAACATATGTCCCCTTTAGATAATCATAGTTTAAAATGTTTCCGTGTAAATCTGTTGTCTCGAGTATTCGAAGAGGAACAATCGCTTCTTCAACTGATGCAGCATTTACTGAAAAAGGATGAGGGTTGAAGGTTAGATAAAAAATTAAAGCCCATGCGACGATTATTTTACTAGCCACTTTAGATTTCATATTGGGTTTATCATTCCCTTCCACTAACTTTCTTACACTGTTCTGGGTTTATAGGTTTTGCAATCTTATTGATTATCATTCCAATCTTTTCTACAAAATTTTTTTATTACAAATCGACAAATTTCTACAGGTCTTTCCTACTATTCTTATGAAACTATAATATATGTATTTATATCAAAAATAGGAATATGGTAAAATATTTCTGAAAGATTAATAAGAAAAATGAGGAGTGAGTGAAAAAAATTGGAAAACAACAGAAAAACAGCACGAAAAATCAGCAGACTTTTGGTAGTGCTTATGTTGATATTTGTCGTTTCTCCACTATCTAGTAAGGCAGCGACAAATAATTCTACCGTCCCGCAGATTGATAACGTAAAAACAAACGTTATCACAACAGAAGGGAATGACTCTGTTGAATTGTTAAAGGAAAGTGCCCCGAACAGTGAAGTAATAATACAAATTCCTTCACATTCTACGGTTACTATCCTTGATAAAGGATCTGAATATACCCATGTCAGTTATGATGATCCTAATACAGGCGAAGCATTAACAGGCTATATTTTAAACACTAATCTTGCAGATCCAACACAGTCAACATCTGATACATCAGAAGCAAATGATGATAAATCAACTAATGCAGCTGAAGTAAAAGATGATAAATCAACTGATACTGCTGAAGCAAAGGATGACAAATCAACTGATACGACTGTACTAGAGGGGAATAATAATTCTACTGCTAGCACTGATATCAGTGAACAAGAAAAGCAAAGCGCTGCTACTAATAATGTATCATCCGATACTAGCTCAACAGTAACCACCAAAAGGCTTGCTCAAACAAAAACGGTAAAATCTGTTGTTGTAAAATCCGACACAGAAATATCTTACCAAGCATTACAAGGGATAGCATTGAAAAGTCCTACGAATGTTTACCAAGCACAAGACGCAAATTCTAGTGTATTAAAAAGCTATGCACAAGGATCATTATTGAAATATGAAGCCCCTGTTCAACAATGGTATAAGTGCACAGTCATTTTAAATGGTAAACCTACGCCAGGCTATATTTATGCAAGTGATGTGGAAACGACAGATGATTCTGAAAACGTACTAATTGGTACTGCACTTAAGAATCCTACTAATGTCTATTCTGAACCATCCCTTGATTCTAAGGTTTTGAAAAGCTATGCACAAGGGAAACAATTAAAATACAATCAACAACCAAAAACTGATTGGTACGATTGTACAGTTATAATTAACGGCGTTGCTACACATGGATACATAAAAGCCGAGGATGTCGAAAACGTAACCACAGAACAAAAATCATTAAAGGGTATTGGTCTAAATGCTCCGACAAAGATTTATTCCAAGGCATCCGATAGTTCAAAGACAGTTAAAACGTATGCACAGGGAAGTGTATTAAAATATAAAACTTTCACATCTGATTGGTATGTGTGTACGGTTATTGTGAATAGTAAAAAGATTACAGGGTATATCAAGAAAAATGATGTAGAAAATATTGTAGATTCACAGCAATCTCTTAAAGGAATTGGCCTCACTAGCCCAACACACGTTTACTCAAAAGCATCCTCCAGTGCGCAAGTGTTAAAAAACTATACACAAGGAAGTATATTAAAATATAAAACTTTCACATCTGATTGGTATGAATGCACGGTTATCGTAAATGGTAAAAAGATTACAGGATATATCAACAAAAATAATGTGGAAAATATTGTAGAATCACAGAACTCTCTTAAAGGAATTGGCCTAACCAGCCCAACAGACGTATACTCAAAAGCATCCTCCAGTGCAAAAGTATTAAAAAACTATGCACAGGGAACTGTTTTACAGTATAAAACATTCACTTCCGATTGGTATGAATGCACGGTTATCATTAATGGAAGCAGAGTAACGGGTTATATCAAAGCAGGCAGCGTTGATAATGTTGTATCACCGCAGCAAAATATGCGAGGTATAGCACAAAAAAGTGCTACGAAGGTTTATTCAAAGGCTTCAACTAATTCAAAAGTTTTAAAAAGCTATAGTAGATACACTATATTAAGCTATAAAACATTTACAACAAATTGGTATGAATGTAAGGTTTATGTGAATGGTGTACCTACTACTGGATATATCCAAAAAGGTGATGTCAGCACCCAGAAGGAAATAAACTACAATATTTCTCTTAGTGAAGCTGTTGCAATGCAAATGAAAGCTAGTCCAAAAGCAGATGGCTTAGGAACAGTAGACGCAACAGCCGACCAAGTTGAATATTATTTGAATCCAAACAATTTCGCACAAAATTCTAGCGAATATTTCCAGTTCCTTCTATTATCTAGCTATTCTGGTACAACGGCATCCGAATTAAATAATAATATATTAAAAGGAGAAGGTGTACTAGAAGGTCATGGCCAAGCATTTATCACCGCTGCTAAGACATACAATATTAGCGAGTTATATTTAATCAGTCACTCCTTTTTAGAAACTGGACATGGTACAAGCCAATTGGCAAAGGGTGTAAAAATAAACGGAGTAACGGTTTATAACATGTATGGTATCGGTGCAACGGATGGCAATGCTACCCAAAATGGTGCGCAATATGCGTATGATCATGGATGGACCACTATTGATAAGGCGATTATTGAAGGTGCACAATTTGTTTCAAATAATTATATTCATAATGGACAAGATACATTATACAAAATGCGTTGGAATCCAGCGGGTATGGAAGAGAAAGGGTACGCTAATCATCAATATGCAACTGATGTAGGATGGGCTGTAAAGCAAACCTCTACCCTATCTGCTCTTTTCAATGAACTAACCATATACACATTATTATTTGAAGTACCTGTGTATACCTTATAATATGGTGTCTTTCATCATAAGAAAGAGAAGCTTTTCGGTACATCTGCCGATAAGGCTTCTCTTTTAAATTACAACATTTAAACATGATATTTACTTTAAATTTACATAAAATGTATATAATAAGTGCTGTATGAAAAAACTTTTATATGGATAAACTGAAAGACAAATTTCCGTACCACATGTGTAACTCCATTAACTTGTTCGGAGGTGTAAATTATGGAACTACTCAATTCCATTTTTATCCTATATGTGGGGACCTCTTTTATTTTTATTTTTTACCATACCTTTTTTCCACATGAATCTAAATAATTTCTCCTACTATATGCTTATAGATCAGTTGAATAAATTCTTTGCGATTTCCTATTCTCCTACTAATTAATATGACCTATACAATATGGATATTAGTTGAAAGGTTATTAAAATAATAGTAAAATAGCCTCATGGTTGTTAAATTGCGACTATTTAAAAAATAACCTGGAGGAATTATGGAAAGTACTGATAAAAAGAGCCTCAGCAGCAAGAAAAAGAAGCGAAGAATTATAGGATATACCTTTTTAATTATTTTTATCTTACTATTGGCAATTGGTGGTATTTTATACTATCAATTACAACCCGCCCAACATTTTAAAGCAGCACCTGTTGTAACTCCTGGAAATACATCTGCCTCCAATAGCACTGCCGATGAAAATAAATTAAGCGATTCCGTCTTAAACATATTGCTCATAGGGTCAGACCAAAGAAAAGATGAAAAGATTGGTCATTCCGATTCCATGATAATCGTACATGTTGATTTAAAAAAGAAAGAGTATCATACTTTGAGCATACCTCGGGACACAAGAGTATATTTAGAGGGGTTTGGCTATACAAAACTTACTAGTGTTCAATATATTATGCAGGCAACCAAAGGGCAAAAAGAGGGTGTTCAAGCTGCGGTTGAAACAGTTGGCAATCTGACTGGGATTCCAATCAATTATTATGTAGAAACCAATTATTGGGGATTTAAATCTATGGTAGATGCAATCGGAGATGTAGAAGTAAATGTTCCTTTTGACGTTACGCTAACACATCCGTGGTACAAAGAAAACAAAAATAAAGTAATTAGGGCTGGTACTCATACTTTTGATGGTAAGATGGTATCGGAGCTTGTCCATGAGAGATATTCATTAAAAAACGGGGAATTTGGAAGACAACAGCTACAGCAAGCAGCATTAGTTGGAATTGCAAAATCCGCATTAAATCCTAACAACATTACCCATTTACCATCCTTAGTTAATTCAATATCAGACTTTTTAATTGCCACAAATATGACTACCTCTGATATTGTTAGCCTAGGATTGGCGGTAAAAGACCTAGACATCAATTCCATTCACTATCACCAACTGCATGGGGAAAATAAAAAAATGTATGATGATGTACTACAAGCGAATAATGATCAATTTATATTAGACCCTCAAGATATTGAAGAAGTTGCAGCCAAGTACTTTATAAATTAATGTTAGAAAGGTATTTTAAAAGTGTTTAACACCATTAAAATACCTTTTTGATGTAAAATGGTTTTCTAACACCTCTATCATTGATGCTCTTACTTCACGTTAATTTAGATGTTCAATTTGTTCTTACCTCAGCAACTAAAAAAACTATCTCAAATAGTAAAAGATTGTTACCTCATACTAGTGAAATAGTTTTATTACCTCATTTTCAGCATGACTTAATCGCATTTTTAAAACCTAAACACTTTTTTTCTTATTACGATATTGTTGAATAATCTTTCGTGATTCATTAAGATCACGCATTAGTCTATATGGCTTACTGGCAACTCGAAAAGGTAATCTTGACAAGAAATGACTTAAATCTTGACGATATTCCTGCGTAATACGAGATGGCTTTGTAAAAACACGTTCGTATATCTCTTTATAGAATTCCTTCATGATATCGACCTGTATGCTAACCGTATGCTGACATTCCTCACAACGAACACTGGTGATCTCATCATTAATATAAATTATGGAGTGCGGTGTATCGTCATTACATTGTAAACAAAAGAGGCTTGCCTTCATTTCTGTTTCTTTCATCATCTTCACTCCTCAAAATAACAAGTAATGATATTCTACACGTTATACGAATAAACTTATTATTTCTGTAATAACAGGAATTTATTTCAGCTTTAATTTTTCATTTGTTATCAGAAGTGACATTTGTAATTATTATATTATACACAATTTTTTGTTATTATTCTACAGATTGGGATACTAATTTAGAACTTTTCACTAACATAATATGGAAGAAGCTGTTTCTTCATCAATAATCAGGACATCTAAGTACCCACCATTTAACGCCCCTAGAATACTATCCTTTTTGCCTATTCCCTCCACTACACCTATGACTAAGTTAATTTCTGCAATTTCCTCCAATGTTATACCAATTACCTTTTCATTGATGCTATGTTCAATTGGATTTCCATTCCTATTAATAAAACGGGAAGAAATATCGCCAACAGCGCCTGCATTACGGAATTCTTCAATATCCTTTTCTTTTAGATATCCAACTTCCTTTAGAATCGAGTTAGGTTGATACGGATTCCCAATACCTACAAGAGCAATATCCACGCTTCTACCTTCTTCTAACACAGACTTAACATCGTTCATACTTACCAATCGTTCCTTTAATTCCTCCGAATCTATTACTGCCGGAACATACAGATAAGAACAGGCAGCATGCATCTTTTTCGCTAATTCATATGCCAGTTGGTTTGCATGGATATCAACCTGCTTGCTTCCCATACCGCCAACTAATGGTATTACTTTAATTTTTTCATTTCTTTGATAGGGATATTCCTGAACAAAAGCAGCCAACGTAGTTCCCCAGCTGATTCCTATTTTTTCTACACCTTTAAGATTTTTCGATACATAGTTGGCAGCTGCTTGACCTACTGCTTTTTTACTTAATTCAGGTGACCCGCCTGTCACTGGAACTACTATAGCATCCTTTAATTGGAATTTTTCTTCTAACTGTTTTTCAATTTCTACAGTATGTAAGCTCTCATCTTTAATAAAAACTTCCACAATCCCATATTCCTTTGCTTTTTGAAGTTGTTTGGAAATAACGGGGCGGGAAACACCAACTTTTTTAGCAATTTGTTCTTGGGTCATTCCTTCTATATAATATAAATTTGCGGTTTTAACTAGTTGTCTTCTTTCTTCCCAGCTTAGCATGACTTCACCTCATGAAATTATCTGTTTCTATTATAACAATAATAAAATGAATTAGATAAAGGGAATGAGCCATACTTGTATTTTTCAATCTATTTTATGTTATTCTAACAACCCTAGGAGCTTTAACCCGTTATAAATCCCTGAATCCATAACATCTGTTGTTTTATGCTTTGCATATTTAAAGAGTTCGGGATGGGAATTTCCCATTGCAAAACCCTCCCCTGCACAACAAAGCATCTCTTTGTCATTTAAACCGTCACCAAATGCAATCGAATTTTCTATTGGTATACCTAAATAATCTAACACCCTCTTCACACTAGTACCTTTATTTACATTATTCCGTATAATATCGAAGTAATGGTTCAATCCTTCTACATTAGCTTCGGATGAATTTATTCCGGTAAACCATCATATAAATGAACTTCCTCTTTTTTTAGATTAATGACCGTTGCCCCCAGAACATCCTGAATACGAAAGTCAGTATAGGTGATAGCCTTGTTACGATGATAATCAAATTTCTTTAAAAAATATTGTGAAAGAGGAATCATAATGCGTAAGAAGATTCATGCTGATATTTTTTTGCAATTGTTAATATCCCCTGAACACTTTCTTTGGGGAATGGTATTTTAAATATACTCCTTCCATTTAAAGTCGCTGCTCCGCCGTTATACCCTATATACGATTGAATCCGTAAGTATTCCCCTAAACTTTCGACTTCATGTATCGGTCTTCCGGTTGTCAGAATTACCTGAATGCCAAGGTTTTGTATATCAGTGATTGCCCTATTTGTCGATGGCTCTATGGTACCGTCCGGTCTGACAATCGTTCCGTCTACATCTAGGAATAATACTTTGTAATTGTTCATATTTTTTACCTCCTTATAAGAAAAGCACAAGCTCCTTGGTCATCGGCGTATGGATGAGTGAAATTAGCTCTGCAAATGTCACCTTCAGGGTCTTCGACTGAGATATAGGAAACACAGGGACGCAGGTCAGGAATTGATGTTGACTTATCGTAGGGAGGACACGGAGAAATCCGCTAGCCGATAGGTGTTGAAGCTAGACAAGAATAAGTAATTTGTTAGGATAAAAGTTATATACTATCTTAATATGTTAAAAAAGCCTGCAGACACCTGACTTGTGGCTGCAAGCTACTTAAAGTTTTAAGAAAGAATTTGCTCTTTAATTTTTTCAAACATCTCTTCTTTTCCAATCCCTGTTAAAAGCGGAACTCCATCAATAACTTTTTCTTTAATATTATCGGGAACAAGAGTTGTAGAGACTACAATATCATAATCATTGATTCTACTCAGCTCTTCACTTATTTTCGATTGATATAGCTGAACCTGATTTTCTAGGCCATTTTCCGCTAGCCAGGTTTTCACCTTACCTGTTACAACGGTTGATGTCGCAATACCTGTTCCACACATAATTAATAGCTTTTTCATTTATCCTCATCCTTTATAATATAGTTTGGTCTTTCTTTTCTGTCTGGCCATATGATGTTCTGTAAAAATGATTGCATTGTTCAATAATCTCTTTTCTTAGAGGCATCAAATCTGGATCATGTAATGTTGCATAGTGGGCATATTCCGCTGTTTCCTCTAAAATAACTGCTGCCTTTAATGCATGCTCGATATCTGTTCCCACTGTGAACACTCCATGATTACGTAGCAGCACAGCGGGTGAAGAGCCTATGTTATCAACAATCTGCCTTCCAATTTCCTCTTCCCCTATTGCAGCAAAATCGGAGCATGGAACATAATCTTTAAAGATATTCGCTGCTGTTGTCGTATAAGAAGGAATATTCAAGCCCCGTATAGCAAAACTAGTTGCGAAAGGCGAATGGGTATGGACAATGCTATGAATATCATCTCGATGTCTATATACATACAAATGGCTCGCGGTATCTACGGATGGTTTTAAATGTCCTTCAACAACATTGCCGTATAAATCTACCACAACCATATCTTCCGGTTTTAGATCGTCAAAATGAACTCCACTTGGTTTAATCACAACGTTATTGGTGTTACTATCTCGAAAGCTTACATTTCCACTCGTCCATTTTACGAGATTTAATTCTTTTAAAGACTTATTCGCATCGCAAACCAATTTTTTTATTTCTTCTAACATAGACTCTCTCCTTTCATAGTGGGACAAGGTACCTGTCCCCTCATCCCACTTTGGAAAAGGGAACCCGCATCGTAGTAGACAGGGGACAGGTGTTCAGTCCCAATCACATTTTTGCGCTGTTGTTATTTTCTAGCTTTTCTGCACGTTTTGGCTTGATTTTGTTCATGTAGACAAGTCCTCCGACGGCTATAACGCCAATAACGGTAATTCCTAACCAACTAATCACTTTTGCCAATCCAACAAAGATGAATGTTGTCCATACAGCGCCATCTACTAGTGCAGAAATGCTAGTGTTTCCACCCATGTCGAATTTAGCAGCAAGTGCTGATTGGGTAATAAGTGGTGCTGCCCAGGAAGCAATTAATAAACCAACGGCCATGTATATAGTTCCTGCAACTACGGTTCGAATAATATTTCCTCTAAACACTGGTGTCATTAAGCAAACTAGAAAAGGAATCGTTGCTAAATCTCCAAACGGCAAGACTTTATTACCTGGTAAAATAACCGCTAAAAACAGCGTAATAGGAACAATAATTAATGAAGCGGATAAGACGGCTGGATGCCCAACGGACAAAGCGCTGTCCATCCCAATATACAAGTCACGTCCAGGCATTTTCTTCCTTACAAACTCGCTGGCAGCCTCAGAGATTTGTGAAAGCCCTTCCATAAGTAGGGACACCATTCTAGGCATTAGCATCATAACAGCACCTGTTTGAACAGCTAACTGTAGAACTTCCTTTACATTGTAACCTGCTAATATTCCAATCACGATACCAATTAAAACACCCATGACAGTAGAATCACCGAATATTCCGATTCTTTTTTGGATTGTTTCAGGATTTGCTTCTAATTTATTAAATCCTGGAATTCGATCAAAAAGCCAATTCAAAGGCTTTGCTACAAGATAGGATGGTGCAGATGCGCCATGCGGGAAGGTGATGTTTTTGAATCCATAAAACTTACTAATATCCTTTGCAATTAAATCACCAAGGAAGAAAATCACAATTAAGTGTACTGCAATTGTATATAGTCCTAATGCAAAGTTACCTGTTAATGCGTATACCAGTGAACCAGTAAAAGCACAATGCCAATAATCCCAAATATCAACATCCAACGTTCTTGTGAGGCCAGTTATTAGAAGAACGACGTTAATTCCTATTCCTAGTGGAATCGCTAAGCTTCCTAATGCAGTACCATACGATATCGCAGCCGCTGCTGGCCACCCAACATCGATGGAACCGAGTTTAAATCCAAAATGATCCACCATTGCCTTTGCTGCTGGCCCTAAACTGCTTGTTAATAACCCGATAACAAGGTTTAAGCCCACAAACCCAATTCCTACCGTTAATCCCGCTTTAAAGGCTTTACTGGGTTTCGTCCCTATTATAATTCCAAAGATGAACAATAAGATTGGCAGCATAACACTTGCTCCAAGATCAACAAACCATTGTATAACCGACATTTCTTCCCCTCCTAATTTTTCATTCACTTTTTATAAAGGTATAATTGAAATTATTGCTAAATCAAAATCCTGTAACCCGAAAAGAGATGCAAGTTACAAGTTTCGATTCAATCGAGTACTAATCAGATTAACTCTTTAAGCAAGCCCTACCTGATTTAATAAAACTTCGAAATCCTCTTGTGTTTTACATTGTGTAAACCCAATAAGCATGGTTTCATTTTGGAAAACATCCATTAATTTTTGCAGCATATTTATTTGGTCTTCTGCTTTTTTTAAAGCAAGCATAAATACCAAGGAAACTTCTACATCACTATCCTGATTACCCATTTGTTTAAACTTTACAGGTGTTTTTAAAGACGCAAATGCAATTTGCGGCACTTTTACTTTATCAGCATCTGTATGAGGAATCGCAATTCCATACGGAACGACGGAAAGACCTGTTGGGAAGACCTCTTCCCTATCCAAAATTCCTTTATAAAACGTTGGTTCTACAAGTTGAGCCTCATATAATTTGTCTGCCATTTTTTTTAATACTTCTTCCCGAGTACTCACTTCTAGATTAAAAAAGGTTATTTTTTTATTGAAAAACATTTTATTCCTCCTAGCTTGCTCCATTTATCATCAACCAAGCCTCGGACACATTCTGTGATTCTAGTATTCTTGAAATTCTTTCCTCATCTTCCGCAAGCTTTACTAGTTGAGAAAGTGCCTTCAAGTGCCGATTTTGATTATAAATTGCCAGCGGCGTGATAATAGATACCTTATGTCCGTTTTTAAAAGAGATAGGTTCCTTTAAAATTAACATAGCGAATGCATCTGCCATTACTCCTTTTTCAGGAGCAGCATGGGGAATGGCCATCCATTTTCCTAAAAAGCTGTAGAGGTGATGATGATCATTTTCTTCTATCAAAGTCTTTACATATGATGGTTTAACAATATTGCTTTCAATTAGCGGCTGACATGCAATACTAATTCCTTCCTGCCAGTCTTTTACTTTGTCTCGTAATTGAATAAATTCACTTGGCAAAAATTGTCTTAAATCATGATTTATATTTCTATTTAAATCCTTCCTCTCTCTCTTTTGGCTAACTCGAAACAACCTAGACAGAGAAGTTAATAAAGCAATCTCATCGGTTACAATAGCATGTTCTTTTATAGTTTCTATTACTTTATTGACATTGATGTTGTTAAAACTTTGTTTATCTATCTTATTGATAACCTGCTTTCTTAAAACTTCCTTTTCAGATGCAGTCATTAATGGGTTTACTAAATATACTGGTTTTTCTGTTTGAACAGGAATAGTACTAAACACAATATCATATTCTTGTCCGTAACTTTGAAATTGCCGTAAAGAAAGACTGTCCGCGATATAAAACTCTGGAAATAACTCGTTTAGAGTATGAATCATAATTTTCGAGATGGTTAGCCCATTCGTACACACTACCAATGCTCGTTTCTTTTTGTTCAATTGCTCCCCTTGTTTTATGAGTTGTCCCGCAATAAACATTGTAATGAAGGCAATTTCACTTGGAGGCAATTTCTCTCCTATTAATTCCTCAATAGGATGGATAGAGGCCTTCACCATTTCATTTAAATCTCGATACTCCTCTAATATTTTTTGAGGAAAGTGATTCTTTAGAGTCAAGTGATACTTGATTCTGTAATAAGCTGGGCGCATATGAACCATCAACTTTTCCACGATTTCTTCTTTGTCCGCAATGAAAATGCACGATTTTAATTCAAAATGATCAATTGCCTGTATGATTGCTGCTCGCAAATTTTTAATTCTTTCATCGGTTAAAAGATCTGCAGATCGTACATTGGACGTTAAAAGTTGAAGTGTTAACCAAATTCTTTCTGTAAAAGGCAAATCTTTATCTTCTTTTAGTAGCATCTCTGTTGCAGCATATTCTTCGGTATCTTCAAGTTCCTCCAGATGAATATTAAACTGAGCTTGCAAAAGCTTTCCTTGTTCAATTCTTTGGAAAATAAGTTCAAAAATATAAGGAAGACTTTCGTAGCTTTCGTCAGTTAAGTGAATATTCAGTAATTTTTCTATAGACCTTATTTTTTCTCTCATTACACTGATATCTAATTGCAATATTTTTTCGAAGTACTTATACCCCTTGTAAAAGTTCAATACTGATTTGACAACTTCCACTAATAGCCTCCGAATTTGCAATTCATCTCCTACGATATCGTAACCATCTTGGCGTGAATACACGATAGAGAGTGAATATTTGTTTACAAATCCCTCCGCTTCTTTAATATCCCTTATACCAGTATTTCTGCTTACATTTAATAGCTGAATAATATGAAAGAGAGAGACCGATTCTTTTTTGCCTAATAAATATAAAATAATTAAAATCGCTCTTTCTTTTTCCGTTGGTAAGTATTCCTCTACGGAATATGTCTCGCTTTCTCCATCAGAAAAATGCTCAAAAACCTTTTTATCGATAATAAAGTATCCATTTTTACTCTTCGTAATCGGACTAAGTTGATTGGTTACTAACCACTGATTCACTTTTTCTATTGAATAAGTAATTTGTCTTCTGCTTAGATGAAATTTATTTTCCAGTTCCTTATTTTTTATTTGAGGATTTCTAATCAATTCATGCAATAAATTGACACATCTATCATCAAGGAACATCCTTTAAACCTCCTTATAATTTGATTATAGTGGGTATTCCGAATATTTTGTAACCGTTTTCATCACAACTTTTTTCCTATAGCATTACGTACTTTTGTTCAAGATTGTACTGTATAATTTTTCCGTAATAGATTAGGAATTTATAAGCCTTAATAGTTGTTGAGGTTATAAAAATAGTGCTAGAACATTTTTGAGGTGCTCTAGCACTTGAAAGAATATCAATTATGGAAAGCTTTTTCTTTTTGGTTATTTTTCACCATCAACGCCGCCTCAAAAAATGCCTCCGAAACCGTTGGATGAGGATGAATCATTTTTGCTACTTCATCAACGGTGCCTTCTAAAAACATAAAGGCAGATGCTTCCGAAATTATTTCCGTTACATGCGGGCCAACCATGGTCACCCCGATGATTTCTCCATATTTTTCGTCATAGACAATTTTAGTGAACCCTTCTGTTTCACCTAGGGCTAATGCTTTTCCACTTCCTGAGAGGTCAAATTTTTCAGTACGAACGGTCAAGCCTATTTGAAGGGCCTCTGCTTCTGTCATGCCAACACTAGCGATTTCGGGTAACGTATAAATGCATCTTGGTACTACCTTGTAATCAATCAGGTCTGCTTTTCCAGAGGCATTGTTAGCTGCCACAATCCCTTCCGCACTAGCGACATGTGCAAGCTGGTACCCTCCGACAACGTCTCCTACCGCATATACATTTGGCAAATTTGTTTCCATTTTTTTGTTTACTTTAATGAAAGGTCCATTCATTTGTAGAGATTGATTTGCAACTGCAGATAGGTTCGGTCTTCGTCCAACACTAATCAGTAAGGATTCCGTTTCGACAGTGAGTTCCTTTCCCAACTTATCTGTGCAAACAATAGATTTTAGGTCTCCTGCTTTTTTTACCTTTTCTACCTTTGTGCTTACGAAGATTTGAACACCTTTTTTCTTTAAGACTTTTTCAAGAAGTTTAGATGCCTCTAAGTCCTCACCAGGTACTAATCTATCGGACATTTCGATGACCGTAACTTTTGATTTTAAACTAGCAAAGATGCAGGCAAATTCTACCCCTATTACTCCGCCTCCGATAATCGTAATCGATTCCGGAATATGCGGAAGTTCGAAAATCGTATCACTTGTATCAAAATGAACATCGTTTAATCCTGGAATAGGAGGAACGACTGGAGTGGATCCAGTTGCAATAATTATTTTTTCTGCATGAATAACTTCATCCTTTTCCTCTTGTAAAATTTTAATTTGGTTGTTGTCCTCCAACATTCCAAATCCTTCAAATACATCTACCTGTCCCTTTTTCATTAAAAAGGCAATCCCATTACGCAGTCGTTGAATTACATCATCTTTCCGTTTTTTCATCTTTTGCAATGAGAAGGTGAGAGTACCTGTTTCGATGCCCCAATTATTCGCTTTTTCGATGGATTCGATGATTTCTGCGTGTTTTAATAATGTCTTAGAAGGAATGCAGCCACGATTCAGGCATGTTCCTCCTAAAAAGTCGGATTCGATAATCGCTACCTTTTTACCGTTCTCGGCGGCTTGGAAGGCTGCAATATAGCCCCCAGGTCCTCCTCCGATTACTGCAATATCATATGTCTTGTTCATTTTGCCACCTCTTATTCAAGCAACTATAGTTAACAACTAGCAAACTTTAACTCGTTCGATTACCGGGGATCACAAAAAGAATAAATTACTGTTTCTTCTATACTAGTAATTCAAATGGATTCTCCAGTACATGTTTGAGCTCAGTTAAAAATGCTGCAGCAGGTGCACCGTCAATGACCCGATGATCAAAGGATAGACTGACCGTCATCATTGGGCGAATCTCGATAGATTGATTAATAACTACCGGTTTATCTTGGATTCTGCCCACACCAAGAATCGCTGTTTCTGGCAGGTTAATAATTGGTGTGAACGCATCAATTGCGTACATTCCTAAATTACTGATAGTGAAAGTCGAACCCTTCATCTGCTGAGGCTGTAATGTGGAATCGCGTGCCTGTTTGCCAATTTCTTTTGCTTCTCTTGTAATGGCTGCAAGTCCTTTTGTATTCACATTTTTTAGGACAGGAACTAGTAATCCATCGTCGACTGCTACAGCCAAGCCAATATTAATCTCTTCGTTATAAACGATTTCATCACTAATCAAGGATGCATTTACAGAAGCATGTCTGGAAAGAACAACTCCTACTGCTTTCACGATCACTTCTGTAAAAGATAAACGGTAGCCTGTTTGTTTTTCGATGATTGGCAACAACTGTGCCCGGAGTTCTTTCACCTTGGACATATCAATTTCGCTTGTTAGGGTAACATGTGGAGCAGTGTTAACACTTTGCTGCATGCGTTCCCCAATTACTCTGCGCATACCGGAAAGTCTTTTGCGTTTCACAGGTGCTGACGTATCCTGTCTATGGCTCGTAATTGCTTGAGCTACATCTTCCTTTACAATTTTTCCATTCACACCTGATCCTTGAAGCGAAGCGATATCCACCTGATTGGAATCGGCTATTTTCTTAGCTAGCGGTGTAATTTTTACTTCATTCTCGTGATGTAAAAGGAATTGCAAGACATCTCTTTCTTGAATTCTGCCATTTGGTCCGCTTCCGGATACAAGAGCAAGTTCCATCTGATTTTCTCTTGCCACCCGTCTTGCAGCAGGCGTAGCCCGGACTTTCTCAGTAGAAGAATAAACGTGTTCATTTGTATCTGTCTCTATTGACGTTTCTTGTTGGACAGCACTGACCGATTCCTGCGAATCACCTGATGAGATTCCCGGAGATTCATTGGGAACTTGTTCATTTTTTTCCCCAATATAACCGATAATTTGGTTCACCGGAATTTCATCATCCACTTCAAAGTATTTTTTTAATAGAAAACCATCCTCATATGACTCTACTTCAATATTGATTTTATCTGTCATGATTTCAAAAAGCGGATCTCCCATTGAAACGGGATCTCCCTCTTCTTTAAACCATTGAAGGAGGGTTCCTACTTCCATCGTACTGCTAAGCTTCGGCATGAAGATTTCTTTTGCCATACTAGTCCCTCCCTTATTTAAACTGAACCGTTTCTTTGACTGCTGCTATAATATCTGCCACTTGAGGTACTGCTGCCTTTTCTAAGTTCGGATTATATGGAATTGGGATAGGCAGCCCGCCAAGGCGTTTGATTGGTGCATCCAAATAATCAAATGCTTCGCTTTCTGCAATAACACTGGCGATTTCACCGCCAAATCCGCCTCTCTTTACCGCTTCATGTACAACTATTACGCGTCCAGTCTTTTTCACAGATTCGATAATGGTTTCTTCATCAAGTGGGACAAGAGTTCGCGGATCAACTATCTCAATATCGATTCCCTCTTTTTCTAAAACCTCGGCCGCTTCTAAGGCTTTATGAACCATGATAGAAGTAGCAACAATCGTTACATCCTTCCCTTTTCTCTTAATATCAGCCTTTCCTAATGGAATCGAATATTGTTCTTCTGGTACATACCCTTTTGTTTTATATAGAAGCTTATGTTCGTAAAAGATTACCGGGTTATCATCATCCATAGCTGCTTTTAACAATCCTTTTGCATCATAAGCAGTAGAAGGTTGAACGACCTTTAATCCAGGAATATGAGCTACCCATGCTTCTAAGCTTTGGGAATGCTGAGCTGCAGCACCCGTTCCGGAACCTGCAGGAGTTCTAAGCACCATTGGAACCTTTCCTTTTCCCCCATACATATAACGTAGCTTCGCTGCTTGGTTTACTAGATTATCCATTGCAATCGTGATGAAATCAGAAAATTGAAGTTCCAGGATTGGTCTCATACCTGTTAGCGCTGCACCTACTGCTCCCCCGGCTATCGCTGCTTCGGAGATTGGTGTATTCCGTACGCGTTCGGGACCAAATTCTTCAATCATGCCGCGGGTTACACCAAATGCTCCTCCATAGACACCGATATCTTCTCCTAGAAGGAAAACATCCTCGTTCTTTCTCATTTCCTGGCTCATCGCTTCTCTTACTGATTCTAAATAGCTGATTTCTCTCATGACTTTTTCTCCTCCTTATGCATAAACGTCCTCTAATAACGAATCGATGGATGGTTCCGGGCTATTTTCTGCAAATTTCACAGCTTCTTCAATTTCTTGCTTTGCTTCTGCCTGAAGCTGAGAAGCTTTTTCTTCTGTCAGCAATCCCTCTTGAATTAATAACTCCTTATATTTCTTTATGGAGTCCTTTTTTCTCCACTCTTCTTCTTCTTCTCGAGTCCGATATTTCTTTGCATCGCTCTTTGAATGACCTTTCCAGCGGTATGTTTTCGCTTCTAGTAGAGTCGGACCGTTTCCCTGTCTTGCATTTTCAACTGCATCATATACAGTATTCATAATCTCTATCATATCGGTTCCATCTATGACCTTTCCCGGAATCCCATAGCCGCCAGCACGATCAGCTATGTTTTCGATGTTCGTCATTTCTTTTACTGACCCGCTCATGCCATATTGGTTATTTTCACAAAGGAATACAACAGGTAATTTCCAAATAGATGCTAGATTAATAGCTTCATGGAAGCTTCCTTCATTGCTTGCTCCATCTCCAAAGTAGCAAAGAACAACATACCCTTGGTTCTTCATTTTCGATGTAAGTGCAGCTCCAACAGCTAGCGGGATTCCTCCGCCAACAATTCCGTTCGCGCCGAGATTTCCCTTATCCACATCTGCTATGTGCATGGAGCCTCCTTTTCCTTTACAGTATCCTGTTTCTTTTCCAAATAGCTCAGCCATCATGCGGTTTACGTCTGCCCCTTTGGAAATACAATGACCATGCCCACGATGAGTACTTGTAATTTTATCTATTTCTTGAAGGGCCGCGATTGCACCTGCAGCTGTAGCTTCTTGGCCAACACATAAATGTGTAGTTCCATGAATCATCCCTTTTGCAAAAAATTGATCCACTTTTTCGTCAAAATAACGGATTAGCCACATTTCCTTATATAAGTTCACCAGCTTTTCGTTTGTAATATGGGGTGGTGTTTTTACTGTGCTTAACATCATGATACAGCCTCCTTCTTTACATTTGTTCTATATAGTTACATTTGTAAATATCGTAATACCATTTTATCCATTCGTCAAGAGATTGGTGCAAATTTTTTGATAATTACAAGAAAAGCGTAAGCGACTTGTTCATCGGCGTATGGGTTTCGGAGTCTCCGACGGAGATAAAGGAAACACAGTGAGGTATTTCACGAACTGATGTTGACTTATCGTCGGGAGGAGACGGAGAAATCCACTAGCCGATAGGCGCTGCAGCTAGACATTCAGAAAAGCGTAAGCGACTTGTTCATCGGCGTATGGGTTTCGGAGTCTCCGACGGAGATAAAGGAAACACAGTGAGGTATTTCACGAACTGATGTTGACTTATCGTCGGGAGGAGACGGAGAAATCCACTAGCCGATAGGCGCTGCAGCTAGACATTCAGAAAAGCGTAAGCGACTTGTTCATCGGCGTATGGGTTTCGGAGTCTCCGACGGAGATAAAGGAAACACAGTGAGGTATTTCACGAACTGATGTTGACTTATCGTCGGGAGGAGACGGAGAAATCCACTAGCCGATAGGCGCTGCAGCTAGACATTCAGAAAAGCGTAAGCGACTTGTTCATCGGCGTATGGGTTTCGGAGTCTCCGACGGAGATAAAGGAAACACAGTGAGGTATTTCACGAACTGATGTTGACTTATCGTCGGGAGGAGACGGAGAAATCCACTAGCCGATAGGCGCTGCAGCTAGACATTCAGAAAAGCGTAAGCGACTTGTTCATCGGCGTATGGGTTTCGGAGTCTCCGACGGAGATAAAGGAAACACAGTGAGGTATTTCACGAACTGATGTTGACTTATCGTCGGGAGGAGACGGAGAAATCCACTAGCCGATAGGCGCTGCAGCTAGACATTCAGAAAAGCGTAAGCGACTTGTTCATCGGCGTATGGGTTTCGGAGTCTCCGACGGAGATAATGGAAACACAGTGAGGTATTTCACGAACTGATGTTGACTTATCGTCGGGAGGAGACGGAGAAATCCACTAGCCGATAGGCAGCCAATTAGAAAGGCAGAAAGCGCCTTGGTCATTGGCGTACGGGATGAGTGAGATTATGGTGCAATTTTAAATGTATGTTTTACCCACAGGGAAGAACGTAGAAAACCGCTGCCAATAGGCGCCGCAGACAGAAACTAATATTTTTTCCTTCTTTTAATCCAAAATAAAAAGCTCCTAAAATCAGTTAATAGGACTCTATCTGATAAAAGGAGCATTGATACTGCTATGTTTATTTGATTGATATGATGGTTCCCTCTTTAATAGTTGGGAAACGGGATGGACTTGCAAAGACTGCCCCAGGAAGTACCTCACCCTCGTGCTCTTGAAAATAAATAGAAATATGCCCTAACTCTTTAAAGTTTTGGTTGGCAAGAGATCCAACTGCGGTTATGGTAAATGTTTCATCATCAAAAGTCAGAGTTCCTCCTACTTTTAATGGTTCTTCGCCAAGTTCGTTGAATGCATGAATTACCGAGATCTCTCTTAATTCTGCTGGGGCACTTGGTCCAAATAAAATCACTATTTTATCCTCTTGAAAGGATGGAACTAGTATACCAATTTCTTGTACGGTTGATTGTGTCATCGTTTTTACCTCCAAAGCATCACACGGAAAGGGCAGTGGAGATGGCATCTTATAATAGTTTTCTAACCCCTCCCGCAAATAGTTATCTCAATATTTGTTTACAATTTTACAAGTTGGCTATTATTAGAAATAGATGTTGGAAAAAGTTGATCTTGAAGCGCTCTTAATTTCCAAACAGTAGTAGATGTATCTAATTCAACATCATCCAATGTTAAAAATTGACCTAGCGAGATATCTCTCTTCGCAATAATATTGCCGCTGATTAATCCAATTGGAATATGTCCGTTACTCTTCATGTCAGCGTTTGTTTCAAGTACGCCTCGCACAGAATAGCCACCGATACCATCTACTTTTTCCCCAGCCTTGATATCACGCTTTGCTACTGCAACGGTTTCAGCTACTGGTGCTCCAAGCGGCTGTATGGAAGAATCATGTTGAAGTACTGCCTTTGCAATTGTAATAGGAGTTTCCAAGCTTGCTAGATGGTATGGGCGATAGAGTACATAATGCGGACCTTTACCGACCTTTAAATATCTAAGTTCGTCATCAACAGGAGCTAAGTCGCTTTTTACAATAACGAATACACCGGGTGCCAAACCTTTTACATATTCAACAACACCAAAGTTTTCTAGTACACCACCGTTTTCGATAAGGTTAAGCTTATCTGCTACCGTTTCAAGGTTTGCTTCTACCCCATGCATTCCTACTTTATCAGGTATTAGTCCTGTTGCATTGCTTAAGAGGTTCATCTCCGCCATCGTCTTAGTTCCGTCTTGGAAAGCAGCTAGCATATGTGCACTCATATGTTTTTGTTTGGCTTCAGCAGCACAGATATCAGGGTTAGAGGTAGGAATAAATGGATTGTTTTTCCCTTTCCCAGCTACTAGTACTTCCAGTCCCATCGTTTTAGCAAATTCGTATAATTCAAGAGTTGCGGCAGGCTCATCACCAGCAGAACCGGTGTAGACTAATCCGGCATTGGTGAAGAATTGATGCATAATGGATCCAATTGTTATATCTACCTCTACATTTAGTAAAACGATATGTTTTTTCGATCTTAATGCTTCAAGGGAAATATTCGCTCCAACCTCTGGCACTCCTGTTGCATCCACAATTACCTCTACATTTTGTGATTGAATCACTTTACGGTAGTCTGTTGTGACCACCATTACCTCTTTTCTAGCGGCCTGTGAGTTATAGAAATTTTGCGCTCTTTCTGCAGCTTCAAGATTCATATCACATATTCCAGTAACACACATTCCAGGAATTTTGGATATTTGCGCAATCATTCCAAACCCCATTTGCCCTGCACCTATAACACCCACCTTGATTGGGTTATTTTCTTTTTCACGTTGTAAAAGTTGTTGATAAATTGACATTTGCTAATCCTCCTCACCCATTTTTCTCTACAAAACAATTCGTTTATATAGGAAAAATTAATTTAGAAAAATAACAAATGATATGAAGAGTGGCAAAATTCATTTTAAATTATCATTTGTCACAACTTGTGTCATTTGTTAATATGCTTTCAGTTTAATCAATAATGAAAGGGCTGTCAACACAGAACTTTCTAAAAATTCAGCACTGAAAACATTTTAGTAATAAAGTACTAAGAAAAGCGCAAGCGACTTGCTCATCGGCGTATGGTTGAGTGAAATTAGCACCTCAAATTTCACCTGCGGAGTCTTCGACTGAGATAAAGGAAACACAGTGATGTAGTTCAGGAACTGATGTTGACTTATCGTAGGGAGAAGACGGAGAAATCCACTAGCCGATAGGCAGTGAAGCTAGACAAGAAAAGCCGCAAGTATTATCTTTGCAGCTTTTTCTTTCTATCCTACTAAAGCTTGACCAGTTACCTCGTCGGTTACTAATACATGTATAAGATTGCCTTCTAACGCTGCTTTAATGGCATTTACCTTTTCTAACCCCGAAGCCACTCCAATTACAAGCGGAATCTTTTTCAAAACATCTATTTCCATCGCAATCACCCGCTCATTCCATGAATTTGGAATGGATTTTCCAAACTTATCGATAAAGTTGTAACAAATATCTCCGACAATCCCTCCATCTTGCGTAATTTCTTGATGGCTGGATCCAAGATACGATTTCACCATAGTAGAATGCTCAGGGCTGCCTCCGATCCCTACCACGGCAATACTCGACTTCTCCGCTAGATCCAGTATTTTTCTTATGGAAGGCTGTCTTATTAAAACTTCTTTTGCTTCCTTGGAATCCACCATTACAGGAACATGAAGAAGCTTATAATTTGCTTGAAGAGCATCGCCAATTTTGGCTACTAAGGAATTAGCATGGATATCTACTCTTTCATCTCCAACCCCGCCAACAAGGGGAACGATTGTCACGGATGGATATGGCTGTGGGGAATTTAAAGACTTAGCGACTTCATGTAAGGTTGTGCCTGAGGAAATCCCAATAATTTGACCATCCTTCATCATTCTTAATAAATATTGCGCCGCAGCTTCTCCAAGCTGTTTTTTCGATGATTCCAACCCAACACTATCGATACAAACGACTTCCCGTAAACCATATAGTCTTTCAATCTTTCGCTCTAGTAGACGATATTGCGGATCATGTTCATCATGAATGGTAATCTCGACAATACCTAATTCCCTTGCTGTTGTTAAATATTTAGAAATTAGGGAACGGCTAACACCGATTTTATCTGCAATTTCTGACTGTGTAGCACCTTCTTCATAATACATTTGGGCTACCTTAATTAGGATTCTTCTATTCTCTTGTAGAGCCATATTTCTTATCCTTTCTTTAAAACAAATGAAATCGATTATAAAGATGAATAAACTATGCATATAAGCAGCGAGATAGAACTAGCTGATATGCATAGCCTGAAGTTTTAAAACATGCCGAAGCTGGCGAAATAAGCAATAATAACCGATAATACTCCCGTAATGAGACGACTATATAAAATCGCTGGTACACCATATTGGACTGTTTCCGGCTTTGCCTCTCCTAATGATAAACCAACTGGGATAAAATCACACCCTACTTGACCATTGATTGCGAATAAAGCCGGCAATGCAAACTGCGGTGGTATATGACCTAATGCAATTTGGCTACCAATTAATACTCCAATTACCTGTGCAATTACAGCCCCTGGGCCAAGCACTGGAGATAGGAATGGTAAAGTACATATGATAACGATAATTAATAATCCCCAAAGTGATCCGGCAAGCGGTGATAATGAATGCGCGATTAAATTCCCGATACCGGTATAATTAATAATTCCGATTAGTAAACTGACAAACGCCATGAACGGAATGATATTTTTAATTAGCATGTCAACCGAATCACGTCCGGCTTGATAAAAAGTTCCCGTAACCTTTCCAATTCCTCTGGAGAACTTTGTTAAGAAGTTATCACTCGTATTTTGATTTTCCTTTTTGAGTTGATTATATTCCTTTTTAAATGCCTCTTTATCCTTTACATTAAATTTCGATTCTGTTGCTTCTTGTGCTCCTGCTGCTTCGGTATACCCTTCTGCAAGGGATACCTGCTTTTCCGTAACTCCGGAAACGAAGATATCTTCTGTTATATGCTTAGCAAGCGGTCCAGATGGAGATGATGCAAGAATATCAATAGTAGGAATTCGTTTCATAGGGTATAGACCGATTCTTGCTGTACCGCCACAATCGATTACAACACACATCATTTCATCTTCTGGTACCGAATTTTTGAAGCCATCAATGGCTTCTCCACCTGTTAATTCTGCTATTTTTCCTGCAACCGGATGAATGCCTCCACCTGTTATCGAAACAACCTTTGTTTTTTTCCCTTTTGGTTCAATATGAAGACCTACTCCCCATCCACCTGGTCCTTTCGATACGAATACAGCTTGATAGCTCATTCATATTCCCCTCCTTATTCTGACTTTGCTTCCATTCTTTTTGCTATATATTTTGTGATTAATTCCGTAATAATTCCGCGTAATAGTATGACGACAATACCTACAATAAAATAACGTACTGCCAATTCAGACATCGAATAGCCTGCTTGCTTAATACCATTAGCAATCCCAAGGTACACAAACAATTCTCCTGCGTTTGCATATGGGAAGAAGGATGTAACCGGATGAACAAAGGACACAGCCGAATCATAGAAAGCGGGTTTTTGTTTTTCCGGTAAAAAGCGACCAAATGTATATGCCATTGGATTTGTTAAGATTAATACAGAAAGTATTGGCATTAAAGTATACCTTAGCAACATGTATTTCGAGGCAAATTGAATTGCTCGATTTACTCTTTCTTCACCAATAAATTTCATCACTGCATAGGTAAAGGTTAAAAGTACAACCAATGTTGGAATAATTCCTGTTACCAGACCCATAAACTGCTTCCCGCCAGCATCAAACATTCCGATAAAGTGCTCTCCCAACCATTTAATCCAATCCATTCTCCATACCCCTTTCTAAGAACCTATTGATATATTTTGTTTTGAAATATTGATAATTGCATTTTCCCCTGCCTTTAAAAGTGCTTTGCCAAAAGCCGGAATCTTGTTCCCTTTTTTCTTTACAGCAAAATTCTCGTTCACATCATTCAATATGGATCCAACATGCTGTCCTTTATACTGTTCCATTTCTTTAAACTTTGATAAGATGGTGATTCCTTTTAACATGTGGCACTCATGTACAATATAATCTTTATCTACTACAAGAACAGCAATTGCGCCTGGACGGAACTTGTTCCGCTCCATGCCAGAAAACATGTAAAATCCATCATCCCCTTTGTAACCGCCTACAATTCTATCAATGCTTCTCCGATAATATCTAATTTGAATAAGTGAGAACGCATATTGCGCAACTAGTATCGCACAAGCAATAATAGCAATTTTCATGACGACCACCTCCTCTTTTTTCACCAGTAATTTTAAGCGCTTTCATTTTCTGGATATATTAATCTGCCACGTACTAGGTGTAACATATGTTACAATTTGTGGAATTTTTCTGTTGATTTTAACATATGTCATTCCTTGTTACATATGTTATAAAGATAGAATAATTGAATTCATGTGGGCTGTCAATAATCATTTTAAATTTTTTGAAAACTCATTTCCATCTATGGTGCCTGGCACCGCTCGTGGACAAATCACTAGGTTGTACACCTGAAGTGGACAGACTGGTGAAATAAAGAAAAAGAGGATCCAGCATTATATTACTGATCCTCTTTTTAATGAAGTTGGTTCATTTAGATTTAATAAAAGCAGAATATCATACAGCTGTATAATGATCTTTCGAATTCAACCCTTCATTTCCACTCCCTTTCACCTTATCTATCTTATCAATAAACAGTTGAAAAACTTTCTTTTTTTCCTCCAGATCCTTGATAACCTCTTTTAGTTGGTTGAATTTCTGTTCGAAAGGGGTTAGATATAATTCACGGATATTTCGGAGAATATCACCATTAACAGTCGATTGAAGAACTTGCTTTGTAATGCTGAATTTGTAGGAATACACTTGAAGCTCTTGTTTTACTTCTTCGTATTCCAAATCAATTTTCAGTAAAAGCTCTCCTATTTCTTCTTTCCACTCATCTAAGGATTTCTTAACATGTTCGTCCATTATGGTACTCCCCTCTTCTTTATAGACTTATGTATAAAATAGTTACCTTTCATTTTATCAATGGAAGTTTTCAATCTGATTTCGATAGATTTACATGCTGATGTTTGTTTGATGAAAAAAGATAACAGACATTGCAGGACATTTTCCTAACCTTTCTACTTCCTCATTGCTTTTCTACAATAAAAAAACGGCTGATTGTTGCTGCTATCAGCCGTAAATCTCAACTACCATTTTAATTATGGATCTCCCTACTAACAGCATATTCTACCAACTCATCCACATTCAAAAACGTGTCGGCAAATCCCAACTGCTTTCCAACTTGCGTAACAAATGGCTGGTCTAGATATGCTCCTTTCAACATTTCCACTTTGGAAAAAACACTCCGAGTATCTCCATCCATCAATACTCTACCACGGTTAAAAACAATCGTTCTCTCAAATACCTCTGCCACAAAATCCATATCGTGTAAAATGGATATTACTAGCTTCCCATTATGATGAAGTCTTCGCATAATTTCCTTCAGTTTTTCCTTTCCTTCATAATCCTGCCCCATAGTTGGTTCATCAAAAATAATGATATTGGTTTGCATCGCGAGCACGGAGGCAACTGTAATCATTTTTCTTTGCGAGAGGCTTAGATCATAAGGATTACGATCGACTTCTCCGGATAGCCCAACTAACTCTAGTGCCTCTATAGCATACTCCTTCGACTCTTTCTCAGAATATCCAATATTTAATGGCCCAAACATTACTTCATCGATGACCTTGCTCTTAAAGATTTGGTCGTTTGGATTTTGAAAAACAAGTCCGATATATTTCGCTAGTTTAGCAGCTGTTAACTCTTTCGTATTTATATTGTTGATAAAAATATCCCCTGAACTAGGCGTTAAAAGTCCCTTAAGTAATTTTACAAATGTCGTTTTCCCTGCTCCGTTTTGACCGATAATAGCGGTTGTCTGTTCGGTAAACTCCAGATTCAACCCTTGTAAAATCATTTGGTTATCACCATAGGAAAAAGACAAATCCTGAACCCTAATTAAGTTCATTTTTTACTACCTCCGTTTCGAAATCGTTTCTTTCGAAAGTGTAAGTTCTTTTTTCGGAACCTGTTCTAATGTAACAGGGTACAAATCAGTATTTGCATCTCTGATATTTAACACCCTGCAGATTTTTGTAAAAATAGGAGGAGATACACCAAAATCTAAAATATCTTCACGAGAAAATACCTTCTGAGGTGTGTCAAAATCAATTAGCCTTCCATTATGTAAAAGCATAACTCTATCAGAATACTGAGCTATTTTTTCTATTTTGTGTTCTGCCATGATGATGGTGATTCCTTCTTTTGTTAACTTTTCCACTACCTTAAAGACTTCCTCCGTCCCTTGTGGATCTAACTGTGATGTGGGCTCATCTAAAATCAGCACATCTGGACGCATCGCAATAACACTTGCAATGGCTAGTCGCTGCATTTGTCCGCCAGAGAGACTAAAAGGATTTTTATCCTTTATATGTTCAATATCTAACAATAGTAAACTCTCATTAATCCGAGTAATCATTTCTTCTCTATCTAAACCCATATTCTCAAGCCCAAATGCAATTTCCTCTGCAACTGTATACTTTGATCCAGTCATCTGGGAAAAAGGATTTTCAAATACTAATCCGGCTTTTAGAGAAATATCGCTAATGTCTGACTTTAGAATCTCCAGATCATCAACATATACTTGGCCACCATATGCTCCTTTAAAGAAATGAGGAACTAATCCTGTTAATGCATAGCATAATGTTGATTTTCCAGCTGTATTTTTCCCTACTATCCCAATAAATTCTCCCTTTTTTATATCAAATGTAAGATCATCGAGAGCCAATTTATCTGTATGAGGATATTTATATTTCAATCCTTCCACACGAATGATATTCATTTCCATACCCTCCATACGATTGCTAATATCAGTACTAATATTAATCCGAATTTTATAGCTATCCTATATGGATAATTTCTAGATGGGTTGTAAAAGGTTTTTACCCCTTTCGCAT
Organism: Heyndrickxia camelliae; assembly: GCF_002844575.1. Classification (GTDB taxonomy): domain Bacteria; phylum Bacillota; class Bacilli; order Bacillales; family Bacillaceae_C; genus Margalitia; species Margalitia camelliae. The sequence goes on from NZ_PIQO01000002.1 coordinate 197,590, forward strand.
TAAACCCCCGAATTTCTAGGGCAATCGCTCTTTCTCTAGTATCGTTTAAAGAATTTAGAACAACCGGTCCAATTAATGGGAAGAGGGCCTTCATTCTAATCCATACATTTCCTTGCGTTTCCATCCCTCTGGAGCGCTGTGCATCCGTTATTTTACCCATAGTGGCCCTCATCTGTGGAACAATTTGCAGAACAGAAAGAAAAATATATCCCAATTTTGGTGACATCCCCTTTTTAATAAGAGTCTCTATGAGTTCATCTGGCTTTGTTGTCAAGATAAGAACCCCGAATGCACATAGCATATTGATAACTCTTAGTGTCAGCAATAAAGCATAGGAAATTCCCTCTTTATAAAAGACGATGCCCCCCAACGTGAATAACGGTGTTTTGCTTTCAGGATGAAACAATCCCTGAACAATAATAATAGAAAGAATTAATATTAAACTCACACCGATAATCGGTAAAATATGACGGAAAACCTTACCGATTATCAATAAAAGGATACTAATAACAACTGATCCTAAAACGACAGAAATAGTTGGAACAATATAAGAAATAGCAATAGAAATCACAACAAATAATAATTTTGATATAGGATCGATTTTATGAATCAATGAATTTTTTTCTACATATAGTGTCATAGATTGCAATTATATCCCCTCCTTGACACAGTGCGTTTATCCCCAATTTATGTATAGATTTAATGCTAATAAAAGAAAGCAGGAATTAAAGATGATGTAACCTATCAGTCTCATCCTGCTTTTATTTGGCTTATAAAGATTCAATCTTATTTTGATTGTCGTATACGTTTGTTAAATTTCTTGGAAGTCCTTTATAAATTAAAAAGCTGATAATAACGGTTACAATTTTATCTGGGCCATCCACCACAATACTGTCACAGAACGATGCAACCCATTGTGGCAAATGATTGGCGATTAGCGTCGCATAAAGTGCATCTCCCCATACATTACCGGTTTGACCACCCCAAAATATAATATTTAACGGAGTCGATACGATAGCTGCGAGGATACCTACTACAAGACCAATAACAAATGCCTTTCCAATATTAGCTATCCATCCTTTGTATGCCATAATTCCAACAACCAGACCAATTACACAACTTGTAATAGCGTAAACAAATGAAACTGGATCAGCAGTTAGACCATAAACGATATTGTTGACAATACCTGATATAGCTCCGATAATTGGCCCCGCCAACATACTGGATAATACAGTACCAATGGAATCGAGATATAATGGCAATTTCAATAACCCAGCAAATAATTTGCCTAAATAATTAATACCAATCGCCGCTGGAATAAGTACCAATGCAGCTGTAGAAAACTTGAACGACCACATGCTTTTCTTATTCATTACGCTTCCCCCTTTGTTTTATTTTTATGGAAAGAGACAATTGCCTCTAACGCAACAATAATTTGTTTCTTTTCCCCTTCAAACGTGATGCTATCGCCATCAACAAATTGATTGATACCTGCTTCCAACCCACCGGCACAAGGTACGACAACATTTAAAATGGAGGCGGTTTGCATTCCTCTTAATCTACCTATAACAAACAGACTCGAGGTTTCCATATCAGAGCCAATAACTCCACGTTTTGACCAATACTCATAGATTTCTTCTTCCTTATCGGTATAAAAACTATCGTGACTGCGAATTACCCCCATGTGATGCGGGTGTTTTTCCCGTTCTGCTGCATGCTTAATATGATGAACGAGCTCTATATCAGCAAATGCTGGATAGCCTTTTTCAATATAGCTATCAGATGTGCCTTCATTTCTGACAGCACCCGTTGCAATAATTAAATCACCTAGCTTTACCTCAGGTTGCAACGATCCACTGCTTCCTATGCGAATTAAACATTTAACCCCGACTCTTTTCAGTTCTTCAATGGCAATTCCCATAGAAGGGCTACCGATACCTGTAGATAGAATTAGTACCTTAATCCCCTTATAGTATCCTATTACACTCTTATACTCCCGATTATAGGTAATTTCCTGCACATCATTTAAAAAATTTTTTACCCTATCGACTCTTTTTGGATCTCCTGGAAGTAATGCATAATCAACATCCACTTCACTAGACAATTGAATATGGGGCTGTCTATCTAATGTCATAATGGTTCCTCCTACTCTAACATGCTTTTATTCTTCTCATCGATTAAGAAATTAAGGTTTGTGATTGAAATGGAGTCATGTCTAATTTTAATCAGGCCCTTCTCTTTCCATTCCTGCAATATCCTATTAATACTGCGAGAAGTAACTGCTAATTGATCACTAATTTGTGTTTTATCCACTTTTACAATAAATTCATTCGATTCCTCGTTAAGCGCTTTCATATGATCTAAAAAATAATTGCATAAGCGGTATTTTAATGAATACAAACTGTCCATACCTGCCTTTTTAGAAAGGTTATACAGATATTTGGCAAGCGTTCTATTAAAATAATGACTCATATGAGAATCCACCCGTAACCACTCGCAAAATTCATTCATATGTAATCCGATTAGCTTAAGATTATTGATGGCTTCCACATAACAAGCAGATGGAGCATGATCAAATATTTCTAATTCCCCAATAAAATCACCATCTTTATACACTGCCTGAGAATACTTCTTTCCGTTTTCCGACATCATATAAATATTTACCGTCCCCTGTACAATGATAAAAAAGTAATCAAATCTTTCCCCCTGGCGAAGAATCATCTCTCCACTGTGATAGTTGAAGATGGACCATTTCTTTAATATTTGATAGGGACAGTTTTTTAATATTTCATAGACATGGGAATTATTTTCGATGATATCGATAATCTTTTGAATACTCATTGAAAATTACCTCGATTCTATTTTAAGTTAGGGAAGATTTTAAATTCTAGGACATTTGTCTTCATTATCTTATATGGCTGAAAAAAATGCCCCTAATTTCACCCAATAATTCACTTTAAAATATTCATTCATTCAATAAAATCATGGCTTTAGAACATTTTATCTTTGTAGTGAGGATTATTGTCCTTTACATTAGATGGAAAGAAACCCATACAAAATAATGCGAGACATTAAAGGAAGTAAAATTATAGTTTCTATCAAAAAATCATAGGAGAAATTTTAAACGAGTGGCTAAATGCTACCGTGCTGCATATTACTGCCATTGTAACTTCTGCTATTAGATCTGTTAATACTTCTGATGAAAACCAATTTGGTGATGACAAAGTGCGATTATAACTGCAATGGACCTTGGTTAATCAAAGTAGTGCAAGTAAAAAGGATATATCCTTTTACTGTAATCAATCACAACACCTATAATGGCTCAAGTCAACGAATAGGCATATTAAATGTAAAGTTGATAACATTAGAGAATCGTAAAAATATGTTTTTACTGTCGCGGACAATGGTAGAAAATGGGGGACATTTGTTTTAACGGATTCCACTTTTAAACCGTAAATCATAATTTATGTTGAAAACAAAATAAAAAATGCACCGCAAATGCAGTGCATTTAATTCCTTTGAATATTTAAGGAAGCGTATGATGTAAGATATTGCTTTTCACCAATGGAAAGTCCCAGTTGTTGGCGATTTATTTCCGAATATTGGACAACCTTGTGGTTTTTAAGGAAAACCAGTAGATAAATACATCCCTACGCGCAATATTACTTGGGTATTTAAAATCAGCAGCTAAATGCTCTTTGATACACATAAAATAGTTTCCATTTCAGAACTGTCCACCCCATATGGACACTTTCTCAAAATGTCCACGAGTGGTGCCTGGCACCCTATGGAAGATATTGTTTTTGTTTGCGATAATGACGCTTAAAGAACCACTTTAATAATGGCGGGACGATAAAAAAGATGAAAAAGATACGGAATAATTGATAGCCTGTAACGATAGACAGATTTGCATGTACCGCATGTGCGATTATCCCCATTTGATCCATCCCCCCAGGTGCAACACTTAAAAAGGAAGTAATATTGCTAACATGATGCAATATGACCAAAAGAAAGGAAAGCCCTAATGAAGTTAAGATCAAAATGAATCCGCTAACTAGCGAGAAAGTTATGATTTTCCCTTTATTCTCTAAAGCATCCGGTTTCATTAACAGTCCAATATATCCCCCCATTAAAAATTGCGAAAAATTTGTAAGGGTTACAGGTAAATTTGGACCATGCACCAATCCAATATTGATAATGGCCGTACCAATAATTGGACCAAGCAAAAATGGTGTAGGCAGCTTTGCTTTTTTTCCAAGCAAAGCAAAAGCAACACTTACGATTGCAAAAATGATAATAGTAGGAAATAACTCCATCCATCCAGCAGCCATTTTACCGCTGACAGCATGGAAATCACCTACTGCAAATATAGGACTTGTTACGAGAATTGGTACGAAAAAAATAATCATCATTAATCGTGTTACTTGTAAAAACGTGACAACCGTTAAATCCAAGCCCTTTATTTCTTCCCCCAGTGTAATCATCTGAGATAAACCACCGGGGATACTTCCTGTTAAAATGGTGGGATACTCAACGCCAGTCCATTTTGATATGAAAATAGCAAATATCGAACTAATCCCAATCGTTAAAACCGTCATTAGCAACATGGACGGCAATTGATGAACAATTTGAATTAGGGCCGGTTTTGTAAAAGATAAACCAATGGTATATCCAACAATAATTAATCCGCTGTTCCTTAATTGAACTGGCCAATATAGTTTCATCTTACCAATCCGTGCCGCCAGAAAGACCGCCACCATTGGTCCTAGCAGCCAAGGAATTGGCATATGAATGAGCAGAAAAACTACTCCGCCCATCAACGAAATGATAAATGTGAGGAGGAATGGAATCCACTTATTTTTTTCCATGAAAAAACCTTCTTAACAACAATATTTTCACCTTACTACTCTACTAAATGAAAGAAGACTATTCTACTGGCAAAGCAAACCGTAATGGTGCATACGGTGTAATATCCAATTCTAATCTTTCTCCAAGAGCTAACCTAGCTACCAAAGAACCTATATACGGCCCCATTGTTAAACCAGATGCTCCAAGACCGTTCGCAATAATTAAACCTTGTATTGATGGAACTGGCCCAAACAATGGCAAAATATCCGGTCCGGCTGGCCTAAACCCAATTCTAACTTCATGTAGGGTGCTGCTAGCAAGTCCTGGTGCAACATGCAAAGCTTCATCTAATACTTCCTTCAAGCCCGCAGCTGTTACACGGTAATCAAATCCCGCACCGATTTCCCTCGTTGCCCCTACTACGACACGCGAATCATCAAAGGAAACAAGATAATGACTACTTTGCGGAAGAATGACTGGCCAATTAGACGTATCTTGGTCAGGCAGCTTAAGATGGACAATTTGACCGCGTTGTGGCTCTACTTTTAATGTTATTCCAAATGGAGCTAATAATTCCGGTGCCCATGCTCCAGCTGCAACCACGACAGTATCTGCTGTCAGAAGTTCTCCGTTAACACGCACTCCTGTGATCTTATTATTTCCCCTTTCCAAAAATGCCTCTCCTGTATAAAAGATTGCTCCATGTTTTTCTGCGCCTCTTTTCAACGCATCCCTTAACAATCTGCCATCTACACGTGCAGCTCCTTCCACATAAACAGCTTTCAATCCTTCCTTTAATGGAGGGAAGAGGTTACGTGCTTCTTTCGCTGATAAACGGCGCACTTCTCCCACCTCTGGAATTTCAGCACGGCATTTATTTCCCCTTTGCTGAATATAATCGAGTTTTTCATCATCCTCACTAACGGCCAGTGCACCTACTAATCGATAACCTAAATTGGTTTCTCCATCTTCTTTTAATTGTGCAACAAGAGAAGGATAGTAGCATGCTCCTGCTTTTGCAAGCCGAAACCAGTCTTCATCCTCTGAGCTTGTAACCCATGGACAAACAATACCTGCTCCCGCTGCTGTTGCCTGCCCTTCATGAAATTGATCCACAACGATTACTTCCGCACCTTTTTTAGATAAATGATAAGCAGTACTTGCTCCAAAAATCCCTGCCCCAACGACGATTACCTTCATTATATGAACATTCCTTTCTTTTTTAAATGGATTCACTTAACTTAAATCTAAAGCCGCAATAAATTATAAAAAAACGCAAAGAAAATCCTTTGCATTTTTTCGTAAACAATAAAACTATTGAATTACTTTTTTTACACGCTCTAACTGAAAAACTGGCGATAATTGTCCGATTGTTTCTTGACGGCAATTTTTCAACTGTGGATAGTGGTAATCCTTTAGTTGCTCGAGCTGATGATCATGTAATAGATTCAGTTGTTTTAAAACTTCTACGGCTACTGGATTCGTCCCTCTCCCATTTCCGTCTTCTACTTTAATCGCGATTCCAATTCCGGTTTCTATATCGCCAATGCAATAAACTGCTTCCGCTCCAGCCTTGCCAAATGCTCTGCCATTTGCCACTGTCATAAAATCGGTGCAAAATCGGTCCGTACCACCAACCATTTCCGGTGCATTCATCATTGCTTGGACGATTCTTTTAACAGTCGCAGTTCTTTCATTACTTAGCCCTGTTGGTTTTGCCATTCGTGCATAGCAATACGCTAGCTTATCTAGAGGTAGACCATGAACAGGTACCCCGCAGCCATCAATACCAATTTCAATCTTCTCCTTCGGAAACTCTGCTAAACTACTAATAGCTTCTAGGATTCTTTGTTGAACCGGATGCTCTAGTTTATAGTAATCTTCAACTGTTTCATTCATATATTGTGCTGTTGTTAACATCCCACTATGTTTTCCGGAGCAATTATTATACAACGGTGTAATAGGTTTTCTATCTCGGATTAGTTCCTCATAGACCTCTTCCCATCTTGGATTGTGGGAACCGCATTGCAAATCTTTAACCTCAAGTCCAATCCTATTAAGAATGGAAAGCACTCGATTCGTATGCTGTTTTTCCGCATTATGGGAGGCACAACATAGTGCAATATCTGCATCATCAAAATGATAGAAATCTGCTGCCCCGGTCTCAATTAATGGAATTGCTTGAACAGGTTTCATGGACGAACGTGCATAAACCATTTGCTGCGGATTGCCTGCCTGATAAAGTAAATTGCCATTCGCATCTACAACAGCGATATGCCCCTTGTGTACGCTTTCTAGCATTTTTCCTCTATGAACATGTACAAGTTGTGCAGCTTCCATATCATCATCCCCATTTTCGAAATTATTTAGCTATTCGAAATAACAATAAAACATGTCATCCCCAATTACAATACCTTTTTAATATTTCGACAATTGGTGGGTTGCGGGGTCAGGTCCCTTTTCCCTTTTTATTGAGAGGGGTTGGTCGAAGGGGCAAGTCTCTTTTCCCTTATAGGTTAAAGCTATCGATTGCGAGTCTGCCCCACTTCCTCGGATGATGGGATGTGGGGTCTGACCCCTAATCCCAGATCAAGGGACTGGACCCTTTATCCCGGTGGCTAAAGGCTTTAAATAAAAATAGCCCTGCAATGAGGGCTATTTCTTTCGCCCGAGGGGGCATTTAATATTGTCCTCCTCAGAAAGACACTTTTGCGTTTTGTCCACGAGTGGTGCCTGGCACCACTAGATGCTTTCTTGTTTGAGGGTGTCGATGATGTTTTCTTTTTTTACTTTGGAGCTGGAATAGAGCATGGCGATGCTGACAATGATGAATACAGCTAAGATTGCATAGACAATTTCTAACCATGGAAGGGAGAATCCAAAGCTGAAACTGTTCATTAGGGATCGATAGATTAAGTACATGACAACAATACTAATTGGAAGGCCGTACAACAATGACTTTATTCCATAAAAAATGCTTTCATAATGTATCATTTTATTGAAGCCTTTAGGAGTCATGCCGATCGATTTCAACATCGCAAATTCACGTTTTCTGAGCGAGATAGAAGTTGTAATCGTATTTAAAATATTCGCCACCGATATCGCGGTCATGAGTGCGATAAATCCATACGTAAATACCGACATTAACAGCAGCATTTGTTCTTCCTGCTGCCTGCCTTGAAATACATTATAAACATACATATTGCCAGGTTTTATTTTTTCAATTTCTTCTTGTGTTTTGATCGGATCTTTACTTTTTAAGTAGAGAAAAGAGTGAATATCATCAGTTGGATATTTTTTAAGCAGTTGATTCATGCCCTGTTTGGAAACAATGATATCTAAATTGCCTGGCCCACTTGAAGATAAACCCATAGGCAATTGTTCCGTCAATGCCGCAAAGGTTACTTCTCCAAATCTCTCCGTTTTTTCCGTATTAGGATCTATAAGGCTCAGATCAATACTTTGGCCGGCTTTAGCATGAATAGCTTTTGTTTCTACATATTTTTTTGCCTGCATATCCTCGTATGAAATAGTATCAATCACAATCCCAGCTACATGCTTCGGATTATTCAGCTTCCCATAATCTGCACCAATTGATTTTGCATAAGCTTTTAAATGTTGCTCATCTAATTCGTGTACCATTATATTGTAAGGAAATTTTTCATCCCTCATTTGATCATGATAGTCTTTGGTCTTTAGTTCTTTCGCGATAGAATCTTTATCAATCCATGCACTACTATCGATACTCCTCATTTCGCTAGCATCTGTTACATCTCCAAGCTGCGCAATGGTCTTAAATATGTCTTTATCCGATTTCGTTATCTCACCATCTACAGAAACTTGAATATCGAAACTTATATTATCCTGTGAAAGAACAAGTGATTTTTTTAAATTGGCATTAAAAAAAGAGACGGCTAAAAACAGGACAATACTAATGACGAGTGAAAAAACAGTGGCTTGATATCTTCTTTTATTTCTCTTTAAGTTTTTCAACCCAACCTCTGCCTCAAAGCCAAAAATTTTGCGAACAAACTTAGATGTTTTTACTCTTTTACTCGTAAGTTTAATATCGGTCGTTTGACGAATTGCATCTATGGCAGAAATCTTCGATGCCTTTCTAGCAGGTAGATACGTTGAAATGAGTATAGTTGCCATTGAAACGATACACGCAATTAAAATGGAAAAAGGCGTAACCGTCAACCTCCAATTCACATCTAATCCCAGTGCATTTTGAACGACCGAATTAATGAAGAGAAAAGTGACTCCAATCCCCGTAAGTCCAAAAATAATCCCAAGTGGTATACTTATCAAGCCGATGATAAACCCTTCAAAAAATACTGAGTTTTGCTTCTGTCTTCTTGTCGCACCAACACTGGAAAGCATTCCTAAATGACGAGAACGTTCGGAAACAGAAATGGCAAATGCATTATAGATGAGAGAAACAGAGCCAATGATGATGACCCCCATAATAACGGCAGTTAATGAAAATAGGGTGCGTTTTAGGCCGAGGTCATTTGTTACTCCATAATATCGCAATAATGCATTATTAAACTTTACCGATTTTATATTTTCTTGCTTTGCAAGTTCCTCTGCATGTGAATACAGAGATCCATTCACCTTTTTTAAAACAACGGCAGCATCTGCTTTATTGGATGCTCCTATCATGCTTTTATCAATATAACCAATAACAGTATATCCTGGTGCCCATGTTGGTTCCCAGTTCGGAAGGTTGATAAAACCAACAACAGTATATGTTTTAGTAGTTAGCTTTTTAAAAGTTTCGGTTAATTTCTCATCCTCTATTTGTAATGGGTCGTTTTGTCCAAATTTCTTAACAGGTTGACCAGCTAATTTCATTTCCCGCTCTCCGATATTCAAGGTGATAGAATCGCCGATATTAAAATTCACTTTTCCATCTGTGGATATTCTATCAGAGAGAACTACCTCGTTTGCCGCCTTTGGTAACCTACCTTTTTCCAATTCAATCGGGAACTGTTTAAAACCTTGGGCACTATATTGTTTTATAAATAAATACGGTTTACTTTTATTTTGCCCGCCCTTTAAAGGGGCATATCCTTCATCCCTTGTTAAAACTACCTTTTTCGTCGCGTCATCTTTTTCAATGGCCTCGAGTTGCTTCTTGTTTACATCTTTATATAAAACATGCCATTCTCCATTGTCCGCAATTTCCTGCCTTTTCATTAAATCCATAAAGGAAACAAATAAAGTGGCAACAGCCGTAATCATCGCAACAGAAATAATAACACCTATAATGGTCACAAGGGTTCGTCGCTTATTTAGCCTCATATGTCTTAGAGTGAGTTTGTTCACAATGTTCACGGACGAATCACCTCATCCTTAGCAATCTTCCCATCTTCTATACTAATGACTCGGTCGGCTTGAAGGGCTATATCTTCATCATGAGTAATAACAAGCAAGGTCTGATTTAAGGTTTTATTAAACATTTTCAATAGATCAATAATTTCCCTGCTGTTCTTACTATCCAGATTGCCCGTTGGCTCATCCGCTAGCATAATGGCAGGATTGCTAATCAATGACCTGCCAATCGAAACCCTTTGTTGTTGTCCACCTGATAATTGGTTAGGCAAATGATTTAAGCGATTATCCAGATTAAGAAGCTTCACAATATCATCAAATTGTTTTTTATACACCTTATGTCCATCAAGCAAAAGTGGAAGCGTAATATTTTCTTCTACTGTTAAAACAGGTATAAGGTTGTAAAACTGATAGATTAGTCCGATTTGTCTTCGTCTAAAAATCGCTAACTGTGTTTCGTTCAAACTATAAATATCCGTGTTATCCACAAAAACCTTTCCACTAGTTGGCCTGTCCACACCACCAAGCAGATGCAAAAGCGTGGATTTTCCGGATCCAGAAGGGCCAATGATCGCGACAAATTCACCTTTATTTACAGAGAATGAAACATCATCCAGCGCCTTCACTGCGGTTTCACCCTTGCCATATTGTTTTGACAGATGTTCTATTTTTAAAATTCCCATAAAAAATACCTCCAACTATATGCTATAGATTAGTCTATCTGTCTTTTATGACTTTACAGTGACTTCAAAAATGACAGTTTTGTCACTTTACGCTAGATGACCTGCTTGTAAAACTTTATTTTAAAGCTTGTTCCTTCCCCTTTTTTACTGCTTACTTCGATATCTCCATGTTGACTGGTAATAATGCTATGGGCCATTGCCAACCCGATACCGACACTTTCATTGCTAGCATTTTTCCCTTTATAAAAGCGCTTAAAAATATTGTGTAAGTCTTTCTTTTCAATGCCTATTCCATTATCTGCAATACAAATTTCTGTAAACAGAATATTTTCAGTGTAGGAGATGGTAATAGTCCCTCCCACTGGGGTATGCTCTACTCCATTTTTCAAAATATTAATGATTGCCTCGAGTGTCCAATGAAAATCTCCTAAAAAAGTTGTAGTCTTTTCCCCTTGTAAATTCACGATTAATTCCTTAATGTCTATAGGGATTAACAAATTCTCCAATGCTTTTTGAAGCAATTTTTCAACCTGTACTGGTTCCTTTTTAAATTGGACAGTTCCAGCATCAATTTTGGAAAGCTTCAATAAGGAAGAAACAAGCCACTCCAATCGTTCTATTTGATTGCGAAGGTTTTGGGTAAATTCCGTTCTTTTTTCAGGAGGTAATTCGGGATCACTTAACAAATCAGACATCATCAGCATGGATGTCAGCGGAGTTTTTAGTTGATGGGAGATATCGGAGATTGCATTTGTTAATTGGATTTTATCCTTTTGCAAAAGGGACCTATGCTCGGACAACATAATGGTCACTTTGTATAATTCATTTTTTAAAATACTAAGCTCCCCCTCAACATTATCACGAACATCAAGAGTAAATTCGCCGCTATGAATTTTCCGTAAATACTCCGCAAGTTTTTCAATTTCACGATATCTCTTTTTGGTAAAAAATAGACTGGAGCTTATTAGCAGAACAGAAATCATAAGAGCAAGTATTGCGGCCGCAATGGATAAAAATGCTGCGGCAACAATTCCTACTAAACTAATCCCGCACATTGTGATGAGATGATGTAGTACCTCTTTATTCCTTAGCAAATTACTCACCAACCTTATACCCTAATCCCCGCACGGTTTTGATAATTTGCGGGTGCTGGGGATTGTCTTCTAACTTTTCTCTAAGTCTTTTTATGTAGACCGTTAATGTATTATCATTCACAAAGTCTCCTGCCACGTCCCAAATTTGCTCTAAAAGCTGACTTCTCGAGAGAATCTGTCCAATATGGTTGGCAAAAATCAATAATAAGCGGTATTCTAATGCGGTCAGCACTATCTCTTGACCATTTTTATAGACTTTTCCTTCCTGTGTATGAATTCTAATTCCATTTATATCCATATATGTCTTTGTCTGAGCATACCTTTGATACCTTCTTAAGACCGTTTTAATTCTGGAAATAAGCTCGCGGATTCGAAAAGGCTTAGTAATATAATCATCCGCTCCCATATCGAGTCCCATCACCACATTGACCTCGTCATCCACAGCTGTCAGAAAAATAACTGGGAGATCCTTCTGCTTTTTTACCAATTTACATAAATCATAGCCACTCCCATCCGGCAATGACACATCAAACAGGCACAAATCGAACTCCTCTAAACGTTCTACAATTACCTTTTTTGCCGATTCAGCATCATAGCACAAAACGGTAGAAAAATGATCATGCTGCAGCGAATATTCCAATCCGGAGGCAATTGTCTTATCGTCCTCCACTAGTAATATTTTCATAGAAATCATCCTATCTATTTATCTATAACATAATACTTTCCCCTTCAAACTCCTAACCCAATCATCCCGTATTTAGGAGTAAATGTCATCTACTTTTTGGGACGGAGGGTCAGGTCCCTTATCCCGTTTGGGAAAAGGGACCTGACCCTCCTTTGTGCTTTCCATAAGCTCAGCATCGCATTCCTGTTTTTTATGACTGTCCACCACAGGAGGACAAAGTCGCAAAATGTCCACGAGTGGTGCCAGGCACCTCCTACTACGATATCAATAAAGCCAGTTTGTGCTTCCATTGTGTTCAATACACCTGTCGTCATAGCACCTTTTATTACATTTTCAACGGACTTTTTTTGTAAGATAGCTGTTGCCAAACCTGCAACTACCGAATCCCCTGATCCTACAGGATTCACAACCGTAACTTTTGGAATCCTCGCTTGAAAATAATCGTTCTGATATTTAATAAAGGCCCCTTTTTCACCAAGAGAAATCATAACCAACTCTATTCCATTAAATAAAGAATGGGATACGGCCTTTTGGAGCCCATTCTTTATTTAATGGAAAGAAGTTGCAAACCTAATAACTGATTTAATTCATCTATATTTGGCTTGATCGCATATTGTCTAGCTTCTCTACACCCTTTATATTTTTTATCTTAATTCAGTGGCATAGACAAATTTTTCTCCTCTTGCAGTAGAAATTGTATATTCAACTGCCTGCTGATGAAAAAAGGCGACACGCTCAATTCTCAGTGCAGGCGAACCTTCCTTTTCCATTAAATAAGGCGCTTCCAAGGATCCAACACCAACTGCCTTAAAACGCTCATTGGTATTCGTAATATTGATATTGTACTTGTTGCGGAAAATGCTGTACATGTAGTTACTTTCAAGTTCTTTTTTTGTTAGATTCGGAAATTGATTTACTGGCAGATAAGTAGTTTCATACATAATCGGCTCATCATCTGCCAGTCGTAAACGGATAAATGCATAAACATGCTCAGTCTCCCTAAGCTCCAATTCCTTGGCAACCTTATTGGGTGCGGGCATAATCTCAAATGAGAGTATTTTTACGGACGGCTTTTTCCCTAGCTTTTTCATTTCTTCTGAAAAACTATATAAGCTTACCAGGTTTTGTGTGAATGTCCGCGGTGATACAAAGCTTCCTTTACCGTGTTCCTTATAAATATGCCCTTCATTCTCCAATTCAATCATTGCTTGACGAATGGTGGTTCTACTAATGTCGTACATTTCGCATAGTTCACGTTCAGAAGGAAGCTTATCAAACTCTTTCCATTCACCTGATGATATTTTTTTGACAATAATATCAATTAATTGTGCATATAGCGGTAGACGACTTTTTTTATCAATCATCTATTTACCCCATTCCATCTCATCACATAATGTTGTCATTACCAGTTTGTTTATTCGATTTACTAAATAACCTTAATTTTATCTAATTATGGAAATAAACTTTCGTCAACGCTTTCATTCCTTTTTATAAAAGAAATGATGGGAAGAGGGACCCGCCCCCTATCCCACTTGTTCTAATTGGTTCCTCCTCGGTCAGACATCCATGAATAAAACAGTTTATTTACAGTTCATAGCGCTTTTATTCGGTATAAGGGGTAGACATGATCTACAACAAACCTTAGTGTAACTGCTGCTTTTGCATTTCCCTGATAACGTCTGTAATAGCAACTATTTGTACCGTATCTTGGTGCTTTAGATAGTTTGGGATAGGATGTCTCTGCAATTTCGCTCCCTCCGATGATTACTCTCGAAGTCTTTATCCCCCCAGAATTTCTTTTAATTCTATTCTACGGTTTTCTCTATTTGACAAAGCTGCTGCCTCATTCACCATTGTTAATTGGATAAAATCTTCTTTTGTAAGGGATGGTGCTTTGCCTATTAAAATTTCTTCTACCCATTGTTGCATTGGCATTGCAATTGGCTTTATTGATTCCACAGGACCTTCCCAATTTTGTTGACCAAGACGACTACTTCTGAGGCGAATCTGCTGATCTTCAATTAAGAGAGTACCTTCTGTGCCAAAAAGCTCTAATTGAAATGGACTGCCATAAGATAAAAAGCCAGTTTCAATTACCCCTAATGCACCAGATTTATATTCCAAGAGAACGACGGCATTGTCATCTACCCCATGATTGTTCGTTTGCTGCAGTCGAGCATGGAGAGCATGCACAGGTCCCATTAGTCGATTCGTCAAATAAATCGGGTGGGCGCCAAGGTCTATAAATGCCCCACCTCCACATTGTTCCTTGTCAAAGAAGCGAGCGGGCAACCAACCTTGAGTCTTCCCCTCTGGAACAACTGCTCCATTGTGAGCCATACGGCAGCGAATCGTTGTCAATTGACCAAGAAGTCCGTCATTTACTACCTTTTGCGCATAGAGATATGGGCTTTCTGTTAGCCTTGGCAAGGAAACCATTAGCTTAACTCCATTTTCCTCTACCGCTTCTAAAATTTCTTCACAGTCCTTCACTGTAAAGGCCAGCACCTTTTCCGTAAAAATATGTTTTTGGTGGTTTGCCGCTGCAAGCAGAACCTCTTTATGTAAATTAGTAGGTGTGTTCACTATCACAGCATCAATAGCTGGATTAGATAAAACTGCTTGAAGATTACGTTCAAATGGTACCTCTAATTCCGTAGCCCATTTTTCCCCACGTTCCGGTTCTTCATCCCAAACTAGTTGGATAGATAACTGGTCATTGGCTTTTACCTGATTCGCATAATCATCTGCATGTACATGCCACCTGCTTAATAATGCAACCTTTATCATTTTTCGCCACTCCTTCTGGTGGGATGAAGGGTCTGGTCCCTCGTCCCATTCCTAATTTTTAATTAGAAAACTTTTCTCCCCAACTTCTACTATTTTTGAATAATTGGAAGAGTTTCATTAACATTTTTGTAAGTGGGACGAGGTGCCTGACCCTTCATCCCGTTAGTTAAAATAGACGGCTTTTCCTGTTTTGGCAGATTCGTAGATGGCTTCTAGTATTTGTGTTACAACTAGTGCTTCTCTTGGTTTTACAACAGGTTCTGTATCGTTTAATATACTTTGAATCCACAGTCTTGCTTCCATATCCGAGTCATTTTCAGCTTTACCATCGTAAAAAGCTACTCCGCCTGAGGTTAATTCCACATTGGTAGTGTAGAGCTTGCCAAAGTTTTCCCCATTAATACGAAGACCTTCTTTCATATCGGCTCCACCCTCTGTTCCGCTGAGAGAACATTTGGCTTCATCTACATCCAACGTATTCAGTGCCCAACTAGATTCAAGAATAATCGTCGCTCCATTTTCCATCGTAATAAAACCAAAAGCAGAATCCTCGACAGTGAATGTTTCCGGATTCCATGGGCCCCAAGCATTTGCTGCATCTTTCTTCTGCCCTAATTTATGATAGGTTGTCCCCATTACTGATTTTGGTTTGTAATTATCCATCATCCATAGTGTAAGATCTAGTGCATGTGTGCCAATATCGATTAATGGTCCACCACCTTGTTTTTCTTCATCTAAAAATACCCCCCAAGTCGGGACGGCGCGGCGGCGAATCGCATGTGCTTTAGCAAAGTAGATTTCACCAAGATCCCCACGCTGACAAACCTTATGTAGATACTGGCTGTCTTGACGGAAACGGTTGTTATAGCCAATAGTTAGCTTTTTGCCTGTGCGTTCAGATGCTTCCACCATTGCTTTTGCTTCTTCATATGTTTTTGCCATCGGCTTTTCACACATAACATGCTTGCCGCTTTCCATCGCTGCAATTGAAATTTCTGCATGGGATATATTGGGTGTACAAACATGCACTACATCAATAGTTGTATCTTTCAATAATTGTTTGTAGTCCTCATAGACACAAGCTTCTTTTGTACCATATTTTTGCGCGGCATTTTTTGCTTTTTCCATTTCAATGTCACAGAATGCTACAATTTCAACTTCTTTAAGTTTGCTTAAACTTGGCAAATGTTTTCCGTTTGCAATTCCTCCACAACCTATGATTGCTACTTTAAGTTTTTCAGACATGTTTGTTCCTCCTAATCTATTATTTGCTGATGGGTTACTTAAAAGTTTTGATAAACTTTATCGCGTCCCCAATATCTTGAAGCGGGTTGATTCCCACTTCTCTTTCAATCGTTAAGTAACCCTTATAGCCAATTTCTTGTAAGGCGGCAAAATAAGCTAAAAAATCCACCTTACCTTGACCTAGCGGCAGTTCTTTAAAATACTCTCCCTCCGTTACCATTTGAGCAATCTTTTCATGATCTACTCCGCCGCCATATCCTAGGGCACCGTATACATCTCGAGGATCAACGTCCCGATATCTTGCTCCATCCTTTACATGAGTATGGACAATATAATCCTTTAATAGTTTCACACCTTCCACTGGGTTGTCTCCAGTCACCATCACCATATTGGCAGGGTCAAAATTCACTGAAACACCATTGGTACGAAGGGAATCTAAGAAGCCTTTTAATCTTGCTGACGGCTCAGGACCCGTTTCAATCGCGAAATAAGCATTCAAACTTTTTGCGTATACTCCAAGCTCATCACATGCTTTTTGCATTTCTTCGTAAACAGGGTCTTTAGGATCTTTAGGGATGATGCCAATATGTGTTGTGACAATGTTTGTTCCCAATTCCACCGCAAGGTCTAGAATCCTTTTTGACTTTTCAATCTTTTTAGGGTTTAATTGTGCATCCTGAAATCCATGTCCACCAAGATCTCCGCATAAGGCGGAAATTTCTAATCCTAAAGAATCAATATAACTTTTTAACTCTTTTCTAGCAGTTGCACTTAAGTTTTCTGGACTCATTTCCCCTTTCACTGCATAGATTTGGACACCATCGGCACCGAGCTCCTTTGCAGTCTTCAACCCATCACGAATCGGCATTCGCAGACTGTCCACAATGATGCCAATTTTATTCGTCAATTTTTGTTCAAGCTTCATTTCATCCACCCCTCCTTTGAAATAAGTACTTACTATTCATGAACTTATACTGGTAAATGATGTTCGGTTCCCTCATTTATGACATACTAACCTGCCCCTTTGGTGACTTGTTTGGAAGTTCGCAGTAAATGCAGGGCACCTTTCTTCTTTGGTAACCAGTTTCAATGCTTGTTCCGATACAGCTTCTTTGTAACCACACTATTTTAGTCACAAAATCTTATCCGAAATCTTCCTCCAGCAGTTCCAATTCGATCACCGTATCTATCTCATCAGGAAGTCTCGCTCCTTGAAGCGTGATAAACGCACCATTTTGGATGTCAGAATACTCTGCGGCCATCCATGGAACTTCGACTTTTAGTTCACTTCCATCCACAAGCAGCCTGGCTTTTTTAATCCTGCCTTTCAATCCATAGAAGTAGATAGGACCAATCCCTTTGTCATAAACATGTGCGTATAAATAGTTCCCTTTTTGAGTGTATCTTCCCCATTCGGGTTTTGGGAGACTAGATACGCAACAGCCGTAGATACTTTCTCCATTTTGCTTCATCCATTTTCCGACTGCCTTTAAAATAGCCATAGATTCCTCGGGAATTTCTCCTTTCGCATTCGGTCCCACATTTAATAAGAGATTGCCATTTTTGCTGACACATTCTACTAAAGCTCGAACCACCTGTTGCGGAGATTTATAGTTTTTGTCTTGTGAATGATAGCCCCAGTGGTCGTTCATTGTGATACAAGCTTCCCATGGTACCGGTTTACTTTCCTCATTTACAATCCCGCCGACCGGTATAATTTGTTCCGGGGAATAAAAATCACCTGCATATATTTCCGGTTCCGATGACAAAAGATTTCCTCCGAGTCGATTATCAATTAAAATATCTGGCTGAATTGAACGAATCATTTCAACAAGCTTGGTTGCCTGCCACTTTTCACCGGTCATATCATCGTATGAAAAATCAAACCATAAAATATCTATTTTTCCGTAATTCGTTAGTAATTCCTTCACCTGTCCGTGAAAATAGGTGATATATCTGGAAAAGTCCCCTGCGACATTTTTAAAATCCTCATTATCTCTCATCGGATGATAACGATCTCCATATGCTGGATAGTCGTGGTGATGCCAGTCTATAATCGAATAATACAGTCCAACTTTAAGCCCTTCATCTCGAAAAGCTTCTATATATTCTTTAATCAAATCACGTCCTGCAGGTGTATTCGTGGATTTATAATCTGTTAGTTTACTATCAAATAAACAAAAACCATCATGATGTTTTGCGGTCAGTACTGCATATTTCTGCCCCGCCCCTTTTGCGGCCCTCGCCCATTCACGGGGATTATAAAAAACAGGATTATACTCCTCAAAATAAAGTTGATAGTCTTCCACACTCAATCGTTCATTGCTCCGAATCCATTCTCCGCGTGCCGGAATCGAATAAAGCCCCCAGTGAATAAATAAACCAAAGCGATCCTCCAGGAACCATTTCACACGTTCTTTTCTCTCACTCATTTTCTGTCCTCCCGTCCCAATGTAAAAGCTTCAAATTTAATATCATGGGAGTCTGCGTCTGCACATTCGCCTTTATATAAAAGAGCCATCTCACCAGATTGGAATACTGTTAAACAGGAATAAGAAAATAGCGGCTTTTAATTGTTAAGAATGTTTTTTTGAGCTTTTCAAAGGTCATCCTGCCTAAAAACTGACCTCTATCCCTTTTTCACTAGATTCATAAATGCCGCAAAGGATTTTCATGATTTCTACTCCATCTTGTACAGGACTGATGGTTTCTTTATTTTCCATAACACATTCGATGAAATGGTCTATCTCTGACTGAAATGCTTGGTTAAAATCAAACGTTAAATGATCTACTTGCGGGGTGACATTTAGAATTGTATTGTGTTTCTCGGAAACAATATGGAGCTCAGGTTCGATTTCCGCTCCCCCCTTATCCCCATATAACTTCACTTGTGTATCATCTTTTTTAGCATGAAGGGTAAAGCTTACATCTACAAATAATGATGCTCCATTTTGAAAGCGAATCAACGCGTTTGTCATATCTTCAACATCATTTTTGGTTGGATCATAATCGGCAGCCTTATAGAATGATAGATTTTGAATATGGGAGCGATTTCCTAACTTTCGATAAGTATTTCCGGTAATCGATTTTACTTTTGGACGGCCCATTAAGTACCAGCATAAATCGATAACATGCACACCGATATCTATTAGCGGGCCACCTCCTGATCGGCTTTTATCAGAGAACCAACCGCCAGGATTACCTAGTCTGCGCAGGCATGATGCTTTTGCATAATAAATGCTTCCTAAGTCCCCCGCATCAATAAATGATTTTAAAACTTTGGTATTGGAGGCATATCTTCTTACAAAGCCAACTTGCAATAGCTTTCCGCTCTCCTGCACGGCTTTTTCAATCTCCAAGGCTTTTTCCACGCTGGTCGTTAACGGCTTTTCTACCAAAACATGCTTTCCGGCTTTTAAAGCAGCGATGGCAATTTCCGCATGGGAATGATTCCATGTACATATGCTGACAGCGTCTATTTCCTCATTTTTTACTAGTTCATGATAGTCCGTATAGTACTTAGTTGCCTTATAAAGTTCTGCCTTTGCCTTTGCTCTTTCTTCCTTTAAATCACAAACCGCAGAAATTTCAGCATGAGGATTGTGGTCATATCCTTTAAAATGCATTTCTGAAATAGATCCTGCTCCAATTACCCCGATTTTTAACTTACTCATGAATCATTCCTCCTTGTATATTTAGACTTCATCCCAAATTCGTTTCATATTTTCCAAACCAATCTGGATCCCCATTCGGCAATCCTCCATTCCTTCGAATTCAAGAGAAAGATAGCCATCATAGCTGGATTCCTTCACTGCTTTCATAACATGTGGAATATGAATATCACCTTGGCCGACAATAGCGCCCCGCAAATAATTACCTGCTGCAGATGAGAACCAACCGCGGCCAGGATTGTGGTCGTATGGTCTTACATAAAAATCTTTGAAATGGACCATGGATGCAATCGATATATTTCTTTTAACTGCAGAAAGTGGATCTTCATCGACACAAAGAAAGTTTCCGATATCCAAGGTTGTTTTGAAGTTTTCTTTATCTACTAGATCGACAATTTGATGAACGCGGTCAGCATGCTGGACGTGATAGCCGTGATTTTCAACACTTGTTGTGATGCCATATTGAGCTGCATAATCTGCAATCTCTTTGCATGCATTTACAATAGCAGGTAAATCCTTTTGAAATTGTATAATGGTTGCTTCACTCGGATTCCTGGATGCTACATCATGGCGCATGTTCTTCGTTCCAAGTTCATGAGCTATATCTACTTGCTTCTTTACTCTTTCTATTTCTGCTCGATAATCCTTTTCGGTTTTATCCATAAAATTTGCCCCGATAGCATAATTAGAAATATCGAGACGGAGAGAAGCAGCTTTTGTCCGAATCTCTTCTACTAATTCTTGGTTATCATCCAATGTAAATCCAATTGGAACCATTTCAATATGTTCTCCACCATTTTCCTTAATCCAATCCATCACATCGAAAATAGACATCTCACCAGACTTTATGGCTGGTAAAAAACTGTATGAACTTACCCCTAGCTTCATATAAATCCCTCCTTTAATTTGGTGCCTGGCACCCTCCGTGGACATTTTGGTAATTTGTACGCCACAGGTGGACAGAGATAATTGTCCACACTTGAAGGACAGGTTTATCATTTGTCCATGAGTGGTGTCAGGCACCAAGATTCTATTATTCAAGTTCAATAATCCTTTTTTCCTTTCTATCTATCATATGTTCTTATTACAGAGAGCCTCATTTAATTGATTGACAAAGTTAATATGCAATAGACATAGTAATTACCCGCCAATTCACTCTTACACATATTGCTAAAAGAATGAATTAATGCTATCAACCAAAGGCGTCCAATGGTCAATGTTTTATACCTGTTATTGAGTGATAACCCCTGTTGTCGCTAATTGTTTAAACCAATAACCACTCTTTTTTACTGTTCGCTGAAAGTCATTATCTAAATCAACGGATACCAGACCATAGCGATTTTTATAGGCGTTTAGCCAAGACCAGTTATCGAGGAATGTCCATACATGATAGCCTTTCACGTTGACTCCTTCTTGGATTGCTTTATGCACCCACCTTAAATGCTCTTCATAAAATTCAATGCGATAATGGTCCTCAATCATTCCGTCCTCATTCAAAAAGCGGGATTCATTTTCTACGCCCATTCCATTTTCTGAAATAAAGCATTCAATATTTCCATAGTTTTCTTTTACATTGAGTAAAATGTCGTATATTCCCTTCTCATAAATTTCCCATCCTCGATATAGATTCATTTTTTTCCCGGGCATATCATAATATTCAAAATATCGTTCCGGCATGAACGGTGCATTTGGATTAAAGAGATTTTCCTTCGCCTTCACTCTCCTAGGCTGATAATAATTAATGCCCAACAGATCAACGGTATTTTCTTTTATTACTTCTAAATCACTTTCTTCTATATGGGGCATAAACCCTTCCTTCTTTAATACATCTACTAATTCACTTGGAAAAGTTCCTTTTACCGATGGGTCGAGAAAAGATCGATTAAAAAAGGCATCTGCAATTGTGGCAGCCTCTACGTCTGCTGGATGCTGACTTCTTGGATAGGATGGTGTTAGATTTAGGATAATCCCGATTTGTCCTCCTAAATTTTTTTTGTGGTAAGCGCGAATTGCGAGCGCACTAGCCAATATAGAATGAAAACCGGCTTGAACACATTTTTGAAAATCGCATAATGCTGGATAATGATGTCCATAGAGATATTGGTTTTCTACAGGGACAATCGGCTCATTATGGGTAAACCATTTATTCACACGATCCCCAAATAAGTCGAAACATTTTTCAGCATAATTCACATATGCTTTCACTACTTCTCTGCTTTCCCAGCCGCCTTTCTCCTGCATCTCAAAAGGCATATCGAAATGGTATAAATTCACAAAAGGTTCAATGCCATGCTTCCTTAGCTCCTCCAATACTTGATTGTAAAACTGTACTGCCTTAAGATTGACTTCTCCATCCCCAGTAGGGATTAAACGGGACCATGAAATGGAAAAGCGGAAGCTGTTATGGCCAAGCTCCTTCATCAAGGCTATATCTTCCTTATATCTCTCATAGAATTGCGACGTCTCACTTGGACCGATCTTATGGAAAAAACGATTGGGTTCTATTTCATACCAATAATCCCAAATATTTTTCCCCTTGCCATCCTTATTTGCAGCTCCTTCCATTTGTGTCGCCGAGGAAGCGGAGCCCCACCAAAAATCCTTTGGAAAATGATATTCTTTCACTTTTATGCCTCCTTGTGGAAAAAACCAAGCCGGGGTGTGTCCGGCTTGGTTCATCATTATTCATTTTTCTTCTTCCAAGCATCATACTGCTTTTGTATTTCTGCTAAGACCTTGTCTAAACCTGCTTCTTTTAATTTTTTATCCATTTTTGGCACGTATTCTTTCGGATCCACACTACCTGTCAATAAGGCAGGAGCAAATTCCTTCGATACATTTGTAATGGAAGCAATTTCTGTTCTTACAGGTGTTGTATCAAAATAGAATCCTAGAGATGGTGCTGGAGTAGATTCTTCATTAAATTTCTTAAATGCTTCCCACTTATCTTTAGGATCATTTTCATATAGTTTCAAGATAAAATGATTTCCTAATGCATAAGTCGGCATATTGTAGTTTTTCACACGTGCTGGCAAGTCTTCAATTTTGCCATCATCCAATGTTTTATAATGAACACCTTCAATTCCTTTATCTACTAAGTTACGAACATATGGATCTGTATTCAGTAGATTTAAGAATGCCATTGCTTTCTCAGGATTTTTAGAAGTAGATGAAATAGCCTGAATCGCACCTGTTACAGATCCATTAAATGTTACTGGTTTCGATAAAGGTTGAACAGCTACATCATATCCTGCAGAACGGGACCATAATAATTCTGCATATGGCTGATAAATTTCTTTACGAACAAACCAATTTTGGACTTCCATTGGCCATGGATCTTTGCTTGTTGCCGCATCGGCTTTAATAAATCCTTCTTTATAAAACTTATGCATTGTCTCTAATGTATTCATGGCTATATCTGTATCAAAGAAATTTACAACTTTGCCAGTGTCCCCTTCAAGAGGGAATGCCATTGGAAGCTCGTCGCCTAATACATAGTCAAATGGTAAATATGGTTTAAAGGTAGCAATTGGTGTGACATCTGGTTCATTTTCTTTAATAGTTTTTAATAATGGCTCTAAGTCCGCTAGAGTATGAACACTTTTAATATTAAGATGATATTTATCCACTAGTCTTTTATTGAAAACTAGTACTTCTTGTTGACCTACCTCTTTATTGGACGGAATTCCATATAATTTCCCATCAATTTTTGCTCCTTCTAAAAAGGCCGGGTCAATTGCCTTTTTCATATCTTTTCCAACTGTGTTTAATAGTTTATCAACCGGTACAAAAGCACCTTTTTGGGCATTTAATACGTAATTTGCACCACTGGTATAAGCAATGTCAAATGTTTCGCCAGATGCAATAATTACTTGCATTTTTTGATCGTAGTCTCCCCAATCAATTTGCTTCATTTTTACGGTTGCATTAATTTTTTTCTTTGTATACTCACTTAATTTTGCCATTACTTTATCGGTGTCCTTTTGAGGAGTCCCGATCATATACCAAGTAATTTCATACGGTTTGTCGCCTTTTCCATTGGCTTTTTCACTATTGGAGCTACAAGCAGCTAGAACGCCTGATAGACCAAGAATGAAAACTAAAAATACTAGTAACCTTCTTTTCATCTTTTTTCCCCCTTGTTCTTGTGTGAATCTATATGGTTAGTTAATCTGCCTGACAGCAAATGTTGGACAGGGTAAAAGCTGATTAACTATTAAAGCCTATCGTATTGCATCATTTTATTGTGTGTACCATTATTCCTTGACTCCTCCAATTGTCAGACCCCTGATGAAATACTTTTGGAAGAACGGATATGCCACAGCGATCGGAAGAGTAGCAATAACCACCATCGCCATTTTTGCAGCGTCTTGTGGTAATGATTGAAGTAAGGATTGCTGACTTGCAGAAATTTCCGTGTTCTGACGAATAAATTCCAAATTATTTTCGATTTTCATCAATAAAGATTGTAATGGAACTAATTTTGGATTATCGATGAATAACAGGGCATTGAACCAGTCATTCCAATAACCAAGTGTACTAAATAAAGCAATGGTCGCAATTCCCGGCAAGGAAAGCGGGAAAACGATTTGAAAAAAGATTCGCCATTCACTTGCCCCATCCATTCTAGCTGATTCCAATATAGACTCTGGAACGGAACGCTGGAAGAAGGTTCTCATAATGAGAATATAAAATGCGTTTACAGCTAATGGCAGAATCAATGCCCATATAGTATTTCGCAAGTGCAGAAATTGAGTTGTAACAATATAGAATGGTACTAATCCTCCGCTAAATAGCATTGTAAAAAATGCTAGAAACGTAAAGAACTTTCTATATTTAAATTGGTTTCTTGAGATGGCGTACGCATAAAAGGAAATCATGAGTACACTGATAATCGTCCCTAAAACGGTAACGACAATAGTAATACCGTAAGAATTCAATAGTTGGGAGCCCATATGATAAAGATACGTATATGCATCTGTACTCCATTTGTCCGGGATCAACTGAAAGCCTTTCGATTCTAGTGATTTCTCATTGCTAAAGGAAATGATAATCACATAAATAAAAGGAAATACACACATTATCGCAAAAATAGCCAAGATAATATTCATAATGATATTGGTTCCTTTACCAAGGCCATGCGGATTATACTTTTTGTTTTTTCGTGCCTTTGGTATCGTTTGATAGTTTAGATTGCTTTCCACTACTTCTGATACCTCCGAATTTGAAGGAGATGTTGTCATATATTTACACCGCTTTTTTTTGAGCGGTCTCCCTCCTTTCATAAGCTATTTTTCACGAAACTTTTAGAACAAGGCATATTCTTTATCAATTTTCTTTACAATATAATTGGTTAACAGAACAAGGATAAAGCCGACTGCCGATTGATATAAACCAGCCGCAGTACTCATTCCAATATCCCCCATTGTCGTTAATCCGCGATAGACAAATGTATCAATAACATTTGTCGTTGAGAACAATGGACCTGAATCACGAGGGACTTGATAAAAAAGTCCAAAATCAGAATTAAATATTTTCCCAACATTTAAGATGGTTAGAATGACAATCAATGGAGTGATCATTGGAATTGTCACATGCCTAATCTGTTTCCACTTCGTTGCTCCATCAATCATAGCAGCTTCATAATAGGTGCGATCAATACCAACAATAGCAGCTAAATAGACGATGCTTCCATATCCGACGCCCTTCCACATGTTTACAATGACAAGGATAAACGGCCAGTATTTCGATTGATTGTACCAGGATATCGGATGTCCACCAAACCACTCTAAGAGATTATTGATTAAACCACGATCGGCACTTAAAAATGTGTAAACAAAATAACTCACCACTACCCAGGATAAAAAGTGCGGGAATAACATTCCGGTTTGATAGACCTTTGAAAGTTTCTTATTGGCCAGCTCACTCAAGACAATGGCAATACCAACGCCCAGTATTAAACCTAATATAATAAAGATCGCATTATATAATACTGTGTTTCTAGTAATGACAAAAGCATCATTCGTACTAAAAAGAAACTTGAAATTATCAAACCC
Source organism: Heyndrickxia camelliae (assembly GCF_002844575.1). Lineage (GTDB taxonomy): Bacteria > Bacillota > Bacilli > Bacillales > Bacillaceae_C > Margalitia > Margalitia camelliae. Next base: position 223,999 of record NZ_PIQO01000002.1, read on the forward strand.
AACCCATTCACTGTTAAAAATACTAGAGAAAAATCCGTTTGGATCATAGCGAAAGTTCTTAAATGCAATAACGGTTCCAAACATCGGAAGATAGGAAAACAACAAAAACCATATGGTTCCAGGTAAAACCATGAGGAGCCAAACACGATTTTTATATAATTCTTTCATAAATTTCTTCACTGCCGCAAAGCCCCTCCTTTCCATATTGAAAACCTTTTCATTATTATTGTATAGAAAGGAAAATAGATTAAAAAGTTAACAATTATTAGATTTACTGTACTAATTTGGGGAGATGAAATTAGGAAATGGTGCCGGATCCCTTTACCATTCTCCATACAAAATAACCTGTTGCCATATCCACTCCCGACAACAGGTAAACGCTTGCAAATCTTTATTCATTTAAATATGGTTCTAGACTATTATTCCAATACTAGTGTGCGTCGGGAATAGGAACATGGCTTCCTTCCCACTAATTTAATGAACTTACTAATACCATAATTCAATGTCTTGTGAAAGATGAAAATGGTATTTATAAATTTGATACAAAGAAGGCAAAAGAATTAGGATTATCAAAAAAGGAAATTAAAGAATCTGATAACTTATTTACAAATGTTTTATCTCAAAAAGATATTAGGGATTTAGTTGGAGACAAAACTGGAATTGAACCTTACGGAAAGGGATCCATAGCTGCCAAGGCACTTGTAAAAGTTTTAAAAAATACGCTAAAAAAATCGTTAGTGCTATTGATAAAGGGATAGATTTATTACAAGTAAAATCATCAACTAAAAAACATCGGAAAAAAGTTATTACAACAGTAGGATTAATAAAAGTTTTAGATAACTTTGGAGATATTAGTGATACAGGCTGAAAATTTAGTTAAACGAGGAATAAAAACATTAGTTCCTAGTATGCCTGATTGGTTAGCCTCTGGTCTTGCTAAAACATTAATGATGGTTCTTCCTATTTAATGTATCATAGGAGTTAAATAATTTATTAGAGAGGAAGAACACTGACACTATGGGCAAGAAACAACCGTGGTATTTAAAAAAAGGTTCTTTATATTTCTTTTGTATTGTAACTCCGCCAATAGGTTATATTATCCTCATTTCAAATTTAAAGAAGTTTGAATACAATGAAAGAATACAATATCTTATTCTTGCAACAATTATGGCTTCTATATGGATTTTGAAATTTTTACCCAAGAACATAAGTTTATATTTTTGGTGTCTTGTGTTAGCAATAATTATTGGAAGCTCTATTATAAAATTTATTGATAAAAAGAAAAAATGAAATAATGTTAAAAAATACTTCGATTGGTTATTTAATTGCGTGTATTGTGGTTATATTTTGGGGGATATTTAGTATTTTAAATCCAGTTGATGCTATTCGTCTATGTTTTAGAAATCCAGATTACCTCATTCTATTTTAATTTTTATTTTTCAATATATTGTTGGGTTTGGATTTCCAATTATCATTTGGATATTTTATTTTCAGTATAAATAACATAAAGAAATTATAAGTTAACATAACATCCAAACTCTTGAATTCGACCAAAATCGGGCAAATTCAGGGGTTTTCCGTTTGGGAAATAGTCACAAATCAGCCGGATAATGAAAAATACCAATCTCTCATTTCCTTCGATTTTCTCTTGTTTTCGTGCCAGTTCAAAATCAAAAAAAGTTCTTACACGAAAAGGCCCGTTCATCCGTCTAAAGATGGCTCTTATGCTTTATCTAGTTACGCAATGCGGGGGCTACCCCCCACACCCCCAGCCAGCTTCCACCTCAAAACAGGGGGAAAACCAATCGATTGGGGATTTTTATCTTTAAAATCGTTAATCTATTATTGAGAACACGTGTGAAACGCTTTTATTTTCGTTTTAAGGCGGGGCTTCTTGTTTACTAGTATAATTTTCCGAAAACAGCCAAAAAATCTCTTTAAAATGCGTTTAACGATAAATAAAAAACGTACCCATTTTTTAGGGTACGGTTAGTTACTTCCAAAATTGCCACCACTTTTTTTGTTACGCAGCAGCAAAGCATTTTTTCACTTCTTGAGATTCCCTTATGGCACTCATTAGCTGAATCCAGGCAACTATTTTGCTGTTTTCTGTAATGCTAGCAGCCGATATTCCTTCGGGGTTACCCCGATTATTTTCTTGAACTGCTTGTAAAAATAAGTAGAGTCTGAGTATCCTACTTGTTTTCCGATATCGCCGACTTTATTGTAGGTATCTTTCAGTAGCTCTTTCGCGTGATGAATCCTTAGCTGATTTAAATAATCGGAAAAAATGTAGCCGGTCTCTTTATGAAAAAGTTGGCCAAGATAAATGGAATTGACATGGAATTTTTGACTCAGAGTTTTTAAGGATTGCTCTTCATGATAATGTTCCTGAATAAACTTCAGTACGCTTTGAATAATGGGACTGCCATTTTCCGATTGTTCCTGTAAATGACGAACTGTACTTTCAATATATGAAACTAGTAAATCCTCTAAATTACCTAGAGATTGAACGGAAATAATTTCTCTCACATATTCTGTTATTTTTTCACTCGGATGCTTCATTACTTCCGTTTGAATAGAGGTGACAAGTTCAATCGCGAAACTTTGAATCCCATGAGGAGAAATAAAGGAGACTTGATTGCCAAATTCTTTAATGATTCTTTTGACCTCTTTTATCGCCTGTGAACTTTCCTTTGTTACCACCCATTTGATAATTTGCTGAATAGATTCGTGGTTTTCTATATACCCTTCTTTATAAGGATTCATATCATCTTCCGAAATGACACAACTCCCCTTAAGTAACAACCGAAATGATGTTAGTTTTTTAGCGACAGAAAGGCTTTGATAGCATTCATTCATATAGGCAACAGTAGAGCCTTTAAAGATAAAGTAATCAATCCCTTCCTGTTCTAGTAACACCTCTATCGTTTTGATTTTTTTCGAGCACTCTTCCTGATTATGGGAGGTGACGAGTACCACAAATTCCCCTTCTGGATTTACGATACAGACATTTTCGAGTTTTTTTTCAATATGAGTTCTTAAGGTATATAACTCTTCCGATCCAAGTGAATCATTCTCCATCAGTTGAATAACTAATACAGTCGTATCACATTCGTCAAACTGAAGCTGATACAATTCTAATCTATCGCGCCATTCCTTCGAATCAATATCCTCGTTTAACCATCTCCAAATCGTATTATCCCGCAAAACAAAATAGGCTTCTTCGTCTACAGATGATTTTTCTAGTTTTTCCACTGCATTTCTTAGTGTGGACATTAATTCTTGTTCGTTAACTGGTTTCAACAAGTAATTTTCAATACCTAAGGAAAGTCCTTCTTTTACATATTCAAATTCCTGAAATCCTGATAGGACAACACATTTCGTTCCAGGATGGACTCTTTTCAGCCGGTTGATTAATGCAAGTCCATCCATTTCAGGCATTTTAATATCTGTCAGTAAAATATCACAAGGAGATTCCTCTAATTTCTTCAAAGCTTCCTTCCCATTATGTGCCGTACCTATGACTTGTAAATCGAGATCCTTCCAAGGAATCAATACCTTAAGTCCATCGATAATCAGCGGTTCATCATCAACCAGAAATACATTATACATATACCAATACCTCCTAAAGAATCGGAATGATAATCTCAACGATAGTCCCTTTTCCCTCTACACTCTCAATCTGAATGCCATATTCCTTCCCATACGTTAATTGCATTCGTTCATGAATATTTTTTAAACCAATAGAATCTGATTTCATCGCTGGAGAATCCAGGGTTTCCTTTATTTCTCGCAGTCTTTGTGCCGAAATCCCGTATCCGTTGTCTTCAATATAAACGTGCAAAGCAGAATCCCCTTTTTCGGCTTTCACATCTATCCAATTATCGCTAGCTTCTTTCCTAAAACCATGCTTTATATAATTTTCGATAATAGGTTGAAGAGTAAACTTTATGATTTTATTAGAATAATAGCAATCTGGAATACGGTAATAGACTTGTAAGCGAGACGAATACCTAATTTGCATCAGTTCTAAGTATTTCTTAATATGTTCTATTTCATCGCCTATCGTTACGACATCCTTGCTAGTAAGAGAGTAGCGAAACAGTTCTGCTAAATTATAAATCATCACACTCGTTGTTTTAGAGCCATCCATCACCGCTCTCATCCGGATTGCTTCGAGCGTATTGTAAAGAAAATGCGGTTGAATTTGTGATTGTAGCGCTTTCATTTCTGCTTCCCGTTGTTCAATAGTTAGTATATAAACGTCATCAATATATTGATTTAATTCATCTAACATATCATTTAAACTATTGGAAATGGTGGAAAGTTCATCTTTTTTATCATCGTTTTGCACTCTGACAGCTAAATTTCCCTTTTTTACCTGCTTCATTGTTGCATCAATGGCATAAATTCTTTTAGCATAATTTCTCATCGCAAAATAAGCGATAATAATGGCAATGATTGCAAATAAGGAAGTAAATAAAACCATTGTCCAGTGAACGATTGTAATCTTCGAAATCTCTTTTTCCGGTATAAAGCCTACGTACATATAGCCTGTTTCCCTGTCTGCCAAGCTATTCATGTAATAGGTTTGACCATTCCAGTGAACTTCTCTTGAGTTCGTAGAAAAACTAAGCTTGCGCAATGGCTCCGGCAAGCTGCCCTTTTCGGAGGAGTAGAGATGATGTCCTTTGCGGTCAAAAATATAAACAGACCCTATAAGCTTTAATTTTGCGGTGTCCAGTAATTCTTCTATACCATCGAAGCTATAATAAACGGTAATATAACCGATATTTTTTAGAAGGGCAGGGTCATTAATACTTTCATTAAAAATATAGGTATTCTTGTATTTTCCATTATCATCAATGATTTCATTTGGAAGGACATTTCTTACTTGCGTTTCATTTGGAAGAGACTTGTTCCAACGGTTATGGTTAAATATAAAAGAATACTCGATATTCGTGGTAATACTGCGGAGAGCAACCGCATTAATATCCTTATCCTGGCTAAAAAAGGTTTGTAAAAACGTATCTAAATTATTGGGTACAAATGAATTACTGTCATAATATTTATTTAATTTAAAGGAAAGATATTCACCATATGTATGCTGAAGCGCAAAACTAATATCTGTAAGAAGATCATTTTTCATATAAAGCTCCCGTACCGAGCTTTGCAGGTATTCATGCTTTCGGTCAAAAGTCGATTCAATTCTTTCCAATGTTCTCGAATTATAATCGAGCTCCTCTTGCACCTTTACTTGTGTATAATACCTTGATAAAACAAGCAGTAATAGAAACAGGGTGAGGACAATCGTTATGGAATAAATCAACAGTACCTTATTGAAGACACGATTCTTAAACTGCTCCATCACTTTTAACAGCATTATCCCCTCCACTTTTCTTCCAGACAATGAATTCTCTATTATTATAGCAAAAAAGGAAACAATCAAACATGGGTGCTAGCTATCAAGTTCATATGCCAGACACCCATATAGATAAATTATTCAAATGTTATAAGAAATGTTTTGATTTCGTATGGCTTTATAGTAAAATTCAACACACCATTTTGTGGACCTGTTACTGCTTCCTCCATTAAATTGGTTTCAGACCACTCTTTCCATGCAAACGGAAAATCTATCTGAACGTCTCCACGTTTTCCCTTATATTCATGAATTCTTATAATGATTCCATCCTCGTTTTCTGCTTTTTTAACAGAATCAACATGTATATGGTTATGTGCATACACTTGCATAAAGGATGAGATATCTGTCTTTGGTTTCCCTTTTACTGCTTGTAAAGGATTATTCACATACCATGCCTCTTTCACTGTATTCCCTTCTCGCCAATCTCCTCGATGCGGGTAGAGAGAATAGGTGAAAAAATGGGTCCCTTGGTCAGCTGTTGGATCAGGGTAGGTTGCTGCCTTAAGTAAAGAAAGCCGAAGCACATTATCTTTAATATCATAACCATACTTACAATCATTCAATAAACTTACTCCATAATCGGCTTCAGACAAGTCTGCCCACTGATGGCCGACACTCTCAAAACGTGCCATATCCCAGCTTGTGTTCCAGTGGGTTGGTCTTTTCACGTTCCCAAATTGGATATCATAGGTAGCCTCTACCGCTCTGATATCGACAGGAAATTGTACCTTTAATAATTTCCTTTTTTCATGCCAGTCCACTTTTGTTGTAAAATCAATGCGTTTGTTCTGTGCATAAAGAATCATATCTTGTTCGATTACAGATTGGCGATAGTTCCATTTCGTGCGAATAACTGTTCGAAGAGTTCCGCATTCTATCACTTCCCTTGATATAACCTTTTTCACTATTTCATATTTTTCTTGATAAAAAATGTCAATATCCCAAGCATCATGGGCGAGTGGTTTGTCTTCATATACGGTGAACACATTTCCATTTTGATCCCCTGAAAGAACTTCCCGCTTTGCTTCCTTATCGAAAATGCGTTGCAGCTGTGCATCTTCGTTCCAGCTTATTTCGTAGAATGGAGTGGAAATGGCATTTTCCCGCACAACAAATGGATTGTTTTTGAAACTATCCTCTTCCTTTGCTTTAACAAACCTAATTTCCAGCATTCCAAATTGCGGAACGTTTGGCAAAAAGACCAGCCAGCCTGTTTCCGCTTTCTGGCTTATTAACTTTGCTCCATTTGTATCTGTCCAAAATCCGCTCTGACCATTATCATCATCCTCTGGTATAAAGACGATATTTTCGTCTTCCCACTGTGAAGAATGATAAACCGTGTAAGAGGTGCTCGAATCTTCCATTATATTTTCTAATGCCTGAATGGCACATTCTGTTCCAATCTTCTCTGCCTCCGCGTATTCCAACTTGGAATCCTCATATACCTCATGTATGGAAGATCCCGGGATAATATCATGAAATTGATTTCGCAGAATAATTTTCCAACCCGCATCTAATTGCTCCTTTGGATACCGCTCCCATTGTCCCAATGAACTCCAGACATTAAGCCATTCAGCTTCGCGGTATGCTAGTTCTAATTTGCGGTTCATCCGTTTGTTGTATGCTTGACTAGTATAAGTACCACGATGATATTCAAGATACAGCTCTCCATCCCAGCGATGAACGTATTCCCTTGTATTTTTCACCCGCTCCTGCAGTATGTTGAAAAATTCACCAGCTGTCGATGTTTTTACCTTCGGGATGCCAGGTACTTCATCAAGATGACGTCGCAATTCCAGCATTTCACGATTTACACCGCCTCCGCCATCTCCATAACCATAAGATAAAAGCAGATCCTGATTAACTTCTTTATTTCGATAAGATTTCCACGCACCCGTAACTGTTCTTGCCGTAATCAACCCGTTATATGTATAAAACCATGAATCCTCCGGGTTCCAAGGTTCTGGGGTTGTGATGAAATGCGTTAAAATTTCACTGCCATCTATTCCACGCCAAAAGAAGGTATCATGTGGCATTCGATTATACTGATTCCAACTAATCTTGGTAGTCATAAATGTTTCAATCCCTGATTTTTTGAGAATTTGTGGGAGTGCCCAGCTATATCCGAATACATCCGGCAGCCATAAATACTTGCAATCCTTAGCAAATTCTTTTTGAAAAAAAGCTTTTCCATATAATATTTGCCGAACTAATGATTCCCCGCTTGGTATATTGCAATCTGCTTCCAGCCACATGGCTCCATCAGGTTCCCATTTTCCGTCTTGGATCTGCGCTTTCATTTTTTCAAAAATTTCAGGATAGTCTTGTTTGATATACTCATATAATTGCGGTTGAATCTGTAAAAAATAATAATCCGGATACTGCTTCATTAACTGCAAGACGGTAGAAAAGGATCTGGCCGCCTTTTCTCTCGTATGTTTCAGTCTCCACAACCAAGCAACATCGATATGCGTATGCCCGATGCAGTGGATGGTAACGGGATGATTTTTCTCCATTACCTCCAGTTTTTCACGAAGATATGATTGTGCAACCATACAGCTCTCATAAAATTCCTCGCTGCCGGGAATGCTCCAATCCACTAGTTGATAGGCCTCATTTAATGTAGTTGTTAGCATTTGTTTTTCCGGTTGTGACGCTTCCATTTCTTTAATAGATTGATAGATTGCGAGCGAGGTAAAATAAAAGTCGTCTAGCTGCTCATCCAGCCAGCACAGCTTTGCCGTTTTCAACATATAATACTGCTCACGTGGCTCACCCCCGCCTTCAAGCCCTGACCATAAACGAAAATCTAACTTTGCTTGACTCCCAATATGTTCTTCGGAAAAAAATACTTCTTGATGATTCGAGTCTACTCCTTGATAGGGTTGATCATTTACAAATAAAAGCGATTCAAAACCGGAATTATTTCCCCCGCCTGTTCGGCCAAAGTCAAATAACCCAAGTACTTTTTTCCCGCACCATTCAACAGGGATACCCACAATAGTGGTTAACCATAAATAAAGGTCACGCCCATGCCATCTATCTCCTATTTTCATTGTTTGTGAGCCTGTTTGTGGCGGAGGATATGCCCCGATTTCCCCTGCATCCTCTGTGCATAAAAAGGCTGGGAGGGTAATCGCATCCCTGTATCGGAATGCGGCCAACTCTTGTATTCTAGCTTCTAATTTTCTCTCTGTAAGGAACATGTATACACCCCATTTGTTTCTATGAGCTTTGCATAATATTTTTGCACTTCAATAGAATCTTATTTTCAAATAAAAACCTTTGCTAACGATGTTACTTTTCCATTGGATAAATGTTATTGTTGTTCACCCATGACGGATCTAAAGCTGGAGCCAGCTTGCGAAACCGTCTTAAACACACCGTCATAATCCAATAAGCTGGCAAAACTCCGGATGCAAACGGAATCAATCCTGGTATATTTCGCATTAAATATCCGATGAAAAATAAACCAACGGCAATCAAGATAGTTGATGCGGGACTAATGATTGAAATAATAAAAGATTGTTTAATATAATCCCGGATAGAGTATTGAAAATGAACATAAATAGGGAAAAAGTGAATGAATGCATTTAATAGAAGAAAGATCAAAAAGTATAGAAAAAAGTACAGCATGACGGAGAACGTTCCCTGCATGGCACCTGCGATTCTTACATCTATCCATAAGAATCCCCCAATTAAGGCAAAAAACAGACCGATGATATTACTACGATAAAACTCTTGCTTAAATACTTTAAAAAACGTATTCCAAATTGGTACTCCAAAGTCCTTTTGAGCCCATCGTCTTGTAATGGTATACAGTGCAATCGTCGCAGGCATAACTCCAAAAATACCCAAACCCGCTACAATAAAAAGCAGCCAGGCAATGTTCACCCATACCAATCTTGTCACCCATTGACATCCTTCATACAATACTTTTCCCATGATGATTCATCTCCCCTGTTAAAAAAAGAAGGAGGAGAGCAATCCCCCTCCATTATTAATATCCGTATACTTCTAATTCATATATCCTTGCTGCCTGATCCCCACCCTGTGTCGGCTGTTGAATGGTTAATCGTACAAATCGTGCCTGTGTGATTGGAATCGTATGCTTCGTTACTGCATCTTGATTATTGGTAACTTGGACAACAGGAGTCCATGTCTCCCCATCGACACTAACTTCAATGGTAAAAGCTTTTGTATTATAAGCAGGAGATTCTCCGCCTGCCTCTGCATGGGAGAGGTCAAATTCTGTTAACGAATATACTTTCCCAAGATCAATCTTTAACCATTTATCAGCATCCAATGTGCACCATTTACTATTATTCGAAACAGTTCCATCGATTGCCTTGCTTGGATTTTCACTTGAACTGCACTGTCCGCTGGCAATGGCTGTTTTATTTAAAGAAACATTGGTTATATTTTTCGCATCCTTAGAAATCGTAATAAGATTCTCTTTTACTATTACATCTTCCCCTTCAGAATTCTTCGCGATCAGCTTTACGCTGTACACTCCCTCTTTATCATAGATAACAATTGGATTGTTTTCCTTACTTGTTGCTGGAGTCGCTCCATCCATTACCCACTCTACCGATTCAGTTACCTCTGATGAATCATTAAAAAACTGAATCTCATCACCAGGTGCAGCAACGGTACGACTGACATGAAAATCAGCTTTAGGCTTTGGATATGGCGGCCATGTGAAAGAAGTGGAAGAAACTTGACTGCGATGGTAAACGGAATCCACTGCAATCACCTCAATATTAGTAGTCGTTTCCTTGCCGCTGCGTTTCATATTTGCAACATAAAAGTGATTATTATACGTGGCTCCTAGCCATTCCTTCTCCCCGTTTGGAAGCTTACGATATATTTCATATAAGTGACCTCTCTTACCTTGCCAGCTAATGGCACCTTCCATATAGATATCATCTTTGAAGGATGCCTGATCCATTTGAACGCCTTTTACAGGTTCTACTTTTTGCTGCACATCATGCTTGTTATAAACACTGATTTCCCCTATATGAATTTGAAAGTCTTTCCTTTCTTTCTCACTATCAAAAAATAGGGAAATACCAACCATTTTTTTGCCTGCAGCTTTATGAAGTTTAATAGTGTCTGTTACCCATTGTCCTTTACTTTGCTTATTTACGTGATAATACTTGTAATGATTAGGCTGATCCAAAAAGCTGACACCGACCTTTACATGCGGATCTTTCTCAGTAGTCTTATACGTAATAGAAAGCTCTGTATCCTTTTGGATATTAACATCTGTTTTATATAGTTTTATATTCGTTGCATTTTCTTTATTTAAGATGCCAGATACCTTCAGTGAACTACCGCCATCATAAGCCTCATTCCAGTCAAAATCTACATTAAGAGGAGTCCCATTACTTTCTCTAATCCATCTCCATGTTGGCAGGATATCTTGTAAACTGCGATTATCCCAAGCTGTATTACGGACAACCTTACCATTTTCGGCGAAGAACTTACCGCTTCCGGTATTGAAATGTGTGACAAATGGAAGTGTTGTAACCGCTGTTTTATCGGTAAAGTAATGAGCCATCCCTTTCCAATTGCCATTGTTGCTTGTATTAGTAGGATCACCGTTTTTCCCAACCCAAAATTGATTTTCTATTGCATAAAATTCTTCTGTTGATGAGGTGGACTTAAATGCCCAGTCTGGTCGATATATCCCTAATGAAGTCCATGGCTGCCCGTTTTCAGGGAAGATTCCTTGCCATGGTACACTCGTTGCTGTTCCGTTAGCTTCTACATCTATTCCAGCAAACAGATCATACGGACTGCGGCCAATTTCCTTTGCTTTACTTGCGGACGCTTGCATGGAGCTCCACCAAAAGTTCAAAAACATACTATCTGCTACACGTTGATTTGCATCTTGTAAGAAGCTCTTATTTTGATCTGTTAAAGCATTTTGCCAATTCACGGATCCTGTTTTCGTCATGGCGTCATACCACATGATGTGCATATTTTTCGACTTATGCTCTTGCAAATAAACAAGAAACTCCTTCATTCTTTCAGCGGTTTGACCATTCCCACCTGCTGTTTCCTGGTTGATAAACCAGCCGTCAAACCCATAATAATTAGCTACTTCTATTAGCTTATCCGCGGCAGGAAAGGAACCGTCTGCCCTTTGTGTAAGCATTTCGTTCACCCATTCTATCTTTCCTCCATAAGCTGTTGGCGGAAAAAAGATATTGCCGAGAATTGGTACTCCATTTTTATGTGCGGCATCAATGACATCTGCACTCGGCGGCACGATAATCCCTTCCCCAGCAGATCCTGCCCAATACACCATCAAGTCTGTGTATTGCCAATAACTAAAAGAATTTACAAAGAAATTGTCTCCTCCTTGGGAAGGAACACCACTTGTATTCTCGTTTAAAGCGGATAATGCAACAAGTTTTGCATCGGATTGCGAATGATTATTTACCTTATATAATACTTCCCGATTGGAGAGCGGAATGGAGCTACGATTAAACACAGCATCCGGATCCTTCTCAGGGCTCCATTGTAAAAGCGTATCCGGAAACCAATACGAGGATTCAGGCTGCTTCGCAAAGCTGATATGTGGCAGCATAAAGAATAGAATCATGATACCAATCCCAATATAGAAACGATAAACTGCTTTCATTTTGACCAAGAACATTCACCTCTAGGATATTATTTCTCCCTGTTCGTTCTATGTTGTCATTTCGTGCACGATAATTGCTGATATAATGGACTGCCTTTCACCGCATATCCACATAAGCTTAATACGAACTCACTGAACATAGAATTTGCCCACGAAAACCAATCACGTGTGAATTCCTCCGGTTGATCTGCGTGAAAACCTTCATGCATAAAACCGGTTCCTCCGTCTGTTTGCTTCATCACCTCCAATATCCATTGTCTTTCTTCCACATCCGTTGTCGTCATGCCTTGCATAGCAAGGGCAATATGCCATATATAATGATCAGGTGTATGTGGACTGCCAATCCCTCTTGCCGCTTTACCTTCATAATAGTAAGGGTTATCACGACTTAATAAGAACTTTCTAGTATTCTTGTAATTTACATCGTCATAGGAGCACCAGCCAAGATACGGTAACGATAAAAGACTTGGGACATTGGCATCATCCATGAGGTTGTAATGCCCCCTGCCATCTGTTTCATACACATACATATTTCCGTAAATCGGATGCTCTAATACTCCATATTTTTCAATCCCCGACTTGATTTCGGCTGCAAGTACTTCACATTCCGCTTGAATAACAGTATTTCCTAAAACATCCTTACAAATTTCCGCAGCGTATTGTAAAACGACTACTGCAAACATATTTGCAGGGATTAAATAACCGTATAGGCAAGCATCATCACTAGGACGGAAGCCACTCCAGGTCATACCTGTCGGGGCTGTCAACGATCCCTTGCCCCCACGGTTTAATGTATCAGATTGGCGAACATTTTGACGCTCAAATAGATAAGGGGATGCGGTTTCATGATGTTGCTCTGTTTTCCAAACTTCAAGAATCTTTTCTAAGCCTTGAATAAAGGTTCCATTAAATTGACTTGTTCTTCCCGTTGCTTTCCATAATAAATAGGAAAGCTGGATTGGATAACATAAAGAATCTATTTCATACTTTCGTTCCCATATGTAAGAAGTCATCTCTGTTACATCACTTTGATGCCCTTTGCCATTTGCCGTTTCATTAAATGCATTTGCGTATGGGTCATGGATAATATACTGAAATTGACGGCGGACAACCCCTTCAATGAGATCCGCAATTTCAGAATCATGTTCTGCTGCGATTAGATAAGGACGGACTTGGGCAGCGGAATCCCTTAGCCACATGGCCGGTATATCCCCCGTAATCACAAATGTCGTTCCGTCAGCCTGCGGTTTTAAAGTCGTTTGATACGTATTAACAAAGCATTGTTCAAACATCTTTTGCAGCTTCTTGTCCTCTGGAAATGTTGCTTTTACATGATTAATGATTGTTTGTAGTGATTGTGGAATTATTGGTTCTGTCATTATACATGTTCTCCCCATCCGATGGTCTTAATCTCAAAAGGTCTCACAGTAATACTGGCATTCGAACCAGTGAATGTTTCCCTTTTTTCTTCTAAAATGGTGCTTTCGTAATGCTTCGGTGCTCCGATTATCTCTGCGGTTAATAATGAATCATGATTAGTTGTGTTGAACCAACGGATCAGCACATCATTAGAAGATTCAGCAAGCTTAATAGAGCTTACTGCAAGATGCTCCCCTTCCCAGGCAAAAAAGGTTTGATCGCATGGGAGATGTCCTTTATGTACATCAGTCTGTACTGCCACAACAGGTGTCTGATAATGGTAGGCGATTTCAAATGCTTCACCCGTAATATCACCTTCATGAGGAATAACCATCCATTCTGCTGAGTTTATTCCGATACACTGTGCTTCCGGGGTCGGGAACCAGCCCCAGTCACCAAGTTCGGAGACAGATCGTAAAAGGGTGACGGCAATGGTATTTCCCTCTGATACAATCTCGTATTCTTGTAATCCTTTATTTGCAATCGTAAGACCTGATTGCCCGTCAGAAATGCTTACAAAAGCATGTTGATGATGATCGAAACTAGGATTCTCCCATTCTGATTCAGGGGAGTTTGGTCTTTTTGCAATTTCAAATACGCTGTCTGCATAATGAAAATTAGCTGACAAATTGGTCGGATAAAGAACCCGAATTCGATGATCCATTGCCTGATTATCGATGACTGCTTTTACCTTTAGTCCTTTACCACCTTTTTCTAAAGTAAGGTATGTAATGACTTTAATTGTCACCTTTCTTTCGGAACGGCCGGATACTCTGTCACGATGCCAAATTAATCGTTCTTTCTCTCCCTCGAAAGTTGCTGCCGCTTTCTCTGGTATCTCCCAATAATGAGTAATCGCTATCGTTCCTTTTATAGAGCTATTTTCAATGGTTTTTATCTCCGCTTGTAGTCCTTTTGTTGTGTAAACTCGACCCTCTGCCTTTTTAAACATATATTCATTGCCGATGTCACCGGTATTTTCATAGCTTCCTTGATTTGGATATACTTTTCCCGATAATTTATCACATAAAGTGTAAGAACCATCTTCATGGACATCCACTTGAAGGAATTCATTTTCTAATATAGTTCCTTGTTTGATAATGGATTCTTCCTCAACATGCTGATGAACGCCATTTTGCAAAAAGAAGGTTTGATAACCTAGATGCGAAAGATTTTCAGCAATAAAAGTTATCTTTGCCCTTTTCGCGTAATAAGGGCGGCGAAATGCATCTTCCGGTAGATCGTAACCAAAGCGGACATCAAGCTCTTCTATGGTGAAAGGGATCTCCTGCCCCTTTGAATTAGTTAGATGATAGGCCGGAAGTTTTTGGGTTTTGAGAAATGCCGGAATTTCGGAAAATGCCATTTCACTAAAATATACTTTCTCTAATTCGATTTCTTTTTCCACAATTACAGAGCGATTTTTTCCAGATGTATTGAAAACAACAAGAGGAATAGCCTTATCCATTTCTCCAGTGTTAATTTTGGAGGCAATTTCCATCGCTTTATCATTTATTATCATGTCAGCCGTTTGCTTTACCTTTTTAAAACGGATTTCCATCTCCTGATGAACTTCATCTACACTGCAACCGCATATGCTGTCATGTGGATGATTCTTCATTAAGGTTTTCCAGGCATACCGCAAATAATCACGCGGATATTCCCCGCCTGTTAAATGAGAAAGAACGGAAAGCGGTTCTGCAACCTTTTCCAGAAGCGTCTGGCACTCTTGATTCATTTGTTTTAAATAAATACGTGAGGATGCTGTATTCACAAGAGTAGACCAGCCATCCGTGCGTTGGTTACGCAATTCTCCACGAATCGTTTGCAGATTATCAGGCAATCCCTCTTTTACTGCTTGTATGTAATCGTCAAAATTAGAATGAATAAACTCTATATCAGGATAGAGCTCCTTAGCGATATGAATAGCAGCACCCACATCTTGTTGAACTGGCTGATGGTCACAACCATTCATAAATAGCAAGTGCGGAGTTGATGCATACTTTTCAGCTTCCTGCAATTTCCTCTCCCAAAAGGATCGTGCTTCCTCTGAATCTGTTGGCACTTCATTTCCATTGGAATACCAATTTGCAAATAGAATACCAAGAACAGATGAACCATCAGGTGCTACCCACTGCATTTCGGAATATGGTGATTCAAAGGACTTCATATCACTGACTGTGTTGTTAAATCCGGTTGGCTTCACCCCGCGGCCAAATGCCGCGGTATCAATGCCTGCTTGTTTTAACAATTGCGGTGCCTGACCATAGATACCAAATGTATCAGGAAAATATCCTAGTTTGGATATCGCTCCAAATTCCTTTGCATCTTGAAAACCATACAAGAGATTCCTTACATTTGCCTCTCCACTTGTTAAAAACGCGTCTTGAAGCACATACCAAGGACCGATATGCAGTTTCTTGTTTTGAATCAGTTCCTTTAGTTCTTCTCTTCTCTCCGGTTTGATTTCCAAATAATCTTCTAAAATAATCGTTTGACCATCTAAATGAAAACTTTGAAACTGCGAATCCTTTTTAAATAAATCAAGTAGTGTATCCATCAGCTTCACTAAATAATACCGATGTTGTTCAAAAGTCATATACCATTCCCGATCCCAGTGAGAGTGGGAAATAATATGTGCTGATTTTTTCTTTGTCATGCTCGCTGGCTCCTTTGGCTTTTATCAGAAAGCGCTATCAATTTCATCGAAAACTGCATGGGAAAATTCTACTTTCTCCCCTTTTACCATATGTCCGATGAAATCAATAGTCAACGGATGGAACGGAATTGATATAGTTTTTACAGTAGAAATTAAATTAGTCCAAAAATCGTTGTTGTAGGGACTCATGGGTGGTACTAATAAATAGGACCAATCGGTTGCAGATGCTATATTCCCAACAAGACCTTGCTAGAAACTTCAGTGTACAGGAAGCATCCAAATAATTGATGAAATGAAAAATAACCAAAAAGCACTTCGTGTAATACCAGTTTGTGCAGTGGTTGCGAAGTGACTTCACTCGCATTGTTTTTGAACTTTTACGGAGTGAACAGAACGAAAAATGAACTAGCAAGTCATCTTAGTAGCGTTCCGCTGACTTATCCAAATGAGCTAAAAGGGAACTAATTTTTGTCGGAGATGTTTCTGGAGCAAACACTGGTTATGGTGTATACCATGAACCAGTTGTAAATCTTGCAGAAAAGTACATAGATATCACTGGTAGTACATTTTAGTCAGGTAATACAATCTGTCGGGGAAGGCAAGCCAGTCTGGGTGATTACCACATTAACCTTTTCACCTGTGGATAATTTTAAAACTTGGACAACCCCTACTGGAAAAGTAGTTTTTCCGAACACAGCGTAGCCATTACGGGTTACGATGAAAACTATATTTTATAAACAAAAGAATCAAAAGTGTGGACTGAGAAGGCTTATTCAAGCGTGGGAAGAAATGGAGAAACAAGGACAATTTATTTTTTCGATGTATTGTTGGATTGTTTGGTCATGTTTTGTCATGCCTAATATATAGAAAGTGGGAAAAGGTACCTGTCCCCTCGTCCCACCATTATTGATAATATCCAATTAGACTAACGAGTGAAACGGTTAACGAGATAATTGCAAAGTTCGTACATATATAGGATATCCACTTTGCTACATCATGCTTCCATTGATTCAGACTGTGGTCATTTTTCATTAGATTATCCGCACGCTCGGCAGATCTTGTTTTTGGAATGATGGTATTGCCTATAAGTTTAAATCCGTCGGTAAGTAGAGTAAGAAAGCCCGTTTTCCAAATATTCATGATAGCTGCAGCCATTAATGCAATAATACCTACCAAAAAGGTGCTATTAATCCAGGATAATAATGTCTCTCCTGTCCATAATTTATAACCAATCAGGATGCACAATGATATTAAACTTAGCAGGAAATGTTTTTTCATCCTCTATGTCACCTCCACTTTCTATCTCTATATATTTACATAAAGTGTGGGATGAGGGACCTGTCCCTCCATCCCAATCAAGTGGGAAAAGGGACCTGTCCCTTATTCCCTAATTACTTGTTTTCTTTGTCCACTTGAATGAAGGGCTGCTTTCTAAGTAATAGGCGATGTTACTGAATTTAGATGATGCTAAGAATGTGTTTGTGTAGAAATAGACCGGCATGAATGGCATGTCTTGCATTAGGACCTCTTCTGCTTGGTGTAATAGTTCAAAACGTTTTGTTTCGTCTTGTTCTACTTTCGATTTTGCCATTATTTCATCATATTTCTTGTTTACCCAACCTGTACGGTTGTTCGGACTGTCACCTAGGTAGTAATCAAGCATGATAACCGGGTCTACAAAGGAGCCAATCCAGCCCATGCGTGCCATTTGGAAGTTTTGTTGTTTTGTAGTATCTAAGTATGTTTTCCATTCTTGGTTTCCTACCTTGATATCAACACCAAGATTTTTCTTCACCATTTCTTGAACTGCTTCTGCAATTTTCTTGTTGTTTTCTGCTGTGTTGTACAGCAAAGTGACGTTTGGAAGTTTAGACCAACCTTCTTCCTTCATCCCTTCATGTAAAAGTTTCTTCGCTTCTGCAGAATCTTCCTTGAAATAATTACCGCCGTCTTCACGGAAGTCACCGCCATTTGGTGTTTTTACACCTGGAGGCACCATGCCGTAAGCAGGAATTTCACCGGCTTTGGTTACGTTTTCTGTAAGGGTTTTGCGATCGATTGCCATTGCAAAAGCACGGCGGATTTTGGCATTCGTAAATGGTTCTTTGTTGACATTAAACATAAGCATATACGTTCCGAAATAAGGTACTTCCTTAAATTCCTTATTATTTTTCTCTGCATCAAGTGCATCAGACGGTAATGTCATGACAAAGTCAAGTTCCCCTGTCTTATACATTTGATAGTAAGTGGTGGCATCTGGCACAATTTTAAACGTAATTTTTTTCAGGCTTACATCTTTTTGTCCATAATACTTATCGTTCTTCTCAATAACTACTTGACTATTATGCTTCCAATCTGTCATTTTGAAGGCACCGTTACTTACATAGTTGTTCGCATCTGCTGCCCAATTTTTATTTTTCTCTACTAAATCCTTCTTCACTGGATAGAAGGTATACATCGCTAGTAACTTATTAAAATACGCAAGCGGAGCATTTAATTCTACCTTTAATGTATGTTCATCCACAGCTTGTACTCCTACTTGGTCAGCAGAACCTTTTCCTTTATTATAGGCTTCAGCTCCTTTTATATAATAGAGATAAAAGGCAAAGGAGCTTCCTGTTTTAGGATCAAGCACTCGTTTCCATGAATATTCAAAATCCTGTGCTGTTACTGGTGTACCATCGGACCATTTTGCATCGTCACGAATGGTAAAGGTATAGGTTTTTCCATCATCCGAAACCTTTGTATCCTTTGCTAAACCTGGTACAATATTGCCTTTTTGATCCTTCGTATATAAGCCTTCAAAAGTATGATTTAATACCCAGCCAGAAGTTGTATCGGTTGCAAGGGCAGGATCCAATGCAGGCGGCTCCGCTGTCATCCCAACAGTCATCTCTTGCTTTACATCTTTTCCATCGCCTGAGGCAGCCTTATCACCGCCGCATCCAGCTAAAACACTAGACAAAGCCAGCATGGCAACTAACATAATAAACCATTTTTTCACAATTGTTCCCCTCCATTTTTTTGAAATTTAATTATATAAATGACAGGCTGTCCAATGGTTAGGTTGGACTTCCTTCCATTCTGGTGATGCTTGTGAACAAATTTCCATCGCATGTGGACATCTGGTACTAAACCGGCATCCTTGCGGCGGATTCACAGGACTTGGCGGATCACCGCCCAATACAATGCGTTCTCTCTTCACTGCTTTTGGATTGGCGACTGGAATAGCGGATAAAAGTGCTTGTGTATAAGGATGCAATGGATGAACAAATAGCTCGTGGCTATCGGATAGTTCCATCATTTTTCCTAAGTACATCACACCGATACGGTCGCTTATATGCTTCACCATTCCTAAATCATGAGCGATAAATAGATAGGTTAACCCTTCCTGTGTCTTCAAATCATCTAGCAAGTTAATAACTTGTGCTTGGATGGAGACGTCCAAAGCAGATATCGGTTCATCCGCGACAATAAATTTTGGTTGAACCGCTAAAGCTCTGGCAATCCCAATCCGTTGTCGTTGCCCGCCGCTGAATTCATGTGGGTATCTTTTTGCATGCGTGGGGTTCAATCCTACTTTTTCAAGTAATTCATAGATTCGATTTTGTCGCTCTGCACCTTTTGCCAGCTTAAAAGCATCAATACCCTCCGCAATAATGTCTCCTACTCGCATCCTTGGATTAAGGGAGGCGTGGGGATCTTGAAAAATGATTTGCATCTCTTTATTCGCGATTTTCCGTTTCTTCGAATCTAGTTTTCCAAAATCCTGATTATTATATAAAATACTTCCCGAGCTTGGTGCCTGCAATCCAACAATCGTTTTGCCTAAGGTCGACTTCCCACTCCCGCTCTCTCCTACAAGACCAAACGTTTCACCTTTTCGAATATAAAAAGATATATCATCTACCGATTTAACGGTTTGGTCCTTTTTAAGATGGAAGTATTTTTTCAGGTTCTTCACTTCCAATAAAGCCTCACTCATGATTTTCCCTCCCCGCCGCGACTAAGTCATGAAGTTTTGGTGCACGCTCATCATTTAACCAACATTTCGCTGTATGACCTTCACCCATTTCAAACTCAGGGGGCATATAATCTACGCAAACCTCCATTGCATATTTGCACCTGGCGGCAAACGGACAACCCTTTGGCGGATTAAATAGATCTGGCGGTGAGCCTTCGATTGGTACCAGCCTTTCTTTTTCCTCTGCCTCGAAATTTGGAATCGATTCTAGCAATCCCCATGTATAAGGATGTTTCGGAGATTCAAAAATATCTTCCACACTGCCTGTTTCGATAATCACACCAGCATACATAACGGCAACCCTTTGTGCCGTTTCAGCCACAACTCCTAAATCATGGGTAATCAAAATAATCGCTGTATTCGTTTTTTCCTGTAAATCCTTCATTAAATTTAGAACCTGCGCCTGGATCGTAACATCGAGTGCGGTTGTCGGTTCATCCGCAATTAACAATTCTGGATTACATGCAAGCGCAATGGCAATCATGGCTCTTTGCCGCATTCCGCCACTAAATTCATGGGGATATTGATGATATCGTTCCTCCGGATTCGGAATTCCAACTAGTTTAATCATTTCTACCGCTTTTTTTCTAGCTTGTCCTTGTGATACCTGCTGGTGGTTGAGGATGGCTTCCTCAATTTGTTTTCCAACCTTCATGGTTGGATTCAACGAGGTCATCGGATCCTGGAAAACCATACTAATCTTTGAACCTTTTAATTTACGCATTTCCTTTTTCGAAAGTTTTAACAGGTCTTTCCCTTGAAAAAGGATGCTGCCACCTTTAATTTTCCCCGGCGGAGTCGGAATAAGGTCCATAATGGTTTGCACAGTAACGCTTTTGCCGCTTCCGCTTTCCCCAACGATCGCCATGATTTCTCCTTTATTTACATGAAAGGAAACATCTCGAACAGCTTGTACTTCACCGCCGTACGTTTTAAAATTTACTTCTAAATTCGAAACCTTCAATAAGGGTTCCATATCCTCACCTCCTAGTCACTGTTTCTTGGATCAAGCGCATCCTGAACTCCATCTCCGAATGAATTAAAGGCAAACATCGTAAGCGAAATCAGAAAACCTGGGAAGAATAATCTCCACCATTGACCACTTAAAATAACCCCTAATGCATCATTCGCCATCGTTCCCCAGCTTGCAAACGGTGCTTGTACCCCTAATCCAAGGAAGCTTAAAAATGACTCTGCAAATATAGCCTGGGGAATAGTGAATGTTAAGTTTACGATAATAATCCCCATCGTATTTGGTATTAAATGTCTAAAAATTATTTTTGGATGAGATGTCCCTAGTTTTTCAGCTGCCAATATATATTCCTGAGATTTTAACTGCAGGACCTGACCACGGATAATCCGTGCCATTCCTACCCATCCCGTAACAGATAAGGCAATAATAATTGCTTTGATACCAGGCTCCATGATAACCATGAGCAAAATAACAACCAATAAGTAAGGAATACCGTATAAAATTTCCACAATCCTCATTAACGTCATATCAATACGATCGCCTTTTTTGCCTCGACCTGCCATGTAACCAGAGATACCTCCAACCACAACACCGATGACTAAATCAATTAAGGCTGCAACTAATCCGATGGTTAGGGAAACACGGGCACCATACCATGTACGAGCCCACATATCTCTCCCTAAATCATCCGTTCCAAACCAATGGTCACCGGATGGAGCTAAATTCGCCTTTGTTAAACTTTGTTGTGATGGACTATATGAGACCATCGATGGGCCAAAAATGGCAAAGAATACGATAATAACCAAAAGGGAAAATCCCAAGATTGCAAGCTTATTTTTGATGATTTTTAAAAGTGCATCCTTCCATGCACTTAGGCTTGGCCGCTGAATTGTATCTTGGATTAATCTCTTCGGATCAGCCGGGCGAAACAGGGATTGATCAATATTTTTTTCTATCATGTTAATCCCCCTTACTCGAAAGCTTAATTCTTGGATCTATAATCCGGTAGGAAATATCAATTAAAAACAAGGTTAAAACAAGTATGGAACTGTAGAATACTGTCACGCCCATAATGACCGGATAATCACGATTAAAAATACTGTCAACAAAGTATCGACCTAAACCAGGAATCGCAAATATTTTTTCAATAACAAATGTCCCGGTAAGTAGCGCTGCAAATAGTGGTCCTATAAACGTAACAACTGGAAGAATGGCATTTCGAATACCGTGTTTGACGACAAGCTTCGTTGTTGAGAGCCCTTTGGCATCTGCTGTTTTCATGTAATTCTGATTCATTACCTCAATCATATTGGAGCGCATAAATCGGGCAACAATGGCTAGTGGTGATGCCGCGAGCGCAATACAAGGAAGTATCGTATGATCCCATGATCCCCATGAGGCAACTGGCAGTAGCCCCCATTTTACCGCCACAAACTTAATCAAAAGTGGAGCTAGAATGAAGCTTGGTACCGATATACCGATAATGGCAATGATCATCGCCGTGTAGTCAAGGAACCGATTATGATTCAGTGCTGCGACAATCCCAAGTAAAAGCCCAAAGAATAAGGCAATGACGATGGCTTGAAGACCTAATGTGGCAGATACAGGAAAACCAGTGGATATAATATCATTTACAGTTCTTGTTTCAGATTGTATGGATGGTCCGAGATCAAAAGTAACTAAATTCTTTAGGTACAGCACGTACTGCACGGGGATAGGCTTGTCCAAGTTGTATTTTGCCCGGATATTTTCCAACACTTCTTTTGGCAAAACATTTGCATCAGAGGCAAATGGATCCCCAGGAATGCACTTCATAATCACAAACGTCAGCGTCGCAATCACCCAAATCGTCAAAAACATCGTCAAAAATCGCTTCAAAATATACATCTTGCACACCCCCAATCTGGGATGATGGGCTGATCCCTTTTCCCAGTATTATTTTTCATTGTGGGACGGAGGGTCAGGTTCCTTGTCCCATTTCTGGGATGCAGGGTCTGACCCCTCTTCCCAATCATAGTTGAATTACTTTCCCCTTTATTAAACGAACTTCTTCCTCATATGTACTCGAATGTATTTTTATACACTCCTAGCTGTACAATGTTGTTTGTTTCCGTAATGTCCTGAATTTGATTAAGCTTTAAAACCGTATTGGTTATTTCCTCATGATCCGCTACGGCAATTTGAACGAGTAGCGGGTAATCTCCTGACGTTAAAGTGATATAGCGGATTACCTTTATTTTCTTTAATTCTTCTATCACATTTGGGATGGAATCTGGCTTTACTTTTAATTGAATAATGGCTCCTGACTTAAGACCTAAAGCAATAGGATTGACAACGCCGACCACTTCGAATATGCCTTTTTCAAGTAAACTTTTATAGCGAAGTCTAATAGTTTTTTCCGTAACATTTAGCCTTCCAGCTATCTCTTTAAATGACATCCTGCCATCCACAGACAATTCCTTTATGATTCCGCGATCCAAGTCATCAATCTCAGCACTCATAAAATACCCCCCTTTCGATACTAAAATAGTAAATTAGCACAAGAAATAGGTTACTAATTGGAGACGTTACTCTGTTTTTAGATACACTTTTAACAAAATAATATCGCAAAAAGGAATATTAATCGTATTATATATTTCTATTTTTCAGAAATCAACATATTTTGCGAAGGTTTCGATTATTAGTTCCTTTGTAATGGTATTTTAGTCTTTTATCACGATAAAGTTTAGATTAACTTGAAGCATTTAGTCGTCTTGGGACAACTCTAATAGGGAAAATGGACGAGGGTTAAAGAAGTAATCTCTTTAAAAATAAAAAAATGTCTTAAAGGAGATAACTCCCTTAAGACACCGGTTAAAATTGTTCTATAAAAAATCTATCTTGTCTAAAAGAAATATAAACCTACAATAAAAATAATACCTGAATATATTAACGCTGTAAGACAGAATCCCATAATATCCCTCGCCTTAAGACCAGCGATTGCCAATGCAGGAAGCGCCCAAAACGGTTGCGCCATATTCATCCAAGCTTCTCCATATGCAATGGCCATGGTTGCTTTTCCAAGGTTTGCACCAACTTCCTTTGCAGCAGAAATGACATATGGACCCTGTACAACCCAGTGCCCTCCACCTGATGGAACAGCTAAGTTAACAATTCCGGAACTTATAAAGGTTAATATCGGGAAAGTATGTACGTTAGAGATCGCTACAAAGAAATGTGTAATACTTTCTCCTAAACCAGATTGTTCCATCATGATTTGAATACCTGCATAAAATGGAAACTGCACCAATATACCAGCAGTTCCCCCAATAGCCCTTTGTACTGCTCGCATATAAGACATTGGTGTACCATGTAAAATAATCCCCATAATAAAGAAAATGAGATTTACTATATTGATATTAATATTAAATCCATTATGAGAGAAATAGTAAATAAAATATACAATTCCCAAAAGACCAATGATATAAGCGAGAATTCTGCTTTCCTCCAGCTTCTCGGCAATACTAGCATTAGGAGGAAGTTTCTTAGATGTTGGCGGATCCTCTTTCAATAGCTCTGGATCAATCGCTACGATTTCATTTTCCGGCCGCATCATAAATTTAGTTAGGATTGGCAATGTAATCAAGATAGCTACCGTAATAAAAATGTTATAAGGTGTTAGTAATGTTTGTGAAATGGGAATAAGTCCTGCTAGTTTTTCAACCGGGTTACCTTCCGTGGCGGCTGCTAACGGCACTGAACCAGACAAACCTCCATGCCATGCTAAAAAACCCATATAAGCACTGGCAATTAATAATCGATAATCTACTTTTGGGATTCGCCGAGCTACTTCTCTAGCAAATAAAGCACCGACTACTAATCCGAATCCCCAGTTTATAATACAGCAAAAAGCAGACATAAATGTAACGAGCATGACACCTTGAGCAGGGGTATGAGCGAGGGAAGCCATTTTACCCATTCCCTTTCTTAACAGGGGTGAGCTTGCCAATGCATGTCCTGTTACAAGAACTAAAGCCATCTGCATGGAAAAAGCAAGCAGTCCCCAGAATCCATCTCCCCACATTTGGACAACATCCATCGGAGTGCTTGGGGTAATCGTTACACTAAGTATAAAGACAATAATTGTTAAAATCATTGCGAAGATTAGTGGATCCGGTAAATACCGTTCCACTATCTTAGAAAAGAATTTTGTTACTGAACTAACCATATACATCCCCCGTTTATTTGATCTGTAAGAATAAGCTATGAAGATTGCTTCTGATTATATAAATTTATTATTCTTCTATTTCTCCATCTCAACAATGGTTGAGATACCTTGGCCCCCACCAATGCAAAGGGTAGCCAATCCATAGCGCGAGTCACTATGCTTCATCTCATGTAATAAAGTAACTAAAATTCTTGCACCACTTGCTCCAATCGGATGTCCAAGGGCAATTGCACCACCATTTACATTCAGTTTATCCTGTGGTATTTGAAGTTCACGTCCAACTGCTATTGATTGAGCGGCAAACGCCTCATTTGCTTCAATTCTATCCATATCATCAATAGTGAGCCCTGCTTGTTTAAGTGCCTTTTTCGTTGCTGGTACAGGTCCAATCCCCATGATTGTTGGATCAACACCAGCAGTTCCATTACCACGAATGACCGCCATCGGTTTGATGCCATATTCATTCGCTTTTTCTCGGCTCATCAGTACTAGTGCTGCCGCACCATCATTGATACCAGAAGCATTTCCTGCTGTTACAGTTCCCTCCTGTTTAAATGCAGGTTTTAATTTTGAGAGATTTTCTGTTGTTACTCCTGACCTTGGGAATTCATCTGTGTCAAAAATAATCGGTTGGCCTTTTCTCTGCGGAATCACAACCGGAACAATCTCCTTTTTGAATTTTCCTGTTTTTATCGCATTCTCAGTTTTCTGTTGGCTCCAAGCAGCAAATTCATCTTGTTCTTCTCTGCTTATTTGAAATTGCTCGGCAATATTTTCTGCTGTAACTCCCATATGATAGGAGTTAATGGAGCATTGCAAGCCGTCAACGAGCATGCTGTCAAGGATTTTCCCATCTCCCATCCGGAATCCTGAACGTGCATCCATCAGTAGGTATGGTGCCATATTCATATTCTCCATGCCGCCAGCTACGATAATCTCTGCATCACCTGTTTGAATTGCCTGGGCGGCTAGATGAACAGCTTTTAGACCGGAACCACATAATTTATTGATAGTCATAGAAGTGACTTCGACTGGTATACCAGCTTGGATAGCAGCTTGACGTGCAGGACCCTGACCAAGGCCAGCTTGAAGAACGTTACCCATAATTACTTCGTCCACTTGCTCCGCTTTTATACCAGCAAGTTCTATAGCTTCCCTAATCACAATTGCCCCTAATTCCGTTGCAGGCGTATTACTTAGCGCCCCCATAAAACGCCCAATCGCAGTACGTACAGCGCTCACAATTACAACCTCACGCATAAACATCCCTCCAAATATAAATGAAAAATGGGTCTGGCCCCATTTCCCCAGTTAGTGGGACAGAGGATCCGGTCCTTTGTCCCGATATTAGTTGTGGCTGTGGGAGGAAGGATTCGGTCCTTTATCCCACTTAATAAATTCTCTGTTTACTATATTTTGAGTAAATCGGGAAAATCCGCTTTCTTTCTCTTTTGAAGCAGTCTAGAACAGTAGAACCGTCCCAATTATTGTGCTGCCAATAATTTCGGTGCGATAGTAAACTCTGCCTCTGTTTTTTCTTTCACTTCGGAAACGGTTACATTTTCTTGGGTTTCAATAAGCACCATTCCGTTTGGTGTAAAATCAAAAACAGCTAATTCTGTAATTAAACGATGTACAACTTGTTTTCCTGTAAGGGGCAATGAACATTCTCTTTTAATTTTTGATTCTCCGTATTTATTCACATGTTCCATAATGACAATTACTCGTTTTGCGCCATTAACAAGGTCCATGGCACCGCCCATTCCTTTAACCATTTTTCCAGGAATCATCCAGTTTGCTAGATCGCCTTTTTCCGAAACTTCCATGCCTCCTAGAATAGCTAAATCGATATGACCTCCTCGAATCATGGCAAATGATTCAGCACTATCAAAATATGATGCACCAGGCACGGCTGTAACGGTTTCTTTTCCAGCATTGATTAAATCTGGATCTTCTTGTCCTTCCACTGGATATGGCCCGATTCCGAGCAAACCATTTTCTGATTGCAGTAAAACATTGAAATCAGCTGGGATTTCATTTGCTACAAGCGTTGGTATCCCAATACCTAAATTAACATTCATTCCATCTTCAATTTCCTGTACCGCTCTCTTCACTATTTTTAGGTGTGAATCTTTCATTTTCGACACTCCCATCTATGAAAATATTATGCTTTTACAACAGTACGGCGTTCAATTCGTTTTTGATAATTCGTTCCGAGCAACAAACGTTGCACAAAAATACCTGGTGTATGAATTTCATCCGGATCCAGCTCACCTGGCTCAACGATTTCCTCTACTTCCGCTATCGTAATTTTTCCTGCCATCGCGGCTAACGGATTAAAGTTACGAGCTGCTTTGCGATACACAAGATTGCCAAGCGTATCTGCTTTCCATGCTTTCACAAGCGCAAAATCACCAACAATGCCGCGTTCCAATAGATAAGTTTTTCCATCAAACTCCTTTGTTTCCTTTCCTTCCGCAATTGGAGTTCCCACACCTGTTGCTGTATAAAATCCAGGTATACCTGCACCACCGGCACGAATCCGCTCTGCAAGTGTTCCTTGTGGCACTAATTCTACTTCCAATTCGCCACTTAAAAACTGTTGTTCAAAAATTTTATTTTCACCTACATAGGAAGACACCATTTTTTTAATTTGTTTGTTTGCAAGAAGTATCCCCAGTCCCCAGTCATCTACACCGCAATTATTACTGACAACGGTTAAGTCCTTTGTTCCTTGTTCTTTAAGTGCCTGTATCGTAAATTCAGGTATCCCTGAAAGTCCAAAGCCCCCAACAATAATGGTTGCTCCATCCTCAATATCTGAAATCGCTTCCATAAAGGAATGCATAACTTTGCTATTTTTCATTCATAAAGCCCCCTTTAATCGCTTATAAAATTCTGAATGATCCAACATTCAGTTTACAGTTCACCTTTTTATTAGTAAAATACATATATAGAATAAATAGTATGAAATTAAGGAATAAATAGGAGTTTTCAGTAATGGATTTACGTGAAATAAAATTATTTATCGAAGTAGCAGACCACATGAGTTTTACAAAAGCTGCCGAACATTCCTATGTATCACAGCCCTCCCTCAGCAAAATTGTCAAAAAACTCGAAGAAGAGCTGCAAGTTGAACTGTTTGATCGCTCTACTCGCCATCTAAGATTAACAGATGCAGGCAAAATTGTTTATCAACAAGGACGTAAAGCACTAGCCCCATTAAATGAGTTACATATTCTTTTAGATGAACTGAGAAATCTTGAAATAGGAGAGATTAAGATTGGCATTCCTCCGCTCATTGGCACTCTTTTTTTTCCGGAAATCGCTAGGAAATTTCACGCGGATTACCCTAAGGTGAAACTTCATCTTGTTGAATTGGGAGCAAAACGGATTGCAACTATCGTGGAGGATAGCCAAATTGATTTGGGGATCATTGTCCTACCTGCTGATGAGGAAAAGTTCAATGTATATCCATTCATCACGGACGAATTTGTATTATTTATATATGAGGAACACCCACTTGCAAATCGCAACTCGGTGATATTGAACGAATTGAAAGATGAAAAATTCATCTTGTTTTCAGAGGATTTCACATTGCATGACTATGTAATAAAAGCGTGCAACGAAGCAGGCTTTGAACCCATTGTTTCATATGAAAGCAGTCAATGGGATTTAATTGTTGAACTCGTTTCTTCCAAAATGGGGATAACCCTTTTACCAAAATCCATCTTTTACATGCAAAACCATGCCAATGTCAAAATGATTCCTATTAAAGAGCCTACCCTCTTATGGAAGTTAGGAATTATTACTAAAAAGGACGCTTATCTTTCGTTTTCATTGAAGCAGCTTTTAAACATACTTATTGGAACTTAAACAAAGCAGGGTGCTGCAACACTAGTAGTCACAGGCAAGACAAAGGAAACACAAACGGAGATCCGCTATTCTCATGCTTCCTACATATCCGGTCCCTGTGCCCTCACAGAATTGGGACGAGGGACCGGACCCTCTATCCCATCTTAAGACCGATTTTGCCTAATTGTTTGGCATTTTCTAATCGATGGAATGCTTCCATATATTGTTCAAGCGGATATACTTGGTCCACTACTGGTCTAATCTGATGCTTTTCGATGAACTGTACCATTTCTTTATACTCTTCCCCGCTTCCCATTGTGGAACCTAGAAAGTTAAATTGTCCATAAAAGAAAGCACGGAGATCCAGCTGCATGACATCACCTGTTGAAGAGCCGAATGTTACGATTGTACCGCCTTGACGTAATTGCTTTAGTGATTTATTCATTGTAGCTGCTCCGACACAATCAATGATTAGATCCATTTTTTCTCCATTAAGTTCTTCATCCCAGTCTACGCCCGTGTCAATTGCCTTATCAGCACCGATTTCCAGGGCTTTCTTACATTTTTCCTGTGAACGTGATGTTACATAAACAGTTGCGCCTGCTGCCTTTGCAAATTGCAGCATAAAGGTTGCTACTCCACTTCCAATTCCAGGAATAAGCACCTTCATACCAGATTGCACATTTCCTCTTGTAAATAAAGCACGATAGGCAGTTAAAGCTGCTAACGATAAAACACCTGCTTCCTCCCAGGTTAAATATGAAGGCTTTGCCACCACATTTTCTGCATGAACAACTATTTTTTCCGAAAAAGTACCATCGGTTGGATGGCCAAGAATGTCGAAACCAGCTGGTGGTGCATCACTCTTCTCTTTCCAGCCCAAGCTAGGGTTAATCATTACCTCGTCCCCGATCTTAACATCCTTTACGCCTTCCCCAACGGCATCAACGACACCGGCACCATCGGAACCTACGATAACAGGCGGATCTGTATGTTTGTGCCGGTTAAGGACAACAAATAAATCGCGATGATTTAATCCCGCTGTTTTTAGCTTCACCCTTACCTCGCCTGCTTTAGGAACTTTTTCATCTACTTCCCTTACAGATAATCCCTCAAAACCATCTTTTTCTGCATGAACGATTGCTTTCATGATCGAGTCTCCTTATTATGTAGTTTTCAAATTACAACATTTTTACCCTAAAAAACGCAAAGCATTCGCAACCTGCATTGCAACACCAATTTTCAAGCTATGCTCATCGATGTTAAAAAGCGGTGTGTGTACGTCATGGATAATGCCTTTTTCATTATTTCGTACACCTAGGCGGAAAAAGGCACCAGGTATTTCTTTCGCAAAAAACGCAAAGTCTTCCACTCCTAAGCTTGGCTTAGTTAGAACCTTCACATTTTCCTTTCCTATTAAGGTCTCGCCGCTGGCCTTTACAATATCCACCATTTCGTCAGCATTAATCAAGGAAGTATAGCCAGGTTCAACGGTTAGTACTGCGTGACCGCCCATTCCCTTTGCCACAAAGGTAACGGTATCCTCTAATTTTTGCAAAACAGACTCACGAATTTCAGGTATCAGTGTACGTACCGTTCCAACGAGCTTCACTTCATCCGCAACAATATTTCCTTGCGTTCCTCCATGAATCGTACCAAGCGAAATGACAGCTGATTCACGGGCATCCACACCACGACTAACGATGGTTTGCAGGGCACTAATAACTTGTGCGGCAATAACAATGGCATCCTTTCCCATATACGCGTAGGCACCATGCGCATTTTGACCTTTTACCGTTATGAATATCGTATCAGAAGAAGCATTCATTTGCCCATATTTGACTCCGATTTTTCCAACGGGTAAGTCTGTATCGACATGAAGCCCGAAGATTGCATCAACTTTTGGGTCTTCCAATACGCCTTCTTTTATCATGGGGACGGCTCCACCTACTGTTTCTTCGGCTGGCTGAAACAGTAACTTAATATTCCCTTTCAATAAATGTTTGTTTTGATTTAAAAGCTTCGCAGCTCCCAATAAAACGGTCATATGCGCATCATGTCCGCATGCATGCATTTTCCCATCGATAGTGGACTTATATGGTACATCACTTTGTTCTAAAATTGGCAAGGCATCCATATCTGCTCGCAACGCAATGGTTTTTCCATCCTGATCCCCTTTAATGAGTCCTACCACACCAGTATTTGCAATTCCCGCTGTGTATGGAATGCCCATCTCATTCAGGTATTCACAAATCTTATCCTTCGTTCTATATTCCTCCATACCAAATTCGGGATAAGTATGAAAATCTCTCCGCATTTTGATTAACCATGGGAAAATTTCTTGTGCTTGTTGTAGCAAATCCTCTTTTTCTATCATGACTGAACCACACTTTCTTCTATGCTTAAACTGCCATTGGTAGCATCTAGTTTTGCTTTTACTCCGAATGGTAAGGTAATTTTTGTATTGCAATGACCTGCCTGAAGATTATAGATGGTTGGTTTTCCAAACGGTGCAACAATAGTTTTAAATACATCAACAGTATCAAATCCATGAGAATAATTTGGTGATTCACTTTCCGTAAATGTCCCAAAAATTATACCTGCTGCCTCTTCAATTTTTCCTGCTAAAGCTAATTGTGTCAGCATTCGATCCACTTTGAATGGTTCTTCCCCTACGTCCTCAAGGAATAAAATTTTCCCCTTCGTATCCAATTCATAAGGCGTGCCCATTAGCGCCGTGACAAGGCATAAGTTTCCGCCAACCATTTCTCCTTCTGCCACACCATCTACTAAACTGAAAATCTCTTCTTCTTCAGGATTTTGGACAATTCCCAGTGGGGTTGGATCCATTAATACTCGTAATAAGGAAGTTCGGGTAAAATCATCGCTATCTAATAGATCTGATGTTGCCATTGGTCCATGTACCGTCGCTAATCCGCATTTTTGCAGGAAAACAGTATGTAACGCGGTGATATCACTATATCCAATAAATAATTTCGGATGTTGAACTATCGTTTCATAGTCAAGATAAGGCAATAATTGCGGTGTACCGTATCCACCACGCAAACAGAGAATGGCGTCAATTTCCGGATCTGAAAACATTTCATTAAGCTCATCTGCACGATTTTTGGGAGGTCCCGCTAAATAGCCGCCATACTCTTCATAACAGCTTTTTCCAACCTTGACTTGAAAACCAAGCTCACGAATAACCTGAATGGCCATTGGTACATTTTCCGCCTTCGTCGGACTTGCCGGAGCGGTTAACCCCAGAGTATCTCCAAACTTCAGCTTCTTCCCTTTAAACTTTTCCAATTCTGAAATCTCCTCCTAATAGGGACGAAGGAACCAGTCCCTCGTCTCGTTAAAAATGTGGGGGGATGAAGGGTCTGGTCCCTCGTCTCGTTTAATACGTTAACGAGTGTATGGATTGAAAAGTCATTCCCTCATCCCCTCGAAAAGGGATATGGTGCCTGTCCCCTTGTCCCTAAAACATTAGATTTACAATAATCACGGAGGCAACGATGCCAACAAAGTCCGCGATTAATCCCGCTGCTAAGGCATGACGGCTGTTTCTAATAGCAATGGCTCCAAAGTATACGGCAATAACTAAAAGGTGGTTTCTGTCGATTCTGAAATAACAGATGCATTATTACCGATTACAGAATCTGGCCCATAATGTTTAAATAAATCAACCATAATGCCTTGTGATCCCCCTCCCGAAAGCGGTCTCATTAATGCCATAGGAATAACTTCTTTCGGCATTCCAAACCACTCCCCAATGGGTGCTAACAATCTTGTAAGTAAATCCATAGCCCCGGATGCACGAAAAACACCAATAGACACGAGGATTGCTACTAAATAAGGAATAATTTTTACCGCTGTAGAAAAGCCTTCCTTTGCTCCCTCTGTGCCTCGTATACTTTTACTTTGCGAATTATCCCATATAAAGGGATGAATAATAATAAAAATGGAATCGCATAAAGCGATATGTTTTTCATAATATCTACAAACATCATATGCCCCTACTTTCCCTATTAGAATGATCGTATCTTTCGTTATGTTTTACTCCATAGGAATATCAATATTTTCCGATTTGTTTTCCTTCTTTAAAGCACGCTCAATCGAAAATAATGGCAACTTTTGAAGTAAAAGAGAAGCTGTAATTCCAGCAATGGTAGAGCAAATAGTTGCTAAAATCGTTGGACCGATAATAGATGTTGGATCGTGAGAACCAGCAGATGCCCTCAATGCAATAGTGGTAGAAGAAATAAGTGTTACAGAAGAGTATTTATTGCTAAGAACATGACCATTGCATTTGTCGCAATGCCCTTATGCGGATTTAATTTTTCTAATTCTGTCATTGCTTTAATTCCTAATGGGGTGGCCGCATTCCCTAGTCCCAGAATATTTGCACTGATGTTCATCATCATCGCCCCCATAGCAGGATGATCTTTCGGAACCTCCGGAAATAAACGAAACATAATTGGACGTACCGCTCTCGCAAGCAATTTTACCAGACCGCCCTCTGCGGCAATTTTCATAATACCTAACCACAAAGCCATTACGCCTATTAAGCCAATGGATAGAGTGACTGCTGTTCCTGCTGATTCGATGGCAGCATCAGTAACCTTTTGCATCTTTCCTGTTGCTGCACCAACCAAAATCCCAACAGCAAGCAACAAAAACCAAATGATATGAATCATTTTTCTCCCTCCCAATTTTATAAAATTTTATCATTTTTTGATGATATTATATTATCCTAATAATTAGATATCTTTTAATAGTTCGTGATTCATATACATGGGATATTTCTGCGCTTTTTCATGCTTAATGCTATTTCTCTATATCTTTATTATTTTTAAAATAAAATTATTTATCTCTTTAAAAAAAGGAAAACAAAAAAACCGCAGAAATCTTTTTCTACGGTTTGTATTCCTAAGCTATCCTTTTTTCTCTTTTCTCCATGCGTACATAAAATTTATCTATCATATATCCGGAAGTCGATGCAAGTATTTGTTGAAAGAGCATAGATATGATAACCGGAGTTGCTACACTTGGGGCAAAATAAGTAACAGCGATAACGGCTCCTGCACTTATATTTCGCATTCCTCCAAGAAACGTTAATGCAACGACAGTATCTCTATCTCTTTTCAGCCACATCCCAATCAAAAAGGAAAACAAATAACCAGTAAAAGCGATAAGGAAAACAATTATCCCAATTCCGATTAACTTTACGCTTATATGTTTTAAATGAGGAGCAATAACCGATCCGTTCAGCATGACTACAAGCCCTAAACATATTTTAGAAAATGGGGCTAATTTAATACCTAAAGTATCTTTAATTTTGCCTTTTGTCATCTGATTTAGAATCATCCCCAAAATGGAGGGAATTACCACCATCTCAAATAGTCCTTTCATAATGCCAGCCGTATCTAATTCCACCTTCTGTCCCACAAATAAGGAAAGGGTATATGGAACAATAAATGGCGAAAGCAAGGTATCTATTAAAATCAGCGATAAGGTTAAAGCCATATTTCCTCTGTAAATAGACACCCAGATGACACTTGTAACACCAGTTGGTATAACCATCCCTAGGACTAGACCAGTAATTGTATAGGCATCACCATGAAACACAGCATGGCCAATTCCCCAAGCCCAAATCGGCATTAAAACATGCAAGATTAATAGAGCGATGATGATCGAAAATGGATGCATGACCACTTGTTTCAATGATTGAAAATTAGAGCCTAGGCTTCCTGCAAAGGTCATAAACGCAAAAATCCACGGAACGAGAAAGGAGTAATCCTTTAAATACACAGACAATAACACACCAAGAACGACACTAACTGGTGTAATAAAAGGCATCATCTTCTCCAGCCGCTTATTCATTCTAACTAACAAAAAAACATCTCCTATTCTAGGTGTCAAACACTGTCTATTTCTTTCCTTTATTAGAATAATATGAAAAAGAAGATAGGTAAATAATTTTTTAGAAGATGCGCACGGAGGGACCGGTCCCTTTTCCCATTTTGATGGGTTGAAGGGTCAGACCCCTCGTCCCATTTTACAAATCCACCCTGGGACAACGGGCCACACCTTAACGAACACGCCCGATAACACTCTTGGATATGCCGGTTACACGTGATAATTGTTCATAGGTAATACCCTTTAATTCTTTCAGTTCAAGAATGATGGCATTTCTTTTGGATTTGT
This sequence comes from Heyndrickxia camelliae, assembly GCF_002844575.1. Lineage (GTDB taxonomy): Bacteria > Bacillota > Bacilli > Bacillales > Bacillaceae_C > Margalitia > Margalitia camelliae. The sequence continues at coordinate 259,426 of NZ_PIQO01000002.1, forward strand.
CCATCTGTTGCAAAGAAGCAATATTTTCGACACCTAATTGTTGAATAAAATGAATGACTTCGCTATCAGACCTTTTCACTCTGACAAAGTCATCTAAAAACTGATCGTTATTATTTTTTATCATATATTCCTCATACCACTTGAGAGCTTTTCTTTTATTTTTAGAAAATAGGCAAAGGCCATAATCTGTATCAATTAAGTCCGTTTTTCGGATGTATTCATTTACACTTGTCCATTTACAATCGAATACATTTTTCGTCAGTCCAGCTTTCACAGGGTTTTGATGTATATATCTTAAGACCTTTAGAAAGGATGTATCTGTCTCCACAGGCTCACTTTTAAATCTATCTTGAAATAGATGACCATAGCGTTCATATTTTTTATTGTACCAATAAACATAGCTGGCACTAATTCTTTGCATTGTTTTTGAAATGCTTTCCTCCGTTTCTTGTAATAGCAAATGTAAATGATTATCCATCAAACAATAGGCATACAAATTGATTTTACTAACCTCTTTACATTTCTGTATTGTTTTCAACATCCTTCTCTTATCATCTTCCTCCTCAAAAATCGTTTGTTTATTAATACCTCTAATCATAATATGATAAATTCCATTACTGCTTTTCATACGCGGGGTTCTTGGCATAACTATCACCTCGTTAGGAGACTTTTGGGGGATGGAACAGAGGGTCTGGTCCATTAATGCAAAAATAGAAGGTATATTGGAATAATGTAATAAAAAGGGAAAACTATTAGATAAACAGGGTTGCTTAAGATTTGGATAAAAGGATGGGACATCAGACTTTTTAAAGGAAGATATACAGAGGAATTTGATAAGAGAAGTTAATCTATATATTTCTACTTATTAGGTAAATATCCTCCCTATTCCCCTAAAATATTCAACTATGACGGGATAAATGGCCTGACCCTTCAATGCCTAAAGTGGGAAATGGGACCTGACCCTCCATCCCAGGTGAAAATTGTGTGGTAATTTTGTGAGATATATTTTATAATCGAAACTATTATTATCAGAAGTTAGCCTATTTTCTGATTTAAGTTAACTTTCGGTGATTATTTTACTAGTTTTATTACGTTAAGGACATTCTCTTGTATTACCAGATGTCTGAATAATCACAATAATTACCGACACATTTTAAACTTAGGAGGCGCTATGATGACAATTAATGAACCAGTTTTTGCGGCAATGCTCGTTTTAGCATTAATTGCGGTAGGCGAAATTATTTCTGTTTTAACAAGGGCAAGGGTGCCAATGCTTTTAATTGCCATACTCGGATTTCTTGTTTTAGTTTGGACCGGAATTTTCCCAAAAAATATCGTAGATACATCAACTTTTAGTCAAATTGGAAGTTTAATGACGGGGCCATTAGTCGTTCATTTAGGTACACTTATTCCGTTAACCCTAATGTTGAGACAGTATAAAGCTGTATTAATCGCACTAGGAGGAACACTTATAGCTATCGCATTAGTTCTTCCGATTATTACAATGCTATTTGGGTATGAAACGGCTGTTGCTGGGATGGGACCAATGGTAGGAGGGATTGTTGCTTTTATTGTCACCTCTGATGAATTAAAAGCGCTGGGTTTTACTAATCTTGTTGCGATTCCTGCACTTGTACTTGCGATTCATAAGCTGTTTGGCATGCCGGTAGCTTCCATATTTCTTCGTAAATACGCACTTATTTTACGTGATAAAATTGGACTTGCAGATGGAAACAAATATACTGCAGCGACTTTAGAAGCATCCCTGCAACAAAAACATAAAAGCAAGCCTAAAAAGAAATATGAATTTAACACCGCAAATGTCCTCCTATTCAAATTATTCCTAGGTGCATCCCTTGGAACGGTTATCGGTAGCTTTACAGGGGTTAGCTCTACCATTTGGTGTCTGATCATTGGTGTTCTTGGATCCGCATTAAAATTTTATAATGAAAATATTATGGACAAGGCTAAAGCTTCAAGTGTTGCTATTCTTGGCACTATTTTTATTGTCATCGCATCGATGAGCACCGTAAGCCTAACTCAATTTTTGCATTTCATCCCACAGATTTTAGCGATCATTCTCATTGGTCAATTTGGAATTTTAACAGGGGGATTTATCTTTTCAAAACTATTTAGAGTGCATCCTTACAAAGGAATGTCCCTTGCTTTAACCTCTATGTTTGGATTTCCAGCGGATTATATACTCTGTCAAGAAGTGAGTCGAAGTGTTGGCAGAACCGAAGAAGGGCAACAAAACCTTTTAAATGAATTATCACCTCCTATGTTAATCGCTGGCTTTACAACTGTGACTGTCGCATCGGTGATCATCGCTAGCGTTTTAGTTAAAACATTGTAATAAGTATGGTGTCAGGTATCTCAGGTATCAAATTAGAGTGTTTTTAATCATTATCTGACACCTCATTGTTGGAAAGCTTATGTATATTTCAGTAGCTGCGCATTATTTGCTTCGCTATTTCATAATGTTTAAGAACACTGTTATACCAAAACTGGTTCCTTTATCATTCGGTGGAAAACAATGCTCCTAATCGCGATAGCTGTTCTTGTATTCCTTTCTTTAAAGGTAGGACTAAGCAGTAACTTAACATAAAATTAAGTTGGTTATCATAGTGTACACTGTGGTTCTAGTATAAAAAGAAGTTGAGCGTCAACATGTGGGAAAAAGTGGACCTGGTTTGATTCATTAAAGAAATTATTAACATTTCGTAAAAGCTTGAAATGTAATCGCTGTGGAGAAGTTCAGTATCAATACTCTACATCTTTATTTGTTTTATTTCCAATTATCACTATACCATTTTCTGTAATGTTTGATTTATCTTTACATTCTGCACTACTCTTAGAATTCACCTTGATAGATAATTTTGGTGATGTTTATAGCACCACTATTTTTGAACTTAACTAATAAAGAAGAACCATTATGGTAAAGAAGGGAGATTGCCAAACAGCCTCCCTTTTTTTTCATGTACTTCAACATTATTGATTAACATAGCTAAAGTTAAAGAAATATGGACTTTACCGCCCGTTGGAGTTGCTTCAAAAGCTACCATGGGGAAAAGGGACCAGCGCCTTCAAACAATCCTTACCTCTTAAATTCCTTCAGTTGTTCGTTGAGACTTTTGGTATTCTTGTAAATTTGTTTATAAATCGAAAATAACTTCTTGTATTTTTCGACATTCTCTTTTATTGGGTAATAGATTTTCTCTGTTTGGATAAAGCTTGTGGCACATTCTTTTAAGGTGGAAAACCATCCGCAGCCAATTGCTGCTAGCATCGCCGCTCCCATACCTGGACCTTGTTCACTTTCTAGTTTTTCAATTTTAGAATCGAAAATATCTGCTTGCATTTGCAACCATGCCTCATTTTTGGCACCACCACCGATGGATACGATGGCTTCAATATTCTTTCCGTTTTCTCTAAAAATCTCAATCGATTCATTTAATGAAAAGGTAATTCCTTCTAGGATAGCCCGTACAAAATCCTTTCGTTCATGAAGGGCATCCATTCCTATAAAGCTCGCCCGAATGGTGGAATCTGCATGTGGTGTCCTCTCTCCCACTAAATACGGTGTGAAAAGCAGACCATTGGATCCGACAGGCACTATCCCCACTTCTTGTAAAAGGTCCTCAAACTTCTCATCCTGAGCGATTTTTTCTTTAAACCAATTTAAACTATACCCAGCCGACAAAGTTACCCCCATTGTATAAAAGGAATTTGGTTCTCCATGATTAAAATAGTGGACTTTCCCTTCGAAATCAAGATCGTTGCGTGTTTCATAGGATAAAACGACACCTGAAGTGCCCACACTGCATAACGTTTTTCCTTCCGACAATATTCCTGATCCAATCGCGCCGCAGGCATTATCTGCCCCTCCAGCAAATACTTTTGTGAACTCTGACAATCCTGTTAACCTAGAAAATTCAGGAGAAATAGTACCGACAAATTCATGTGATTCTACCAGAGGTGGACAAAAATTAGGAGAAAGACCAAATAGATTTAGTAATTCCTCACTCCATTCCCTTTTACTCATATTCAACAACAATGTTCCAGCAGCATCCGAATATTCACTATGTATGTTGCCTGTGATTCGGTAGCGTAAATAATCCTTAGGCAACAGAAAAACGCTGGCCCGCTCAAAAGTTTCAGGTTCATTTTCTTTCACCCAGAGAATTTTTGGCAAGGTAAACCCTTCTAAGGCCGGATTCTTAGTGATTTCTAGTAAACGCTGTTTGCCCACGGTTTCGTAAATCTCTCTGCATTGCTTCGTTGTTCTCGTATCATTCCATAAAATTGCATTTCTTAAAATACGCTGTTCTCGATCTAATAAAACAAGCCCATGCATTTGTCCGGAAAAACTAATTCCTTCTATATCATGGATATCCCCTTGAAATTGGTTAATCATCTCCGATATACCTTCTACTGTTTTTTCTACCCATTCTTCCGGATTTTGTTCACTATATCCAAATTGCTCTTGTATTAATGGATAAGATTTAGATGTTTCCATACATACATTTCCTTTTTGATCGACAAGTAATATTTTCACAGCACTTGTTCCAAGGTCAATTCCGATTACATATTTCATCCCTGCACCTTCCTTGCTCTGGAATCGGGAACAGGTACCCGCTCCAGTATAATAAATAAATTGGTACTTTAATCAATATAACTATCCATCCCTATATCCTTACAATGTTTCAAGCAAGTACTGATTCATTAATACTTTTAAACATTCTGGTTCAGCATGATTGATATTTGATTTTTGGTAATACTAATACATATGCTTCTAATTCACGGAAATTAGTCTTACCTTGAACAATATCTAAAACGTTCCTTTTGTATAGCTGCTATAATGTTTTTCATCCAAATCTCCTTCCATTGACAAATCTTAATCTAATAGCTAAGCTATCCATCCATGCCAATCAAAATAATGTTCTGTTTTTTATAAACGAGGACAAAGTGGTGGGGCTATAGTCAGGACATAAAATCGGGTTCCTTTTCCTATTGAAATGGAGATCAAGCCTTATTGAAGTGCACGCGAAAATAAGAACAGGTAACCGAGGAGAAGGGAGAATCCGTCTCTCGAGAAGCAATTAAAGTAAGTGTCCACATAGGGTGGACACTTTATCAATTTGTCCACGAGTGGTGCCAGGCACCACTCAATGTTTTTTTAATATATGATTACGGGTTCATTTTGTTCGAGATTGTCATATACAGCCTTCATTACACTTGGCGGGGTGTTGACGCAACCTCCTGATCCATGATGGAGGTAGGCATCACTAGCCCAATTTGTTCGCCAATAAGCATCATGGAATCCACAGCCGCTATTCGTAAATGGTGCCCAATAGTTGACTTTAATCGAATAATTAGGATTGCCTACTTCACTGCCTTTCAGTACAGATGGCGATGCTTTATACATAATATACCAAACACCTTTTGGTGTATCCTCTTGAGTATCGTGTCTGCCAGTAACCACTTTTGTTGTTACTTTTAACTTTCCGTCTTTATAAATCCAAATCTTTTGGTCCTTAATAGATACTTCCGCATATGTATTGCCAATCCCATGATTTGCGGTCGTATGATAGCCAACACCGTAAGTATTCCAGCCAATCCCATAGACATTGTAGGCTAAAATGGATTTTTTGCCTTTTTCAAGGGCTGCAGCAATCCGCTTCGACTCTTCCACAACATTTATAGACCAGCCATAAGATTCCCCTTTAATTGAAATTTCCTTCCCTGAATGGGTTTTAAAGGTGTAATTTTTATGAAGGGTGGATTGAGTACGATTAATATCAGCAATCTTGTTTTGAATTTCAGTTGGATCAATCGTGTATTTGTTATCTTTTGAAATGGATGCATTTTTAATGACATCACTGGCTTTAAAGGCGTATACCTTATTTTGGACTTTATACTCAACCGTTCGCGTCATTAATTCTTGTAACTTTTTCTTTTCCTCTTTAATAATCGGACTGTTTGCTTTAATAGGCTGCAAAAATTTAGCATCTAAATGGATAATACTACTGTATTCATGTTTACTATAATCTTTTAGTAAGCCAGTAATATCGTATTGATTACCAGCCTCGCTTTTGGAAACGCTAATTTTTCCCTGATTCAATTGGACATGAGCATCCTTCGGGGCCTTTAATCCTTTATTTAGTGTCAAAAGTTTATCTTCTACTTGCTTTTTCATTGTTTTGCTGCGATAATAATCCGCCTTTGCTGGAAGCACTGAATAATTTTTTGCTTTAGAAGAAGGAAAGAACGTACGCTGAGATTTTAATATTTTCTTGATTTCCGGTAAATTTTTGTCCGTGAACCCCGTTTTGGTATCCTTCCCGTCAAAAATAAGCTTTTTTCCAACATAAACATCGTTTTTCAAAACGGTCGATGTTAATTTTTTTATAGCCTTTTCAGCAGTTAATCCACCGACATTTGTACCATTAATCGTGATATTCGAATTAAAATGAGTTGATTGATAATAATACATGCTGCTTACTGCAATCATGATGACAATTATCATACTACTAAGTAGGATGAGAGGAATTTTCCTCACGGTCTCCACCTCCAATTTATTCTTAAATAGGACGGAACCGTTTTTATCAAAGGAAATATTCTAGTAGAGTCCTATTTTTATGTATTTATTGCCAATAGCAAAATCTTTCCTTTACTATACCAAAATTTATGACCAATTTACTATCTCCATCATCTGTTCATTTGTGATATTTTTCTATGAATCTGCTGCCTTTTTAAAAATGGGCGGACATTGGTTAAGTAATATGCATGAAAATATCCTAAATCGCCAAATATTAATTTTTTAACCATTCCCTATAGATATACTTCCGGGTTATCTTATCTAAAACAGCAGCGATAAAAATTCCTGCTGCATATCTTATCAAATCTACAATAAGGAAACCTTTTCCTAAAATTAATGCGCCAACTACGGTACTGCGAATCTGATTGATCCAGACTGCCTGATAAAGTTGACTGAATTCGATTCCGAAGCTGAAAAAGAAACTTAGTAAGATAACTAGAAGCTGATTTTTCTTTACAAGGAAGAAACGAAAGCCAAAGTACACCATCATCGCCCATAGTGCATCACCGGTATTGCGTGCTAGAAATGCTGGCAGAAGGTAACCGAATTGCCTAGAAGAAAGTCCTAATAAAATCGTAATGATGACAGCTATCACATACGATAATCGCATGTTTCGACACTGTAATTTTAATCTTTCCTTTAATATTTTATGAGAATTCATAAAGTCACTCTTTTTCATAAATATATTTTTATCTACATTATATAGAAATGAAAAACAAATGAGGCAAGATTTTCATTAAGGACGGATGCAGGATCTTATTTCTGATTCCACTAATAAATCTCCAATCATGTATTATTGTCAGATATATGCTAATCTTAAAATATATGAGAAAGGAGTGTTTTCTGATGAGTAATATTATCCCTGAAATAAGACTTAACGATGGGTTGGCAATCCCTGTAATTGGTTTTGGTACATATACTTTAAAAGGAAATGAAGGTGCTAATGCGATAAAGAGCGCCATTGATGCAGGCTATCGATTGATTGATACGGCTTATAACTATGAAAATGAAGGAGCTGTAGGAGAAGCGATTCGCCGCAGTTCTGTTCCTAGAGGAGATTTACTAATCACATCTAAATTGCCTGGCCGTTATCATACATATGATAAAGCGGTTGTTACTATTCAAGAATCACTTTATAGAGCTAATCTTGATTATTATGATTTGTATCTAATACATTGGCCGAATCCGCAGCAGGATCACTATGTAGAGGCATGGCAAGCTTTAATTGACGCAAAAAAATGGGGATTAATTCGTTCTATTGGTGTTTGTAATTTCTTACCGGAGCATTTGGAGCGTTTAAAGAAGGAAACAGGTGTGATGCCAAGTATAAACCAAATTGAATTACATCCATTTTTCAACCAAGAGGAGCAAAGAAAATTTCATGAAGAGAATGAGATTGTGACGGAATCTTGGAGCCCATTAGCTCGTGCAAAGGAAGTTTTTGAAAACTGTACTCTTGAAAAAATCGCAAATCGATACAACAAATCTATTTCTCAAATTATTTTGCGCTGGCATTACCAACTTGGAGCAGTATCCATTCCTAAATCAGCATCCCCTATTCGGCAGCTTGAAAATCTTTCAATTTTCGACTTTGTACTAGACGAATCCGATATGAAAGAAATTTCGGGATTAACGAGTCAAGGTGGGAGAATGTGGAATCAGGATCCTGCTGTTTACGAAGAATTTTAAATCATGCTCTATTAGTATGATATTTGATACTTTCCTTCATGAACGGGCAAATTTTAAAGGTAGAACAAGAGCAGCAAATCTCTTGTTCTACCTTTTCTATTATTTAACTATACTTTTTTACTGGAACACATATTTCACAATAAAGATTGTTGTTCATATCGTCCGTGTATCTTTCCAAAATTGGTTTATTATCCATTTTATAGCCCATGCTTTGAAGAGAAGGAAAAATATCCTCATATGCTTTTTGAATATCTTTTGCTGTATGTTTGACTTGGTAAATAAGATATTCTCCACTAGAAAGTTCCCCTTCATAAATGGAATCATCCACTAGATAATCCTTCGTAATTACAATACAAGCATCAAATCTACAATTTTCAGGAAGCGTAGTCTCGGGGTTATCTTGGGGAATGGCAAATAAAGTTGCGGTTTTAAGAAGATTTCTCTCCTCTGCCCACCTCTTTAACTTCTCCATTACTTCAATATTTGCAGAACCATAAGGACCAACTCGTCTCATATAGGCAATGCGATAGCTCGGAATGGTTTCAACCCTATATTTCATATACGCTTTCTTTCCTTTCCTTATTAGTATTGTTTGTTACGAATTGAATGTAACATGCTTTAAAAATATAATCATTGGTTTTTCGTGAATTTTCTGATGATTTTAAAATGATTATTGATCAATCAACTTCCAAGTTTCATAAAATCATCAAAAAGGAATGGCTATTATTTTTCGATTTCCTTTAAACGCAAAATGAAAGCAATCATCTACATCTCTGGATTGCTTTCTTTTTTACCTGTCATGCTATAAACTGTCCACCACACATGGACAAATTACCAATTTGTCCACGAGTGGTGCCAGGCACCACTTATTCGTTTAGTTTTTCAAAGATACTTAGTAGTTGGTCTTTCTCTTCATTTGTTAACCTTTCGAATAGGTTTCTTCTTAATTCTTTTCCGTATTCCTCTGCTTTATGTAGTATATCGGAGCCTTTTTCCGTAATTCCTAAATAAATTACTCTCCTATCAGATTCATCGGTTATTCGAACAGTTAGTTGTTTTCGGACAAGTTTTTCAGATAAATGTGTTACCGTTGCAGGGGTCAATCCTAAAGTCCTCGCTATGTCGGATGGACGGCTATTGCCACTTACCATTAAATGCGCGAGTATTAGAATATGGCTTACACCTAGGTCCTCGTAAAACAATTTGTTCCATTGGATGATTAACTTATTTGTGATTTTATCCATATTGTGGGTAATTTCAAAAATCGTTTGTTCTTCCATTAAAAGTAACCCCCTAAATAAGACCCCATATTATTGGAGTTCTAATGTATCATATCTTTTATGCAACAGAGAATCCATCATCAATAACTAATTCTGCACCACTTATATAGGATGATTCATCAAAAGTAAAGAGCAATGCAGCTTCGCAAATCTTCTAATTGCCACAATCGGTAATGGTGTCGGTGGATTTAATTAACCAAGTAAATCCTTTGATGTATCTAATGCTTGTGCCATTGGGGTTTCAATGCTGCCAAGGAATAAGGTCTCCTCGGCGTTCGAGAGTTGTTGCTCCTTCCTTACATATACCACTAACAGCGCCTGTAGAAGCTGAATGATGATTGAAACGGTTTAGTAACATATCCACTAATTTCGTAAGGGGTTTCATATCGCTTTTTCCGTGTTATGATGATATCAAAGGCTGCTTGAATGGAAAAGTGATTGATTTGCCCATCCAAAAAGAATCCTTAGTGGATATTGCGATCAAATTCATCAGAACATATAGCCAAAAGTGATGCTTAAGTGGAAGCTTTCATATCTAATATGGTTTCGTTTCTGAGCAAGTAGCCGATAGAATGGGCGTGATCATAAATGCTGCCATTTACTCAAAACTTGGCAGTGATTTTTTACAGTAAAAGAATGTTTGAGCACACAAACAAGGATGTAGAGTGTGAATGCATCATTGCCGATTGGGCTAAAGAGGTTGCAAAAGGACAGGCACAAATTACTTTGATGTATACCCATACAGTATTATTATCGGCGGTGGAATCTCTGCTCAAGGGACATCATTGTTATATCTATTCCGTAATATTAACTTTGCAAAGCCAAAATTAAGATTGCAAAACTAGGTAACAATCTGCAAATATACCCATTTTTCAAGGAGGAATCAATATGTTAGCTCAAGTTAAAAATGAATTAATCGTATCTTGTCAAGCACTTCCCGACGAACCGTTACATAGTTCATTCATAATGTCCAAAATGGCACTGGCTGCGATGGAAGGTGGAGCTAAAGGGATCCGCGCAAATACTAAGGAAGACATAATAGCCATAAAAAATGAAGTAGCCTTGCCTGTTATCGGCATTGTGAAACGGGACTACGATGACAGCGATGTATTTATTACAGCAACTCATAAAGAAATAGATGAATTAATAGAAAGCGGTTGTGAAATGATTGCCATGGATGCAACCCATCGAAAGCGCCCAAATGGCATTTCACTGCAGGAGCTTGTCCATTATGCTAAAGATAAAGCACCTAATGTCGAATTAATGGCGGATATAGCAACATTAGAAGATGCCATACAGGCTGAAAAATTGGGATTTGATTGTATATCTACTACTCTATACGGGTACACAGCAGAAACATCTGATAAGAAACTATATCATGACGATTTTTCATTTTTGAAGGAGGTCCTCAATAAAATCAGCATTCCTGTCATAGCAGAAGGCAATGTCTTGACTCCGGAAATGTACAAAAGGTGCCTGGCACTCGGAGCACATTCCACTGTCGTTGGTGGTGCCATCACACGTCCTCGTGATATCACACGACGCTTCGTAGAGTTTGAATAAAAGAAAATCCGCCTCTTACAAAAATTTTGAGGCGGATTTTTTTATTCTTTCACTTTATAATTCTAATCTTTAAGTTGCCCTGACCATTCTTATCTGACAATTTCTACACCAGCTTCATTTAAATGATTTCCGCTTGTTTATCATGACCTTTTTCATGTTGAATACCAGCTTGCTTCAGTTTATAGATCAGCACTAGTTTTTTAATACTTTATTCTCTACTAATAACCCTTATTTATTTTAACGGTAAAAATGCCATAGCAATAAACTGGTTGAAGATCCCCATAAAAGCTATACCACCGCTTGAAATAGTATAAAAAATCCTCCAGAAAATAACTTTTTGGAGGATTTTTTTGGAGGGATAAATCAAGGCTGGGTCATGGGGGGCCGTTCCCTTTTCCCAGTAATCAATAGATAAAATTAATTATAGATTAGTTTATCACTAGAATAATGGACAAGATATTCTGAATGACATTCCGCCTTTTATTAAGATTATAGAAGTGGGACGAGGAACCTGACCCTCCAACGTATGACCCTCCAACGTATGTTTGTTTGGGAATAGGTGCAGTCCGCACTAACGTTCATCCCTATTTCTACACCATTCAAAAGGTAAATGACATGTCCCCTCCCCCTCTCTTATACTAGTGAAAATATATATTTTTAGAAGAGTCCAATTCAAAATTTTTTTCTGAACATTGATTGGACCCAATAACAATAGCTTAGAAAACGTTTTCATTTTATGATGATTATGAGGAGGATAAATCATGTTTGATCACCGATCGATACAACTACTTGACCAAATGATCCAATATCGTCGCTCGACCATTCCGGAATTAATGCGAAAACTGAAATTATCGCCTCGTCAATTTCACTATGATCTTGAAAAATTAAATGATGGATTAAAAGACATTCAGCTGCCTCCTATCAAACTTATCGACAATCATTATTTAGTGGAAGATTCCCTTATTGATAAGTGGCAAAACGGAGATTTACCTATCAAAAAAAATCAATTATTTTTTCAAGAATCGGAAAGAATCTATTTAATTTATCTCTACACCTTTATTCGTAGTGAACCTGTATCAAATTTGCATTACCAATCTTTATTACATGTGAGTAGGAATACCGCTTTAACAGACGTGAAAAAAGTCCGTGAGTTTTGCCTTTCCATGAACGTGGAACTGCAATACAATCGCACAAATGGCTACCATCTTAAAGGCACAGAAGAGGACAAACGGCGGATTGCATCTATATGCTTAGGTTCATTATTACAATTTCCACTTGGCCGTATAGGCATTGAGCATATAATGACAAATTGGCATAGGAGATTGGAAATAGAAAACATTCGCAGAAAAACGCAAGAACTAGCCAAACAATTTTCTGTGCAGTTTGTAAAGGACCGAGTAGATGAGCTTTGTTACTTACTTGCTTTTATAAAAGTAAGACATCAACGACAAACTATTCAATATCCTAATGACAAGCAAGCACTTATCTTACGTCAACCTTTATATGAAATGGGAACACAAATAGCAAATGATTTGTTTGGAGAGGCACATCAAGGCGAGTCCTTGTATATCACAATCCAACTGTTATCGGCTATTGAAGGAACCTCGAAGGCATTTCAGGATCCATTGCTCATAAAAATTGCTGATGACATTATTGAGCATTTTGAAAGGGTTACCTTAATTACCATTGATGAAAAAACAACATTAAGGGATAGCTTATATGCCCATCTTGTTCCAGCCTATTTTCGAATACAATTTGGAATTCCCATTGCTAACCCACTTATTAGCAAAATAAAAAAAGAACATTGGGAATTATTTTCTTTTGTTAAAAAAGCTTTGTACCCATTAGAACAATCAACTGGAAAATTGATAACAGATGAAGAAGTTGGCTATTTCACTCTCCATTTTGGCGGTCAATTTGCAGAACGAAAAAAGGAAACGAGGAAATATCGTGCTTTAATTGTATGTCCAAATGGGATTAGCTCGTCTTTAATGATGCGCTCTCAATTACAGCAGATTTTTCCCGAAATTCTTTTTTCAGATTCAACATCTCTGGAACAGGCAAAGGAAGCGGATCCGGAAAGCTATGACATGATCTTTTCAACCGTTTATCTTGCCTCACCAAAACCTTTGTACTTAATGCAGCCGCTACTAAGTACAGTAGAGAAAAACTTCCTTATTCAGGCAGTAGCAGCAGATTTTAGCTCACTAGACTATCGAACGGTTTCCGTTGAAGAATTGATGGAGGTCATTCACCGTTATGCAGATGTGAAAGATGAACAAAAATTATATGATGCCATCTCTACGAAACTATGGATCAAGAAATCAACAGAAAGGAGATATGCTCCCATGCTTTCAGAGATTCTAACAAAAGATATGATCCAATTTACGGAAGAATCCCTTGATTGGCAAACAGCTATTCGAGTGGCTGCAGAACCATTACAAAAAACGCAAAAAATCCAAAACAGTTATATCGACGCCATGATTAAAAAGGTGACCGATATTGGAGCGTATATTTACCTTGGAAAAGGTATTGCCATCCCTCATGCACGCCCAGAGGATGGTGTGAATCAGCTTGGCATGTCTTTTCTTCGTACAAAAAAACCTGTTTTATTGCTGGATGATGAATCCCGTTCAACAGACATCTTCATTTGCTTAGCGGCAATTGATAATCACACACATTTAAAAGCACTATCGCAGTTAACAAAATTTTTATCAAATAATGATTCTCTGCAAGCACTTAAAGAAGTTGCCACAGCAGAAGAACTCATAAATTTAATCAAAAAAGGAGAGGAAGAATAATGAAAATTTTAGCTGTTTGTGGATCCGGTTTAGGAACAAGCTTTATGGTTGAAATGAATATTAAGCAAATTTTAGATGAGCTAGGTGTTACAGATGTAGAAGTGGAACATTCTGATTTAAGTTCTGCCACTCCAGGAGATGCAGATGTATTCTTCTTAGCTAAGGACATCGCTGAAGGCGGTGCGGGATTAGGAGAAGTAGTCATCCTTGAAAGCATAATTGATATGGATGAACTCCGTACAAAAGTAACCGAGGTTTTACGACAAAAAAACTTCATTTAATAGAAGGGTGAGGAAAAATGAACAAAGTATTGAGTGTTTTAGTCGACATTTTAAGAGAACCTTCCATCCTAGTAGCGTTAATGGCTTTAATTGGTTTACTGGCACAAAAGAAAAATCTTCCTGACATCATTAAGGGGACCACGAAAACATTTGTTGGATTTCTAGTCATTGCTGCAGGGGCAGGTATCTTACAAAACGCTCTTGCTCCCTTTGGCGATATGTTCCAACATGCATTTCATGTAAAAGGTGTTGTTCCTAACAATGAGGCAATTGTAGCAATAGCTCTTACCAAATATGGTACTAATACTGCACTTATAATGTTTTTCGGTATGATTGCGAATATCCTAATTGCCCGCTTTACTCGTTTTAAGTACATTTTCTTAACCGGTCACCATACTCTTTATATGGCATGTATGATTGCCGTTATTATGACGGTAGCAGGCTTCACTTCGGCACCACTGATTATTATTGGCGCTATCGCATTAGGAATTATTATGTCCCTTTCTCCCGCTATGCTTCAACCTTTTATGAGAAAATTAACTGGCAATGATAATGTAGCGCTTGGACATTTCGGCGGTGTTGGTTATGCACTAAGCGGCTTAGTAGGAAAAGCGATTGGAGGTAAAAATCCAAAATCAACAGAAGATATCAATTTTCCAAAAGGTTTAGGTTTCCTTCGTGACAGTACCGTAAGTATTGCTTTAACCATGGCTGTTATTTATGTTATTGTTGCACTTTTCGCTGGGCCTTCCTATATCCACCAACATTTAAGCAATGGACAAAACTATATTGTGTTTTCGTTAATTCAGGCAGGAACCTTTGCAGCAGGTGTATTTATCATACTATCCGGTGTCCGTTTAGTACTAGCAGAAATTGTTCCGGCATTTAAAGGAATTTCTACCAAAATTGTCCCAAATGCAAAGCCGGCATTGGATTGTCCAATTGTATATCCTTTTGCACCAAATGCTGTATTAATTGGATTCTTCTCCAGTTTCGTCGGCGGTATTGTGAGTATGCTTATTATGACGCTTACTGGCGGGGTAATCATTTTACCAGGTGTCGTTCCACACTTCTTCACTGGTGCAACAGCTGGAGTTATTGGTAATGCTACTGGCGGTGTCCGCGGTTCTGTTCTTGGATCGTTTGTAAATGGTATTTTGATCAGCTTTTTACCAGTTTTCTTAATGCCAGTTCTTGGAGATCTCGGATTTGCTAATTCTACATTCTCCGATGCTGACTTTGGAGTAGCCGGTATCTTCCTAGGATCTCTTGCTAATCATGGCGGTAAAGGTGCGATTATCGTTGGAATTCTAGTGGTTTTAGCTATTATGGTCCTTTTCAGTATCCGCAAAAGGGCAAAAGATATGAATTCTAATATTGGAGCATAAAGAAAATCGTCGGCACCTCACTTGTTGAGCTGCCGATTGATTTTTATTAGAAAAGTGTAAGTGCCTTGAGCATCGGCGTATGGACTTCGTAGTCTCTGACGGAGATAAAGGAAACACAGCGAGGTAGTTCACTGATGTTGACTATTCGTAGGGAGGAGACGGAGAAATCCACTAGCTGATAGGCGCTGGTGAAATTTGAAGTACCAATTTCACTTGGAGCTAGATATAGTCTAAACATGTTAAATAATTCATTTAACAAATAAAATATCATTCTTTTAAGGAGGACTTAACTTTGACAACTATTACGAATTCTCTCTCTGCCTTTGCAGACAAAATACGTTACTATACATTAAAAGAATTAGGTCATACCGGGTTCGGTCATTATGGTGGGAGTCTATCTATAGTGGAGGTCTTGGCTGTTTTATACGGCAAGCATATCAATAAAAATGTCCAAGAGCCACATAACCCAGATCGTGATTATTTTGTGCTTTCAAAAGGTCATGGAGGTCCTGCTCTTTATGCAACACTATTCTTAAAGGGCTTTATTTCAGAAGATGTCCTCTATTCCTTAAATCAAAATGGAACCACATTGCCTTCACACCCGGATCGAAACTTAACTCCTGGAGTTGAAATGACTACTGGCTCTTTAGGACAAGGCATATCGGTTGCTGCGGGCATCGCTTATAGTAATAAGCTTGATGGACGTTCAAACTATACGTACTGCATTGTCGGTGACGGGGAACTGAACGAAGGGGAGTGTTGGGAAGCCTTTCAATTTGCTGGACATCATCGTTTAAACCATTTAATCGTTTTTATTGATGATAATAAAAAGCAATTAGATGGCCCTACCAAGGATATTATTGATCCACTTGATTTTGTTGAAAAAATGAAATCATTTGGTTTTGCTGCAAGTCGCGTTGATGGCAGCTCTACCTCCGCTATTGATGTGGCAATCCAACAAGCAAAACTAGTGACGGACAGACCAATTGCCATTGTCCTTGATACGATAAAAGGACAAGGTGTACCCTATCTGGAACAAAAAGCGGATAATCATCATATTCGTCCGAATGAAGAAGATAAAAAAGCGTTGCGACAAGCGATTGAAGAGTTAGAACAACGTATTAAGGACGGTGAAGGAGCATGACAAAAACCTTACAATTGGACACATTAGAAATGAGGCAAGTATACGCAACGACACTAAAGGAACTAGCGGCAGCCGATAATCGAGTGATTGCTTTAGAAGCGGATTTAAGTAGTTCTATGTCAACGGGACGCTTAAAAGACGAAATACCTAATCAGTATTTAAATCTTGGAATTATGGAAGCAAACATGATGGGAGTTACTGCTGGTCTTTCCCTCACAGGAAGAAAGCCATTCGTCCATTCTTTCGGACAATTTGTAACACGACGCGCCTTCGATCAAATATTTGTGTCTTTGGCATATGCAAAATTAAATGCTGTGCTCGTTGGATCAGACGCTGGTGTAACGGCGGAACATAATGGCGGTACTCATATGACTTTTGAGGATATAGGACTTATGCGTGAAGTTCCGAATGCAAAAGTATACGAAGTAAGTGATGCGGTTCAATTTTCCTACATTCTTCGCAAAGCATACCATGAGGGCGGTGTTAACTATATCCGCACGATTCGAAAAAATGCAGTTCATCTATATGAAGAAGGAGAAACATTTGAGAAAGCAAAGATTCTTACGGAAGGAAAAGATATTACAATTGTTGCTAGCGGCATTCTTGTAGCCGAGGCACTTAACGCTGCAGAGCAATTAAAAGATATGGGAATATCCGCAACTGTCATTGATATGTTTTCCATAAAACCATTAGATATAGATACACTAGTAGCTTCCGCAAAACAAACAGGTGCCGTTTTAACAGCGGAAAATCATAATGTAAATGGCGGACTGGGAAGTGCAGTAGCGGAAGCTCTTGGCGAACACTATCCGGTTCCCCTTTACCGGATTGGTGTTCGGGAACAATTTGGTCAGGTTGGGAAACTGGATTACTTAAAAGAATTTTATGGATTAACAGCGGGGAACATTGTTCAGCAAGCCGAAATACTTATCAAAAGAAAATGAGATGGAAGCGGGGGCGGGTTCCTTGTCCCTAGCTTCATTTTTTTAGAATCTATTTGCGCGAGGCCAATAAAGGCCTCTTTTCTTTGTTGATGGGAAATAGTACCCGACCCCCTTGTCCTAATCCCTATTTTTCATACATGTTATAATATACAGTATTTATATTTTTAGGAGTGATAGATTTGACAGCTGTTTTTTTCGATTTAGATGATACATTATATGATCAACTGCAGCCTTTTCAAAGTGCATTCAACTCTTTATTTTCTCATATAACTGACGTTACCATCTTGGACTTATACAAAAAGAGCAGAGAGTATAGTGACAGAGTCTTTCCATTGACGGAGTCAGGAAAAATGACCGTTGAGGAGATGAATAAAAATCGAGTAATCTACGCATTTGACCACTTTCATTATCAAATTTCTGAAGAGGAAGCGATGCATTTTCAAGAAATATATAAAGAGCATCAATATAAAATTTCCTTAGTTCCGGAGATGGAAAATATCTTAAACTATCTATCAAGCAAAAATGTTCCTTTATATATTCTTACGAACGGACATTCTAATCACCAACGATTAAAATTGGAGGCTTTAAATCCCTTTCAGTGGATTCCCCAAAATAATATTTTCGTTTCAAGTGAAGTAGGCTATTCCAAGCCCCAAAAAGAAATATTTGAGTACGTAAATGCTCAAACCAATACAACCGCTTCTGAATCCTTCATAATTGGAGATTCTTTTGAAAATGATATTATGGGGGCACATAATGCAAAGTGGAACTCCATTTGGCTCAATACAAAACAAAGAAAAATGCCTTCCAATGAAAGGCACCCTAATTATGAAGCAACATCGTATCGGGAATTAGAAGAACTAATAAAGAATACCTTTTAGACATGGATGGGGTCGGGTCCCTTTTCCGAATGCATGGGGAATGCATGGGGACAGGTTCCTCGTCCCATTTTTCTTAACAATGTAGACGAGGATATTCCACCGTCAAATGGGAAAAGAGAACCGTCCCTCCATCCCAACTGGGAAAAGGGACCTGTCCCCTAATTGCAAATCATGGATGCGAAGTCTCTAGGGTAATAGGTAAGCATTTCCATCCCATTCTGCGTAACTAGAACGGTATCGGAATGCCTGAATCCGCCTAATCCTCTTACGTAAATGCCTGGTTCCACCGTAAAGACCATACCTGGTTGAATAATTGTTTCATCTCCAAGATCAAAGAATGGAGCTTCATGACCCAATAATCCAATGTTGTGACCAGTATGGTGTTGCACTAAATGCTCGACTCCCGCTTCTTTGAAGTATTTTTGTACCTCTTGTTCCACACTAGAGCAAGGAATACCGGGACGAATCGATTTAAAAGCAACATCTTGAGCTTCATACATTATATTAAAATATTTTTCTTGCTCCTTACTTGCCTCTTGCACAAACATCGTGCGTTCAAGCTCGCTATGATATCCCCATACAGTTGCTGCTGCTCCCGTTACAAGAGTATCTCCCTTTTTCAACACAATATTTTGTGTCACCGCATGCGGAAATGCAGACATTGGACCAACTTGACCTCGGAAAACGGCAAATGCAGTACTTCCATGAGGTTTATAATCCTTTCCGAGTGTTTCAATCATCGCCATCGTTGCTTCGGAGGATGCTCTACTAGTAATCTCAATTTCGCTAAGCCCTGGCTTCGAATATTTTTGAAGCAGGCGATGAGCAAGATTTCCCCAACGGCAGGATTCTTTAATTAGTTCTATTTCATTAGGAGATTTAACAAAACGCATTTCTTCCACAATCCCCTTAATGGAGACAAATTCTTTCGCACTTAAAAACTCATTAACAGCCGGCCCCCTATAACCACTTGGAGAACCATAGCCAATCGCGTCGTAGCCAACGGTTTTTCCTTCAAAGCCCGAATTATATAATGCATCTTTGAAATATTCCATTGGATGTCGAAGCCCTGGATATTCTGGGTAAGAATGAACAACATCAACATTCGCAAATTCCTCTGCATGTTCATGCTCCAATGCCGGAACCAATAAATGGGTTTGCATATTCGGATCGATGAAAAATCCTATCGGCCTTTCTGTCGGATGAAAGTGAAACCCTGTTAAATAAAAAATATCTGTCACACTAAACAACACAGCACAATCAATCTGTTTATCTTGTAAAATTCCAAAAAACTTTTCCTGTCTTTCTAAGATTTCCTCTTTTGGTATAGCTAACAGCATGTTCAACACTCCTTCTTTTTAATTTGTATATAAATGACAAGCCACAGTGTGACCATCATCAAACGAAATTACAGGGGGTTTTTCTCTTTTGCAAATATCCATACAAGATGCGCAACGAGGATGAAAAGTACAGCCGTTTGGCGGATTCGCAGGACTTGGAACATCCCCCGATAAAACTATTCTCTCTTTCTTTTCATCAGGATGATTAATTGGTACCGCTGATATTAGTGCTTTTGTATAGGGATGCATTGGTTCTGTAAAAAGCTGTTCTGTTTCCGCTAGTTCTACTATCTTTCCCAAATACATGACAGCTACTCTATCAGTAATATGCCTTACTACACCAAGATCGTGAGAAATAAAAATATAAGTCAGATTAAATTTATCTTGTAATTGTAATAATAGATTAATAACTTGCGATTGCACGGAAACATCCAAAGCGGATACCGGTTCATCTGCTACAATTAATTCTGGGTTTAATATGACAGCTTTTGCAATTCCAATTCTTTGCCTTTGTCCACCGGAAAATTCATGGGGATAGCGTTCTAAGTGGTAGGAAGATAAACCTACAATTTCTAGTATTTCAATCGCTTTTTCTATTCTTTCCTTTTTCGAATATAATTGATGAACCCGTAAAGGTTCGGTTAATATTTGTTTGATCGTTTTCTTCGGATTAAGAGAGGCATATGGATCTTGAAACACCATTTGCATCTTCCGTCTTAATCTTCGCATTTTTTCATAGGAAAGAAGATTGATATCGCTTCCTTCGAAAAGAATTTGCCCTTCTGTAGGCTCATCCAGCCTTAATATCGTTCTTCCAGTTGTGGATTTGCCACATCCGCTTTCTCCTACAATCCCGAATGTTTCACCTTTATTAACATGAAAGGAAATGTCATCAACAGCCTTTACCTGGATATTATCTTTAAACCACCCTTGCTCGATGTCATAAAATTTTTTTAGGCCCCTTACTTCTAATATCGCTTCATTTGACATGGGACATCACCTCTTGTGTTTCTCCCTCATATAACCAGCAACGACATGATTGGTGGTTAAGTTTTAAAAGTGGCGGTCTTTCGTTTCTGCACTTATCAGAAACATGTGGACATCTTGTGGAAAAGGCACACCCTTTTGGGATTTCATCCGGTCTTGGGACATTTCCTTTGATAGAATAAAGATTTTGTTTTCTTTCGTTCAATTTCGGTAACGATGCCAGAAGTCCCTGTGAATAAGGATGTTTCGGTTCATTAAATAGGGTACGAACATCTGTATTTTCGACAATCTCACCGGCATACATAACAATGACTCTGTCACAGGTTTCTGCAATGACTCCAAGATCATGAGTAATTAACAACATCGCCATCTGATTCTCACTTTTAATTTTCTTCATCAAATCTAATATTTGAGCCTGAATAGTGACATCCAATGCAGTTGTTGGTTCATCCGCAATCAATAACTTTGGCTTGCAAAGCATCGCCAATGAGATCATTACTCGCTGGCGCATTCCACCAGAAAGCTGATGTGGATATTCATCTATTATTTCCTCCGCCCTAGGGATGCCCACTAGTTTTAGCATTTCGATAATTTTTCGCCGAATTTCCTTTTTACTAAGTTCTGTATGCTGTCTAAGTGGCTCACTAAGCTGTTCTCCGATGGTGAACACCGGATTCAGAGAAGTCATCGGCTCCTGGAAAATCATTGCTATATCGTTTCCTCTTAATTTCCTCATTTCACGCTCCTTTAAGTGGGAAATTCTTTTTCCTTCCAGCAATATCTCCCCCTCTGCTATGTAACCTGCTGGAGATGGTAGCAACCCCATTACTGCCAATGATGTCACACTTTTTCCACAGCCAGATTCTCCTACAATCCCTAATGTTTCTCCCTCATGTACCTGAAAATCAACACCGCGAACTGGTTGAACAGTCCCCATAGAGGTGTTAAATCGAACTTGCAAATCCTTCACTTCCAGAATCTTGTTATTTAAAGCTCCTCCCTCTTTGTTCATCACGATTCCCCCTTCATTTCAGGATCAAGCTCGTCTCGAAGCCAATCGCCAAATAGATTTACCCCTAAAGTAGTAATAACGATTGCTAGTCCTGGAAATGTAATGAGCCACCATGAATTAAAAATATAGTCCTTCCCTTCATTCAACATATTGCCCCAAGCAGGCTGAGGTGGTTGAACTCCAAAGCCTAAGAAGCTGACTGAGGCTTCAGCGATGATAAAGGAAGCTACTTGCAGTGAGGATAAGACTATGATTGGCGTAAACAGGTTTGGCAGTATATGCTTGACAATGATTTCCCACCTTGGTACACCAGTCGCCACACATGATAGGATAAACTCCTTTTCCCTTAGTGCTAAAACTTCACTTCTGAC
The DNA here is from genome assembly GCF_002844575.1 of Heyndrickxia camelliae. Lineage (GTDB taxonomy): Bacteria > Bacillota > Bacilli > Bacillales > Bacillaceae_C > Margalitia > Margalitia camelliae. The sequence continues at coordinate 281,708 of NZ_PIQO01000002.1, forward strand.
AACACGCGCGAACATTACCCAACCACCAATAACGAGAGAAATAATGATATTTTTCAACCCTGCTCCAAGCACAGCATTGACCACTAATACTAGTAAAATAAAAGGGAAACTAAGTTGAACGTCGACAATTCTCATTAAAATGACGTCAATCCATCCGCGAAAATACCCGGAAATGATCCCGATAATACTTCCTATTAATCCGGAAAGAAATACGGTTGTAATTCCAATAATGAGAGAGATTTTTGTTCCCGCAATGATTCTTGATAGAATATCACGACCAAGTTGATCTGTTCCCAGTAGATGCCCCTTCGTCATAGGAGGCAGAAGCTTGTCTCCAAAGCTTGCCTTCAAAGGATCAAAAGGGGCAATCCAGCTACCCGCAACGCCTAGAACCAATAGAAAGATAATAATAATAAAACCTGCTAAGCCGGTTTTACTTTTACTAAGCTGTTTAAAAAAATGCCTTACTTTCGATTTCTTTTTTATCGAAGGGAAAACAACAGTAGGATTGATTTCATTTTCTATCATCATTTTAGACATTCTATCACCTCCTATTTCACACGAATTTGCGGATTTACATAGGCATAAGCTATGTCAGCTATAAAATTAATAATGGAATAAACGACTGCAATGAAGAAGACTCCTGCTAGGACAATAGGGAAATCGCGGTTTAGCAATGATTGCATCAGTAATCTTCCCACTCCCGGCCATGAGAACACTACCTCTGTTATAACAGCCCCACCAAGCAGTACCCCTAGGTCTAACGCTACTAACGTAATGATTGGGATTAACGAGTTCTTTAAGGCATATTTAAAAAGAACTCGCATCATAGGAACACCTGATGCTTTTGCTGTTCGAATATAGTCCTTCTTTAACACATCTAGCATGGTGGAACGTGTAAACCTAGCAAACCTCGCAACGCTATAAGCTGCTAAAGTAATAGTTGGTAGAATCATATGATAAATGGTTCCTCCGCCGCCGGATGGGAGCAAATGAAATACTGCTGCAAAAAAGAAGATTAATAGTAAACCCAGCCAAAAACTTGGAATCGCTTGCCCCAAGACTGTAAGCCCTACCCCTATTCGGTCATAGAAAGTATTTCTTTTATAGGCAGATAGAATTCCGATTGGTATGGCAATTAATATGGATAAACCTAAAGCTGCAAAGGCTAATTGAAAGGTTGCAGGCACCCTCCCCAATACTACAGACAAGGCATCTTCATGACTTCGCAGTGATTCTCCAAAATCTCCTTGAATAGCTTTAAGAAGGAAATCTCCATACTGAACATAAAGAGGACGATCAAAGCCTAACATTTCACGATATTGAGCAATTTGGTCTTTTGGTGCATCTGGAGGAAGGAAAAGAGTAGCAGGGTCTCCTGACAGTCTAAGTAAGAAAAATACGGCTGTTAAGGCAAGAAATATAACAACAATCATTTGGATGGTACGTTTTATAATGAATTCAACCATATATGTGAAATCCTCCATTCCTGACTTGCAAAAAAATGATAATGTTAAGGAAGGGATAGCCCTTCCTTAACATCTCTTACTTCCAACCCATATCAAAAACTTGCATACTTTCGTCCACTTTTGGCTTGAAATCCAGATTTTTATTCACAGCATAAAGATCAGCTTGTTGCCAAAGTGGAACCCATGCAGCTTGGTCCACCAATAATTGTTGAATTTCGCCAAATGCTTGCTTTCTTTTATCCTGATTAAAAATAGGAATGGCTTTTTGAATTGCCTTTTCCACTTCTGAGTCATAAAAGCCACTGTATGGAGCATCCTTCATAAAAAGATTTTGAATCGTGGACTGTGCATCAAATGTAGGTCCCCATCCTAAAATAAACATATCCCCTGCCTTACGTTGTTGAATTTTAGTTAGATGATTTCCCCACTCATTCACCTGCACTTTCACATCGATACCAATTCTTTTTAGTTGTGCTGCAATTGCTTGGGCAACTTGTGAATCCATTGGATATCGCCCATTCGGTGTATCAAGTGTTAGTTTTAAATCTTTTGGATCATATCCCGCTTCCTTCAAAAGCTCTTTTGCCTTATCAGGATTGTATCCATAGTCTTTTGTTTCTACGTAATCGGCATTTATTTTCGATAATGGACCAGTCATCTTTGTGCCATTACCGTTTAAGACTGTTTTTAATAGCTCATCTACGTCTACAGCGTAATTAATCGCTTGACGCACCTTTTGATTTTGTAAAGGTCCTTTATGAAGTGTATTTAAGGCTAAATAATTTACACGTGATGAACCGATACTTTCCACTTTAGAATTTTCGTTATTTTTCACATTATCAAGGGAATCGACAGGTATGTTCTTAAATAAATCGATTTCTCCACTTAAGAATGCAGAAAGCCTGCTGCTGAATTCTGGAATGTAACGGAAAGTAGCTTCCTTAATAGAAGGTTTTCCTTTCCAATAGTCATCATTTGCAATTAATGTTAGATGGTCATCGCGAACCCATTCTTTTACTTTATAAGGACCTGTTCCAACTGGGTTTTTGGCTGCCTCTTCCAATCCAAGCTTTTTCACATTACCAGGATCCATAATAAGCAAGTCATCAGCAATTCTTGCAATCATCGTCGGAAAAGGTTTAGAGGTAATAATTTGTACTTTATCATCAGCGATTACCTTCACTTCTTTAATATCCGCCCATCTGGATAAGTAAGTGGAATTGTTTTTCTTATCAAGGATATAATCGATATTAAATTTCACAGCCTCTGCATTAAAAGGGTCACCGTTTTGAAACTTTACATCTTTCCTTAAGGTGATTTCCCATGTATATTCATCAATATTTTTCCATTCTGTTGCTAATGCAGGCTCGAATCCGCCTGTTTCAGGATTTCTTTTAATCAAAGGGTCGTAAATATTTCTAATTTGTACATCGGTAATATAGTTGACATCCGTATTAGCTAACAAGGTTGCTGCATCCGCTTCTATACCAATAACAACATTATTTTTTTTACTGCTCTTTCCTCCACTGCTTTTGGATTCTTCATCTCCGGCAGTTCCCGCGGTACAAGCTGTTGTAAAGATTACTAACAACATTAAAAACGGCAAAAGCATTTTTTTATGCACAAAAATCCCCCTTATTAATAGTATTTTATTGCTTTCATCTGTCTTCTCTTTGATGCTTTATAAGAATTTCACTAATAAATTAGTGAATAAATCACGCAAACGAAAAGAGGAAAACTACGATGGTTTTTTCTTTGGGGGATTTGCCTCTTTTATTCAGTTGTTAAATCTGATTTTCATAGTCTTTTAAAATACTCTCAATCTTTGTCATAGATTGAACAAGCTCATCCAGTTTTTCAACAGGAATTTTTTCTATCATGCTACGGGTAATGTCATTGGAGGAGCTTATTAATAAATTTAATTCTTTCAATCCATAGTCTGTAATATGTAAATAAGAAATTCTTTTATCTTCAATTGATACCTGTTTAGTTATGAGCATTCCCTCATCAAACCTTTTTAATATTCTACTTAAGTAGCCTTTATCCAGTTTGAAATAATCCCTTAAATACACGGCAGTGCAATTCTCCTTGATACTAATCTCATACAAAATTTGCGCCTCTATTGAGGAATACTTCGTTTGATCCGTATATTGATTATTAACCCCGATAATTCTCGTGTAAAACCGATTAAAATGTCGGATAATTTCTGTATAGTCACTTAATTGCAAATAATCACCCTTTTCTAAATTTACTTAAATATAAATCCATCGGTTGCCTTTGTCAACCTTTTTTATATTAAATTTTTTAAGGAAATTTATTACACAGAAATATATATAAGAAGTAGATTTATTAAAGAAGCGGCGAATGGATGAATCCAAGTAGAAAATTACAGAATTAATAATTGTTTTATGGAGGTGTATAGATTAGTATAACGGCAACTTTGAAAATCAATATTATATGAATGGATTTAAAGCAACCACATATATTCACGCCCAGTGGTACTGTCAAAAGAAATGAAGCAAACAGGTTCCAGTCTTAGAAGAAAAATATGCTAATTAAAAATTTTATTAAGCTATTTGAATAACTTATGGCAAATCTAATTTTTTCCATTATTACTGTAGTGTTCTTTTTTTTCAATAAATATTTATATAGGAAAATCAATCCATAGTAAAGCGTAGAAAATATACCAATATCGAAAAAACATGGTATAGAATCCTAACACTTGGAAAGATTATCACCGAGGTGATATGAATGAAAAAGGCAACCATACTATTCCTTTTTATCTTATTAATCGGCAATGCTTCCTTTGTTTCTGCTCAAATACCTAATCAAAAGGAACTGAACGAAATTCAAGAAACAAATCCAAGTGTTTTTATTCACATTGTTACACCCGAGGTAGCGAAGGCTGTAAAAAAGGAACACGGTGAACAAGTAAAATGGAAAACGGAAGGAATTACAAAAATATCTGTTCATAATGATCATACAGTGAAGCCTTTAAGACGCTGGTATGAAGTATCAATGAAAGTCGCGATTCAAGAACCAAACTCCAATGAAAAGCATACCGACTTGGTTATTTCCAAGATAATAACAAAAGAAGACTTAATGAAAATGAAGCAAGTAGAAGACGTAGATGCTTTTGTTACGGTGTTGGAGTATGAGCATAATGTGAAGTGAGACGAGGTGCTTGTCCTCGTCTCTATTTATTATCTTTAATATTTTCCCCGTCTGGAGAGAATGTATGAAGATTGCCCAATCTCCTACAAGCATGAATGAAAAATTTCCATTTACAACCACTATAATGTATCATAATATTATATTACATTATAATGATTCGAGGTATATTAAATGAAATTGAATAGTTCCAGTTCGCTTCCTCTATATTTTCAGTTGAAACAAAATATCAAGGAAGCCATTGACAGTAATGTATATAAGCCAGGAAAAAAGATCCCGAATGAGACAGAATTATGTGAACACTACGGTGTAAGCAGAATTACTGTGAGAAGAGCACTTCAAGAACTAGTGGACGAAGGTCTCTTAGAAAGAAAGCAAGGAAAAGGGACATTTGTCAGTGCGACCAAGATAACAAGAGAACTTATTACCGTGGATGGATTTACCGATTATATTAAAAGAATAGGCAAAAACCCCTCTACTCGAATTATCCTCAGCGAAGAAGTACCTGCTACAAAAGTAGAAGCAGAAAAACTCAATGTAAAAGAAGGATCCCCCTTGCTAAAACTAGTTCGAGTAATGGGAATTGAGGAACAACCTCTTGTCATCGACGTTGCTCATTATTCTTTAGAAAGATTTCCCGATTTACCAAGTTTTGTGTATAAATATAAATCTACGTATGATGTTCTAAAAAATATTTATGGTGTGGTCAACGGCTCTAGTGAGAAGATTCTTACAGTAAGTTTTGCAACAATGGAAGAGGCTAATTATTTGGAATGCGAGTCAGGAGAACCATTGTTTAATATTGATAAAATTTTATGGGATAGCAATGGTTCTCCTATTCATATATCAAACTATAAAATTCCCACAGCACGTGCAGCATTTTCAATTACTACTTAATTCAGGAGGAGTCCACTGTTTGTGCTAAACATAGACAATAAAAAAGCGGGAGAAATCTCCTGCTTCTTTGCCATAACTGTTTATTTAGAAAAAAGCTTACTATCCATTTTCTTACCATAGCCAAATGCACCATTTACCTCGCATGTACGAGAGGCTCTATGTGAGGCATATTCTAATGCATCCTGGATGGATTGATTATCTAAATAACTTGTTAAAAATCCTGCTATAAAAGAATCCCCAGCACCTAAAGTATCAATTACATTAGCTTCCACTATACCCTTTTCATAAATCTCTCCTTTATGCGACATCATAACACCAGTTGAACCTCTAGTAACCACAACATATGGAGTTCCTAAAGAATGTATCTCCTCACACAACTCTTTTATTTCTATTTCACTGAGATGACTTCCTGATAAAAAGGCAAAGGTTATATGTGGACAAACTTGTTTCAAGATTTCTTGATCATAGTGATTGGAAAAGTCGAATGACAGTTGGATCGATTCTTTTAACGTTTCAAGATCATGTTCCAGACTGCTGTAGATACTCGTGTGCAAAACATCGTACTGCTTAATAAGTTGATAGTCTTCTTCAGTTAATCGAATTTTTAACATTGATTGAATGCCGCCCTTATTCGATCCAACAAAGATCCTATCCCCATCCTCATTTAAATCTACATAGGCTTTGCCACTTTCCCCACAGGCTCGTCGAATTCGACTGATATCCACATTATTTTTCTCTAATGAATCGATGATATGGTCCCCAGCATCATCATTGCCAATAATTCCAATAAATGCGGTATGCTCTGCACCACTATGCTTTGCTAATACTGCAACATTTAGGGCATTCCCTCCAGGAAACATTTCATTTCGCTCTTTATATATATCCACAACATTATCTCCAATGGCTATTAGTCTCAATATTTTTCCACTCCTTTTATCCTTTTACACTGCCAGACGTTAGTCCACGTACAAAGAACTTTTGCATACATAAGAACAATAAAATAATGGGGATTGCTGAAATCATTAATCCCGCTAATAATACTCCCCAATTCGTTTGTAATGCATCGCGAAATTGCATTAGCCCAGCTGGAATCGTTTTCAAAGATTCTGAATCAACAAAGATTAAGGCAAACAAAAACTCATTCCAAGTAAAATAAGCTGTTAAGACGGTTGCCGTCACCATAATAGGCAGATTAAGAGGAACAAAGATTTTTATAAAAATTTTCCATGTACCACACCCATCTAAAAAAGCAGATTCCTCTAAATCTTTTGGGACCTCAAGAAAAGCAGATCTTATTAACAACACGGTAATTGGAATACGATATGCAACATACGGCAAAATCATTGCCAAATAGGTATCATGAATTCCGAGTGCTTGGATTAATTTATATAATGGAATAAGACTAACCTGTGGTGAGAGCATCATACCGCCAATGCAAAAAATCAAAAGTAGATTTTTCCCTTTAAATTCAAATCTGGATAATCCATAAGCACCTAATGCACTGATGGACACCGTTAATAGGCAAGTAGCAGCAGTTACAATCAAGCTATTAACAAAATAACTAGATATCCCAGTATCCCACGCTTCTATATAATTGGAAAACAACCATTTTTCCGGTAACGCCCAACTACTTCCAAAGATTTCATCTGTCGATTTAAAAGAATTAATCACCATCCAAAAAAGAGGATAGGCAATAATAATAAAATATACAAATAATAAAATATAGACTGGTGAGGCCATCAGAATGGTCTTTCGATTCTTTTTATGTTTTCGGTTTAATGGGATAGTTTCATATTTTATAACTTGTTCATTAGCCTCCATCTTAACCATCCTTTCCAGTTCTAAATAATTTCATTTGAATAACAGATATCATTAATGTCAAGATTAAAATAACGGTGGCAATCGTAGATGCATACCCCATCTTGTCCTCAAAAAACGCAGAATGATATAGCAAGGTTCCTAAGACATCACTGGAGTTTCCCGGTCCTCCTCCGGTTAGAATATATGGTTCATTAAAAACTGTAAAGGCACCGGTTAAGGTAATTAAGGTAGTAACAAAGATCATTTCCTTCACTTGTGGGACTGTAATATTTAAAAATTTTCTGATTCCCCCAGCACCATCAATATCGGCCGCTTCATATAGCTCTTTTGGGATCCCTTGTATGGCAACAATAAAAAGCATCATAATATAACCAATACTTTGCCATTGAGAAACTGCAATAACGGCAAATATAGCCGTTTCCGATTCCCCTAGCCATGCTCGCGTCCAATCCTCTAACCCTATTAAACTTAAAAAGTTGTTTAAAATACCTATTTGTGGGTCGTATATAAAGGTGAAAAGCAAGGCAATCACTGTTATAGAAATAACAACGGGCAGAAAAAAGACGGTGCGAAAAAAGCCAGATAACAGTCTGGTAATCGGTGCTTCCAGTATTGCAGCTAGTATAAGACCGCCAAACACTTGGCATACCACTGAAATGACAGCATAAAGAATATTGTTCTTTAATGCTATGTAAAACACTTTATCATGCAATAAATCAATAAAGTTTTGAAGCCCTACAAATGTTTTACTCGGTGAAAATGCTGAAAAATCAAAGAAGCTATAGCGTATGTTTTCCACAATAGGATAATAAACGAAAAACAGCAGGAAAAGTAAGCATGGTGCTAAATAAAGATATGGAGTTATTTTTCTCTTTCCATGAAGCATTTCTTTTCACCTCGATTTGGAAAAAAGGTGGACAAACATCCACCTTTTTTATTTTATTTTGCAGATGATTGTTTTACCTCTTTTGCTGCTTTTTGAACTTCTTTCATGACTTCTTCAGGTGTCCTTTTACCATCTAACATAAGTTGTGCTCCTTTTAAGTAAGCATCCACGATGTTAATATCCAAATCCGTATCTAACCAAAGCGCAGTTCGGTTAGCATTCACAATTTGATCAACTGCCTTCTGCTGAAGTGGGGATGAATTTTGATCTGTAAGTGTGCCTTTCGTTGCACTATATTCATTTACTTCTTTCACTTGTTGGATTCCCTTTTCTTTAGAGGTTAAAAATTTTATAAATTCCATTGCTTCTTTAGGATGTTTAGTTTTAGAGGAAATCATAATTCCCTCCGGTGCTCCTGTAATAACATTAGGGTCTCCTTTCGCACCTTCGATTGCCGGCAATTTAAATACTCCTAGATCGTCCTTAAGGGTTGGTTCCACCATTCCAATTTCTGCATATTGCATGTAACATATAGCGGCTTTTCCACTTTTAAATAGTTGTCTTGCATACTCATGGTCTACCGCATTTACGCCTTTATTAAAGTATGGTTCTAATTCCTTAAATTTCTTAAGTGCTTCTACATAACCAGGATTCGAGAAATCTCCCTCGGGATTCTTCGGATCGTAATCAATTTTAATAACATCTTCAGGTACTAAGCGTTGATTTAACGTACCAATATAATGAGAAATGGTCCATGGTGCCTTACTTCCAAAAGCTATTGGGGTAATATTGGCATCTTTAATTATTTGGAGGTCATCCATAAATTCAGTCCATGTCTTTGGTTCTTCCAAGTTTAATTGCTTAAATATTTTCTTATTATAGAAGAAGGATTTTCCATCCATGGACCATGGAACTCCATAGGTCTTCCCGTCTAAGGTGAAGGGGATAAATTGGGATTGGATAATTTGGTCCGACCATTCCTTATCCTCTTTAATCATATCAGTCAAATCTAAAGCTTTTCCTGCCCGGGCAAAGTTATATGCAAATTCACCGCTCCAGGAGAAAAAAATATCAGGCGGATTACTTGATCCTAATACGACACGAATTTTTTCCTTATAAGAGTCATTCAATACAGCTTCTGTCTTGATTTTAATATTGGGATGCTGTTTTTCGAATTCCTTGACAGCTTTTTCAAAGAAGGCTTTTTTAGGTTGCGTTGGCCAGCGATGAAAGAAATTAAGTTGGATTACCTTCCCATCCCCTGAGGATGATGTTGAAGAGGAACATCCGACTAATACGGACATACATAAAACGAATATGGTAAACACCGTGAATAATTTTTTCATTCCTTCTCCCCCCTATTTCAGCTAATAAAGATCCGGGAAAAGCGGATGCCCACTTTTCCCAAATGAATGCTCAATATTCTACTTTCCACATATATCGACGCAAAGATAAAGGATGGTTCCGCTTCTCAGCTAACTTATCTGCATACTGGCGTAATACATAATTAAGTACTAACGGTGCGATATATCCTTTTACCTCCTCATCAATATCGGATAGATCATATTCTTTCGCATCGAGAACCGTTAATTTTTCTCCATATTTCTTGGAGAATGATAAAGCGCGTTCCTCAAGATGTCTTGTCTCATCGAGACCAAGCAAGATAATAAATGGAGTCTCCTTATCGAGAATTTCAAAAGGTCCGTGGAAATACTCCCCTGCATGGATGGCATGAGAATGAATCCATTGCATTTCCATTAAAATACAGATTGCAAAGGAATATGCTACACCATAATTGGCACCGCTTGCCATTGTATAAATAATTTTTTCATCTTGATGTTTTTCAGCAAACTCGTGCGCAGCAGCTGCTGTGTGCTTTAAAACTCTATTATAGGTAGATTGTAATTTTTCTAGATTTTTCTCGATTCTTTCATATTTGTCGTTGTTCTCTACTAAATTCAACACTCCAAAAACTAGCTGATACATAACAGAATAATTAGTTGCGAAAGCATCTGCCTCTTTACCCCATTCATATTTCAAAAAGACGTCGGATTCTTTCGCTAAAGGAGATTCAGGTTCATTGGTTAATGATATTGCCAGTGCACCTTTGGATCGTGCAAATTTTGCAGATTCAACCGTTTCAGGAGTTGTACCTGAATGAGAGCATAGGATAACAAGTGAATTCACACCAAGTTTGACTGGATTTCGATAGATAAATTCATTAGAACTATAAAGATAGGAATCTATTCCTTTTGCCTCACGATCCATCACATATTTACTTGGATACATAAGTGCGGAAGATCCCCCACATGCCACAAAGAACACATTCTTAATATCTCTTTTATTAACCTCTGCCAATGCCGTTTTAATTTGCGATTTTACCCCTACGTTAATTTCTGTTGTCATAGTACAACCTCCTTATTTTTTATGTAGAAAGGTTAGTTTTAAAGCAACCCTCTCTAGATAACGTTATGCAATTTAATATAACATTATATATCGTTATATTTAAATCCTATCTTACGACCTCGATTTGAGGTTGTCAATATATTTTTTTGATAATTTAAATTAAAAAGAATTGACAAAATAATCGGTTGATAGTTTTGTTTTTCGACAATTCTTGTCAGATTTAAACTGAGAAATATTGTGAATGTCATTAGGTTGGCAGAGAAAAATAAAAATGCTTACTTTCGCTTGTCACCTACTGCTTTCTATGATTAGAGACTAAGAGAAAGCATACAATACTTTGGACTTTGCTCTGAAATAGTAGTATTGTTCTTTTTTTATTATTATTTTTCTCCCATAGATGGATTTAGAGGCATGTCACAATAACAATATGACATATTAATTAGAGGTGGAGAGTTCATTTGGGTATTGTATTTAATGCTGTTACTCACAGTTTAAAGGTTACCCTTGTCTAAATGCTGGCTTTTGCGAGTGCAACTTCTAGAAGTTCGACAAATTAGTACATAGATGCCCATCAATCTAAAAAACAATGTAGTAAAATGGAGTTTTTTCGCCTAAACTTCCTGCAATCGAAATTTTTATAAACATATTCAAATGAGCCTCCGCAGGCTTCATTCAAATTTTTTATAAAACCGAAATTTAAAATTGCTGAAAAAGAATCCATTTGATCACCTTTTCAAAATGGATTCTTTTTATTTATCGTAAAATGCTAGTTAGTAATGAATCTTTGCTCAAACTTTATTTAACAGTAACGGCACCATTCTCATTCCCTCCGAAGTCGCGTACGAACAAAAAGCGCCGCAGCCACGGATACCATAGACAGGATAACGGCAAAGACTGTGGCCCCGAATGCCAGCCCCGTTATATCGATAAGGTAACCCGTGCAAATGGGGAAGATAGCAGCGGGAATATAACCGCCGATGTTGAGTACTGCGTTTGCTTCGGCTCTGCGATGTTCCGGAACATTAAGGCCAATTAATGTCAGGCCTCCAAGTTGCCCAAGGCCCTGACCGGCACCAGCAAGAACGGCGGAGACCACGAGCATCGCTGCGACAGAGGCATTAACAGCCACCGCAATACTAACCATAGAAAGGATGGTGGCAGAAGCACCGGTCAAGAAAATGATTCGAACGTGAAGTTTCTTGACCGCGAACTGTACGCCTGTTGCCGTCAGGAACATAATACAGGCCGTACTGCCCGCGATGAAAGGACTCGTTACGTGTAGAAGCTTTGCCAGAAGCGAGGGGCCAAGCGATAACACGAAGGATGTCGCTGTAATGCCAGGTGCAAAAATGGCAATGCCGAAGGCCAGGTCTAGTCGGTTTACTTTAGGTACACTTGGCAAGAACAAACGCCTGTTGTTCTGCTGTTCAAAATGGATTTGTCTTTTTGGTAATGTACTTGTAACGAGAAAAGCAGTTGCCAATATAGCAAGTTCGACTATAAAGATTGGTACTACCGGCCGTGTAAATATCACGGCAAAGGCACCTGCTAGCAGTGGACCGAGTCCCGCACCAAGGACCATGGCTACCGATGCCGCAAGCGAAGCCAACTTCCTCCGATTGGGCCCTCCAACATCCAGGACCGACGCCATCCCTGCTGAGACGATAACGCCGACAGCAATACCCGATAGAAAACGGGCAGTGAGAAGAGTAATTACAGATGAAGCAGCAGCGAACAAGAGGCAGGCAAGAACGGCTGCAAACAGACCGGGGAACAGCACTAATTTGCGTCCGTATCGGTCAGAAAGCTGACCAGCAATAAGAAGCGTAACAAGAAGGCCCGCGATGTAAGCCGCAAAGACCAGAGTGAGTGTCCCGTTGGAAAAGCCTATATCCTGCTGCCAGTGCACATAGAGCGGGGTCGCAGAGTTCGAAAGAATGAACACAGCCGTTACCATCCAGGCGGTTGTCCATATCCTCCAGGAACGAGATGATTGGACTAATGATGATTTTGATAGGCTTCTTTCTTGAGGGTGAATACTCATAAAACATTTCCTCCTTATAGTTAAAACTGTCCATCCTCGGAATTAGGAATGTTTCATTGCCAATGAACTTTTTTCTGAGGTATTGACTGATGGTTAATATCATATAGTATATTTTGATATAACTAAAATACATTTTTTAAATAGGAGGGATAACCAAATAGTTATGAACATAAATATAAACAATCTCAAAATTTTTTTGGAAGTCGCAGAGAAATTGAATATTACGGAAGCTGCTAAAGCACTGTATATATCACAGCCGGCAGTAAGCAAGGCGGTTAAAAATCTAGAAACTTCGCTAAATATCAAATTGTTTATTCGAGATAAACATAATGGTTTACTGCTCACCGATGTGGGGAAAGAAATCCTGGTATTAGCCAGGCAGCTGAAGGTGATTGAGAACAAAATTTACCAAATTGCTAGCCAGGAGAATAAACTTTTAAGTGGTAAGGTAAAAGTGGGTTCATTTCCTGCAGCATCAACGAATCTCCTGCCGGAAACCATTGCCTTATATAGGTCAAAATATCCGCTCGTTAGTATAGAGCTATTTGAAGGAACCTCAAATCAAATCAAAGAATGGGTAAAGGATCGAACGGTTGATATAGGGATTGTTACTTCCCCTTTCGATGATTATGAATATGAAATTCTAGTACATGATTATATGGTCGCAATCATTTCGGAGCATCATTCATCAAGGAGTAAAGAGGAGATTGATTTTGAGGAATATCAGAATGAAATTATATTTTGTAAAGGTGGACATGAGACCGCTCTATTTACTATTCTTCAAGAACACAACATTCCGTTTAAAGAGAACCTTACTGTGCAAACTGCCGAAACGTTAGTTAATATGGTTAAAAGGAACTTGGGCATAGGCATAATTTCGAAATTCACACTGTCTTCTGTTCCTAATAATCTCATCATTAAAGATATTCATCCAAGGATAAGTCGAGATATCGGTATCGTTGCACACTCTTTTGATGAAGTCACACCTGCAGCAAAAGAATTCATTCACATTATGAGTCAATTGAACAAAGAAGGCGAAGAAATTTAATTTAGATTCTGGAACATCTTACAGTAGACCCGTAATAAAAACTTGAGGAAGATAGGAAAACGAAGAAACTGTTAATATCATTTTAACAAACCACATTGAAGCTGAACTCAATTCGATTGTGATGTCAACAAACTAATATAACAATTAGATAATGAATTGGGAACAAGTAGGAACATCCGTAATTGATATTCTAGTAAACTCTTCTGGTATAGAAACTATTAAAGATACGATAGAAAAAGCTTTTGATATTATTGCTTTCAATATCAAAGAACCGTTCTACTTAATCCAACAAGCATTGCATCCGCTAAGGGAACAAGCTCGTAATATAATATTTCCATACTCAAGTACGATTTAGTTTAACTAGATCAATTGCATATAAACCTTGGAGTAAGAGGAATAACCTAAATATAATTAAGCCATGATAAACAGCCTAAAGCCTATAAAAAGATGCTAGGCTGTTTTTCAGGTGACTGCCCCTACCAATTAGATTTCATCTATACAAATAATGAAAGATAATATTTCATTATAATTGTACAATCTTGATACTTACCTCAAAACTTCCTCTTGTCGTATTAGAATAGGAACATACTTGATGAGCTATTTCCACAAGTTTCCTCGCCATTTCTTTCTCTATACCCTCTAGTTCCACTGCCAATTTATTAAAATATTCCACCGTATAATATTTCCTTGAAAAGTAATCTTTGCTTTTAATTCCTCCTGTAACCACAATTCTCCTACAGTAGAAAATGGATACTCAAGACTGCCCCTTCCTCTCTATTTTAAGAAGGAAATTTCTTTTAGATTATAGAAATAAATAGGAAACGAGAACTTACAAGGAGATGCTTCTAATGAATATAGTTGATCTTGTGCAGTCGCAAGTCATTGCTTCCATCAAAAATGAAGAGGATATCGATAAGGCGATAACTAGCAATTCTAATATAGTATTTTTGTTAACGGGGAATTTATTAAATATGACAGACCACCTAAGTAGGTTAAAGAAGGCAAAGAAGCAAATATTTATTCATATTGATTTTATAGAGGGGCTCTCCAATACAAAAAGTGCCATCAAATATATTGCTCAGTCCTGGAAACCAACGGGGATTATTACAACGAAAAATTCATTAATTAAATTCGCAAAAGAGGAAAAGCTGATGACGATTCAGCGCATCTTCTTAATTGATAAAACAGCAATAAAAAAAGGCATTGATATGTGTCAAGCATGTAATCCTGATGCGATTGAAGTGTTGCCGGGACTTATGCCAAGCATCATTGACCAGCTTACCACTCAGATCAACTTGCCAATCATTGCTGGCGGTTTAATTAGTTCAAAAGAGGAAATTTTACAAGGATTAGAAGCCGGGGCTCTTGCTATTTCTTCAGGGGACCCTGCTCTTTGGAATTTAGATATATAAATGTAAAAGCGAACCATCCTATAAAGGGAGATGGTTCGCTTTTTTATCCACTGATTTCCGTCCGATATATTTTACTAATTTGCGTCACTCCATCATAAATATCGGAGGTGCTTTTTCGATGGCTTACTCTAACCTTTAATTCTAGTAAATAAGTTTGATCTTCTTGTTCTTTAATATGGACGTGATCCATTGTCATCTCTTTTTCCTGCAGGGCCTGAATTACTTGTTTTATATCTGAGCGATCCTTTAAAATCAGCTTCAGCGTTATTTCCTTAGAATGGAGCTTTTTAAATCCGACTAGCTTAACGATACTGGGAATTAGTTCTACACTAATCATTAATAGAACTACACCGGCAATCGCTTCAATGTAAAATCCTGCACCTGTCGCAATGCCGATACCAGCAGCTCCCCAAACCATTGCTGCCGTCGTAAGTCCGGAAATGGTATCGTCCTCCTTCCTAAGAATTACTCCTGCTCCTAAAAATCCAATTCCAGATACAATTTGCGCTGCCAAGCGAAGGGGATCCATTTGAATTCTAACCACGTCTGATGAAGGAAAAGAGTAAGCAGCTTGAATTGAAACAATCGTTAACAAGCAACTAACGATGGATATGACCAAACTTGTCTTTAACCCTAATGGCTTCCTTTTCAATTCCCGTTCAAGACCAATCGCCAAGCCCAGAATTGCGGATATCAGAAGTTTGATAAGCATTTCAAAATCGACATTTCCGAGAACTATCTGCATCTTCATCCCCCTTATATAAGAACTTGTTAATGGGTCGACACGATTTCTTGTAAATATGGAATATCCTTAATGCTCTCCAGGATATAAGTAGGTTTTTCAGCCGAAGCTTTTACCATATCAATGGTGGCAATACCTGTTAAAACTAATATAGTATTCAATCCATTTTCTATTCCCATTTTGATATCCGTTTCTAAACGGTCCCCAACCATATAGCAATGCTGTGGGCTTAATTCTAAAATCTCCTTTACAACAAATTCCGCTGCTAGTTTGGATGGCTTCCCCATTATGAGATCTACGGATTTGCCAGTAGCCCCTTCCATTGCGCCTATCATGGAGGCGCAATCTGGCAGCTGGCCACCAATAACAGGGCATGTGCGATCCGGGTTTGTCGCGATTATCACGGCATTATTCTTTACCCATGCCTGGTAAGCATTATTCAATTTTTCATAATTAAATGCACGATCCCAGCCAAGTACAATATAATTCGCTTCACTCGAATCCTTTGTTACCCGGATACCCTCTTCCCTTAACTCCTCCAATAATGCTTCTTCTCCAATTACATATACAGCATCAGAAGATATCATATGCCTCTTTAAATATTTTGCGGTGATATAGTTTGAATTTACCACGTTTTCAAGCGTTACCTCAATCCCAAGGTGATTTAATTTTTGCACGTAATCCTGACGAGTAGAGATGGATTTATTGGTAAAAAACACCACCTTATGACCGTTAGTTTTTAAATATTGGATTGTTTCTAAAGCACCCTCGATTAATTTATTTCCTAAATAAACGGTCCCATCTAAATCGAATATAAAACCTTTTACCATAAAATATACCTCCATATAAAATAAAACCCCCGGCTAAAAAGCCTCATCGTTGAGGATTTTTAGCACAGGGGTTTCTCTTCTTCTCTTCCCATCTTTATGTTATTGAAATTTAAACATTTTCTTCCACCTTTGATAGGTGATCTGTTATATCCTTTAAGGAATATTTATAAGGATTGATTTCATAGACAACTGGTCCTGCAAATTGGTATTTTGTTAAATACCCGTAAAGAGCATTTGCTAAATCATTTCCTTCACCTGGAAGTAAATGGAGGTCAGCTTTTCCATCATTGTCCGACAAGTGAACGGCACCTAAAGAGTTTCCTAACTTCCCAATTGTTTCCTCCAAATCATTCCCCATAACTGCCAAGTGCCCAATATCTAAACAGGCTTTTATGTTCGCGAAATGGACTAATTCCAACCATTCCTCCACATTCGACGCAATATGGTGGCAGTAGTTTAGTTTATCTGGAATGAGGTTCTCCAACAATAAATCAATTCCATGCTGCTTTGCCTTCTCATCTAGCTGCAACAAACGTTTTTTTACACGAACCAGCGTTTCATCCCGTTCCTCGGAGGACCAGGCATATCCGCCATGAAAAGTTGCATGCTGTCCACCATATTGTGATAAGATCTCTATCCATTCTGTTAAAACATTAAACGTTCTTTCATAGACAACAGAATCAGGGGTAGCCAAATTCAAATCATGAAACGGGAGATGAATTCCTATCTTTAATCCCACTTGTTTTGCATAATCTAAATATTCCCTTGACCGGTACTGCTCTGCCCATATTTCAATACCAGCAAAACCGGCATTTTTAATAGATTGAAAGTCATTCAATGTACCATCTTGACCGATTGACCAAAGACTAAGCCATTTTTCCATGATTGCCTCCCATATTTGTCTTGTTGTTAAGTGCGGATGTGACATCACGATTAAGTTCCTCTAGATTTTTACCTTTTGTTTCTGGTGCCATAATAGCTGAAATAATCAATCCTGCTAATCCTGCAATGGCGAATAGCCATAACGCTTTGCTATTTCCCCATGCAGCCACTAACTGCGGAAATACTAATATTCCTAAAATAGAACCAATACGGCTCACCGCAGTTGCCAAACCGGCTGCACTTGCACGAATACCTGTCGGGAATAACTCTGTTGGGTATACAAAGTTCAGAATTCCACCACCCATGTTTGCGAACAATACTGCAAGACTGAATAAAATTACTAAAAATGCCATTGTTGGGCTCGGATTAAGCGCTAAAATAATTAAAGCGATTGATAATCCTGTAAAAGATGTAATAATAAGTGGCCTTCTTCCAATTTTCTCTACAATATTCATCCCAATAATGGCTCCCAATAGTCCCAGTACACTAACGGTACCGGATCCGATGTATGCCATCATTTGTGATCCATGTGTGAATGGTTTTAAAATGGTTGGTGTATACATTGAAATACCGTAATAAGCAACTGCATAACAGAACCAAAATCCGCAAACAAAGACTGTACGGCGGAATAAAGTTTTAGAAAAGACATCCCCTAATCTTTGCTTTTTATCGGTATTCGGTTTGATGGCGACCTTTTGACCAGTGATTTTCAACATAATTTCTTCTGCTTCTTTCTCTCGCCCTCTTGATGCTAACCATCTTGGTGATTCCGGAAGTGTTACCCTGAAAAAGAAAACAATAAGTGCAAAAACAGCCCCGACTAATAACATATATCTCCATGATCTAGGTCCTATTGGTTCCAATATAATTCCGAAAATATAAGCAACAACGGCTCCCACAAACCACATCGCCCCTAATGAGGTGCTATGCTTCCCACGACTTTTCGTTGAACTGAATTCAGAAACAAGGGTTGCTGAAATCGGATAATCTGCGCCAATCCCGATTCCGAGTAAGAAACGGAACAAAATAAGCTGCCAAGGTGCCTGTGCAAAAGCGGTAAGGGCTGCGAACACAACAAACGCTAATAAATCAACGACATACATTGCTTTTCGCCCAAATTTATCCGTTAAATTACCAAGCCATAATGCCCCGATTAATGATCCAATTACTGCAGATGAAGTAATTAGCCCCTGTAAACCCGGCCCGATTTCCCACTGATTTAAAATTAAGGGCATCGCAACAGCAATAACCGTTAGATCAAATCCATCCAGAAAAGTACCCGCCGCTGATAAAAGCGTAACCTTTCTTTGAAAGCGCTTTAATTGCGGTGAATCTAAATGCTCGAAACTCATCAAAATGCCCCCTTCGAATTTTCATTTATTGTACAAGAATAAGATAATACTAAGGTGTTAATGTGGTATTAATAGATAGTTAAAGATTTATTAATATTTGTTTCATAAAGTGAAATCACATAATATGAATTTTCCCCTTCCCCCTAAGATGTGTAATTTTACTGGCTCTAAGAAACAACAAAAGCCATAGTCAAAAAAACATGGATCATCATGTTTTTCCTGACTATGGCATCTCTTCATCTCCGGCCATAAAATTACCCAAATATAGTTTGATAATTCATTTATATAATATTTAAATTAGTCTGTCAACTACTTTATAGTACAGAGAGATAGATTCCCCTTGTCCCAGTGGAATGTAGGGTCCGCTCCCTTTCCCCACCTCCAACCAAGCATGAGACACTGGAACTGCCACATAGCCCTCGGTCAAGAAATGGGAAGTGGTACCTGTCCCCTTTTCCCACCTATCTATTTATTTTCTTTCTTCTTTTTCGATGTCTCTATCATCTTTCATTAATGTTTTCATATCAATCTTCAGCATGCGGTCTCTAGGGTACGTGCCTGTATACCGATATTTGTTTGCTCCGGATTCGAAGGAGACATAGAGATCGCTTTTAACCAGAACCGCACCTTCATTCATTGGAATAGAAACGATACTTTCCCTCGGCTTTGTTGTCTGCCCGTCAAGGAACCAAAGCGGCACTTCCTTACCACCTATTTTTACATGTTTATGAGGTTCCTCTTTTAATGGGGCTTCATAACGATACAGTACGCTATCATTCGCTCTGCCATAAGAAGTAACTAAAGATATTCCTTTCTTCTCGACAATTGCTCCTTGTACCTTCCCAATTGTGGACAAAACATAGTCAGGGGTTGCAGGCTGGCCAGATTCTTTATTCCATTGCTCACTTGAAAGCATATCTAAATTACTCTTAAGCTTATAACCTACCATCCATGCATATTGCATTTCTCCAGCACGATTGACTAAATGATGGGATGAATCTGTCGGATAACTGTTAGGTTCATAAAATTCTCCAACCCAAAGAATACCATTATCATCATCATATACATCATAGGCCGCTTCTACAGGAAGCGGAATTTGATTGGTAAACTGAAGCTCATCATTATTTTGCGCTGACACTAAATTACTTATCTTTAAAGTAAATAAGTAATTTTCAGACGAAATCCAAACATGGTTCTTACTAACTGCTACTCCACCTGCATGACCTGTGTATGGTGTACCATCTTCATTATATAATTCAACAGATTTTATTAATTTTTCCGTAGTGGCATCAATCACACATAAAGTCCCTGGTCTGCCATCATCCAAATAATTAATGGTAAGCAGCCAGTTCTTATCCCAGTCCTTGCGGAACAAGATCTTGAACTAATCCAGGAATGACCGGACCATCCTTACTTATATTCCACAATCCTTGATATTTAGGATCTCGATCGTTCGAAGACCTCTCTTCTTGAGTAATGATTTGATGCGCTGGTGTAACCGTTATTGGTGACGATTTTTCTGATTCATTCCCAGATGTATCCACAGCTGTCACCTGAAGTGTAACATCTCGATTTCCAGTCAGGGCGTAAATGGTAAAATTATATTTTTCGGGAGATACCGAATACTCCAATGTCCCATTTTTATAAACATTATAACGGTAGAGATCAGTTTCCGGATTGGGGTCCCATGCGATTGATACTTCACCGTTTCCTGCATCCGCTTTAATATTTGCTGGTATTTGCGGTGCAACCTCATCTTGTTTTGGTCTCAGCGGTGCCTGATTAGGATCAATCCAGCCTGGTGTTGGCTTTACGTTTCCGGATAAAGTTTGCATTACAATACTGTCATCCTGTGGATAGGTAAATGTAATCGATTTATTCGTGTAAACAACATCACCCGTGTAGGATGCTCGAACTACCTCATTTCCGTTTGAATCGAATACCGAGACTGTCTGTGTCTTACTATTAACCAACCCGCCAATATTGTCTAATGTCTTTAATTTGCTTTCATCTACATATTTACTTTCGTAAGAGGCAAAGTAATTATGATTGAAAGCTTCTAATGTAATAGGCTGAATTTCTTGCCTTCTTGTCCAAAAAAGAACCGTATCCCACGGTGCAATTTTAATAGATGTTTCAATTTTTGCGTCCCATCCTCCTGATTGTAAATGATATCCTTTTAAATTTATCTCTTGACTGCTATTATTGTAGATTTCTACATACTCAAATGCATCATATCCAGCATAATTATCTGTATCTGGAACTACTTCTGTGATTAGTAAATTTGGTATGGAGGTAATCTCCGTTGCGTTTGATTTAGAACTATGAAACATCCATGCATTTCCCATAACCAAAACAAGAGCAATAGAATAAATGATACACTTGTAAGACCTTAAATTCCCCATTCTTTTTCCTCCTCTGTTTGTGCTTTTATCTCAGATAATAGCGAACAGCCCCTACTAGTAAATAGAAATCAAAAAACCCTATGAATCATAAAATGTATTACCAAAATGCAATACAAATTAATCTTCATAGGGTTCTCTTAGCATCTCTACCCAATAGCAGACAGTTGTTACATAAGTTATCTAACTA
Organism: Heyndrickxia camelliae; assembly: GCF_002844575.1. GTDB lineage: Bacteria > Bacillota > Bacilli > Bacillales > Bacillaceae_C > Margalitia > Margalitia camelliae. The sequence goes on from NZ_PIQO01000002.1 coordinate 303,260, forward strand.
TTCATAATGTAAATATAATTAAACCAGAAAACAAGGGTCCATTTTCATAGGTCAATAGAACTATTTTATTGAAATATAAACTCACCCTCTCCACAATCCTATTATTTCCATTTAATTTAGTGTATATATTAATTATAATCAGGTATTCATCCAAAATAATTCACAATACAATAAATTTTTCACCTAACTCACTCTTAATATTTTAGTTGGTATGGAGTATTTCTCTTTATTTTTCAGTTTGGCTGCTGACTCCATCCATATATTTCTAAAAAAATATAATTATGTTACAATAATATGCCTTTGTTTTATGGTTATTTGTAACAATAATAATGTCCATATTTAATTTTTAATAAGTGAAATGGAGATGTAGTTAATGATGTCAACATCATTCCGACAAAAAGCAGTAGATTTTTTAAATAGTGATAAAGTAGAAATTACAAACAACCCAAAAAGTCTTAAAAATAAACTTTTAAGACGTCATAAACTGGTAACTGTAGTAACAGCAACATATAATGCAGAGAAATTTATAAAAAAGACAATGGATTCAGTTATTGAACAATCTATTGGTTTTAATAATATTGAATATATTATAGTAGATGATTCTTCATCCGACAGTACGCTGGAAATAATAAAGGAATACGCATCTCGGTATAATAATATTTGCGTTGTTTCCCTTAAAGAAAATACAGGATCGCCTGGATTACCAAGAAATATCGGGATTGAGCTGGCTTCCTCAAAATATATAACTTTTCTAGATTCAGATGATTGGTTTGATATTAGCGGTATAGAATCCCTCTACAATATATTAGAAGAAAGTAATGATGATTATGTTGTTGGCAAGACAATTAAAGTGGAAACGGAAAAGCAAAGTGTAATTGGAGAGTTTGCTTCTATTAAAGAGAGAAGAAACATCTCTCCCTTTGATATTCCACACTTTTTTTACCATATGGGACCAACCGCTAGAATGGTAAGATTATCTTTACTTAAGAAATTTGATATAGGTTTTCCTGAAATGAAATTTGCGGAGGATAAGCTATTTTTCACCGATGTATTTCTTCATGCTACTTCGGTATCTACAACTACAAAACCTATTTATTATGTAAATAGAATGGACGATAACCCAAACTCTTTAACTAGAGTTACAAATGTATTGGATAAAAGAAGAATGGATTTAAAAGTGGTAGATTATATAAAATCAAAAAATTTACCGCTTGAAAAGGAAAAAGTGGTTCTTAATAGAATTTATGAGTAAGATATTGTCAAAACATTTGACAGTATGCTGTTTGTAAATTCAAATAACAAACAGGAATTTATAGATATACTGGAAAAAGCCATTCAAACGACAAAGGATTTACGCTATGACTTTAGAGAGGAATTTAAAATACCATTTTACCGATCAGCTCTTGATTTATTCCTTCAAGGAAGAAAAGAGGATTTTATTAAACTATTCGAATGGTTCAAGAAAGACAAAAATAAAAAATATGTAATTCAGGATGGGTTACCGTATTTTGAAATTCCATTTTTACAAGACGATTACCACTTAATCAGAATTCCAATGTTAGCCATAGCACGTGATTCCTACGTACTCAATGATGAGTATTATCAAACATTTGAAATATACGGGGATTATATAAAGAATATTAACTCCATTTTAATAAGGGATAGGCAACGATTTGATAATGAAATAATATGCGATTTTCAGATAACAGGAAATTTGGGTAAGTTTCAAATAAAGTATCAGGACTTAGAAAAATTAAAGAACTCCTTATTTACTGTTTATATAAGATATAATGATTACCAACTTATGAACATAAAAAGAATCCTAAAAAATCATGTAATATATAATCAACGTCAATTTGATTTTTATACAACACAATCAAATAATTTAGGACTATTAATTAAATCACCTAAATAATTTGTATAAGGGGACAGGGCCATTCTACTGTCCTCTTTTAATTGGCATTTTTACCTTCCACATACTCATATTTGTATATAGCGAATGAGGAACCTGACCCCTCATCCCTCTCCAAAAACATCCTCCAGAACTAGTGCAGCTGCTCCCATAATAATGGACTTTTCCTTTAGTTTTCCTGGGATAATGGATAGATTTTTTTGAAAAACTTCAAATGCTCGATTTCTAGCAATTTCTGCTGATAGTTCCAGCATTCTTTCGTATTTTTCGGCAAGTTTGCCTCCAATGATGATGAGGTCAGGGTTAAAATTATTGATGACATTAGTTAATCCGATGCCTAGAAAATTGGCCGCTTCATCTACTATCCTTAACGTGAAGGAATCTTGACTATCAATGGCTTTTAAAACATTTGAGAATGTAATCTGCTCGCTACTTGGATAAGGATAATTAGATGGATAACCTAGTTGCAGGCCTTCCTTAACCTTCTTCACAATTGCTAATCCTGAAGCTTTTAGTTCTAAGCATCCATAGTTTCCACAATTACAGCGCGGACCGGCACTGTCAATGGTACAATGTCCAATTTCACTATTTCCAATCAATGTTCCATTTAAAATTACACCGCTTCCAATCCCTTCTCCGACGAATAGATAAATTAAATTATTTACTTCTTTTCCCGCACCAAACCATTTCTCTCCTAAAGCGGATAAATTAGCATCCTTTTCTATTTTAATAGGAATATGAAGTTCTTCTTCTAGCATTCTTTTTAATGGGACATTTCTCCAAAGAGGCAAATTGGGAGGGGAAACAACCTCTCCAGTGGATGAATTAATAGGTCCTGGAATGGAAACACCAATGCCTAGAATCTTTTCATCATCAATTTTTCCTTTTTCTAAAAGGGAGTTAAAACCTTTTTTTATAATTTGAATATATTCTTTCGGGCCTTTTACATCAGGTGGTTCCATGCATAATTCATGCACTAAAATCGTATTGAATGTAAATAAACCGAATCTGATTTGTTCATCAATGGAAACATCAATTCCTACAACGTATAATGCCTCGGAATTTAATTCATATAGTAGTGGCTTTCTCCCACCACTCGAAACTCCCTCACCGCATTCTTTTATCATTCCCGCAGACAATAAACCATTAATAATATTGGAAATTGCTGCAAAGGTTAAGGTAGTTTCTTCCGCCAATTCAGCCTTTGTCACTCTTACTCTCTTTCTAATAAAATCAAGAACCTTTGTTGTGTTTACATTTCTCAGGATTTGCTCCACATATTCTTTCATTGTTCCTACCTCTTATGTGTTTTGGTTAATGATGATCATACCATAAGAAATGAGGGACGGTTCTTTGCTTCCATACAAATGAAGCTAAAAAACCGTCCCCATCGTTCTTAATGTTTACTTTAAAATGTGGATGGAAGAGTCAACCCTGTATCCACTTAAATGGGAAAGGAGAACCGACCCTCTTTCCCACTACTCCCGATTTAGTAGTACCATCAATTGATTAGCATCCGCTGATAAAACCTTTTTAGCTTTTGCAGAGATCTTGTCCTCCAAACCTTTATTGTTCAAATGTTTTATGAAATCTTCAAGGCGTTTGATAGCCTGATCTTTATGCTCTTTTTTATAATGATCTAGCGAGCTTTTTAGACTGTTGGTTAATTGGACAACTATTGGCCCTTTGATTTCTTTTTCTGATTTCATATCATCGATTAATTTTTGAACAGATTCATAGTCGGATGTTAAATCATCATAACCAAGCAACTCTAGTTCTGCTACAGAGGTGTTATCTGCTCCACCATTTTCTGTGACTTCAAGTTTATAATAAGAATATTTGCCAGGATTCTTTATTTCAAATGCTCTTGTATATATGCGCCACTGGAAGGTTGCGTTCTTCCGCTCATCCAGCACAGTCCAGTTCTCTCCATCATTAGAGCCCTTTAGTACCCAGGATTTTGGATCCTTTTCTGCCCCTGAACTAGAGGATGTTACAGTATACATTTTCACCAATCGTTTGCCTTCTTTAAATTGATAATCTACCGTAGGCGACTTGCTATCCAATGTTACCTGTGTATTGGAATTATTATCAAACAATAACTCACCCTTACTTGAAACTGTCCCTTTGCCATCAGCCAACAAATGATCCGTCATATCTCGTAAAGGCAGTGCTTTTAATGTTGTACCATCTGTTGCGCTGGAAGTAATGGATTTTGGTGCATCCTCATTTCCACTGCCCCATTTCGAAGGTTTAGATCCCATATCAAAATCAATGACTGCCCCCTTCATAAGATCGGCATGTTGGATAGAAGTTTTACTGTATTCTTTTCCATTCACCTTCACACCTTGCACGTATTTGTTCTCCTTGCTATTGTTCGGTGCATTGATTACGATGGATTTTCCATTTTCAAGATGAACGGTTGCCTTTTTAAATAAAGGTGCACCGATGGCATATTCTGGAGTTCCCATCTTCAAAGGATAGAATCCTAGTGAACTGAAGATATACCAAGCGGACATTTCTCCGTTGTCTTCATCCCCAGCATATCCTTGACCAATCTCACTTCCGATATATAAGCGATTAAGAACCTCGCGAACTAATTCCTGGGTCTTCCAAGGCTGACCGGCATAATCATACATATAAATAATATGATGTGCTGGCTGGTTGCTGAAACCAAACATGCCCATACGTACGTCCCGCGCTTCTCTCATTTCATGGATGGTTCCGCCATAGGATCCAGGATTTAGACCAGTTTCCGGTGTGTTAAAAAATTCATCGAGTTTTGCAGCAAGTGCTTCCTTCCCACCATATAAATTGGCTAGCCCCTGCCCATCTTGCGGAACATGGAACGCCATATTCCAAGCATTGGTTTCTGTATAATCGTAACCCCAGACTGCCGGATTGAAATTGTCTGCAGTAGAACGCCATGCTCCATTTGCTGTTCGTCCGTTAAAAAATCCAATAGCCGGATTGAACATATTCACATAGTTTTGGGCACGATTGATAAAATATTGATAATCTGCTGCATAGTTTTCCTTGTATGGATCGTTCTTATCTGCTTTTTTACTTAGTGCCTTGGCAAGATTGGCAATACCGAAATCATTGATATACCCATCCAATGCCCATGCCAAGCCTTCACCAGTTGATGTATTGGTATATCCATCAAATATAGATGTTGTTAATCCTTTGCGTCCGGTTCCTGCGTTCGGACTTACCACTTCAGCGTCCTTAATGGCTGATTGATAAAAACTCTGCACATCAAAATTCGTAACACCTTTTAAATAGGCATCCGCAAACGCGATATCCGCACTTGTTCCCGGCATTAGATTTGCATAACCTGGTGAAGACCATCGTGCAATCCAGCCTCCATCCCGATACTGCTGAACAAATCCGTCAATTAATTCCCCAGCAATCGTCGGGGTTAATAAAGAGTATGCTGGCCAAGCGGTTCGGTACGTATCCCAAAAACCATTATTGACATAGGTCTTTCCATCCACAATTTTTGCACCAGTCTTCGTTTCTGAGTTTTGCCCAGTTGCTGTCGAATATGGACTTGCATATTTGTACTCAGGATTTTCCTTTGTTCCAACATTTTCATAGGCTGAGTTTGGATACAAGAATAAGCGGTACATATTGGAGTAAAGGGTTACTAACTGATCCTCCGTTGCCCCTTCCACTTCAATAATGCTTAACTGCTGATCCCATTGTTTTTGCGCTTTGTCTTTTAAACTATTAAATGTATCATTCGAGCCAATTTCCTGTTCTAAATTTTTCTTAGCTTGATCAACACTGATTAAGGAAGTAGCAATCTTCATTGTTACTACCTTTTCTTTAGAGGTATCAAAGCGAACAAATCCGGTTACATTGTTTCCACCGCCACCTGTTAGCTTTCCGCTTTTTACAACAGGTTTATCAAATCTTGCATATACAAAAAGCCTAGTCGCTCCAGTTGATAGGCCGCTTTTTACATCGGAGTAGCCTGTAACCTCGCCCGTTTCCTGATTAAGTGTGAGTCCGCCGTTATTGTTTACATTGTCAAAAATCAGATTAGAGGTATCCCCACTGAAAGTAAATTTAAACATCGCAGCATGATCTGTCGGTGTCATTTCCGTGTGGATTCCATTCTCAAACTTTACACTGTAATAATAAGGTTTCGCAATTTCATTTGAATGTTTAAAAGCTAAGGCGCGTGCCGAACGATTTGCATTCGGTTTATCCGCACTAGAATCAGATGGCATCACCTGAAAGGTTTGCCTGTCTCCCATCCATGGGCTTGGTTCATGGCTGACAGAGAATGCCTGAAGTTGCGGCAGATTATCCGCGTTATTACTCTCATTGTATTGATAAATCCAGTCTGAACCCGCATTGGTAGTTGGTGTCCAGAAGTTAAAACCATGCGGAAGTGCTACCGCAGGGAAGTTATTTCCGCGTGAAAAGGTACCGTTCGACTGTGTACCTCTTAGGATATTGACATAATCAGAAAGCGCGTCATATTTTTCCGCAACCGGATTTCCTTCAATTTTTACATCGTCAATACTTCCTCTAAAAGCACCTGGTCCATTCGGATTATCGTAAGCAACAAGAATTCTTTTAATCGTTCTGCCTGCAGCTACGTCCCCAATCCTGGATTTGATAAAATTCCATTGGTTCACATATAAGTATTTTGACTTTCCTTGGTCCTGCGGGTTCAATCCGACCCCATGCTGATCTGTTGCTTTTAAATCATGAAGATAGGTTCCATCTGAAAAGGCTAAATCTATGGATGCGTATGTGCTGGAGTAGTCATTATGATTTTTGTCTGTAAATTCTGGGGCGATGTAATAGGAGAGCTCTGAATTTTTCGTTACTGGAATGTCAACATCATATATTTTGTTATAGGAATAAGCTCTACCTTTGGAAAGATGGGTTCCGGAATACATTAGGGCACCTAGTCCTGTCCAACCTACATTAGTTTTTGCCGTGTAGGAGGATGTTGGTCCTTTCCCTATTTGTGACTTCATGTCTCCCGGCGGCGGATCTGGAACCTCAATTCCATTTGAAAAAGCAATCTCGGCAAGCTGGGTAATACTGTCACCGGAATTCTTGGTAATATCGACTTTATAATATTGGTAAGCAGTTGTATTCGCAAAATCGTATATTTTACGTTGGAAACGCTCTTTAAAATCTTCGCCTTTTCTTGAGTCTAAAGCTGTCCAAGTGGAACCATCTTTAGAACCATAAAGAGTCCAATCTTGAGGATCCCTGCCATCATAATCATTTGCAGAGGTAAGGGCATACTTCACAATCGTCACAGGCTCAGAAAATTTAAACACTATATTTGCTGTTTTTTCAAAAGCGAGCCATTTTGTTGCGGAATCCCCATCAATTAATTTCGTATCCACTTCATTCGGCGGATTGTTAGCGTTTGCATTTACTTCCACAACCTTATCGGTGATATCCCCAAGAATGGAATCACGCTTTACATTTCCATCAATTCCCTCGGTCATTTTCTCTCCATTTTTATCTGTTTCTACAGTATTCACCCAATTAAGCTGCGGGTCAGATTTCTCGAATGAGGTGAAGAAATCTGTTTTCGGTGTTGCAGTCGGATCATTGCTTGCAGCATGTACTGCAGGTTTTGGCATGATGGGAACACTGGTCATCAGTACAAGCGATAATGCACTTAATAGAATCGTTTTCACTGGCTTTTTATCCATACCACCTGCTCCTTTCAACTTTTTAAAGTAACTTGAAAAAGTGCTTGGAATAAAAAAACACACTCACCTCCATCAGGTCATAAATAGATAGTATCTAGATAAATAAAGATCCATTAAAACAATCACCACTTTTTAAAATTACTTTAATAAGTGATATTAAAAGCATATTATATTCAGAAATATCTGTCTACAACAACAAACACAAGCTTAGAAAATTCATACAAAATCCCTAGTGAAAGCTGGGTATTTAGAACCTGGAATACAGGGTCAGGTCCCTTTTCCCATTTTTTATTCTTGGGTTGAGGGGGAAGGTTTATTGTTTCAACCTTTCACTTGCTAGAGTCAATAAATCTTTAGCTATTAGATTTTGTTTTCCTAGAAAGGATTAAAGTTAAATGGGACGAGGGACCAGACAGATCCCTCATCCCATCTATTTTGCACGATGGACAGTTAGCGTGACCTTGTTCGTCTCGCACATAAAAGTGGAGAGGTGAACAGGTTCATCGTTTGAATCAAAAGCTATTTTTAAAATTCGAAACAGATTTACGCCAATATCGCATTCTAATAATTTAGCATATTCAGCAGTTGCTCCGATTACATCAATAATCTTATCGTTGCTGACAATTTCCGTATCGTATTCTTCGTGAAGAATCTTATAGGTTGATTCATCCCCCACAATTTTCTTTTCCAAATTCGGAAAGTGAATTAATGAATAATGGGCTATATCGTAGAAAAGTGGACGATCGTTTACATACATTAGCCGTTCCAATTCGAGAATGGGACTGCCTTCTTCTACTTTCAGCCGTTCTGCTACTTCCTTTGTAGCAGCTATTACCTCACTGCGTAAAATCCGTGAGTTATGTATCATACCTAGCTGATGACTAAACTCAGAGAAACCGCTTACAGATAACAATTCATTATGAAACTTATTCGTGGCAACAAAGGTCCCCCGACGTGGGATACGAGTCAATGTACCGTCTTTCACCAGTTCTTCAATAGCTTTACGAATAGTAATCCGGCTTACGTTATAAATTTCACAAAGCTCTGCCTCTGTTGGAATTTGTTCTTCTGGTTGATACTTCCCGCTTTGAATATCATTCTTTAACATTTGCCGAATCTGCATGTATAATGGCTGCGGGGTTGAAGGATTTAATTTCATCTAAATACGTCCTTTTCCATCAATGGTTATATACCCTATTATACATTGATTCCCAATTTCCGTCACCATGCACCAAAATATCTTATCGTTTTAGAAGCAGCCTCAGCACCCAATTTCAGGCACTCTTGAATAGAACTTCCCTCCAGTGTTCCATAAATAAAACCTGCTATAAAGGAATCTCCTGCACCCATTGTATCGACAACCTCTGTTTTAACCACTCCACCGGTATAAAATTGTTCCCCGTCATACGCTAGTGAACCTTTTTCTCCTAATGTTGCCACTGCAACTTTGGATCCTAATGCCTGCACTTCCTTTAAAAAATTTCTAATAAATGCATCATCTTCTGTATAGGAAAAAAAAGGATAGTCAACAAAAGCAGGTAATCTTTTGACAAGATGATGATCCAGTTTATCAGAGAAATCAAAAAAGGTTACCAATCCTTTTTCTTTAAAAATAGGATAATACTCTTCTGCATGTCCCCAGATAGCGGCATGTACGCAATCATAACATTGGATAAACTCTATGTCTTCCATCGATAATTTAAATGTTGCCATTACACCTTCATCGTAGTCACCAAATTGACGGTCATTATTCACCAGCTCTACAAGGGTAGTGGCTGTTTTTCCTTCCTTTTTTGATATATGAGAAATATCTACTCCTTTACTTTGAATCGAATTGATCATTATGTCTCCATATTGATCTGATCCAACCCAACCGACGTATGCGGTTTCTGCACCTAAATTTCGTAAATAAACACTAACATTTACAGGGTTTCCCCCGGGATATGCTTGTCCGCTAGATAGGTAAACATCCATGCAGTTGTCTCCGACTGTAACAACTTTCATTCCATGCCCCTCCTTTTATGATAATTTTACGGAAACAAGCACTACCAAAGTAGTGCTCATCCAATCAATCAATATTCCATTTTTCTATAATATCTGCGAAGGTCTAATGAATGATTTCTTTCTCTTTCAAGGTATACACTGATTCTGCTAAGAACCGCCCAGTTAATGCTGACTGAAAAGTGTTTTCTAAATTCCTCGCTGATTCCTTCCATCGCAAAGTCTTTCGTATCAATAATCGTCAGCTGTTTCGTGATTTTTTCCGCAAATCTTTCAACACGATCCATAAGAGGCCTTGTTTCATCTTCCCCTTTTAATAAAACCACACTTGTGTCCTCTACAACCATTTCAAGCGTGCCATGGAAGAATTCGGCAGCATGAATGGATTTTGCATGGATCCATTGCATTTCTTCTAATATGCACATTGCATAGGAATACGTGTTGCCCCATAGATTACCAGATCCTACTAACATATGATAATCCGTATTTTTATGTTTAATAGCAAATTCTTCAGCTTTTTTATCAAATGCTTTCACTGCGTTTAAGATCGCTCTTGGCAATAACGAAACTTCCTTCGTAAATTGGTCATATTGAGGAAATTCATTACGGTTGTACATGAAACGAAATACAAACATATAAAGTAGCATAAAGAATGTATCAAAGGAATGCTTTTCAGAACCAGTAGTGATGCAATAGTCAACCATCTTTGTTAATGGAGTATCTGGTTCTGCAACAAGTGCAATGGTCGTAGCTCCCTTTTCCTTACAATAGGCTGCCGCCTCTAGTGTTTCTTTCGTTGTCCCCGAAACAGAAGCAAAAATACAAACAGAGTCTTTAGTAAAGTGTTTATGATTCATGACCAAAAATTCAGCTGCAATTTCTGCATGAACATCAATGGTAGAATTAGATTTTAATATGTATTCATAAGGATACATCATTGCAATCGTTCCACCTGCACCGATAAGAAAGATATTGCTGTATCCCTTATTAGAAATAGTATCCACTATTTCTTCAATTTGACCTCTAAACTGAAGTCCCTCTTTTTCTACTAACCTAAGAAATAATTCCTCATCAAATTTTAGCATAAGTGTCTCCTCCTTGTAGGACGTAAGGACTCTCTCCTCATCCCGGAACTGGGAAAGAGGGTCAGGTCCCTCGTTCCAGTTTATTTTCATTTTTAGTTTTAGTTTTACGCAGATCTACTTCTCTTCAAAGCTTGGGATGAGGGACCTGACCCTCAAACCCTATTTATTTGTTATGTCTTGTATTATAACAAGGTGTTACATATTTTACAAATGTTTTTTATACCGAAAAGTCAGTGGGACGAGGGACCTGACCCTTTTTCCCATATTTCTTCTGCCAGTAAAAGTAGACTGGGAGGCCAGTGGCAATTACTATAAATGCTGCTAGCATTCCTTGCCAAGGTGCCCAAGTGAACGTTCCCCATGCTAGCCATGAAGCTCCAAGGATGGCCAATATAGTGGTAATTCTCCAAACTGGCATACGATAAATTGGTTGATAATCATCCCTTTTGCGGCACTTATATACAGCGACAAAGTCCAAGATATTAATTACCAATTGAATAAGCGTAAAGTATCCAAGCAATGCTGTTAAGCTACTAGAAAAGACAAGGATACATGCATAGGTAACTTGTACAATAATCGAAAAGCTTGGTGTTTCGTATTTAGGATGCACCTTTCCAAAACGTTGGAAAAATAGACCATCCTTTGCCATGGCATATTCCAACCTTGGCTGAAACATAATACAAGAGCTCAATGATCCCAATATTACAATTATGGCTGTTATTCCTACGAAAGAGGATGCAATATGGGATAGACCAGGGATAAATTTAACGGCATCTGATACTGCAGCTTGTGAATGAATCAACTTATCAAAAGGCATAAGACCGATTACACAAACTGCTAATAGAGTATATAATCCCATGACTATAAAGACAGAACTAATCAGTGCACGCGGGAGATTTTTCCCAGGATTTTTAAACTCCCCTGCCATAAAACAAATGGCTGCCATGCCCGTATAGGCCCAAGTAGTGGCGGAAACACCTCCAATTAAACTCGTTTTGACAGCACCACCATGTGCTGGAGTATAGGAAAAGTTTCCTGCTTTCATATACATAAATCCCAAAACAATGACTATAAGAAAGGGAATGATTTTAACGGCAGTAATAATAATCTGGAAAAGTCCCCCTTCCTTTACACTTCGATAATGAATAGAAGTAATAACTAGAATAATAGCGACACCCAATAACTTTCCAGCTATCCCTGAAAAGAAAGGAAAAAAGCTAGACAAATAAGAGACGATAGCAAGTGCCATAATAGAAATAGATGGTGGATCTAATGCCCAAAACGTAGCCCACCCATATAAAAAAGCTAGTGGTCTCCATCCCGCTTTATTCAGATAAACGTAACCGCTTCCATTTTCAGGGTAAGCAGTGGATAATTCCGCTAGTACCATTACTTGCGGAATAGCAATAAGTCCTCCTATTATCCAAGCTAAAATAGAGACGGATGGCGTTCCCGCTGCCTTTGCAACATCACCAGATGAAACGAATATACCTGAGCCTATTGTAGTACCAACTGCGATTGCTAAAGCTGACCAAAAACCGAGTTTTCGTGTAAGTGTACTATTCCCCATAAGAGTTCCTCCACGTTTAGATTATATGACTCCGAATTCTTTTATTTTCTCGTAAGATTTCCGGATTACTTGTTGTGGATCTTGATAATAACTTGACCCCATAATTTCTAAGGTACAGTATCCTTTATATTGATGATCTTGAAGATTCTTTAAATAATCCCTCCACGGTAAAATTCCATCATCTAGACCCAAATGGGCATCTGACTCACCATCACCGTCTATTAAATGAAAATGACATAATTCTGGTAGAATATAAAAATAATCCTCCGGAGTTTCACCTGCCAATTGCATTGCTACCGTGTCGATCATTCCCTTTAAAGAAGATGACTGAATTTCTTCTATCATTCTTTTTACCCCTAGTTTATCGATTACTAGATTAGACTCAAATCGTGTTAATGGTTCCAATGCAAGAGTCATTCCTTCTTTTTCAGCAATCTTTGATAATTGATAAATAGAATCACATGCATATTTCCAAGATTCCTCGTGTGGAAGATAAAAGTCTCCTATTCCGGAAGTGATCAGCATCATACTTGTTTCTAACTCCAGGGCAGCGTACATATTATCCAAAAAATAATCAACGCTCCTTTTTCTCCAATGAGAATCTGAAGCAGCAATGTTATAAGGATAAATACATTGTTCAGGAGTGAAACATACAATTTCCATGTTTCTCGATTTCACTTCCTTTTTAATTCTCCTTATGCTTTCCAAGGCATTTCGATAAACATATAAATGCGGTTCCCCTGCCCACAATTCAAAACTACTGATACCAAGCTGTTCCATACTATCTAAAAAATACGAAAACGGATAATGCTTAAACGTAATATTCATCCCTGCCACTTTCACAAATTTCACCTCCATCCCTTTTGAAAGCGTTTTTATTTGTTATATCTTGTATTATAATTAACCAATACATATCATGCAACAATTTTTTAAAATCATGTTTTAGGGAATCAGGGTCAGGTCCCTCATCCCAGTGGGATGAGGGACCCGACCCTGATTCCCATCTTTATAAAAAAAGGACGGTTCTACTACTTATAAAGCAGCAGAACTGTCCTACTTTTAAATCATTTCTTTCAAATGATTATATATACTACTTGAAAGTCCTTCGATTTGATTTAAATCCTTACCCCAAAATAGCTGATTTCCCAAAAATTGCTCTATGAGATTTTGAAGAGATAACTCTTTCTTCTTATATAAAGACCATTGTTCACAAATAAAAGACAGTGTTTGTTCATGCTCTTGTACAAAATAAGGCTCCCCATTAAATCGTTTCCCTACATAATTTTGTTTCACTTTTTCTATTTGATAAAAGCGAATCAGTGCTGCAAATGCACGTACTACATTATCAGGAAGTCCATGATTCTTTTCATAAAAAGCTTCAATGGTAGGAAGCAAACGAACCTTAAATTTTGAGATACTATTTAATGAGATATCCTCAAGACGGTGTTGAACAAATGGGTTCATAAATCTCTCAAACACATTTTCCGCATAATTCATCATTTCTTTACGATCAAATTCCAGTGAAGGAATAATCTCCTGCTCCACCGTTTCACGAAGGAATCGATGTGTTTCAACTTGACACATCCATTCCCCCACTGTATCAATCCCGTATAAAATTCCAAGCGGAGCGATGAAAGTATGGGATCCATTTAATATTCGGACCTTCCTTACTTGGTATGGAGTTAAGTCTTGCACCCACTCTATATTTAAACCAGATTTTTTCAACGGAAGCTTCTGGTCCAACTCCGGATCACCTTCAATTGCCCAGAAGTGATACGGTTCAGCAGTATTCAACAATAAATCTTTATATCCCCACTCAACAAACAAGCTTTCCGATTCCTTTTTAGGATAACCTGTAACAATCCTGTCCACAAGGGAATTTAAAAACAGATTATCGCGTTCTACCCAGTCCATAAAGTCAGATGGCAACCGCCAATCTTTACTATGTTGCAAAACATACTGCTTTAAAAGATCACCGTTTCTATCCAATAGCTCACATGGGAGAATCACGAGTCCTTTTGTCTGATCCCCATTAAAATGCGTATAACGCTTATATAAAAAGGCGGTAAGTTTTCCCGGAAAGGATGCTATTGGTTCCCCCTCTTTCCAAGTGTATGCCTGATAAGAAAGACCAGCTTCTGTCGTATTAGATACAATAAATTCCAACGTTGGGCTGCATGCAATTTCCAAAAATGCCTGCCATTCTTCATATGGATTTAAAACTCTTGAAAAAACAGAAATAATCTCTTTATGTTCTATTTTTTCCCCATTTTGCAATCCGCGTATGAGTAAGGTATATAGCCCATCTTGCTGCGCTAATTTCTCTATCATAGCTTTCCCGGACGACCTTGGCTGAGTTACAACAATACTACCCTGGAAATTCCCTTGTTTATTACATTCATGTATCATCCAATCGAAGAAACCGCGCAGAAAATTTCCTTCTCCAATCTGCAATACTTTTACTGGATAATCCTGTCCACTATATTCTGTTATTACATTCTCCCTCTTATACTGAAGAAGGTTTGATGGCGAGTGAATATTGTTCATCGTATAATAACCTTTCCTTATAAACTTTTAATCTTAAAGTTCCACAATTGCCTTTATCACTTTTGCTTCGGGATCCAACCATCCTTCGAATAGCTCCATCATCTCATCAAACTTGGCGCGATGAGTAATATACTTACTTAGATCTACTAATCCTTCGTTTATTGCATTTACCACATACCTGAAGTCCTCTCGTGTAGCATTGCGGCTTCCCATTAAAGTCAGCTCTTTTGCATGGAAATCAGGATCATGGAAAGAAATATCAGTTTTTACTAATCCGACAAAAATTAATTTTCCACCGTGAGCAGAATAGTTAAAAGCATCGGTCATAGACTTTGCGTTACCAGTTGCATCAAATACTACCGTTGGCATGTCTCCATTCGTCAGCTCGGCAAGTTTTTTTAAAGGTTCCTCTAATGCATTAACTGTTCCATCAATATGTGCCCACTCTCGTGCAAATGCGAGCCGTTCGTCATTTACATCCATAGCAATTACTTTTGCTCCTTGTTTCTTTGCAAATGCCATAACTCCTAACCCGATCGGACCAGCACCAATTACCAGCGCAAATTCTCCTTTTCGAATAGCAGCTCTTCTAACTGCGTGAGCACCGATGCTCAAAGGTTCAATCATCGCCGATTGGTCCAATGTCAATCCCTCCGTTTTTACTAAATGATCGACTGGAACCGTCATCCACTCACTCATTCCACCATCAATATGTACGCCTTTTACTTTTATATTCGTACAGCAATTAGGTTTTCCGCTCTTACAGGCAATACATTCCCCGCACTCGATGTATGGAATGATCGCTACTTGGTCACCTGCCTTTAATCCCGAGTCATTTTTTGGAATCGAGTCAATATATCCCGATAATTCATGTCCTAGTATACGTGGATAGGTGAAAAAAGGCTGATTGCCGCTATATGCGTGAATATCGGTTCCGCAAATACCAATACGCTGAACCCGAATAAGCGCTTCTCCTTCTTGAAGTACAGGCTGTTCAACCTCTATCATTTTAAATTGTTTAGGATTTTCACACACAATTGCTTTCATAATAATTACACTCCTTATGCTGAACCGTAAAGTTCCGGGTATTTAATGATCTGGAAAAAGGGACCTGTCCCTCCGTTACAAGATTACACCTTCTTTGAAAATGCTAATTTCTTTGAATCCGAAGCGTTCGTTATTGGTTTGTTTTTCTCCGGAAGCAAGGGCAAGGATGTATTGGTATAAATCATCCTTCAAGTCATCCATTGTTTGACCTTCTAATAGCTGACCGGCATTATAGTCAATCCAATGTTTTTTGCGTTTTACCAAGTCTGAGTTCGTTGCTATTTTGACCGTAGGAACTGGTCCTCCAAATGGAGTTCCTCTTCCAGTGGTAAATAACACAATATGGGCACCAGCTGCGGCAAGGGCTGTTACGGAGACTAAGTCGTTTCCAGGAGCATTCACCAAATTTAGCCCGTTTCTTTTTACTCTTTCTCCATAAGGACTAACATCTACCACAGGTGCATGCCCACCTTTTTGTGTGCAACCAAGTGATTTTTCCTCTAGCGTGCTGATGCCCCCCGCTTTATTTCCCGGGGATGGATTTTCATAGATTTCTTGATTGTGACGCATAAAATATTCCTTAAAATTATTGATTAATTGAACAATTTTAAGAAAAGTTTCTTCATCCTGCGCTCGATTCATCAAGATTGTTTCAGCTCCAAACATTTCTGGAACCTCTGTTAAAATTGTTGTTCCGCCTTCTGATACAATTAGATCAGACACAGCACCTACCAATGGATTTGCCGTAACACCAGAAAATCCGTCCGATCCGCCGCATTTAAGTCCAACTTTCAATTTCGATACTGGGACAGGCTGACGCTCAAATTGTTCCGCATACTCTACTAATTCTTCTAGTAAACATAGCCCACTTTCTAATTCATCTTCCACGTCCTGCGCCTTTAAAAACTTTATTCGATTAGGAGAAAAATCACCGATTACCTCTTTAAATGCCTCAATTTGGTTATTTTCACATCCTAATCCTACTATTAGTACACCCGCAGCATTTGGATGCTGGGCTAAGGCTGCCAAAAGTTTTTGCGTATTGGAAAGGTCATCCCCTAATTGAGAACATCCGTATGGGTGCGGAAAATGATAAATCCCGTCAATATTGCGGCCATTAAATTGTTCATTTCCCATTTTAGCTAGGATCTCGCAAGTCTTATTAATACATCCAACTGTATTAATAATCCATATCTCATTTCGGATTCCTGCTTCTCCATTCTCCCTGATATATCCTTGAAAAGTATGTTGGACATTTTCAGTGGAAACCTCATGATTAACAGGCTGATAGGAATACTCTAAAATTCCCTTTAATCCTGATTCTAAATTATGAGTATGAACCCATTCCCCAACGGTTAAATCTCTTTTGGCTTTTCCAATGGAATACCCAAACTTTAAAACATCTTCTCCGGATTTTATAGGCTTCACTAAAATCTTATGCCCTTTCGGAATATCATCTTTGACCTCTATATTTTTCACTCCAGGAATCTCGAGATTCTCCCCTTTATATATATCCTGTAAGCAAATAACTACATCATCATTAACATGTAATTGGACGATTTTGTTCATATTCGACCCCTCCGTTTCTATAACATTAATAAGAAAGCCCTTTCATTCATGATTTATTTTATCATCAAGAAATGAAATACAAATCGCATATTTTGTGGTGATTGTGCTCATTTTTGATATAATAATTACTAGGTGATCAACAGATGAAAAACATTCAAAAGGTATCCAATCAAGATGCGCTTTTTCCATTTTCCTTTATTTATAAAGACAAAAAAAGCCCACAACGGGAATTATCCAATCATGTTCACGATTATTATGAAATTGTATATGTTTACAGCGGCAAGGGGACTTTTTTTATCGGGGATGAATTTTACCATATGCAGCAAGGAGAAGTATTTCTCATTCCAAACAATACGATTCACAGGGCAATGCCGGATAAGGATAATCCCGTAACATCCACGATTATCTTCTTTAGCCCCACCCTGCTTTATAACAATCTAGTAGATGAGTTTTTTTCATATGTCCATTTATTCGAGGAAACAAAGAAGTTTAATCATTATCAAATTTCCTTACCATCAGACGCACAGCTAAAAATGGAAAAACAACTATTTGCCATTCATCAAGAAAGGATGCACGCGGAACCAGGGTTTAAACATGCATGCTTAATGATGATGCACCAGATTATTCTTGATTTATACCGCATTCGTATAAAAACGAAAGAAAACAATAAAGTATATCATTCCGACTGGATTATCGACATCTTAGCTTATATAAATAGTCATTTAGATGAATCTCTATCCTTGACTGAATTGGCCAATAAATCTTTAGTAAGCACTTCCCACTTTAGCAGAGTATTCAAGCAAAAGGTCGGAATCGGTTTAATTGAGTATTTGAATACAAAAAGAGTAATTAAAGCAAAGGAACTTTTAATATCCACTTCTTACACGGTTTCACAAATTGCCGAAATATGTGGTTTTGAAAGTGTGTCTCATTTTCATCGCATTTTTAAAAAGTATCTGAACATGACCCCGGCAAGCTACCGAAAAATACAAAAATAAAATGCTTGTGGTTACTGGATTATCAGACCCTGGTTAAGGTATTTGCTTTTTCATGGTTATATAGCCGATTAAAAACTTTTTTGGGGTCACCAGTATTTTTATCTGTGAAAAAACGTTTGCCTTTCAGAGGAAAAAGGGACCTGGTACCCTATTCGCCTTTTTTCAATAGTTATTTCATGTAATATATCTAAATGATGGACTATATGGCTGCTAACCCCTAAAATCAGGGCATTTCATTTAACTAATGCATTCTGAGTCTGCTAAAACATGTATTGTCACTAGCAGACGTCATCACTAACGTATATTTCTTCAAACGTAAGGTATAGTTCAGAGGTGACGACGACGGTTACCCAACTTAGAACACCCGATGTAAACTGTAAACATATCAACAATAATAAAGACCAGAACACATGTTGAAATTTTGTGTGTCTGGTCTTTTATTGACTAAATTATGCCACTTTCATAATTGGACGTACGAATCGAATAACCGCTATACAAGCAACTACTGCTAAGGCACCAGCAAGAATGAATGCGGCCGTATAAGTACCTGATTTGTCGACAATGTATCCTGTTAGGGTTGGTCCAATTATTCCAGCGATATTCGCTAAAAAGTGCATGAACCCGCCTACAGATCCTACATTGCTTTGATCAACAACATCGTTAATGATTGCCCAGTAAATGGCTCCTGTTAAATATAGGAAAAACACTGAGAGTGCTACCAACGTTACGGCACCAACTGTTGTGGTTACAACACCGGCAAAGCCTATACAAACCGCTGATAGGAAAAGGCATGTAACAAGAACAAGCTTTCTGGAGAATAAAGGTCCTTTTTTTATAAACTTTTTATAGAAGAAATCGGATACAATTCCACCTAATGCAAGACCTAAAAATCCAAGAATCCATGGAATTACGGTTACTACACTCATGTCCTTAACACTTAATCCGCGGGCATCCACTAAATAACTTGGAAACCAAGTTAAGAAAAAGAATAATATATAGTTGTAAGCAAAGAAAGCAAAGGCTGTAAATAAAACGGTTTTTTGTTTCAAGTAAAAAGTTAAGTTGAATTTTTCACCAGAAGGATTGATTTCTTTTGCAGCAGCAATTTCCGCTTCAGGAGAAACCGAATCAGCTGGTTTTTCTTTTACAAACTTCCACCAGCAAATTGCCCAAATAAAGCCGATGAGCATAATCGCTAGAAAAGAATATCTCCATCCGAATGAAATCGCAATAAAACCAACGATTGGTCCTGAGATTGCACCACCGAGAGGCGTTCCACTGTTTGTTAAACCAACAACAGAAGCACGGTTGCTTGGCGGGAACCAGTTATTGACCATTTTATTAATTGTTGCAGAAAGAGGACCTTCGCCCATTCCGAACAATACACGAATGACAATCATACTGATAAATCCCACGGCAAGAACGATAGCACCACTAAAAAGGGACCATACAATCATTGCCACAAATAGCGTTAACTTTGCACCAAATTTATCAGATGCCATTCCACCTACAAAATTAAATATCGCATATCCAACTGAGAAACTACTAAAAATGATTCCCATTTGTGTATCCGTTAATGTTAAATCATGCCTAATAAATGGAGCACCTATCGATAAGGCAGAACGGTCTAAATAATTCACCACACCTGCTAAAAACAAGAATAGAATGACAACTCCTCTTCCTTTTGAAAACATCTATACTCCTCCTGAAATGAATATTTTATTATCCTCGAACACAGAAAGCGTTTCCATTTTATTACATAAATATAGTTAATATTTAAAATCTTTCAGAAACGAAAGTAAACCGATTTAGTTGATGAGAATAAAAGATCAAATCCTTTAACAGGAAAACCTTGGGATTAATGTCGGTTTCAACCGATGAACTCCCGGCTTACGATCCTCTTCCTGTTTAATCTGGGCAAGCAGCTGCTCGGCAGCCAAGTGAGCCATTTCATCTGTTGGCTGTTTCACAGTAGTAATGGTTGGGGTATAAAAATCTGCATACGGCACTTCATCAATCCCAATTACGGCAACATCATCCGGAATTTTGAAATCACGGCTTTTTATAAATCTCAATACTTCGTTAAGAACTCTATCATTCCCAGCTAATACCGCTTCAGGAGGTGTTTCTAATGAGAATAACTCCGATAATGCGGTAGAAATTTCTTCTGCAGGTGCTGTTTTAATATATTCATTTTTAACAGCAATTCCATGTGACTGTAGAGCTTCCCTGTATCCTTGAATACGTTCGATACGCGGACTGATATTTCGAATAATAGAAGTCGTAACAATCGCGATATTCCGATACCCCTTTTCCACAAAGTGATCAACAGCCAGCTTCGCAGCCAGATGGTTATCAAGTAAAACGGTTGTAATATCAAGATCAGTAATAGTCCTATCCATAAAAACGATTGGAAAACGGTCTTGGATCATTTGCTGATATAAATCGAGATTATCCCCTGTCGGAAAAATAATAATCCCGTCCACTTGTTTTGCTCTTAGCATTTCAATATAATTCTTTTCCTTTTGTGGCTCATCGTCCGCATTACACACAATAATATGAAACCCTTCTTGGTAAAAATATCCTTCTATAGCACGGATGACATTTGTGGTAAACGTGTGAACGTTGTTTGCCACGACCACTCCAATAGTAAAAGTAGATTTTTGCTTTAAGCTCCTTGCTAATATGTTAGGTTGATAGTTTAACTCTTCAATAGTATCTTTAATTTTTTTTCGTGTTTTCTCACTCATATATTCAAATCGTTCATTCAAGTATTGCGAAACAGTACTTTTGGATACATTGGCATGTTTGGCCACATCTGCAATGGTTATTTTCTTCATCAATTCGTTCATTCCTTTTTCGTAAACCGTTAGATAATGTTTCTATAAACCGGCCCCTCTTTTGGTTAAAGATTATTTTATTATAATTGGAACCGCTTTACAATTTATTTAAAAGAGTGCAATGTGAAACATTATCCACGGAAACGATAGGTAGGAACTCCCTTTACATTCAACTTTATTTTAAATAATGCCCCTGCCAAAGGTTCTTCTTTTAACTGAAGCTCATCCATTCCAATTCTTGCAGTTGTAATATATAATTCATTCAACTCTTTTCCCCCAAATACACATGAAGTTACCTTGGATACTGGGACTGGAATACTATCAATTTTCACCCCTTTTGCTGGATCCCATCTAGACACTTCATGTCCACCCCAATGAGCAATCCACAGCATACCTTCTTCATCGACTGTCATACCATCGGGATTTGCATTTTGACTATGAAAATCTATAACTACTCGCTGGTTGCTAATACTCCCGGATTTCAAATCATAATCAAAGGCATAAATTTCTCTTTTAGGAGAATCGATATAATACATTACTTTATTATCGGGGCTCCATCCTAGTCCATTAGAAACAATGATATTCCCCAGTGCTTCTCTTACGGAAAGATTATTATCAAGGCAATATAATTTGGCTTGTGTACTTTCTTCAAAGAAGGATGTAGTCCCCGCCCAAAATCTACCGTTTTTATCACATTTTCCATCATTAAAACGAAATGTGAACGGATCATAGTTAGGTGGTCCAGCAAGTAAGGTAAATTCATCATTACCATTCTCTTTGGAGTAAAAACCATCCTGCATTGCTACAACAATTCCACCATCTTCTTTTGGAACCACACAGCCAACATATTTTTCCGTATCCATTTGTGTAATGTTATTTGTATCAGGATAAAAGGTATAAATCTTTCTTCCTACTATATCAACCCAATATAGACAATTATTTTTTGCATCCCAGCTTGGTCCTTCACCTATTAGTGATTGTACATCAGCAATTAGTTCCAATTCTTCAGACATTCCCGGTCTCTCCTTTTCTACTTATTCCGCTTTCATTGAAGCTTTTTCCCCAGCTGTTTCTCGAATTAAATAAATAGGAATTAACGCTAAAAAACTAAAAGCTGAAAGCATAATATAGTTCCATGTCCACCCAAAATGTTCGATAAAGTATCCTGCAACTGGGGTTACTAAAGCCCCTGAAAGACCTAAACTAACACCTATTAGGATACCTAATCCTGCTCCAGCTGATTTCTTAGAAGAATCAACAGCAAGTGAAAATACAACTGGATAAGGTGAATTACGGAAAATTCCCCATATAATAAGAATAACCCATGCAAATGTTGCACTATGAATAAAAATACAGCCTAGAACACTCACCGCTGAACCAACGGCTAAAATGCTTAAAGAAAATTTCCTTCCTAAATGATCACTTACTGTCCCCCATACAATCTGGCCAATCCATCCTGTAATACCTGAAGAACCAGATATTACTGCTGCGTGCGCTAAAGAAAGACCAACATTGGAAGTAAGCTGCAATGTCAAGAAGGTCGCTGCTCCCATCTCTGTCCATAAGAACAAAAAGTTAATAGACATACCTAACATGACATTTCTGTTTTTAATAGCTTCAAATGCATTTTTAAACGGATTTTTTGTAACTGTTATATTGGTATCACGAGGTAAGGTAAGATTCCTTTGATTAATCCAATTATAAACACGTTGTTCATTCTTTTTTGTGCCAACGAAAACCTGCAATAACATAATAATGATGCCGATAATTGGAATCCAAAGAAATGTTGTTCTCCAAGTACCTACTGCTAAAATCGCTCCAATTAGTACAGGGCCAACAAATTGGCCAATTGGAAGACCAGTATGATGTGTACCAATTGCAAATCCTCTGTTTTCCTTATGCCAGAAATCGCTTACAAGAGCTACGTTAACAGGCTCCATTGCGCCTGTTCCAAATCCCATAATAAATCTCCAAAATTGTAACCCACCGATTCCTCTTGAGAAGAAGGTTGCGATTCCAGCTACTGCTGTGATTATACATGTTCCCATCCAAGACCATGCACGCCTATAGCCTCCTCCTAAACTATCGGCTAGGACTCCGACAAGAATAGCTCCAATAAAAGAACCAACAAAGTTTAAGGAATTCAAAAACCCTGCTTCTACTGAATTTAACTTGTAATCTTTCATTATATCCGGTAGAACAGTCGGAAGTATTTGCCGGTCAATAGAACAAAGTAACATTGCTAATGTTGTTACAAGAAGCATTAACCAGGATATAGGGTGTGCTTTGGGAACCCAACTTTTTTTGCTGATATCACCACTGTAGACCCTTTCATCGACATGTTGAATCTTCGCCATATAATCCCCCCTTAATCTAACCTAAAAATTTCTCCACTGAAGTGGATGTATTCAGAGGCTTCTATACCCCTGAATAAGCCATAAATCCCCCATCAACAGGTACCGTTACACCTGTCACAAATCCTGAATAGGATTCGTCAAGTAACCAAAGCATGGTGCCAAGCAGGTCGTCCGGTTGTCCAAATCGTTTCATTGGCGTTCCCGTAATAATTTTTTGAGAACGTGAGGTGTAGCTTCCGTCCTCGTTTAGCAGTAGATCACGGTTCTGCTTGGTTAAAAAGAACCCTGGTGCAACCGCGTTGACCCGTAAGCCAGCCTCTGCAAAGTGAACTGCCATCCACATCGTAAAATTATTAATAGAAGCTTTTGCAGCACTATAAGCGGGAACCTTCGTCATCGGTGCGTAAGAGCTCATCGATGAAAAATTTAAGATAACAGGTGCTTTTGCTTGTAATAGTAATTTTCCAAACACTTGGCTTACTAAAAATGTTCCAGTAAAGTTGCTGGAGAATACTGTGGAAAATCCCTGTTCATCTAAGTCAAAGAAGGACTTTCCTTCCATTACTTCACCATACGTTTCAGGTCCTGTTATAGCATCAGGGTGGTTGCCACCTGCACCATTAATCAAGATGTCTACTCCACCAAACTCCATTACAATTCTATTTCTTGCTGTTTCTAAGGAAGCCCGATCCAATACATCTGCTACAAGGGAAATAGCCGTTCCGCCAGACTCTCTAATCTGATTGACCACTTGTTTTCCACTTTCGGCAGTTCTATTTAAAATAGCGATTTTCACCCCTTGGCGAGCTAATTCAATCGCCATTTTAGAGCATAGAACTCCGCTGCCCCCAGTGATAACTGCTATTCTATCTTTTAAATTTGGATGAAGTGGAATCATGATTCATTCCCCACCTTTTTTTCCTCATATGCATCCCATAAACCTAGTAAATACATAATTCCTAAAGCACGGTCATATAGTCCATAACCTGGGCGGCATACCTCTCCCCAGATATGGCGGCCATGGTCAGGTCTGACATAGCCCTTATAATCTTGATTATGCAGTGCCTCGACTACCCCTTTTACATCAATAGAACCATCTTGTGTATAATGGGAAGTCTCTTCGAAATCCCCATTTTCATAGATTTTTACATTGCGTATATGAGCAAATGGCGAGCGATTAGCATATTCTTTTGCAACTTCCACCATGTTGTTTTCAGGGTTGGCACCCATAGAACCGGTACATAAAGTAAAACCGTTCGAAGGCGAATCAGAAATTTGGATTAATTTTTCAAAGCTTGCCTTCCCTGTGATAATCCGTGGTAATCCAAAAATAGACCACGGTGGATCATCCGGGTGAATCGCCATTTTAATTCCGCAAGCCTCTGCTACCGGTAAAATCTCATGAAGGAAAAAGGCTAAGTTCTCCCATAACTGTTCTTCATTCACGTTTTTATACGCTTCAAAGAGCTCTGAAATACGTTCAAGTCTTTCAGGTTCCCATCCTGGTAATGTTAAGTCAGATGATTTCGCCACTGTTTGAATAAGTTCTTGCGGATCAATTTGATCTACCTTTGCCTTTTCATAGAACAATGCAGTTGACCCATCTTTTAAAGGATGAAACATTTCTGTGCGTGTCCAATCAAATACTGGCATGAAATTATAGCAAATAACTTTAACGCCAAATTCCGCTAGATTACGAATTGTTTCCTTGTAATTTTCAATATATTTCATGCGGTTTTCATTGCCTAGTTTTATAGATTCATGGACATTGACACTTTCTACGACATCGGTATGAAATCCATATGACTGGATATACTCGATTTCTTCTTTAATCTCTGCTTTTTCCCATACATCTCCGGCTGGTTTTTGATGTAATGCCCAAACAATTCCTTTAACACCAGGTATTTGTTTTATTTGTTCTAATGTAACGGTATCATTTTCCCTGCCATACCATCTGAATGTAATATTCATCATGACACCCCCACTTTTTCTTCACTTTTTTGAATATAATTTCTGCTTAATTCCACAACCGCTTCATACCCGCCGTTTTGATAGGCTTTATTTAAATCACTGCCAATTCCAACTGCAACAGCTCCTGCATCAAGCCAATTTTTTATATTGTCTAAGTTAATTCCGCCTGTTGGCATAATTCGTACATTTGGTAATGGCCCATTAACCGACTTTATAAAGGAAGGCTCGAAATGATTAGCAGGGAATAACTTAAGGACATTACAACCAGCCTCTAATGCCATTCCCATTTCCCGAATCGTCATACAGCCCGGCATGTATGGGATACCATAACGGTTGCAAAGGGTCGCAACTCCATCATTAAAATAAGGGCTGACAATAAATTTAGCGCCATTTAAAATTGCATGTCTTGCTGTTTCGGCATCTAATACAGATCCTGCTCCAATCAATGCATCAGTATGTTGAAGTGCCTTAAAAGCCTCCTCAATTTGCGGAGTAGTATAAGTTAATTCAATTACTTGAATACCGCCTTCAATTGCCGCTTTTGACAATAGGCCCGCTTCTTCGCCAGATTTACCGCGAATAACCGCTACTACTTTCTTCTCTACTAGTTGTTGTGTGATAGATTGTTTATTCATTGGATATACCTCCTTACTCGAATTCAATAAGGGCTTTGCGAACTTGTTCTGGATGCTCTTCGATAAAATCAAACGCTTCTTGAACATCCTCTAGTTTGTAAGTATGAGTGACGAGCCCGTTATGACGAAGCTTTCCTTCATTTAAAAACGTCACCACTTTAGGAAACTGGTAAGTTTGTAATCTTGAACCTACAATCGTTACTTCTCCTTTCGTAATTGGAAGCTGTGAAATAGCTGCTTTTCTTTCATCAAAGCCAAGAACTACCACCCGTCCGGCAGGAGAAACAACATCAATCCCCAATTCGAATGTCATTGGCAAACAAACAGCATCAATAACCACATTTGTTCCTTTGCCATTTGTCCATTCCTGTACGCGCTGACGAACATCTTCACGTCCAGCATTTACAGTTACATCTGCTCCGTTTTCCTTTGCAAAAGCCAGTCTTTCCTCACTCAAATCGGTAATCATGACAGTAGCCCCCATCAACTTAGCTATCTTTAGAACGCAAATTCCAATTGGACCCGCACCTTGAATAAGGACTGTATCTCCTTCTTCTACTTGACCTCTCCATGTAGCTTGAGCACCGATTGTATAAGGTTCAGCAAGAACAATCTCCTCCCAAGGTAAAGATGGGTCTACCACATGAAGCTGTTTTTCTGGTAAAACGAACCATTCTCTCATGCCGCCATCCTCGTGAACACCAAATACGGATAAATTTTCGCAAACATTTGGACGGCCTTTTCTACATGCATAACATTCGCCACAATACCGGATTGGTTCCACTACCACATGATCACCAATTTTTATTCCTTTTACTTGTGGTCCAACCGCTTCGACTTCTCCGGCAACCTCATGTCCAATCACTCGCGGCAAAGTAGCAAGGGGATTTGTTCCATGATAGATATGCATATCCGAACCGCAAATCCCTACTCTTTTTACTTTCACTAAAACATCTGTTCCATTCTCAATCTGAGGTTTTTCGATTTCATTAATAATAAGTTCATGCGCTTTTCTAACTTGAACCGCTTTCATTTACTGCACCTTCTCTGTTAAAAATTCATATACGCTTGAAGCAATCGTAATCCCTTGCTCCAGATTTCGTTTCTCATGCAATTGTTCAATTTCTCCAGGAACATAAACTCGTTCAAATCCCGGTGCAGGCGGTACTTGCTGCAGTTCTTCCATCATCTGATCCATTTGTTCTAAAAAGACATCTGGATCCGTAAAGAAAGCCGGATTTATCACACAGAAGTAATGTCCAAGTTTTCTTTTCTTATCAAGATCATCATACATTTTCCCAATATGTGGACCGAATGCTGCACCTGCTAATAGTCCGGAGAAAATATCTACTATCACAGCCAAGCCATACCCTTTCGGTCCTCCGAATGGGGTAAGGGAAACCACTTTGTTTGGATCGGTTACAGTAGCTCCATTTTCATCTACAGCCCAGCCTGCCGGAATTTCTTTTCCTTCTTCGCGTGCTTGAAGGATTTTTCCTAAAGCTACGTTCGATGTTGCCATATCGAGGATAAATGGTTTCTTCCTCTTGGCTGGAACCCCGTAAGCAATCGGGTTGGTCCCGAGAAATTGCTCTTTTCCTCCGAAAGGAACCACAATTTTATCCGTATGTGTCATTGCAATTCCAATTAATTTTTCCTCAGCTGCCTTTTGAACAAAATAGCTTAAAGCCCCGCAATGACTGCTGTTCATTGCCGTTACCATTCCAACACCATTGGACTTCGCCATTTCAATCGCATGATCCATCGCAATATCTGCAACCACATGCCCAAAGCCGTCATCGCCATCTACCACCCCTGTTACAGGTCCAGTCGCTTGAAAAGTAATGTTTGCTGCAGGGTTAATCCCACCCGCTTTCAAACGATTGATATAATGTTCTGTCCGCAAGACACCGTGGGAATTCACATTTCTTAAATCAGCATGAACTAATACGTCGGCAATTTTCTCAGCATGTTGGTGATTTACCCCTGCTATCAATAATTTCTGAATAACTTGCCGTTTGGTCTCCTCTGCTTTTACCGTTATAGTCGTCATGTTTTCCATCTCCTTACTTTAGTCATTGCTAAAGTTAATTGTGAACTTATCTCTCAATAACGGCTTCCTGACGAACAAATGCCCAAACTTCATCTAAATATGGCAGTCCCTCATTATCACCAGAAACCGTTGTTACTAAGGCTCCAACTCCATTTGCAAATTCTAATCGTTCTTCCATCTCCAAACCATGTAAAAATCCATATATATATCCCGCATCAAAACCATCACCAGCTCCAACCGTATCTATGGGCTTAACAGAAAACGCTTCCTTTTCAAACCAAATTCCACGATAATAAACCCTTGATCCGTTAGCACCATCTTTTATCACAAGCTGATCAATGTTATAGCGTTTAGCCAATTCCATAAAATCTTCTTCTAATGACGCATCTAGAATCAGTTGGAGCTCATCTAGACCAGTCAACAAAATATCAACATATGGAAAGAGTTCAAAATATGCTTTTCTTGCATCCTCAATAGCCCATAACTTTAAGCGAATATTTGGATCCATGGAAACCGTTATGTTTTTTTGTTTTGCTATCTCTAAAACGCGTTTGGCAATCGCTAAATTTTTAGGATCAATCGCTAAAAAAACCCCTGTAATATGTACCAGATTGATCCCTTCTAACATCTCCTCTGTGATATCATTCGGTGTTAATGTTAAAATTGGAGATTGATAGCGGTAATAGAACGTCTTTCCAGAACCATCCTCCCGAATTTCTTTAAAATTCAAAGATGTTGGATATCCCTCAACGAAATCAACATCTTTCGTATCCACACCTTCACCACGTACGAAATTATAAATGTATCGTCCAAACTCATCCTTCCCTAAACGGCTCATCCACTTTGAATGCAAACCGAGACGAGCACAACCAATGGCGAAATTAAGTTCAGCCCCTCCCACTTTACGATCAAATTGGGGAACATACCGCATCGGTCCTGTTTGAGTCGGATTAAAGGTAATCAAAGCATCCCCTATCGTAAAAACACTAAAACTTGGTGGCATCTTAATACCTCCTTCTTTCGTTTCCTTCTAAGTTGAAAAACTTTTTACTAAACCGGTTTAGTAAATAATAAAAAAATATACCTTTTCATAAATCGGTTTAGTAAAATACAAAAAAACAATTTAGTAAAGCTATGTAATTAACCTACTACTCTTCAAAACTAATAGACTACATAGAAAATAATAAATAATTAGTAAATCGGTTTAGTGAAATTATAACTGAAACCCCTTTCACTTTCAATAATAATTTGAAAATTTTTTAGTTGGATGGTCTGGTCCTTTTCTGATTTTCGAAACGGAGGAGGGAAGAAGGGTCTGACCCTTCTTCCCTCAAAAAAAATGGGATGAAGGATTGGACCCCCTCATCCCAGGGAACCGGTCCCTGTTCACTCTTATAATTTAAATTGGGATATAACCTCTTCAAGCTCTAATGCCATTTTGGCAAGTTCTTGTGCTGCCGATGATACTTCATTCATGGATGCACTCATTTCTTCGGAGGATGCTGCGACATTTTGGGAATGTTCATTCACTCCAATAGACGTTTTAAAGACTTTTTCAAAATGGGTAAAGACTTCTTCGATACTAGCCTTCATTTTCTCCATAGATCCACTGGCTTGTGCAATGTTTTCTGTTACTTTTCTAACAGAATCATTGATATCCTGGAAGGCTGCACCGCTTTTATTTACTAAAACAAGACCTTCTTTTGTGGAATCAGAACCTTTGTCTACCATTTCCATCGATTCATTGATCCCTTTTTGAATGTCTGTGATAATATCACTAATTTGGGATGCGGATTGGCTAGATTGTTCTGCCAATTTCCGAACCTCATCCGCTACAACGGCAAAGCCTTTCCCTTGTTCTCCAGCTCTTGCGGCTTCAATAGCTGCATTCAGTGCCAGTAAGTTTGTTTGTTCTGAAATGGATTGGATCATTAGACTTATCTGACTAATTTCATTTGACTTCTCTTTTAGTTCATTTATTTTTTCCGCAGATGATGCAACATTTTGATCAATCTCAGCCATTTGTTGAACCGTTTGGTTAACTACTTGACTTCCGTGACTAGCAGTTTCCGCTGATTGATGAATAGAATGGCGGACATTTTCCATACTGCTTGTAACGCCTTCCACATTTACTAACACTTCCTTCATTATATCAACGGCATTATTCATTTCTGCATTTTGTTCATCTGTACCGGATGCAACACTTTGAATGGATTCCGCAATTTGACTGGAGGCTTTAAGGTTTTCCTCGGAACTTGCAGCCAGCTCTTCTGATGTTGCAGATAATTGCTGAGAGCCATCTGCCACTCTTGTAATCATCTCTTTTAAGTTTTGGGCCATTTTATTAAAGTTTTCCCCTGTTTCTCCGATTTCATCATTAGATTTTATCGTTACTTGTTGAGTTAAATCTCCTTCGGACATCGATACCGATAAAGCACTTAACTTCTTAATATCACGAGTAATTTTTGTACTCATAAAAAATGACACAAGCACTGCTAAGACAGCAATAATGGCACCTACAATCAGAAGAATATTCGTAATATGTTGAGCAGATGCAAGGAACTCACTTTTTTCTACAACAGAGATATAATTCCAACCCTTTATTTTAGAGGAAATGGTCGTGAAGACATATTCCTTCCCATTAAGCTTTGCCTCAATACTAGAATCTTTTTTCAAATTCTTTAACTCAGGAACATTTAACTTAGAAATTGGTTGGAAATTTAGTTTTGCATTTTTCGGATCGGCAAGTATGGTTCCATCGTCTTGCGCTAAAATAACATAACCATTTTTCCCGATTTTAATATCCTTGATAATACCTGTTAATCCATTCAAATCCACGTCTAGTCCAAGTACGCCTTTTTGCTGACCGTTCTCCTCAATGGTTACCACATTACTTACAATAATAGAATCAGAGCCATTTGCGGCATAGGCACTTGTCATATTGACTTTACCAGGATTCTCAATCGCTGTTTTATACCATGGACGTTCGCGCGGATCAAAGCCCGCTGTAGTTGGTCCTTCAGGGTATTGGATATAACCCCCGTCAGCCGTTCCCATATATACATAAGCCGCATTCGGATGAGAAGCACCAAAATTAGAAAATACATCGAATATGCCTTTTTCCTTTTTGCCATTTTTTGAAGGCGTCATATTAACGGATTGACCTGAATCCACACCTTTTACGGTCATATATGATTTAATAGATTTGTCCGCCCCTTTGACTAAAGGATTGGTCGCTAATAGTTTTGCATTTTCATGTATCGTATCAAAATATAGTGAAATTGCATTATCAACTTGATTAATTTCCTTTTTGCTAGATTCTGTATAAGATTTCTGCGTAGTATTACGTACTTCACTGTTGAGAAAAAAGGAAATGATAATGATAGGAATGATTGATAACAAAAGGGAGTAGACTAATAGTTTTGCTTTAAAAGATATTCTCTTTTTTTTCTTCATATTAAAAACCCATTAAAGCAAGATAGGCATATTTCTATGCCACATCTTGCCTTCCTTTCTATTATTCTTGAATAAGAGGAACAAAATATGGCGTTCTTCTAGAGAGCAGTAACAATTCTTGGTTGAACCAATTTTCATTTTGTAACGTCTCATATTTTACTACCAAAGCTTCCTCTTTATTACTTGGAGCCACAACGGGCTGATCTAAACCATACAATGGATCAATGGTATACAAGCTGCTTCCGCCTAAAAAGTGTTGATCTCCACCAACATAATTGGCTACAACTGTATATGCTTGTGCACCGATTGCGACAGCATCCCAAGTGACCATCGAACCATCTGGATATGGATTTACAGACATTTTTTTACTGATTTCCATCTCTCCACCATATTGTCCGTTCCAAGCCGAAGGAATAGCAATGGTATCAGCGCGTTCTACCGCTAACACTCCAGAAGCTTCTGGAAATTGTGCATCTTCCCCTATTAAAATACCAATTTTACCTAGTTCCTTTGTTTCAAATACTGGTAAAGAGGATCCCTCTGTTGCCCATTTTTCATCAGCCTTGCTTAGATGCGTTTTTTCATATTTCCCTGTAACACTGCCATCTGGTGAGATGAGGAAAGCCGAGTTAAATAAGTGATTGTTTGCTTTTTCAACAAGTCCTGCTACGATAGATACTTGATATTTTTTTGCCAAATCTTCAAAAAATTGAACCGTTTCTCCATCTGCGCTTTCAGCAAAGCTTTTAGCGTCTTTCTTATTATCTATTGGTCCTGTTAAAGATAATTCAGGAAGAACCACTAGATTTAAATTAGCATCTTGCTTCTTCGCATCTTCTATTAGAGAGGTAACTTTTTCTTTATTTTTTGCCTTATTCCCCATTACAGGCTCATATTGAAGGGCAGCTGCAACAACTTTGTGAGGAGTGGTATTTTTTGTATAATCCCAAGGCTCCACATATTGCATAAGCTCTTTATAAAGCTCAGGTCTTCTTTCCTTCAGTGCTTTTTTATTTTTATTATTGTATTGCTTTGGATCAATCGTTGCATAGGTAATCGTTGGTTTGTCAACGTCTTCTTTCTCTGTCATGACAACAGGTGCTTCAGCAAGCTTATGTCCTTCCGGAGACCAAACAGCACTTCCGCCAATCATATGGAATCCGTGCTCTGTATTTGAACGGTTTGCACTGACAATATACATTCCATTTTGCTGTGCACGTGCAGGTAACGCGGAAATCGCTTGTGCAGATGAATTGGTAGGAAATGCAAGAATATCTGCACCTTGAATACCTGCTAATCTCGCAGTCTCAAAATAAGCAGAGTCCATACAGATGTTAATTGCGATTTTACCTAGTTCTGTATCAAACACAGGAACGCCTAAATCTCCCCATGCACCCCAATGTGTTTCTGTTTCCCACATTTGTGTTTTACGGTATTTGCCTACATATCCATTAGGGCCCACCATTGCTGCTGAATTATAATATAAGTTGGTTTTCTTATCGACTTCCGGCATCCCAAACACAACGTAAGCATCATATTTTTTCGTTAATTTTGCAAATACATCGGTTGTTTTGCCTGGGATTGTATCCACAAATGGCTCAATAGCCTTGCGGTTAGCATAGTAATATCCAGTCGTTGACATTTCGGGAGCTACGACAAGCTTCGCCCCTTTTTTAAATGCTTCTTCTGTTAACTTTGCTAACGCTTCTACGTTTTTATCTCGCTCATTCAAAATAGGATTAAATTCGATGGATGCTACCTTAAAAGGTTTTGTAACCTTTTTGATATTATTTTCCTTCGCGTTAACAGGTGTATCATACTGAATATATTGATACACACCAGCCGTTATTAAAGCTACAATAACGACAATACCAAATACTATTTTCTTCATTGACATAAACTACTTCCTCTCATGATATTGTTTGTACTCCATTAGAAAAGAATAGTGCTTTATCTACATTCCCCCCTTCGTTTTTATACAAATTGTTCCTCCATCTGTTGTAAAGGAGAAGAGGATACTATTTCCAAAATACCCATTTTCGAAAGTAACGTTTCGATATCTAAAATAGAAACCATTCTCTCATCTAATAAAGCTACACCTTTAAAAATATCTGTTGATGTCCCCATAGACTCCATTGGCTTTATCTCCTCTTCTTCTATACTCAAAATTTCATTTGTCTTAGAGACCATTAATGCAATATTAGATGGTTCCAAATCTAAAAGGAGAAAACGTGTGTGTTCATCGATTTCAATCGATTGGTTGAATAGTAGAATTCCAGAATCAATGATACATCTCAGTTGTCCTCTGGCATTGGTAATGCCTTTGATATAGTCAGGCGTTTGCGGAAGACATGTAATATCCGTTACTTTTTCAATGGAAAGGACATATTGAATATCGATTCCATAATCATTTTCTCCAACACGAAAAATAACATAGCTTGTTTTCATCTTTAGCCCCTCCTAGTCATTCGTTGAAACTTTCTTTGTACGCTCGTTTTTGTTCTTGAGAGCCTTTGCGCCACTTCGGTATAGGAATATCCAGACAGCACCATCATTTTCAATACTCTCTCTTCTTTCACACTCCAAACTTTATAATGTTCTTCTTTTTGCTTGCTTCTCTCATGCCTTACCCACTCTGGTTCTGGGGCAATGGCATTGCATTCTATTTTCGAAAAATCTATTTTTTCACGATTTCTATCTGCCCATTTCCAAAATTCCATTGGATCTATAAAATAAAAGCTCTTCGTTGTACGTGTTACCTTCTTGGTATATTTCAACCCATGTCTTTTCATCCAACCGATAATCGTATTTCGGTCAACAGAGAGTAGTTCTGCTAACTGATGGGTTGATAAATGTCCCGTCTGATTCTTTGTATAAGCAATCCCTAATCTTTTCATCTTGCTGACGATGGAACCTTCTGATCTATGTAACTTTTGGGCGATGGTTTCAATTTTCATCCTTCCCACATTTTCTTTTAAAAAGCGAATTTCTGCATCTGTCCATTTTTTCCTAGTCATGACATTACCCCATTTACTAATTTGCTGCGCATTTTTATAAACGGTGTGGTTTGGCAATGAAGTATCCTTGAAGTAAAGGAACACCTAACTGCTTGGCCACTACTAAATCATCATGCGTTTCAATTCCCTCTAAGACTACTACCATTTCTTTAAAACAATCAGAAACAAAATATCCAATGTTTTCTTGCTTTCCTATGGAATTAGCTAAATTATGAGAACAAGATCTATCTAATTTTGTATAATCCGGTTCAAAATGATGGATCTTTCTTATAGAAGAGTGATTGTAAGTTAAGTCGTCATAAGCGATAAAAAAGCCTTTATCTCTAAGGAAAGACAACCGATTCATAAAATGTTGGTCGTCCCAATAATGTTCTTCTTGAGAATCCTCATTGATTTCAAACACGACCTT
Organism: Heyndrickxia camelliae; assembly: GCF_002844575.1. Taxonomy (GTDB): domain Bacteria; phylum Bacillota; class Bacilli; order Bacillales; family Bacillaceae_C; genus Margalitia; species Margalitia camelliae. The sequence continues at coordinate 338,423 of NZ_PIQO01000002.1, forward strand.
ATTCTTGATTTCCTCATAATTCCGTAAAAGCCCATTTATGAATTCAGGAAAATGTGGATGAATTACTGTGGAAGGAAAAACATTCACAAAAAGCAAATATTTATCTAAATAGCCATACGGATATTCTTTAATAGCATTGGATATGGATGCGGTGTCAAGCTCGTAAAGAACTCCCATATTACGCGCTTCATAAAATAGTTTTAGTGGATCTGTGAACGGGTTTGTTCTAATGAATGCCTCGTAGGCAAAGGTGGTATTTTCTGAAGTATTCCAAAGAGGTTGAAACTCATTGTAAAATAAGCGGTCTTGTATTAAATGTTTGATAGTACTCTGATCTAGATCCATTCTTATTTAACTCCTTTAGTAATTAGCTCTTCAAAAGTTTCCAAAACAATATGTATCTACTTAAAAATTTTCTTTGCATCAAATCTTAAGCGATAAATATGACTATTTTACTAATAATAAAGCAATACTAATAAAGTAGTTTTTTACACACAATGAAGATTATAACAATAAAAATGAAATTTTCAACATATATTGACAAAAAAACACATAAAATTTCATATTTCATATTACTTTCATCCCATTTTCGACATTTATGTGTATAATAAAATATACCTATAACACTTTTTTTACCTGAGAGTAGGGAGAACATGAATCGACTAATACCCAGACATAATGCAATTGGAAAAAAAATAAGAGAAGCTAGAAAATTAAAAGGAATGACATTAGAAGAATTAGCAAAAGGGATTTGCTCCTTAGGAAAAATGAGCCAAATTGAAAATGGACATAGACCTGTTACTGCTGATGAACTAACAAAATTCAGTGAACGGCTAGGGTTCCCTATTTCACATTTCTCCGATCCTGCGATCAATGAAAAGATTAAAGAATTGGATTATATGAATCAAAAAATAGGAGACTTAATTGGGTTACGGCATTGGGCGGCAGTAAAGAGAGAACTACCTCAATTTAAAAACAAAATTGAAGAATATGAAGTATCCACAAGAATGATTGACTATTATTATTTATCGGGCATTTTTTCTTTGGAGACGAAGCTATATATAGATTCTTGTACATTTTTTAACAAGGTCCTTCAAGAATCTGATAATAAGTATAATTTAAGGCTGAAAATGAAATCCTATAACGCTTTAGCATGTATGTATTTTTCACAAAAACGAGTACCAAAGAGCATAGCCATATTGGGGAAAGCCTTAGAAATCTCAAGGGACAATCCGACTATTTTGAAGGAAGAAAGAGATAATATTTATTTTAATCTTTCCATTATTTATTTATATATTGGAGCGTTTAATCAAGCATTAAGTTATATTAACCAAGTCAACCATCATATTATCCCTCCTCTGGAAACAGATTATATCAAGCTCCTAATTCAATTTTCACATGGGGATAACGCTGATAATTTAGTAAACGAATTGCTTGTATACCGAGAAAAACTCCATCAAACGAAAGATTCAAAAGGAATTCTACGTGGATGGGCATTAACGACTTACTCCTTAATAACTGCTCAACCAAATAAAGAACACTTCAATGAACTTAAGAGCATATTCGTAGAGGACATGAGTACCATTACCGAGCTTCCTCAGCTTCAGGAACAAGGATTAGCCATATATCAACTCACAATTCGAGCACTCTTGTCAACAAACAGCGAAGAGGATTTTATCAAAGAACTTTTCAACATAACCAAATCCCTTGTACCTAAGGTGACGAACAATTTACTAAAAGCCAGAAATTTATATTTAGAAGGAAAATACAAAAGTCAGGTGGGCCAAGATTCAATTAATCTCTTTGAGGAGGCGCTGTCCTTACTGGAGCCAAACTATGACGGACTCCTTAAAGCAGATATTCTTTATGAAATAAGCAAGCAAAGCGAACCAGATAGTCAGGCTCCAGCTGCAATAGCATTGGAATTATACCATCAGCACCAAAAAAACAACTATCTTTTTAGTCAATTCTATGAATTGATATTGCCTTGTTTTAAATATTGAGTGAGATTGATGGTTGGGATAGGGCTCTCCTCATCTCCCACTGATTTCCATATATCATTACATCAGCTGGTTTCATTTATTCGTTAAGTGGCGATTCTTGAAATCAGCTTTCTCTATTTTCTGCTTCTACTTCGGAATAAATATTATTCTTATTGGTGGATTACGCATTATGGACTTTTGCATTTTAATTAATGTTTTGGGGAAAAATTTCTCCGCAAAAAAAATAAAAAAGCACTTCGCAATGTAGTCTCTAGGAAGTCAAGGGAGAAACGTAATCTATTATTTAAAGGACCATAGCAAGAAATATGAAGATGACGATGATGATTGGGAGTCATCATAAAACACAATCTAGCAAAAAAGGTAAAATGCTGGCCCCATAGTGATTTTAAATCGCTTTTGGGGCTAGCATCATGAACGGAGAATCTGGTCCCTTCCCTATTTTTATAATTCACTTAGGAATAAGGAACCTTTCCGCTCATCCCTCTCGCTTATATGTTCCATGTCCGTGATGATACCCCGTGCCTGGGTGATATGTTCCATGTCCATGATGATAACCCGTACCCTGATGATAGGTTCCATGTCCATGGTGATAACCCATACCTGGATGATACGTTCCATGTCCATGGTGATAACCCGTACCTGGATGATACGTTCCGTGTCCATGGTGATAACCCGTACCTGGATGATACGTTCCATGTCCGTGATGATAGCTTGTTCCTGGTTGATAAGTCCCCTGTCCATGATGATAGCTTGTTCCTGGTTGATAAGTCCCCTGTCCGTGATGATAGTAGCCTTGATTTGGGAAATTTCCGCTCATTTGTCTTTCCACTCTTCTCCACCTCACTTTTCCCATTTAGTATATGTGCCGCCAGCTAAAATGGGACTAGGTATATGCACAAGTATGTTTTCAAATTACCTTACATGTTAATAATAGTAGGTATGATCTTATCGGGCTTCTCAGGAGGGGAAATTTCACGTGCTGATAGAACGTATGATTCTTGTTGCGATGTGGCTATTCGGCATTGTTGGCTTTATACTGTTTATTCCACGAAAAGATTGGCGGAGGGGCCTTTTTGCATTCTTGATGTTTCAAGCTATTATCTGGCTTTGTGATATGCCTTCGTTTCAATTTGGTTTATTAAGTGCGCCTGTCCGAGAGTTTCCAAAAGCGACAGATCTCCCTGTTACCATTGATTATCTTTTTTACCCTGCATTATTTTCGATATTTTACGTCAATAAAAAAGTAAGGGCCAGTTTATGGTATAGTTTCGCCTACTATTTTATTTGGATCACCGCTACCACCTTGTTTGATAGTATGCTTGAAAAATATACAGGTTTATTAGAATACAAATTATTAACATGGTATGGAATGTGGATTTACATTGGTTTTCTCTTTTACACGAGTGAAATCTGCTGTAATTGGTTCTATAAAGATAAAAGCCATTATAAGCAGAATGAAAGAGGGGAAACTTCATGAGATTAGAATGGTGGATTTTGTTAGCCGTGTACATCGTAACAACAGGAATTATTTTCTTCATTCCCAAAAATAAAATTCGACTTGCAGTAGTTGCTTTTTTGTTCAAACAGGTCATCACCTTACTAATTGGTCTAGTGGTCGTGGAGTTAGGACTGCTGGAATATCCTATTCGTTTATTTGCTTCAATTAATAGGACGAGCTTCACCTTTGAATACTACGTTTTTCCAGTGGTATGTGCCGTCTTTAATGTATGGTATCCAGAGGAAAAAAGGAAACTTATTAAAATAAGTTATTATGTGATCATTACTTCTATAATGACTATCCTAGAAGTAATGATAGAAAGATACACGGCTCTCCTACAATACATCCACTGGGAATGGTATGTTTCCTGGATATCTTTGATTTGTACGTTTATTATTGCGCGTTTATTTTGTGTGTGGTTTTTTGCTAAAGAATGAACTTGAAAACATGGGAACATGGGGACGGTTCCTACGTTCCCCCACTACGCTTTAAACATAAGACCTAGAGAAACCCCAAAAATTCTCGCAGCCTGTCTTAATGAAAGTCCATCAATTTCTTTTACTTTTCTTAGTATTTCATTTCTTTTAACTTTAGGTAAACTCTTTACTTGAGCAATTTCAATTTCTCCAAGCATTTTTTTAATTTCTACCCTTGCCTCTTCATCGGATATTCTTTTTTTATACACACTTTCATCTAAACAATTATCATTATTTTTTCTCTCATTAAATTCTTTAAATCCTACTAAAGCAATTGCAGTGTCTGCAGAAAATATCCTTAAAATATATTCACTATCTAACATGTTTTTTGGATATGAACTTTTACCATAGTATCCACAACAGCTACTCCATCTCCATTCATCAGCCTTACTCACCATTCCTGCCTTTACCGGATTTTGGTGAATATACCTTACAACGGTTAGTAGATATTTATTATTTTCAACACATTCACTTTTGAACCGATCCTGAAATAAATGCCCGGTAGTTCTGTATTTCCAGTTGTAGTATCCGACATAGCTCACTCCTATACGTTTCAAGGTAATCGACATATCTTCATTTCCTTCTTTTATCAGTAAATGTACATGATTATTCATCAAACACCATGCATATACCGTCAATTCACATTTCACTTTGTATTTTTGAAGAATATCGAGAAACTTCACCCAGTCGTCATCATCATGAAATATTTCCTGCCTATTAGCACCTCTCCACATAATATGATAGATTCCAGTCTTACTCTTCACTCTAGCTTTACGAGGCATTGCGATCATCCATCGAATTCGTATTCCATTGGTTAATTGCCATTATAGAGTCAATAAAAGATCCGATTTTCATTTGCAATGATGGAGATGGAGCCACAATCATTTTCTGTTCCGAAGTAACCCAATTTTGAATATACATCTCTTCAAGTATTCTTTCCTTCATTTCCCTTACATAAATATATTGCAAACAAACCATCACCATATATACCTGCCCTTTACCTGGGCAAAGCATCCACAAGATCCTTTAATACGATGCTGGTAACTGGTCATTATTAAAAAAACCTCCTTATAAAAAAGATATTGATAACATGGAAAAAGTGAGTGATGTTCCAAGACACTATTGATGAAAAAAAGGAAAGAGAATGTTGTCATAGGCTAAAGTTGAGGACTTTGTAGCTTAAGAATACATATTCGACACTTAATTCTCATAACCTTTCATTTTCGACAGAAAACTCAAATAGATAAAGAACAAGTAGAAAAAAAGAGAACATTGGAACCGTCCCCATGTTAGAGATTGAAAACTTACTATTTTGATAGTAAAATATCTTCATGCCTATCATAGAATAGGACTATTTATATGCTTACATTTGTGGGCAATGGAGGGGCTAATGGGAAGATCGGATAGTAAAAAAGGTAAAAAGAGGAAAAAACTTAAAATTTTTGGATATAGTATTTTAGCGATAATTGTCGTTCTTTTAGCAGTTGGTGGGTATGAGTATTACCAGCTACAGCCTTCTAACCATTTTAAAAAGGTGCCTGTAGTAGGAACAGGAAATACTAAAGACAACAACAAAGTGGACAGTGAATTAAGTAATTCAACTTTTAATATTTTGTTAATTGGATCAGATGAACGAAAAGGTGACAAGGCTGGTCACACAGATTCCATGATGATTGTTCATATCGATTTAAAAAAGAAAGAATACCATGCTCTCAGTATTCCCCGTGATACAAGAGTGCATATGGATGGATATGGATATACGAAATTAACAAGTGTTCAATATATTACACAAGCTACAAAAGGAAAACAGCAGGGTGTAGAGGCTGCAGTAAAAGCTATAAGTGAATTAACAGGTATCCCTATTAATTATTATTTGGAAACTAATTATTGGGGACTACAAGGCATGGTAGATGCCGTTGGAAATGTGAATGTAGACGTACCATTTGATGTAAAACTGACTCACCCTTGGTATAAAGAAAACAAGGGCAAGACCATTACCGCGGGAACGCATAAAATGGATGGAAAAATGGTAACAGAACTAGTTCACGAACGCTATTCCTTGAATAATGGAGAATATGGAAGACAACAATTGCAGGAAGCTGCATTAAAAGGAATTGCAAAATCAGCTCTAAGTCCAAGTAATATTACGAATTTGCCTTCACTTGCCAATTCCATGTCTGACTTCCTTCTCGCAACAAACATGACCAAATCAGATATGGCGAGCTTGGGATTAGCGGTTAAGGATATCGACTTAAATTCTATTCAATATCATCAGCTTCATGGTGAAAACAAAAAAATGTATAATGATATTTTAAAAGCGAATGATTCAGAGGTTATTTTAGATCCACAGGAAGTTAAGGAGATTGCGAATAAGTATTTTACAGATTAACAAAAATTATTATAATTCCCCACCTATAAAAATAGGTGGGTTTATTTGTTAAGGTAATCAATTTCATTAGTTTAGATCATGATGACTATCCGTTTTGCTACTATTGACAAATATGCATTTCAATAAATCTAGGAATTACATTATTATTAATCAGACAGCAGAAACAACTGGCGCCCTGACACACCCACAACATAATTCATGAAAACACAGAGGCATTAACTCTGCGTTTTCATGCAAGGTAGGTATTCACTATGTTTTCATTCTAACCGATATTGTTAATTTTTGATTCTTGAACCTGTAAGGCGCCACTATAGTTTCACCAATTACCCATTAGTAATTGTAATAGATGATTATCCAGCAATTTTATTTACTTCTTCTTCCGCTTTCTTATCTTCCAGCTTACTAAAGATAAACGCAAGGATGGATCCCGAAATATTATGCCAAACACTGAATATAGCACTTGGGACAGCTGCCAATGGGGAAAAACTGGCTGAAGCAATAGCGACCCCTAAACCAGAATTTTGCATTCCCACCTCCATAGCAACTGCTTTTTGTTTCGCTAAATCCATGCCACATAATCGTGAAAAGAAAAATCCTAGACAATACCCAAGAACATTATGTAAAACCACTACAGCAAAAATGAGTAATCCAGTCTTGGCTATTTGTGCTTGGCTACCGGCCACTACTCCTGAAACAATCATTACGATTGCGATAACCGAAACAAGCGGCATAGCCTTCGTTCCTGCTTGAGCTTGTTTGCCGAAAAATTTCTTAATTAAAAAGCCTAACAATAAAGGAACAATAATGACTTGAACAATAGACAAAAATAATGAAACAACACTAACATGTACCCATTTGCTTGCAAATAACAAAATAAGCAGTGGTGTCACAATGGGGGCCAGAATGGTCGAAACGGATGCAATAGAAACTGCCAAAGCTACATTTCCCTTTCCTAAAAACACCATCACGTTGGAGGATGTTCCACTTGGACAGCACCCAACCAATATTACCCCAACAGCTATCTCTTTTGGCAAATGTAGTGCAGTAGCCAAAATAAATGCTAACAATGGCATAATAATAAAATGGCCAACAACTCCTAATGCCACCTCTTTCGGTCGACGAAATACCTCTTTAAAATCGGAGGCTGACAGAGTTAGCCCCATACCAAACATCACAATCCCCAATAGTGGAACAACATACCCCCCAATCCATTTGAAACCTCCTGGAAACATATAGGCCAGAACAGCTACAATGATCACCCAAAGTGTAAATGTCTTGCCTGCGAATCCACTTACTTTTTCAATCGCTCCCATACTGTACCTCCCAAACATTTTCTTCGTTGATTCATAAACACAACGAGAGCTGTTTATGAGTTGATGAACTCCTTAAGCAGTAAAAGTCATTACGAACGTAAAACTAATAACCAAGAGAAACACCTACTCACATCTTGATAATATTTTTAAATAAACTCTATTTTACAATAAAATCAGAATTATTCAACTATTATTTAACAAAGGGACGGTTCTCTTGTTTCCAGGAATTAAAATAGAAACATCAGAACCGTCCCTCTGTTTTTTTGAGAAGCAGTGTTAGTAATAGAGAGATTATTGATATTACTAGCTTGCCAGTTAGGATACTGAATATTAATAGTCCTGCTGCAACGAGGACTAACAGGTACCGAAGCCATTTGTTCATTATGTTTCCTCCTGGTTTATGGAATTTCATGGGATTGAATTTAATTGCAGGGATTCGTAATTTCATTTATAATCAAAAAGGACTCTGCCTCGAAAAAATTCCAGAGTCCTTTTATACAATTCTTACTTGGGAGAATCCTGTTTATTAGGCAATTCTTCCAAGCCCTTCATCTTCTTTATCCAACTTATTATTTCTATTTTTCATCCCTTTGTAATAAAGAATGAACAATCCGATCCAGATTAAAGCACCAAGGATCCAGAGAATTTCTCCATTTGCAGCGCGGGCGAAGATAAAACGAAAATCTGGATATTCAATTGTACTCCATGTAATCATTTGTCCTGAAGGAACATCCACTGATTTTGTCGTTTTCGCTAAATCCGTTACGATTGGTGCAATATTTGTTGCGACGTATAAGAATACTGGAGTTGTTATGATTCCTAGGACAATCATACGCAGTAGATTACCTCCAGTAACAATTAAGGCCGGTACTGCTACGGAAAGATTGATAATTCCTGCAAACGGCAAAACATTATTTCCTGGGAGTATAACTGCTAAACCTAACATGATTGGGATTAAAATAATCGTTGTTACCCAGACTTCATTACAGCCTGCCATTATCGGCCAATCTAGACCAATATGAAATTCCCGACCTTTGAAGCGTCTTTTCATAAATTCTGATGTTGCATCAGAAAGCGGCGATAATGCCTGCATGAATAGCTTCGATATCATAGGGAATAACGTTAAGGGAGCAGCACCTTGTACTCCAAGTGTTAAAATTTCCGGAATACTAAGTCTGGCAAAAATACCAATTAATGCAGCTATGATGAACCCCATAATATGGTTTTCCGCAAAAACACCTAGTTTTTGTTTTAACCAATTTGCATCAACATGTTTGTTCATTCCTGGGACGAAGTCTAATAACCTATTAATCGGATATAATAAAACACCAAATAAAGTCATACTATGTGTACTTGTAACACCTGGAATTTGAGTCAGTTTTTGAATTTGCTTTTGATTAATATCTGCCATTTTCAGTTCAACAATCATTTGGATTGCGGCCACGATAAATGCTAAGACCATACTCTTAGAAACCGCTACAACAATGACGGCTGTTAAAATTTTTCCCCAAACATTCCATAAATCGACGTTAAGGGTATTGGTTTGCTTAATTGCCAACATAATAAGATTGATCCCAATTTGCAATGGGAACATTAAAAACGCAAGTGGCCACGCCCAAGCCAGGGCCGCCATCGCTGTCCATCCCCCATCTATGGCATTCAGCTTAATACCTGTATTCTTCACGAATTGCTCTGCTGCAGGCCCAATGGATCCCATCATAAAGCCAATAATTAAACTCATGCCTATGAAGGCAACGCCTAAAGTTAACCCGGAGGAAAAAGCATCCTTAAACTTCATTCTGACAACCAGACCAACCACAATCATAATAAGTGGTACAAAAACGGGCGCCCCCATATCCAGTATATATTGAAAGATTGATTGAATAATATCCATCTATAACCCTCCTAAACGATTGTTTTAGCGAAGAGCATCTATCACCTTTTGAAGTTCATTTTCCATACCTACACCGGTTAAAAAGGCAATACCATTGCAAACAGGTATAGGATATTCTTTTTCAGGCTTTGTTATAGCAATATATACAGCAGCTGTTTTCACATACATATCGATAGATTTAATATCTACTGCATCAACCTGTGCTGGAATATTTCTTTCCTTTAATAATCTTTGTACTTTTGATGCAACTGTTTGTGAAGTTGCAACTCCTGAACCACATGCTACAATAACTCGTTTCATTCTCATAACCTCCTAAATATATTTAAAAAATATTCCTTAAACCGGTAACATTTTTAAATCTTTTTAACTTGCCCATACCCTTTAAACCGCTCTACCATCATTTCCATTTCCTCATCGCTCAATATAACGGGCTCCCCAATTGATTTTGCTTGCCAAAATAACCTAGCACAAAATTCAAGCTGCTCAGTAATAGCGAAAGCCTCATCCAAAGTTTGACCAACCACATTTATTCCATGATTTGCAAGAAGGACAGCCTTCCTTCCTACCATTGCTTTCACAGCATTTTCCGCTAATTCCTTCGTACCGTAAGTGGCATATTCCGCACATCTTATATTTTTCCCGCCTGCATGGGCAACTAAATAATCAACTGCTGGTAATTCCCATCTCAAGCAAGAAATTGTAGTAGAATATAAGGCATGTGTATGAACCATTGCTGCTACATCATCGCGAGTTCGATACACAATTGCATGCATTTCATACTCACTAGAAGGTTTTAGCAATCCGTCGACAACTTTTCCATTCAAATCCATTATGACAACATCTTCAGGAAGCATTTTAAAATAATCGATGCCACTAGGAGTTATAGCAAGATATCCTTGCTCTTTGTTAAAAATACTTAAATTCCCTCCAGTTCCTGTTGTCAATCCACTGGAAATCAACTTTTTTCCGTATTGCACAATTAACTCTCTTTCTTTCTCCATCAATAAATTCGTTTGCTTCAAGTAATCCATTCCTTTTCTGCTTCTCCTTTCAAAAGATAGTTAACCAACTCTCAGCCTTCCTTGAATTGAGTGAAATTTCCAAAAATAAAAGGCGCAGCATCTTTCTTTGTCTATATCATATAGGAAAAAATAAAGTATTTGAAAACGTTTTCAGTACAATTTTTAAACGCTGAATGTTGTACACTTGTGATGAAGAAAAACTCATTAAATTAGAAAAGTATTAAAAATATTGTCGTCGACGCTTCCCACATAAGCTAAACCTGATCATTCCTCTACATTATAGGCTAAATTTCCTTTCTCTTCCTTTGGATTATATATTCCCAGTGCTCGAAACAGATTGGCATGAATATTAACATACGCATTGTATTCAATACGCTCCAACATATCATAGGCTTTGCGTAATGTCCTATCAACAACAAGAATACCATGCTCACGAAGAAGGGCCGCTACAGGCAAGGAATTTTTTCGCTCTTCCATATAAGATCTGACTCTTTCTGCTAGTTCAACACTTGTGGCAGGGGCAAAATCTAGTGCTTTAATCTCTCCCAGTTTTCGTGTTGCTTCGGTTAAATGCGGAAGATCCATTCCTAATGAAGCGAAGACCATTGATTCCTTAGGATGAGCATGAACAACAGCGCCAGCATCTGGGATGGACTCAAAAACAGCAATATGCATATTGAATTCTCTAGTTACCTTCCCATTCCCCTCGTAAATATCACCATTTTTATCAATTACTATAATGTCTTCGGGGTTTAACCTGCAAAATTTAGCTTGCGACATAAGGGTTGGTGTCATGATAAAGTGCTTTTCACTAACTTTGACGCTTATATTTCCACCAGCGGCATTGGTATTAAAGCGATCAAACATCATTCTCGTTACTTCGCATAAATCTTTCCGCTGATCATAATACAACATACTCATCTCTCCCGATTAATTTTATTTGCACCTCTGGTTCCAGTTCCTTAGCCTGCACTAAGGAAAAATCTGAACTTCCCCAGTGAGTTGCTTTAGAAGCACTTAATGCCGTTGCAAACCTAAAAGTATCTTCTAAAGAACTGTTTTGGCTTAGTTTGGCAATAATCCCTCCAACAAACACGTCTCCACAGCCGGTATCATTCACTTCTGTTATATTAGGAGGGGAAACTTGATATATTCTATGTTGATGTCCTACTAAACTACCTTTCCTTCCCAACGAAACCACTACATATTCAATACCACTTTCTAATAAACCGTGAATTTCCCTTACATAATCTGCAAGAGTATTTAATGACTTCCCAATTAGCTCTTGAAATTCAAACTCATTAGGTTTAATCATCATTGGTTTTAATGGGATGGCTGCCTTCAAATATTCACCGGTCGCATCTATAATCACTTTTCCTTTTTGTTCTTTTATAATCTCGAGAATTCTTTTGTATTTCTCACCGTCTATTCCTTCAGGCGGACTTCCTGCAAAAATAACAATGTCGTTCTCCTTAATAGTGCTTTTGAGTTTCGCTAACAGCTTTTCATACGTCTTATTCTCTATAGGAAATCCTTTTTCGGTTATCATATAGCTGCCTTTGCCGGATTCATCAATAAGAACTAAACTTTCTCTTATCGAACAGCTCTCCTGTTCAATAAAATCACACTTAACACCTTTTGCTTCCAGTAAATGAACCAGCACATCTTTATTAATAGAGCCGATAAAACCCATTGCAATATTTTCAATAGAAAGGCTTGATAATACGACCGATACATGAGTTGCCTTCCCTCCGATGTCAAAGTGAGCATTTTGTATTTTGTTGTTGTGTTTTCGGGTCAATTCTCCGTTTATATGCAGGATTCTATCAACAGCTGTATTTAATGTAACGGTATATATCATTTTTATCCCACCCCTCAAAGGTGATAATATCCTTGTTTTACGCTACAATAGATTTCAAAATTGATAAAATCTGAGTTTTTTCTGTTTCCACTAATAATTGATCCATCACCTCTTTATTCATGAACATATCGATTAATTTCTGTAAGAGGGAAGCTTGAGATTCGGTTTTCTTCAATCCTAATACAAAAATTAATTGAACTTGGACTGGCTGATCATCTGTTCCCATTTCCATGAACTCAATCTGCTTAACTGGCCGAAACATTGCGATAAATGGTTTTTTGATATTTTCCGGGTCGGTATGGGGAATAGCAACATGATAAGGCTCTGTTCTTAAACCTGTCGGGTATTTTTCCTCCCGACGAATAATCGCCTCTTTAAAATTTTCCGTTACATATCCTTTATCTTCTAGAAAGATAGAAACCTTTTCAAAAAAATCATATTTTGATGTACATTCTAAATTGGTCAGGATTAAATCTTGGTCAAATAGTCGCGAAAATATATCCATTATCTTTTCACCTCAATAAATAACTAGTTGTCTTATACACATATTAAGTTCAAAGGTTTACTTTACTTTGAATATTCTTCCAGTAATGATAATATCTCTTGTTTTAGTGTAGCCTCTAAAATTTTATGAATATTAGATTCCTCACTCAATAAGTCATTAAGCTGCATAAGTGCTCTCAAATGTGTGCTACGGTCAATTGCTGCGATAACAATAAATATCCTAATGGGATATCCCCCAAAATCAACATCCTCATCTAATTTTAATAGACTCATTGACAGGTGATTGACACCATCTTCAGGCCGAGCATGTGGTATAGCAACTCTTGGAGCAATTACAATATACGGTTCTTGATGTTCAAACATTTCAATCATTGTATTAACATAATTCGGTGTGATAGACATGGAATTTAATAATGGAAGGGACGCAATTTGCACCGCCTCCTGCCAGGTCTTCGCTTTATATCCTATTAAAATATTTGTTTCTCTCATCACTTCTTGTAACGAAGGTTTAAGATTACCTTGCTCAGGGATGACAATATTCGATTGTTTTTCTCTAAAAAACTCCTGCAGAGATTTTTTTAAACCCGCTATATCTCTTATAGGGGTATTTTGTTCAATTAAATTGATTAATTCATCTAAGTTAATATTGGTCGGATTATACCCGTTCAATTCTTGATGAACCCTTACTTTTAAGCGGTATTTTTCATCATTAGACAACAAAGGCTTTACTAGAAATAGTTTTTTATCGGTTCTTAAAAAGGTAGTTGAAAAAACAATATCATATTCTAATGGATAGGTAATGAAATCTCGCAGGGATGTATAATCCAAAAATACAATTTCAGGGAATAACCCTCTTAAAGACTCAAATAAAAGCTTAGACACCGAATTGCCGTTCGGACAAACTACTATGGCCATTTTCCTTCTTGAAATTTCTTCTCCTTGACGAAGTAGCCATGAGCCAATCATCATAGTTAAAAATGCGCTTTCATTTTCCGGTATTTCTAAACCGAATACTTCCTCGAGGGGACTAATAGATTTTTTTATTAGATGATGTAATTCCCCGTGTTCTTCCAGCAATGAATCAAGAAGTGGATTTTCAACCGTGAGTTTATATTTTATACGATAGTATGCCGGCTTGAGATGTAAGTAGATTTTATTAACAAGGTCGTCCTTATCCTGAAAATGAATACATGCTAATTGCTCAAAGCTATTTAGCATTTTTACAATGCCGTCAATCAATCCGGAAATCCCCTTTTGTACTTGCTCTTCCACAGAGGACACATTAGATGTTAATAGCTGCAATGTAATAAATAACAATTCTTTCTCATCAAACTTATCTTGATCCAATAACAATTCATCGACTGCTTTATATTCCTCCGTATTCAGCAAATCATGATAGTAAGTCCCTAGTGTTTTTCTTTGTTTGATACGACGAATAACAAAAGAAAGCGTTATAGGGAGTTCCTCCAGCTTTTCATCCGTAAAGCGAACTTTAAGGCGTTTTTCAATTTTTTCCAGACGCTGTCTGATACCAACAATCTCTTCCTCAGATATGCCAAGTATCTCCATAAACCAATATTTCCCATTTGGCGTTTGCAGCATTTGGTGTACAAGCTTGATGATAATTTTCCTTTTATCCAGCTCATTCCCTTCAATATAATAGCCATCTTTTCTTGTGTATTTTACTTGGAGTTTAGAGGAATGTACGATGGAAGCTACCCCTTTTAAATCATTTAAGACTGTATTGCGGCTTACTTTTAGTGCAGATGACAAGTGAAATAAGGAAAAGGGTTCTTCGCGGATTAAAAGCAATAATATGATTAATCTTTGTCTTTCTATATCAGAAATAATGAAATCATGAGGTGTGGTTGCTTCCTTTACTAACTGCGGAAAGGTTTCTTGAACAACTTGATCAACAAATATTCCAGTTTGACGACCTTTTTGTAACTGTGGCATTTGATTGCTAGATAGCCAGTCATCTATTTTGCTTAAACTATAATTCACTTGATAACGAGATATATCTAACTTTTTTTGCAAATCGGAAACCCTAACACCAGGCATCAAAAGAATTTCCTTCAGCAAAATGGTTGACCTTTCATCAAGCTGCAAAGTTTCTCACTTCCCTTCTTAGTAAACATTCTAAATCAAAAACAAAGTGTATTGTACATGATTTCATCCCGAATTTTCACGGCAGGATTGCACATTGTTGTGATAAAACACAGGGACGGTTCTCCTGTTTCTTGAAAAGAAACAGGAGAACCGTCCCCTTGTTTACTGCAAAAACCGCTTCGTTCGTTCTTCCTTTGGTGAGTTAAAGATTTCGTGAGATGTCCCTTCCTCTACGATGACCCCGTCGGCCATAAATAGCACACGGTCTGCAACCTCGCGCGCAAATCCCATTTCATGGGTAACGACAACCATGGTCATCCCTTCTTTTGCAAGATTCTTCATTACTTGTAGTACCTCACGGACGAGCTCAGGGTCTAATGCGGATGTAGGTTCGTCATACAACATGACCATCGGTTCCATGGAGAGAGCCCGAGCAATCGCAACACGCTGTTGCTGTCCTCCAGATAGCTGGGACGGGTAGTGGTCGCAACGCTCCGACAATCCTACCTTTTCGAGCAAGGAATATGCAAATGCTCTTGCTTTTTCTTTTGGCATCTTCCTTATAATAAGCGGACCTTCCATTACATTTTCAATTGCAGTCTTATGCGGAAATAAATTAAATTGCTGAAAGACAAAGCCCGTGTTTTGCCGGATGTCCCGAATCAGTCTTTTCCGCTCTCCCTTCATTTTTTCTCCTGCTTTCACCTCTGTTTGACCAATACGAACGACTCCTGAATTAGGCTCCGCCAAAAACGTCATGCATCGAAGAAGCGTTGACTTGCCTGAGCCGCTTGGACCCATAATAACGACAACCTCACTCTTATTTACTGTCAAATTGATTTTTTGTAGGACTTCATTGGTACCAAATCTCTTTGAAATATTTTCAAGCTTAATAACCTCCATATCTCTTCCCTCCTTTATTGGACTAGATGCTTCGAAGTCCGTTTCTCCATTCTATCTAAGAGGACAGTGAAAAATGTAATGACAACCCAATAAATAGCTGCTGCAATTAAATATATAGTGAGAGGCTCAAAGGTTTTGGCAATGATGAGGGAGGACATTTGCAACAGTTCTGTTACGGTTATTACGGAAACAAGGGAAGTATCCTTAATCAAAATAATATAGGTATTCGACATCGTTGGAATGGCAATGCGAATACTTTGAGGGATAATAATTCTTCGCATCATCTGACCATAGGTCATTCCTAAGGAAACTGCGGCTTCATGCTGACCTCGATCTACGGAAAGAAGTGCTGCTCGAAAGGATTCCGACAAATAGGCACCCGCATTTAAGCTCAAGGCAAGAATTCCGGATGGTATCGGTTCTAATTGGATATCAATCTGCGGTAAGCCATAATAAATCACAAATATTTGTACAAGCAGAGGCGTTCCGCGGAAAATAGATACATAAATGGAGGCAATCGCTTTAAGTACTTGGATCTTTGAAATTCTTGCAAGTGCCGTAAAAAATCCTAGAACCAATGCAATAAGCATCGAAACGACCGCTAACACAATGGTCATGAGCGTAGCAGTCAGTAATGAAGGCAATGATTCAGCTAGTAATGACATCCTATTTTCCCCTCCTCTTTGTCATCCTATATAACATCATCACTTACTCGTAAACTTAAAATCGATTCCATACTCTGCTAATTCCTTGATAAAAGGTTGGAAACGATCTCCAACAATGATGCTCTCAGGAGGTACAATACCTCGCTCATCTAGCTTCCCTTCTGCTATCCACTTTGCCATCAACATAGCTGGAATGGAGGTAGTTTTTGCCATCGAAGTAATTTGGCGGTTTTGATCATAAAAATCAACCATCTCCCATTCGTACTGAGCAGGCTTACCATTTTTCCATCCTTTCACCGTTACCCGAACAACGGTTATATCCTCATTTGACTTTCCTTTTAACTGAGGAGCTAAAATCGCCTCTGTCATTTTACGAGGGCTCAATGCCATTCCATCTACTACAATCGTTTTCTCATCTAAAAATCCCAGTTCCGCAAGCGTTTTCATCTTACTCCAATGATCTGGATAGCGAACAGTTTTTTCATATAAGTTGTTGACCTTCTCCTTTAATGTGTAAGCGGTGCTATGGGCATCCGTAATAACCGCTTCACATTCACCCACTGGTTCCGGAAAGGACAGAGTCTCCAAACCTGATAAAGGTTTCAGTCTTACCAGTTCCCCGTTTTCAACTGCCAATGCAGAACGAGTATAAAGTCCCATCACACTTTCCAACCGAAAGACCACCTGATACCATAATGGCGGTAAGGGATCTTTCGGAATCCCACCGCAAATCATGACAGCCTCGTCTGCCACATCCAACATTTCAATTCCCTGTGCAGCAAGAAAGTTCGTAATTCCAGGAGCAACCCCGCACCCTGGTACAATCAATACGTTTGCCTCTTTTGCATCCCTGGCTAATTCTAGCTTTCTGTCAAATTGTGAACCTACTAAATCCACAAGATGGCATTTTGCAGAAATCGCTGCTTTTACAGCTGGCAGACTTAATGAATGCGGTAAGCAAGCTATGGCCACATCTGCTTCCTTCAGTACTTCATAAATTGCTTCCTCTGAATGTAAATCTGCTACCCTTCCATCTACCTTACCATTCTGAGCAATATCAAGACATTTCGTTACACTCGCTTCCATTGCATCGACGGCTAAGACCTTCTGAATGACAGAACAACTTGCCAACTCCTTCACAACGTTTGTACCAATCATACCCGTTCCCAACACCACTGCTAGCATTATCTATCTCCTCATTTCTTCTTTACTGTATTCTCTTTCACTCACTTAATGGATCCGCTCCAAACCATTTTTTATAAATCTTGTTATAGGTTCCATCATCCTTCATATCTGCCAATGCTTGATTTAGTTCTTTTACAAAATTCTCATTCCCTTTTTTCACAGCCATCCCAATACTATCTTTATTAAGGATATCACTGGCAATTTTAATAGGAAGATTCTCTTTTTGAATGTTATAACTCATCAATAGTTGGTCATTAATAATGACATCCAAACGTCCATTGATTAAATCCTGTATATATTCGTTCACGGTTTTATACAAATGAACATTGGCCCCCTTCACACTTCTAGCGACTTGTTCAAAGGTAGTGCCTCCGCCGACACCTACGTTCTTACCTTTAATTTGTTCCAGCTTAGAGATATCATTTTGATCCTTTCTGGTAATGAGCACAGATCCCGTTACAACATATGGGTCTGTAAAATCTACACTTTTCTTTCGTTCATCCGTAATAGACATTTGTCCAATAATGATGTCAAATTTATCTGCCTTCAATCCTCCAATCAAGCCCTCCCATTTCGTTGCGATGAACTTTGCCTTCACTCCTAACCGTTTCGCAATTTCATTTGATATGTCGACATCAAATCCATCGTATTTTTGATCATCTTTTAAAAAATTAAATGGTGGATAGGTTCCTTCAAAACCAACCCTTAGAACCTTTGATTCTTTTACTCTTGAAAGCACTTTTTCATTAGAATTCCCCTTTGCATCATTTTTTCCACAGCCAGCAACAAGACTGAATAGGATTACAACAAATAAAGCAAGAATGGAAAGCTTTTTCACAGAATCCCCACCTCTTATCTTTTTTCAAAATGTAGAACAATTTTGTACTACAATTTTATGGATAAGATTCTTAATTTATACTAACTTTCATAATATTTAATAAATTTAAAACAACCCATTGAAGAAAGGATGGAACTTAGTTGACCAACGAAAAGTCTCTCTCCTTAAAACAAAAGGTATATCAGCATATAAAGGAAGCTATTTTCCAACGAAAAATGGCTCCAGGCTTCCAACTTATAGAGACAGATATTTCCAAACAACTACAGGTTAGCAGGACACCCATCCGAGATGCCTTTCAGCAATTGTCCAAGGAAGGTTTGATTGACATGATTCCGTATCGCGGTGCGTTTATCGCTAATCCATCCCATGAGGAAATCAAAGATATTTGCCACGCACGAGCGGTAATCGAAAGTGCCGCAGCTGAAATCGCCTTGGATCATTTAACGACAGAGGATGTTATACTTCTGGAAGAACTCGTGAAGAAGGAAGAACTTGCCTCCTTTCAAAAAGACATCGAACAATATCTTTCTATTAACAAGCAATTTCATTTAACGATTGTACAGAAAGCCAATAATCAATATTTCAGCGAGTTTGCAGAAATACTGCTCGATAAAACCAACATTTATTTAATCTTTTACGACCAGTTTTTTGATCATAATAACCATTTCCGCATTGCCCAAAGTCCAAATGAGCATCGGAGGATTATTGAACTACTAAAAAATGGACAGAAGCAGGAATTGAAGGCGGAACTGGTAAAGCATGCTCAAATCAGTAAGAATATGAGAAGCTAATAATAGGCCCCTTAATATCCTATAATTGCGCCTACCGGAGGGGTCTTTAGATTAAATGAATCACCTTCATTTGGAAATAACAGACAAAAGGACGGTGCTCTTATTTCCTTAAACGGAACCGTCCCTTTATCTGCCGGAAGAAATGAAAGTATTTCTAAAAAAATACACATAATATCTTAGAACAAAAAAACTACCATTTGGGATTATCTCCTATCCCAAAATGGTAGTTCTAAGTAAATGATTTATCTGAGCTCTAATGTAATATATGCTGCACTGACCCAGCCTTTGGTTCCATCTGCTAATTGAACGTTATACCACTTTTTCGTGCTATCCATTGTCAGAGAGCCGTCTTTAGCTAGAATAATAGATACGTAGGTACTTGGATCTAATACTTTGATTTTATCACCGGAAGTACTAGGAGCTTTTCTAAAGTTCACCGAATCTGTCGTTCTGCCAAGGTTAGTAACGGATAGATAATTTTTATAACTATCAAATTTAATATCATTTGTCCAATACGTCTTGTTGTCTACTACTACTCTTACCCAATAATCATTCGTTTTTTCCAGAATGAAGAATGTGGATCCTTTTTTAAGCGTCTTAACTGCATCATTCTTACCCTTACCCGAATCAAGGACTAAAGTCGTATTAGCGATTGCACGAACATTGTTCGGGAACAGATCACTTCCAGCAGGAGAACTCGGACGAGCTGGTATAGTTGAATTTACAGCTGCATTTTTATAATATGCTTTATCATAAGGCAGAATATTTTGCATATGCTGAGCGATTACTTTGCCCCAATTCGGATCACTAGCATAATAAAAATTCATTCCCTCACTGTTCGCGTCTATTCTAGTGTTATTCATGTCTTTCGTACTAAAGCCAAGATCATAACCATTAAACTTCCAATTATTTGGATTTAAGTAAGTTGATTTGATTTCTCTTGCTAAATAATCGATACAAAGGTCAACAGATGCAAATTTATAGGAAGCAAGAAATGGAGCATCATCGTAAGAACCAAAGCCAAATAAATTATTTTTTGCGAGGGCTATCATGGATGTTCCATATGCACTTTCGTGAATGGCGTGAGCAGCTAAATAAAGTGCATTGATACCATATTTGTTGCCGGCATCAATAAAGGCCTGGCCTTTTCCAGTTAGCACACTTTTTTTCCCTGTTGCATTTACATATTTTGCAATATAATCGTTAATCTGTTTAGCAGTAACAGGAGACTTTGTACGTAAATCAATGAACTGATAGCTATCTCTGTTCTGTAGTGGAGCACCTGTTGTTACTTGTTTTATATAGCTTCCATTAACATACCCAGTTTTACTTCCATACTGAACCTTGTACCAGCCATTGGACACTTTATAAGTTGCAAGGATAATGGTTCCTTTTGGAATAGTAGCAAGAAGGGTCGAATTCGGGTCTGCCATTGTTCTTAGATTTAAGTTATCCGTAGTAAGATATGTGGTATCGGCTATTTTGGTTTCCGGTATATAGGTGGTAACGTCACCGCTATAAACATATCCTGAAGCTCCGTTGTACGTTACTTTATACCAATCTCCTACACTACTAGTAGATGAAATTACTGTATTCTTTGGAATTGGCGTGAGCTTTTTATAATCTTTTCCATAAGACTGATACAAATAAGTATTCACATTTGCTTTAAATTGCGCTTTCGTAAATGTTGCAGATGTTTTAACCGTTACATCATTTTTATTAACATATACATTTGTCCCGTTATAGGAAACACGATACCATGTTTGCCCGAGACTATTAGTAATCATCTGTGTAGAAACAAACCCATTATTACTACCGACAGAATACTTTTCTTTATTAAGATTATCCGCACTAGAGTACAGCTTTGCTGCATTTTTTGTAAAATAATAGGTTGCTTTTGTATCCGTACTTTTATAAGTTAACGCAATATATTTAGCGACATCCCCAATATAAAAATATCCTGATACTTTGTTATATGTCACACTATACCAATCACCGATTCTTTTGCTGGAAGTAATAATTACCCCTTTGGGGATTTTTACTAATTTTTTATATGCATTTCCATAAGACTGATAGACATATGTATCTTTCTGGGTTTTGTATTTAGTTGCGGTAAAAGAAGTGAATGCATTCTTTTTGACATCGCTATTATTAATATATAGCGTTTTTCCGCTATAACTTACTCGGTAAAATGTCTGTCCAAGACTATTTACAACCTTCTGTGTAGATACAAATCCATTATTGCTTGCGACCGAGTATACTGCCTTTTTAGTAGTGTCAGGTGTTGAATAAAGATTTGCTGTTTTAGCAGTAAAATAATACGTTGCGCTCGTATTGGTATATTTATAGGTAATCGGAGTATATTTTGCAACATCCCCAATATAAAAATACCCTGACACTTTGTTATATGTCACACTATACCAATCACCGATTCTTTTGCTGGAAGTAATTATTGCCCCTTTGGGGATTTTCACTAATTTTTTATACGTGTTTCCATAAGACTGATAGACATATGTATCTTTTTGAGCCTTGTATTTAGTTATCGTAAAAGAAGTGAATGCATTCTTTTTAACATCGCTATTATTAATATATAGCGTTTTTCCGTTATAGCTTACTCGGTAAAATATCTGTCCAAGACTATTTACAACCTTCTGTGTAGATGCAAATCCATTATTGCTTGCGACCGAGTATACTGCCTTTTTAGTAGTGTCAGGTGTTGAATAAAGATTTGCTGTTTTAGCAGTAAAATAATACGTTGCGCTCGTATTGGTATATTTATAGGTAATCGGAGTATATTTTGCAACATCCCCAATATAAAAATACCCTGACACTTTGTTATATGTCACACTATACCAATCACCGATTCTTTTGCTGGAAGTAATTATTGCCCCTTTGGGGATTTTCACTAATTTTTTATATGCATTCCCATAAGACTGATAGACATATGTATCTTTCTGGGTCTTGTATTTGGTTGCAGTAAAAGAAGTGAATGCATTCTTTTTGACATCGCTATTATTAATATATAGCGTTTTTCCGTTATAGCTTACTTTGTACCATGTTTGCCCAATACTGTTTACTATTCTTTGTTTTGAAGCTAGTCCATTTTTACCAGCAATGGTATAAACGGCTTTTTTCTTGGTATCAGGCGTGGAGTATAGCCTTGCGGTTCTAATCGTAAAATAATAGGTGTTGGCTGTCGTTACATATTGATAATATTCCTTTAAATATGCACTGCTTGCCCAACCTGTTTTGGTTACATTTTTACCGTTTAACTTATACGTGTAAGATAGCTTTAACCAACTACCATTTTTTGCAGTGGCTGTAACCGTCTTTCCCTTGGGGATTGTTATTATATTTTTATATTTAGTACCAGCACCACTTCGCAAATTTAAATTTGCGGTTGTTTGATAAGTTGTCTTTACCATGTTTATGGTGCTGCTTGCCATTGCCTTCTCTAATCCTACCGGTGATATAGATGTGGCTATGACACCAAATAAAATAGAGGTTGATAGTATCAGTGATTTTCCTAATTTCTTCAAACTTTATCTCCCTTCTTTCTATGGCCCTGCATGATTGTAAATATATGCTCGTTTGTTATATCGACAAAATAGCTGGAAGTTTAACATAATCATCGACTCTTTCAAGAATTATTATATTTTTCTATAAATTTATTATAATCTTGAAACTAAGAATGTAAAACAACGTTACTCTTTCTATTGAAAAAGGATTCAGAAACTAAGATACTGAATCCTTTTATTAGTCTCTTTGGTTTTATTATAAGATTAGCTTTCTTGTAAATTATCCTTCAACATCTTCGTAACCTTCGCCTTCTCTTGACCCTGATAATAAATAATAGATTTTAATTAATCATCGTTCCATTCCCTTTACTTCATACTCAATAATATTTATTTCGACTATAACGATAGTTCTTTTGAATATGCATCATATCATCGAATATCATATTTTTTACATTATCACCAAGTGAATTAAGGATTGTCACACTCCCCCTTCCATAAAATGATTCTTTTTGACAAACTAGAATGTAAGCGTTTTCATTATCATAGTATCATATTAGATTGAATTCTTTCATAATACAAAATGGTTGATTAGCTATTCTACTACTATCTATTTTAGGCTTTATTTATTTGTAAACGAAGGTGGGACATTCATGAAGGTGAAATCTGCTGTACTGCAAACAATCGGAGCACAATCCCCTTATAAGGAAAGTATGCCACTACTCATTCAGGAACTGGAATTGGATCCTCCAGGACATGAGGAGATATTGGTTGAAATCAAGGCAGCTGGCCTTTGCCACTCTGACTTGTCTGTCATAAATGGAAGCAGACCACGGCCAACCCCAATGGCATTGGGCCATGAAGCGGCTGGGATTGTCGTAAAAACGGGTGAAGGAATCACTGATTTACAGGTTGGAGACCATGTTGTATGTATTTTTGTCCCAGCATGCGGCCATTGTCCTCCCTGTCAAGAAGGCAGACCTGCCCTTTGCGAAGAGGGGGCAAGGGTAAATCAAGACGGCACGCTTTTAAGTGGTGAACGAAGACTTCATCACGATCAGGACTACATTTATCATCATTTAGGAGTTTCTGCTTTTTCTACTTTTGCGGTCACGTCCCGCCATTCTTTAGTAAAGATAGATCCAACCATACCATTTGAAATAGCCGCCTTATTCGGCTGTGCAGTGATGACCGGAGTCGGTGCTGTCATTAATACGGCTCATATTAAAATGGGAAATTCCGTTGCCATTGTTGGCCTCGGCGGAGTTGGCTTAAGCGCACTGATAGGGGCGGTTGCCGCTGGAGCAAATGATATTATTGCCGTTGATATAAATCCTGACAAACTAGCTTTTGCTAAAGAATTAGGGGCCACTCATGTGTTTAACTCCAATGATTCTGATGCTGTCACCCAGATAAAGAAAGTAACCGGGGGCGGAGTCGAATATGCGTTTGAAACGGGAGGCGCTGTTCCAGCTATGCAAGTTGCCTATAATATCACTCGTCGCGGAGGAACAACATTACAACCGGACTCCCACATCCGAAACATCTATTCTCGATTCCGCAGGTAACCTTAGCGGCAGAGGAAAGAGTAATAAAGGGATCGTATTTAGGAAGTTGTGTCCCGTCACGGGATATTCCTCGATTTATTGAACTTTATAAACAAGGGCGATTGCCTGTGGATCGGCTATTAAGCGAAATCATTTCCTTAGAGGATATTAATGAGGGATTTGATTGGCTGGCGAATGGAGAGGTTCACCGGGTTGTGGTGAGAATGTGAAGTTGGGCTTAAAAAAGGGACTGTCCCTTTGTTTTCCTCGAGGCGTTATATTTATTTTCAACTACCTACATGTTATAGAACAGATGGACCGTCCCCCTGTTCTTTTTACTTTGCCATCTGTTTATTATATAATATTGTAAATAAACGCAATCATCATTCTACTTTTTTAAGTTACCACTTTAACTAAGAACTTACTAATCTACTGAGGCTAGTTTTATATTGATTCGTTCTCATACTATATTCGAGGTAGATAATAAAATCGAAAGAATAGCATTTATTACAATATTATCGAAAGAGGCGGAATAAATGGGAAGCGATAATATGTCTCTAAAAGAAAAAAGCATCGTCTTTATTGGATTTATGGGAGTGGGCAAAACTACCATAGGTTCTTTAGTCGCAAAAAAGCTATATCGAGATTTCATCGATATTGATCAAGAAATTGAAAAAGAATTTGATATGCCTACTACAGAGATTTTTAAGACTTTCGGTGAGAAAGTCTTCAGAGAAAAAGAAAAGAACATTATTGATTTCTACTCTAAACAGAAATTAAAGATTATTTCTGTTGGTGGAGGAGCCTTTTTACAAGAGGAAATACAAAAAATTTGCTTATCCAATTGTATTGTATTTTTTCTAGATCTTTCTTGGGAATCTTGGAAAGAACGAATTAATCTAATTATTGATAGCCGACCTGTTTTACAAGGAAAAAGCCTGGACGAAATAAAAGAGCTTTTTTATACTAGACAACAATATTATATGAATCATCATTCAAAGGTGGAAACGGATAATCTTGATATTGAATCTGTTGCAGATAATATTGTGGATGCATTAAAAACTGCATGGGAACTTTATGATGAACATTAGGAATTATTTTATGATATAGCTACACATACAGCTGTGAAAATTCTTAGCTATTAAAAAACCAACTATTTAAATTATCGATTTTTTTGTATAACCAAAAATGCACCGAGTGATTATCCTTTGTTAACACACTCGATGCATTTTATAATATTTCCGTTTTTAAATGATTAACTTTGTCGGCCCGCTGCTAATGCTGCGCGAATCCCCAGTAAATAACTTTCTTGTCCGAATCCGGAAATTTGCCCGGTTGCGATTTCCGCAAAAACGGATTCATGGCGAAATGCTTCACGTGAATGGATATTGGACATATGAATTTCAACGACTGGGACTGTTAAAATAGCCAAGGCATCACGGATTGCGTAGCTATAGTGTGTCCAAGCCCCCGCATTGATAACAACTCCATCAACTCCCGATAAAAAGGCTTCATTGATTTTATTAACCATTTCACCCTCATGATTGGTTTGAAATGTGTCTACTTCAATGTTTAATTCTTTTGCTAGTTGCTGGATTTTATTATTTATTTCATCTAAAGTAATAGTTCCGTATTGTTTAGGATCGCGTTTCCCGAACATATCATGGTTAACACCATGGAGCATTAATATTTTAGTCATGTCTTTCTCTCCTTCGGCCGTAAGATTTTCATGAAAACTATTAAAATGGAAATGTCTTACCCGAACATAATTTTCCTAATGTCATCTATTGGCATATCCTCACCAGTGAACAATTTGAATCCTAGCGCCCCTTGCCAAAGCATCATCCCTAAACCATTAATCGCTGTTGCGCCTGCTTCTTCGGCTTGTTTTAATAATTTTGTTTTTTGAGGGTTGTACACCACGTCTGTTACCACTAAATCTTTACGTAAGACATCCAATGTATCATCCACAATGCTTAATTGATCCAATGGTTTCATCCCTAAGCTTGTTCCATTTGCTAACACAGCACTTTCCGCTACTTCTTTACGGAATCGATCTTTATCTTCTAATGGTAAGATGTTAGCTTTGACGCCAAAGGATTTCATTTCATTATTGATATAGTTCACATTTTCCTCTGCATTTTGGAAAAACTTATCATTACGAGCAAAAATATTAAGTTCTTGAATACCTGATTGTGCTAATTGAATGGCAATTGGTGTTGCAACTCCACCGGAACCAACTAATGTTATCTTTTGACCTTTTAAATCAACACCTTGTTGTTCAAGGTTCTTCACGTAACCTAAGCCATCTGTATTATAGCCAATAAGCTTACCATCTCTGTTTACAACCGTGTTACTTGCACGAGCGTATTTTGCACTATCATCAAGTTCATCGAGATATGGGAGAATTTCCATTTTGTTTGGCATCGAAACGTTAAAACCCGCAACTCCCAATGCTTTCATACCTTCTACAGCCTCTTTAAGTGTGTCATTGCCTACTTCAAACGCAAGATAAGCATAGTTTATACCTAAAAGAGTATATCCCAAGTTATGCATTTGCGGTGAAAGGCTGTGGCCGATTGGTGTAGCCAATAATCCAACTAATTTTGTTCTACCATCAATTTTTCCTAAGTTTTTTTCATAGTTTGCCATAATAACTATCTCCTTTTCTCTTTATTTTTGGCTATATTCGTGTTGATCTAGCCTAATGCGTACACGTAAACGGGTTTTATTGGATACGAAAACTAGCGTGAACGAATACGCAAGGAGGTATGATCGTCAACAGCATAATTACTTTTCTAAATATCTATTAAATTATCAATTTTATTTAAAAACTTTTCGCCCGCGATATAAAACAAATATTGCTAATAAAACACTTATAACCGCGATGACCATATCAAATACCAATGTCATGGTGATGTTCACTGCACCTACCAAATAGCTTGTGATCATCGGCACAAAAATAAAGGCTAAACTTGAAGCGATATTTACGTAAGATGTGGTCGTTGCCTTATTTTTCATAAAGAACTGTGTCATGACACTTAAAGCTAATTGGAAAATCCCTGCCGTTGATAGACCAAGGATAAAGGTACATATTAAAACAACCGAATAAGCTTTAATCGTAAATAGACCTAACATGGATAAAAAGGCTATTGCCGGATAAAGAATCATAATCGTTACAGGCTTTACAAATTTATCTAAAATAGCGGCTAAAATTAATACGGACACTAACGCACCTATACTAAAGTAACTTAACAGCTGTACAGCGTTATTTTCGCCTAAACCAATAAATTTACTTCCAAGCTCTGGTAGCCATGTTTGCCATACTACGAATAACGCGGTACAAGTGAAGCCGATTAAAATAATTGCTAATCCTTCACGCCATAATTTAGGTTCTTCTTTAAATGGTGAAGACTCCTCTTGACTCTCTAGTGATTGCCCCCCACCATTTGCAGTTGGAAACGGCATGAAAATAAGATAAATGCCGCATAACAAATACAGAATACCCCAAATAAAGAATGACCAGCCCCAGAAAATGTGGTTCGCTACTAATATGGAGATGATAAACGGCAATAATGTTGCTCCAATCGAAACAAATGCTTTAACAAGAACAGTTGCAGAGCTTGACTTTTTCGGAAATGCTTCTATTAAAGCAGGATATGTCCCCGAATCAAGCAACGAATTGGCGATACCAGCCACGATTGCAAAAATAAATGCAAGGGTATAACTTGACGTTAGCGGTATGCCAATCAAAAATAGTATTTCTAGAAAACTTCCAATAACAATCACTGGTTTCCTGCCGTATTTGTCGGAGATTCGACCAACAAAAAATAAGGATACAAGTTTCCCTATTCCAATAGCAGAAACTAAGAGACTGATTTTTTCCACTGAAACATGATATTTGCTAGAAAGATTATGCATGTTAGATGCAACGATAATGTTAATCATTCCGAGCATGAAGTAGTTTAAATACATTCCAACAGATGTCTTAATATATCGGTTTTTCAACTTGTCCACTCCTTTGAATGCATCCAATCTTTTACAAAATCTCCTTTACTACTAAAACATAATGTAAAAGAAGGACCCAAAGTATATAGAGAAAGAGTGGTCAGCATTTGCTTTACTGATTCCACTTTTCAAATAAGATGCCAGCTTGTCTCAGTTGTAAACGGATATGGATTTGTATCTTTTGAAGATATAGATTCCTAGTACAACACTGACAATGGCCAAACAAATATCAAAAATAAATACAGAGGATACTCCTAAGTATTTAGTTAGTAATCCTGTTACAAAAGGGACGACAATAAAAGCTATACTAGCTGCTGCACTAACATAGGAAACACTTGCTCCCTTTTTTTCTGAAAACAGTTCCATCATCACTGTCGCTGTTAATTGAAAAATCCCTGACATTGAAAATCCTAAAAAGAATGATACAACCGTAAGAATGGTTAGATTATGATTAAATAGAAGCACGATTAAAGTAATCAATGCCATACAAGGATAGATAACCATAGCAGTTATTGGCTTCATTAACCTTTTTAACAAGATAGCAAGTAATAGAACGGACAGGATTCCACCTGTACCATAATAGCTAAGTAACTCAACCGACTTCACTTTGCTTAAATGAAGCACGTCTTGTCCAAAGGTCGGAAGCCAAATTTGAACGACATTAAACAATGAAACAGAAGCAAAGCCATTCAAAATAAGGGCAACGCCTTCCTTCCAAAACTTTAGCTGAGCCGGATTAAATGGTTGCTTAACAGGTGAGTCCTCTACCTGTTGTTTCTTATGTTCTTTTTTTGTAGGATCAGGAAAGTTAGCTCTTATTAAAAAGAGACCACTCAATAAAAACACTGTTGCAGGTACAAAGAAACTATAGCCGTAAAACATTTTGTTAGTGATAATAAAAGCTATAATGATGGGTAGAAGAACTGCCCCTATTGAAATAAAAGCTTTCAATAAAACCGTTGCGGTACCTGCAGCATTTGGAAACCCTTCATTAAGTGCAGGATAAGAACCTGAATCTAATAAGGAATTACAGATTCCCGCAATGAGAGCAAGTCCCATGGCGTACTTATATTGAGTTGTAAACGGTATTCCTATTAGAAATATCATATATAACAAGACCGCTGTCACAATTAGAGGCTTTCTTCCATAACGATCGGAAAGCTTTCCAGATACATTAATACTTAATAAGTGCCCAATTCCAACAACGGAAATCAAAGAACTGATATCTGTTTTTTCAACTCCCAATTGTTGAGAAAGAAAGCTCATATTTGATGACAAGATGATATTGACCATCCCTAAAAGTAAGTAATTTAAATAAATTCCTGATGCCATTTTCCAATATGGATTCTTCATTCAATATCTCCTCGATGTCATACAAATTCCAAATAAATAAATCCCATTCCCCATCTCAGTACCATTGATAATCTTAGTTTGTTTCTAATATAAAAATTAAATTCCTTTGTACACACAGCCTATTCAATCTGTTCTTATAAATTTTTATAAAAGATGTTGAGATGGGAAATGAAAGAAATTATTTTTTTGAAATTCCTATTGAAAATGAGAAAGTTCTAGTGATTCCTCCCTCCATTACCTCACTTATCTAAAGTACATCGTTCTACTAAAAAATGAAATTTTTATATACATAATAATAATATATAATTTCGGATCGCAATTACTTTTATACCTTACAATAGAACAACATATTAAGATAAAGGGGCTTTTATGGGACATTATTTTTAACTCATTGGATAAATATAGATATTATTCTTAGTAGAACGTTCTACTAAATAACAAATAAAAATATACTCTTGATTTCTATATGTGTCAAGTCTGTGACAAAAACAGTTAGAAATTGGTATGTGGATTGGGCTTTTAAGATAATTTTACCTTCATTAAAAAATGCAGTTTTATATGTATTGTTGTTTTCGTAAATTGTTTTAAATCCTAATTAGTCTTAGTTTCGGGCATCTTCTCTTAAAATGGACTTTCGTTTCTAATCCGAAATGAGGAAGTGATAAGATTTTCTTTTATAAAAGCAACCGAGTTTTTAAAAAAAGCCATTAAAAAAGAAGATTAACGTTTGTTATCTTCTTTTAAAAATAATCTTTAGTTTTATGACGTTTCACGAATGATAAGTTCAGGCTGTAGAATTATTCGTTGTTTCTCGGGACTACTTTTTGTCATTTTTTCATATAAAATAGTTGCAGATTTATTCCCGATTGATCTTGGAAAGGAAGAAACGGTTGTTAAAGGGGGATGATAAATTTCTGAGTCTGGAATGTTATCAAATCCAACTATATCGATGTCAACTCCTGGTGTTAACTTATGCAATGCTAGACCCTGTAAGACACCAGAGGCTACCAAATCGCTAAAGCAAAAAATGGCTGTTGGAGGATTTCCATTTTGCAAAACTTTAGATACCGCATCAAATCCCCCTTCTCTAGTCGGCGGTCCATCAATTATTAGGGATTCATCCAATTTCAATTCAGCTTTTTCATAAGCTAACTGAAATCCCCGCATTCTCTCAATCCAAGTAGAAGAAGACTTGATTCCTCCTAAATAAGCAATTCTTTTATGTCCTTTTTCTAGTAGATGTTTGACAGCAATATACGCACCTTTAACATAGTCAATACCTACATAATCACAATTCGCATCATCAAGTTCTCGATTAGCAAGCACAATTGGTATTGGAAGGTTATTTATTCGTTCAACTGTTTTTTCAGTACTTTTAGAAGCCGGATTAAGAATTAATCCATCCACTCTATGCTCTATCATCGTTGAAAGTAGTTTGTCCTGCTTAGAAACAGAGTCGAAGGTTGTACCCAGAAGTACGGTATATCCAGCCTGTTCCAAAGTATTTTGCGCACCTATCAAAAACTCCGAAATAAACTTGTTGGCAATATCAGTCACAATTACCCCAACAATACCCGTACTTTGTGATCTTAAGTTAGCGGCTACCCGATCGTAAACATATCCCAATGTATCGATAGAATCAAATACCTTCTTTCTTGTAGCTTCCGAAATTCGAGGATTATTCCTTATAACCAAAGAGACTGTTGATGTTGAAACGCCTGCATGCTCAGCCACTTCATGTAAGGTAACCCGATGTTTTTTGCTCATATAGAATGTCACCAACTTGGAAAAAAATTAAAAATCAACCATTATGAAAAATCATACAATCATAAATCGCAATATTAATGATAATGGAAATGATACATGGTATCAAGAAACAAGGGGACGGTTCTCATTTCTCCCTCACTTAATTCCGCCAAATTTTGAAAGGAAAAAGAAATGAAGTGCGCAGCCCTTTTTATGCAAAGATTGCAATTGGAATAACTTGTATACTAATGTAAGAACATAAATTCCATGTTCCTTTAATCCCTCAAATGGAATAGTTTTCATTCAGCATTTTAGGGTCAATATACCAACGCTTGTTTTACGCATCTTTACCGTCAATCATGCACTTTTCCTAATATTTTATATTGTCCATCGATAAGTTCAATCGCATTCTGATTCTTAAAAGAGTCGATTTGAGTGACTCTGTGTTGGGGTTCCCCTTCCAAATTAACGCTTAAATCAATGGGTAAAATTTTTAAGACGGACTTCAATTTGTTCTATAATTATTTCATTTTCATTATAGGGGTTGTTTGTTGATGTATCGTTTACTAAAATTTCCATCGTTTGAACTATTAGGTTTTTCTTTTTGAAGGATGGCAGGAAGAAAGAATAATTATAAATTCCATTTTTTACATAATATCAATTATAACAATCGGTGCTTTTTCATATGAATACTAGTTAACCTCGGATTAGTTTAAGTAAATGTTATTCTAATAAAATATTCTAGAACATCTAATATACCTTTCAACAAATCACGAGCTGTCCTATTGAATTCCCAAACTAATCCACTAGTTATGCTGTTTTGCCGCACAAAACGCCTGATTGTCCCCCTCAAAAAAACTCATCTCCCCTCTGCAAAGCAGAAATAGACTTTTCCCGGCATCACTGTATCCATTACCTTTCCCTTCAAAAAATCTTTTACGCTTTAAAGTAGCATGGTTCCGCCTCGGAATCATGGTGTACCTGGCACCCGTAGCCAAAAAATACTTGATTCTAAAATAATTTAGGTCTATCATAAAAAACATAAATTTTATACAAATTCCGAATAGTATAAAATTACAATCAAATTCTCTCGAAAGGAATCTTGCATAATGGTCAAGGTAGATTTTCAACACGTATGTTTGAAAGAGGTATTTCAAGATGCTATCGAATGGAGGCGTTATTTACATGCCCATCCGGAACTGTCCTTTCACGAAGTAAACACAGCTAAGTTCGTTTATGAAACTTTAAAGTCTTTTGGGGGCATTGATGTTACCCGGCCCACCAAGACAAGCGTGTTAGGAGTGTTAAAAGGCTCCTTACCTGGGAAAACCATCGCTATTCGAGCTGATATGGATGCACTTCCTATCGAAGAAAAAAGCGGGGTGCCTTTTTCCTCCCAAACGCCTGGGGTGATGCATGCTTGTGGACATGACGGTCACACAGCTATTCTCTTGGGGACTGCAAAATTCTTATCACAATGTAAGGAGGATATCGCTGGAGAAATACGTTTTATCTTTCAACACGCGGAAGAACTTTATCCCGGCGGTGCAGAGGAACTTGTCCAACATGGGGTGATGGATGGGGTGGATGTCGTAATTGGAACGCATTTATGGTCTCCGCTTGAAATCGGAAAAATCGGCATCGTGTATGGACCGATGATGGCAGCTCCTGACACCTTTCAAATTTTTGTAAATGGCAAAGGCGGACACGCTGCAATGCCACAGGATACCGTGGACAGTATTGCGATTGCCAGTCAGGTTGTGACAAATCTACAGCATATTGTTTCAAGAAATATTGATCCTTTAAAGCCTGTTGTGATTTCTGTGGCGAAGTTTGTCGGTGGAACAACCCATAATGTGATCCCGGGATCTGTTGAAATCATGGGGACAGTACGAAGCTTCGATCCAGAAGTCCGCAAAGAAATTCCAAAGCATATGGAGAGAATTGTAAAAGGGATAACAAGTGCTCATGACGCGGATTATGTGTTTCGTTATGAATTCGGGTATCGTGCCGTTATTAATCATGAGGAAATCACAAAAGTTATGGAAGACACCGCGATTGAAGTGTATGGAAAAGAGGATGTTGTACGAATGGATCCAACCATGGTGGGCGAAGACTTCTCCGCATATCAGCAAGCGGCAAAAGGCTGTTTCTTTTATATCGGTGCAGGAAATAAGGAACAGGGAATCATCTATCCACATCATCATGAACAATTTATGATTGATGAACGCTCCATAGAAAAAGGAATCAATCTATTTGTGCATGCAGTATTTAACTTTCTTTCTCAGTAATAGACAGGAGGGATTTCATGAATGCAGTAAAACTCTTGGCGCTTGTGCCTATCATTGGAATTTTTGTCGGAGCTATTTTCTTTAATCGGGTAACCCCCATCGTTCTCGGAATGCCGTTTTTATTATTTTGGTTAGTAATGTGTACTGTTCTTTCCTCCCCTATTATGTGGATTGTGTTCAAATTTGACCCTAATCGTAAGGAGGATGAATTATTATGAATATTGCCTTAGTCATTATCTTTATTGTTCTAGTCCTCGCGATTCTATTAGGAATCCAAGCGAAAAAGGGAAAAGATATGAACCTAGAGCAATGGTCCGTTGGGGGAAGAGGATTCGGCACCATTTTTGTCTTCCTATTAATGGCAGGTGAAATTTATACAACTTTTACCTTTTTGGGAGGAAGTGGCTGGGCATATGGAAAAGGTGGGCCAACCTATTACATCATTTCCTATAGTGCGGTCGCCTATATTATGTCCTATTTCCTTTTGCCTAGGATTTGGAAATATGCGAAGAAACATAATCTCCTCTCTCAATCGGACTTTTTCGTACAGAAATATAACAGTCCCTATTTAGGTGTATTCGTTTCGTTAATTGGTATAGTCGGGATGGTCCCATATTTTATCACACAATTAAAGGGCCTTGGGCTCATTGTTTCCCAGGCTTCCTATGGAAGTATTTCTCCTACATTTGCCATCTGGATTGGTGCCATTGCCGTTACAATCTATGTCATGGTATCAGGGATTCATGGATCAGCTTGGACAGCCGTGGTGAAAGATATATTAATACTTGCTGTAGTGCTGTTTCTGGGAATTTATTTACCTATTCATTATTACGGTGGACTCGGTTCTATGTTTGAAGCAATCCATGCCAAAGATGCCAATTTCTTAGCATTGCCTGCTACAGGACAAAGCCCATCTTGGTTTATTTCAACCGTCTTATTGACCGCTTTTGGCTTTTATATGTGGCCACATACGTTTGGCTCCACCTATACTGCTAAAAATGCGAACACCTTTCGCAGAAATGCGATCATTATGCCTTTGTATTCCTTGGTTTTACTTTTTGTCTTCTTTGTGGGATTCGCTGCGATATTACAAGTTCCAGGACTAACCGGAAGCGATACCGACCTTGCCCTATTAAAAATCTCCATTGCAACCTTTGATCCCTGGGTGATTGGAATTATTGGGTCTGCTGGGGTTTTAACTGCGCTAGTTCCAGGTTCATTGATTCTCATGTCATCGGCTACCCTTTTATCAAAGAATATCTTTAAGGTAATAAAGCCGACAGCCACAAATAAACAAATTGAAAAAATAGCAAAATACATGGTACCCGTGGTTGCACTTGTAACAGTATATTATACGATTAATGGCGGCGAAACCATTGTGGCCTTACTGTTAATGGGATACAGCTTAGTTACCCAGCTCTTCCCAGCATTACTCTTTAGTCTAATGAAAAATAATTTTGTTACGAAATACGGTGCATTTGCTGGAATGGCCACAGGTGTCGCGACGGTTGCCTATGTAACCATAGCAAATAAATCTGTAGGATCTTTACTCCCATTCTTACCACAAGTTATTAAAGATCTAAATGTCGGGATTGTAGCCTTAATTGTCAATCTCTTCTTCTTAGTAATCGTAAGCATCCTGACCCGATCCATATCTGTATCCAAGCAAACAGCCGTACATTTAGAAAAATAGAATTCCAAACAATGGGATGAGTTCAACGTAAAGGGCGGGCACCCACCCCCTACGAAGAACCGTTCCTTTGCTTTTCATAACTAAAATAATACCTATAAAAAGTATCTCTTTTTTTCTATCCATGACTAAAATTAAATTGCGCAATAAACCATTTATTCATAAAGAAAAATTTTATTGCACAACAAGTCGCCTTATGGCGGCTTTTATATAAATTATATTAGGAAATTCAACACTTTCTACCTTTGTTGCGATTTATGTCAGAAACGAGCATTATTTGACTAACGATTATGATTGTACACGGATAAATACTGTTTTAGTATTAGGTGGAACAGTCTTGGATACTTAGCGCAAAAAAATGGGGGGATGGCCATGAAAAGGATAGCTATTAGTGGTTTATTATCATTCATTTTGATGTTAATGGTATTTACTCCGTTAGGCCAAGTTACAGCTGCTGCAACGAAGACTGGTGTAGTCGATATTCAAAGTGGAGTGCTGAATGTTAGAAACGGACCAGGAATAAAGTATCCAAAAATCGGTGCTTTAAAAAACAAAACAAACATTACTATCTATTCGGTAAAGAACAGTTGGCTACAGATTAAATATGGGAAAAAGAAAGGCTATGTTTCGGATGACTATGTAAGGCTTTATCGTCCTTTTTCCTCGGCTACTGCAAAGAAAATTAGTAACAAAGCATTTCGACTGGAAAGAAAAACCTGGGAAAAAAATTATACAAAATCTCAAATATTCTCACTCATGGCTCCGGGTTTTACCAAAACATATATAGATAAATATTTTAAACAGCAATACAGACCCGCAGGGAAAGATAAAAAAGGAAATCTATTATATCATATTATTGAAACTGAAATTTGGGGATTAGCTCTTTATCCAATCGATTGGAAGCCAGCATATGAACCAAAGAAACCGACTGTTACGTATTACATAAAAAACGGCCGCGAATACTTATCCATTTCCCAATATCACTTAAATGACGAAAGTGGAAATAAAACAACGACAATTTGCTTCATTAAAAGTAAAGGCAATTGGTTTATATATGATCACAAGGTTAAATACCACCATTAATAAGTACATTCATCTGCTGCCCGATGGCGGCTTTTTTTATTTTCTCCAATGTACTGCGTTTTATCATGTTACATTTTTCATGGATATTTTACTTCGATATGCACAATATAGTAGAACATCAAAACGTAAGGAGTGCAGTGAAAGTGAAAGAAGAGAGAAATAAAGAAAAAACTATAACAGACTTATTTGGGGTAGAAGCGGAGATGAGTCTGCAATCTGTTCATTTTGCGACAAGTACGGAAAACCCTTATTTAAATGAACATGTACAAGAGGATAAGGAGTAGTGAGCTAAATACAGAAAAGCAGCCCCTGTTATGATGGCTGCTTCCGGTTTAAATTTCTCTAATTGGTAGCTAATGGATATCTGTTCTTATTGAGATTGGTTTCAAGTCATCTTGGTACTGCTTTATTAATGATGAAAATTCCTTAGTAAAAAATTTAAGGCGACTTCAACAGTCGCCACGTAGAAAGTTTGCGGAAAAATAGGAAATTCCACAGTAAGCATATTACCATACTTTGAAAATTTTTACAAATTTAATATTTATTCAAAAACATTCGATTTCATGAGCTAAGGTCAAAAGCTTATTAAGTAATTTCCTTTTTATACCCTAAACTATTTGTGTTGCCTAGTAGTCGCTTCATCTCTTCCTTGCCTCTGTTTTTTTCTTATTCATATAAAGCATTAATATCACTGTAATTACTAATAAGTAGCACGCATAAATGCTGATGGATAGCAATTTGTTTTTCGCAAATAAACTACCTGCAAATGTTGAAATGACGATATTGGGGAGTTTCCCAATGAGAGTTGCTGTTATAAATACTAACCAAGGAACTTTACTTACCCCGCTTAAAACATTTAATAATGGTGATGGTACCACTGGAACTAAACGTAGAAATAATATCCCCATAAATGCATTCTTTTCAAAATATGCTTCATATTCCTGTGATTTCGGATACTTACGGATTATTTTTTGTACCCATTCTTGAAAACCGTATCTGGCCATTAGAAACATGGTAGAAGTCCCGAGGGATATCCCGATTATGGAAATAAATATCCCTTGCCAGACGCCAAAGACCGATCCTATAAGACCAGCCACTAGTGGATAAGGCATTACAGGAAAGAACACGAGTAGTGCAACAAAAAAGATGCTAATTATTATGGCCATACTTTCCCCTGATTGGATGACATCAAGCATGGCTGATTTTTTGGTATAGGCGAAAATAATAATAATGACGGAAAATAGGATGGTTAGTAGTTGCTTCAATGGTTTACCTCTACTAATTAATATTTAATTTTATTTTACACGAATTAATGCTTCCTTCAATTGTAAAATGCGTCAATATACAAAAAAGGATCCTCATTTTTCATAGAATCCTTACCTCACACTCTTTACCAGCGATGTTTTTTCCGATTTGTATCCTTTCCCGAGAATTTCCTGGACACTGTGAACTGTCACATACGCATTTTCATCACTGGCATGAATGATGTCCTTTAACCGAACAATTTCCTGCTTACTAATAACAACATATAGTACGTCCTTATTCGTTCCAGTATAACCACCACGACCTTCTAGAACCGTAATTCCCCGTAACATCTTGGTGGTGATTTCATGAAGAATGGTTTCCGAGTGATTGGAAATAACGAAGACACCAACTCTTTCATCAAACTTGTCCCCAATAAAATCAATCGCTTTCGCACCGACGTATACAACAATTAGAGTATACATCGCTTTTTCTAACCCAATGATGAAAACAGAGCCGGCAACTACGATAATATCAATCAGCAACATGGCATTTCCAATGCTCCATCCGAAATATTGATTCGCCATTCTAGCTATAATAGTTGTTCCTCCGGACGTTCCTCCCGCTCGAAAAATAATCCCCAGGCCAACGCCGACCAACAATCCTGCAAAAATCGATGCAAGTAATGTATTATCCGTAATTGTTTTGCTCGTATTCTCCGTTACATACAGAAAACCAGAGCAGGCTGCTATCGTGATTAGAGTATAGATAATTGTTCTTTTTTCAAAAAACTTATAACCAACCAAGAAGAGCACCATATTTAAAATAAAGTTCACAACACCGGGAGACCAGTGAAATAAATAATGTGCGATAACAGTCAAGCCAATGATTCCGCCCTCTGACAAATGATTAGGAATGGTAAAATAATTAATCCCAACAGCAAAAATTAGTGCACCTATTAGAATTAGGATTATATCTTTGAAAGTTTGTTTCATTTTTAAGACTTCCTTAATTAAGTTTGCTATTAAACTATCATAATCCATCAAAACGAAAGAGAAAACCCCTTAAGTTCGTCTTATGCATACTATTTTTTATACGTTTCACACCGAAATTGGCTAAATCCGAAATGGAATCCGCCGAAAATGGCGTACAAAATCTCGTTTTGTCCGCGGTTGGTGCCTGGCACCACTAAAAATCAAAACTACTAAACACTTATGGACCAAAAATTGAAGCGAACGGACCGAAAATGCATCCGAATGGACCGAAATTAAGGGAGAACGGACCGATTTAGGCATTTAGTCCCAATCCTGCGACTTTTTATAGGATAGTATACTTTTTGCCACATAAATATACGAAGTTTACTATATTTTTAAAAAATATCCGAAAATATACCTTTTTTCAACTATCCCCCCATTAAACTGCCAGTATCCCTACATAAAAGTCTCAATATCTTCTCTTTTCGACTTCTATTTTGAAATATTCCAATTCGAACAGACAATTTTTTTCCGTTATGGTGGAGCTAACCCGGGAATACATGACAAAAGGCGCCTTTTGCGAAAGGTCTGTCGAATGAAAGAGTTTCTAGCCGTATTCCAAAAATATGAGGCGATGATTCATCATATTTTGCGTTCTCTGCGAATTTACAAAAACTATGACGAATTTTTTCAAATAGGATTGATAGCACTCTGGGAGGCAAAAGAAAGATTTGATTCGAAAAAAGGATCATTTACTAGTTTTGCTTATTTGACGATAAAGGGGAGATTGTTGACGGAGTTAAAGAAGTCTGCAGCATTAGAAGAGAGATATCGATATCCAAAAGAGGAGTTTTGGAATCTTCAGTTAGATGAGGGGGCTGATGTGCCGTTGGAAATGGAAACCTTATTAACTTATTGTGAGGGACTAACAACTAATCAGAAAAAGTGGGTGGTTGCCACCTTTCACTTAGGGATGAGCTCAGCTGAACTTGCTAATTATGAAAACGTGTCACCTTCCGCGGTGAAGAAGTGGAAACGTGGGGCGTTGGAAAAGATTAAGCAAAAGTTAGGTAGGTAAGATACAAATCTACTGACGCAACTAGCTTTCGCCAACAATGATCCGCTTGCCTGTTATAGTCCTAAATTTCGCAAGGATGTAGGAGAACAGGAAAGGAAGATTAATATAAAGAGGCTGGGACAAAAACCAAAGAAAAGCAAAAAATGTATGAAAGCAAATTTAAAACTTGGTTTCGGTTTTTTTACCTATGTTCCGGCCTCTTATCTATTAAATGTGAAATTCAGAATGATAGCATAGCACCCAATTAAGGATATATTTCTATAAGTCTATAGACGGATTAATGTGTACATTTTTCTATTTACAGAGGTATAATATACTAGTATTTTTTACCTAAAATAATATATAGAAAGGTTAGGTAGAGGATAATACAAAAAGGAAAGGAGTCCAGCTTTTCATAAATCATCAAATAAGAGGAGGACATAAAATGGGGAAAGCAAAACAAGTTTTACATATTATTTTCGTACTTGTATTAGCACTACCGGCCTTATTTTTTCAAACGAAACATATCGAAGCAAGCACGACTCAAAATTTGCCATTTAACACTACTGTTACTGGATACATTACAAATTCAAATCTGGAGCAGACATATAAAATAACATTGCCTAGGGCAGGGAAAATCAAAGTAAATGTAGATTCATATATTGGTGATATCTATTTGGATCTTTTAGATTCTAAAGGAAATAAGGTTTGGGATGAAAAGGATATCTATTATGGTACGACCACAACGCCAAAAGAATGGTCAGATGATGAGGACTTAGAACCAGGTACATATTATATTAAAGTATATCAATACGGTGATAATACTGGGAAATATACTTTAAATGTAGGCTATGATCAAGCTAATAATAATGATGTAGAACCCAATAATGGGACACTGCAAGCGCAACCCATTACGGTGAATACTCAAAACATAACTGGTTATATCAGCTGGAATGATGATACTGATTACTATAAAGTAACATTATCAAAAGCAGGCAGAATTTCAATAAATTTGGATTCCTATATAGATGAAGTTTACTTGGACCTGCTAGATTCTAAAGGAAATAAGATTTGGGACCAAAAAGATATCTACTATGGTTCTCCTAGTACCCCAAAACAATGGTCAGATTTTGTGGATTTAGAGCCAGGAACTTATTTCATTAAGATTTACCAATATGATGACTATACCGGGACTTATAATCTAAATGTCCATTACGATACGGCCAATAATAATGAGGTCGAACCAAACAATGGGACCACTCAAGCGCAGACACTAACTCTGAATAAGCAAAAGATTTCCGGTTTTATCAGCTGGAACGATGATACTGACGTTTACAAAATTACGTTACCTAAGGCAGGCAGAATTTCGGTAAACCTTGACTCCTATTTAGATGAAGTCTATTTAGACCTTTTTAATTCTAATGGACAGAAAATTTGGGACAGATTGGACATCTATTATGGTTCACCAAGTACGCCAAAGCAATGGTCTAGTTATGAGGATCTAGAGGCTGGGACCTATTATATAAAAGTGTCCCAATATAGTTACAATACTGGAAAGTACAATTTAAGTGTTCATTACACTCAAGCAAATAATAATGAGGCTGAACCAAACAATGGTACTACCCAAGCACAGACACTGGCTATGAATAAGCAAAAAGTAACAGGCTATATCAGCTGGAACGATGATACTGATTTTTATAAGGTGACTTTGCCCAAAGCTGGTAAAATCACTGTAAATTTGGATTCTTATTTAGAAGAAGTTTATCTAGATTTGTTAGATTCAAAAGGCAAACAAATATGGTATGAGGACATCTATTACGGTTCTTCCAGTACACCAAAGCAATGGTCAAATGAGGAGACTTTATCTCCAGGGACCTATTATATTAAGGTTCACAAGTATTCTGAGCATACAGGAAAATATGTATTAAGTGTAAAAGCACCATTCCTTTTACCTGCTACACCTGCTGTAAATATAGTAAGTACAAGCAGCTCTTCAGTTACAGGTAAGACAAACACACAAAGCACTGTTTATGTAAAAATCGGATCCAAAACATACTCTAAATTAAGCGACAGCAAAGGGAATTTCAAAGTTACCATTCCTAAACAAAAAACGGGAACCAAAATTTATATATATGCCAAAAATAATTATGGTACGAGCGGACAACGGACGGTTATTGTTGGCGCTCCTCCTTCCACACCAACAATTACTACCGTTAGCAATAACAGTACTTATGTTAGCGGTAAAACAAGTAAGAACAGCACAGTATCCGTAAAAATCGGATCCAAAACGTACTCTAAATCAAGCGACAGCAAAGGGAATTTCAAAGTTACCATTCCTAAACAAAAAGCAGGAACGAAAATTTATGTCATAGCTAAAAATANGCAGGAACGAAAATTTATGTCATAGCTAAAAATACCTACGGGGCTAGTTTGCAAAAAAGTGTAACAGTGGTAGATAGAATTCCACCAAGCACACCATCCGTTAATTCCATTAGTTATAAATCAAAATATATTTCTGGAAGAGCAGAAGCAAACTCAACTGTTTCAGCTTACGTTGGTAGTAAAAAAATTGGTTCTACAAAAGCAGATAAGTACGGAAAATATCAAATGAAGATTAGTCCGATAAAAAAGGGTACCTCCATTAAAGTTATTGCTATAGATAAAGCTGGTAATAAAAGCGGCGGAAAAACAGTTAAAGTGAGATAAAAAAGAAAGCGGGGCTGGGACATAACTAGCTTCAAATAATG
>NZ_PIQO01000020.1 GCF_002844575.1 Heyndrickxia camelliae
TACCTCCATTTCCGTTAAAATCAGATTTTTATTTTAAAGTCCTTTGACAACCTCGTCATAAGCTTTCTTATACCCTTCTCCATCATTACGTTCTTTCCAAGCGTCATAACAAACATCTACATGCCAGTGATAATCTGATCTTGGATTATTATTTGCATAAGCAGAAAGCCATATTTTACTTTTAGTTTCATTAAACAATTCTTCATCTGACATATTATTAATCGTACCTACATATTCCATTTTAGGTTTCCCATAATTATCTTTTCCTTCGTATTTATTCATCTTAACCATTTCCTTTCCTTATAAAAATAGAAATTTATCTTAAAAACTTTCTTCTATTTCTATTTGTTTTCTTCTCTCGTGAAGCCAAGATTCTGCTTCATCTTGTGTATTAAACCCATCAACACTTCTACCCCAATAGTTTCCTGCATGCCTATCCCATTCTTGTGTAACTATAATGTACTCTTGTGAAGTAGAATCATAATTTACCAGCGACATAAACGGATCAAAATATTCATTAATAACTCTCACTATCCTCTCTCCTTTTCTTTTTATGAATTTATTTATCTTATAAAGAATGAATTCAAATATACCCAGTTATAACTGCCAACCCAACAACTTAAACTGTATATGAGTTTTTCTTTATGTATGCTGCCATTAGTATTGCACCTCCGTCTCGTTTATTTAATTCACTTTTATTACTTTGTTAAATTTACTTTTGGTAATTTAGAAAAAGTAATTACATATGGTTTCTCTTGTGTCTGTCTTGGTAGTTCAATCTTCTTTAAATTAATCATTATTAATTCCACCTTTTCAATTTAATTTATAATGTCAATGCTTGTTCCGTTAATGCTGAAAACATTTGCTTTGTCATTCCGTATTCTTGTTGTAGCTGCTGGAATAATGTGCTCATGTTAGCTATGTATTCTTCGTGTTTATGTTCAATATCAGGTACATTACTCCAAGCTAGTTCATTTAGTTCATCGATCCATTTACGGATTGTCATAGCGTGTTGTAGCATTTTAAGATTATCATTAGTGTTAATTTAATTATATATTTATTAAGATTTATTGTGAAAAGTTAATTTTCATATGCTGTTTCATATGTCCATATATTCTTTTAACTGTACTATCAATCAATTGTTTATTTATGTCTCCATGTGCTATTATGGTACTCTTAATTCCTCCCAAAATCGCCTTTTCTATTTGTTTTTGTGTAGCTTGAATATGAATCATTTTATTTTCGTTCATATGTTAAACCTCCTTCTATAAGACAAAATAGTTATTTTATTACATCTTCTCAACAAACCATTTTCCAAATTGAATTTGATTGTGTGTGATTTTACTCAAAGCCTCTTGACCATGATAAAAATAATACAGATTACCATCAATACATTTTATATGTTTTTGATTATTTGCCCAAATTTTTAATGCTTTCCACATCGGAACTTCTTTCCAATCTATCTTTTCATAATAATTTCTATCCCAACTTTTCACTTCCATCAACAGTACCTCCTTTAAAATTGCCATTTGATTACATTTCGATAATATTGCTCTTAGATAAATAGTTTTCACATTCAATATCAATTATCTCTTGAATTGTTCTCAATTCTCCCTTATATTTGATCATGATATTTTTACTAATATACTCCTCTAAAAGTAAAGTATTCGCAATTACCCTATCGTTTAATACCCTTGTTATTACCTGTAATTGATTGTCTTTAGAAATTACATTACCAACCATCATTTTCATTCACTCCCTTTAAAATATTCGTTTTATAATTTCCTTGTATTACCATAACTACAAGACTTTATTTTCTGTTAAACTGTAATTTAAAGCAGTATTTCATAAAGGAGTTTATTTTTATGTTTCATGGAGTTAATCGCCTTCCTTTTGGAATAAATGGTTCAAAAACCTACGATATAGTTTATTTCGGTTCAAATATTCAACAGTTTTATGAGAATGAAGTAAATAAGATTCTGGATAAATATGTTTTTGTCTTTATTACGTATATTAACGAGAAAGATATGTTTAATAGTAATGGTCATGTTAGAATTGAACTACATAAAGCTTGTGAGATTTCACCTTTTATTCTTTCATGAAAAGGAATGGTAATTTTCACATTTTCAAAGAAAAATTGCAACTAAATGATTATATAACAATTGAAAAAGTCGAGAATGATCAAACTATTGATATTGTTGCTCACCTTAAAAAACAGCC
Source organism: Heyndrickxia camelliae (assembly GCF_002844575.1). Classification (GTDB taxonomy): domain Bacteria; phylum Bacillota; class Bacilli; order Bacillales; family Bacillaceae_C; genus Margalitia; species Margalitia camelliae. The sequence goes on from NZ_PIQO01000020.1 coordinate 2,221, forward strand.
TTTTTTCGACATAAATAATGATTATCTAGGTACTAGAAATCTAAATATTTTACTTATTAGAAATAACCGTAAAAGTAAATTAAACAATATTCCTGTTCTTGAACTAGGTAAAGAATTTCAACTAAAAGTTCTCTATGAAAATTTTAATGACAAGTATAAAGATTTGATGAAATCTAATCATCATTTACATCACATTCTAAATAAAGCATCCACTGATAAAGAAAAAGATTTTATTCAGGAAGCCATCAATTTATCAGACCAAATAGTTGAAACAGCTAAAAACAAAGCACAAGAATCTTTTGATTGTTATATAGATTATATTAGAATCTTAGTCTTTTTAACTTTATATTAAAATACCTGTTTTATAGTGATAGAGAGGCGTGACTTTCTATTACTCATTTACTTTTTATTTTCAATAATTGATATCAATTTAACCGTTTCTCCTTTTAAATTGATAAAAGGAAGTTCTATTTTGTTATCGAGAGTTATTGCATTCAATAGATAAGGATAAAAAGGACTACTAGACTCATCAATTTCGGTAGTTTCAAGAATATTTATTAATGAATTAAATAATAAGTGTAAATCTTTGATTCTTTCAAATGGATTACTAAATCCTGCCTGGCAAACCTCAACATATCTTTTCCAAATATCCTGTAAGATTTTCGATCCATTGTCTGGTCTAAAATATACAGTTTCTACATCTCCACCATCATCTATATATTTTTGATATGCAGACGTATTATCTACCTGAATAAAATCCCCATACCACAAGCTACCTTTAACCTCTACTACAAATTTTAAATCTTGTTTATAGAATTTATACTCCTTCTCATTTACTATTCTTTTTAATAGATAGTCTAAAGCCTGTAATTGTTGTATTGAATACATTATATTATCTCCCCTTATTAAAAGACTTGTTTTATTACTCTTTTACTAAAAAAAATCATCCATCCATTCTTCATCTAATATCGCAAGTGGATTGATGTTGCTTTTCTTTATTCCCTCTCTTATTGACCAGTCAACATAATCATTTATACTATCAACTGTAGCAAATAAATCTTCTTTACTTTTATTTCTTGTTTCAGATATAAATATTTTAAATTGTGTTAAATTAAAATCACACAGATCAGTTTTATACATTTCTTCATAGTGACTTGATAGAGAGAACAACTTTTCTAATGCATTTTTATTATTGTTTAAATATTTTTTCTTAATAGTTTCGTTGTACATTATTCCCGCTCCCTTTCAGATAAATATATCTTAGCAAGAATTCGAGATAAAAGGGAAATTTCATGTGAAAATCCCCCTTTTAGTTTATCTTAAATTAATTTAATCAATTTAATTTTATAATATCAAGTATTATTTTCAAAATTTCTCAACTTTTTATATATAAAAAATCCAACAATCGGATCTTTTGCTGCTTATCTCCGTTTGCTGAATATTGTATCTAATATTTTTCACCAATATCAGTAAACCTAAAAGTTGATTCTCCTTTTTATCTTCCAACAAGTATATCTAAACTCACTTCAAATAAATCAGCGATTTTAATTAGTATATCTATACCAGGTTCTTTTTTACCCAATTCATAATAGGAAATAGATGATTGATCTAAATTTAAAGTATCTGCTAATTGCTGTTGTGAAAAATTATTCTTCTTACGTAATTGCTTCAAAATTAAAGGGAAATTATTCATAGTGATACCTCATAATTGAATTAATAATTCTGTAATACTATAAATGGAAATGAGTTTTATTGTGTTTTTTTTAGAATTATAATCTGAATACCTTCTGATGCCCATTCATTGATCCATTTTTCAGGTATTCTAGTGTATCCAAATTGATGAACTCTATCAAAATATTGACCTTTATCATCAATATAAAATATCATTTCACGAGGTTTGATACTATCAACTCCTTCTCAAATGTACCTTTTATAAGAAAATATCTTACTTAAGTTCACTTTTGCAAACAAAAAGTGTGATTGTTATGCGATTTTTCACATTTCCAAAAAATCCACCGTGATATTCGGGCTCGACTGTTATATCGCATTTTCAAGTCCGAATACCGAAAGCGATATGTTATAGTGTTTTTCCTCAAGATGACAACTTCAATAGTTCTTCCGTGTTCATAAAGTAATATGATTTATTTTTCATAACATTATTATATGAGCTTTCCCCTTCAAAATCGTTTATAACTGCTTTTTCTTCTGGTGTCATATCTTTGTATTCGGCTTTACCATAAGAAGGAGGAAGCCAGCCCTTTCTCTGTGATCCGAATAGGTTAAATTTTTTCAAAAGCTCCATATTTTTAAATTCAATATGACAAGTACCTTTTTTATAGAATGTCACATAAAAATACTTTAATTCTATTTTTCTAGTTTCTCCGTAATGTTCAGCCATTTTTAATGTTTGCTGCATATCGATTTCTTCCGTTTTACCATCGTCTAAATAGTTAAATACTTTTTTAATGTCTTTTAGTTTATCCATTACTGTATAGTTTGTTGGGTTATATCTTCCCCATGAATATACAATGTCATAAAATCCATCAGAGGAATAATAACTTTTTTATTTATTTTATATGCCTTGTTAGTTTTCCATCCATTGTATAAGTGGATATTCTTAGATGATTCATCATAGTAATGTTTATAAGAAAACTCTTCAAATAAGTTTAATATAGTATCTTCTACACCTTGGATCATTTCTTTATTTAGTTGAATCCGTAAAGAATAAATGTTATAGAATGAAAAATCATAATCTTTAAGCTCTTGCACATATTGAAGATATTTTTGTTTTAAATTACTGGTGAATAATCCCATAAATTGATCATTACTAAATAATGCTTTCCAGTATTTAAGCCTAATTTGTTTTATATAGCCATTTTCTAGGCTGCTACCTTCTTTATCCTCATATTCTAAGCAAAGTTTTAATACTGGGTTACTATTATCTTTAAAAGTGGTTAGCATAAGAGGTTTAAGACTGTTATATTCTTCTATTAATTTTAATCCGGCTTTCACTTCAAAATTATATTGCTTGACAATTCCCTTTATAAAATCTGAATCTATTAGATAATGATTGTTATATTCAGTATCATTTTTATGTATTTCTTCCTGCTTTAGTTCGTCCAATATCACGCTGTTATGCTGCTTTTCCAACTTCAAATTTATTAACGCTATTTCTACATTTGTTTTTCTATCTGCATCTAAAAAGGCATTTTCTATATATTCTACTTCTGAATTATATTCCTCTAATTTACGGATCAATTCTTTTTCTTGTATTGCTATATGGATTTTTTAAAGTCTCAGAATTAATAATACAGACTAATTGACCTCCTTTTTGTTGCTCTATTAATTTAATTGCTTTGAGAGTATGTTTGTCACCCTGTGAGAATGGAAAATTTGCAACAATAACGTCATATTTTTTGTAAGTATTAAAGTTTAAAAAATCATCTGCAATAACTCTATAGCCTTTTCCTTGAAGTATAAAGCGTAAATTTTCGTCTAGTTCGATTGTGTCAATGTCATGTTTATTACTTCTATGATAATTTTTAGTATACTCAAATTGTTTTTAATGCCTTCGACTAGATCGCCTTTTCCTGCACTTGGTTCTAAACATGATTGAACTTTTCTCCAATCTATTTTATTGAGCATCTTTCTTTGTAAGTTTTTCGGAGTCGGGTAAAAATCGTTTCCAAATCATATGGTCCTTCCCTTTCCCCCAATAATCCTTCATAAGAAAATCGGGCTCTCCAAATTTTTTTCTCCATATTTTCTGTGCATTAGAATATCCACTATCCAAACAAAATTCTGTAAATCCTCTACCTTCCAAAGTAATGAACATGACATTTAAAAGCAGCGTCCCGATGCCCTGTCTCTGATATTCGGGATGAACAAAGACCGTCCCAACCTCCACAACATCCTTTAATTTACCTTGCGTGCATACAGCAATAAGTTGACTTGAAGGTCCATATTCAATCGAGCCGATAATCCTATTTTTACTTTTATCGACGGCAATCCAAAAGAAGCGCTCTGCACCTTTACTATTATAATCCCTTTCTAGCAATTCTTTCTTTTGGACAATTTCATTTTCGATATCATCATATAAATTAGATATTCCCTCTTTTTCAAAAGTATCTCTAATCACATTATTGAAAAATTGATATAGCTCTGTCCGCTCCTCTTGTAACGGTCTTCTGATTTCAATATTCCCCATTGCATTATACTCCTTTTTTTTTCTATTACTTTAAACATAACCATAATCCTTTTTATGAATTAGTTATTGTGTATACCAAGAAACAGTGTAGCTATTATTACTAGTTACTGTTCCATTTATGTCCTTTATTTTGAATATACAATCACATGTAAATAAAGGAAAGAGTAGCCGGTAAAATCAATAAAAAGTTGGAGATGAAAACAAACGCATTTGACAATGCCTTTAGAGTTTTATCTTTCCCCACCATCATTTCAACCTTTGATAGTGATACTCGAATTCATTTTTTATTCAAAATCCCCAAATATTCCTTCCATGGTCCAACATCTTCCCTATATCTTTCGGCCATGATACGTACAATTTGGGCAATATGTGTCAAATCATGAACTGCCCATGTGGATAATAATTCTCTTAACTTAACTTTGCCAAATTCAGGATGTACACCCGTTAATTCGAAATGGATTTCTGGTTTAATTAAACTCTTCAGTTCTATTATATTTTTTCTCTGATTGTTTTAAACTTCAATAAAATTCTGTTTATTTCCGTTACTTCTGTATCATTTAAATGAGAAAAACGTTCAAAGGGAGGAAATAGTTGAGTTTCACCCTCCTTGATTATCCATTTCAGTCTTGGAATCCAATTATTCTTCTCCGCTTCTATTAAATGTTGCACCACTTCTCTTACATTCCATGTATTTTTACCTTCATTGCATTGTAACCAATCTTCAGATAATCCAGATAAAAAATTCTCTAACGTTTGAGGTGTACGCTCTAATATTTCAATAGCTTCCATAAAATTTAAATTCATAGTTTCTCCCCTTTGTGATATTTTCATTTAAAATGGCTCTGTTAAAGATTATTGTTGATTTTAAAAATTGAAGGGACTGCGACGGTCCCTTCAAAACTATTATAATGGGTATTTTTCTAAGGAAATCGTCAAATCTTTTAACTCATCAATTTCCTTACTTGACCACTGTTTTCTGTCGATTGCCCTGATTACCTTTTTAGAGGTGGAAAGCAAAGAATCTCTTAATTGTTGAATAGCAAACACTCCTGAAAAATTAACTTTCGGTGAGCTACCTTCACAAAACAAAATTTCAACTTGTGTTTCGTTAATCTTTTTGGCAAAGACAGTAGGTGTGCCGTCCATAAAGTCAAATTCATAGGTTCTTCCAACTTCATATACAATAATTCCTTTACAAGATTTAATCCACCAAGACAGGATTATCACCACAAAATCCGACCAATCTTGGTCTGGGAAGTACCTATGATAATCAATCATAAAATATATAATTCCAGTAATGTTCGTCCTGTTTTCTAATGTATCTATATCTACTTCAATCAAAATATCCTGGAACAAACTATCCACTCCCTTAATTAACGGACATAACTTGATAATCTAAGGCTATCATAAGTCGCATCAGTCGAGAATAAGCAACTATCTATCACCATTTTACTTACCGTTGTAGAATCGTTACGGAATCTGATTACATCAAGGAACTGAAACCAACTCAAATAATGGTCAAGATATTTGGTTGCCACTCCCTTAAAACGGTCCATCCAGCCTTTTAAGCGGCTGTGATAGTTATTGACATTCTGGATATGATAGAGACCTTTGACTCGTTCCTTCCCATCCGATTTGAAGGGATAGTGCTCCAATCCTTTTTCTTTAGCGTAAGTCTTAAAAGCCCGCCACGCATCAGTACAAAGGCCATTCGTTTTGGATAGCTTGGAGCCGATTGCTTTCTCTAATCGGGACTTTACAATACGTCCTTGACCAATCACTTTGGAATAAGTCAGTTTTTGACGGTCTCTGGCAATCAATACACAAACTTGTTCTTTACTGATACCACGGAATTGAGAAGCACCACCACGTTTACGAGATTTTCGCCCATTTATATTCCGTTTTCCTTTCTCAGAGTATAGGAAATAGGTTTCATCCATTTCGACGATACCAGAAAATTGGTCGAAATCCATTTGTTTTAAAGCGGATAAAACCTTATGCCTCCAATAGAAAAGGGTGACATAGTGAACTTCAATCAACTCAGATGCCTTGCGTAACGAGTTTCCTTCAAGCATACACAGCATACACTGAATAAAATCCAGCCATTTATGAGGAAGATGCGACCCGCCTAAAAGGGTGTTCGTGACATCGGTAAAGGTTTTCCTGCAATCTTTACAACGATAACGCTGGCGTTCCATTGTTTTCATTCCTACTTTGACGGAATATTTTCCGAATCGGACAACATTATGCGAATGACAGTGAGTGCAAGTATAGCCATCTTTATGTTTCTGTTCGGACACCTCTTTAAAAATAGGCTCACTTGCAGTATAAGACGCAAGAGATTTAGTAAAAAACTCTTTCATACGAAGTTGGTCAGCGGTATTGAGTTTTTGAATCTCCTTGATAATGTCCATTAATGCCACTTGAAATCACTCACTTTTGTCCTTATTTATATAACCATTACAGAACAACAGTTCGTTTTATTCAAATATCAACATAATTATTTAACAGAGCCTTTAAAATAAAAATAGATGATTCCTGAAATAAACAATGCGATCACGCCAATTAGACCAAATACAAGTCGAGTATTCACCCTTTGTTTTCTGTGCTTTGGCGTTTCGGAATAATAATTGGCTCGTTGCCTGTCTCCATCCGTCCAAGCGCCCATTAATATCGCCGAAATAAAAATACAAGCTAATCCTGCAATTAGAAAAAATTGAAACAAAAATAATCCCCCTGTTGTAGACTCTTTAATATATACGCAATAACAGTGATCTTATTTCTTTTAATTAAGTGCGTGGAAAGTTCTTTTTGCATCATTAAATCAAATGAATAACTTTTATTGATTAGGTTTATTAAAAGTTCCATATATGGAACAAGCGGTAATTCTCCCGTCAAGCTATCCTGTGTTCCCTTCACATTTAGATAGTCATTTTTACTGGTTTCCGTTTTTTGAAATAAAAGAAAACCGCTTTTGATTCATTTCAACGAAGGTACCGACTCCCAAGAGTTAAAGTGAAGAATCTAACTTTGGGTGTCGGTACCGAATCAAAGCGGTTTTTTGATAAAAAGCGTTCCTATATGATTATATTAAAATCAAATAGCATGGCCGAATGATGATGGACATCATTCAAGGAACTTTATTTTTTCGGTATCACTCTAGTTATTAATCTAGTATAGTTTCCATATTTGGATTAGTTAAAAAAGCGAACATCATGTTAATTTGAGAACTTGTATTTCTTTTTGTAGAAAGCTCTGGTAAATGATTTTGGCTAAAAAAACGAATATCCTTTGTCTCTATTCCTGGTTTTGCATGACCACCTATAATTTCACAACGAATAAAAATTTTATAATAATGAAATCCTTGTGGGGGATGTCCATGTTTTCTCATATCAAACAAAGCAAGTAATTTTGTAGGTACAACATGAAAACCTGCCTCTTCTTTTATTTCTTTTACTATGTTTTCTTTTGCTGATAATCCAACTTCACAAAATCCACCTGGCAAAGACCACTTATCATCGTTTTTTTCCCTTACCATCAGGATTTTTTTATCTTGAAATACGACTCCGCGAACATCTGCCTTTGGCGTTGGATACCCAAACTCTTTTGCAAAGATTTCTTTAACATACAGCATATCGTGATCTGTATACTCTTCCAAGATTTCTGCGCTTATGCCTCTTAATTCTTCATAGCGTTCTTTATCAAATTGATTTTGCGAATAAGTAAGACCAGCCTGAGATATTGCCTGTATTCTTTGGGCCCAATCTAGCCACTTATAGCTGATGATAAACACCTCCATATTTCTGAATATCATCTTCGGACATAATAGAATCCTTTAGGTTAATTCTTGCACCCAGGGATTGAAACGCTTCTACTACATTCTCATACCCACGTTCAATATGCTGCACCCCGGTTATCATTGTCTGACCTTCTGCTGCCAAAGCGGCAAGAATTAAGCAGATTCCTGCTCGTATATCGGATGCATGAACGGCAGCGCCTTTTAAAGATGATTTCCCTTTTATAAAAGCAACACCTGAACGGACTTTAATTTCCGCCCCCATTTTCACTAATTGAGGAACGTGATTGAAGCGATTTGGATATACTTTTTCACTTATGATACTTTTTCCATTTGCTTGTGTAAGAAGGGCGGTCATCGGCTGCTGCACATCAGTTGGAAATCCAGGATACATTCCTGTCCGAACTCTAGTTGCCTTTAATTTTCCATCCGAATAGGAAGTAATAGAGTTGCCTTCTATCATAAATTCGAGACCAATCTCTTGTAATTTTACAACACAATTCCTTAAGTGTTCGGGAACAATGTCCTGCACTGTCACAGTACCGCCTACCATGCCAGCGGAAATTAGAAATGCCCCTGCAATTAAGCGATCAGGTATGACCGTATGTATACAGCCATTTAATTGTGAAACGCCTGTAATTCGAATAGTATCTGTACCGGCGCCACTAATTTTTGCACCCATTTTATTCAGGAACATGGCTGTGTCTACTACCTCCGGATCACGTGCAGCATTTAACAAAGTGGTAGTTCCTTTAGCACGAACTGCTGCTAGCATACTGTTTATGGTTGCACCGGAAGTTATTGTATCAAAATAGATAGTAGCTCCTTTTAATTCAGACGCTTCTACTTCATAATAGTCTTCATGAAAAGTGAATGTTGCTCCCAATTTTTCTAATGCCTTAATATGTTGGTCAATTGGGCGGCTAACAAAATTATCTCCACCAGGATATCCTAGTGATACCTTGCCAAATTTAGAAAGTAATGCACCAATAAAATAATACGCTGTTCTAAATGAAGATGATTTTATAGGATCTAATCCTGTATGAAAAATTCTATTAGAATCAATATATACGGTACCTGCTGCATCCCTTGTTATTTCAAGTCCAATCTCTTTTCCAATTTGGCAGATTACTTGATAATCTAATATATTTGGGATTCCCTGCAATATTACAGTATCATCAGCCAGACAAGCTGCTGCCAGTAAGGCAAGAGAACTGTTCTTTGCACCAGGAATTTTTACACTTCCATGTAGTTGCGGTGTTTGTTCAACACTAAGCCATTTCATTATTTACTCTCTCCGTTTCCTTTTCATCTGCGAATATAACTTGAACATGTTTTCTTTTTATTTCGTGAATGGCAGTCTCTGAAGCTCCTTGGTCGGTAATCATTAAATCGATAGCTTCCATAGGAGCAGACATGACAAACATCCGGTGACCCACCTTTTCATGTGGAGCTAAACAAATATTTTTGCGTGAAATTTCTGAAACTGCTCTTGTAAATGCAGCTCCCTCTGGAGTAGCTGTACTAATCCCCTGTGAATCTATGCCTCCTCCAGTAATAAAACTTATATCTAATGTGAATTTACGAATCATTTCGATAGCCAATGTATCTATCATACTTCCAGCTGAGTCACACCGTAATTTTCCACCAATTAAATAGGATGTGATATTTTCTCGTTTTCTAAGTTCCTCAGCAATTTTCATGGAATTTGTAATTATTGTATACGGAAAATGAGAAGGTAGATGCTTTAGCATCCCAAATTGAATGCCAGCACCTCCAATAAAAACCGTGTCATGCACATTAATATAAGAGGCCGCTAACTTAGATATCGCATTTTGATGCGTGGCCGCCAAACCATATCTCATTGATTCTGGTTGCGGCAATGTGCGTACCTTCGGAGTTGGGTTATGGAGAATCGCTCCTCCATATGTTTTTTGAAGTAGCCCCTGCTCCTCCATAATAGAAAGATCTCTTCGAATTGAATCTATGGATATATCAAACATGTCAGCAAGATCTTTGGCAACAACGCGACCTTCCTTTTGGATTATGTCAAGTATCTTATGTCTGCGTTCCTCTGCTAACATGTGATACACCCTTTCAAATCAAAGTCAATCATAATTCCATCTTATTCAGTATGGTTCAACGTTGTCAATCAAATAATGCATTTTCTTTCATGTTTTTTCATCATTTTACGTCTTTTTACCCTAATTGCCTTAAATTTATTGCTTTAACCCACAATATAAATGGGTATAAAAAAAGACGCTGGAACAAAAACCATTGAAAGTCAAAAACACGTATGAAATCAAATTTAAAAACCTTGATTTCATACGTGTTTACTATTGGGCTTAATAATTTTCAATATTTTTTTTATTTATGCCCAGCCTCTACTCATCATTCATTCTTCTTGCCGTGTAGAAGCAAGATAAAATCCTCTAATTTTGAAAGAGATATTAAGTTTTCATTACACTTCATACTATCCTGACAAATATAATTTCCTCTTCTCACAAACGTACCCTGGATCTTACCTTTTTTTTCAGACATGAATAACCCTACTTCCGAGTGCCGATTGCAAAGCATACAAACGCCTTTTTTGGCAATGGGAGTAAATGATCCAGAAAGTCCAATAAGTTTATTTTGATAAGGAACAATCAAAAACTTCCTATTTGTCCCTACATCATCCCACCCCAAATAGCTAATTTCCTTAAAATCAACACCAACTATAGATGGAAGCTTTAACTTTTTTGCTTTTGGAAATAATTTTTTCAAGGTTTGTTCTGTGACATTTTTAAAAGGAATAACATACGGCTTTAAATCTTCCAAAAATTCTTCTGCTTTTGAATTATCTTCTATATCTATCAGAGGATCTAGTAAGTGTTTTTGGTCTTCCTCTAAATCAGAAAAAAGTTCCGATACTTTGTCTCTGGCCAATGATTTGACTGCATTTAAAACATTTTTGTCATTTACTGTTGCATGGCTATTTATAAGAATTTGCGTCTGAAATTTAATGAATTGGTATTGATCTGCCCGAATGAATGGATTCATTTTCGCACCTCCTACTTACTCCTTTTTAATATAAAAGAAACAGATGAGCATGGATATGTATAAATTAATTATAAAAAAAGTCAACATACAAAAGCACTGAAAATTTCAGTGCTTTGTATAGACGATTTTTTTGATTGTTTCAACAGAAAGAAAATATTTATCGGCCAAATCTTGAATAGAGGTACCGTCACGAAATGCAGCTTTTATCTCCGCATTGCGTTTTTCGATATATTCTCTTCCTCCCGATTTGGTCCCCCATTTTTTTCGATTAGATTCTGTAGTTGGTATATAAATGGATTCTCCCTGAATATATTTTTGAATTTCGATAATAAGCTTTTCCGGTAAGACCGAACTTGCCTTTACATATTTCATTTTAGCCAGCCCCTTATTTAAATGATGAACAAATAAGGTGCAAAGCCTTTGAAGATTTGGCGATTGATTATTTATTTAGCCCCATGCAAAGTATCGCCTTTTCTAATCCAGGCTTTGCATGAGTGGCTGTAGACTTAGACAAAAGACTATCTTTTGTCATTGTTATGCCCCCTTTATTACCAGTGAGTTTTTTCTTCTTGTTTATTATACTTTTAATTTATCCAATTTGTCATGCTCATCAGGAAAATAATTATAAAGTATCAAACAGATAAATACTCCGGTCTTCTTAAAGAACATTTACTGGCAGGTTCCTGGATACTCGGGTCATAATAACTTAGTTTTTTTATAAAATAACAAGTTTCCGGAAAATGATGTTCTAAAAAACGTAAAGTCGTTTTATTTAATATCTTATTTTCCTTATATTTTGTTACCATTGAATATATATATTGACTCATTTCCAGCGTCGTACGGCCAACCTCATGAGCAAATTCTCGTTGTCGTGCAAAACCAGGTTCTTTAAACCTTAAATATCCTTTTAAGTGATGATTTTGAACAATAAACACTTGATATTTACTAATGAAACCCTCTATCGTTTTGGTTGGAAATACTTCAATAGGATCCACTAAATTGCGAAATAATGTCGCATGACCCAATTGATCCTCCAGCCATAAATCCATTAAATTTACTAACGAAAGTGGTTTTGGTTCCTTTCCTTGCATTATCTGACTTAAAATTCGTAAGTACTCCTGATTTTCAGCTAAAGTACCATTTAAATAGGTAGGTGATAAATTTAAATTTACCTTGTTATCAATTCTTAGTGATTGAAGTTTCCCATCAAATTCAAAATACCCTCCCGGCCAACATTGTCGGGAAAAATGGATCATGACATCATCTGAAGCTTCTAGAGTTTGTGGAATGTCTTTTAACATTTTAATAAGATCACCAAATAAAAGGATATATTGTTGAGCGGTTTGCACATATTCAACCTCATTAACAGATAGATGATCCCTTACAAAATACGCATGGTCTTGCAAAACCTCTAACCAAAATAAATGCTCTTCCCATAAAGTTATTAATTTATTTGTCAATGTCACATCTCCTCCCCTTCTTGTTATATAAATACGAAATGAAAAGGAAAGAAATGATTAGGAAAAACATTCCCACATAACTCAAAGGAAAATATGAAAAATAAAGTTAATATATGGAGTAAAGGGATGTGCAGTATGAAAAATAAAAAAAAGTATATTATTTTAATGTTCATCTTACCTTGGCTTTCCTCCCCCTTTATAGGAAAGAAAACATTCAAAAGATTCCTCCCAGGTTCATTATTTATGTGCTTTTACCTTATTATCGAAGGTATAATTGCTGAAAGGAAAAAGTGGTGGTGGTTTCCAGTGCACATAAAGCCTAATATTATTAGCGAATTGCCATTAATATTTGGACCTTTCATTATAGGATCTATATGGGTCTTAAAATATACTTTTGGTAAGTTTGCTTTATATATCAAAGCAAATCTGGTTATTGACACTTTTTTTACATATATTTTGCTCCATTGGTTCAAGAAAATAGGCTATGCATCCTTGGTAAGATTATCTAAATTTAAATTATCCCTTCTATTTTTTATAAAATCAAGTTACAATGTATGTCTTTCAATACTATTACGAGAAATATAAAAACCGACCTCAAATCGATAATCATTAAATTGTAAGTTTAGTTATTCGAGTTATCTAATCCATTGCAATCCCAACAATTGCAAAACCATTTGTGTTCATTATTTGTGTTGCACTATAAGAAATTGTTCCGGTATTGTTTTTCTTTCTAGGAATGTCCGCCATTGCTCAACATAAAACTAATTTGAAATCGATTATCGTTCTATCTATTAAGACCCTTTTTAGCAGGAGGAATAGTAAGCATTATTTTCCGTGTTAGCTCGCTGAAACTTCGGAGAATATTATGTTCCGAAGGGTCAGAGTGGTTTTCAAAACTGCTTTTAAATAATGTTGATTACCGAGTAAAGCAATTTTCAATGCAAATTATATTGACATACTAGCTTGGGCAATATTGCTTGGTTTTGCTTGAAAAGATGCAAGAAATACTACCAAAACATTAATCTCAAATGTTTCAAACGCAATATCCAAAATAAGAGCCGGATCATATAATTTCTCCAGTTGGTATTATATTATGGGTTCAGACCTTGACTCTATTTCGACAAATGGCCTTAGTTCTTAAGATGTACTCAATGATTCTCGTGAACAGCATTAAAATTTTCCACAGAAACAACTTTTACAGAAATATCCAAATTTGTAAAACTACAGTTAGATTGGAATGTATAAAATAACGCTGTTTTCGTATAGATTGTTGCTTTCTTGACCACCTGTTTAAGGTTGATATAATCGTGGTCTAGGAGAGGCGTTCGGTATGTGGTTAGATGTGTATGAAGACGTTAATGTACTTTCAAAAGAAGAACAATTAGAGCTTTTTAAAGCTCTTAAAAATGACTTGTTTCCAGATGAGCCTGATAAGATTACTAAACTTCTCAAAACTATTCGTGAAACTCGTTTTAATAGCGGGAATGGCTTGTGTTCATTGTGGAAGTACATCAGTGAAACGTAACGGAAAGTACAAGACACGTCAACGTTATCTGTGTAAAGATTGCAATAAGACATTTAACGATATGACCAACACTCCGTTTTCAGGCTGTACGCTACCCTGAAAAATGGGTAAAGTATATGGAAATGATGGTTGAAGGCTATACTCTACCTAAAATTGCTAAACGCCTAAAAATACACATATCAACAGCTTTTTATTGGAGACATAAAATCTTAAATGCACTTCGTTCAATAGAATTCGAACAACTCCAAGGTATTGTGGAAAGTGACGAGACTTTCTTTCGTGAGTCAATGAAAGGGCGAGAAGTTACACACCGTAAAGCTAAGAAACGTGCTACAAAAGACGAAAAAAAGAGGCATATCTGACCTAAAGATTGCTGTAGTTGTTGCACAAGACCGTAATCATAATATAGTTGCTCTAAAAGCTGGTACAGGTCGTGTCAAAGCTGAAGAAATTGATGCAGCGATTGGGAAGTACATTCATCCAAGTGCTTTACTATGCACTGATACAGCAACGAACTACAAGAAGTTTGCCAAAATTAAAGGATTACAACACGAAACAATCAATGAACGTCAAAAGCAACTGTGAAGAAAGGGATTTTTCATATTCAGCACGTTAATAACTTTCATAGCCGATTGAAAACGTGGATTAGACGTTTCCAAGATGTAGCTACAAAATACCTTGATAACTATCTCTATTGGTTTCGTTGGTTAGAAATTGACAAGCATTTAGCATTTGAAAAACAAGTTGAACAAATGCTTATTTCTGCCTGCCAAAAATCAAACAATACAACAGTTCAGATGTTAAGAACAGCTTGAAAACTCTTACAGGATTAATTCCTAAATTATGGTATTATTATATTTGATAATACATATTTAGGAGGGATATAGATGATTTTTGAAATGACTACTCAGGTTAGAGTTGCCAATATTGAAGAAGGGCAAAAGTGGTATGAAACACTGCTTAATAAGAAGCCTGATTTCACTCCACACGAGGGATTTGCTGAGTGGGAACTCATTCCTGGTTGTTGGTTGCAGGTCGCAGAAGGAACTCTTACCGAGGGGAACGGACCTTTACGTTTAGGAGTTACTAACATTGAAGCTGAAAGAGACAGACTGATAGACGAGTTAAAGATTGATAGATTTGAAATACTTTCAAGACCTGAAGTACCTGTGAAATGGGGAACTTTCACAGACCCTTGGGGTAATCGACTTGGATTTTTCGAATACTTAGATAAGGGCGAAGAGCAAGAACGTATTAAAACTATCATTGGAACAATAGAAGTTTAAAAAAGTATAGAAAGAAAGGGAACTTCCCTCGGAGTTCCCTTTCATCTATGTGAAAAACAACAAAGTTTACGAAAACAGCGTAAAATAAAAAAGAATGAATTAAAAGCAATATAATACGAAAGCCCCCTATTCTTATAATAGCGGGTTATTTGTTTGGATTTTTTTAGATTAAAATCGTTCAGGCTTTTAAATTAAATTTACTATATAAACAACTATTCCATGGTTTATGACAAATAGTAATTTTGGTATATTTACAATAATTTGACATAATTTTATGATTATTCTGTAATTACTTTTTTAAAGAAAGGAGAGACCCGAAAAAAATTCACTCATATTCAGCTTAGAAATACATCATTATGGATAAAGAGGAGGATTTTGTATGAAAAAATTATTATTGTCAGGAATATTAGCATTTGGACTTGTGTGTATTCATGTTTCAAGTACATTTGCAGCAATTGATCAATTGCCATATTTAAGTGACATATTACAAATGCAGCCAGATGTTTCTGAGCAAGAATTATTATCTAACGTGGAGGCTATTGCTAAAGAGACTGGAAAATCAAAGGAAGAAATTGTTGCACAAATATATAAAGAACTTAAAAATGATGCAGAACAAGCAACAATCGAGCATAAATATAATTTAAATGGTGGAAGCGGTGGAACCGTACCTGTTGGTAGCAGTTCTAAAGGAAATTTCTTCTATACTGATTCACAAACCGCTTATTTAAACCATGGCCATGTTGGTTTATATTATGCGAGCAACACAATAGTAGAATCTGTTCCAGGGGCTGGAGTCCGCAAAATATCTACTACAAGCAGATTAGTTGATAAAGGTGGTGCTTGTGTTAAATCCGTAAGCACGTCTTTGACCAATCGCAGCGCTGCTGCAAATTGGGCATATGGAGAAATTGGTGAGTCTTATTCCTATAATTTTGCTACTAATCGATTAACAGGCTATAATGGTGCGAAAAATTGTTCAAAATTAATATGGTCAGCATATAAATTACATGGAAATTTAGACTTAGATAAGAACGGAGGCCTAGGAGTTTATCCACGGGATGTACGTGATGCTTCTTCTACAAAACTAGTTCGGAATATCTAAGGCGCAATGGCAATAAGTTTTAAAGAGACTTATTGCCATTTGACAAGGGGGATAAAATGAAAAAATACATTTTCTTATTAGTTGTATTGATTGCTGTAGGAGGTGTACTGATTTACTTTATTCAAGAAAATAAAAGCGTTGATACTTCTACATTGATTGAAAAAGAAAAGATTGGACAAAAAAATTTTCTAGAAAATAAGCAGGCAGCAATTTTATTCTCCTCCACCATTGATCAAGATGCCAATAATAAGGGGCTAAGCTATGCTGTATTCGTGGATGATACCGGAGCTGCCACTGGATATAAAATGAAAAGTTTAGAGCTAGGGTCCATGGCGAAGGGAAAACAAGGCGTTCTTTTGGTTGATAAGGACAAGATTAGACTTGTTGGGACTAAATATCAAGAATTCAATATGGAAAAAGAACAACACACCGGGGAAAGAACTGGGTATTTAGAAAATCAAAATGTATATTTTAGTATTTTTAATACAGGTGTAAACAAGTCAAGTGGCGAAAACGGATATGACTCAAATGTATTATTTGGGAATAAAAATGGATTTAAGAATGGAAACATACCTCATTATATTTTAACTTCTGGTATTGATCAAAACGATATAATTATATTAACAAATGATATCGAAAAGAAGTACGACCTTAAAAAAGTTACTATTACAAAAGAACTCTTGAAGGTAAAAGATATTGTTGAGCTTAAAAATGAAAAATCCTATGACTATGCTAACCTCTCTCAAATAGTGTGTGACAAAGATTTTTATTATGTTGTTCTCAGTGAGTACGTAAAGGATAATAGTGAAAATACTGTTCTCCTCCGTATTAATAAAAAAACATTAGAACAAGAGAAATTTATTCTGGCCACATATAAAAACGGGGCAGCAGCAGTTCCTTACAATCCGAGAAACTCAGCATATTTATTTCAAAATACATTTTACTATCTGAACGGTTTAGGAGAAGTAATTACGTTTAATACGACCACAAACAAATCCACTATTAAATTTACTATTAAAGGTGCGCGAAAAGATGGTGTCAGACGTAATGAAGGAACATACTTTCAAGATGGAAAATTGTACGTGATGCGTTATAACGACCACAAAGAAACGAAATATTTTATTGAAGAATATTCTCTGGATACTGGAGAAAAGTTAAAGGTAATCAATATCAAAGGGTTAGATAAACTATTATCCTCAGTGAAAAAAGTGACCATACACGCGTACGATTTTAGAATGCTAAAATAGCTAAATGGCCAACTTTCTTTTAGTCTATTTGAACATGTTATACGCCACTGAATTAATGTAGCAGCAAATACCTCTAATCTGATAGAGTAAACTGGTAAAAATTGCATGGATAAAAAAATACAACGGCAATTTTTTGCCGTTGCTATTCTTTCATCATTTTATTGAACATATATGAAGTTGCTACCATTGCTAATAAAAATAGCGCTAATACTACATACATACCGATATTCATGTAAATCACCACCAAATACATTACTATAGAGATATAATTGTTTACTAGTAGGCTATTGTGAACATTGTGTGTTCTTTGTTACTACAAAGCTTCTCTTAGATTATAAATGTATTATAACATTCTCTTAAAATAATAAACAATAACATAAATAAAAGTACATACAATATACATATTTTATTAGTTAGGCATTAGCTATTTTTCCCATTTTATTTTTACCACTTAAAAAAGCTTTACTTTCTCAAGAGTAAAGCCTTTTGTAATTTCTAAATTCCGTTAATGAATATCCCTCTTCTTAAAGTTCCCGCCGCGAACTTCAGCGATATCTCCAAATGCTAGAAAGGCGCTATCATCCAATTCCTCTACAATCGTTTTTAACTTTGCCTCTTCCAAGCGGTTAATAATGCAGAAGATCACTTGTTTTTCATCTTCTGTAAAAGCACCTTCCCCTTTCAGATACGTTACTCCACGTCCTAATCTTGCAAGTATGGCATCTCCAATTTCCTTGTAATTATCACTTATAATATACACCGATTTTGATTGATCCAGTCCCTGTACTACGACATCAATTGTTTTGGTTGCAATAATGTAAGCAATTATAGAGTACATTGCTCTATTCCAGTTAAAAACAAATCCTGCAATTGCAAGTATGAACACGTTAATGAACATGATAATTTCACCAACTGAGAATGGAAACTTTTTGTTAATAAGAATTGCAAGTATTTCAGTACCGTCCATTGCTCCTCCAAACTTAATTACAAGGCCAACCCCAATACCGATAACAATTCCACCAAAAATAGTAGCTAACAGAATATCTTGTGTGAAGGCGGGAACTGGTGTAAATAAGGCCGTAAAAAACGACAATACCGCAATTCCGAACAAAGTAGAAAATGCAAATGTCTTACCTATTTGTTTCCGACCAATGAAAATAAAAGGAAGATTTAATAAAAATATAAATACACCAAGCGGTATTCCTGTTAAATGTGCCAGCATAATAGAAATACCGGTAATTCCGCCATCAATGACGCTATTGGGAACAAGGAAAATTTCTAATCCTACAGCTGCAATAATCCCTCCTATTAGGATGGCAATAGCTCTCTGCAATATTTTTCTCTTTTTTAATTTACGATGTTGATATTTTATTATTTGGCTGCTAGTCATTATTCTTCTCCCTCTTTTATGAATAAATTAATTATAGCAAAAAAACAAATAACATAAAAAACCCTCAAACAATAGAGGGTTTTTCTAAGTATTTTATAAAGTTTACTATTACACCAAGATTTTCTTAATTTACCGGTGTTAGGGGTTTTTCACCATTTAATACTTGCAAAATATTTTTCGCAGTTAATTCAGCCATTGCATTACGTGCTTCGATTGTAGCATTTCCAATATGCGGTGTCAGAACAACATTTTTCATTTGCTTCAGTTCCTCTGTAATAGTCGGTTCAAATTCAAATACATCAAGGGCAGCACCTGCAATCATTTTATCCTGCAAAGCTTTCACTAAGTCCCCTTCCTTTACAACTGCCCCACGAGAAACATTTACAAGAAAAGCATCCTTTTTCATTTTCTCTATTTGGCTTAATGTCATTAAATGATGTGTAGAAGCATTGTACGGCGTATGGATGGATACGATATCCGATTGACGTAGCAGCTCATCCAAAGAGACATAAGATGCATCACATACTTCTTCTATTGTACGATCTTTTCGTCTAGGTGAAGTATAAATAATGTTCATGCCAAATGCTTTAGCTCTTTTGGCGACAGCTTGTCCAATACTTCCAAGACCAATAATACCTAATGTTTTCTGTGATAATTCTCTTCCTAAAAAGAAAAGCGGTGCCCATCCATTGAATCCTACTGTCCGACAAAGCTGGTCTCCTTCAGGAATTCTCCTCATAACTGCTAAAATGATTCCTAATGTTAATTCAGCAGTTGCCTCTGTGGAAACTCCTGGAGCATTTGTGACAACAATATTGTGTTCCTTGGCATAGGCAGTATCAATATTATTAAAGCCCGCTCCAAAGTTTGCAATAATTTTTAAGTTTTTTGCTTTCTTCATAACATCCCTTGTCACAGGTGTTGATAAGGGACATAGTAAGGCATCAACGTCTTTTATTTTTTCGCTTAGTTCTTGTTCTGTAATAAGTTCAGTTCCTCGATACACTTCAACATCATGTTCTGATAATAACTTGTATCCAATTTGCGGTATTTCCCCTGATATGTATATTTTCGCCATGTTCTCACCCTTATCTCCCTTAAAATATGCAACAATGCATCATTTTTACTATAATAGTAACGCTTTCATATCTTCATATCAATGAAAAGGGCCTAAAACTTCTTAACTTTTATAGGGCTGACCATGAGGACGGCTAAAATGAATACAATCCATGTATTTGTATATAAAAAAACTTCCATACCTGCTACGATTAGACCAGCAAGAGTAATGGGAATGCCAATAAAATGTCCAACTGTCGGTTTTGCACTGAATCGTGCAAGTCTCAATGCTCCCATCGTCGGAAAAAGAATAAAAGCAAGTTGTGTAAAAAGAGAATGAGCGGTTATCGTGTGAAAAATAAGGGCAGGTGCTACACCAAAGCTCACGATATCTGCAAGTGAATCAAGTTCCACACCGAATTCACTATTTACCTTAAGTTTACGAGCTACCCTTCCATCAAATAAATCTAAAAAGGCAGCTAAAAAAATCACTAATGCCCCTTCTCTGATAAATCCTTCATTATTTAAAGTAATCGCACTAACTCCGCAAATTAAATTTCCAATGGTAAATAGGTTAGGAAGTGATCTTGATATAAATTGAAACAAAATGGTTCCACCTTTCACAACTTCGAATCTTACTGCTAGTGTTCTTTGAACTGCGAAAATGTATTCACTAAGGAATCATTCATGCCTACAACATTTATTTCTAGGAAAAATAAATTTGAATCTGTTGAGCCACAATAAAAAGAAAATGGTTTGGTTAAGGGGCCTTGGGATTTGAAAAAGAAGAAATTATTACGAAGGGAAAAAATCCTGTTCATCTTCAAAATGGCACTAGCTTCGGGGATCTCCTGGCAAATATGTGTTTGGACAGGTTCCAAATATCCTTATTTAGCACCTATTTCTGTTATTTTATGTCTGCAAACAACTATATTAAAATCCATTCGTTTCGCACTATCACGTATACTTGGAACCATTTTTGGTGTGATCTTCACCGTTATGTTGACTTCGGAATTGCCTTTAAAAGGTTGGACCATTGCCTTCATCCTTTTAATCAGTACAGGAATATCCCTTTTATTCGGTGTAAATATTACATCTATCCATCAGATAGCCTTATCCACTCTTTTAATTCTTGTGTTCGCACCAAAATTACAAGACTACGGATTATATAGGTTAATCGATACGGTAATTGGCATTATTGTTATATTGCTTATACATGCCTTTATCTTTCCTCCTAACTTCACAACAATTGCAGGTGAATCGTTACAGAATATAAAAAACATGTTAGTAAAGAAATTGGAGGGACTAGCTGTATGGTTAGAGAACGGAGCAACTAACAAAGATTATTTTATAGCTGAAATGGATGGAATGGTCTGGAGCAAGTTGCAAGACGCCTTTCAAGATATAAGCAAAGCAGAAAATAGTATGCGTTTTAATCCCTTTAGAAGTAAAAGCAGTCTAGAACTGAAACTTATTAAACAAAAGCTAACTATTTTAAGAAAAGAATATACAATTATTGAAAGGTTCTATGAGATTATTCTGCAGTGGAATGAAGAGAAAACAATGACAAAAGAGGAGATACAATATTGGTCTTCTACCTTTATATTTTTAGGGGATGCTTTAAAAAACTGGACGGCTGAAGAAACACTTCCTGTATTGGATAACTCCTCCATTTATCATGAACATCTTAAAATAGATGCAATGAGGTTCCTACAAATATTAAAAACATAGTAATACTCATTGCGTCACTGTAAATGTCAAAAAATAGTGCTCATTGTAAAATGAACACTATTTTAAATCTTTACGTACTTAATTAAACTTGTCAAACGCTAATTGCAATTGAACAAGAACTTGTTGTTTTCCTGTTCCTCCAAAACTGTCTCTTGCGTCTACTACATGTTTGGGTTGTAAAATAGTATAAATATCATCACTAAACATCGGACTAAATGATTTGTATTCTTCCATCGTCAAGTCTAATAAAAACTTTTGATGCTGTATGGCATATAAAACAATTTTCCCAATAATCTCATGGGCCTGACGAAAAGGAAGTCCTTTAGTCACTAAATAGTCAGCAATATCAGTGGCATTAGAAAAATCCTGTGAAACAGCTACATACATGTTATCACGGTTTACTTTCATTGTTTCTATCATCGGTGCTAATAAACTTAATGAGCCCTCTAATGTTTCTACGGTATCAAACATGCCTTCCTTATCCTCTTGCATATCCTTGTTATAAGCGAGTGGCAACCCTTTTAGAACGGTCAACAGTCCCATTAAATTGCCATAAACTCTTCCTGTTTTGCCGCGCAAAAGCTCTGGAACGTCCGGATTTTTCTTTTGAGGCATGATGCTAGATCCAGTACAAAATGAGTCATCAAGTTCAATAAATTGAAATTCCTGGCTGGACCAGAGAATCAATTCTTCTGAGAGTCTTGATATATGTGTCATTAAAATAGAAGCAATGGATAAAAATTCCAAAATAAAATCACGGTCACTAACTGCATCTAGGCTATTCGGATAGATTTG
The DNA here is from genome assembly GCF_002844575.1 of Heyndrickxia camelliae. Lineage (GTDB taxonomy): Bacteria > Bacillota > Bacilli > Bacillales > Bacillaceae_C > Margalitia > Margalitia camelliae. Next base: position 24,858 of record NZ_PIQO01000020.1, read on the forward strand.
CTTAAATTGCAGTAGTTCTGCAGTACGTTCCCGTTTAATTGGAAAAGTGGTTCCTGCTAATGCTCCAGCCCCAAGGGGCAGCCAATTAATTCTTTTTAGACTGTCCCTTAATCTTTCTTTATCTCTTTCCAACATCCAGAAATACGCTAGCAGATGATGGGCAAAAAGAATAGGCTGCGCCCTTTGAAGATGTGTGTAACCTGGCATAATTGTTTCCACATTAGCTTCTGCTTGACCTAGAATGGATTTCTGAACCTCTTCCACCAATTTTATGATATCAACAGTTTTTCTTTTTAAATATATGTGCATATCTGTAGCCACTTGGTCATTACGGCTTCTCCCGGTGTGAAGCTTACCTGCCACTGGACCAATCTCATCATGCAACATTTTTTCGATATTCATATGAATATCTTCATGCTCGGTGGCGAACTCAACCTCACCGTTAACAATTTTCTTTTCAATTTTCTCTAGTCCTATTATGATGGCATCTGCATCTTCTAACGGAATGATACCACATTCGCCAAGCATTTGAACATGTGCCAGACTTCCTTCAATATCCTCCAAGGCAAGTTTCTGATCAAAATGGATGGATGCGGTAAATTCATCCACTAATTTGTTTGTTTCCTTTGTAAAACGTCCGCCCCATAGCTTTTCCATTTCGTTCCTCCTAGGTATAATTGTTTCACTTTATAGGATGAGGGACCGGACCCTCAATCCCATTTTTCGTATGGACCTCTGCATATACTTTTGTTGGTAATCCCCATAGTTTGATAAAGCCAACTGCAGCGTTATGATCAAATAAGTCGCCTTTTGAATAAGTCGCTAATTCCTCATTATATAAACTATTGTCAGATTTACGGCCGACGACTACATGATTTCCTTTATGAAGTTTAACACGAACTTTTCCCGTCACAGCTTTTTGTGTCTCATTCACAAATGCATCTAATGCAGATTTGATAGGTGAGTACCATAAACCTTCATAAAGAATTTTTGAAAAATGTTGATCAATTGTTGGTTTGAACTGTGTCACTTCTCTTGGCAATGTTAAAAATTCAAGTTCTTTATGAGCATTAATTAATACTAGCGCTGCAGGGTTCTCATATACTTCACGGGATTTAATACCAACAAGGCGATTTTCAATATGATCAATTCTGCCGATTCCGTGTTTTCCTGCGATTACATTTAATTGTTCTATTAAACTGACAAGATCTAACTTTTGATCATTTAGCGCAACTGGTTCACCGTTTACAAACGAGATTTCTAAATACTCTGGTTCATCTGGTGTTAATTCAATAGGATTCGTCCAATCGAAAGCTTCTTCCGGTGCCTCATTCCAAGGGTTTTCTAAAACACCTGCCTCACAAGCTCTTCCCCAAATATTTGCATCAATGGAAAACGGATTATCTAGATCAACAGGTATCGGAATCCCTTTTTCTTCTGCATAAGCAATTTCCTCATCGCGTGTCATTCCCCATTCACGAACGGGTGCCACTACTTTCAATGATGGATTAAGAGCTTGAATAGAAACTTCAAAACGTACTTGGTCATTCCCTTTTCCCGTACATCCGTGTGCGACGGCTACCGCTCCTTCCTGTTCTGCAACATCTACAAGAAGTTTGGAGATTAACGGCCGGCTTAATGCAGATGATAAAGGGTATTTTCCTTCATAAAGCGCATTTGCTTTTAATGCTGGCAATATATATTCTTTTGCAAGTAATTCCTTTGCATCAACCATAATTGCTTTAATGGCTCCAACATTTAATGCCTTTTGACGAATGGCTTCCAGATCTTTTCCTTCCCCGACATCAATACCAAGGGCAATAACATCATAATTATATTTTTCCTGCAGCCATTTTATGGATACAGAAGTATCTAATCCACCGGAATAAGCTAAGACAATTTTCTCCTTGCTCATTTTCATCTCTCCCTTACAATCTTTAACATGTATAAATATATAACAATATGAATTTTTATGCAACACGTTTAAAAAAATATACTATGATAATAGCAATTTCAAAATAGCTTTCTGGGCGTGGAGACGATTTTCAGCTTCATCAAAAACAACAGAATGAGACCCATCAATAATACTTGCGGATACTTCTTCGCCGCGATGTGCCGGCAAACAGTGCATAAAGATAAAATCTTTTTTTGCAAGTTTGCAATTTTCTTCATTCACTTGATATGGAGTAAATACTTTTATCCTTTCAGATGCTTCTTCCTCATTCCCCATGCTGGTCCAAACATCCGTAATGACCACATCTGCATCCTTTAGCATTTCAGCAAGGTTCTCACTTTTTTCTAATAATAGACCACTTGCGTTTGCATCCTTCATAGCTTTCAGATAAATTTGTTCATTCGGCTCATATCCTTTTGGGCATGCAATGGAAACATGCATTCCTACCTTTATGGCTCCTTCTATTAAGGAGTGACACATATTGTTATTGCCATCCCCAACATAACACATCTTCAGACCAGACAATTTCCCTTTCTTTTCTAAAATAGTTAAAAGGTCTGCTAATACTTGTGTCGGATGATGCAAATCAGTCAATCCATTAATAACTGGGACAGAAGCATGTTTGGCAAATTCCTCTACTACTTCATGTCTGTAAGTTCGAATCATTAGAGCATCCACGTATCTGGATAGGACCTTTGCTGTGTCGTGAATGGTTTCCCCTCTACCTAACTGGATATCTTTTGAATTCAAAAAGATTGCATTACCACCTAATTGAAGCATCCCTACTTCAAATGATACCCTAGTTCTAGTGGAGGACTTTTCAAAAATCATTCCCAATACCTTTCCTTTTAAATAAGGAATATTCTTACCAGCTTTGGTCATCTTTTTTAACTCTATTGATTCCTTTAATAGTCCATGAATTTCTTTACTCGAGAACTCTCCTAATGTTAAAAAATCCTTACGATCTATATTGTATTTTTCACCATTATTTATATTTATCGCTAAATTAGACATGTACCTCTCCCCTTTATTTATCAAGTACTAATATCCGCTGATAGTCGTTCAGTGCCTGGATGTGTTTTATTTTATCTTTTTGTAAAAAGGTCAAGACTGCAAATGTATCGACAGAAGTAAACAAAGGAATGTCATGAAGAATTGCTAACTCTCGCAACTGAAATCCTGTTGTATGCTTCCTTCCCCCAACCGTTGGGATAATAATAGCAGCTGCGATATGCTTTTCCTTTAACACAGTTTCCACTTCATCCCTGGTCTTGATTATTTGCATGACTGTCATTCCATTATCCTGTAAAAACTCTGCGGTACCAGTAGTAGCAATGATTTTTATTCCTTGATTGTACAAATTTTTAAATAACGGTAGCATCTTACTTTTTTCTCTATCAACAATAGAACAGAATATAATCGATTCCTTTTTAATAGGATTTTTCATTACTTTCCAACATGCCTCTGCAAATGTATTCCCTAACCCTAATACTTCTCCTGTAGAGCGCATTTCTGGTCCGATTACAGGATCTACATCCTTTAACTTACTAGAGGAAAAAATCGGTAATTTCACTGCAACAAGTTCAGGTTCTGCAGCAAGCCCCGTATGTTGAAGAGATTGCCCAAGTTGCACACGGATGGATTGTTCCACCATTGGAATTCCAGTTACCTTACTTAATATTGGTACAGTTCGGGATGCTCTTGGATTCACTTCTAATACATATACTTTTTCTTTGTGAATAACATATTGAATATTCGCTGATCCAATTATCTCTGCTTTACAACAAATTTTTCTTGCGTATTCTACTAAACATTTTATTTGAGCTTCCGTTAGGGTTTGCGGTGGATATACAGCAATGCTGTCCCCTGAATGGACACCCGCCTTCTCAATATGCTCAAAAATGCCTGGAATAAATATTTCATTTCCATCACTGATACAATCCAGCTCACATTCTAATCCAGGAATATATTGATCCACCATTAGGGGCCATGCGCGCTTATCTAAGTTCTGGAGGGAGAGAATATATTCCTCTAAATCCGCTTTTTTATAGATTATTCTCATATACTGTCCGCCGATTACATAAGAAGGGCGCACGAGTACGGGAAATCCCAACGCTTCTGCTGCTTCTAAAACCATCTCTTTATCGGAAGCTATCTCTCCTTTAATATGTGGAATATTTAAGTTTGATAATAATTGATAAAATAACCTTCTATCCTCTAATAGGTCTATCTTATCAATACTTGTTCCAAACAGTTTTACACCTTCCTTTGTTAAATCATTTGCTAAATTTATCGCTGTCTGCCCACCAAATTGGATAAATACCCCTTCTGCCTTTTCTTTTTCAATAATCGCAAGGATATCTTCCACTGTCGTTGGTTCGAAATATAAACGATCTGCTACGGAAAAATCCGTGCTTACTGTTTCCGGATTATTGTTTATCACAATAGTTCCAAATCCAAGCTTTTTCAAAGCCTTTACGGCATGAACAGATGCATAATCAAATTCAATTCCCTGCCCAATCCTAATTGGTCCGGAACCGATAATAATAGCTTTTTTACGATTTGTCGTTTCTACTTCATCGAAACCATTCCAAGTAGAATAGTAGTAAGGAGTTACAGCCTCAAATTCAGCGGCACATGTATCTACCTGTTTATAGACTGGTTTCAGATTCCATTTACTTCTTTTTGATCGAACATCCTGTTCTGTACATTGTAAAAGCTCGGATAAACGAACATCACTTATATTCATTTGTTTTGCTTTTTTCATTAGGGTAGATGATATGGTATCAATGGAATATTCTTTTAACACGGCTTCAAATTGAACCATTCCTTGCAACTTTTTTAAAAACCATTGATCAATAAGAGTTAATTGATGAATTTCATCGACTGTCATCCCGTTTCTCATTGCTTCTGCTATTGCAAATAACCTTACATCCGTTGCTTCTTCCATATGTTTTTTTAATTGGTCATTAGAAACACCAGTAAACATTCCATGGCTTAGACCAAAAAGCTTCATCTCTAAAGAACGTATTCCCTTATTTAAAGCACCTTCAAAAGTACGGTCAATAGCCATCGTTTCTCCTGTGGCCTTCATTTGTGTTCCTAATTTTCTATTACCGTCAAGGAACTTATCAAAAGGAAAACGTGGTAATTTCAAGACAATATAATCTAAAGCTGGTTCGAAGGCTGCAAATGTATTTCCCGTTACCGGATTTAGAATCTCGTCTAAATGATAGCCAATCGCACACTTTGTTGCGATTCTAGCAATCGGGTAGCCAGTTGCTTTTGACGCTAATGCAGATGATCTGCTTACCCGTGGATTTACTTCAATTACATAATATTGGTTCGAGATAGGATCTAAAGCAAATTGAATATTACAGCCACCTATGATTCCTAGCGCACGGATAATTTTTATAGATGCATTTCGAAGAATTTGGTATTGCTCATCCGATAATGTTTGGGAAGGAGCAACGACAATTGAATCTCCTGTATGAACCCCAACTGGATCTAGATTTTCCATATTGCACACGATAATACAAGTATCATTTGCATCCCTAATGACTTCATATTCAACTTCCTTCCAACCCTTAATGCTTTTTTCAATTAGCACTTGATGGATTGGGCTACTATTCAGGCCTTTTTGTAAAACGTTTTCCAACTCTTGATCATTGCTTGCAAAACCGCCACCGGCACCGCCAAGAGTGTAGGCGGGACGGATAATCAGCGGGTAACCAACCTCCTGGGAGAAATCCTTCCCTTCCTCGATCGTATGAATAATTTTTGACTGTGGTATTGGTTCCTGAATTTCCTCCATTAATCGTTTAAATTGATCACGATCCTCGCCTTTTTGAATCGATTCCACCGGAGTTCCTAATAGCTTAACATTATATTTCTCCAGAATTCGTTTTTCATAGAGCTGAACCGTTAGATTTAACCCTGTTTGCCCGCCTAACGTTCCAATCATACCTTGCGGCTTTTCCCTTTTTAAGATTTCTTCAATTGTTTCAATGGTCATTGGCTCAATATAAATTCTATCGGCAATCGATTCATCCGTCATAATAGTTGCAGGATTACTGTTCAATAATACAACCTCAATCCCTTCCTCTTTTAATGCCAAACAGGCTTGCGTCCCAGCATAATCAAATTCTGCGGCCTGCCCTATGACAATGGGGCCAGAACCAATGACCAGCACTTTTTTTATTTCTTTATTGTATGGCATATGACAAAACTCCCGTTGTTTCATTTAGAATTTGTATGAAATCATCAAAGATATGTTCCGTATCTTGAGGTCCTGGATGCGCTTCAGGGTGAAATTGAACGGTTTGAATCGGTAATGTAACGTGACTAAGACCTTCGACGGTGCCATCATTTACATGGCGATACGTGATGTTAAATAATTTTTCATCTATTGTGTCATCCTTTACAACATAACCATGATTTTGGGAGGTTATCATTACCTTCCCAGTCTTTAAATCTTTTACTGGATGATTAGCTCCCCTATGTCCATATGGCAGTTTTTTCGTTTGCGAACCATACGCTAAAGCAATTAATTGATGGCCTAAACAAATGCCAAGCGTCGGATAAGCAGCACTAATTTTTTTAATTTCCGGTAGCCATTTTTTTAATGCGATTGGATTCCCAGGACCATTGCTTAAAACAACACCAGCCGGGTTCATCTTTTCTATTTGCATAAAGGAAAAATGATAAGGAACAACTGACACTTTGCATTTTCGCTTTAACAAATAGGTCAATATAGACTTCTTACATCCAAAATCCATTAGAACAATATGCGGACCATCGTTTTCATAGGTCATTACGCTTTTGGTCGATACCTCCCCTATATAAAAGGGTTCCGATATTTTTGGGAAAAGGATATTTTTAGTTTTTGAAATAATACCTTTAATCGTACCGCGCTTGCGAATCGTTTTCACCAGTTCTCTTGTGTCCACACCTGTTAAAAACGGCAGCCCCTTTTTTTCGAGGATTTCCGCCACTGTGCTGTCTGATTTATAATGATTAGGCACTTCTGATATTTCACTCGTTACAATTCCTTTTGCATAATAATCATTACTTTCCTGATCAAATGAGTTCATTCCGTAATTACCAATTAACGGGTAGCAAAATACAATGATTTGACCGGCATAGGAGGGATCCGTCATTATTTCCTGATAACCAGTCATACTCGTATTAAACACAACTTCACCAATAATGTCCTCTGCTGTATGACCATATAACTGGCCGGGGAAAATTTCACCCGTTTCTAAGATGAGATATCCATTTTCCAATCTTATCTCTCCATTTTCAATAGAATTTTTTTGAAGCATTTAAGAAAAAGATCGATTTCTTCTTTAGTGACTGTTAAAGGAGGCAATAATCGAACGACGTTTTCTCCCGCTGTCAAAATCAGTATTCCTTCCTCTCTTGCTAACTGCACAATATTATTGGCATTCTCTATTACCAAACCAATTAACAGACCCTTTCCACGGACTTCTTTAATTTGAGGGCAGTGAGATTGCAGCTTTTCCAATTCTGATAAGATGTACTTACTCTGAATTTGACTATGTTGCAGAATATGATTTGCAAGAATATAGCGAACTGTTGTTAGTCCAGCCGTTGCAGCAAGAGGATTGCCACCAAAGGTGCTCCCATGTGTTCCAGGTCCAAATACTCTCGCTACATGTTCCTTTGCAAGCATAGCTCCAATGGGAAATCCCGATCCTAACCCTTTTGCCAATGTTATAATATCAGGTTCAAAATTATATTGTTCATAAGCAAATAGTGTCCCGGTTCTTCCTATTCCTGTTTGTACCTCATCAATAATTAGAAGAATATTTTGACTCTTACAGATAGTATCAAGTTTTTGTATCCATTCCTTATCAGCCGGTATTACTCCGCCTTCCCCTTGAACCAATTCAAGCATTACTGCTGCTGGTGTTCTGTTCTTAACATATTCCAATGATGAGAAATCATTATATGGAAGATAAGTAAAACCTTGCAATAAAGGTTCAAAACCATTTTGAATTTTCTCTTGACCCGTAGCGGAGAGAGTAGCCATCGTTCTTCCATGAAAGGATTGTTTAAAGGTAACAATTTCTGGTTCCTTCATATTATTAATTTGATTAGCATAAAGACGTGCTAATTTAATCGCAGCCTCGTTTGCCTCTGCTCCACTATTGCAGAAAAACGCCTCATCAAAACAACTATTCTCTACCAAAATATGTGCTAAGTCTTCTTGGACTTGTATTTGATACAGGTTCGAGCAATGCCATAATTGATCAAGCTGTTGAATAAGAGCATTTTTTACTGCCTCTGGTGTATGGCCGAGATTACATGTTGCTATTCCCGAAGTAAAGTCTAAATATTGGTTACCATTTTCATCCCATACGAAACTGCCATTTCCTTTTGCAATCGAAATCGGCGCCCGCTTATACGTACTCATCAATGAGGATGTTTTAAGCATCTACAAATTCCTCCTCCAAACGAACTAAAGTTCCAATCGGTTCATTCCTTACATATTTGATTAAATTATCTTCCTCCAACCCATTCATAATGACGACTTCCTTAACTCCCTGTTGGATACAAGCCACTGCTGCTTTCACCTTTGGTACCATTCCTCCATGAATGATGCCAGTATTGATATATCCATCTATTTCTTTTTTGGTAATCTTCGGAATTACGTTCCCTTCCTTCATAACACCTGGAACATCGGTAACCATGCAAATTGGTGCATGATAGGCTTTGGATAATGCTGCTGCTGCTTCATCTGCATTGATATTAAGCGGTTTATTTGTTTCGTCCACTGCCACTGGAGAAATAACTGGAATATAAGATTGACATAGCAATAAATCTAATAAACTATTATTCACTGAAACGATTTCTCCGACCAAACCCACCTTTTGATGGTCATCTACCAACTTTGCCTGCAATAACTTTCCATCGCACCCACTCAGCCCAATCCCCTTGGCACCTGCCGATAAAAGATTCCTAACTATTTGTTTATTGGCAGTACCTGAAAGCACCATTTCCACCACTTCTATTACAGATTCATTTGTTACTCGTAGGCCCTCGATAAATTTGGACTCAATCTGTAATTTTTCCAGCAGCGTTGTAACCTGAGGTCCCCCACCATGTACAATTATTGGATTTATATGAAATTCTGTTTTTAAAGCAGCTATATTTCTATAAAAAGAATCCGGCAACTTATCTGTTATGCTTCCTCCACATTTAATAATTAGATAACTCAACTAACATTCCCCCAACTTCATGTTCGGTATGATGCATTAATTTTGACATAATCATAGGATAAATCACAGCCCCATGCGGTTGCGCTTCCATGTCCTTCGCCTAAATCAACCAAGATCTGAATATTTTCCGATTGTAAATATTCCTTTGCAGTTTCTTCAGAAAACCCAGCAGGCAATCCATTTTCTACCACTTTGATATTGCCTATTGAAACGTTTAAAAGTTCTGGATTGACCGTAACACCGCTATAGCCAATTGCATTTACAATTCTTCCCCAGTTCGCATCCTCGCCAAAGATAGCTGCTTTTACTAAATTGGAACCAATAATCGATTTACTAATAATTTTTGCATCAATAGAAGATTTTGCGTTGGTTACATGTACTTCAATCAACTTAGTTGCTCCTTCACCGTCACGAGCAATTTGTTTTGCAAGAGATGTACAAATCATTTTTAATCCATCTAAAAAGATGGACCATTGAGGATGTGATTCGGATAATTCTTGATTGCCAGCTAATCCATTTGCCATCACTAGAACCATATCATTTGTACTTGTATCACCATCGACTGTAATCATGTTAAATGAATCATTCACTGTCATCTTTAAGGCTTGTTGTAACGAAGAAGGATTTACCTTTGCATCTGTTGTAATAAAACCTAGCATGGTAGCCATATTGGGATGAATCATTCCCGATCCCTTGGCAGTTCCGCCGATTGTAACATATCGGTCATCAATTAATAGGGAGACACAATCATTTTTCACAAATGTATCTGTCGTTAGAATCGCTTCACTAAAATCCTCTGCATGGTGAAGTCCCTCTGCTGCAGGAATTTGTGATATACCAATCTGGATTTTTTCCATTGGCAGTTGTTCTCCAATTACTCCAGTAGAACAAACAGCAACCTCATGTTCTTGAAAATCCATTTGATCTGCAAACCATTCCCTCATTAAAAAAGCATTCTTGATCCCAACTTCCCCCGTACACGCATTTGCATTTCCCGAATTGATAATTACCCCCTGCAAAAATGGAGAAGCAGCTAAACTTTCTTGTGTAACCTTTAATGGAGCAGCTTGAAACTGGTTCGTTGTATACACAGCAGCGGAAACTGCGGGTACCTGAGAGTAGAGCCAACCAAGATCCTTTCTTTTTCTCTTTAATCCACTATGCATTCCACCTGCATGAAAACCAATAGGTGATGCAATATGTCCATTTACTACTTTCATAAGACTTCCTTTCTCCAATTCTAATTGTCTACTATTCATCATTTCTTTCCCTCCTGAGGATTGCTAAAGTTGTTGCATTAAGGATAAATTGGAATGCCGGCTAATCCTGTCCTCTCATCCCAACCAGCTATAACATTTAAATTTTGTATTGCCTGACCTGCTGCTCCTTTTACTAAATTATCAATTACTGAAATGATAGTTAACCGACCAGTTCGCTCCTCTATATTTATCCCGATATCACAGTAATTGGTACTGTATACTTCCTTTGTAGACGGCCAATTGTCTTTCGGTCTAATGCGAATAAAACCATCGTCTTTATATGCCTCTCTGTAAAGTTCCAAGATCTCCTCTACATTCACTTTTTGCTTTAAATCAGCATATATCGTACACATAATTCCTCGTGTCATAGGAATTAAATGGGTTGTAAAAGTTACAGCAGCTGAAATACCCGTTATATTTTGTATTTCTTGCTCTATTTCTGGAATATGCTGATGTGTACCAAGTTTATAGGCGGTGACATTTTCATTTACTTCTGAGAATAAGTTTCCTACACTTGGTTTTCTTCCCGCTCCGGAAACACCAGATTTTCCATCAATGATAATTGAATTCATATCGATTACATTTGCCTTTAAAACTGGTGCCAGCCCAAGAAGTGTAGCAGTTGGATAGCACCCGGGATTAGCAATGAATTTCGAATTTTTTATTTCATTTCGATTTAATTCCGTTAATCCATAAGTAGATTTTTGCAAATCTTCTATATGAGCAGATTTATTTTTATACCATTTTTCGTATAAGCCTTCACTTTTCAATCGAAAATCTCCTGATAAATCTATACAAGTAATTTCAGACTCTAGAAGAGACGGCAACATCTCCTTCGAGACTCCGGATGGCGTAGCAAAAAATAAGACATCCAATTTACTTTGGATTTTATTTGGATTCCATTCCTCTAATGGCATTTCGATAATATTATGTAAATGTTTATATTGGTCTGTTAATACAGTGCCTTTTGTGGAATTGGATATGAGCATTTCAATTTCTACTTTTGGATGCTGGTGTAATAAACGAATAAGCTCGGCACCACCATATCCATTAGCACCAATAATACCAATCTTCAACTTTTTTCATCTCCTATAAAATGCAATGTTGTATTTTTGTATTATTATAAACACATAGGAATAATTATGCAACAACAAAAATAATAAATAGTGATATTTCACTATTTAATAACATAAACATGCACATACTTTGTATAAATATAAAAAAGCTACCACATATTAGTGATAGCTTTTTTCATAATTACCGATTGGTCTGCTTATTCTTAAATTGTTCATAACTATTTTGCAGTTCTTCAAGGCGGCGCTTTCCATCTTCACGGTTGCGAACATTTTCTTCTTCTATGGCCCGTGTTTCTTCTAAACCTTTCATGATGATGCTCCATGTCTCTTCAATTGTTTCAATTTTAATACTGGAACCTCCTGCAAGTCTTGTTATCTCCGTTGACTGTGCAGATATATTTTGTGCATTTCTTATAAGCATTTCATTTGTTCTTCTATCCAATTCACTCATAGAATCAGCCACTAATTTTTGACGTTTAGCAGCAATGGCATTAATTAATCCAGTTTTAAAAATCGGAATCGTAGTGACGAATGCGGAATTAATCTTTCCAATAAGTTTGGTATTTCCTCTTTGCAGCATTCTAATTTGCGGCGCTGATTGGAATGCTACTTGCTTCGCCATTTCCAAGTCGTATGCACGTTGCTCTAACAATTCAACTGCATTGCGAACGGTATCCAATTCCATTTGAGCAAGCTGATCCATATTGGCAGCACGGTTTTCTAATTGTGGAAGTACGTTATTTCTAATATCCTCGATTTTCAATTCCGCAGCAACTATATACTTTTCCAGCTCCATATAGTAATTAAAATTCTCTTCATATAACTGCTCTAATGTTAGAGTAGAATTTTTCATTTCGGTTTCATATTTTTTTATTTCCACATAAACCTTATCAATCTCACTTCCCATAGTTTGATACTTGGCCATGATTTTTTCGATAAATTTCTTCCCTTTTCCAAACATCTTAGAGAAAAGACCTTTATCCTCTACAAAATCCTTGCTGTCAAACTTGTCCATGATTTTACCAAGATGTTTTAACAACGCACTTGATTCTTCCATACTGCTAGATTTAATGGAATTCAACACTCTACCTGAAAAAGCTGAAATTTGATTGGCAGGTTCTTTCCCAAATTCCAACAAGGAAAGCTGATCTTTAGTATCAATTTGTTGGGCTAATTGAACAACTTCAGGATTATTAAGCAGTTGCATTTTCAAGTCATTTGGATTTTGCAATGCTTCCTCTTTTTTTTCTAGATTAAGAGTTTGTAATTCATTCACATTCACTGACATGCTATTTTCCCCTCTTTTTAAAATAATTTATGAATAAACTTTTTAATCAATATTCCTGGTTTATTACGGTGCTTTTCAAAATCCTCATTAAAACTAACTTCCTCTAGCCAATGAGCATCAAACAGGGAAGAATCTATAAATAATTCTATATCATTTTGACCGGTAGGATTATATAGTAGTATATCTATTCCCACTTCATTTAACAATAATAGAAGTGCTGCATCACTTCTTGCAAGCTGTCCGCAATTGCCATTATTATAAATCACGATTCTTGGAACGGTCTGTGAATAATCAAATTGTTGCAGCAATTTAATTATCGTCTCAGGAAGTTCCAATACTGCAGAAAACATATAAAGTTTTAATTGTTCCTCTGTTTCATGATCTAACTTGTTTAACAATGCTTTATCTACATATCTTGAAATCGCAGATGCAAGACCAAGCTGCAGTCCGTCAGGCATTTGCTTGTATCTCCACCAATTTGCTTTTAACATTTTCATAGGGTCCAGTTTGCCATCGGTTAATGCATTTTGATAATGATATAACGGATTTCCCTTTACTTCCTTTGCTATTGGAAATCGTGTATATAGACTTAACAAATCAAAATCGGTAATTTCCTGAATTCTGCTCCAATATTCCTTTTGATTCAACGAAATCCCTAATACCTTTGCAAAAATGCTGGGTATATAAACTGTTTCGTTTTTCACTTCAAAACTTGGTCTAATAAAAGCTTTTTCTCTCATAATTAGAAAAATTTCATCATACGTCGTTTTCAGAGTAATGGATTTCGGTTTATAGGAACGAAACTGCCATGGTTTGTATAATAATGAATTATCCGAATGAAGTACTCTTTCCATTTCCTGAGACGCCTTTTTGGCAACGGTAGATTTTCTGACCGGCTTTTCTTGTGGATACGGCATTAATGGCTTTGTAGACGGATATTTAAACTTACTTATAGTATCATCCTTGAAATCCACTAATACATCCTTTCCTTCAGGATGAATAATCAAAACATCAAAGCCTAGCAATATCAAAAAGTATAGAAAATAGCTCTGACTTTTAGTGGCATTTCCAAACCACAAAATTCTAGGGACTTCTTTCTCCATATCCATTTCTTTCACCCACGGATGGATATGATTCCATGACCATTTAACAGTATCTACAATCAATCTGCGAAAATCAGGATGCAATAAATCGGGATGGTTACTTTGAAATATCTGAAGCAATTCAATATATGCCGCCCTATAATGCCTGTACCATTCTCCTTTGTCTTTCAATGGAAGCAATCGCTCTCCTTCCATAAATGCAACAAAACGGTTGATAGACAATCCTTTTTGATCATGATGAATATTCATGATCCTTTGAATGGATTGGAATACTTCATTTGAAATAGACTTGTCTAACTCCTTATCCAAATGATGAATAGGAACATTGGATTCATGTACAAGTGAATACAAAAATTCCAGATATTCCTCTTCATCCAAAGGACAGCCCAAAATTTTGCCGGTTACTTGTATATATTTAACTTGGTCATCAGCGTTTACATACTGACCTCTTTCAGCTAAAGGAAGACCTAATAAATTCTTCCAATCCTGTTGTTCGAGATCAACCTTTATTGGGTGAATATTCACTCTAGGTCCATTCCTTCCTTTCAAAAATTCCTTCATCTTCATAAAAATTTTAGAAGTAGCTCTGAATAATACTTTTTATAAAGACGCATACTAATAAGAATATAGACTAATTTGGAGGTCTATTTGTATGTTTAAATACAAAATCAACCAGAAGATAACAGAAGAAGTTAAAGATTTGGTAAGTGAAATGTTTCTATTTAAAATTTTATTGTTTTTCGAGTTCATCGGGTTTTCCTTGTTATTTACTTTCATAACCGAAACATTCGTAAGGGCAAAACTCAACTTCTTACTTGTTTTTATCCCTTACCTTTCCATCGTTTTACTGCTTTACTGGATAACAAAAAGTATTAGATTGAAAAAGTAAAATTAGTTACTTTATCGATTTTATAATCCCACAACAGGAGTAGGACATCAAATGATATTCTTCAACCGGTACCTTCCTTTCCTTTGCTAACAATAAGATATGGGATACATTCTTATCCATTTTATCACGAACAAGAATTTTCCACGGTACTCTTCTTAACAATACTCGCGTTGTTTCTCCTACTCCAGGTTTTATCAGATTCTTATCCTTTATTTTCAACATTTTTTGAATAGACTGCACTTCTCTTAACCCCGACCAATTTGGTTCATCCATTTTAAAAGATACTGTATTTCCTAATATTGACTCAAATTGTGCGGAAATTTCATCTATAAAATAATTGGATACATCATGGGGCGAAAGTTCCTGATAAAATTTTGCACCATGAAAATCTTTGCTGCTTAAGAGGTCCCGATTCATGACAGTTCTACTTATTAAACCTGACACAGTTGCATTTAAACAAGCATTCGGAATCAGAAAATCTTCTCTCGTTCCATAAATATCAGCACATTGCCCTGGATCCGCTAAGACTGCTATAGAGTTAGAAATATTTGTTTGGTTTGTTTGATTAATGGTTTGTAGGGACTGATCTAGCTCTAGTTTAATTGCTCCCTTTCCTGTCCAGCCATCAATAAATTGAAATTCATAATCGGGGTAATGCTTCCTAAGATAGTTGATTGCATTTTCATCAATACCTCTCCCTCTAATTATGGAAACACTATAGTGTGGCAGTGAGATTTGGTATTTTGCTAAAATATATCTTTTCACCAATATACCAATAGGTGTTCCAGCTCTCGCCAAGGAAACTAAAAGTGTTTTCTTTCCTTTTTGCCTGATAATCTCCTCTGCTATTACTTGTACCGCTTCTGCAATTTTTAATTTATTTGAATGTAAGGATGAAAAAAAGAGATTCGTATATTCTTTAGATGGTTCATTTTCGATTGGGAGCATTTCCGAATAGTGCTTGCCGGACTGAATCTGTTCTTCTTTATCCATCGTTGAAGTTTCGTGCAACATATCACTGATATCTTTAAGCAAAAAAATAACGTCTTTATTTGAATAAGATCCAAAAGATTTAGTATGTACCGTTTTCACGAACAACTTCACCCTTTCCATTGCTTAATGTTACAACAAAAACATACGGAAAAAGTGCGGCAAGTTGTTGCAAGAGAGGTGCTCTCTCACTCTCACCAAGCTCTCTTTCAAAAAAGACAAATACATCTTGATACATTTCTGGCTCAATTTGATAAAAATAATTTTGTACAGAACAATCCTCAGGACAAGGAAATGTATATTTACTCTGTATTAAATAATCGTTGTTACGAGATACATATATCGGACTTCTCGTTGTTGACTGGAAATAGACCTGATCACCCATCAGTGAGGCAATTTTCATCGGTAAGTACATCAGCTCCCCGGTACCAAGACAGAGAGTTTTTCCTCCTGAACGAAGTGAGACAAGCTTGCGGGCGATAGTGCCTACACACTGATTAATCTCTTCCGTCTCCGAACTATCCAATCCAAAACGGCCCGTCTGCCATAAATAATTCGTATTGGAAGAATGATGGTAATAAGGCGAAATTCTTATCATTAAATCGGATAAATCAACAGAAATAATTTTTCCCATTGTTTTTTTTATATGAATATTGGATTCTTCCATATTCATCATGACGTTAGAACTATCTACTTCTATTTCGCCCTTTATGAGTGATACTACATTTATCTCGATTCCCAACTTTTTCTCCATTTGACGGAATTGTTGAATACTTTCTTCCGCGCGCCAATCTAATAAAGTAAGAATGGTATAGCTTTTACGGGGGAATTTGCCGTGTATCGCATGAATAATGTTCAAAACAGTATTTCCTGTCGTAAGCTCATCATCAATAAAAACAATCGGATTCTGGTTTTGTACATGGCAAGGGTCTATATAACAATAATGTGAAGTCGCATGAGAATGTTCCTCTTCAAACTGGATCATGGTTTCTTTATTATCCATTTTTTCTCTAGTTGTATGGAAGAAATAGGCATTTTGGAAGTTTTCAAATACACCATGACCTAACGCTGTAGCAGTTTCCGCAAATCCAATAAATATCGTTTTTTGCGAAAGTTGAAATGGTTTAACCTCATATAAAATACGTTTTGAATGGACAGACTGCATAAAGAAATCCCTTTTCTTCATAAGTTGTTCATCCTCATTATGTAAAACTTCCATAACATATTTACTGGCTAACAAGGAACTGGCCAGTATTGGTGTTATTGGATTGACAGGAAGATGTTTACCAAGAACTTTGCTTACAAATAAAAAGGATCTCTTCTTATTAATTCTGGCAGCCATTTTGAATAAAACAGCAGGAGGAATATTCAAATCATTACCCGTTATTTTTATATTGACCGTTAAATTATCTAGTATTTTATAAGTGCACTCGTTCACTGAATTCAAGGAGTTGGATAAAACTTTGCTGCTCATGTAGCACCCCGTATACTTTAGATTTCAATAAAGTTTTTCTCGCCCACTGATAATGCGGTTTAACTTCATTCATTTTGTTGTGAAAGTTACTTGTAATGACACCATTGTGTGAATGAATATGATCCATGATAGAAATAGAATCC
Organism: Heyndrickxia camelliae; assembly: GCF_002844575.1. Classification (GTDB taxonomy): domain Bacteria; phylum Bacillota; class Bacilli; order Bacillales; family Bacillaceae_C; genus Margalitia; species Margalitia camelliae. The sequence goes on from NZ_PIQO01000020.1 coordinate 42,278, forward strand.
ATATATTCTTCATATGTAACTGCATTTAAAGCATGAACTAGACGAATATGAGAGGGATGGATAATGGTTTTACCAACAATACCGTTGCTTTTATCAAGAATAATTTCACGAATAAATGCTTGATCGTACTGGTTAGCGGTAGGCAAGACACCATCTAAATTATTTCTGACTGAAGGTTTTACCATTTGCCCAGGTAATTGAAAATATTCCCAAACTGGACCTGATATAATATATTCGTGATCCATCCTTCCAAAAATATTCAATATATCTGCAATGCAGTCTCTAATTATAGCTATATCGTAAATTGGAGTTTCGCTATCTCTTCTAATCCCAAAAAGACCCGAAAAATCTGTTGCCCCAATCCGAATATTTAGTACAATTTCAGCATAATGATCGAGTAATTTCTTAATAGATAGTAATGTATCCATTCTGGTTTCTTTATAAATTACCTCTTTTGATTCCAATATTGGCAATGCATAAAGGGATAAGCAATATGTATTATTAATGGACTGAATTTGTTCCAGGTACTCTTTTCCGATATGAGCATCAAACTTTGGTAGAACAAAACCGCTTAATAGAGTAGATGCAGCCCCAAGATCGTTGATGAGCTTTTCAATTTGTTTTGGTTCTCTCACACGTATAAAAATAAGTGGAAGATGCCCTTGAGAAAACTTCCTGCTGTTTACGGCATTGTAAAGCGTTTGCAATTGAATAACGCTATTGATTTCAGCCTCCACAACCTCATGGTCGCTTATAGAATCCTCTAAACAAATAACCATGGAAGTAAGTCCTGCATACTTTCCATAAAGAAATTTACCACCAAGGATATCATTAGAAATTTGTGTTCTAGTACCAGGCATATAAAGGGTTCCTCCAAGCGCATAAGCCAATACTTCCTTTGGAGACTCTTTTGTCCAACTTTCCGGAGAGATATAAAAAGTTGATTTTAACTGTTCGTCTGTAAGAAATGGAAAATGTCTCATGAATAACTCTCCCGTTCTAATAGAATCCTTAAATGGTAATAGAAAAGTGCAAGCGCCTTGTTTATCGGAATACGGGTCAGTGAAATTAGCTTTTGAAATTTCACCTTTGGAGTCTTCGACTGGATAAAGGAAACACAGTGAGGTAGTTCACAAGTGATACTGACTTATCGTAGGGAGGAGACGTAGAAATCCGTTAGCCGATAGACGCTACTAAACATAAAATCATCTTGTGGATTAATTTTAAGGATAAAATACTTATGGATTTTATTCTATTATTTTAAAAAGGGATAAAATTTCTTTTATCCCTTTCTAGTAATTTGAAGATATCCTCAAAATTATGTTACTGCCTTATTTATTTATTTTCTCCTTTTGTTGGCTTTTTCTTAAGTGCATGCACAACAAATGTAGCAAGGAAAATAACAGCCAGAATACTGAAGAAAACAATCTCACCTACATCAAAACCAAATGCAGCAGCAATCATTTTGATACCAATAATGGCGATTAATACAAAGGCGGTAGTCTCAAATTCAGGGAATTTCTCAATTAATTTTAGGAATAATTGAGCGACACCACGCATCATAAGTACTCCTAAGATTCCACCAAGGAATAATACCCATACTTTGTTAGATAAACCAAAAGCAGCAATTACACTATCAATACTGAAGGTGATATCCATCAATTCAACTAAAAGCACTGTCTTCCAAAAACCGTAACCTTTGTTTTTGACTTCGCCATCTTCCTCTTCTTTCTTGAGGAGGTTTTTCAACGATAACCATAATAGGTATAAACCACCAACAACCTTGATCCAAGTGATTTTAATTAGGAATACACCTATTCCAATGGCAATAAATCTGAATAGATAAGCTCCTAAGATTCCATAAAACAATGCTTTCTTTTGCTGTTTCTTAGGCAAGTGCTTTACCATAACAGCAAGCACCAATGCATTATCTGCAGATAATAAACCTTCTAAAATAATTAAACTGAAAATAACTCCCCAGCTTGCTGGATTTGAGAGTTCAGATGTTATTGCATGTAGTGAAAAGAACTCTCCATAATTGTGGAATAAGTCATGAAAAAATTGTGCCATTTATTTATAATACTCCTCCGAAATACTTCCCTTATTTAAAATATAAAACTATCAAACTGTAAGTCCATAATTACGGCATAACGCAGCTAAACCGCCAGAAAATCCACTGCCTATTGCATTGAACTTCCATTCCCCTTGATGTTTATAAAGTTCACAAACCACAACAGCCGTTTCAACAGAGAAATCTTCCCCTAAATCAAAGCGGAGGATTTCTTGATTGTCTTCCGGATTTACGACTCTGACAAAGGCATTGGAAACTTGTCCAAAATTTTGGTTACGTGCTTCCGCCTCATGTATCGTAACGGTTATCCCTATCCTTTCAATATGTGGTGACAGTTTTGGGAAATTGATAATAATTTGCTCATCATCCCCGTCACCCTCACCTGTACGGTTATCACCAGTATGTTCAACACCGCCATCAGGACTTTTCAGATTATTATAGAATACAAAATCAAGATCATTAATTACTTTTCCATTTGCATCCGCTAGAAATGCAGAGGCATCAAGATCAAAATCATGACCTCCATTATACTTGTTTGTGTCCCAGCCTAGTCCGATGATTGCTTTCGTAAGTCCTGGATTCGTTTTTGTTAAATCAATTCTTTGTCCTTTAGAAAGAACGATTCCCATGATCTCACCTCAAATAATTAATTATTGAACGTCTAAGCCAAAATCTCTAACAAGGGCTGCCAATCCGCCTTGATACCCGCTGCCAATAGCATTAAATTTCCATTCGCCATTATGACGGTATAATTCCCCAACTACAACAGCTGTTTCAATAGAGAAATCTTCGCCTAAATCGTAACGGATTAATTCTTCACCATTCGCCTCATTTACGATTCTTACAAACGAATTGGAAACTTGTCCAAAATTTTGGTTACGTGCTTCGGCCTCATGAATCGTAATCGTAAAAGCAATCTTTTGAATATTTTCTGGTACTTGAGCAAGATTAACGGAAACCGTTTCATCGTCCCCATCTCCCGCTCCAGTACGATTATCACCATTGTGAACTACCGATCCGTTACCGCCTTTTAAATTATTGAAAAAGATAAAGTCAGCTTCTGATGAACATTTTCCTTCAGCATTTAATAAGAATACAGAGGAATCTAAATCAAAATCATTGCCTCCATCATATTTGTTAACGTCCCAGCCTAATCCAACAATAATATTTTGCAACCCTGGATTTGTTTTTGTTAAATCTACTTTCTGACCTTTTGATAAGCTAATTGCCATGTTACAACTTCCTCTCTAAAAAATTTGAGCTATCTCATTAGGAAAAATGTTAAACAAGCTTATTTGCTATTTCTCCAATCGAAGTATCCTTTGTTCCTTGTCCAATTGCGTTAAACTTCCATTCGCCATCATGACGATATATTTCCCCTGGAATAAGCGCTGTTAATCCACTATAGTTTTCGGATAAGTTAAAATGTGCTAGTTCAACATTTGTCATATTATCCACAATTCGAATAAATGCATTTTCAATCATTCCAAAATCTTGTTTTCTTTGAACAGGCTGATAAATATTAACAACAAACTGAAGACGATGAATTCTGGAAGGAACTTTATGTAAATCTATGAAAATTTGCTCATCATCACCATCGCCATCACCAGTAAGATTATCTCCTGTATGACGAACACTCCCACACTGACTAGTTAAATTCCCAAAATAGATAACATCATGCTTACTTTCTAGCTTTCCAGCCTCATTTAACATTATAACAGAGGCATCACAATCAATGTTGGGTGTTTTTGTTCCAAACAATCCTTTTTTCTTCACTGGATCCCATCCAAGACCAATTAACAATGAGCTTAATCCTGCATTACCTTTTGTTAAATCAATTTTTTGACCTTTTGCTAAAGAAATAGCCAATAAAATCACTCCCTATGTATGTTTCTCGACAATATTCTATTAATATTTTACTTTATTCATAGACAATTTCCAATAAAAAATACGTTAATTGAATTATTTGTCATCTAGTAATAGTGAATAATTGATTCCCTATTTTTATACGATTGTCATGAAAAAAAGTTTCAGCTTTTTTTCATGACCCTTACACAGCCCTAAAAATTAATGCCGAATTATGACCACCAAATCCAAGTGCATTGCTGAGAACCGTTCTTACATTCTTTTTTCTAGCTAGATTAGGAACGTAATCCAAATCACACTCTGGATCTGGATTTTCTAAATGAATAGTAGGTGGAATAATTCCATCGCGAATCGTCAATAAAGAAAATATAGCTTCAACCGCAGCTGTTGCCCCCATCATATGACCAGTCATCGATTTGGTAGAACTTATCGGAATTTGATACGCAGCCTCTCCAAATAATTTTTTTATTGCTGCTGTTTCCGATTTATCGTTATTTTTGGTGCTTGTTCCATGTGCATTAATATAATCAATTTCCTCTTTTTCTATTTTTGCGTCTTTTAATGCCATCCTCATTACTTCGATGCTCCCCTTTCCTTCGGGAGCTGGACTTGTGATATGATAGGCGTCGCTATTAGTGGCGTATCCGATTATTTCTCCGTAAATTTCAGCATTTCGCCTAATTGCTGAATCAAGAGTTTCTAACAGAAGGGCACCTGCCCCCTCTCCCATAACTAAACCATCCCTATTTACATCAAAAGGTCTACATGCGGATTGAGGATTTGGATTGGTAGATATAGCCCCCATGGCACAAAAAGCTCCAATACCTAGTGGTGTTATAGATGCCTCAGCTCCGCCAACGACCATCATTTCTGCATCTCCTCTTTGAATCGCCCTATATCCATCGCCGATTGCGTTGGAACTTGAGGCACAAGAAAGAACTATACAATTATTATAACCTTTTGCACCTAGTGCAATTGCAACTTGACTCGATGCCATATTGCAAATCACCATCGTTGTTGAAAAAGGGTATACATTTTGATAACCACCATTTATTAGGTTTTGATAAGTCTCCTCAAAGCTTTCAATTCCTCCGATGGCTGTGCCAAAGCATACACCTATCCTCTCTGGTAAGACGTCCTTTCCTATTGTTACGTCCGCATCCTTTACCGCCATCATAGCAGAAGCAATTGCATATTGAGTAAACCGATCCATTCGATGTCTTTCATTAACTTTTATATAATTAGATAAATCAAAATCTTTCACTTCAGCTGCCGTTTTTGCTGAAAAGTTAGTTGCATCAAATCTTGTTAAATAATCAATACCTGACTCACCATTGATAACAGATTTCCAAATCTCATCTACATGATTTCCCAGAGGCGTAATTGCTCCTAATCCTGTTATAACAACCCTTTTCATTTTTTCCCCTCCAATATATATGATGATATAACCTTATTTCGACATATTATTTAAAAAACCTCCAATATTTACTAAATGACTTCATAAAAAAATCCAAATTGGTATCACAGCCAATTTGGAATAATTTCAATAAATTACTTAATTCTAGTGTCCTCCAAGGTAAGCACTTTTCACCTGGTCACTTTCATTCAATTCGTCCGGCGTACCAGAAAGTACTACACGCCCTGTTTCGATTACATAAGCACGATTGGCAATAGATAACGCCATATTAGCATTTTGTTCCACCAATAAAATAGTTGTGCCAGTTTGGCTAATTTCCTCTATGATTCGAAAAATCGTCTTAACCAGTAACGGAGCCAATCCCATAGAGGGTTCGTCTAATAAAAGCAGTCGTGGTTTTGCCATCAGCGCTCGGCCCATTGCAAGCATCTGCTGCTCACCGCCGGATAATGTCCCTGCGGACTGTTTCTTGCGCTCATAGAGCCTTGGAAATAATTGAAATACCTTTTCAAGGTCTTCACGTATACCAATTTTATCTTTCCTTAAGAAAGCTCCCAGTTCCAAATTCTCTATTACACTCATATTAGCAAATATCCGTCTTCCTTCTGGAACGTGGGAAATACCTTGCTTCACAATTGTTTGGGCAGCCTTGCCGCTTATCGACTTTCCTTCATATAAAACTTCCCCCGTTTTAGGCTTTAACAATCCGGAGATAGTTTTCAATAGAGTACTTTTTCCAGCTCCGTTCGCCCCAATTAAGGTGACGATCTCTCCCTGATTAATTTCCAATGATACTCCTTTTAGTGCTTGTATATTCCCATAATAAACATTAATATTTTCCACTTTTAGCATTATGAGACCTCCTCGCCTAAATATGCTTCAATAACCTTAGGATTGTTTCTAATTTCAGACGGAGATCCCTCTGCAATAAGCTGGCCGTGATCAAGTACATAAATTCTTTCACAAACTCCCATAACCAATTGCATATCGTGCTCAATCAATAATACAGTTAAATGGAATCTTTCACGAATAAAGCTGATTAAATTCATAAGCTCTTCGGTTTCATTCGGATTCATCCCTGCTGCAGGCTCATCCAATAATAATAACTTGGGCTGAGTAGCAAGAGCCCGTGCAATTTCTAATCTTCTTTGCTGCCCATATGGCAAGTTCTTTGCCTTTTCATATAAATATCCATCAAGATTAAATATTTTCAAAAAATCTATTGCCATTTCTTCCATTTCCCTTTCACCATTAAAATGGGAAGGAAGTCGAAAAATCGAACTAATAATACCATGTTTTGAATTTGAGTGGTAAGCAACCTTAACATTATCCAGCACTGATAATTCATTAAACAGGCGGATATTTTGAAAGGTACGACTGATACCTTTACGTGTAATTTTATATGGCGGAAGTCCGTTTAATCTCTTACCATCCAGAAAAATATTTCCTTCCGTTGGAACATATACACCTGTAAGAAGATTAAAAAAAGTTGTTTTACCTGCACCATTTGGTCCAATGAGACCAACTAATTCCCCTTTACTAATCTCTACATTAGTATTGGATACAGCTTTTAAACCACCAAATTGTATTCCTACGTTTTCAACTTTAAGCAACTGTTTGTTTTCCATCATGTTTCCCCCCATCTGATGACTTTCCTTTTTTGAAAAAGGAGGTAATCTCTTTTGTACCTAATAATCCTTGCGGGCGGAAGATCATCATTAATATTAGAACAAGAGAGTAGATAATCATTCGAGTTTCTGGGTAATCTTGAAGGAATGTAGAAACAATACTTAATAGAATTGCTGCAATCACCGATCCTGAAAGGCTTCCTAAACCACCTAATACAACAAAAATTAATATATCAAAGGATTTCATAAAACCAAATGACCCAGGCGATATAATGTAAAAGTTATGGGAATATAGTCCTCCTGCAACCCCAGCAAAAAAAGCGCCAATGACAAATGCCATTACTTTATAGTAAGTGGTGTTAATCCCCATTGCATCTGCTGCTATTTCATTTTCACGAATAGATATACAGGCTCTGCCATGAGTAGAGTTAGTAAAATTAACAATAACTAGAATCGTAATAACCATACACCAAAATGCCCATGGCCAAGTAGTTAGATTATCTACCAACATTCCACTGGCACCGCCAACATAATTAATATTTAACAAAGTAATGCGAACGATTTCTCCAAATCCAAGGGTAGCAATCGCTAGGTAATCACCTTTTAATCGTAAGCTTGGGATACCAATAATTAATCCTGCAACTGCAGCAGCAATACCACCTACCAATAAGGAAAGTGCAAATGGTAATTGCAATTTCATGGTAATAATTGCTGCAGAGTATGCCCCGATTGCAAGGAAACCTGCATGTCCTATGGAAAATTGCCCCGTTATTCCAATAACTAAGTGTAGACTTACTGCCAAAATAATATTAATAACAATAACCATTAGCGTATTAATATAAAAATCATTCATGAACTGTCCAGAGATTAAAAACTGGACAATGGCAAAGACGATTATCGCTGCAAAGATATATATGTAAAAACTTTTGAATTGCTTTCTTTTTTGCATGTAGTCGTCTCCTTTCTATACTTTTTCCTTCATATTTTTTCCAAACAGTCCTGATGGACGGAAAATTAAGATAAGAATTAGGACAACGAACGCAACTCCATCTCGCCATAAAGAAAATCCTAATGCACTAACAATTGATTCGATAACCCCAAGTAAAATACCGCCTACCATTGCTCCTGGAATGATGCCAATGCCACCAAGAACTGCAGCAACAAATGCCTTAATCCCCGGAATCATTCCCATTAAGGGCTCAATCTTAATGTAATAAATACCAAAAATAACACCTGCAGCACCCGCCAAAGCAGAACCTATGGCGAAAGTGGCCGAGATTGTTCGATCTACATTAATTCCCATTAATTTGGCCGCTTCTGCATCATGGGAAACTGCACGCATTGCCTTTCCTGTCTTTGTTTTATGAACAATAAATTGAAGAATAATCATAAGTACAATAGATGTAACTAGAATTAATATGGATTGGCTGCTAATACTTACACCAAATATGTCAAATGTTTTATTGGGTAAAACATTCCTTGGATAAGCATCAGGCTGCGCTCCGCGAATATATACCATTCCGTATTCGATAAATAAAGAAACACCTATTGCCGTTATAAGAGCGGCAATTCTAGTTGCATTCCGCAATGGTTTATAGGCAATACGTTCTATTAACATTCCAAAAATTGCACATACAAGCATCGATAAAAGCAATGCCGGAAAAAAACCTAAATGTAAATAAGTAATAGAATAAAAACCAATAAATGAACCGACCATGAAAACATCGCCATGGGCAAAATTAATTAATTTCACAATTCCATACACCATCGTATAGCCGAGCGCGATTAGTGCATATATACTTCCGAGAGATATACCATTTACTAATTGTTGTATGAATTCCATTTACGCACTCTCCTTGTATATCATTTTCCTGTCTTAAAACTTTAATAGGGGGACAAGTCCCCCTGCTAAGTGGTATTTTTTTAAGGATTAATTTTCGCTTTAAATTGTTGTTTACCATCCACGTACTCTAGAATAACAGCCGATTTTACCGGGTTATGTTTATCGTCAAATGTAAATGTTCCTGTTACTAGCTGTAAATCCTTGGTTTCTTCAAGAGCTTTTTTAATCTTTACTGGGTCACTGCTGCCTGCACGTTTAATTGCATCTGCAATCAAATAAAGAGAGTCGTATCCAAGAGCATTAAATCCATCTGGTTCTTGACCATATTTATCTTTGTATGCTTTTACGAAATCTTGAACCTTTTGATCCTCTGTATTTCCTGAAGAATAGTGGTTTGTGATAAAGGTATTATTAAGGGCATCTGCACCGGCAATCTCCACTAATTTAGGTGAATCCCATCCGTCACCGCCCATAATAGGTACCTTAATACCTAAATCACGGGCTTGTTTCACAATGAGACCTACTTCTTCATAGTAGCCAGGTACGAAAATTACATCAGGATTTTTTGCTTTAATGTTTGTCAGCTGCGCTCTAAAATCTGTATCTTTCGCTAAATATGCTTCCTCTTTTACGATCTTTCCACCATTTTTGGTGAAGGTATCCTTGAAGTTGCTCGCAAGTCCTTTTGCGTAATCACTTGAACTGTCAATAAAGATTGCTGCATTCTTCACTTTTAAATTGTTGCTAGCGAAGTTGGCAGATACAATCCCCTGAAACGGATCAATGAAACAAGTTCTAAATACAAATTCATTCAATTTCCCCTTATCATAAGTAATATTTGACGCTGTACCAGATGTTGTAATAAGAGGAACTTTTTTATCATCTACAATTTTTACTTGTGCGAGTGTATCTCCGCTCGTTGCTGCACCAATAATAGCAGACACCTTATCCTGACTAATTAATTTTAGTGCAGCACTAGTTGCTTCCTGTGCATCTGATTTATTATCGACTTTTACAATTTTCAATTTCTTGCCATCGATGCCTTTTTTATTGATTTCTTCCAATGCCAATGCAATTCCCTTATCAGCTGATGAACCGTAAGAAGCAACGGCACCAGACAATTCTAGGTTTTCACCAATGACTATTGTTTTGCTGTCCTTCCCTGAACCTCCAGTTGATGCAGTTCCACAGCCTGCTATGACACCTGTCGACAGCAATAATGACATCATGATTCCCATAATCTTTTTGTTTTTCATCTTCTGCCCCCACTTTTGAGATTTTTTGTTAGATGATTTTACTGAGGAATTAGACCCAGTGAAATATCATTTATTTAGGATTATTCCTACAACAAATAATATTCTGAAAACATTGTACAAAATTATTTAATTCTCGTCTATACTATATAGGAAAATAGTTCGAAAAATACTAAATTTAATGAAATCATTTAATAATCACATATATTCTCTTTTTAAGTTCTTTCATTCTATTTTTGACCATAAAAAAAGTAATGCCCTTATAGCATTACTTTCGTTGTTACTAGATATCATTTTCACGATAGCCCGTGTTCGCTTTAACAGAGACTTCTGCAAAACGTTTAACATCCTGTTTTTTCGACGCGACTGTGCCGATATACGCCCCAATAAACCCGAGAGGTACAGAAATTATTGCTGGATTTGTTAAATCAATAAGCGGTTTACCTATAAAAATAGCTGCACCTTCTACTGGTGAAAATACATTTGGACTTATAATTACAAGAATAAGAGAAGACAGTAAACCACAAAGCATTCCCGTAACTGCCCCCGCTGTATTAAATTTCTTCCAATAGATTGTAAAGATTATAACTGGTAAGTTCGCACTAGCAGCTACACAGAATGCAAGGGATACCAGAAAGGCAACATTCATTTTTTGCGCAATGAGTGCAAGTAGAATCGAAAGAATCGCTACACCTACGGAAGCATATCTTGCGGCTTTCATTTGTTGCTTTTCTGTTACATTTCCTTTCTTAATAATTTGGCCATAAATATCATGGGCAAATGCAGATGCACCTGATAAAACCAGTCCTGCAACAACTGCAAGTATGGTTGCAAATGCAACTGCAGATACAAACGACATTAGGAAATCCCCTCCAAGTGCACCTGCCAACAGTGGAGCAGCCATATTTCCAGCTGCGTTTGCTTCTTTAATTTTATCAAATCCCACAAATGCCGCTGCACCAAACCCTAAGAAAATCGTTAAAACATAGAAAATGCCAATAACCCATGTAGCAGTTACAACCGAGCTTCTTGCTATTTTTGCATTTTTAACTGTAAAGAACCTCATCAATATATGTGGAAGCCCTGCTGTTCCGAGTACTAGTGCTAACATAAGAGATAATGTATCCAATGGCATTTTATATTTAACCCCAGGATTTAAATAATCTGAACCAAGTGGCGTAATCGTTTTCATTTCATGAAACATATTTACGATATTAAAATTAAATTTATACAATACTAGGAAGGAAATAACGAGTGTACCAATCATCAACAAAACTGCCTTGACAATTTGTACCCAGCTTGTTGCCGTCATTCCACCAAATAATACATAGATGGTCATCATGACTCCGACTATTAAAACAGCAGCCCAATAATCAAGGCCAAATAATAATTGGATAAGAGCTCCAGCACCGACCAATTGAGCAATCATATAAAAAATTACTATCGTTATCGTACTTAAAGCAGCGACTGCTCTAACCTTTTTTGCATCAAACCTCGAATTTATCATATCCGCAAGCGTATATTTACCAAGATTTCTTAATGGTTCTGCAACTATAAATAATACAACAAGATAAGCGATTAGAAATCCGATACTGTAGAAAAATCCATCAAAGCCATTTAAGGCAATCATTCCTGCAATCCCTAAAAAAGATGCAGCAGATAAATAGTCCCCAGCTATAGCAAATCCGTTTTGCCAACCGTTCAGACCACCGCCAGCGGTATAAAATTCATCGGCGGTTTTTGTTTTCTTAGCAGCATAATAGGTAATGACTAAAGTAAGTGCTACAATGATGAGGAATAAAGTAATGACCATTCCACTCATGCTCCAACTTCCCCTTTATTTATATTTTCGGATATTACTTCATCCGCAAGCCTATCAAATGTTGCAGCTTTTCTAACATACATAGTACATAATACCCAAGTCATGATAAATTGTAAAAATGCAAATACCCATGCCCAAGAGATTTCGCCAAAAGCTTTCTTGTTTAGAATAGTAGTGTAGGAGGTTAGTATTGGTAGTGCAAAGTAGAAGACTAAGAAGAAAATACTGCCAGAGATAATAAACTTTTTCTTGGTTGAAACAAGTTCTTTGAATTTACTGGATGAGGCTATTGATTCATAATCGATATGCTTGCGACCTTTTTGTTGGGTTTGTTTCCCTTTTTCCATTTCTTCACTTCCCTTTCTTTATTTTTCATACTTTCTAAATAATAGTAAGTTTAGGAGATGATATTTGTCAATATTATTTTAATATTTAAAATTTATGATATTTTCAGTTTTAGTATTATGATTATATAGTAAGGAAAATGCAATTTATCAACCAGAATAGGAGGAATACATGTATGAAAAAATACTCACTGGATTTTGCTAAAGCATTAGATGCAAAAGATGATTTAGCAAAATATAGAAAGGAGTTCTACCTTCCCGAAAATATGACTTATCTAGATGGAAATTCTTTAGGAATCCTTTCTAGACGTGCTGAAAGTTCACTTTTACAAGTCTTGGATTCTTGGAAGCAATTTGGAATAGATGGATGGACGAAAGGAAAATATCCTTGGTTTTATCTTTCAGAAAAACTCGGTGACGTAACCGCTCCGCTTGTAGGAGCTTTATCGGATGAAATTATTGTAACCGGTTCCACGACTGTTAATCTTCATCAACTAGTCGCAACCTTTTATCAACCAAAAGGAAATAAAACAAAAATATTAGCGGACGAATTAAATTTCCCATCCGATATTTATGCATTGCAGAGCCAAATCAAGCATAAAGGATATAATCCAGATACTCATTTAATTAGAGTAAAAAGTAAGGATGGGCGAACACTTCAAGAGGACGATATTATTGCTGCCATGACAGAAGATATCAGCTTAGTAGTATTGCCTGCCGTTCTGTATCGAAGCGGACAAATACTGGATATCAAGCGTTTGACCGCAGCTGCACGTGAACGAAATATTTATATTGGATTTGACTTATGCCATTCCATTGGTGCCATTCCACATTCACTACATGATTGGAATGTTGACTTCGCTTTTTGGTGCAATTACAAATACTTAAATGCCGGTCCAGGTAGTGTTGGTGGTTTATTTGTTCACCAACATCATTTCGGAAAAGCTCCTGGTCTTGCCGGCTGGTTTAGCTCCAAAAAAGAAGTCCAATTTGATATGGAACATGTATTAACTCCTGCCGATAATGCTGGTGCATATCAAATTGGAACCCCACATGTACTAAGCATAGCACCATTAATAGGATCACTAGAATTATTTTCGGAAGTAGGCATCTTAAAAATAAGAGAAAAATCCATTAAACTCACAAATTATATGCTTGACCTTATAAAGGACGAACTATTGGAATACGGATTTGTAATTGCTAATCCCTTAGAAGAAACAAAACGCGGAGGTCATATTTATCTCGAACATCAGGAAGCTGCAAGCATTTGCAAGGCGCTAAAGGCAAATGGGGTTATTCCCGATTTCAGAGCACCAAATGGAATTAGACTTGCTCCTATTGCTTTTTACAATTCCTTTAAAGATGTATTCCATGCAATTTCCATCCTAAAAGAAATTATGATTCAGAAAACATATAAAGAATATGAAAATACTAGAGAAATAATTGCTTAGGAAGGAGAACATGTCATGACGTGGATTGATATTTCACAACCTTTAACCAATGATATTGCTGTTTGGCCAGGTGATACCCCCTTTTCCTATGAGGTTGCAGTTACTAAGGAAGAAAGCGGTTCAGTCAATATAGGAAAAGTCACGATGAGCGTCCATACAGGTACACATATAGATGCACCTTATCATTTTGATACAGAAGGTCGGAAAGTGAAGGATTTAGATATTAATACTTATGTTGGAATTGCTAGGATTATTGATGTATCTCCTTTTGATACTATCGGTGCAAAAGAGCTTGAAAAATTTGATTTAGAGGGAATAAGCAGATTATTATTTAAAACAAAATCAACTGCCAACCCGAACATTTTTCCTGATAGTATACCTATTTTACTTCCTAGTCTAGGTCCATATTTAAAGCAAAAGGGAATAAAACTGTTAGGAGTGGATATCCCTTCAGTAGATGCCTTAGATAGTAAAGATTTAGAAACCCATCACACACTTTTTGAAAATGGGGTTCATATTTTGGAGAATGTTGTTTTATCACATGTATCACCAGGGGATTACCATTTAATTTCTTTACCGTTATTAATAGAAGAAGCCGATGGCAGTCCTGTTCGAGCAATAATAAAACCTGTTTCTACAAAATAACATAGGAGGTGAAAATATGTCAGATAAGAAATCGACAGAGGGCATCTATACAGATTTTACAAATAAAATGACGTACGGGGAATATTTAGAGCTTGATCGCCTGCTTACAAGTCAAAACAGATTATCCAATCATCATGATGAAATGCTTTTCATTATTATTCATCAAGTAAGTGAATTATGGATGAAATTAATCTTACATGAACTTAGAGCAGCAATTCGTTCCATTCAAACGGATAAACTGGCAACAGCCTTTAAAATGCTTGCACGTGTTTCCAAAATACAATCACAAATTATTCAGGCCTGGGATGTTTTATCAACTTTAACCCCTTCAGAATATATGGAATTCCGTGCTAAATTAGGTCAAGCCTCTGGTTTTCAATCCTATCAATATAGGATGATTGAGTTTGCATTAGGTTATAAGACAAAACATATATTAGCAATCTATAAAAAAGATCCTGTCTTGCATCAAAGACTAGCAGAAGCATTTCAATCCCCAAGTATATATGATGCTGCAATTCTAGCATTAAATAAGCACGGATTCCATATTGATCAACAGCTAATAGAACGGGACTACTCTGTACCGTATGAAACGAACCCTACTGTTGAAGCAGCTTGGTTAGAGGTATACAAAAATGTTGATCAATATTGGGATCTATATCAATTAGCAGAAAAACTTGTAGACATTGAAGACTGGCTGCAACAATGGAGATTTCGTCATATGAAAACCGTAGAGCGAATTATTGGTCACAAACCTGGTACGGGTGGCTCAGCGGGGGTAAGCTATTTAAAAAAAGTTTTAGACCATCGTTTTTTCCCTGAACTTTGGGATATACGGACGAAGTTGTAGATTTATCACTTGTACAGTCATTTTAAAAAACTAGGTATATACCCATAGTTTGTCACATATTCACTCCTAATTCATATGATGGTTTAACTAAAGATACTTTTCGTCATTTTATATCTATGTTTCCTAGATTAAGTAATGGAAAGGTCGAAAAGTGCTGGCTTAGTCTAATAATCTTTGTGGTTAACCAAAGAATCGAAAGCGTTACAGCTTCAATTAGGGGTGAAAAACTTGAAATCTACTTATCAAGATGCATTAGCATCTTATGGTATAGGAGGTGCACATCCGGGGGGACTTCATCTAACGAAGCAAATCTTACAAAACGAAAATATCTCCCCAAATACAACTATTCTAGATGCTGGATGTGGAACAGGGCAAACGTCGGCCTTTCTTGCCATGGAATATAATTGTCAGGTTACTGCCATTGATCACCATCTGGTAATGGTGGAAAAGGCAAAGCAGAGATTTGCAAGAGAAAAATTGTCTATCTCTGTTACCCAAGGTAGCATTGAGGACATTCCTTTCCCAGATCAGTCCTTTGATATAGTAGTAGCAGAATCCGTTACTGCATTTACAAATATCCAAAAAACACTTCATGAATATTACCGAGTGCTAAAACCACATGGGATATTAATAGATATTGATATGACTGCAGAAGAGCAACTCAGTGATGAAGAAAAATTTCATATTTGTACAGTATATGGGATGGACAATGTTTTAACCGAGCAAGAGTGGATCCAACAAATGTCTTCAGCAGGTTTGTATCCAGTCCATATTCTGGCAGGAAGTTCTATTTCAAACCATTTGCAACAGCCACAACCTATGCATGATCCAGAATTCCACATGTCCCCAAATGTTACACCTGATCTGGTTGCTATATTAATTGCTCATAATGAACTTACAAATTTGTATGGACATTTACTTGGTTATCGAGTGTTCCGAGCGCAAAAATTAGATAATTGAAAGAACGCCCATTTTGTTTTTTGGAAACAGAATGGGCGTTCTTTCCATTATTCGTTCCACCTTCTATCATTATCTTTTCTAAGAGTTATTTTAAATTTATCTAAAGTCTCTAAAAATGGTACTAAGTATTTTCTGGAAAAGCCCAGTATCGCTTTTGCTTCTTGCATATCAAAACTCGGATTTGTTTTGGATTTAAGGTCATCAGCATAGCTCCAGAAGATATCCTTATGCCAATAAATAGACTCTGTTAAAGGAATGATACTTCCATTTTCCACTAAATATTGGGTAATTTCTTGTGATATCTTAGTATCAATACCAACT
This sequence comes from Heyndrickxia camelliae, assembly GCF_002844575.1. Classification (GTDB taxonomy): domain Bacteria; phylum Bacillota; class Bacilli; order Bacillales; family Bacillaceae_C; genus Margalitia; species Margalitia camelliae. Next base: position 58,746 of record NZ_PIQO01000020.1, read on the forward strand.
CTCTCCAAATATAGGCTAAAATTATCGACTTTCCATGTATCTTTTTTTAAGGTTGCCAGTAAGCTTTTTACAGGGTTTATCCATTTTTCCGGAAGATAGGGATTAAAATCCTTTTGGAAAATATATGGTCCCTTGTATTCCCAATTTTCATGTTCAACACCTTGTTTTAAGCCAAACTCTATTAAGTGCTGCGGATACTTTCTTTTCAGGCTTTGGATTAATTCTGCTTTTGTTAATCCTGTTCGTAAAGGATATAGATGATGAAAATCAGTAAGATATCTATTAATATCCTGAAACAGTTCCTTTATTATTTTTCTGTGTGTGATAAAGTCATTAAAAACAATCCATTCTTGATGTTGAATTTCTTTTTTAAGCTCCTCCTGAGAGATGGACATATCGGTTAATAATACATCTTTTTGTAACGCTTTTTTTTCCTCTAATAATGATAGAAATCGCTCTGAAAAACTTCCTGTCTTTTTCCTTTGTAATAGCGCAATGGTTTCTTCGCCAAATTTATATCGTTTTCCATTCGGATCAACAATCCATCCTCCCCCTATGGTTTCGTGTGGTGATGGTCTTCTAATAATAAAACGATCTCCACGTTTTGCAACAATAGGTGCATCCAACCTTAACTGACATAAAATCTCTTCCTTTTCCAGCGCTACTTCATTGCGATCAAAGAAAACAATTTTTCCCATTACCTCTGTCGTACCGATATAACATTTTATCGGCATACGTTGTTTTATTGGAAATTTCAGTTTTCCTACAACTCTGATACTGACATCCATTATATCCGTTGTGTTGAGGAAATCGGGGCTGACTATCGTATCTCCTCTTTTTACCATTTGAAGCGGAACTCCAGTTATATTTAGTGCCGTTCTTTGTCCGGCATAAGCATTTTTCACTTGCTCGTGATGGACTTGAATTTGCCTAACTTTAACGTTCATGTTATTAGGAAGAATGGACAGTTTGTCTCCTTCCGTTACCGACCCTTCATATATAGTTCCTCTGACGATGGTACCTTGTCCCTTTATCGAGAAAACTTGATCTATCGGTAAACGGAAGTGACCATAATGATGCCTTTCTGGTAGTAAAAGTAACTTTTCCACAATGGAAGATTTTAAGAACGCACAACCTTCCCCTGTCACACTGCTTACAGGTAAGATTGGTACATTTTCAAAAATCGTACCCTTCAAGTTATCTCGAATTTCCTCTTCCACTAATGATAGCAATTCCTCATCCGCTCTATCTACTTTTGTAAGAGCAATTAGTCCATCTTTAATATTTAGGAAGGATAAAATCTCTGCATGCTCCAATGTTTGCGGCATTACTCCTTCATCCGCTGCGATTACTAGTACCACAAAATCAATACCTGCCACACCTGCAATCATCTGACGAATAAAACGTTCATGCCCCGGAACATCGATGATGGAAATTTGTAGTTGATCATCCTCAAAGAGAGGAGCAAAGCCGGGCTCAATCGAAATTTGCCGTTCTTTTTCTTCCTTTAAGCGATCAGTATCAACATTTGTTAAGACTTTGGTCAGGGCAGTCTTACCATGATCAATATGACCTGCCATACCAACCGTAAAATACCTTTTATTCATATTCTCACCTTCTAATAACTACCTCTTTTTTGATTTTGAAACCATTTCCTTGCAAACACAATATTCATGGAGATAGCTCCAATAAAAATTAATAAAAAGATAATCCCAGTCCACAGATAATGGATGTAAAAACAAACAATAGCAAAACAGAGAATTGCTATTGTTATAATGAAGCCAAAAAATAGGGTTGCAAAATAATATGTTTTTTCCAAGAAAAACACCGCCAATTAAATTTATATATTTATGTAATCCTTAATATATTTCAAAATAACCATTTGTCCATATATCAGTATATTAAAGTAATTATCCGGTATGGTACAAATATGTAATAATACTACCGCACAAATCATCTTCCATTCCATATTCTCGCGCGAACTTTTCCGATAAAATCTAGCAACCGTTCCTCAACGCCAAATAGTCGATATTTTTTCATTTGAACACGTAATTTAACGGAGAATATTGTGCGTGCTGCGTTTGGACGTCCCGGTTCGTCATTTGCACGTAACGGCGCACCATTTTCATATACGAGTGGCCGAGGATTTTCTGCAAACTAAACGGATCGCCGCCGTAAATATTATATAATGCGCCAGTATGACGGAATGTATGAGGAGCCACTTTCGCACGGTCTAGTCGCGCTATTTTTCCGAGTATCTTAATATTTTCGCGAACGGTCGAATCGCTGACTTTGTGTCCTTCGTATGTGACAAATAAATACTCGTTGCCAAAGTCCGCAGTTTCACGCATATATTCGTCAAGCAGCTTGCACGTACGCGGCGATATCGGAACATAGCGACCAACACGCGTCTTAGTATCGAGCCTGCCTCTAACCGAATATGCCCCGCTTTTAAATCGATATTCGCACGCTTTACATCGACTAATTTGCACGCACGCATCATCGTGTCAAGCAGTACGTATACGATAACCTTCGTTACTCCAACTAGCGTCCGAACTTCCTTCGGTGTAAATGGTGTAAATGCCTCGACCACGTCAATCGGCGGTGTATCGGCTCGCTAATCCAGCCTTTTTCCTCGTTTGCATATTTAACGAAAGTTCGCATCGTTCGCACTCGAATATTAACCGTGTGCGGTGAAAAGTCGAGTTCCTCCGTCATATGCGTTATCCAGCCGACAAAAAATTCCGTTGTTAGCTCGCGATGGTTGATGTATTTTTGAAAATACCCGTAATTTTGATAGTAGCCTTCGATTGTAAGGCGACCGAGCCCTTCGCCTCGCTTAACGACCATAAATTGTTCGAACATATCGCTCAACGTTAAATTTTCCGGTACTGTTTGCGTTGAGCCTCCGCGTTTATACTTGCGCAAAATAAAAACCCCTTCCGTATATAATCGAAAGAGGCTCAACCCTGATAGTCTTCGCTATGGGTTCCCGATAGTTTTCGCATTAAGCCCGCGATAGTTTTACCGGAAACTAGGCGAAAACCTTTGCGGAGTTATCGTCTAAATCATCGTTATAAATCATCGGAATCTCTTGCGGGAGTAAGTCGTAATGGCGGGACCGCCTGGGAATCGAACCCAGCAAAGACGACACGCGCCTCTCAGAAGGTTTTGAAGACCTCGGCATGCACCAGCAACGCACTCAGCCCCATGACACTTTTATCATTATAGTAAATATAGCCTTCAATCACAAGCGGGAAGTATTCTACTTTGTTTTTATGCTTGTCTGTTCTGCCCTATATTGACTATAATGAAGAAAGGTAGTAATGAACGTAGGAGGTTCGTTCCATGCTTCATGGTTGGTTTTTGTGGTTCATCCTTTTCTGGGTAGTCGTTCTAATTTCGCTAATGGCGATAGGTGGATTTTTTATGTTTCGAAAATTCCTAAAAAAATTACCTAAAGAAGACGGTAAATCTATTATGGATTGGGAAGAGCATTATGTGAACAAAACAAGAAACTTATGGACAAATGATAATAAGCAATTATTAGAAGAATTAGTGAGTCCCGTTCCGGAATTATTCCGAGATGTGGCAAGACACAAGATTGCTGGTAAAATCGGTGAAATTGCTTTAGAGGACAAAGCAAGGTCCATTACGTTAGACCACATTATCCGCGGATATATATTAGCAACACCAAAAAGGGACCACAAATTTTTAAGAAAAAAACTTAATGAAATGAAAATAGATGTTACACCATATGAACATTTATTTTGAAATGAGAAAAGCGAAGCACAAGGTGCTTCGCTTTCTTACTTATATTCCTTTTGTTTGAATATTATCATCCAATCCGCTAGCTAATTTGCGATATTGAAGATACATCGCAACCCTCCATGGTACAATCATACCAAATGCGAGAAGGAAGAACATTCCGCTTAGTTGACCTACATCAATTTCAGAACTTAAAACTAGCTTCAAAATTAATCGAATTACTAAGAGACCAATTAATATAAAAGGAAATGCCTTTGAACGTTTTAAATAAATATCTGAGTCTCGCACTTCAAACCGAGATGTTTTAATTAATAAAGTGGAGAAAACCATTCCTACCACTAAAGCTTCTAAAACTTCTCCTAATGTCAATCGAAAATATGGAACGATATACATGAGGAATCCAGTACTCATAAAAAATGGAGGTAATATAATTTTTTTTACTGAAACAGGTTTATTAGAAGCCTTAAGTCTAATAAAGATTACCATACCTCCCATACATAGTGCTATAATGGATGAAACAATAATTTCTGTCATCTAACATCATCCTCTTTGTAATTTATGTTATTCTAACATATTTTTTTAAAAGTTTTATTTTTAATTGAGAAAGGTACATTTCTTATTATAACGAATTTTGTATAGAACACAAATACCCAAACAGTGAAATATACATAAAAAAAACCATCCGACATGTTTATCGAATGGCTACTAAAGCTAAAGCAATCTGCTGATTGCTGCATTCACTCTGCTTTCATCAAAAGGTTTTACAATATAGTCTTTAGCTCCCGCTTCAATCGCACTAATGACCATTTGCTGTTGCCCCATTGAGGAGCACATAATAATTTTGGCATCAGGATCATCATTTATAATCTGTTTTACAGCTTCAATTCCTGTCATCTCTGGCATGGTAATATCCATTGTTACGATATCAGGTTTTAGCGATTGATACAGCTCTATAGCTTTCCGGCCATTTTCAGCCTCGCCAATCACTTCATGATTCCCGTGTTCCAGCATTTTTGATAAAGTTACTCTCATAAATTTTGCATCATCTACTACCAGGACTTTTGCCACAGATGCTTCCCCCTCATACTCGCACCGTATTTCCTAAAGATTCTTACTATTGATACATTTACTATATCAAATTACCTAATAAACGTGCAATTAAATTTGTGTACAATTGTTTTGCTTATCCATACGGAGTTTCTAATACCAAAAAGCTTAGAAACCTGTGAAACCACCAAATAATAGGCTCATATAGCTTGTTAAAATGGTCATCCAATTAAAGAAGAGAAATACCCCCATAATAATCATTATAACGCCGCCAATTTTTACAATCCTTGCACTGTGTCTGCGTATCCATTGCAGTTTTCCAATAAAGAATGAAAGAACAAAAAATGGGATAGCAAATCCTAAGACATAAGCAATCATATATACCACTGCTGATTGCGGATTCGTAACCGTTAAAGAAAAGAGTGCTGCTAGAATGGGACCTGTACAAGGTGTCCACCCTGCCGCAAATGCTATACCAATAAGAATTGAACCTACAAATCCTAAAGGTCTGCTTTTAAAATGAAATTTATGCTCCTTCATCATAAATTTAGGAGTTAAGAATCCAACCACTACTAGTCCGAAAAAGACAATAAGGATTCCTCCAATTTGTCTGATTAGATCTTGATAAGCTTGAAAAAGACTTCCTATAAAAGAACTGCTATACCCTAGAGCAACAAATACAACCGAAAACCCTAATATGAAGCAAAGAGTATGGAGCATGCTTCTTTTTTGAAGCATAGCATTTTCTGATTTCAGTTCATTTACAGACATTCCAGTTATGTATGAAATAAATGCGGGATAGATTGGCAGCACGCATGGCGAGATAAAACTCAAAAATCCAGCGCCAAGTGCCAAGAAAAAGTTCACATCAACATTCGACATATATCACAACTCCTGCTTATTATACGACTTTAATGAAAACGAACAACAAACATACTTATTATATTTTACCAAATATATGCTCTATAAATGAATAGAAACATGTGACTTTTTTATGGCGCTCGCTCAGGATAAAAGCGTAAAAAAAGAACTTCTTTTTGAAAAAGTGTAAAAGAATGGTTATACTATTACTAATCTATAGTTTTTTGAATGCTATGTTGTAACTCTATTAATGAAAGGAATACAGCCGTGTTAAAAGATCAACTTTCTAATCTAATTGAAAAAAAACGAGCTGAATTAATAGAAATGGTTATGATCGAAGGATTGCATTCCCCAAATACAATTCTTTATAGTCAGGAATTAGATCGATTACTAAATCAATATAACGAGATCTGCGTGGTTAAAAGGACATCAAACCAGCTAGTAGCAAATAAAGGTTCATAATCAAGTCCATGGACCGCACGGCGAGCTCGACCTGAATATCATGTTCATGTAAAGGAAAAAAGTAGCAGTTGCAAAATTAAACGGAAACAAAAGAAGTCAAAGACGAACTTTAGATTCTTTACTAAAGAAAACTAATAAATCACTTGATAGTAAACAATCCAATAAATAATGACGAACAAAAGAAATTAGAGGAAACTAAACCTAAAACAAAAAATAAATTGTGGAATCCAATTGCCAACTGTCAAAATTATTGTCACTCTTATAGCAGTAGTATGAATTACATTATATACAACTGTTCAATGTTTCCCTCTTAACCGTTCCCCCTAAGCACCAGGAAAACCACTTGTTAAGGTTCTTGTAACTAACATATCGTAGAAACATAAAACGAGCGAAATGCATTCGCTCGTTTTTGATATATAAGTATCTTCATAGACTCTTTGCATCAATAGGAAAACGTCTTTTTCCTTATATGCTTTGCTCCAATTCGGTCATGCCATTCTGCAATAAATACATTTTATGATAAAGTCCCTGCTTTGCAATTAACTCGTGATGAGTACCTTTTTCTACTACTTCTCCTTGATGCAGTACCAAAATTAAGTCTGCATCTTGAATCGTGGAAAGTCGATGTGCAATCGCGATCGTGGTTCTGCCTCTTCGCATTTTTTCCAAAGCCTCTTGAATTAATTCTTCTGTTTCTGTATCAATATTTGCAGTTGCCTCATCTAAAACTAGAATTTTGGGATCTGTCGCAATCGTTCTCGCAAATGCGATTAATTGGCGTTGCCCACTCGAGAATGTAGCTCCACGTTCTACGACTTTATGAGAATAACGATCCTCCATTTTTTCAATAAACGTATGTGCCTGCACAAACTTAGCTGCTTCTTCAATATTTATATCCGTTATCGACTTGTTATGGAGGCGGATATTGTCTTCAATCGTACCATAAAATAGAAATGGATCTTGAAGCACTAATCCCATTTTAGTTCGTAATTCAGATATTGGATATTCTTTTATAGATTTACCATCAATGAAAATTTCCCCCTTTTCAAATTCGTAGAACCTCATCATTAAATTAATAATAGAGCTTTTTCCGCTCCCAGTATGCCCTACTAAAGCGACGGTTTGACCAGGTCTTGCAACAAACGAAATATTTTTCAATACTTCACGCTTTCCGTCATAGGAAAAGCTGACATTCTTAAATTCAATTTCTCCATCCACTATTTTTAGTTGTTTTTGTTCTTGTTGGATAGGTGCAACTTCCTGTTCATCCATAACCCTAAAAATCCTTGATGAGGCCACGATGGCTTGTTGAAACATAGACAATCGAAACATCATTTGATTCACAGGTTCAAAAAATCTATCTAAGTAGTTTACAAATGCATATAAGACACCAATTTCTACCGTATGATTGAACGAGGAAATACCGAAAAAGCTTAAAACAATCATTAAAGCAAAAACATATATTAAATCAATAGCAGGTCGAAGTAATAATCCATCAATTTTAATATTTCTCATTCCTGCATTGTAATGTTTTGCATTAATGTCAGCAAATTCTTCCCTAAGCCTCTTTTCCTGACGAAATACTTGTATAATTGGCATTCCTTGCAAAGACTCATTCAATTTAGCATTTAACTGGCTTAGACGCTCACGCATTTCTTGGTAAAAAACCGAGCTGAATTTTCGATATAGAACCATAACATAGAATATCAACGGCAGTATACATAGACAGAATAATGCTAGTTTTGCATTTAAAGAAAACATTGCAATAAAAATCCCGATTAATAAAAAGCTTCCCTGAATAAAGGTAACCATTACGTTCACAAACATATCAAATATTGCTTCTGTATCATTGGTAATTCTTGAAACAATACTACCTGCTGGTGTCTTGTCAAAATAACGCATTCCTAATGTCTGCACTTTCGAATAAACATCAATTCTTAGCTGCTGAATAATCTTAATAGCAATTTCTTGAAATTTAAAGATCTGAAAATAAGAAATGATCACTTTGAATATTTGTATTCCAATATAAAGACTTGCAAGAGTTACAAGCGGTTTATACGGAAAATGATGAGGTGTTAAATAATCATCGATGAATCTTTGTATGATGATTGGTCCATATATATCCCCAAGTGTTGCCAACAGTAACAAAGTAAAAGCAATTATAATAGTTTTAATATGGGGCTTTGTATAACTCATTAATCGAAATAATACTTTACGCTGTTCCTTCCCGGACATTGATGTCATTTTATCCATTTTATTATCCCCCGTGTTCCACTAGTTCTTCCAGCTGCTGACGATCATACATTTCTTTATACCAACCGCCTTTTTTGATTAATTCTTCATGATTACCACGTTCAATAATTTTCCCATCATCTAAAACGATAATCGTATTTGCATGTTTAATAGCACTTAAGCGGTGTGCCGTAATAATAGTAGTCTTTCCAGATCTTTCTTCCTTTAAAGACTTCAGAATCGATTCTTCTGTTTTTGCATCCACAGCCGATAGAGAATCATCCAATATTAACACTTCTGGATCCATTATTAATGCTCTCGCAATGGATATTCTTTGTTTTTGCCCACCTGATAAGGAAACCCCTTTTTCTCCTACTATCGTATCGTATCCATCTGTAAATTCGATAATATCGTCATGAATATGTGCTAATTTTGCAGCATCTTCGATTTTCACTTTTGGCAGTGACGGATTAGTAAAGGCAATATTTTCACCAACCGTAGCGGAAAACAGGAAATGATCTTGCGGAACATAACCAATCGCACTTCTAAGGCTATCCATTTTATAATCCTGTATGGAATGTCCGCCAAATTCAATTTTTCCACTGTATCCCTCAAATTCACGAATGAATAGCTTTAACAATGTTGTCTTCCCGCTTCCTGTTTTTCCGACAATTCCTAATGTTTCCCCTTGATTAATAGAAAAATAAATATCTTTTAATATCTCTTTTTCTTCGTTAGGATAATGAAAGGATTTTATCGAATACGTTATGGAACCCGATGGCGTTTCGTTTATGGCATTGGGTTTATCCTTTATTTCAACTGGTTCACCTAGCAGCCTCTTTACTCGATCATTAGAAGCTCTTCCGCGTTCCATAATATTAAATATGCTTCCAAACGCAAGCATCGGCCATGTTAGCAACCCTATATAGGTAGTAAAGGATATTAATTGACCAATTGTTAGTTCATGATTTATCACTAATTTAGAGCCGAATATTATGGATAAAAAGAAGGATATTGCAATTATGATAGAAATAGTTGGATCAAAAAGCGCATCTATTCTCGAAACAGAAATATTTTTCTTAACTACATCATCCGACTGCTTAATAAATGAAGCAATATCCTCCTTTTCCTGGCCAAAAGTTTTAATAACCTTAATTCCATTTATACTTTCTTGTGTTTTGTCATTCAAATTAGAAAATGCTTCCTGAGCTTTATGAAATCTTTTGTGTAAAATAGAGCCGTAATAACTTGTCAAAATTGCCATTATAGGCATTGGTATCAATGCAATAAGCGTTAATTTCCAACTAATGGTGGCAGCCATAGCAATAATGACAGAACCACCTGTCATGATAGAATCAACAAGCGTCAAAACTCCGCTTCCTGCGGTCCCCTGAATAGCCTGCAAATCATTGGTGGCATGTGCCATTAAATCCCCTACACGATTCTTTTGATAAAAAGAGGGGGACATATTAGTAAAGTGATGAAATAGACGATTTCGAAGAACTCTTGCAAGCTTATAAGAAGAACCAAAGATCATGATGCGCCAATAATATCTTAAGATATACATGGCAAAAGCCACTATAACTAAAACAATAACCCACTTAGCCAAAAGCATTGGAGTTAGCTTGTTATCTTTTATTTCATCGACAATATACCCTACCACTTTAGGTGGAACTAATTGCAATATTGCCACAAATGCTAATATGGAAATTCCTAAAATATAAGGCCTTTTCTCTTGCTTAAAAAACCACATTAAATCAATAAAAACCCTCATTCCTCTTCCCCCGTCTGCTCAACATTCTGAATTTACAAATACTTTCTAATTTTACCAAATATTCTTTCGTTAGGAAAGTAGGGAATAACAGTCTTTTATCCAAAATATTTTTTGAAATTTCTTTGTGTTAACTGAATATTTTTGTAAGCTTTACACACTCTATCCCTGAGGTGAAGTAAAATGGATAATCAAACTTTTAAGGATAATCCTTCTGGAAACCAAGACAATATAATGGAGAAAGTAAACGAATCGTTCGAGAATATGGCAAAGGAGATTAGAAGTGATGTCCATCAGGATAATCAAACTAGTCAGCAAAGTAATCAAAATATCATAAATACGATTGACGAATTAGCGGAAGAATTTAATAGCAGTAATCCATGGCGCGATTAAAATACCAGACACTATTTCTGAAGCATTTTATAAACAGAAATAGTGCTTTTTTTGCTGCCTTAACGCACGTTAAGTTTTAATTCACTCATTGTTCTTTTCTGATAAGAAGCATTATATTCTTTTCATTCATTTGATAAGTTCTCAATTACTTCACTTTCTTTTGTGTATGGGCCAGATGTTTCATTCCGTTACTATCAAAGTGTCCGCTGCTTGCAAAGCGTCAAGCACCCTTTAGACATCTGTTCTAACTGTTTTTAGTACCTGATGACTACTCCTTATACATAACTTAGCCACCTTCCAGTAATGCTTGAATTTGAACCTCTAAATTATGTGCTATTATTGATATCCTTGCATAACCATATTTCATTGTTTTTTCCTACTTTTCATTATTACACTAAATTATCACACATTAATAAACGTATTATATCGAGTCTATCAACATCAAAGTTGTAAGGATGCGTTGATGTATTGTTTCTAGTAATTTCTCATTCTCCTTGAAACGTCTCGAATAATAAGCTTATGACTATCAGTTCTACAATTAGCAAAACCCCATCAGTTTAAGAATGGGGTTATTTTGTGTAGGATATTATAGAGATTTATTATAGTAATATGTTTTCTTTTCAGAGATAACTTTTCCTTTATATTCTATATGACTTACAACTTTTACGCTATATTCAAGTCTTTGGGCATTCGTCCATTTAAAATATATTTTAGATTTCAAAACTGCTCCACTCTCAACCTTACTGTATGCAATTTGAGATGCTCTACCTCCTGCATATATAACCGCACCAGTACCTGCCAACACCTTTGTTAATGTAGAGAATTTAAGGAGTTTAAGCTTCTTTTTGCCACCGAAACCTGTAAGAACACTTCCCATCACTAGGTCATTCCCAAAAGCAACCATTTGGCCACTTTCTTTTTTGATATCTGATACCTTTTTAGTAACTGTGCGAAAATGCTTGTATGACGTTTGAGTTTTAGGCGCATATGTTTTATATGCCCATTGATGAAACTTTGAGTCCTTTGGTGGCAAAGCTGAATACCCAGAGTCTGCAAATACACTACTTGTAAAACCTACACTAGCAAGTGTACTAAACACCAATGCAGAAGCTAAAGCGATCTTGCATACCCTATTAAACTTCATAATCTAATCACCCTTCCAATAGATTGTTAAATTGGTATTTTTACAGATAAATGTAAAATATAACCAAATTCATTATACTGTTTATATTATAAAAAATCAAAATTCAACTTGTGGAATATTGGTAAATTTTACTTTTTAGTACAAAAGTAATATAGGTAGTTTAATTCTGTACCTATGTGTTCATCTAATTCCTAACTTGTGTCTTATCAACATTTAGTTCTAATCATTTTTTCTTATCTTCATTAATTTTCTGTTCCATTTGATCTTATATTGACGTTTATAGATTCTATTCATAAATAAATTTCTCCTCCTTACCACTTCTTTACTAAGCCACAGTCTATCCATAACTAAGCATCCCCCCTTCTATGTTTTCCAATTGATAAAATGCAAGTAAAACGCAAAAAAAGCATTGATTGTTCAATGCTCTAATTTTTTCTAATCATTTGTTACCTTATTGTTTTGATTACAAATTTCTTCAGCAATTTCTTGGATACGTTTTAGTTTAATGCCATCTCTTTGTTCAACGGATAATGGATGGTCTGTTGGTTCCAGTTCAATAAAAGGTTTGTATCCCACTTCTCTGGTATGAACCATTGTTTTTAGATTTACTGTATCTGGATAACAAGGAAGTGAAGTTGATAACCAACCAAACATTGGCTCCAATTCATTTTCTCTTCCTACGGTTTCCCAAAAATCAATTGTTGTCTCGAAATTTGCTTCACTTAAAGATACCCATACTTCCCATATAAAAGGTCCTTCGCCATCTAAAACTGGAATTTCAATACAACCTTTAATAAAAAAGTGTTCGTCATCAATTACACATAAATCATCATTCATTTCTACTCGACTCTCTAGTTCTTCTTCAGGAATGTAATAAAAATAAACAGGAGCATCGCTCCCATAACTCATAGGGAGTTCATCGTGGATTTCTCCACAACATCTACAAATATAGCTCTTTTTTTCGTTCATAGTTTTACCCCTAACCCTTATAATTCAAAACATTAGCATTGTGTCTTTTTATCGCAAATAAATTATATCATTTTTTTTAAAACCTCTGTCAGCCATTTCCAATCTTTATACAGATATAAACTAAATCATTGTCTATCGTTTTTATGATATAAATGTCCTAATTTCAAAATCGTTTAAAAAAAGCACAATAATTAGATCATGTTAGCTCTAAATTCAAAAAAGAAAATATATAGTCAGCTATATACCTTCTTGGCACCTAATCTTAATTAAAAACCATCTTTTCAATAGGATTGCGACCACATTGATATTAATTAAAATATTGTATCCTACATTATTTACCCGTTTCGATTGAGATGGGCTTCTTTGTGCTTGAGTGATTCTATTAATTATTTTTGTGTGGAAACAATCAAAATATACCTACTTAACCCGCAGCTTCTAGCTAATTTTAATAAAGTATTCACTATTAGGCATTTCATTGATATAGGCCGTCCTCCCATTTAGTTTACTTCGCTTTCTAAAAACATCCTTCTTCCATTAAATGTGGGTTAGCCATTAATAATTATTGGAATTGAGCCTCATCATTATAAACTCTCCAATTTTCCCTAATTACTTCGTTAAAGTAACTGTTACAATTTTTAAATGTTCAAAATTTTTATGGTATAATCTTACTATGTATTTATATTTATATCAATTTATGGATGAGTGATGGTTGCATGCGATACTTTTTTATATAACACACAATAACTAGGGAGATCAAGATGAATAAAATCGATAAAAAATCAAAAGTAATTTGGAATTTGGAATCCATTCAAACATTTTTAATGTTCTTTGCTGGTATTGGAGTAATTTATTTTTTCTTTGGTGACATAAAATGGGTATGGAAGTTACTTTTAATTGGGTTATTGTATATCCTTTATAATTTAATTACAGATTTGATTAGTCATCATTTTGCCTATAAAAATAGTGAATATCAACTCTCTGATGAAATTCTATTTATTAAAAATGGTGGGCTAATACAATACGAAAATACAATTCCATTAAATAGAATTCAACATAGTGATATTGAACAATCATTTTATTCAAGAATATTTGACTTATATGCCTTAAATATATATACAGCGGGAGATAGCCACACTATAGAATACATAAAAAAAGATGTTGCAGATGATTTAAAGGATAAAATTATTAAAATTATTACAAAGGTAACAGATGAGCATGAAAAAGAGTAGAGATCATATAATTGAATTGCTTTACCATCTTTATGATAATATTAAAAACTTCATCATACCAATTACTACATTTGCTATTTCACTATTTAGTGCTAACAGTAAATTCAAGCCATATATAGCAGGTGCCTTTATTCTATTAGGTATCATACTAGCTATCCGTTCTTTTTTAACTTGGTATAATAAGACTTATGCAATTAAAGATAAGATGATTGAGTATTCTGATGGGGTGTTTAGAAAGAAGAGGACCGATATACCAATACATAATATCCGTTCTATTAATACTACAGATTCTCTATTTAAAAGAATAATCGGCATATCTAATTTAAATATTGAGCTAATAGGTGGAGATGAGATTTTTTTTGTTATAAGTAACAAAAAAATAAAAAAATTAAAGGAGAATATTTATATTGGCTCAGAATACCAAAAATACAAGTATAATAAGAGCAAATTTAGCTTTATAGAGTATCTTTTAATTACAACAACTAGTTTTCGTTTATTTTTAACATCTCTTTCTCTTGTTTTGACCGCTTTTTCATTCTTATTAACACATTTTGGTGTTCAACTGGGGTTGGAAACTGAAAAAGAAAAAATTCATGCAGAAAATGATACTAGAGGAATGGTCGAGAAAATACTAACAACAGACTGGACCGATGCATCTTTCTATATATCAATAGGTATAGTGTTCGCCATCATGATAGTAGCTTCTTATTTTGTCGCATATATTCTTGTCTATGTTACATATAGAAATTTTAATATTCAATATACCGAAAAAGAAATTGAAGTCATGTATGGATTCATTAGCAAAAAACATTTCCATATTCCTCGCTCTAACATACGTTCTATAAGAATTGTAGAACCATTTTTGTATAGAATTTTTGGATATGCAAGAATTAAAGCAGATAACATTGGATTGAATGATAATGCAAGCGCATCTTTATTTATTATGCCTATAGTAAAGAAAGACGAAATTGATTCCATAATAAACAAATATACACCAGATTTTAAAAACGAAAAAGTCATGTTTTTTCCGTCAATACGCGTATTACCGATATTTATTTTTAAACATGTTATTTGGATAATTGTAACTTTAATTGGACTATCATTTATTTCAAACTATGTTCTGTGGGGATTTCTCCTATTACCTATCTGGATGATATCTGGTTACATGAAATGGAAACATAGTGGGCTAAGCTTTACTTCTAAATTCATAACCAGTTCATTTTCATCGGGATTAACTAAAATTACTCTAATTACAAAAAAGAAATATATAGAATCGACTGGGGTTATACAAACATTCATACAGAAACACAGCCGTACAGCAGACTATGAATATGCATTGTATTCAGAAAGACTGATAGAAGTATATGATTGTTTATCCATTTCGGTAAATCATAAAAAGGAATTCTTGGAGTATCTTCAAAAACAAGAGAACGAATGAATGGCCATTTTGCCTTCTTTAGCACTAACGAAAAGAAATAACCTACTCTACACTCTCAATCAAAAAATGTAGGATAGGTTATTTTTTTCTCAAAATTGGGTCACTAGCCTTATCTACTAAAAGTTCCCCATTCATTGCATGTAACTATATTTATGTCACAATAATATCAGAATGCCCTAATAAACTTGATATAGGATACATATTAATTATTTACTTTTATTTACTTTGGGACAGTCTTTGAACAGCGTAAAAGTAGCTATATGTGTGTGGAGATGCTTTTTTAGGGTCAACACTAACTCTCCTCACTGCTTCCTTTATGATATCAACTAATGCTACATGTGTTAATCCGGTGATAGTATATGAAAAAATATGATGAATTGTAGTAAGTTGTTTGTGTCGATGAAATATTGCTTTTTTATTCTTTCATATTTCTTCAACATGCTGGAATAGTGAAAACACTTCTTCCTAATTCTCTTTCCCGTTCAGAACGGATAAATGTTTTTGTTACTTTACATACTTTATACCATAGATCTCCATAGCTTTCCATCCATAATCAACTATTATCTTTGTTAAGAATCTCCATATAGGTTTAAATGAAAAGGCTTCAATCATTGCAAGAACTTCTTCAATAGAAAAACCTTTAAGCAATTGATTGAGACTTTTTTCGCTATGTTCTCTGCTATATAGCCTTCTTTATCACAACAACTAAAAAATTATTATCTTAAACAGGGACACAATCTCTGTGATTGAAGTCCTGCAATTCATTTTCAAACTAAAATAAGATTTCACTTATAGTAATACTCACTTATTCCTGTTATTGTAATCAAATATACCTTAAATTGTTTGTAATCTTTCCTTTTGTTCATAATATAAAAAACCACCTTCCTTTGGTTTGGTTTCCATTAGAAAAAGTGGTTTCGGATTTGATTGATGAAAGTTAAAGCAAATAATAAAGCAAATTCGTGATGAAAGAATCACTCTACTACAATATGTAAAAGATAAATTTGCTTTATTATTGCCGTCAATCTTTGATGAAGCTTAGAGCCATAAGACTTCTATTATTTCATTTGCTTGTTCATTGCATTCATCATTTGATTGATTTTCTTCTGGGATGGCTTCATACCCATTTGTGTCATCATCATTTTAAGCATTTGTTCGTTAATAGGTGGATTTTTCTTTAGATAGTTCATCATATATTTACGTGCTATGAAAAATCCGATAGCAATTCCAGCAAGAAGTGCTACAACGATTAGTAAATATCCCCACCAAGGCATAGTTATTATTTCCTCCTTCATGTTGTCACATTTCAGTGTACTAAATCCTCAACCATTATACAATATTTCAATTCCGTTTCAAACGTATTTTCTTTCTTTTATTGGTTTTATCCATCCGAAACGTTCGTTTTCAATATCAATTGCAAGTAAACGTCCATCATATTTTCTCAGAGCCTCTAAAAAAATTGATTCAGAATCATAATTTCCCCAGGCTTGTATCAAAAGTCTCTGTTCCTCTACCTGAAGCTCCACTCCATTTTCAAGTGTATTCCCTTTAACACAATATTTTCTTCCATCCCAAATTAACTCACTCTTTTTAATCAGATTTTGATTAAGTAAATGATGGATATTTAATACTGGGAGAGGCTTAGTAATATATTTAATTTGTTTCCTTATTATTTCTTTTAAATTCCCATTGACACATAAGTATTGTAAAAATAGGTCATAGAACATTCTTTCTCTTCCATAATAATATTCCGCTACTTCATTTTCAATTGAATAGACTTGATAGGATCTCATGAAAAATCTCACTCCCGAGTTTTTCTTTCCTATCATTATATAAAATGGAAAATATTTTTGTTGTCATAAGTTGTTTAAAAATTTTGTTTATTTTGTCGAAATAGGAAGAATATCGAATGATTCTTCCTAATGTTATAAATAACTTTATGTCCTATTAAGTTCATCATTTTATAATATAAGGATAAAAAGGAACTCCGTCATATTCTGTTTTCATTAAAAGTTCAGATACAGTCACCATCTCAAAACCCGCTTTCTTTAGTTGGGGTAAGATTTTTTCTAACGCCTTTACCGTTTGGCTGCGGTCTCCGCCCCCATCATGCATTAATATAATGTCGCCAGGCATCGTGTCTGATAGTATATTTTTCGCTATTTTTGCTGCCCCAGGCTCCTTCCAATCCTTTGAATCCTGGTTCCAAGTCCATATAATCACGCGGTAGCCTGCCTCTCTGGCAGTTTCAATAATTCGTTTATTATAATACCCTCCAATCGGACGAAAAAAAGCTGGACTTATTCCCGTTGTTTCTTTTATTATTTTTTCAGTCTTTTCCATCTCTTGTTTTAAATGCTTACTGGAAGAAGTAAATATAAAATTATGGCTATATGTATGGTTTGCAATTTCATGTCCTTCTTTTACTTCATCTCGTACAATCTCTGGATATTCCCCTACATGTTCACCTATTACAAAAAAAGTAGCTTTCGCATTATACTTTTTTAAAAGCTTCAAGATTTGTGGTGTGTATAATGGATCTGGTCCATCATCAAAGGTTAAGGCCACCATTTTTTTGGATGTCCTAGCATTCCATATAGCATCACCTGTCCTCTCAAAATCAAATCTTAACGTAGATTTTGAAGATACTTGCTCTTTATTAAAAAGTGTCATGACAAAAAATATTATTAAGAATATCGATATTTTTTTCATAAAAGCAATCCTCTCTTGTAGGCAAAGAGTCATTTACTTTAGAATCCGTTACTTCTTGATTTTTTATGTTTAATAATTAATGGAAAATAGATTATTATAACAAAAAAAGCACGCATTGAATGCGTGCTTTTATCAATTTAT
This sequence comes from Heyndrickxia camelliae, assembly GCF_002844575.1. Classification (GTDB taxonomy): domain Bacteria; phylum Bacillota; class Bacilli; order Bacillales; family Bacillaceae_C; genus Margalitia; species Margalitia camelliae. Next base: position 76,913 of record NZ_PIQO01000020.1, read on the forward strand.
TTATTTTTGAAGTAAGGATTTTACACGTTCTACAACATTTTTTACAGTAAATCCGTATTCCTCCATAATCTTTGCGCCAGGAGCAGAAGCACCAAATCCTTCTATTGCAAGAATTTCTCCTTCATCTCCTACATAGCGATCCCAACCAAATGGTGAAGCCATTTCTATCGCTAATCGTTTCTTAACAGATTTCGGAAGGACAGATTCTTTATATTCGTTACTTTGCTGTTCAAAACGATCCCAGGATGGCATGCTAATAACAGAAGCATCAACCCCTGATTGAAGTAGTTCTGATTGTGCTTCTACAGCAAGATGCACCTCAGAACCAGATGCAAGCAGGAGTACATCTGGCGTTGCTTTTTCAGATGGCGAAACAATATATGCTCCTTTTTCAACACCTGTTTGTGCATTTTCGCCGGTTAATTTAAGTGTTGGCAACCCTTGTCTTGTTAAGACTAAAGCAGTTGGTTTGTCTTTAGAAGTTATTGCAATTTTCCAAGCAGCAGCCACTTCATTACCATCTGCTGGACGAATGACAGAAATATTTGGCATCGCTCTTAAAGCTGCCAATTGTTCGATTGGTTCATGTGTCGGTCCATCTTCACCAACAGCAATACTATCATGAGTGAATACATAAGTTACTGGCAGTTTCATTAAGGCAGCTAGTCGGATTGCAGGACGTAAATAATCCGAGAATACAAAGAATGTTCCTCCATAAACTTGCAATCCTCCATGAAGAGCTATCCCATTCATTGCTGCTCCCATTGCGAATTCACGAACACCAAACCAGATGTTTCGCCCTTCATATGATTCAGGTGTGAAATCTTTTTCGCCTTTTATCATTGTATTATTGGAACCAGCAAGGTCAGCAGAACCCCCAATAAATGTTGGTACATTTTTCGCTATTGCATTTAGAACTTCGCCACTTGATGCACGGCTTGCAAGGCTTTTTCCCTCTTCATATACTGGAATATCCTTATCCCAATCGTGAGGAAGCTCACCTTTCAAGGATTGTTCTAATTGAGAAGCTAGTTCAGGATATTCATTTTTATATTGCTCAAATAATTGATTCCATTCTTCCTCTTTTTGAGCACCTGCTTTAACAATGGATTCATTAAATCTATCGTAAACTTCCGAAGGAACATGGAAATCTTCCTCAAATGTCCATTTATAAAATTCCTTTGTTAATTTCAATTCATCAGCACCTAGCGGAGAGCCATGAACAGCAGATTTTCCTGATTTATTTGGAGAGCCGTATCCGATAACCGTCTTGACTTCAATCAGTGTAGGACGAGTAACGTCAGACTTTGCTTCCTCTAACGCCTTAGCAATGGCTTCAAAATCATTGCCGTCCTCGACACGAATATATTGCCATCCATATGATTTAAAACGTCCTTCAACACTCTCTGAAAAAGATTTATCTAAATCACCATCTAAGGAAATATCATTGGAATCATATAAAACTACCAAACGACCTAACTTCAAATGTGCAGCTAATGAAGCAGCTTCACTTGAAATTCCTTCCATTAGGTCACCATCACCACATAATGCATATGTATAATGATTAATTAAATCAAAATTATCCTTATTATAAACACCAGCAACATGACGCTCCGCCATCGCCATACCTACAGCCATTGCTATACCTTGTCCTAATGGACCAGTAGTGGCTTCTACACCTGGAGTATGTCCATATTCAGGATGACCTGGAGTTTTACTACCCCATTGACGGAATTTCTTTAATTCATCCATGCTCAAATCATATCCGGATAGATGAAGTAAACTATACAATAGCATCGAACCATGACCAGCTGAAAGAACAAAACGATCACGATTGAACCATTTTGGATTTTTAGGGTTATGATTCATAAAACGTGTCCATAAAGTGTAGGCCATTGGAGCAGCCCCCATAGGTAATCCTGGGTGTCCTGAATTGGCCTTTTCGATTGCATCAATGGATAGTGTACGAATCGTTGTAACGGCTAAATTATCTGTATTATCAAACAATGTTCATGCATCCTTTCCAAAAAAACATTTTATTTTAGTATTATCTTATATTTAACACATTAACTCAATAAATTCCCTTTTTTATTTACCAAAAATTATTTACCGTATCCCATATGCTACTACGAATTTAAAGAAAAATAAGTATGACCTATCTTAATGTAGCTTTTTATTTTGAAGGTTACGCAATTTTTGCGGAGTCACTTCATCCCCATTTGGATCAAATACTCTTACCTTTTCTATGGTATTTTTCATAGATGAACGAAAAGACTCCAAATATTCTCTTCTTAGTCTCGATTGTTCTTTTGCTTCTTCCTTGCTCAAACCTTGTTCCTTTGACTTTTTTGCTAGTTGATTTATTCTTGCTATTTTGTCTTTAGAAAGCATATAGTTACTCCTTTACAGAGGGATAAAATTATCTATCCTACTTTAATCAAAGTAATGTTACTAAAAAAAAAGCCCTTTATCAAGAAAAGGAGCTTTAATAGTGAAAGTTAATGTGTTTGAATATAATCTTGAAATCTCCTATGGACAGTTGCTTTGGACACATCATAGCCAAATCCTCGCATAGTAGCAGCTATTTCCGCAAATGTAAGACCATTTTTCCTTAATCGTACAATCTCTTCAATGGGAACTTCCTTTCGTTCTCTTCCTAATAGATTTCCATTTCCATGCAAATTTTTCTCAGGATGAAAGCCTTTTGCTACCGCCCTTCTCATCCCTCGTTTTATTTTTAGATTATGTAATTTCCGTTGATATTCTTCCACCATACTTACAATATTTAAAACCATTGAATCGGACTCTGAAAGTTCTAATTCACCATTATGGTCTAGACTAAATACTTTTACGTTTTCTTTTCGTAAGCAGTGTAACAAAGCAATCTTAGCGTTGCCTCTTCCTAATCTTGTTTCATCCTGCACAATTAACGAATCAATTTGATCCGTTTTTATAATGTCAAGCATCTCTAAAACACCTGGTCGATCCAATTCATAGCCACTTGCCTGATCATGGATAATATTCGCAACTTTAAGATTCCATGTCTTAGCTGCCTGGATTAATTCTTCTTCCTGACGTGCTAATGAAGATTCTTGAGTCTGTTTTGTAGTACTGACCCGACAATATATTATCGTATTCACCTATATAACCTACCTTATATCTGATGCCAAATGGTGCATATTATCCTTTTTGTCTTTGATTTTAACCGGAATAATAATAGTTTGACCCTGCTCAATGTCTGTAGATTTTAAATTATTTTCCTTTTGCACCCATTTTATAAATTCAGTGTGTGTCATGCCATTCTCCATTTTATATGTATCGGCAATAGACCACAATGATTGTCCTTCTGAAACAATGACATGTTCATAAGACGTTGAATGGTCATCCATGTGAAATATGAAAGTGATTCCTAGAATAAAAGAAAGTATCACTAGAATAATAGCATAAGAGTAATTTTTCCATAACATTAACATATCCATCCCTCTTTCGAATATATGTTCGCTTTGATGATTTAATTATATTAAGAACACCTGTTTGGTGTCAATACTTTTTTCGAACTTATGTTTGTATAACTGGAAATCTAATGCTATAATGGAATCAATAATAAGTCGAAATATCGATTATCGAGGTGTTAAATATGACAAAACTTTCAAAAAGGCAGCAAGATATCTTGGATTTTATTAAACAAGAAGTCAAATTAAAAGGCTATCCACCTTCTGTAAGGGAGATTGGAGAAGCAGTCGGACTAGCTTCCAGTTCAACTGTACACGGGCATCTTTCCAGACTTGAAAGTAAAGGATTGATTCGCAGAGATCCAACAAAACCAAGAGCAATTGAAGTGCTTGATCTGATGGACGATTCAATCCCACAACAGGCAATTGTAAATGTTCCTTTGGTTGGAAAGGTTACTGCAGGCTTACCAATTACAGCTATTGAAAATGTGGAGGAGTATTTCCCTTTACCTGAATATTTAGCACCTGGCGAAGAAAATGTTTTTATGTTGGAAATCGTAGGAGAAAGTATGATAGAAGCAGGTATTTTGGACGGAGATTATGTCGTAGTTCGGCAACAGCAAACAGCAAATAATGGAGATATTGTCGTTGCCATGACCGAAGAAAATGAAGCAACCGTTAAGAGATTTTTTAAAGAAAAAGATTATATTCGTCTACAACCAGAAAATTCTACAATGGAACCAATAATTTTATCTAACGTAACTATTTTAGGAAAAGTAATTGGACTTTATCGACAAGTAGTTCATTGAAAAAATAACCCAAAAGGCCGGATGTTAACTCCTTCCTTTTGGGTTAGATTATATATTTTAGTAGATTCTTATTTATCGCTTTTAGTCATATTTTTTGTTCCGCTATATAATCCACTCGCAGACAGCCCTAGCATTAGACCAACAATTATTCCTTGTTTTATATTGCTTCCCAAATAAAATATACCAAATAAAAGTCCGAGTATAACAGCTATGAATGGTGAATATTTTTTTGGAACTCCAGCCCTTTTAAATAACTCCACCACTCCAAGGATTAACGGAATAATGGCAACATCATATACCTCAAGCATCTTTACCACCTCCCATTTCTCATGATATATCTTATGCTCGTCCCCTTAACCTTCATGAATGTCTTTTTTCTTAGAATTATGTTTTATCTCCAAAAATGATTGGACCTTTTCTATAGGTCATTCCCTACAAATGAATAAGCCAGCTTTTTATCCAAAGAAAAAGAGGCTGGGACATAACTAGCTTCA
>NZ_PIQO01000021.1 GCF_002844575.1 Heyndrickxia camelliae
TATCTTTTTCTTCTGACTTTGATAAATTTTCAAAATTCCGAAGAGGTTCTGCTATAATATCCAAAACCCGCTTTCTTGGATTTAGGGAAGAATATGGATCCTGGAAAATCATTTGAATATCACGGCGAACATTATGAAATTCTGTTCTGCTTAATTTTGTAAGATCCTTATCTTCAAAAAGAATTTCACCAGATGTCGCTTTATTAAGTCCGATAAGGGTTCTACCCGTGGTTGTTTTCCCGCATCCAGACTCTCCAACTAGCCCGTATGTCTCTCCAGGTTTTAATTCAAAACTGATATCATCAACTGCTTTCACATAGTCAACGACTCTTCTAAAAAAGCCGCCACGAATTGGATAATAGACTTTAAGATTATTAACTTTAAGAAATGTCATCATTCATGTCCCCTATATTTTCTGGAAAGTGAAAGTTTTTATAGCAAGTACAACGTACATAATGATTTGGTTCAACTTCCCGCAAAATTGGATTTTCTTCATGTTCATGCTCATCTATCCAGTCAATACGGTCTTTAAATCGGCATCCATGTCTTGGAAGGTTTTGTAATGAAGGGACTATCCCTTTAATAACATGCAATCGATCATTTCCTTCTGCAGTAGACGGAATAGAATTTAATAAAGAGCGAGTATAAGGATGAAGTGGATTTTTAAATAATGTCTTTACGTCTGCAAGTTCCACAATCTCCCCGGCATACATAACCGCGACCCTATCCGCCATCTCCGCAACGACTCCAAGATCATGGGTAATTAGAATAATCCCTGTCTTCATTTGCTTTTGAAGATCTTTCAGCAAGTCCATAATTTGAGCTTGAATAGTCACGTCCAACGCAGTTGTAGGTTCATCAGCAATAACTAGAGATGGATCACATGCAATCGCAACAGCAATAACAACCCGTTGTCGCATACCACCGGATAATTCATGTGGATATTGTTTATATGTCCGCTCTGGATTCGGAATTCCAACCTTTTTTAGCAGTTCTAATGCCTTTGCTTTAATTTCAGAGGATGATAATTTTGTGTGGTAGTTCATACTTTCTTCAATTTGCTTACCGCAGGTCATTAAAGGATTAAGAGCAGTAAGAGGATCTTGAAAGATCATTCCTATATCTTTTCCGCGAACCTTATTCATTTCCGATGTTGACAAAGAGAGAAGGTTTCGGCCATTAAAGTTAACATTTCCCTCTAATTTTGTTCGTCCTTCTGGGTGTAGACCCATTACAGAAAGTGCAAATGCACTTTTCCCGCATCCTGATTCCCCAACAATTGCGACGACTTCGTTTTCATTAACCGTTAATGTTACACCATCTACGGCTGGATAATAATTATCTTGTATTCGAAATGAAGTTTTTAAATCTTCTACTTGTAAAAGTGGTTGATTACCCAATATGATCCCCCTTAACTAAGAAACCTATATGTCGAAATTTGTTGAATTTGGTTAAAATTTAATTAAGTTTATATTCCTAATTATAGATTGATATATTTGAATAGTCAATACAATTATTTTTTTTATATAATTTTTAATTTTAGCTATTACAACTAACCTCTTGTTGTATCCAAGTTTATTAAGATAACCATAATTAATTTTCAATTATCAGAATAATTTTTTATCATTTAATAGTTAAAATATTCTAATTAGTAATTATTCAAAGTAAAATAATTCTAATATAGGATTAAGGGGAATTTTGTCGAAAATCGGGACATAAAAAAATACCCCTTATTTATCATAAGGAGTATTTTTAACTGATAAACAAAATATGAATTTTTCTTTTGATTAAAGGAATTCTTTCCGTATTTGTTCTTAACCAGCTTACCTAATCGCTTACTCTTTTATTGGCCCCGTTCTGGTTAATTTAATTTACCGAATAAATAAGTTTATGGTCTTCTTTCAGCTCTTTTTGGCTTTCTATTTTTATTACCGTAGGAAGAAGATGATTGCTTTCCTCTTCTATAAGACGATTTCTGGGAATCCTTTTTCGATGATCTTTGGAAATCCTTTTTCATTGGCAAAGGACGTTCCTCTGTAATATGGACCGGTGTATTATCAGGCTCTTTTGTCATTAATTTTAAAGCCGCAGCTATAACTAATAACGGATCATTTCCTTCTAGCAACTCTTTGGCTACCGTAACATATTGATCCAAATTGCCCTCATTTAATATTTCATTAATCCGTTCCATAGAAACACGTTGTTGTCCCTCGAATGCTTCATCAATGGATGGCGGACGCATCGGCATCATACGTTTTTTGGTTGTTTGCTCTACTGTTCGCAAATATCCCATTTCACGCGGACTCACAAAAGTTATCGCCATTCCCTCTTTACCAGCTCGCCCAGTTCGCCCAATGCGATGTACGTAAGATTCAGGATCTTGTGGAATATCGTAATTATAAACATGTGTAACACCAGAAATATCAAGCCCTCTTGCCGCTACATCTGTTGCTACTAACACATCTACTTTCCCTTCTTTGAACTTTCGCAGAACGGAAATGCGCTTTGCCTGGCTAAGATCGCCATGTATACCTTCTGCAATATAACCGCGCAGATTTAGTGCATTAGCTAATTCATCAACACGTCTCTTTGTACGGCCAAAAACAATAGCAAGTTCTGGTGATTGCACATCAATTAGACGAGAAAGCACGTCAAATTTCTCTCGCTCATAGACCTTAACAAAATATTGTTCAATTAGAGGAACAGTCATTTCCTTTGTTTTTACTTTAATCGTTTCTGGGTTTTTCATAAATCTTTCTGCTATCCTGCGAATTGGATCAGGCATTGTAGCAGAAAAGAGTAGTGTTTGTCGATCTTCAGGTACACTGGAAAGAATGGCTTCAATATCATCAATGAACCCCATATTTAACATTTCATCAGCTTCATCAAGGATCAAAGTATGAACTTGATCCAATTTCAATGTACGGCGATTAATATGATCAAGAATTCTACCTGGTGTTCCTACAATAATTTGTGGTCCCTTTTTTAGGGCTTTAATTTGTCTTTGAATATCTTGACCGCCATATACAGCAAGAACACGCGCTCTTGCATCATAGCCGATTTTATACAATTCTTCCGATACTTGAATCGCAAGTTCACGTGTTGGAGCAATGATAATTCCTTGAATATGAGGGTTTTTAGGATCAATTTTTTCAATAAGCGGAATTCCAAATGCCGCCGTTTTACCGGTTCCAGTTTGCGCCTGACCGATAATATCTTTCCCTTGTAAACTTAATGGAATTGTCTTTGCTTGAATTGGTGTTGCTTCTTCAAACCCCATTCTCTTTACTGATTTCAAAAGGGATGGGCTTAATTCTAATTCTGAAAACTTCGTCAATGCTTCTCATTCTCCTTCTAGACACTTCACAGGGCCATATTAACCCCCTTGGGTTATACCCGATTCTATTTTCAAAAAAAAAGACATTTCTATCTCTTTTGTTTTACGGCAAAAAGTGTAAACGATATTGTATATGGTACCATTAATAACTGGAGATTTCAATGTCAACAGAACCCACACGAATCAGTCTTAGCTTACTTTCTATGCTGTGCTTCGTATAGGGGAGGTTAATTAATTTTAGTTTATCAAAATCCATCCAATCATATACCTTTTACAGAGTAGTAGGATTTGGATAAAAAGAAATCGGTATCCCGATTTCCTTACTCCTTATTCTCAACTAAGGATGTTGCTACTTCTTCAAGCTCCATGCCTCTAGAGCCTTTTATAAGTACAAGCTCGTTTCCTTGTATATGAGATATAATAGATTGAATCAATTCTTGTTTATTGACAAAATTAAAGACCCGGTCCGCCCCAAATTGTTTTTTTGCTTCTTCTGCAATATAATACCCAAGTTCACCATACGTAAACACATATTTTATTTTGGATGGTTGGAGGAATCGGCCAATTTCACGGTGGAAATCTTTTTCCGCTTCTCCCAACTCCAACATGTCGCCTAATACAACTATTTTTTCTCTTGATTTATCAAGATCCATCACCAAATTTAAAGCCGCTTTCGTAGATGTAGGACTTGCATTGTATGCATCATTAATAATCTTGATGCCATTTAAACCATCTAACACTTCCATCCTCATTGCCGTAAGTTTAACGGATGATAGTCCATTCTTTATTTCCTCCATGGATAGACCAAGCTCCCGCCCAGCAAGGATAGCTGCCAAAGAATTAAGAACATTGTATTCTCCAAGAACTGGTATATATAACTGAGAATCTGGTTCCATATTAACTGAGTAGGCACTGCCATTTTCATCTTGGTTGATAGTAATTGGATAAATATCGTTTTCTTGCTTCTTACCAAACGTTTGTATGCGTACGTCAGATATAGCCTGTGCTCTTTCCCTTAGTAATGGCTCGTCTCCCAAATAGATAAATAAACCATCTCTTGAAAGTCCTTTTACAATTTCCATTTTTGCATCTGCTATTGCTTCTCGTGAACCTAAATCTTGTAAATGAGCTTCTCCAATATTGGTAATGATGGCAACATTAGGACGAGCAAGTCTAGTTAAAAATTCAATTTCACCTCTTGCACTCATACCCATTTCAAGAACAGCCACTTCTGTATCTTCTTTTAAAGATAAAACGGTTAATGGCAGGCCTTGACGACCATTATAATTTCCAATTGTTTTTTGTACTTTGTACTTTTGACTCAATACACTGGCAACCATATCTTTTGTAGTGGTTTTCCCATTGCTGCCAGTTACCCCAACTACTTTGATGTTTAATTCCTGCAAATACGCACGGGCTAATTCTTGTAGAGCTGTTAAAACGTCCTCTACAATAATAATAGGCAGGCCATGTGGAGGATTAGGCACATCCTTTTGCCAAAGGGATGCTCCAGCCCCGCTGTTTATTGCCGCTTCTACATATTGGTGTCCGTCCACAAATCTACCTTTTAGAGGTACATATAAGTTTCCCTCCTGGATGACCCTTGTATCGATACATGCTCCGCTAATTACATTATCTTGAAATTCGGTAATATCATTTTCTATTTTTATCATATTTGCTATTTGCTTGACCGTACGCTTCATCATTTCTGTAAGCCTCCATTTTAACTTTCAAAATCATGAAAAAGGGAATAGGAATCACGAAGATGTGATCCTTATTAGAAAAGCGCAAGCGCCTTGCCTATCCGCACGACGGCTTACGCTAGACAAAGACTATATATAAAAAGAACCTATAGCTTTTACTTATTTCAAAATGTATATTTTATTTTTTGCTTATCTTCATAGCGCTCTAAAGCTAATTGGATGAGACGTTCAATTAGTTCTGAATATTCGACGCCACTATGCTTCCATAAAAGTGGGAACATACTAACAGGTGTAAATCCCGGCATTGTGTTTACCTCGTTTATTAACACTCTCTCATCGGCTGTTACAAAGAAATCTGCACGAACTAAACCAGAACAATCGAGTACCTTAAAGGCTTTTTTTGCAATGTCAGACATACTTGCATATACTTCATCTGAAATTTCAGCTGGGATAATTAGGGCAGTATCCCCGTCCTCATACTTCGCCTTATAATCATAAAAAGTTGTTTTAGGTAAAATCTCTCCCGCTACAGAGCATTCTGGATAATCATTACCTAATACACCTATTTCAATTTCACGTGCAGTAATACCCTCTTCGATAATAATCTTACGGTCATATTGAAATGCTTCCTTATAAGCTTTCTCCAATTCGTTTCTATTCGTGCACTTACTAATTCCTACACTAGATCCTAGATTAGCAGGTTTGACAAAACATGGGTACCCTAATTCTGCTTCCACGTATTGATAGGCAGATTCAGGATCTGCCTCCCACGTACTTCTTAAAGACCAAACATATTTCACTTGTGGAAGACCGCTTTGCGCAAATATAGTTTTCATAATCACTTTATCCATTCCCGCAGCCGATGCCAAAACACCATTACCAACGTATGGAAGATTTAATAATTCCAACATCCCCTGAACAGTGCCATCTTCTCCGTTTGGTCCATGTAAAAGCGGAAATACTACATCATAACCGCTGTCCTCCTTTGGAGATATGGAAGACATTAGTGCATTGGGTGCTATTGCCTCTCCGTCGGTAAATTGCAGCTCTTGCACACTATCTACCGGACCATGTAATTGAGGACCTTTCAGCCATTTTCCGTCTGTTGATATATAAATAGGATGAATTTCAAATTTTTCTAGATTTAATGCTTGAATAACCGCTTTAGCAGTTCGTAATGAAACTTGATGCTCAGCGGATTTTCCTCCATATAATAAACAAAGCTTCGTTTTCATAAAATATCCTCCAGTTAATCTTTCGCTTTTGTTCTCTTTTAAAACTCATGACATTTGCCTAGAACATCATATGTAAAAATGTACATAACGGTGAAAATCCAATATGCCATTTCCATTCTCGGTATTAATATTAACCTATCTGCAGCTACAATTCATCCTCTTTTACACGATTTCATCCTTTAGTTCTAGTGTGAAAATATTCCCATTACCTTTTCTAGATTTCTAAATTGGTTTTTGATAAAATGTTTTAAAATTTCTATTGTACATACTGTCTATATTCTGTGCCTATCGCCTAGTGAATTTCAGTGTTATCTCTGCGAACGTCTATATCGACTAGTTGCCTACCTCGCCGTGTTGTCTTTATCTTTATATCACTCCGAAACTCGAAGGTGAAATGATACTTCAAATTTCGCTCATCCGTACGCCGATGGGCAAGGCGATTTTCTATTTACTCACACGTATAAGGCCCGGAGGATATATCTTATTTTGTAAAAATAGAATAATTTGAGGGTTCAAGGGAGGAAAATATGAGTTATGTATTAGCTCATAAGTGGTTTATTTTGGTATCCCTCGAGGTTTTGGCTTGGGCATCCACCTTTTTTCTTTTTTATGCAAGGTATGGATTAAAATCCTCCATTTGGTTTAGGATCGCCAGTGTTCTGTTTGCTATAACCGGAATAATTCCACAAGTCATAATAGGGGTCATTAATTTTGTCCACACTAGAAAGTTGGACATTTTCACTTTAATAATCGTTGTACTGCTTATTTATGGATTTACATTCGGAAAGAAAGAAGTAAAAAAACTCGATGCATGGGCACAGAAAAAGTTCTCCAAATAAAAATCCGCCTGATTTTGGCGGATTTTTTTATTTAATAAAACATTTCCATTCTTTTAATTTCCGATCATATACAATCTTCCCATCAACAGGTCTGCTTCCGATCATTGAATATTCCTCATGCATCTCATCCATATAATAAAAGTCGCCAATCACCCATATTGGAATTTCAATTTGAGAACGGGAAAATTTTGCCCTTTCTAGGGATATGACCATACCTTCCTTCATGTTTTCAATAAAGGGATAGAGGATTTCTACAGGAACATTAGAAAATTCATTTTTACGTCTTCTTCCGAACATTGGTTTTTCCACTTTATCAATCATTTTACGCATAATGGAAGTGCCAAGTACATGATAAAAATCTTCAAATGATCGATAATATGTTTTATTAAACGCCCCATCCTCATGTGCTAGATATACAAAGTGATTATCCAGTTTTCGATAAAAAGGCAGGCGAAGATGTTTTTTTAAATGACTTAAATATAAAAGCTCTGCAATCTCCTGACCCTCTAATAGGTTTAAACCTTCTTCATTTTCAAAATCAATCCAACAAAAGTCACCATAACTATTCACATCATCATTAGCAAGCTTAGGAAGCGTTTCATTATCCACGTAATCCAATAAAGTATGTAAATTATAATTGCCATCGTCAAATTGATGGCGCAGAAGAAGAAGATTAGATATATCAGGAATTGCCGCAATAAATTCCTTAAACTCTATTCCTGCCGATAGTACATAATGATCCGGGTAATTTACATGTACGTAAATAATATCACGATTCCCTGTATGATTTTTCAATTGAGGTCCCTCCGATTAGCTCTTACCCTAATTCCACTAGCAATAGCGCATTGTTATCGACATATAGACTACCAATCATATCACATTGCCGTTATTGCGTGGTGATTATCCCGCAATTCCCGGCTGCCGATAGGCGCTTTTTTGATAATCCCCTAAAAAAAACAGCTTCCAAAAAGAAACTGTATAATTTGAATCAAAGTTTCTATTTATTTTACCAAATTTATATCTAAATTCCTCATTATTTTTACCTAATTTTCATTTTTATTTGCAATACATGAAAAATTCGTAGGAAACGGTCATGTGACATGCTTTTTTCAGAAATTTAAATTTACATCTATCAAGAATACGGTATTGGGATTTCATTTTCGGGTAAAGTAACAATATATGTGTTCGAGTTAGGAGGTGCTTGTCCATTATTATAAGGTTGTTTGCACATAGATGGATAAAATCCAATTGCTGATTATAACGTATTGCCTTTTTGTAGGCTAAATTTGTCTGCAAAAGCATAAGAAAAGCCTTATAAGGACAAAACAATGCCTATTTTTAAACTTGTCATCATCCTTATTTTAGTTGCCCTTACCGCCTTTTTTGTCTCAGCAGAATTCGCTTTTGTTAGAGTTCGCTCTTCTAGAATAGATCAGTTGATTTCAGAAGGTCATAAAAAGGCATCTATCGTAAAAAAAATCCTATCCAAATTAGATGGATACCTGTCAGCTATTCAATTAGGAATTACAGTTGTTTCCTTAATATTAGGTTGGCTTGGAGAACCAACAATAAAACAAATTTTAAAACCATTTTTTCACTTGGTATACCTTCCTTCTTCCGTGGAAAATATATTGTCTTTCATCATTTCTTTTATGATCATCACTTTTTTAAATGTTGTATTAGGTGAGTTAGCTCCTAAAACAATTGCAATCCAAAATGCAGAATCGATTTGCTTGTCATTTGCAACACCATTAGTTTGGTTTAGCCGTATTATGTTCCCATTTATATGGGTGTTAAATAGGTCGTCCCGTCTTGTTACAAAACTGTTCGGCTACGAACCAATTCCGGATCACGAAATTGCCCACTCAGAGGAAGAGTTAAGAATTATCCTCTCTGAAAGTCTAAAGAGTGGGGAAATTAATCAGTCGGAATATAAATATGTAAACAATATCTTTGAATTTGACAATCGAATTGCCAAGGAGATTATGGTCCCAAGAACCGAAATTGTTAGTATTGATAAAAGCTCTACCATTGAAGAAATTATGGAAATTGTGCGTACAGAAAAATATACACGTTACCCTGTTACAAATGGAGATAAGGATAGTATTATTGGTCTAATCAATATAAAAGAATTACTAACGGACTGCATTTATAATGAATGCCAGGAAGATGATCCTGTTGATAAATATATTAGCCCTATCCTCCGTTTTATTGAAACAGTTCCAATCCAAGATCTTTTAGCAAAAATGCAAAAAGACAGAACACATATGGCCATCCTTTTAGATGAATACGGTGGAACAGCAGGAATGGTAACCGTCGAAGATATATTAGAAGAAATTGTTGGAGAAATTCGCGATGAATTTGATGTTGACGAAATTCCGCTTGTTCGCAAAGTCGGGGATAACCATTACATTTTCGATGCAAAAGTCTTGATTGAAGACGTAAATGATTTATTAGGAATTGAAATTTCCGATGACGAGGTAGATACTATCGGAGGATGGCTGCTCACACAAAAATATGATTTAAAACAAGGGGATAAAATTGAAATGGATGCGTGTGAGTTTATAGTATCTGAAATGGAAGAATCCCATGTACTGTACGTTGATGTCATAAAAAAGGTAACTACACAAAAAGTCTCTGAAGAATAAGAGGCTTTTTTTTATGCATCTTGTAATCAAAATCTCCATATGTTTAATATATTGGAAACTTTTATCTGTTTCTTTCGTCTTAATATTATGGATATTTATAGGAACTAGGTGAAAAACATGGAAAAATCACAAAAATTTATAGATAAGATAGATTGGACACTAATTTTAATCCTATTTTTATTTTTTCTTGTAAGCTGCATTTCGATTTCAAGTGCCCAAACATCTGATCAATACGGAATGAATTTTGTCATTCGGCAAGCTTTCTGGTACGGCATCGGTATCGTCATCATTGCCTTTTCCCTTTTATTGGAACCAAGTCAATATAATAAACTGTCCTTTTACTTATATGGTGCCGGTATTATTTTGCTCATAGGATTAATCATTGCTCCTCATTGTCTTGACGAAGGTTGCCTTGTCCCAAGAAAAAACGGTGCAATAAGCTGGTACATCTTGCCTGGTGCAGGTCAAATACAACCTTCTGAATTTATGAAGCCCTTTATTATCTTAGCGATAAGTAGAGTGATTTCATCTCATCATGAAAAGGTGCGATTAAAAACGTTGAAGAGTGACTTTCTTCTATTATTGAAAATCGTAGTCGTCGCGATTATACCGCTGGGATTGATTATGATGCAGCCCGATTTAGGAACAAGCATGGTTATTTTAGTGATTGTTGCTGGAATGATACTTGTATCAGGTATTACTTGGAAAATAATTGCCCCTTTATATATTTCCTTAATTACAATCGGAGGAACTATATTATCCTTAGCAATTTATAAACCAGAAATTTTAATTAAATTTTTGCAAGTCCCAGCATATCAATTTGACAGAATTAATACTTGGATTGATCCAGAAAATTATCCTGATGCTGGTCGACAATTGCGAAGTTCTATTATGTCGATAGGATCTGGAGAAGTCTTTGGAAAAGGATTTATGGGAAAACAAGTGTATCTTCCTGAGAGACATACCGATTTTATCTTCAGTGTAATTGGAGAGGAGTATGGCTTTATAGGATCAAGCTTAGTTATCTGCTTATTTTTCATTCTTATATATCACATAACAAAAACAGCTATTTTAACAAACGATAAGTTTAATACATATGTGTGCGCAGGAGTCATCTCCATGATAACTTTTCATGTCTTTCAAAATATCGGTATGACAATACAGGTTCTGCCAATTACCGGTATTCCTTTGCCATTTATTAGTTATGGTGGGAGTTCATTGATGGGAAATATGCTTGCTTTAGGGGTCATTTTTAGTATTCGCTTTTATCATAAAGAGTATATGTTTTCGACTTCATCCGATCGCTTTTATATGTAGCAAAAATTACTCGCAAAAAAAGCTCACCCTTTTGAAAAAATGGACTTCAGAAAAGAATACTGGACAATAAATTTCCATATTGTAAAATAATAGGGTTAATTTCGAGTATATTTTTTGTCGCCCTTAATTAAATATCTTTAGGGTGTTTAGCTTCAAGGTATCTTTTCTTATATATGATTATCTTTTTATTAAGCTTAAAAAAATTTAGGCTTTTGTTGTTAAAACAACGATTTTTGAGAAAGTGGCCTTAGTTAATAAAAAGCATCACGTTTGACTGTACGGTTTCTTTTTTTTATAATATTAATAATATTTTAGCGTAAAAAATGGTAAAAACCATTTTCCTTTAAGGGTGGTGATAAGATGGGGTCGTATACCGTATTGGTGAGTTAGCAACCTTAGCAAATGTATCTAAGAGAACAATAGATTACTATACGAGTTTGGGTCTCTTACAGGCTAATCGTTCTAAATCAAATTATCGTATATATGCTTCCGAAGCTTTAGATGATCTTAAATTTATTGAAAGATATAAAAAGCTTGGAGTATCACTTGAGACTATTCGCAGGAAAATGGAAATGAAGAAATGCCATGAAATGAATGAATTCATTGTGGAACAGCATATCGAGTCCGTTTCAGAGCATATGAAACAACTAAATATGGAGCTATCCGATTTGGCGCCAGTATTTGAGGTACTTAATACAAAGCAAAAAGAAGCTATTTTCAAGAGGCTAACTATAGAGAGCGTTGCATTAATGCAATCGCTACATTTCTTAACAAAATAGGAGGTGACTCCTATCCCGTATTTCACGGGGTAGGGAAACTTATTTGGACATATTTAAACTAGTGCTTGTTTTTTTACTAATAGCACTTTCCGCATTTTTTGTTGCATCGGAGTTTGCAATTATAAGGGTGCGGAGCTCACGAATCGACCAGCTCATTGAAGAAGGGAATAAAAATGCGCTGGCAGTGAAAAAAATTATTACGAACTTGGATGAGTATTTATCTGCCTGTCAGCTCGGAATTACCATTGCATCATTGGTATTAGGATGGATCGGGGAGTCGGTAGTATCCAAATTGCTGCACCCACTGTTTGATTTAATCCATATTCCAGTTTCTATTTCAAATGTGATTTCATTGGCACTCTCATTTGCAACTATCACATTCATACATGTGGTAGTTGGTGAATTAGCACCAAAAACACTGGCCATTCAAAAAGCAGAAGCATTGAGTTTATTTCATGCAAAGCCTTTAATCTTCTTCTATCGTTTAATGTTCCCGTTTATTTGGATATTAAACACATCTGCACGTCTCGTTACAAAAGTTTTTGGTCTTAAACCTGCGAGTGAAAATGACATTGCCCATTCGGAAGAGGAATTGCGAATTATTTTATCCGAAAGCTACAAAAGTGGAGAAATCAATCAATCAGAGTTTAAATATGTAAATAACATTTTTGATTTTGACAACCGAATTGCAAAAGAAATAATGGTACCTCGTACCGAGATTATTTCCTTATCGAAAGAAGATAATCTTCAAGCATTTTTAGATATTGCAAAAGAAGAACGCTTTACACGATATCCAATAATAGACGGAGATAAAGACCATATCATTGGGATTGTGAATGTAAAAGAAGTACTTACAGACATAATCCATGACAAAGAAATAGAAGCATTGTCTTTACAGGATTATATACGACCAATTATACGTGTAATTGATTCGATTCCGATTCATGATTTATTGGTCATGATGCAAAAGGAACGTATTCATATGGCTGTATTAATTGATGAGTATGGCGGCACTTCCGGTCTAGTAACAGTAGAAGATATATTAGAGGAAATTGTCGGAGAAATCCGCGATGAATTTGATATGGATGAAGTACCATTAGTTCGGAAAGTAAAGGAAGATCATTTTATCATTGATTCTAAGGTACTTTTAAGTGAAGTGAACGATTTATTGGGAATTGATATTCAAGATGAAGATATCGATACCCTCGGTGGCTGGGTGCTATCCGAAAATTACGAAGCCAAGCAAGGCGATATTATCGAATTTGAGGATTACGAGTTTATTATAAAAGAAATAGAAGATCTTCACGTTAAGTATATTGAGGTAAAGAAAAAAAACCCTCAAGAGGTAAAATTGAAACATAATATTACGCTTACCAATTCGGAAGCGATTTAAAAAGCACTGGCATCCCCAGTGCTTTTTTTACATTTCAGGCGGAGCTTTGATTCCAAGTATTCTTAACCCTTCCTCTAGAACAATCGTTACAGCTTTCACTAAAGCGATTCTTGAAATGAACTCTTCATCCTTTTCAATAATCCGTACCTTCGCATAATATTTATTAAAGGATTGACTCAGATGAATTAAGTACTTTGCCAAAACAGACGGAGAATACCGGTTGTACGCATTTTCGATTATTTCCCGGAAATGATTTAAGTGCTTAATGATTTCCCAGCTTTCCTCATCATTTAATCCCTGAAACTCATATTTATTTATATTTGACTTTTTTAATATAGACATTGCTCGTGCATAGGTGTATTGAACATATGGTCCTGTTTCCCCTTCAAATGTAAGCATATCTTTTAAGGAAAATTCAATATTGTTGAGTCTGTCATTCTTTAAGTCGTGAAAAATTATGGCGCCTACTCCTACTGATTCCGCTACTTTCTCCGCATTCTTTAAAGAAGGGTTTTTATCAGCAATATTCTTTTCAGCATGTTGGATAGCCTCTCTTAAAACCTCTTCTAATAAAATAACCCGTCCTTTCCGTGTTGACATTCTCTTCCCATCTTTTAAATACAATCCAAATGGAATATGGTGCATTCCCTCTGCCCATTCAAAATTTAATTTTCTTAGGACCCCTTTTACTTGTTTAAAATGAACGGTTTGTTCCTGACCTACAACATACAGTGCAGTATCAAACCGATAAGTGTTTTGGCGATAAATAGCTGCTGCCAAATCTCTTGTAGCATAAAGGGTTGCCCCATCTGATTTTCTGATTAGACACGGTGGTAGCTGAAGATTATCAAACTGTACCACCTCTGCCCCTTCAGAAATTTCCAATAATTTTTGGTCTTTCAGTAAGTCGACAACCTCATCCATCTTATCATTATAAAATGCTTCCCCATTATAGGAATCAAAAGAAACTCCCAATAAATCATATATTTCCATAAATGCTTTTATAGACTCATCCCGAAACCATTGCCATAATTTTAAGTTTTCATTATCGCCGTCTTCCAAGCTTTTAAAGGCTGCACGTGCTTCATCCTCAAGTCTTTCGTTCTTTTCTGCTTCTTCGTGGAATTTTACGTATAACTTCGATAGCTCTTTGATAGGATTACTTTTTACCTTTGACTCGTCACCCCATTTTTTATAGGCAGTTATGAGTTTACCAAATTGAGTACCCCAATCTCCTAAATGATTAATCTTCACTGTTTTATATCCGCATTTGTCAGCTAGATTCGCCAATGCATTTCCTATTACCGTTGAACGCAAATGGCCCATTGAAAAGGGTCGTGCAATATTTGGGGATGACATATCCAATAGAACTGTCTTGTGTTCCCCTATAGACCCCTTTCCGAATTCATGTCCTTCTTTTAACACTTTTGTGATAACTGTCTTCCCAATTACTTTCGATGAAAAGAACACATTTAAGTACGGTCCGATTGGTTTTACTTGAGAAAAGCGTTTACTCTTCTCTAATTTCTTAGAAAGCTCTTCAGCAATATGTGCAGGTGATTGTCTCAAAGCCTTCGCAAGTTGAAAACAAGGGAAGGCTAAATCCCCATGTTCTGGATTCTTTGGTATTTCAATAAGATTGTTTATTTCCCCCTCCGTCATCGTATTCTGTACATGACCCTCTAGTTCTTCAGCCAGCAGTTTTTTTAGATCCATGCATTTTCCCTCCTAAATAAAATCAAAAAGCTCGTCTCTTTATAAAGAGACGAGCTAGCCCGCGGTACCACTCTAATTGTTCAGGTTATAACCACTTTTCCTTATAACGGGAGTTCCCGAATCATCCTACTGAATTTCAGATTCATCTCTCCGAAGTGCGCTTCATCCAGTGGTTCTACGCCAGGCTTCCACCATCCCCAGCTCTCTATCGTTTCTCCAACTAGATTACTCTCTTCATCCTCGAGTTTTCATTATTATTAAGTATTATACGTATCCTATATAAAAAGGCAACAGTTTTTTTAATCCATTAGCTCGACGGACACCAGAACCAATATCCCCCTAAATGAGGCCTCTTTATAATGATAATGATTTCTGTGTCTGTTCAGGGAGGCATTTTTTAATATTGTCCCAGCACTCCCTTTGTCATCGCGGTCCGTTCACAGCGTTTGAAAACCAGAATGCCTAAAACAAGATAAATTGCCGCGTTTGCAATTAAACTTGTATAATCAGCCCAACTAAAATCAACAAGTGTTTTATTTTGTATCATAATTCCCCGTATCATGTCTACACCTTTTACAACTGGCAGTACAGCTAAAAAAGGAGAAATAGACATTGGAAAAAAAGTTAATCCCATTAAGATAAATTGCAGAACCTGTAAAAAAGCGTTAATTTGTTTAATAATAATAGCCATTCCGGCAATCATGAAGCTAATACCAAACATACTTATAATAGTAAAAATTAACACAGGCAATATAGAGATTACATCAATGTTCAACCATGTATTTGTAACTAACATAGCTAAGTATAATAACACTGCTAAAATAATCAACTGTTGCAAGGTGGTAGAAATAATTCTTGCTAATAAAATCCTCCATGCCCCCATCGGAGACATATACATCTGTTCTAATGTTCCAAGCTGTGCCTCGCTCATAATGCTCCATCCTATTCCCTGCATAGCACCCATGGACAAAAACCAAAAGACGTAGCTAACAATAGTATATTGGACATTCGTTTCCATCGTGGATGGATCGCCAACCACTTTTATTCCAAAAAACATAGCTAAAAAGATACAAAAGAAAGTGATTAGTTCACTGATAGTATTAGGAAGATATCTCTTTAATAAAATAAACTCCCTCCGGAAATTAGCATTAAACAGTTGCAGCAACTTCACGTTTCATTTCCCCCTTTACGATTTTCAAAAATACTTGTTCAAAATCAATGATAGAACGATCTACCTTGTCAATATCAATATTCATATCTTTAAATATTTCAATGACTTTATAAAAATCCTCACTGTGGGTAATGGTTACAGTAAGCACAGATTGCATTCCCTCATTAGTCTCTAATTCCGCCATAAAATGCTTTTGAATTTCGTTTAAATCTTTATTAGAAAGCAGTGAATTGATCGTAAAGGAGTATGCTTTCGTATCAAATAAGTCCAGCAAATCAGATACACGTTCATCCGTCACGATTCTTCCTTCATTAATAATTATCACCCGCTCGCAGATTTCTTGCACAACAGGCATATCGTGAGAACTTAGTAAAATCGTTTTATTATATTCCTTCGCAATATCCTTTAATAATTTTCTAACTTCATAGCTTGTCTCAATATCCAATCCCAATGTCGGCTCATCAAGGAATATAATTTCTGTATTGGATAACAAGGCTACTGCAATAGAAACCTTTTGCTGCATTCCTCGTGATAAAGAATTAACCATCTCATTTGCTTTATGTGTCAAATTAAGTCTTTCTAGTAATTCATCAATTTGAGAGGATACTGCCTTTTTCGACAAACCTCGATTTCCCGAGAAATACTCTAAGTTTTCCCGCACAGTTAATCTCCAATAAAGATTGCGATTCCCCTCTAAAACGGTACTAATATGTCGAAGCGCTTTTAAACGCTGTTTTCCAATGTCAATGCCATTTATTTTTATGGTTCCTTCATTCGGAAGCAATAAACCGCACATCATCTTAATGGTGGTTGTTTTTCCAGCACCGTTTGGGCCCAGAAGCCCAACAACTTCTCCTCTTTTCACCTTAAAGGAGACACCTTTCACCGCTTCAATGATTTCCTTTGATTTCCTTTTTCTATATCTTTTCTTAATCCCCTGAATATCAATGATATATTCCATCTCAACACCCCTAATCAGAATTTTCTATCTTTATTATACATCATTTAATTCTAATGTTTTCCATCTCAGGACGGATATGGTTTTAGACTTTTAACCTATAATAGTTATGAATATCCCTTTTTTAGCCACTTTCTAATAATTAGAGTGAGGAAAGATATAAAAATAACTAGCAAAAATCCTGTCATGACCACTCTCTTCCAAGGAAAAACGTGTTCATCCTTCGTCCCCTTTTTTAGTTCCTTCCCGACTTTTATCGGTTTCCCAAGGTGCTGTATATCTTCGTTTGCCTTAGCTAGTTCATTGGTTCTACTACATAATTGAACTTGTAATTTCCCATCCATTTCCGTAGCATACACGATATATTCTTGGTTTTTATGAAAGTTGAATCCGCAAGAAGCTTCTGATAAGGCGGTTTGAACCATTATATTCTTTGTGTCAATACCCTTCCAAACCTTTTCCACCAAAAAAGTAACATATACTGGGTCATCACTGCTTTTGGTAAATAATGCGGTTCTACTTGTCTCCTTATTTATCACTTTCCCTTGAAACACTGCATCTGATTTCGTAAACTCTTGATTAGGAGATGCTATTGCACAACTGCAAGCAAATGACTGTTTTGGTATCCAGACATAAATGGAAACCATTAAAATGACCATTATAATGCTTATTGCTAGTTTCCTCATATAGATCACTCCTAGAGCATTTCATATACTATAAAGAAACAGACGAAAATTTATGACTAAGGTTTCATGATTAAAAAAATGTTAAGCAAATTCTTCTAAAAAAATAAGTCAGTGTGCAAATACACACTGACTTATCACCGACTAATGATGTAGTTTTGGATATTTAGGAATCAATTTGACATCCTCTAGTACTTTAAAAAGCTCGCGGCGAGATTTTGTTTTCGTCATCTTTACCCCAATACCCGCTAAGTTTGCCATTACCTTTTTTAGTTGATCATGATCTTTTCTTTTCAAGATAGATCACCTCTTTTGATTTTACGACTCTCTATTATTTTACCCCATTATCCAATGTCTGTATATTGATTTTGAAAATTTTTAACATTCTCTTCACATCTATTTACTTTGTGATTCTGAAATACCACTCACTAGAAATAAATGAGAAAGTGAGACATTGTAACAAATTGAGTTACCGAAGTATATGGAGCAACACTGCTATTTTTTAACTCCTAAACATCCCCTAGATTTTTATTTGTTTTTTTACACTTGCATCTTTCGCACAATGGAACTGTTCATTATATTCTACTAAGCCAATTTCGCAACCAGGACCAATCTCAACTTTCTTTCCTCTTATAACTTCAGCTTTCGTATATTCCACATAAATATGGTCACCTTCAATTGTATCCGCCTCTAAGCTGCCATTTTGTTTGTTCAAGCCGAGAAATGAGGATTTTCTTTTTACTTGAATCTCTTCTCCTCCCATTTCTATTACAAAACTTTTTCCGTATTTCAATTCGATATTTACCTTTTCTGCATTTAATAATCCTCTAATGTCGAAGGTGCCATCTGATAAGAAATGTTCCACTTCACAGTCACCTTTTACAGATAGACCACCTTTTAGATTTATCTCTTCCCCAGAGATGTTTCCTCCTACATCCAAAGAGCCGCGTATCTTCATTGCATTTCCATATACATCGTTATTGGCACTCATTGTCCCATAAACTTTTAGAATCTCTGACTTTACATTTCCTTGTAAATCAATAGTTCCATAAATATCAAGTGAACCTGCTTCCACGTCGCCCATTGCTACACCAGTTCCATAAACCTTAAATACTTGGCAAGTTAGATCATCCGTAATAGTGCCTTCTCCGCTAATAGTTATCTTGTTAAAATCACCGCCGCCAGAACTTCCTGAACCAAATATCTTTAAATTCCCCTTTTCCATGTTAATACCTCCCTTTCACTTAAAGTTGACTTGTCTTAATTACTTTAGAAGCCTTATCCACCTCAATCGTCCCTTTATACTCAACTGAATTTATCTCACAGTCCTGGCCAATTGTAACATTGTTACCACGAACAATTTTTGCTTTAACACCTTCGAGATGCAAATCATCTCCCTCAATGACATCTGCTACCAATCTTGTAGGATAGATAGATTTTATGATTTTCATCAATCCTTGTACCTTTTTCCTAATTCGAATGGTTTGACCTCCAATTTCCTTAACCTTGCAGTCACCATATAAGAGAATATCGATATTTTCTGCATTAAGTAAGCCACTAATGGTGAATAACCCTTCTGAAACAAATTCTTCTGCCTCACAATCTCCTCCAATAGATGCTTTTCCATTAATCTTGATCTGATCTCCTCGTAATGAACCGCCTATAGAACCATTTCCCGATATTCTTATAGTTTCTGTATTCACCGCTCCACTCATGGAAGAATGACCATCAATTGTAATACTCTCAGCATCCACATCGCCATTTATCGTCGACTTACCATTTATTGTTACAGTTTCTGCTTTAATATTTCCATTTACGGTTGCGAAGCCATTACAATCATAATGCTTGCATTCAATATCGCCGATCACTTTGCCCTTTCCATTTATCGAAGCAAGTTCAAATTCTCCGCCACTGGAACTACCGAATCCATTTATCATCAAATCACGATTTTTATTCATATTCATAAGCTCCCTTATAATAATTTCGATTTCAGTTCTTCCATACAGTGCGATAAAGAAATTTTTGTCACCAATTTTGTTGATTTCTCAAAATGAATATCACCAACATTTGAAACAATAAAACAGGAGGATATTCCAAGTTTGCGAATAAAAATCAGTTCCCCTGCCTTCATGGAACGATAATGATCACTCATTACCTGCAAAACCATTTTTCCTTCATCCAAATTTATGTCTCCAGAGCGCAATAATTTTTCAAGAATGTAAATAAAAAGCATTTGCTCAAAAGAGAATTTTTTCACCCCTTGATTCATTTCCATAAAAATATTTAGCACGGGTTGCGAAGCAATTCCCCTGTTGATTATTTCCACTTCATTTATGCTAAGTTTAGAAAGATTTGGGGAAAATACATCAGCTAATTCATCAAGTGATAAATTTTCCTTCATTGTTTGGATTTTTTTAATCCGCTCCAGGATTTTGTCTTTTGGAAAAAATGTCTCCTGACCAGTGAATGTTGACTTTCTAATAAACCATTCTTCCGGTATTAAGTTTTTACGTTTCCATCTATATAACTGTCCATAAGAAATGTCCGTAAGTTCTAGTAAGTCTTTTTTAGATATTAATTCCTCCATCATTCTATCCTTCTCCTTTCACAAACTAATGTAACATAACACTGTTACGTTTGCAAAGTCTATTTTCAAAATAATTCGTATATGTTATTTTATCAAGGATTTAAGACCAAAAAAAATAACAGCATAATAGAATATGCTGTTACATTGTTTCATTACCTTGTTTTATTTTGATTAGGACGGGAAGTCAACTCCAGCAATGTTTCCTTTTGCTTAATCTTGGACTTTACCTAGACCAAGGCGCCATGAGTTCCGGGTTGTTGTGTTGTTCTCCAGCCTGGCTGATAACTGGAGTGAGAGTATTTTTCATAGGGCTAGGAGCAATAGTAGGGGTACATCGTTTTGAAACATGTTCATCACCAGAATATTCACAGCTTTATTCTCTCTCACGCTGCTTACCCTTTATTCATTGAGTATGCAATCCTTTTATAATAGCTAAATCACTTAAAGAAAAATAGCTGCTGCGAGACTCTCGCATAACAGCTATTTTCATATGATTATTTTACCGGCACAACCGTTGTGTTACCGGCATTGTCGAACGCTACAACCTGTACTGTATGTCCACTAATATCACCTACATTGAAATTCGTATCCGCTTCGGAAAAGTATGCTTTATTTGTAACAGATTTACCATCAACGAACACATCCCAATAGGAAAGTCCGCTGCCATTTTTCTCATCAGATGCATGGACAGTAAGATTCTTGGATTTCACATCAAATTTGACATCTAATTTTGGTTTTGTTACATCCAATTTTAAAGGTAACTCAATCGTTTGAGGTTTTGCTGCTCGATAATCAATAACACCTTCCACTTGAAGATAGTATTGACCTTCTTTAGCTGTTTTCCCTTTAATCTTTCCGTCCCATACAAAGTTTGGATCTAATGTATACATAGAGCCATTTCCGCTATCATAAGCGTCCTTGTACATATCTCCTTCATTTACAATAGTTGCCACTCTATGTTTTTTGCTATCTAGCACATAAAGAGTTACATTTTTTGCATTTCGCAAGAATGATAGGATTGGTAATGCATCATCTTGAACTCCGTCACCATTTGGAGAGAAGGCGATCTTCGCAGGATCGGTATCCCCTGTTTTTATATCTCCTCCAAGGAATCCATAGTCTCCACCGCTTAAAGATGTTAATACTCCAGTATAACCATAATAGGTTTTCGCATCCCACATTGGTTTATCAAAAATAGGCGCCTTATCCCATTGTCCATCAAAACCTACATATGGAACAGTTAGAGTTGGATTGTTATCCGTTGGATCGGTTAATTGAACAAATCCTTCCAACCAGAAACCATTTGGATATTTGGAATTAAGGTATTTCTGTGCGGCTTTTGCATCCATTGTGATATTAATCTTTACATCCTTTTTAGCAGGTACAACAACTTGGTCTTTCGCTTTTCCATTAATTTTGAAATCAACATATTTATCTAAATCTAGAGCTCCGACATCATTCGGCGCATTAATTAAATCGCTGCCATTTTGTACTGGTGAATCTGTTTGAGCATTAATCGATAAATTATATCTTGCTGTTTTATTCGTTAAGTTTTTCGCTGTTAATTGGAATGTTACTTTACCATTTTTCACTTCTTTTAAAGCAACTTTGCCAACATTTGATTTTGACTCAGTTACAACTACTGGTGTTGTTAAAGCGGAATTGATTTGCATTAATCCTGCACCTTGACGGCGAGGAGAAACGAATTCCCCATCAAATAGTACCGGTTTCGATGTATTCATTAGTAAATTTTTTGCTAATGATACACGATCACTATCATCTACACCAAAATCCTTGTCTACACGTTCCAACACCAATGCTGATCCACCGGAAACATGCGGTGCTGCCATAGAAGTTCCGCTCATTAAACCATATTTATTATCGTTAAGAGTGGAGTAAATTTGTCCGCCTGGAGCTGTAATCTCTGGTTTAAAGTCCAAGCTCGGTGTTACACCCCAAGATGAGAATGCACTCATTTTGCCTGCATCTGGATTTGGAATGCTTGTTTTCACATCATCAAACGATATCTTAACTGTTTTGCCGCTATTTAATGCAGCTCTTAGTGTATCCCCATCATTTTTTAGCATAAATAGTTGCGGAATCGTTATAGCAGGATCAGATGCCATATTTACAATTCCTTCTTGGTTATTGTATACAATTACTCCAGCTGCCCCAGCTTTTTGAGCATTAAGAGCTTTGTCTACAAAGTTATAAGTACCACGTTGGACAAGTGCGTATTTTCCTTTAAAATCTTTTCCTGCAAAATCCTCTGGTCCACCAAGACCAGCGGCTAACACATCAAACGTTTTTTGTTCCACAGTATTTGGATGTGTTTGTCCTGCAGATAAATACGCTGCATTATTTGTGATTCCATCAATTGTATATTTTAATCCATCCGTTACCATATTCGTATTTTCATATGAGGCAACAGAGATTGATTCATCTGCAACACTCGGTGAACCAACTACACCATAATCAGGGTTAGAAGTAAGTGGATAATAATAGCCACTTCCGAAGTAAGTAGAGTTACCTGCAGAGATAGACATTACGACACCATTCTCCGTCGCACGTTTAACAGCTTGTTGCTCAGGTGATTTAGCATTTACAAATCCAGACGGTGAACCTAAGCTCATATTTAGAACGTCCGCGCCAAGCTTGATTGCGTCATCGATTGCTTTTACATAAATATCCCCATATGTTGAACCAATAGATTGGTCGTTGCTGAATACTTTAAGTGCCAGTAGTTGCGCTTCAGGTGCGATACCTTTAATGCCCCCGTTATCTTCATCGCCATTGGCCGCAACCGTACCAGCAACGTGCATTCCATGCATGGATGCACCTGCACCTAAGTCTTTCACAGTATCATTTTTATCAAAATAGTTATATCCATAAGGAACTTTATCCGTATAAAATTTGCCTGGCAGACCATTATCTGCAACAAGCCCCTCTACTTTTGATTTTGTTAACTTTTCCTTTGAAGGATCCGTTAATTTCATGTCTTTATGATCGAAATCGATTCCAGTATCAATGATACCAACAACCATTCCTTCTCCTTTATAGCCGTAATTTCTCCAAGCTTCTTGTGCCTGAACAAGCTCCTTGCTATAAATCATATCTGGTTTTTCTTGTGGTCTCTTGTATTCATTTACAACCTCAACTGATTTTACTCCTTCAATTGCCTTAATTTGATCAATGTCTCGATATTTGACATCAGCACTAAAACCATTAACGATAGTTGTTACATCGTTGATTTCCTTGGACTTGATTTTTTTATCCTTCATCTTTCCCTTAACTGCCTTCTGCTCGGCAATTGCTTTACCTTCTATATTTTTTCTTTCTTGTTTACTAAGTTTATTGTATTTAACACCTTTTTGCTTTGCATATTCAATGGTTGGGTCACCGGTCATCTCAACAAAGACGCGAACTTCTTTGTTTGGATCCACATTAGGCCGTACTTTTGTAGGTTTTGCTTTATTTACCTTGTCCAAACTGACTGCCTGGGAAGCCCCCATACCAAATACTGCACTGCCGCATGTGACGAGTAAAATTAATAAAAGTGCTAGACTGCGCTTCAGCATCTTCTTTCTCCCCCTAAATTAGTTTTCATATCAATAGATTGCTAGATTTAAGTAAATTCCTCCCCCCAAATAAATATATATATTATCTTGATGCCGAAATTTTCAGAACATATCTAAAGTAGCATACGCATGGTTTGCTAACTAGATTCTTAAGTCCTAGGTAAATAGTCGCAATAGTTAGGTAATTCGACAAACATCACATTTAATTTTACTGAATAGACAAAATAGTACCTGTAGTTAGGCATTTTACAAAAACGTTTTTATAAAATGTCGATTTTTATTTAGAGAAATGAAATAAGTCTTATTTACTGCATACTTTTAATGCTTTTTCCAAAACTAAAAAGGAGGTGATTTTAGTGAAGTACATAGTCCTTCTCTTCCTTCTATTTACCCCACTCCATTCTATACATGCAGTAAAATCAGTAGAAGAGCCGAAAAATGTTATTTTCATGGTGATGGATGGGACAAATTCAGATGTTCTTACCTTAGCAAGATGGTATAAGGGGAGAGCTCTTGCACTTGATGAGATTCTAGTTGGCGGTGTTAAAACCTATTCTTTGCAATCAGGGATTACAGATTCCGCAGCTGCTGGAACCGCTATGGCCACTGGACATAAGACATCAGTCGATATGATTGGTCTAGTTCCAAAATTAAAGAATAATAAGATTCAATCTGTTCAACCGGCTGTCAGTATTTTGGAAGCAGCAAAATTAAAAGGGCTTTTAACTGGAATTGTTTCTACCTCACCAATACAGCACGCTACACCCGCTGCTTTTACCTCTCATACCCTTAGCCGCAATGGATATGATGACATCGCTGAACAGCAAGTATATCAAGGGTTAGATATAGTACTTGGCGGGGGGAAAGTATCTTTATTACCGAAAAAAAACGATAATATACTCCATACACCAAGCGGAGTTGGATCCAATATGCCCTTCAATCGAAAGGATGGAGAAAATCTTTTAGACGAAATAAAGAGAAGTGGATATGCCTTCGTGGAAACAAATTCTGAACTGGAGAAGGTCAACAAAGGGAAAGTGTGGGGAAGTTTTGCCGATGTGGATATCGCTTATGAATTGGACCGTCCATCACTTGCTCCTAATCAACCATCACTAGCGTATATGACCAAGAAGGCTCTGAATCTGCTTCACAATCAGCAAAAAGGTTTTTTCCTATTTGTAGAGGGAAGTAAAATTGACTGGGCGGCTCATAAAAACGATCCCGTAGGAATGATTAGTGAGGTATTATCATTTGATGCTGCGGTAGAGGAGGCATTACATTTTGCTCAACAAAATCCGAATACCTTATTGATAGCAGTTGCAGATCATGGTAACAGCGGCCTCACAATGGGAAACCAAAACACTAATAAGTCTTATTCTAAAACACCAATTAACCAGTTTATTGATCCTTTAAAAAAAGCAAAGCTAACGGCAACTGGTGCAGCATCATTACTGAAAAAAGACCGTTCTAATATTGATGAAGTAACCAGTTATTATGGACTTTCACCTTTATCGGTGCAAGATATGAAAAGAATAGAAACCACGGATAACGTGGAATTAGAATTAGCAAAACAAATGGCGAAGCGAGCAAATTTAGGCTTTACTACCCTTGGTCATTCTGGCGAGGATGTCTTCTTATATGCATATGGTCCCGGGAAACCAACAGGATTAATTAATAATACAGATTTTCCATCCTATATAACCAAGTTTTTAGGAATATCCTCATTAAATCATTTCAATCAAACTTTGTTTATGGATGCAAAAGTTTATTATGAAAAAAAAGGATATAAAGTAAAGGTTGATCTTACTGATCGTCACAATCCATTGTTTATTGCTGAAAAAAAGGGGCAAAAAATAATATATCCCGCAAACAAAAACTATAAACTCGTAAATGGCAAAAGAAATGATTTGATTGGTGTCAATGTGTATGTAAATCAACAATTTTGGATTACTGAAAAATAAGATAATGGGGACGTTTGACCCCTTATCCTTATTTAATGGTTCCACCTTTTCTTAAATGACTTCTTCTATTAAAATAGAAGTAGTGCCTATTTTTAAAATGACAAGCGCAAGAGTTATTAAAATTAAAATTATTTTTTAACAAGTTTAATCGTGTCTAGCTACTTATGGGCTAGCGGATTTCTCCGTCTCCTCCCTGGATAAGATTAGGCAAAATTGGCACTTCAAATTTTACTCGGTAAAATGAAACTTTGGTGAAATTTGAATTGCCAATTTCAATGTCGTAAACTGCCTCAGCACGTTTTCCTTTATCTCAGACGAAGACTACAAAGTGAAATAACAAAACAAATTTCACTCATCCATACACCGATGAACAAGGCACTTGCACTTTTCTAAACAACCGGAGGTGATAGTCAATATGAAAGATCAACTTCTTGCTTATGCCGATAAACTTCAAACTTATTTAGATCCTACAAGTGAAACCCACCAAAGGCTAGTGCAGAAAGGCCTACTTTTATTTCGTCAGCAACTTGTTTCCAAAAAAAATTTTTCCTCCCCCCTCCTTTCAGCAAAAGTACAGGATGTAACGTCTGTTCAAGTTACTCTAAATTTAGAAAATCCTGAAGACAATTATTGTTCATGTCCACAGGAAGGAATCTGCCGTCACCAAATGGCATTATTTTTCTCCGCATACAACCAAATCGGCAGTGTATTTGATTGGGTGCAAGAATGGAAAAAACAGACTTCCTCTTTTGCAATTTTAAATGGGCTAAAACGTGGAAGTGATTTGCTTACAGAGCAAACTTCTGCACCATTAACCGGACATAAAGCCTGGATAAATCGTTTCGAAAAGGCATTTAATCGTATTGATATTCCAAATGAATATGTTCTTGACGAAAAGTTAAAGCCGGTTTATTACAGGATAATTGAATTCTCACCTGTTGAGAGGGAATGGAAACCGCTTTATCAATTATTTGCAGCCTACCATTCTATAAAAGAAGCAAATAGGATATGTTATAAGCAGCATTTTCAAACAGAGGATTCATTCTTTTCCTTTTTGATGCAAGAAGTGGAAGATGCGCTAAAGAAATTAACTATTTCTGTCCAACCGTTTGCCTTTGACCCATATATTGCTTATTTGCGTACCGATTGTACGGAATTGCTTACATTAGACACCTACCATTCTTCTATCATGGTAGAGCTATATATGGCCCTTTGGACATCCTTTTTTAAACAAACTATTTGGCGCAAGCTCGAATTAGAAAGGCTACAATCCTGTACGGAGCAAAATGGCAGGATAAAACTAGCTAATATTCATATGGCAATTTTATGTGGAAGAGATGAACTCGCATTAAATGCATTAAAAGGGATAGATAAGAATATTATTTACTTTTCCCAGCACTGGTTTCAATATTTGCAATCACAAAAGGCTTACAGTCGACTTAGCAAGTATATAACTGCCATGATTCCTTTTATTTCTGATTATTTATTAACACTGAATAGTGATTTTGACCGTTATGCCTTTATGAGAATGTTTTTTCGAACGGTAGATGAACCTGCACTGTCGGACCACAACCCAGTCCTAATGGAAAAAGTATATATTAAATTTCTTCCTTTTAGTTATGCACAATATAATGAATATCTCATAATGAAACAAAAATATCGTGTTTGGATTGAATTACAGCATCTAACCGGAAAAGATATTGATTCTATTGATAAGGCAAAATTAGATACAGTGACAAAAAGTGATCCACAACTTGCTATGCCGCTTTATCATGAGTCTATTGAAAATCTTTTGGAAAATCGTAATCGTGAAGCATATAAAAAAACAGTAAGATATTTAAAAAAGCTGCGTGTTTTATATAAAAAACAGAAAAAAATGGATTTATGGGAATCCTATTTTAATGATTTGCTTATGAAGACAAAAAGACTTCGTGCATTTCACGAGGAATGTAGAAGGGGAAAGCTAATCGATGCTTAAATCTATCGCTATAAAAATAAATATAGAATATATGGGAAAGGGAGTTTTTTTCATTTATGCAGAAGATCAGCACGGGGGCGAAATCACTCCATCCGAGTGGAAACGCCAATTATTTATCTGGCATGAAGAAAGCTTCTTCGGCTCAACCCTTTCAGTTTCCAACTACCATTTGCACTCAGGTATAACCATTGATAGTTGGTCATTACTAACTCTCTTTGCAAACGAAAGCTTTAGCTCCTTGCTGGATTGGGAATGGGATGCTAATGGACAATTACTCCTTTCAAGCGCCTCTATCATGTACGAAGCTATAATAGAAGGGGTAGGTGTTCCTCGCTTCATCAAAGAGCAGGATCAATTATTTGAATGGAAGCTACCAAAGATGGTATTAGATGAATTTGAAGCTGAATTCTGGGAACAGCCTATCCAAGGAAAATCAACGAGAGCATTTTTAGAGGAATGGTTTCATTTCGCTGTTAATTCCTACTTGAATAAAAAAGATTCCACGAGAGAAAAAATAGAGAGCCTGAAAAGAAATTCTCTTACAACTGAGGAATTAACCCTGTATTTTGATGAAACACGTTTTCGCGAATGGCTAGAAGGGGAAGAGGAACGTCCCTTTACCATTGGACTCCGCCTGTCAGAGCCGACAGACGATGATAAACCTTGGATACTTGAAACAATATTAAGGGATAAAAGAAATCCCGACAAATTGTTAACTTCTAAACAAACAAAAAATTTCCCTATCAAATGGAGATCTTACACAGATGCAATAATGGCGGAACAGGAACGCTGGGTTAAACTCTTTCCATGGTTAGGAAGCAGAGATGGAGTAAGACATGAATTGGATGAGTTGACAGCCTGGGACTTTTTAACCATTGCAAGCGAAAAGCTGCTCTTACTAGGAGTAGAGATTCTGCTGCCTTCTTGGTGGATTGCAATGCGTGACGCACAATTAACAGTAAAAGCTAAAATCAAACAAACAAGCACCAGTTACCGCCCATCCTTTGTTGGATTAAATGCCTTGCTCGACTTCGACTGGCGATTATCGATGAATGGAACTGAAATATCAGAAGAAGAATTCAATCATCTTGTTGATAATCAGCGCAGACTTATTAAGGTAAATGGAGAATGGGTTAAATTAGATCCGAAGATGATCCAACAATTACAAGACTTAATGAAGCGAGCAAAGGAAGAGGGATTGCGGCTTCAAGATATAATGGAACAAGAATTGGTTCCTAAAGAAGAATTAGATAGTGAGGAGCTCGAAGACTTTAATCCGCGTGCCTTTGCAAACATTCAAATTGAATTAAATCGCTCTTTAAAACAGCTATTTCATGAGTTAAGGGATACTACCAATATCCCAACTGTTTCCGTGCCATTACAATTTGAAGGAACTCTCAGACCCTATCAGCAACATGGGTTCGATTGGCTTGTTTTCCTGCGGCAATTTCACTTCGGAGCTGTTTTAGCTGATGACATGGGACTTGGGAAAACTGTTCAGCTTATTACTTATCTATTACATGTTAAAAATACCGAAGAAATTCCTGCACCCGCTTTAATTATTTGTCCTACTTCTGTACTAGGGAATTGGCAAAAGGAAATAGAACGCTTTGCCCCCGATTTTTCCGTTAAACTGCATTATGGACCAAATCGTTATAAAGGGGATTCTTTTGAAGATCATATTAAGGGTACGGATATTGTATTAACCAGCTACGGACTCTCTCATTTAGATTTAGAAGAGCTTTCTTCTATCGAATGGAGCACCATTGCCTTGGATGAAGCACAAAATATAAAAAATGCCCAAACAAAGCAATCAAGAGCAATTCGTAAACTAAAAGGACGACATCATATCGCTCTTACTGGTACACCAATGGAAAATCGATTATCAGAATTATGGTCTATCTTCGATTTTACCAATCATGGCTATTTAGGTACCTATACACAATTCCAAAAACGCTTCATCGTGCCTATTGAAAAAGAAGAGGAACAAGAAAAAATTGCGGAGCTCCAATCCCTGATACGACCATTTCTACTTCGTCGTACAAAGAAAGATCCTGATGTAGAGTTAAATTTACCAGAGAAACTCGAACAAAAGGAATATTGCCCATTAACTGCAGAACAGGCGTCTCTATATGAGCAGCTTATTCGTGAAACTTTTGATCAAATGGAGGAATTAACTGCCTTTGAACGCAAAGGGATGATTCTGCAAATGTTAAACCGTCTTAAACAATTATGCAATCATCCAGCTTTATTTCTAAAAGAAGAACATCCTAGCATGATTGAACAACGTTCTCATAAAATCGAGAAACTGCTTGAATTGGTGGAATCTATACTAGATGCAAATGAAGCTTGTCTCATCTTTACCCAATATATTGGCATGGGAGAGATGATTCAAAAACTTTTACATGAGCGTTTTGGTCTTTCCGTTCCATTTTTAAACGGTAGTATGACCAAAACAAAAAGGGATGAATTTGTAGCACGTTTCCAAGAAGGCGAGTTCCCTGTCTTCTTATTGTCATTAAAGGCGGGCGGAACAGGGCTTAACTTAACCGCTGCAAATCACGTTATCCATTATGATCGTTGGTGGAATCCAGCTGTTGAAAACCAAGCTACTGATCGAGCTTATCGAATCGGGCAAAAACGTTTTGTCCATGTTCACAAGCTTATTACAACTGGAACATTAGAAGAAAAAATTGATGCGATGCTTGAGAAAAAACAATCATTAAATGATGAGATTATCAATAGTGACAACTGGATTACAGAGATGTCGGATGAAGAATTACATGAATTGCTAATGCTATCATAAAAAAACGACCAGCTTAAATTTAGGCTGGTCTAATTTTTTGAGGATGTATGAGGTTGCATATGACAATATCTGATGAGGAAGTCCGGGGTAATATTTTTAAAGAGAAACCACTTTAGAGTGATAATGAGTTTGTGATAATGAATGATTGTCTTTTTCTAGGGAGTCTAATCGTTTGGTGAGATTGTAAATTTGATGATTTGCCCTTCCAAGCTTTAAAATGAGGTCTTCTACCAAGTTTTCTAATCCTTCGATTTTGCCTTCGATATTTTCCAATTCACTTCTCCTTTATTCATTATTCACTGGTTGAAGCTCTCGATCTTCCGTCGGCTTTCTGCCCAAAAACTTCACTGTTTCCGCTACTACTTCCGTTACGTAGACTTTCTTACCTTCTTGATTTTCATAACTTCTGGTTTGAATACGGCCTACTACACCAAGAACAGAACCTTTTGAGCAATATTTAGCTGTATTTTCAGCTGTTCTGTTCCATAAAGTACATTGTACGAAATCAGCCTCGAATTCCCCATAGCTATTTCGAAAGTTTCGATTAAGCGCTATGGTGGCATTTAGAACAGCCTTACCATCCATCGTACGCCGCAGCTCAGGATCTTTGGTAAGTCGGCCCACTAGCATTACCTGGTTAATCAAAGCAGTTATTCACCCCCTTCCTCTAAAGTAACTACATCATATACAATCCAAACCATATAGTAAAATAAGGAAATTGGCATTTCAAATAAGTATCTTATGTAGAAAATAGAATTTCTTTGCGGACAAAAACCGATATTAGAATTAAAAGTTGCTGCAAAAAAGTTTTCTAATAAAAATGATTTTTTTCTTCTTCTTTT
This sequence comes from Heyndrickxia camelliae, assembly GCF_002844575.1. Lineage (GTDB taxonomy): Bacteria > Bacillota > Bacilli > Bacillales > Bacillaceae_C > Margalitia > Margalitia camelliae. The sequence continues at coordinate 31,532 of NZ_PIQO01000021.1, forward strand.
GAAGCTGTTCAACAGACCTGTCACCGCTTCCCTCATATATGCTATAATTTGTACAAATAAAGCATCTTGCTCCAAATGTCGGATGGGATAATGGAGGTTTAAGAATATGAAGTCATTCAAGATTGTGTCTTTGCAAGTTATTAAAGATGGAAAAATTAAAGATATTGTATTAGAGGATGGCCTAATTATTAATAAAGAAGACGGAAAAAAGACCTGGTTAATTGAAGCTTACATCAGCAAGGAGTATCATGATTTTTTTCGAGCTGCACAACAAAGTTCAGATGACTTGGATGTTCAAGTGGTTATTACCCATGAGTCAAATGACCCTGCACCATTCAGTACGCATGTACGTGGCTTGAAAGAATTTGAAAATCATATTAGCGTATTACTGGAAGGCTACTTAAGAGTGAAAAGAAGCAACTATGCGGAACTTCTGCTCAGTGATATTGTAAAGGAAGGCTTCACTGGTGAAGAACTAATTGAGGAATTTAGAAATAGGATAAAGAGAAGAACGAAATATGTGGCCTCAAAAAAAGTTCAAGAATAAGAAAAACTATTCTTTTTAAAAAAATAAGAGCTCCTGCTATTACAGGAGCCTATTTTTCTTGACTTAATAAAGAATGAATTATGTATTTTTCCTCTGCCTTACAGATTTATGAATAATCAATGTTGAGATTTTTCTGCAATCGTTTCATTTGTCTTTTCTACAATATACTCATGAAACTTCGAATGTCTCTTTTATGATCATTAACCTCACTAAACCAGGAAGCTAATTATATAATCTCTCCACTCTTCCTTAAAATCCTCAAGATTATATTTATTTTCGTCCCGATTTTTTATACTAGCGCTCTATTCAACATAAATAAGCAGGAGCCTTCCTGCTTATTTATTACTCTTCTTTTTGTAGTCTTCATTTTTAAGGTCTTTATTATATTCATTATCATTTTCGTTTATATCATTCACATTTTTAAAGTTTTTATCTTTGTCCATTTGATTATTATTGCTCTTATTAAACTTGTCCTTATCTACGTCATTCATATTTCTATTTTCGTTCACGCCATTATTTAAACTAGGCGGAGGTGGTTCTTGTTTTTTCATATTGCATCCTGTAAGTAAAACAGCAAAGAGGGAAAAACCTGCTATCCATTTGAGCATTTTACCATTCACGAAGACTTCTCCTTTCAAGGTGTGCTTTATGGATAACTTTCCCCTCCGTGCTAAAAACATACGGAAAACTTATGAAACTGGTACGCTCTTGCTTTGCTAGTTTAAAAAACTCATTTTACTTCATTTTCCAAGCGCAAACATTAGCTCTGTTTCACATGCAATTTCACCATCAACCTTTGCAATCCCTTTACCTTTTCCAACAGGGCCTTTTAGACGCAATATCTCAACTTCTAGTACTAATTGGTCACCTGGCCGTACTTGACGTTTAAAACGGCAATTATCAATCCCAGCGAAGAGTGCCAGTTTACCTCTGTTTTCTTCCTTTTTAAGCATAGCGACAGCTCCTACTTGCGCCAATGCTTCTACAATAAGCACACCTGGCATAACAGGGAAGTCGGGAAAGTGACCGTTAAAGAACTCCTCATTTACAGATACATTTTTTATTCCTACTGCTCTTTTTCCCTCTTCTACCTCTAAAATTTTATCGATTAATAAAAATGGATATCGATGTGGAATTATTTCTTTAATTTCTTGAATATCTAACATTTTACAACCTCCTGAATAAAAAAAGGAAAGGATAATCCTTCCCCCTTATTTATGTCTTGCTCCAGTACCGATCGGATAGTGGATGGGCAAGGCGCTTTCGCGTTTTCTTATTTATTTACAAGATCCACAATATGAGTCCAAGTAGATTTCGATAATGCATCCATAGGATTTCCGTCACCAATTACACTATATCCTACTATAATACCGGATAAAACACTAATCGTAATGGCAAAAAGTACAAGAATGACTCTTAGCCAAATAGGTATAAGCCGAACCCGAATTTTCTCTTTTTTTGCTGTTCGTCTTTCCTCTATTTTTTTCTTCTTTTTACATTGAGATCGTGTTGTTATTTTGTGGCGAATTTCCTCTTCCATCATTTCGATATCTCCTTTAACGAAGACCGTTTACTAAACCCATCATTTGATCTGATATAGTGATTGCCCTTGATTGAAATTGATAGTCACGTTGGACATTGATCAGCGAGGACATCTCTTGACCTAAATCTACATTTGACCCCTCTAACGCCCCCTGCTGGATAGAGATATTATTCCTTGCTTGTCCTACCAAATTAGTAAATACATTGGTACCAGCAACACCATTTTTCGGCAAGCCGAGCAAATTATCACCATATTGTTCAAAAAATTGTGGCTTATTCACTTCTATCACACCAAGATTAAAAGAACTTGTTTGTCCATTGTCCAGCTTTACTTGCAGACTTCCTTGGTTTGTTATTGTATAGCTTTCCGCATTTGCCGGAAAGCTAATCATCTTATTATTTTCATCCAAAATTGGATTACCGGATTTGTTCACGAGCATTACCTCGTTATTTCCTATTGGTGAAAGCGACAAATTTCCATCCCTTGTATATCGGACCTCACTTTGTCCATTATCATTTGCTAATACCTTCAAGAATTGACTTTTATTAGTAAAAGCGATATCTAAAGGGCGCTTTGTCTCTTTAATGTTTCCTTGGGTTAATAGCATTTGCGATTGGGCTATTTTTGCTCCGGTGCCAAGGCGAATACCAAGTGCTGTGTTTCGTCCTGTTTCTTTTGTTGGATCAAGCTGATTATTGAATTGTTGAAAAAGCAGGTCTGAGAAAGTTGCTTCCCGTTTCTTAAAACCGGTTGTGTCGATATTAGCCATATTATTACTAATAATATCAAGTTTCTTTTGCAATTGATTCAATGTATTGGTTGCTACAATCATCGATCTATTCATTCGAATATGCCCTCACTCTTCTAGCCATTTACTCGGCCAACTTCATTAACCGCTTTATCCATACTATGGTCGTATGCCTGCAATACTTTTTGGTTTGCCTCGAAGCTTCTGTATGCTGATAGCATATCTGTCATGGACTGTGTTGTATCCACATTTGAGCTTTCCAAATAGCCTTGCTTTAATTGGAAGCTTGTACCTGGAGCTTGGGGTAGAGCTGAGTTATCTTCCATTCGATATAATCCATCGCCTTCTTTTACCAAGCTATTGGTATTTGCGGCGTATGCTATTCCAATAGTTGCAACCCGCCTGCCCTGTTGATTGATTTGTCCGTTGCTATCTACAGTAAAATCGACACTGTCTAAGCGAATTTTTTTGCCATTGCTATCTAGTACATACAATCCATCTGCAGTAGTTAAGTTGCCATCTCCGTCTAAGGTAAAATTTCCATTTCGTGTATATTTCACACTACCATCTTTGTCTTGAACGGAAAAAAATACAGAACTTGTTGAGTTGGGATTCAAATCTTGAAGCGCCAGATCCGTATTATTTTGTGTTTCTTGCAAATCACCTTGCAAAAATTTAGGAAGAACTTCCTGCATGTATACACCCGTGTTTACAGCACCAACTAAAGAAGAAGAAGGAATGGTAAAAGAATTATCAACTGGTACGGTCTGTTTTCCCATCCGCTGCAATAAAAGCTCTGGAAAAGCCCTCAAAGACGATTGATCCGCTTTAAAGCCAGGGGTATTAGAATTAGCCATATTATTGGTTAAAAGATCTGTTTTTCGTTGTTGTGCAATCATTCCCGCTGCAGCCGTATAGAATCCTCTAAGCATTTTTTTCCCCCCGAAGTGATATTAAACTAATCTACGATTAGCGATCTTATCCATATTCTCAAGCATAATGCCTGTACCAATCGCAACAGAATCCATTGGATTTTCCGCTACTAATACTGGTACTTTTAACTCTTCTGCAAGTAATTGATCGATACCATGTAATAATGCACCACCGCCAGTTAATATAACTCCGCGGTCAATGATATCTGCAGATAACTCAGGAGGAGTTTTTTCAAGTACGTTTTTAGCGGCTTGTACAATGACAGAAACAGACTCCTTAAGAGCTTGTTCTACCTCTTTTGAATTTACTGATATTGTTCTTGGTAGTCCTGTTACCATGTCACGCCCGCGAATTTCCATTTCTTCCTTTCTGGAACCAGGGAATACAGTACCGATGTTTATTTTTATACTTTCCGCTGTGCGTTCACCAATTAATAATTTATATTCTTTTTTGATATATTGAAGGATTTCATTGTCAAATTTATCTCCAGCCATTTTGATGGAAGCAGATGTTACAATATCACCCATGGATAGTACTGCGATATCTGTTGTACCGCCGCCAATATCCACTACCATATTGCCGCTTGGCTGAAAGATATCCATGCCAGCACCAATAGCTGCAACTTTTGGCTCTTCTTCCAAATATACCTTTTTACCGCCGCTTTTTTCTGCCGCTTCCCGAATAGCTTTTTGCTCCACACTGGTAATATTCGTTGGACAGCAAATAAGAATTCTAGGCTTCGATAAAAAACCTTTTACATTTAGTTTGTTAATAAAGTGCTTTAACATTGTTTCAGTTACATCAAAGTCAGCTATTACTCCATCCTTTAAAGGGCGGATAGCTACGATATTTCCTGGGGTTCTTCCCACCATGCGGCGAGCTTCCTCTCCCACTGCTAATACCTTATTAGCATTTTTATCGATAGCAACCACCGATGGTTCATTTAATACAATTCCTTGTCCTTTTACATGAATTAATACATTAGCCGTACCTAAATCTATACCTATATCCTTTGCAAACATGTAAGTTACTCCTTTCATACTGGGCAAATTAGCTTTTATTGTTATAAAGGGCAATCTATGTAAATTTTTTTATGTCAAAAGTCCCTATTTCCCTAATTTTATATTTTATCATATTTTTGTCGAGTTTAGGTATTCATTGTCAAAAAATCTTTAATAAATTAGTAAAAAAACTGGAAATAAGAAAAGGCTACAAATTTCCGCTTAAACTAATGAAAAAAGAAGCAATCATGTATAATTGCTTCCTCATGTCTTTAATTATTTTGAAACTCTTCTTTTTTATATTTTTGCTTAGTTGCTTCTCCTCCACGGAGATGCCGGATGGATTTATGATAATCTAATATTTCTTTCACTTCATTTGCTAATTCAGGATTAATTTCCGGTAATCTTTCTGTTAAATCTTTGTGGACAGTACTTTTGGACACGCCAAACTCCTTCGCAATCACACGAACCGTTTTTCTCGTCTCCACGATATACTTTCCAATCTTGATAGTTCTCTCTTTGATGTAATCGTGCACACCGCTCGCCCTCCCCAAATTGGATGAGAGAAGTGTGAAATGAGACTCGCTTTCCCTTCCACGGAGTATGCTGTATCTTCGCATATATATTTGCAGTTTGTTCTTCACTGCTTTTCCACTACTTTTATGCGGCAGAGAACAATTCATTCATGCTCTCTTTTTCTAGAAATTATTCAAGTCCATAACTATATATATAGTAAAACTTAACGATTACTCACCTCAAACACTCTCTTTGTTTTTGTCAGGTTTGTAACATTGTATTAGCTTGGATAAAAATATATGCACAAAAACCATAATAAGGACAAGGTATATGTCAATTTTTCCAAAAATTTCGTTAATTGATCTATTATTAAATTGTGTACATATATTAAGTACCAACAACTTTATAAAGATATATAAAAAAGAGCGGACATTTAATTTCCGCTCTTTCCTCAAATTTCACTTTATTAACCTTGGCTGTCATCTGTATTTTGCGAATCATTTTTTTCACTTGAACTGTTATTGTTATCCTCATTCTCTGCTGCATTATCATCTTTTGTTTTGCTTGATTGATCATCACTATTCATTTGATCATCAGTAGCTGACTTACTTTCTGTATTTACATTTTCAAGAGCTGATAGTGGTTTATTGAAGTAAGTGTTAGGATTTAAAGCTTGATTATCCTTACGAATCTCAAAGTGAACATGTGTACCAGCTTTTTCGTTTAATTGGCTTTTACCGGCTTTCGCAATGGTTTGCCCTTGTTCTACAATATCTCCAACCTTAACTTGGATGTCCTGTACAGACTGATACTCAGTAACTACACCTTTTTCATGTTCGATTTCAATAACATTCCCTAGTAATGAATCATTATCATTAACATTAACTACAGTACCGCTCATTGCCGCTACTACGTTAAAATCTTTCCCATCCTTCATCGCAATATCGACTCCGCGATTAGGCCGGAACTGGTTGCCATTATATACTAAGATAGCTGCTTCCTGTTTTTCCGCTGAAGCTTTTGAATCATAGAAGTCTTTAACGATTTTTGCTGCACTTGCATTTTTTACTGGCCATTTGAAATTCTCTAATGTTTTACTAACCTCTGTTGCAGGGTTCTTAAATTCTTTCTTTCCTACTAAATCATCCCCACGATAATTGAAGTTATCTTTAGCAGATTCATTTCCTTTAGACTGGTACCAGAAAATACCTGAAATAAGCAATGCAGCACACACTAGATAAACTGCTGGATACACCCAGCGCTTTTTAAATATGCTTTTTCCGCGTTTTTTTTGAGAAGATAATTTCTTTTCTTCCTCTCTCATTTTCATCACCTCTGCATCCATTCTGAACAGATACAAGGGAATATATACATCTATTTTAAAAAAATTTTTAAATTCTTATTATTTGGCATTTATAACGATATTATGTATTCTTTTTTCGATGATTTTTGGGATTATAAATAGAATTTTACAAAAAAATAAGCCCTCAATATGAGAGGCTTACTTTTTAGCTGTTGCTTTATTTAAGAATTTATTTGTACTGGAAATTTGAACACCTTGATAATAATACTTAACAATATCTTGATAGTTCTTTCCTTTCTTCGCCATTTCATTAGCACCGTATTGACTCATACCAATTCCATGCCCGTAGCCTTTTGTGGTTACAATGATCAGGTTTCCCTTACGAACCCAACTAAAATCTGCTGAACGTAATTCAAGTTTGTCTCTAATCTCTCGACCTGTAAACTGTTTGCCGGCTATCACAACTGTACCTACACGTTTTCCATGTGTACGTGATGTAATAGTCCCGATATTTTTCGAGTCTGTTAACTGAACTCCAAGTTTACTTTCAAATGTGGAAACAGGAATTTCTTCCTTAAAACTGTATTTTGGAGATAATTTATCCCATGGACTTTTTACACTTTTTAAATAAGGGACTGGTTGATCCCAATAGTCCTCAGAGTTTTCCGTATATCCATTACTAGTAGAAAAGAATGCAGCTGTAATAGGACTTCCATTGAAGGTTAAAATTTGCCCTGCAGTTGCTTTTACAGCTTCACGAATCTTTTTTACGTTTTGATTATATTTATCCTTCCACTCCTTTTTTAAATCATCCATATTTTGATAGACTTGAAAGTTTGTTGTGTCTTCTACGAGTGCACCCTTTGGTACGCTGCCATTACCGCCATACATTAACTGTTTCACAATATATGTCCGAGCTGTTAGTGCCTGTGCTTTTAATGCTTCTTTCTCAAATGTAGCTGGCATTTCCGATGCTACAACACCAACAACGTAATCTTCTAGATTGGGCTTTTCAATTTGCTTTGTCTTTGTGCGATATACAGCAACCTCAATGGCTGGTTCTGAGGTTTTTGGTTTTTGCAATTTTTCATCAAGCTTACCACTTACTTTTTCAGAGGAAAATGGTAGGACAAGTAAGGTGGGTACAAGAAAGGATACAGCAATTACTAGAGAGATAATTAGTAGGACTGGTTTAATTTGTTTCATGCTTGATGCCTCCATCGTATAATTAGGGGTAACCCCACTACTCATAACTATGGTGAAAAGCATGTTTTTATGATTTATTTCTATGAAAAAAATATAGATCGATAAAAATAATAGATTTTTTTAAGAGATTTTTTTAAAATAAAAAACCCCTACAATAATGTACGGGTTTTTTTATATTCAAACATTTACATCAGATACGTATTCATTTACATTATCCACAATTTCCACTTCATCATTAACACGTTCAATATCTGCACCGAGCCCGGCTAATTTCAGATGGAAATTTAAGTAACCGCGATCGAGATGTTTTAATTCTGTCACACGTGTATACCCATCCGCCTTTAATCCAGCAATAATGAGGGCTGCTGCAGCTCTAAGATCAGTTGCCGAAACTTCCGCACCTTGAAGCTCGCTAGGACCGTTAATGATAACAGAACGTCCTTCGATTTTGATATCAGCATTCATCCTGCGGAATTCTTCCACATGCATAAAACGATTCTCAAATACTGTTTCTGTTATTACTCCAGTCCCTTCTGCACATAGGAGAAGAGCCATCATTTGTGATTGCATATCTGTAGGAAAACCTGGATGCGGCATTGTCTTTATATCAACTGCCTTCAGTTTTTCCGGACCAATAACCCTAAGACCTTGAGGCTCTTCAATAATGAGCACACCCATCTCTTCAAGCTTTGCAACTAAGGAGGTTAGATGCTCAGGAACGGCGCCCTTTACAAGGACATCCCCACCAGTAATAGCAGCAGCAATCATAAATGTTCCAGCTTCAATTCGGTCAGGAATAATCGTATGTTCTGTAGCAAACAGACTTTCTACACCCTCGATTCGGATGGTTCCTGTTCCCGCACCCTTCACAATAGCACCCATTTTATTTAAGAAGTTGGCAAGGTCCACAATTTCAGGTTCCTTCGCACAGTTCTCAATAATGGTCATACCTTCTGCTAATGTTGCAGCCATCATAATATTTTGAGTTGCTCCAACACTTGGGAAATCTAAATAGATCTTAGAACCTTTTAAGCGTCCTTCTGATTCCGCTTCAATAAATCCATTCCCTACTTTCACTTTTGCGCCCATCGCTTCAAATCCTTTAAGATGCAAATCGATAGGTCTTGAACCAATTGCACAACCGCCAGGAAGTGCAACACGAGCTTTTCCCACACGGGCTAATAATGGTCCCATTACAAGTACAGAAGCACGCATTTTTCTAACATATTCAAATGGCGCTTCAATAAATAACTCTCTTGATGCATCTACAGTGATTTCATTATCTTGAAAGGTTACACTTGCATTTAAATGGCGTAACACTTCACTAATTGTATATACATCGGAGAGTGTTGGTACATCACGAATTATACTTTTTCCTTCACTAGCTAACAAAGATGCAGCGATAACAGGTAATACGGCATTTTTAGCACCTTCAACTTGTACCGTACCATTTAACCTTTTTCCGCCGCGGACGATGATTTTTTCCAAGAGTATTCCCCTCCGCGTCCATTTTCTCTATATTAATATTCAATCGTTATGATAGGTGTGCCAATAACGAAGGTCGTTTTAGCGCCCAATCCATTTTTCCTCAATCCAACTTGTAGATTCATTTTATGATTCTTAGTAGGAATGGACTCGGAAAATTGTGGAGAAAACGCTGATATTGAGTAAAAGTCTGTTTCTTTTAATGATTCCAATTCTTTTGCATTAAATCCTTGTAACAACTGATCTTTTTTAGTCAGTAAAACATTTTCAATTTTATCATTGAATGTGCCTTTGATACAAGAGAATATTGTCGGTTTTCCCCTGTAAAGAACATCCATTTTATCAGGAAGCATTTGGTCGATTTTCTTCGCAAAAGTTGAACTCCAGCTTTCACCTTTCATCTCATATAATAAATACGATGATGCAAAGTGATTTGTAGGGGTCGACATTATTTTTATTGTTTCAACAAATTCCTTGTGAGTTTTTATACCGGTTGCGAGCCCTTTTTCACGATCAATCTTCCACTCCATTAATGGAAATTCCTTTTGCAAGGACCTTACTTTCTTATCCCAATCACTTATTGAGTGAATTCGAATGGCTTCTCTTGTATATAAAGACCATTCATGAATACTTCCATTTTGTTCCCATACCAGTTTTGCTATTTTGTTTAAATCAGTGGTAAATGGTGCAGCATTGGTCTTATTCCCAATATTTACGTACATAAAACAAATAATTAAGACAAACATTAAAAAAATCAGTTTCTGTTTCAAAAGTATCCTCTCCCTTAGTAAAAGTGTTTACCATAAAGGTCCAACACATACTTGGGAAAAGTCGTCATCTTTTGACAGAAGAAAGAAAAGCGGAAGCGCTTTGCCATCGGCATAAGGATGCGTGAAATTTGTTATGTAATTTCACCTTCGGAGTCTTCTACTTAAGTAAAGGAAACCGTGCTTAGGTAGTTTAGAAAAGTCGCACTACCATGTTCACCAAGTAAAATTTGATGTGTAATATTACTTGGTGTTGCACTTATCGTAGAGAGACAAAGAAATCCGATAGGCGCTGAACCTAGATAAATACCCGCTTATAATGTTACAAGTATTTTACACATAAATTAAAATCATATTACATCATAATGAATTATAGTACGTTTGAAAACATGTAAGAAGTCCTATTTTTTACAAAATGGTGACAAAACGAAAAAACTTATAACACAAATACTGCAATCTGATGGTTCTTGACAATTCTTCACTATGTTGACTATAAAAAGTAGAAAAAATTATCCAAGCTTTAATGAAACATAAGAGGGAGTTGTTGTGACCATAGAAGGTAATTTAGAAAAAAGTTACTTATGGATGAACCGATAGCAATCGTAAGTATAATCATTAGTAATCTAGCTTGAAATATACGATTCGGCTTTAGAAGTTTTTCGTAATTAAGTGCTTGCAATGCCCAAAATGTAATGGCAAAGAAAAAAATATGTACAAGAATACTTATTAAAGCTTGTTGTCCAAAATCAGCTACCATTTTCTGCACTCCTTTTTTATTTGTTAATCCCAATCGAATGGATAAAAAACACCCTCTGTATCACAGAAGGTGTTCATTATATTAGAAGCGGTGTTCAGCAACATTTATACGGTTAATTGCACGTTTTAAAGCAAGTTCTGCACGTATAAGATCAGTATCATCTGTCTTCGCTTCTAATCTCTCTTCGGCGCGGACTCTTGCTTGTTTTGCGCGTTCAATATCAATGCTTTCTGATTTTTCAGCTGTTTGAGCTAAAATGGTTACTTGTTCAGGTCGCACTTCTAGAAAACCGCCACTTACTGCTACGAGCTCAGTGTCGCCGCCTTTTTTTAACCGAACAGCGCCAATTTGAAGTGGAGCTACGGTAGGAATGTGTCCAGGCAAAATACCTAGTTCACCACTTTGCGCCTTTGTAATCACCATTTCCACATCTGAACTATACACTGGGCCGTCCGGAGTGACAATATTGACTTTTAATGTCTTCATTTTTGATCCTCCTGGTCCCGAATTATACCTCTACGCCCATCTCTTTAGCTTGCTTCAATACATCCTCGATAGGACCTACAAGACGGAATGCGTCTTCTGGAAGGTGGTCATATTTACCTTCAAGAATTTCTTTAAATCCTCGTACAGTTTCTTTTACCGGTACATATGATCCTTTTTGACCTGTAAATTGCTCAGCAACATGGAAGTTTTGTGATAAGAAAAATTGAATACGACGTGCACGTGCAACGACTAATTTATCCTCATCACTAAGTTCATCCATACCTAAAATCGCAATAATATCTTGTAATTCTCTGTATCGCTGTAATGTTTGTTGCACATTACGCGCAACACTGTAATGTTCCTCGCCAACAATCTCAGGAGAAAGGGCACGAGATGTTGATGCAAGAGGATCCACCGCTGGGTAAATACCCATCTCAGAAAGTTTACGTTCCAAGTTAGTTGTTGCATCTAAGTGAGCAAATGTAGTTGCTGGAGCAGGGTCTGTATAGTCATCCGCAGGTACGTAAATCGCTTGAATAGATGTTACAGAACCAACGTTAGTTGATGTAATACGTTCTTGTAATTGACCCATTTCTGTAGCAAGTGTTGGTTGGTAACCAACGGCTGACGGCATACGGCCAAGTAATGCTGATACCTCAGATCCAGCTTGTGTAAATCGGAAAATGTTATCGATAAAGAATAGCACGTCCTGACCTTGTTCATCACGGAAGTATTCTGCCATTGTTAATCCTGTTAAAGCCACACGCATACGTGCACCAGGCGGCTCATTCATTTGCCCAAATACCATGGCTGTTTTCTTAATAACACCTGAGTCTTTCATTTCATGGTAAAGGTCATTTCCTTCACGGGTACGTTCACCAACACCTGCGAACACGGAAATACCACCATGTTCTTGTGCAATGTTGTTAATTAATTCTTGGATTAATACGGTTTTTCCTACACCGGCACCACCGAATAAGCCGATTTTACCACCTTTAATATAAGGGGCAAGTAAGTCAACAACTTTAATTCCTGTTTCTAGAATTTCTACTTCCGTAGATAGTTGTTCAAATGTTGGTGCAGTACGATGAATTGGATCGCGACGAATTCCTTCAGGAAGTGCACCATCTAAATCGATCGCATTACCTAGTACGTTAAATACACGACCTAATGTAACATCACCAACAGGTACTGAAATAGGCTCACCTAAATCAAGAACATCCATTCCGCGCTGTACTCCATCAGTAGAGTCCATTGCAATAGCACGAACAGAATCATCACCTAAGTGAAGAGCAACTTCCAAAGTTAAATCGATGTCAACTTCAGTAGCTGATTGCGCTTTATATTGAACTTTTAACGCATTATATATATCAGGTAGTTGACCATTAGCAAACTTAACGTCAACAACTGGACCCATTACTTGTAGAACGTGTCCTTTGTTCATCATTTGACCTCCTATCTTGCATTAAGGCGAGCAAGTCGCCTGAGTTTTTCTATCTAATAGGTTATTTTTCCTATTCCAAAGCAGCAGCACCGCCGACAATCTCTGTAATTTCTTGTGTAATTGCAGCTTGACGCGCGCGGTTATATTGTAACGTGTAAGAATCAATAAGCTCTTTGGCATTATCCGTTGCATTTTTCATCGCAGTCATACGTGCAGCATGCTCACTCGCTTTTCCGTCCAATAGAGCACCGTATATTAGACTTTCAGCATATTGCGGGAGAAGTACCTCTAATATCTCTTCTGGAGATGGTTCAAATTCATAAGAAGTAAGCTTTTTGCCAGAACCAATATCGGTTAAAGGAAGCAGCTTTTTCTCCGTAACTTCTTGTGAGATAGCATTGACAAAGTGATTGTAAAACATATACAATTCATCAAATGTTTGATCTGCGAACATTTGAACTGTTTTACTAGATATTTTCATAATATCTGCAAATGACGGCTGATCTGGTAATCCAACTATATTTAACACAATATGATCATCGCGCTTTTTAAAGAATTCATACCCTACTCTACCAATTGCAATAATAGCGTACTCGTCTTTTGATTTATGACGTTCTTTAATAGTATTTGATACCAGACGTAAAACACTGCTATTATATGCACCAGCTAATCCTCTATCAGAAGTAATTACTAAATATCCTGTCTTTTTTACTGGTCTTGTAACTAGCATTGGATGTGCAATATTGCTGCCGAGCGCAACATTTGCCACAACATCTTGAATTTTCTCCATATATGGAACAAATGATTTCGCATTCATCTCCGCTCTACTCAAAGCAGAAGCAGAAACCATTTGCATCGCCTTTGTAATTTGGCTCGTTTTTTTCGTTGAATTAATACGAGATTTTAAATCACGTAAGGATGCCACGAAGCTCTCACCACCTTCGTTTTAAGTAAAGAGGTCCCCAATAGTGCCCGACACCACAAATGTGGTGTCAAACCTTACTTTGGGACAATCTTAATTTTTCGTCACTTATTCAGACTTTGCAAAAGTCTTTTTGAAATCATTAATAGCAGAAACCATATCTTCGTCCTCAGGCAATTTGCCAGTTGTTCTGATATGATCTAGTACTTGTGTACGATTGTGATCTAACCAAGAATAGAATTCACCTTCAAAACGTACGATGTCTTGAACAGGAATATCGTCAAGGAAGCCTCTTGTTAAGGCATATAGAATCATGACTTGCTTTTCTACTTTAATTGGTTTATTTAAATCTTGCTTTAATACTTCGACTGTACGAGCACCACGGGCTAATTTTGCTTGTGTTGCTTTATCAAGATCGGATCCAAATTGTGCAAATGACTCAAGTTCACGGAATGACGCAAGGTCAAGACGAAGTGTTCCGGCAACACTCTTCATTGCTTTAATTTGAGCGGAACCTCCAACACGAGATACAGAAAGACCCGCATTAATCGCTGGACGCACTCCTGAGAAGAATAAGTCAGATTGCAAGAAAATTTGTCCATCAGTGATAGAAATTACGTTTGTTGGAATATAAGCAGAAATATCGCCTGCCTGTGTTTCAACAAATGGTAGAGCTGTGATAGATCCGCCACCAAGTGCATCACTAAGTTTTGCAGCACGTTCCAATAAACGTGAATGCAGATAGAATACATCCCCAGGGAATGCCTCACGACCTGGAGGACGACGTAATAATAGTGAAAGCTCACGATATGCAGCTGCTTGTTTTGATAAATCATCATAAACAACCAATACATGCTTACCGTTATACATAAATTCTTCTGCCATTGTTACACCTGCATATGGAGCAAGGTATAGTAATGGAGCAGGTTGTGCAGCAGATGCTGTTACAACAATTGTATAATCTAATGCACCATGCTTACGAAGTGTCTCAACAGCACCACGTACAGTAGATTCTTTTTGTCCAATAGCAACATATATACAAATCATATTTTGATCTGCTTGGTTTAAGATCGTATCGATTGCAACGGTTGTTTTACCAGTTTGACGGTCCCCAATTATTAACTCACGTTGACCGCGGCCAATAGGTACAAGCGCATCAATCGCCTTGATACCTGTTTGCAATGGTTCGTGTACTGATTTACGGTCCATTACTCCAGGAGCCTTTGCTTCAATTGGTCTTGTTTTTGTTGTATTGATTGGTCCGAGACCATCCACCGGTTGTCCAAGTGGGTTTACCACACGTCCAATTAGTTCTTCACCTACAGGAACCTCCATGATACGTCCAGTACGACGAACCTCGTCGCCCTCTTTAATATCGCGGAATGGTCCTAATATAACGATACCGACATTGTTTTCTTCTAGGTTTTGAGCAAGACCCATAACACCGTTTGAAAACTCTAATAGCTCTCCAGCCATGGCATTATCGAGACCATGAGCACGAGCAATACCGTCCCCAACGGATATAACGGTACCAACATCGCTAACTTTCATTTCAGACTGATAATTTTCAATTTGTTTTCTTATCAGCGCGCTGATTTCTTCAGCTTTAATGCTCATGAATGTCACCCCTCATTTCTTAACTAATTAAATCACGTTTTAGACGATTAAGTTTTCCTTGTAAGCTTCCGTCAAAGATACGGTTACCTATCCGGACTTTTACACCGCCCAATATATTTGAATCAATAACGTTTTCGATATTTAAAGAAGTTTTCCCAACTTTTTTAGCAAATGCGGATGAGATTGCTTCACTTTCGCTTGCCGTTAAAGGACGAATGGAATACACGACAGCTTCTGCAATTCCGCGTTCTTCATTTACTAATTCTATAAAGCTTGCTGCTACTGCTTCCATTTCCTCTTCTCGATGGGCATCACAAAGTAGCATTAAAGTATTTAAAACATAAGTTGAAGTTTTGGAGAATACTTCTTTTAAAATTTCTTTCTTCTTTTCTGAAGGAAGCTTTGGCAATTTTAAAAGATTTTTAAAATTGTCGTTATCTGCAAGTGCCTTTTTCACTTCACGAAGTTCATTTTCATACTGATCTAACTGATTATTTTCTTTAGCTAATTGAAAAAGCGCCAACGCATAACGTTTTGCTACTGCACTCATCGCTTCTCTCCTGCCTCTTGAATATAATCGTTAATAAGCTTTTCTTGATCAGCAGCACTTAATTCCTTCTCGATTACTTTAGAAGCAATTAACACAGATAATGATGCAACTTGTTCTTTTAAAGCAGCAACTGCCTTTTCTTTTTGCTGTTCGATTTCTAGCTTGGCTGCCTCTTTAATGCGCTCTGCTTCACCGCGGGCAATTGTAATAATTTCTTCGCGACTGATATCCCCTTGCTTTTTCGCATTTTCTATCAGTGTCTGTGCTTCTTGACGAGCTTCTTTTAAAAGAGAGCGTTGTTCTTCTAACAATTTATTTGCTTCAATTCGGCTCTTTTCAGCCGCTTCAATTTCATTCGAAATATGATCTTCACGTTGTTTCATGATTCCCATTAACGGTTTCCATGCAAAGATCTTGAGTAATACTAGCAAAATGATAAACATAATTAGCTGGAAAAGGATATCGCCTGTATTCAAATGTCCATGTTCAGCTAATCCAAGTACAAAGCCACTCGTTAACACCAATTATTCACTCCTTCCAGAGTAGTTGTTTCTATTCCCCTAATGGGTTTGCTCCTTTATTCAAAGGAGCTTTTGCAGGTTATTCCTGTCTATCTATCGTTATCCTTATTTTTACTCTACATAAAGGAATGGCGAAGGAAACTTCAAAGTATCTTCGCCATCTTAAAAATGTTAATACTATCTATTAACAACCATGAAACCAATAACAACCGCGATGATAGGAATCGCCTCTACTAACGCAATACCGATGAACATAGTTGTTTGAAGCATTCCACGTGCTTCTGGTTGACGAGCAATCCCCTCTACTGTACGACCTACGATAAGACCGTTACCAATACCGGCACCGATAGCGGCTAAACCGATTGCAACTGCTGCTGCAAGTACACCCAAACTCATTATAAAGTTCCTCCTTTAAATGTATAAAAAATTTATAGTTTAATTGTCTACCCCTGTATTTTACAGGATTATATTAATGGTCATGACTTACTTTATGAGCCATATAAACCATTGTTAACATAGTGAAGATAAAGGCTTGAATAGAACCTACGAAAATCGAAAATCCTTGCCATGCAAGAGTAGGAATGATTGCCCCAATGGTGCCACCTACTGAAGATGCTAGACCTGCAGATAATAGTCCCAGCAATATTTCACCCGCATAAATATTACCGTAAAGACGCAAGCCTAATGTTAACGTATTTGCAAATTCTTCAATAATTTTCAACGGGAATAAAAATGGAATCGGCGAAAAGAAACCTTTAGCATAACCTGATATTCCATTTCGTTTTATGCCGTAATAATGTGTTAAACCTACAATCATTACAGCAAGTGTTAGTGTAATAACCGGATCAGCTGTTGGCGACTTCCACCATAGTGTATCATCTATGACGATATTAAATGGTAAACCGAGCATATTAGATACAAAGATGTACATGATAAGTGTAATTCCTAAAATGTGAAATGAACCACCAGTTTTCCAATCCATATTACTTTTAATAATATTTTTAACAAAATCCATTACCCACTCCATGAAATTTTGCATTCCGGTAGGTTTCATAGCTAGTCTTCTTGTGGAAACAATAGCTATAATAAGTACAATTACTGTTGCAACTGTAATCATCAGGACGTTTGCTAAATTAAAGTAAAGTCCTAAAAACTCCACCACAGGTGCTTTATGTTCCAAGCGAACTCACCTCACTTTCCGCTTTTGTGTGATTGGATAGTTAGGAAAATAAAATCTATCATAATGACGACGTGAGAGGTCATTAATCCCAAAATAACACTAAATACATGAAATGTTTCCGGATAGCGTAAAGCGATTAACACACTGATGACCGCGGTCCCCATTCTAATTAAAGTCCCTAAAGACTTTGCTGGACGCTTTTCGCTAACAACAGCATCGCTGAAACGTTTTGTTTTCCTCATTGTCAGCCAGTGGTTATACAGACTAACGGATGTACCGAGAATCAAACCTAAAAATATGGAATGATAGGGGGTAAAGCCCCAACCTAAAACGAGGAGGGATAACAGAAACAGCATAATCTTGCGATGCCTGTTAAATAATTGTTGGAGTTCCGGCATGTCTTTCTATCTCCTAAGGCTGTTTTCGAATAAATCGTTGTTTTTCGTAAATGGCTATAAATCCTAGATTAGCCTTAGTTTCGGAGCATCTTTTCTTAAAAATCTTATTCATATTAAACTGAATAAAATTTCAATCAAGTACTTCCGAATACAAAATCAACAAAGTCTAAGAAAAGAGCTTTTCCTAAAAGAAATGTCGGACTGTATGAAGCATGGCCCAAATTCCAGATGCAAGGCCAAGAAGTAGTCCGATTATTAAAAACAGTGGTTCCGTGTGACAATAACCGTCCAGCCATTTTCCAGTAAAAATCCCAATTAGAAGGGTACCAACTAATTGTGAAAGGATTGTGGTATACAAGGCTATTGCATGGTAGGGACTTTTTTCCTTTTTTCCCATCGTCACATCTCCACTTTTTCAAAAATATTGTTATAAAATATTCTTGTTTGCAGGTGATAGAAAAAATTATTCACAACCTATGAAAACAAGTGAAAACCCTATCATTCTGCACCCTCTGTAAGCATACAATAGGGAAAATTCAATGTCAATGTGTTTCTTTGAAAAAGGATATGGACATTGTATAGAGAAAAGCAATTGTCACAAAATCATCAAATTTTTAATTGTTTTTTCCATTAAAAATGAGATGCAAGCTTTCTTCTATTAATGTCATTTTAGGAGAATCCTTTAAAATTATCTACCGCTTATTTTTTTCCATTTCTGGGTGCCTTCATTTTTAATACTCAATATTTTTCAATGGTATTGACCATTCTTCAAAATCCTCTTCCCCTTTATTTTTAGCAAAAGCTACAGCTGTTATCTTTCGCAAGAATGTTTGCTTAGGCAAACTGAGTTGATTATCAATCATTCCAGCACCTATATGATCTTTAAAATCTAAAAATTCTATGAAAGATAATGTTTCTGAATCAAATAGAGCTATTCCAAATTCCTCCGCCCCCATAGGCAAATAGGCTTCATACCTTATATATCCAGGTTTATCTCCAGGAACAATGGAGAATCCCATTATTCTAGGATAGCTTGGCTCTTTAACGGCAAATAGATATGGAATGTTAATCTTTTGATGGCCTGCCTCAAGTGTAAGACGGCCATCAACAATTTCCTTTTCATCCCAAAATTTCCTTGTTAATATAACTCTTATCGGAATTCTCTTCTTCTCATTTGGCTTGATATAAAACGATTGAGGTAATTCCCATCTTATATTAGGATGGAATGTTTCTTGATTGAATGAATAATGCTGCACAGTATTCGAAGTGTTCTTAATCGTTAAATATCTTGTTCGATCTTTAAAATCCTCCGTCAATATACCAAAAGAAAGACTTCCAGGAATTACCAAAGATTGTGTTTTGACTGCTTTCTCCACCTGAATTCTGCCTGCACCTTGTTCAAAAACTTTATAAAGCTTTTCATTATGATCAAATAAAGGTTTTGCTGTATTCATTAATGCCGCTTTGACTTCTTCCGGTTTCCAAGTAGGATGGGCTTGTTTCATAAGAGCTGCAGCACCGGTGACAAACGGGGCTGCCATACTAGTCCCTTGAAGTGCAGTATAATCTCCTCTTGGAATCGTACTATTTATTGCTACTCCTGGTGCAGTTACATCAGGTTTTACAGACCAATTTACCGTTACAGGTCCACGTGAGCTAAAATCAGCTAGTAAATCCGCTTCTTTTTTATAGATAGTTGTAGCTAATAGAGCTTTTCGCTTTGTCTCCGATTGAATTTTCTCCCCAGAATTCCTTGGAATTGACGCAACAGGGATAGGGCATTCCTTATCTACCATTCCTGCAAATTCACCATCTGTATTATTATATAGAATCACCCCTAATGCACCAGCTTTTGCAGCATTTAGTACTTTCTCCGTAAAGGTGTTCCCTCCCCTTTTTATTAAAACAATCTTTCCTTCTGCCTTCTTTATTTCTCCCCTTTTACCAATCCCTCCATCAACCAAAGGAACCGATCGGTCAAAACTCCATTTTTTGCTGCCGTGTAAAGGTGAAAGTGGAATGTTACCATTTATGCTTGGAACGGACAAATAAGGACTATTTAATGTTGGAGTGGATGCTCCCACAGAAATAGCACTGGACGAAGTACCTGGGGAACCAACAGTCCACATATTTGGACCGGAATTACCATTCGATGTAACAGCAATTATCCCTTTAGCAACCGCATTATTCAACGCCATGCTAACAGGCAAATCAGGTCCATTAATATTTGTACCTAAAGACAGATTTATGACGTCCATTTTATCCTTTATACTCCGATCAATTGCAGCTAAAACCTGATCTGTCGTTCCCTTTCCTCCAGGACCTAATACCCTATAGGAATATAAATTTACCTCTGGAGCAACACCATGCATCTTTCCATTAGCGGCAATAATTCCAGCAACATGGGTGCCATGAATAGTCATCCCTTTTCGATCCATGGCTTCCAGGGGATTCTCGTCCCCATCAACAAAATCAAACCCGCCTTTATAGCTTCCTATTAAATCAGGATGATTATAATCAATCCCTGTATCAATTACTCCTACATTTACACCTTTACCTGTTAAACGATTTCCGTAACGATCTCTGATTCCCCTTACTCCCTCCGTACCTATTAATTGGTTGTTTCCACTATTAATAAAATCTGTTGTATATACATTAGATTCAAAAACAGTTTTTACTTGATGAAAGTTTTTTGCAAACTGTTCTAATTCATGCTTTTGTCCCTTTAATGAAAAGCCGGTAAAGGCATCTGTAAATAGATACCTGATTTTCAATGTTCGATAACCAGAAAGAGAGCTTTGTATAACATTTTCATCAGGACGCTCGGACGTAGAAAAAATCATAATCGTTTCTTCATTTGTGGATGTTTTAGGATAAGGGGGTATTTCCCAACTATGTGCACTGCTGGAGTGAAAGGATATAAAAAGCAGACAAACCGCTATAAAGAATACTCGTATATTTTTCATGATACCTCCCCTTTTTCCTTATGTTTTCTCGAAAGTAACGGAATATTCCACAACGCACTTTCCTTTTCATTTAAATCGAAAAATGGGCATTTTTATTAGTTTTGTAAAAGCTTTAAGCGGCTATAAAAAAGTAATGACAAAGAAGCAAACATTGCATATTTTAATCTTCATTTCACAAACGTCCTTTCCTTCTTAACTACTTATATAATTATCTATCTTCATGGAGGGTGGTGTATTAAATGAACAAAATTAAAAATTGGATTGGAGCTCTCGTCCTATCTATCGGATTATTATTTTCCTTTGGCGTAAGTTCTTATGCAGCTGAGCCTGATGTAGACTTCATCGATGTTTCACATCATAATGGTGAGCTCGGTTTACCGCTCGCCTTCTATCAAACTATTAAAGAGAGTGGTGTAAAAGGGGTTGTGGTAAAGGTTTCCGAAGACAGATATTTTGTTGACCCCGCTGCCAGTGTAAATATCGCAAATGCAAGACAAGCCGGATTAATTGTAAATGCTTATCATTATGCACGATTCACTAGCAATACTATTGCAAAAGCTGAGGCACAGTGGTTTGATAAGAAATTGAAACTTGTGGGATTTAATAAAGAAAAAGATGGATATGTTGTGGTTGACGTAGAAGCTGATAATCTATCAAGAAATTCTAGCAAACTCACAGAATATACTAATACATTTATTTCTGAAATGAAAAGAATTGGGTATACACGCATTGATTTATATAGTGGCTCTTATTTTTATAATAACAATTTACAGCCTAAAGCTTTAATTATCAATAAACCTTGGCTTGCCTCCTATCCAGCTAATCCACAAAGAGGAGAACCTACGGCAAACTTTACAAACGGAAAAGGTGCATGGCAATGGGCGGAGGATTATCACTTTAACGGACTTAGCCGCTATGGATATTTCGATGTATCCGAGGATTACGCTGGAAAATATAGTACAAAAACCAAATCGACTCAAAAGGTTACGAAGCATGTTGGAACAATCAAACCAATTTCGATTGTTGATTATTTAAAATCAAAGAAAAAGGATTCATCTTTTAAAGCGCGGCAGAAACTAGCTGTGAAATATGGCATTGCCAATTATAACGGTACTTCCGCCCAAAATCTCGCCTTACTTGCTAAACTAAAGTCAGGTGCGAAGCCTGCCAAAGTAAATCTTCAGAATAGCAAACTTACAACAAAAAGCTCTTTGACAACAATCTATACAGTGAAAAAAGGAGATACGTTAAGTGGAATTGCCAAAAGGCACCATACTACTGTATCCAAATTAAAGTCAATAAATAAAATAAAGAATGTTAATTTCATTCGCGTCGGACAAAAAATGAAAGTTACAGCAACAAGTGAATCTAAAAATACCGCAACATACCGCACAGTCGTTAAAGGCGACACGTTATGGGATATTGCGCGAGAATATCGAACAACTGTTAAAAAACTAAAATCTATGAACGGGTTAAAATCAGATATTATTTACCCTGACCAAAAAATAAGGGTTTCGTGATAGTTGAGATGAGTGATAAAAAAAGAGGTGGGACAAAACGCAGTGAAAATCAAAAAAACGCATGAAATCAAATTTAAAAACCTTGATTTCATGCGTTTTTGCTTTCGTAGATTTGACGAATTTCAATGATTTTTTTACTTATGTCCCAGCCTCTTCCTTAAAATACTCTGTTATTACGTTAACAATACGGCGAGATGCTTGTCCATCACCATACGGATTGGAAGCTTTGGCCATTTTATCATGGATCTGTTGATCTGTAAGCAATTCTGTCGCTAATCGATAGATTGTTTCTTCTTCAACACCTGCAAGTTTTAATGTTCCTGCCTCAATTCCCTCTGGGCGTTCCGTTGTATCTCGTAATACTAAAACGGGAACTCCTAAGGATGGAGCTTCTTCTTGCACGCCGCCTGAATCCGTTAATATTAAGTACGCATGATTAGCGAAGTTATGAAAATCAATCACATCTAAAGGCTCTATTAAATGAATTCGCGGATCATTCCCCAATATTTCATCCGCTAATTCTCGAACAACTGGATTTAAATGAACAGGGTATACAACTTGAACATCTGACTGTTCATTTACGATTCGCTTTATAGCGCGAAACATATTTCTCATTGGTTCCCCATGATTTTCACGTCGATGAGCTGTAAGCAGAATAAGACGATCGTCTCCCACTTTTTTAAGAATTTCATGAGTATATTCCTCTTTTACCGTTGTTTGAAGAGCGTCGATAGCTGTGTTGCCAGTAACATAAATACTGTCTTTCTTTTTACCCTCAGAAAGTAAATTTTGAGCTGATTTTTCAGTTGGAGCAAAATGAATATCCGCGAGAACACCAGTTAATTGGCGGTTCATTTCCTCAGGATACGGAGAATATTTATTCCATGTACGCAAACCAGCTTCCACATGTCCAACAACAATTTGATTGTAATAAGCAGCTAAGCTTGCGATAAATGTTGTAGTAGTATCACCGTGAACAAGGACTATATCCGGTTTTACTTCCTTCATAACCTTATCTAATCCTTCAAGGCCTCTTGTTGTAATATCGATTAAAGTTTGGCGGTTCTTCATGATATTTAAATCATAGTCAGGAGTTATTTGAAAAATAGCCAAAACCTGATCCAGCATTTCTCTATGTTGTGCCGTCACCGTGACAATGGATTCAAACTTGTCAGGATATTTCTGTAATTCAAGAACTAGCGGCGCCATTTTAATAGCTTCAGGTCTTGTACCAAAAATAGTCATGACTTTAATTCGTTTATTCATAAGTAGAGTCTCCCTTTAAAAGGCCTATTTATTTACTTTAATTCGACTTTTTCCCCATAAATAAGCAACTAGTATAAAATCACTATCGCTAATTTATACATAACAACCATTTTTCAGAAAGCCTATTGTTTACTTTGTACCATATAGACGATCTCCAGCATCCCCTAAGCCCGGTACAATATAGCCATGGTCATTCAATTTTTCATCTAATCCAGCAATATAAATATCCACATCTTCATGTGCTTCTTGTATTGCCTGAACACCTTCAGGAGCTGCAATTAAACACATAAATTTAATATTTTTTGCGCCGCGCTTTTTCAAGGAATTTATCGCTTCAACCGCTGATCCACCAGTTGCAAGCATTGGGTCAACAAGAATAAAATCACGTTCTTCTACATCATTTGGCAGCTTTACATAATATTCAACCGGCTTTAACGTTTCTGGATCGCGATAAAGTCCAACATGTCCTACTTTAGCAGCCGGGATCAACTTTAAGACTCCGTCTACCATTCCAAGTCCTGCTCGTAAAATAGGAACTATCCCGATCTTTTTCCCTGAAAGGGTTTTTGATTTTGCCTTGCATACTGGTGTTTCTATCTCAATTTCTTCAAGAGGCATGTCCCTAGTAATTTCAAATGCCATAAGGGTAGCTACCTCGTCCACTAGTTCGCGAAATTCTTTTGTTCCTGTATTTTTATCACGGATGATAGTTAGTTTGTGTTGAATTAGTGGGTGATCAATTACATATACATTACTCATGAATGATTCTCCTTTTTATGTATTTGCTAATTTGTTGCACAGTATTTTGATTATAACCACGGGTAGGATAACATATCCTGATTTTTATGTTTTTGCCTACTAAATACTATAACGTATCCTTTTAATTTTCCAAACCAATTTTACACGAAAAAGGAGTTAGACCTCAAGGCTTGACCTTTGATCTAACTCCTTTGTAGGATTTAATCCTATTATTTGTTCGGATAAAGAGGAAATTTACTCGTTAGTTTTGCAACACGCGTCCGAGCTTCTTCCAATTTTTCCTCATTATCGTGATTTTTTAAAGTAAAAGCAATAAGAGATGCAATTTCATCCATTTCTTCGAGACCAAATCCTCTAGAAGTAACCGCAGCTGTACCAATACGGATACCACTTGTTACAAAAGGACTTTCAGTGTCAAACGGGATGGTATTTTTGTTGACTGTTACTCCTATTTCATCCAATACTTTTTCAGCCAATTTGCCTGTAATATTTAATGAACGAACATCTACTAATAAAAGATGATTATCCGTCCCTCCAGAAACAAGCTCTAAGCCCTCGCTTTTTAAAGACTCTGCTAAACGTTTAGCATTATCTACTATTTTCACAGCATATTCTTTAAAGCTATCTTGCAGCGCTTCCCCAAATGCAACTGCTTTTGCAGCAATAACATGCATCAATGGACCGCCTTGAATTCCAGGAAAGATAGATTTATCAATTTTCTTTGCAAATTCTTCTTTACATAGAATCATTCCGCCACGCGGACCGCGTAATGTTTTATGAGTTGTAGTGGTTACAAAGTCAGCGTATGGAACCGGGCTTTGGTGAATACCTGCAGCAACAAGACCCGCAATATGCGCCATGTCCACCATCAAATACGCACCGACTTCATCGGCAATTTCACGGAATTTCTTAAAATCTATTTCACGAGGATAAGCACTTGCACCAGCAACAATTAGTTTAGGCTTATGTGTACGTGCTTTTTCCAAAACATCTTCATAGTTAATATAGTGCGTTTTTTCATCTACACCATATTCAACAAAATTGTATTGAATACCACTGAAGTTTACAGGGCTTCCATGTGTTAAATGGCCCCCATGTGATAAATTCATTCCAAGAACAGTATCCCCTTGTTCAAGAATAGTAAAATAAACTGCCATATTTGCTTGCGCACCTGAGTGTGGCTGTACATTGACATGCTCAGCTCCGAAAATTTGCTTTGCACGTTCACGCGCAAGGTCTTCCACCACGTCCACATATTCACAGCCACCATAGTAACGGCGTCCAGGATAACCTTCAGCATACTTATTTGTTAATACTGATCCTTGTGCTTCCATGACCGCTTCACTAACAAAGTTTTCAGAAGCAATTAATTCAATTTTTGACCGTTGACGACCAAGTTCGTCACAAATAGCTTGATAAACTGCTTTATCTTGCTGGGCAATGTTACTCATCATAATCCCCCTTGTGCAAATATCAGTATGAAAATACTTTTTTATTCTATCATAATCTTTTGAAAGATGGTGATGATTTTAGAATGTTTCATGTCTCGGTAATAACCTTTCCCTCTTTTATTGGCAAAAGGAAAGAGCACCAAACTATATAATAGATCAAAAGTCCTTTCGCTAGATTATTCAACTATATAAAAAAGAAAAGGAGATTTTGCATATTGGCAAAATCTCCTTCAGACTCGTTATTATTCGTATACTGCTCGCGGGCCTCCGATTAGTTTCGGACGTGTTTTGGCTAAGGTCACATGTGCAGATCCTATTTGATTTAGTGAAGCGCGAACAGGGACTGTAACATGTTTTAGATGCATTCCGATGAAAGTATCCCCGATATCCATTCCTAAATCCGCTTTGATAAACTCTACTAAGATAGGGTCTTCAAGATGTTCATAAGCATAGGTTGCCATTGCTCCTCCAGCTTTCCTAACAGGGATAACAGCTACTTCTTCCCACCCCTTATTCTCTGCTACCTTTCGATCTACTACAAGCGCACGATTTAAATGTTCACAGCACTGGAATGCAAGATGAACCCCGTGTTTTTTAGCAAAAAAATAGAGATTATCATATATTAAGGAGGCTACCTCCATAGTTCCCGAAGTGCCTATTCTTTCTCCCATTACTTCCGATGTAGAACACCCAATTACCATTACCTGCCCTTTTTTTAAAGTAACTTGGGATGAAAAATCCATTAGTATTGTTTGTAACTGTTTCTCTATTTGGGCTAGATCACTTTTCAAATCGGGATACCTCCCTTATTTATGAGTGTGTTTCTTCGTAAGTGGTTAACTTTTCAATACGTCGCGCATGACGTCCACCTTCAAACTCCGTTGTGAGCCATACTCTTGCAATTTCTCTAGCAAGTCCCGGACCAATAACTCTTTCCCCCATCGCTAATACATTACTATCATTATGCTGGCGAGTCGCCTTCGCACTGAATACATCATGTACTAGGGCACACCGAATTCCTTTTACTTTATTGGCAGATATGCTCATGCCTATCCCCGTTCCGCATATTAAAATCCCTCTATCAAACTCCCCTCTAGCTACCTTTTCCGCTACAGGCAATGCATAATCAGGATAGTCTACGGATTCTTCGCAGTCACAGCCAAAATCTTCGTATTCCAACCCCATTTCCTCTAATAATCCTTTTATTTCCTCACGAATGTGAATGCCCCCGTGATCAGATGCCAATGCTACTTTCATTGTCAGTTCCCCTTTCTTTTATCTACTATAATTTTCACATATTCCATCAAAAATATAAATAAGAAAGCTTTCCTGAAAATAAAATAAAAAACCAAGACATTATGTCTCGGCTTATAAATGAAAACGCGCAATTGTACTTTTTAATTTTTCAGCATGACCTTTCAAATCAAATGCTAATTGATCAATGGTTTCCATCACATTCGCTTGCTCCTTCGTTGCTTCTGTTACTTCTTCTGCCCCAGCAGACGTTTCTTCAGCAATAGCTGCAACCTCTTGTGATTGCTGGGATGTCAGTTGAATACTCTCCATTTGCCTATCGACTAAACCGGAGATGCCCTTTACTTTTTCTGCAACCTCATGAATAATTTCTGTCATCTTTTCAATCACCTGATTTGTTTTTGTTCCTTTTGCCGCTTCTTGATTAGCAGACTCAACCTGACTAGAAATATGCTCAACAACACTCTCCACTTCTTGTTGAATTCGATGGATTAATTCTGTAATTCCTTGAACTGCTTTCCCGCTTTCATCCGCAAGTTTCCGAACCTCTTCAGCTACAACAGCAAATCCCTTCCCATGCTCTCCAGCACGTGCTGCTTCTATGGATGCATTTAATGCTAAGAGATTTGTTTGTGCTGCAATGTCTCCAACAAGTAAAATAATTTGCTCAACCTCTTTTGCATTGTCCTCTAATCTTTTAACTGCTTGTAAAGAGTCTTGATTTTCTTTAGCCAATTTTTCTATTCCGTTGACAAGAGAAAACACGACATCTTGACTTTCCTTTAATTCTGCGAGCATTTCTGTTGAAACCTGTTCTGATGATCTAGCGTTATCCTGTACCTGCTCTGCAATCCGTATCATATCTTGCGCTGATTCTGCTGTTGATTGAATGGCAATTGCAGAACTTTCAGCTCCTGCCGCAATTTCACTAATTGTTTGGGCAATCCCCCCAGCTTGTGCCCGTGCACTTGAAGCCTTTTCAGAAATGGTGATGACATTCTCGTTTGTTTGTTGAAA
This sequence comes from Heyndrickxia camelliae, assembly GCF_002844575.1. GTDB lineage: Bacteria > Bacillota > Bacilli > Bacillales > Bacillaceae_C > Margalitia > Margalitia camelliae. Next base: position 59,689 of record NZ_PIQO01000021.1, read on the forward strand.
ATTCGCTTCAATACTTTGTACCATTTCTCGTAGATTAGCTAACATATCATTAAAAGCCAACCCCAAAGAGCGAATTTCATCATCTGACTTAGGTAATAAAACATCTGTATGTATATTTCCTTGACTAGCACTTATTGCCGCTTTTTCTAAGCGTTGTAATGGTTTCGTAATAAATCCTGCCACCAAAAACGCTAGAATACCTGTCCAAATAACCCCTAGTAATAATGTAATTAGGGTAAATAAAGATTCACTCATTTTTATAGCAAAATGGCTGTAAACAAAATTCAAACAGAACATACTAGTAGAGTATGTAATAATTGCCAAAATGGTTACAAATAAGACTAGCTTTTTCCTTAAGCTGAATTTATATCTCTTTTTCCCCATTTGAAGTACCTCTTTCATAATTTTTTCATCATCTCTTTAATAAGCTCTTCCAACTCCATGTACGTTTTTCTATATATATCAAGGCTCCCTCCATAAGGATCATTTACATCCATGTCGACTTTAGAATCATAGACAAACTCCTTTAGCGTAAAAGTCTTATCTGCAGCCTGAGGGTGTTGATAGATAACCGTTTCTTTATGTCCTTCCGTCATGGTAAAAATATAATCCGCCCATTGTATATCTTCTTTTGTCAGCATCTTGGATGAATGCTGATGATGAATATTGTTTTCTTGAAGTACTTTAATAGCATTCTCCGCTGCATTACTTCCGTTTGAGGCAAAAATTCCTGCTGATCTAACCTTTATATCGTCCATTTTTTTATTTTTTAAAATCGCTTCTGCCATTGGGCTTCTGCAAGTGTTACCAGTACAGATAAATAAAATATTCAATGTGTTATAACCTCCATTTTTTGAGGATATTGTTTCAAAGTTTTTGCTTTTATTATAGTGGAAAAGACCTAGTTTCCATAGTCAATATCCCAAAAGAATAATAATATTTTGTGAAATATACAAGAAGTACTCGCGGAAAGTATCCAGCAATACCGCTTGTTAACTAAAAAAACACACCTAACAGTGTGTTTCTTTATGGTAAAAGTAATTTAATGCCAAAAGCAAAAAGAATGCTTCCACCTAAGACTTCACTATATGTACCAAGCAAGCCTTGTGCCTTTCTACCAATGATGAGCCCTGCCCAAGTCAAGATGGTTGCAGCAATTCCAAAGCAGACGACTACTGCAGCGGCCCTTGCACCAAATATTCCCAAAGACAAACCCACCGAAAAGCTGTCCAAACTTACACTAAATGCAAATAACAGAAGCCCCCAGCCCTCCGGCTTAATAATATTTCGCTCCTCTTTTTTAAAACTGGAAATAATCATTTGTATGCCAAGCACGATAATTAAAATTCCTCCAATATATTTGGTTATAGTTCCAAATGTATCAGATAGAAAATGGCCTGCAAGCATTCCAATCAAAGGCATCCAAACATGAAAAAAGCCGATGGTTAGTCCTATATAGAATATTTGTTTATAGCGGAGTTGGAACATCCCCATTCCAATTCCAACTGAAAATGCATCCATTCCTAGCGCAAAGGCCATTAACATTAATGTGAATAGTTCTGCGATGACTCCTGTCATATATTTTTTCCTCCTTCGGACATGCCTATTGAATACTTATGCATACCGAAGTAGGTTTAGAATCATCGAAATAAAAATCAGATAATCCCTTTAAAATTTTGGCGATTCATTCCCATAAATCCATTTATGACCCGCTGCCTTTTCCAATCTATTCATAATAGCAAGTCCTACTCCTTCTGTTGGAAAAACCTCTGAATAAATAATATCTACATTCTTACTATTAAAAGACCTTAAGGTATCGTAAAGCTTATTTGCTACAGTGAATAAATCCTCACGACTACCGCAAGCCCTAACAACATCCGCATCGTACATATTAGCGGTTTCCTCCGTAGCAATTACACCAACAGCTAAACCCTCATCATGGCATTTATTCACCAACTGCTGAATAAATTCCGGTTGACCATCCACTAAATAAACAGGGGCATTAGGTGCATAATGTGTATATTTCATCCCTGGTGCTTTCGGCTTGGACTCTAGATTCTCATGTAGAGCAGGGTCAATTTCCACATTCCCAATTTCTCTTTCCATCGCTTCCTTTGTTATACCGCCTGGACGTAATATAACAGGAACTTCCGATGTACAATCCACAACCGTTGACTCCACCCCAATACCTGTTTCACCGCCATCCAAAATACCAGAAATTCGCCCATTTAAATCTTCTTTCACATGCTCTGCAGTTGTTGGACTTGGTTTTCCTGAGCTATTTGCACTCGGCGCTGCAATCGGCAAATTAGCTGCATTTATAAGTGCTAATGCCAGCCGATGATCAGGCATTCTAATACCTACAGTATCTAATCCCGCTGTTACCTTTTTGGAGACCGCATTGGATTTAACTTTGAAAATAATGGTTAAAGGTCCTGGCCAAAACTTTTTTATTAATTTCTTGGCTGTATTCGGAATCTCTAATACTAATTCATTTAATTGAGAAAAATCCGCAATATGGACGATGAGCGGATTATCACTTGGCCTTCCTTTCGCTTCATATACCTTCGCAATTGCTTCATCAGAGGTTGCATTCGCTCCCAATCCATATACAGTCTCTGTCGGGAACGCTACCACTTCATTTTGTTTAAGTAAATTGGCTGCCTCCACAACTTGTGGATTACTTTCTAAATTATCCACATTATTATCCACATTCCATTTTAATGTTTTCATTTCTTTTCACCTTTTCTATTTTGACGCTTCTCCAATAAAATTATTGGAAAAAGTAGATATTTGTCGAATGTCTAGACCATTATGGTAAAAATTATACTGAATAGGATAGCATTCAACAAGGGATTATCCACATAATGTGGATAATTTTGCATTTACAGTGGATAACTATTGGGAATTATGTGAATAAAACAATTCCATATATACTAAATTGCCTTCTTCATAAAAATAATTCCATCTAATGTCCCTACTTGCTTTACATGCGAAGAATATTGGAGTTCTTCCGGTACAGATTCATTTGTCACCCTCTCAAAACCCATAATCTGTAATAGAGGAATAAACACTTCCTTATTTGTAATCAACATTAATGTGGACAACTTTTTATATTTTGCCAAGTTATACACATGTTGAAAAAGTTGTATAAGTCCCTCTTCTTTAACAGTGGAGCGAACAGCAAGTGACCTGAGAACTCCAATTCTCTCGACAGGCTCAATTCCCAGTACCGATGTTATATTTCCTTTTTCATCCTCACTTAATACAAAATAGTCTATCCTTTCTTTTATTCCATCACAGTTTAATTTTGCATCTGTTAAAAAGGCAATAATTTTATCCATATCTGCATTTTCTGCTTGACGAATCATCTCTACCATTTTCTCATACCTTTCCTGTTATTTTGATTGAATCTAGCAATCTTCTATACTTCATCCATATGTAATGAGGCATAAAATAGAACAAGAAAATGAGAAATATATCTGCGAAATCCATTAAGAAAAAGCGCATGAATGCGCTTTTCTGTACTAAAATATTTTTTTAAACAGTTCTACAACAAAAAACTTTACTTGTACATCATCGTCTTTTTCCGCTGTAAAAACTGGAGCCTTAGGTTTACTCTCGGTTTTCTCCACTTGATTTTGTTCCTTTGTGGATATCTCCTTTTCTTCTTGTTTTTTACTATTATTCTTAATAGTAGTATCCTCTTTCTTTTTAGGGCTTGTAATGGAATTAGTTTTTGCTTTTGGCTCTTTATCATTTTTTACTTTTTTATCTTCATCAATTCCTGGACTTACAGCCACTCCATTAGAAAAGTCTAAAAAGCATAGCGGCGGATACAGGACACACCACCAATTTGCTCCTTCACCCTTACCCAGAGTAATCAAAATAGCTTCATATTTCCCTGCTGGATATAAATACTGCCCATATAGCTTTGTAGGAAACTGTACCTTACTGAATTCTACCTTTACGGCTTGATTGCTATTTTCTTCTTTTACTACATTTAAAGCAATTTGTTCTAGATCCGGCAAATGAGATTTAATAACTTTACGAGCTGTTTTAAGAGAATCAATATTTTGCACCCATTTTGTTATATTTTTATTTACCTCATCTCTTACTTTTCTCTTTAATGCCTGATCGCCAGGAGTATCACTATTTGCTAATATTCTTAGTCGTATTGCCTCTTTTGGAATGACTATCGTGTCCTTTGCCGCAGTTTCTTGTTTTGGTATATATAAACTCAATATAGTACTAAGAGATAATACAACAATATATATCCATGCGATAGATTTGTTTTTCATTGCCCACACCATCCTTCTAAAAACAGTTTGGACAAAAGGAGGAATTCTTAAACTAGTAAACTTGAAAAAATTTTCTTAGATTTGGTTGTGTTTATTCATCGGATAAAATAAAATACCGGGTTACTTAGAACCCGGTATCATGCAGAATACCATTCGATCTTTTCCATTTATATCATTTACAATTTCTACCTTACTGTTAGCAAAGGTTTCTGTTAGTAGTTTCGCAACTTGCTCCCCTTGACCAGCTCCAATCTCAAAACCAATAAGAGCATGATTGGAGATAACGGATGGCAATTCCTCCATAAAGCGAACATAAAAGTCCAATCCTTCTTTTCCCCCAAATAGAGCAAGATGCGGCTCATGGTCTTTAACCACAGCAGAAAGCATGTCTATGTCCCGGTCTGGAATATAAGGGGGATTAGATAAAACAATATCAACCTTTTCCTCACCTATCATCGGCTGAAGCAAATCACCTTGTTTAAAGCTAATATCAGCATTTAACTCCCTTGCATTTTCCTGTGCAACACATATTGCATATGGTGAAATATCTATTGCAGTAACGGATAAAAATGGACATTCCAGTTTCATGGTAACCGCAATAGCCCCACTTCCAGTGCCAACATCGACCATCTTTAAACCACTTTTGTCCGGAAAATGTTTCCCTATACGCTGAATAGCGCCTAAAACTAACTCTTCCGTTTCTGGTCTTGGTATTAAAACATGTTCATTCACACGAAATTTCCTGCCATAAAACTCCTCATAACCAATAATATGCTGTACAGGTGTTCCTTGCGCATGTTCCATTACAGCATGTTCGAATTTCACTTGAATATCTGAAGGAAGTTCCATTCTTACATCTGCGTACAGTTGAGCCCTCGTTTTACGTAGAAACGCACAAAGTAGAATTTCACCAGCATTTGCATCTCGATTATTTTCTTGTAAAAAAGAAGAAGCCCATTTGAGGGCTTCAAACACTTTAAGGTGCCCGACCATTATTCGTCCACACTTTCAAGTTTACTGGATTGGTCTTCTAAAATTAATGCATCTATAACTTCATCAAGCTTTCCTTGCAGAATTTGGTCAAGCTTTTGAATGGTCAAACCAATACGGTGGTCCGTAACACGATTTTGCGGGAAATTATAAGTACGAATACGTTCAGAACGATCTCCAGTCCCAACAGCAGATTTACGGTTTGCATCATATTCTGCTTGCGCTTCTTGCTGGAATTTATCATATACACGTGCACGAAGAACCTTCATCGCTTTTTCCTTATTTTTAATCTGGGATTTTTCATCTTGACAGGAAACAACGATTCCAGTTGGTAAATGCGTTAACCGTACAGCCGACATGGTTGTATTAACACTCTGACCGCCAGGACCGCTGGAAGCAAACGTATCCACGCGAATATCCTTTTCATGGATTTCCACCTCAACTTCTTCCGCTTCAGGCAAAACCGCAACGGTTGCTGTTGAAGTATGAATTCTTCCTCCTGATTCGGTTTCAGGAACGCGCTGAACACGATGTGCACCGTTTTCAAATTTTAATTTTGAATAGGCCCCATGTCCATTAATCATAAAAATAATTTCTTTATATCCGCCTACACCAGTAGTGCTAGCTTCAATTACTTCCGTTTTCCAGCGCTGTGATTCAGCATATCTGCTATACATGCGATATAGGTCACCAGCGAATAATGCAGCCTCGTCACCGCCGGCAGCTCCACGGATTTCCATAATAACGTTCTTATCATCATTAGGATCCTTAGGAATAAGAAGGATTTTGAGACGTTCCTCGAGGTTTTGAATTTGCTCCTCTAACTCCCCGATTTCCTCCTTTACCATTTCACGCATTTCAGGATCAAGCTTTTCTTCTAGCATTGCTTTTGCATCTTTGTATTGCTGACTAATCTCTTTATACTCGCGATATGCTTGAACTGTTTCTTGAATATCAGATTGTTCCTTTGAGTATTCTCTTAATTTTTTTGTATCATTTATCACAGCAGGGTCACTTAAAAGCTCATTTAGCTTATCATAGCGATCCTCCACAGCTTGTAATCGATCAAACATGGCACTCACCTCAATCTTATAGCCCCAGATATAAGGGACTATTGCTTTACGTTCATTTTTTCCACACTGGTACTATTATATAATACTCAGGATTTACCGTAAAGCAACTATGAAAAAAGCATAAGTGCTCTCTATTGGAGTTTAGATGGGGGAAATATATTTTTTAATTTCACCTTCGTATACTTTAATGCAAGAATTAGGATCCGATACATTAAAAATGACTTTAGTATCAGATCTTTATTTTTCTTCCAATTTTACATTTATCCTATACTGCGGTAGGGCTTTTTTTAATCTTTTATGCACATCTGCTTCTCTTCTCATTCTTTCATGTGTACTCATTCTATTTCTGGTATGAGCAGTTACCCACATATTATTTCCGTTTATAGAGACGGAGACCAGCTGGTATTCTTTATAAGTTCTCATAATTCTCTTCGCTGTATTGACCTCGGCTCCTAAAGTTTCCGTTTGACCATTCAAATCTACCTGTTTGCGAGATGGATCGGGAGACTCCGAGCTTAAACGCTGGTATTTTACGTGCCCGTTTTCGCCATTTTCAGCCTTTTCATCTTTGTTCTGTAGGCTGCAGCCAGTCATGATTAAGCATACTAAAATACATATAAACGGTTTCCACACAAACAAACACCTCCATATGTTTATTATGGAAACTTCTTGAATAAAATATCCGAGTCCTAAAAAACAAAAAAACTAAACCCGATTGTCAGGCTTAGTTTGATTTAACTACTTGATTGATTTGAATACTCTTTCCAGATGGCACTTCGTGATGATGACGGCACCGTGCTTCATATGCCTCCGATGCACCAACTAAGATAACAGGATCTTCATAACAAGCTGGATTCCCATTAATTAATCTTTGTGTTCTACTTGCAGGGGAGCCGCAAATAGTACACACCGCTTGCAACTTAGTTACTTGCTCAGCAACTGACATTAATTGTGGCATTGGCCCAAAAGGTTCACCACGAAAATCTTGATCAAGCCCCGCTAGAATAACACGATATCCTTTATTCGCCAAAGCTTGTACTACATCTATAATTTCATGGTCAAAAAACTGAGCTTCATCAATGGCAATGATATCTACCTTGTCATGAATAAAGTTGAAAATGTCCTTTGCCATTTCGATTGGGTGAGCAATAACAGAGGTACCGTTATGGGAAACAACTGATTCTTCACTATAGCGATTATCTATTTTCGGCTTAAAAACAAGGATTTCTTGTTTGGCGAATTGGGCACGACGAATACGTCTGATCAATTCCTCCGATTTACCGGAAAACATACTTCCACAAATAACCTCAATCCAGCCAGAATGATGATTCAATATATACATTTCTTCCGTTCATCCTCCCCTGATTTACCTAATTATCGTTCATTATATTAAATTTGCGCGAATTAAAAAATGCATAGCGCCTTAATCTACAGCATACGGATTTCGCAGTCTTCGACTGAGATAAAGGAAACACACCGAGATTGCTCACGAGCGAGCCGATGTTGACTTATCGTAGGGAGGAGACGTAGAAATCCACTAGCCGATAGACGCTAAAGCTAAACGTAGACAAATTGTAAAGAAATTAACCATACGCCTAGGTTTTATAATTCCATTGGACAATAAAAAACAGGCAAGCAATCTTGCCTGTTTTTCAGGTTATTCAACTTGTAGCATAAAGCTATCAAGCTTATCTTATTTAAGACCGTATTTTTTATTGAAGCGGTCAACACGTCCATCTGCAGAAGCAAATTTTTGACGTCCAGTATAGAATGGATGGCACTCAGAGCACACCTCTACACGAATCTCACTTTTCACTGAACCACTTTCAAATTCATTACCACAAGCACATTTAACTAGCGCTTTTTTGTAATCAGGATGAATACCTGCTTTCATTCTTTTCATCTCCTTTGCCCTGAATCATTTCGAGACAGAGTTATATATTCCTTTGCGGTAACCCGCAAGAATTTTTCATAAACACATGAATTAATTATAGCAAGCACTCTATCGAAATGCAACTGTACAATTACAATAAATCATTTCCAATTTTCTTACAAACTTTCTCCAATCTGGATTAAGGAAAGACCTTGCATTTACTTAACAGAATCCTCCCTCTTAACATTAAACTGTTCGTTTTCCAGTACCTGAAGGACTTTTCTTCATCTCCATCGTCAACAACTCGAAGAAGTCCTGATTGGTCTTAGTTTGTCGCAGCTTCCGCAAAAGCTTCTCCGCGAAATCTGGTGAATCTGTCATTGATTTGCGAATAGCCCATAGCTTGTCCAAATGTTCTTTTGGAATTAATAATTCCTCTTTACGTGTACCGGAACGACGAATGTCAATTGCCGGGAAGATTCGTTTTTCCGCTAACGAGCGATCTAAGTGGAGCTCCATATTACCTGTTCCTTTGAATTCCTCGTAAATCACATCATCCATCCTTGAGCCCGTATCTACTAATGCGGTTGCAAGTATGGTCAAACTACCGCCCTCTTCAATATTCCGTGCAGCTCCAAAGAACCGTTTTGGTCTATGAAATGCAGCAGGGTCAATACCTCCTGATAAAGTTCGTCCGCTTGGAGGAATAACTAAATTGTATGCACGTGCTAAACGAGTAATACTATCCATAAGAATGATAACATCTCTCTTATGCTCTACTAGTCTCATAGCACGTTCCAGTACTAACTCCGCTACTTTAATATGATTTTCCGGAACCTCATCAAATGTGGAGCTAACAACTTCTGCAGCGACGGAACGTTCAATATCCGTTACTTCCTCTGGTCTCTCATCTATTAATAAGACAATCAGTTCTGCTTCAGGATGGTTCTCCGTAATAGAATTAGCAATTTCTTTTAAAAGAATCGTTTTTCCTGCTTTTGGAGGCGCAACAATTAATCCACGTTGTCCAAAACCAACTGGAGCAATTAAATCCATAATTCTTGTAGATAGCTTTGTTGGAGTTGTTTCTAAATTAATTTGACGATCTGGGTATAGTGGCGTCAAGGCAGGGAAATGGACACGTTCTTTTGCTGACTCTGGATTATCACCATTCACAGCTTCTACATGCAGTAATCCATAGTAGCGTTCATTTTCTTTTGGAGGTCGAACTTTACCGGAAACTTTATCGCCATTACGCAAATCAAACCTACGAATTTGTGAAGCAGAGATATAAATATCTTCTGAACTTGGAGAGTAGTTAATTGGTCTAAGGAACCCGAAACCTTCCGATTGGATAATCTCTAAGACACCCTCCATAAAAAAGTAGCCCTCTTGCTCCGCTCTAGCCTTTAAAATAGCAAAAATAAGTTCCTTTTTTGTCAATTTACTATAATAGGAAATTTTATATTCTCGAGCTAATGAATATAGCTCCTTTAATGTCATATTTTCAAGACTTGTAATTGATAAACCTTCCATATATACACCACACTTTTATATTTTTTGAAATTGTTAATGGTAGGAATAGATTTTTATTATTGTAAGAAGAGACTGAATATTAAGAAGTTTATGGAGTGCATAAAAAGCTTTCTTATTCATTCATTTTAACAAAGGCTCTTTTCTTAAACTGTATTACTTCTTTCTTTTTTTTGGAAATCTATTCTTCCATTTACCTCAGAATGGTAACTTAAAGAAAAGATGCCCCAAATTAACCATGATTAATTTGTTGAACAATACACGAAGAGAAATAATGAATTCGAAAAAAATTTTTAAAACAATATCTATTTTAACCATATTTATTGAAAAGAATCAACATGAAAGGTTATTTTCTGAAATTTTACTGCTTTTTAAAGCAATTATATATATGAAAGAACAAAATATGAAGGAAGAACTTGAGTTGAAAAATAAGGAATGGGGTGATAATCCTCTTTCTTATCGGAATAGTTTTAGACTGTTTGCTTTGCAAAAGGTGGCCACTTATGTGAAACCACCTCTTGATTCCACTTAGAGTTCTTTTCCTATACAAGGATTTTTAATAAAAATGCTTGTATACATCCTTTAATAAGTAAAGAATGAAAATGATTTGAAACAGAAGAGTCATCCCAAAACTAAGTCTGCAATTGGATTAACAATTTGCAAACATTACCATTTAATAAGAACAAGACATCCTAATTAAGGCTTAATGACAAGATTAGGCTTTTTCTTTAGGCTATGCTGCCCTTCAATAAAACGAACAGTACCAGATTTCGCCCGCATCACGATGGAATGGGTTGAACCATAGGAGCCTTTAAATTGGACACCGCGAAGCAACTCACCATCTGTTACTCCAGTGGCAGAAAAAATAGCATCGTCCCCACACACTAGATCATTCATTCTTAATACTTTGTGAAGGTCCAGCCCCATACCTTTGCAACGCTCTACTTCTGCATCATTTTGAGGTAAAAGTTTGCCTTGTATTTCACCACCAAGACATTTTAATGCTACTGCTGCAATAACTCCTTCCGGTGCTCCGCCAGAACCAAACAAAATGTCTACACCAGTATGATCAAATGCTGTATTAATTGCCCCGGCAACATCGCCATCATTAATTAATTTTATACGAGCACCTGCTTCTCTAAGTTGGGCAATAATATGTTCATGTCGTGGCCGATTCAATACAGTAGCCACTACATCTTCAATATCTTTGTTCTTCGCCTTCGCCACTGCTTTTAAATTATCCATAATGGGAGCATTAATATCAATCTGTCCCACTGCTTCCGGTCCTACTGCAATCTTATCCATATACATATCAGGAGCATGAAGTAAATTCCCGTGATCTGCAACAGCTAAAACAGCTAATGCATTCCAGCCTCCAGATGCAACAATATTTGTCCCTTCCAGCGGGTCAACAGCTACATCCACACGAGGACCGTAACCGGTTCCTAACTTCTCGCCAATATATAGCATTGGCGCCTCATCCATTTCACCTTCTCCAATAACAACTGTGCCTTTCATTGGTATTGTATCAAATACATCCCTCATCGCACTCGTAGCAGCATCATCCGCTTCCGGCTTTTTACCACGCCCCATCCATCTTGCTGAAGCAAGTGCAGCTGCTTCCGTTACACGGACAAGTTCCATAGATAGACTTCGTTCCATTGCCTTTTCCCCCTACTACCTTAAAAATTTATTACACATCATTCGATTAATTGTATATCACATTGACTTGATTATTATAACATATTTAATATTCAATGTGTTATACAGTTTAATTAAATAGTAGGGGTTATTCAATATTAGTTTTTAAGCTGCTCAATTTCTTCTTCCGTCATTTTTTCACGCCAAATGGTAGCTCCTAAGCCATTTAACTTATCAACTAAATCGCTGTATCCTCTATCAATATGTTCCAATCCGGAAACCTCAGTTATCCCTTCGGCCATCAATCCTGCGATAACGAGAGCAGCTCCTGCACGAAGATCACTTGCTTTTACTTTTGCACCTTGCAACGTGACTGGACCGTTCACGATAGCCGCTCTGCCTTCCACCTTAATATTCGCGTTCATTCTTCTTAATTCATCAATATGTTTAAATCTTGCTGAATATATGGTATCTGTTACCACAGCGGTTCCATCAGCTCTTGTTAATAGAGATGTAAATGGCTGCTGAAGATCAGTTGGAAATCCCGGATAGACTAACGTTTTAATATCTACAGCCTTTAATTGTTCCCCTTTACCGATATAAATTTGTTCATCGCCTGTTTCTATCGGTACGCCCATCTCTCTTAATTTTGCAATTAATGATTCCATATGATGTGGAATCACATTATCTATCAAGACACCTTCTCCAACGGCAGCACCTAAAATCATATAAGTCCCGGCTTCGATTCGATCAGGAATAATGGTATGCTTGCAACCAGTAAGGCTTTCTACTCCTTCTATTCGAATGATATCAGTCCCAGCACCCTTAATCTTAGCACCCATATTCGTTAAGAGTGTGGCTACATCAATTATTTCTGGTTCCTTTGCAGCGTTTTCAATAATGGTCTTACCTTTTGCCTTGACGGCTGCCAGCATAATATTAATCGTTGCACCCACACTTACTACATCTAAATAAATGCGTGCACCTTTTAATTCGTCTGCACGTAAATAAATGGCTCCTTGTTCATTCGTAACCTTTGCGCCAAGTGCCTCAAATCCTTTAATATGCTGATCAATTGGACGAGGTCCCAAATGACATCCTCCAGGCAGTCCAATAACAGCCTTTTTAAATCTGCCAAGCATTGCACCCATCAAATAATAAGACGCACGTAATTTTTTTACCTTACCATTCGGAAGCGGCATGGAAACCATTGACCTTGGATCTACCATCATGTCTCCATTTTCAAATGTTACGTTCCCACCAATTTCTTCTAATAATGACTTTAATATTTGCACATCAGAAATATCGGGTAGTCCTTCAATCGTTACAGGGGATTCTGCTAAAATAGTAGCAGGAATTAGGGCAACCGCACTATTTTTTGCACCACTAACCTTTATTGTTCCTTTTAGTGGGTATCCCCCTGCAATTTTAAGCTTTTCCATTTTAAACTCCCTTCCATGGTTCTTATTTATCAAATGGTTTTCATTACCATTAATGTTATCAATAAAAAAGACAGTATTGTTGTTAGTATAAACTAATATCCTAAAAACATGTAAATAATTTTTAGGGATTTTTTTGGCATTTTCTAACACCTTTTAAATATAGCATAAAACAATTACTTACGGTTATTCCAATCATTTAAAAAGGCTTCGATACCCTTATCCGTTAGCGGATGTTGAAATAGCTGCATAATTACTTTGTAAGGTACCGTAGCAATATGTGCACCAGCTAAGGCGGCTTCTGTTATATGCTGCGGATGACGAATAGAGGCTGCGATTATTTCTGTATTTATTCCATGAATTGCAAAAATTTCAGCAATAGTACGAACAAGATCTACCCCATTTTGTCCAATATCATCTAAGCGCCCAAGAAATGGTGAAACATAGGATGCTCCGGCTCTTGCAGCCATTAATGCTTGATTGGCACTGAAAATTAAGGTGACATTCGTTTTTATTCCTTCTTTCGCAAAAGTATGTACCGCCTTTAAGCCTTCCGGAGTCATCGGAACTTTAATCGTTATGTTCGGTGCAATTTTTGCAAGCTGTCTTCCTTCCTTAACCATCCCTTCTGCATCAAGAGCAATAACCTCAGCACTCACAGATCCAGGAACTAATGCGGTAATTTCCTTCAACCTTTCTTCAAATGAAATATTTTCTTTCGCTACTAGAGATGGATTTGTTGTTACCCCAGAAATAATACCCAATTCATATGCCTTTTCAATTTCATTCATATTTGCTGTATCGATAAAGAACTTCACTAGTTATCACTCCGTTTCATATAATTAGCGTCTTTTCTAGCTGCACCGACAATCGACTAGCAATCTTCCGGTCTCCTCCCTACGATAAGCGCGGGCATCGACTAATCCCTCGCCGTTGCTGCCTTTATCTCAGTCGAAGCCATACAGGTGAAATTTGCACTTTGATTTCTACAGTTTGTACGTCGATGAGCGCGGCGGTTTCGCTTTTCTTTCTTATAATAATAAACGGAAACCGCCCTTTTATAAAGGCGGTTTCTCATTGATGTTTATTCTGCGTTTGTATAGATTATGTTAAAAATATTATTATGCTTTGTTAGAAGAACCAAATTCACGGATTTTACCGATTACTGTTTCTTTAATAGCGTCACGTGCAGGTCCTAAGTATTTACGTGGATCATACATTTCAGTATTTTCAGCTAGTACTTCACGTACACGTTTTGCAGAAGCAATTTGGTTTTCAGTATTAACGTTAATTTTTGCTGTTCCTAAAGAAATAGCTTTTTGAATATCTTTTGTAGGAATTCCAGTTCCTCCATGAAGAACTAGTGGAAGACCAGTTGCCGCTCCGATTTCTTCCATTTCCTTAAATCCTAGGTTTGGTTCTCCTTTATAAGGACCATGTACAGATCCAAGTGCAGGAGCAAGAGTATCAATTCCTGTACGTTGTACTAACTCTTGGCATTCCTTAGGATCTGCATAGATGATTCCACCTACAACATCATCCTCTTGACCACCGACAGTTCCAAGCTCTGCTTCCACAGAAACACCTTTTGAATGTGCGTATTCTACTACTTTAGAAGTAATTTCCACATTTTCATCAAATGGATGGTGTGAAGCATCAATCATTACAGAAGTGAAACCAGCATCGATTGCTTCTTTACATTTTTCAAAGCTAGAACCATGGTCTAGGTGAATTGCAACAGGTACTGTGATTTTATAGTCTTCCATTAAACCTTCAACCATTTTTACAACGGTTTTAAATCCGCCGATATATTTACCAGCACCTTCTGAAACTCCGAGAATAACAGGTGAGTTTTCCTCTTGAGCAGCTAAAAGAATAGCTTGGGTAAACTCTAGATTGTTAATATTAAATTGACCTACTGCATAACGGCCATCTTTTGCCTTGTTAAGCATTTCTTTCATAGAAACTAATGGCATACTATTTCCTCCTTCATCTTATCAAAATGTTATAGAAAGGTTTCATCATTATCATTCACAAACATTTTGACTTCATACAGGTTTATACGGCAATTTCATCATATCAAACTACCGCCTTTTTTACCAATAAGCGAGGCCTAAATTTTGAAGAAGTAAAATTTAAAATTTTTACTTTTGTTACATATTAGAATTATGATTAAATGAAGCCTTTTCAAGCAACATAGGAAGGCTTTTATACAATGTGTTACAATGAAAAATATCTTTTTTTCAAATATATGTATGGATTACATTTCATGCCGAACTATTTTTTCAAAGGTAAATAATTTCTTACTGCTGAACGAATATCATCAATGTCAAATGGCTTAGCAAAATGTGTAAGTGCGCCTAAGTCTTTTGCCTCTTGAATCATATCTAATTCTCCATAAGCAGTCATAATAATCACTCTTATATCCGGATCAATTTTTCTCATCCTTTTTAATATCTCAATACCATCCATTCCAGGAATTTTCATATCCAATAGCACAAGATCAGGCGAATGTTTTTCTGTAATGTCTAACGCCTGAACACCATTGGCCGCTTGAAATGTACGGTAACCTTCTTTTTGCAGGACTTCATTAAGCAGAATGCGAATACCAAACTGATCATCTACAA
The DNA here is from genome assembly GCF_002844575.1 of Heyndrickxia camelliae. GTDB lineage: Bacteria > Bacillota > Bacilli > Bacillales > Bacillaceae_C > Margalitia > Margalitia camelliae. Next base: position 75,166 of record NZ_PIQO01000021.1, read on the forward strand.
TCAGAATTTTTTCTTTCCCTTCACCCATCTTTTTTACCCCCAATTTTCCGGTTTTAAAATAATTATGTATAGTCTTTCTAAATAATGTAGCTTAGATTATGGATATATCCACTTTGTTTAATTTTGGCTTCCAACCTAAACAAGAATTTTTTAATAATATTAATGCTATCTCCTCTCCTTTTTGAGTATTTCCCTTTGTCTTATGATATTAATTGTATTATTCTTCTAAGTATAGTTCTATTTAAGTATGAATTTTTCCTGCTAAATGTCAAAGGCTAACGATAATAAAAATGTATTTAGAACGGATACCTCCCTCCTGAACGTGGACAGACCAATAATATATACCCAAGAGAATGGAGTGTTAAACCTTGTTAAAAATGTTTTTAACACAATTAAATGGTTTGCAACAGAGAATATTTGAAAAAGAGGAAGAAGATATTGAGGATACGGCTAGACTTCTGGCTCAAGCAGCTATTGGAGAAGGAAAAGTTTATATAAAAGGATTCAATGAAATGGAAGCAGTATGCAGTGAAGCTTTTTCAGGGGCTGAACCCTTAAAATATGCTGCACCTCTTCAAAATGAAAACAGCTTAACAGACGCTGACCGTGTCTTAATCTTTACACGTTTTACCTCAGATGAAGCAGCAATTTCGCTGGCAAAAAAATTAAGAGCACATGAGGTCCCTTTTGCTGTTGTTGCCGGTACAGTTAAATCCGCCGAAGAAGATTTAGCGGAAATAGCAGATATCCATATTAATACAAATTTAATGAAACCAATGCTGCCTTCCGAAACTAGTGATCGAGTTGGATTTCCATCTGCATTAATAGGGCTATTTATTTACCATTGTATAAAATTTCAATTAGACGAAATAATGTCTGAATACCTTGAAGAAAATTAAAAGAGGCTGGGACAAAACCCTCCTCTGAA